>DEHZ01000011.1 GCA_002352205.1 Flavobacterium sp. UBA2787 | reverse complement strand
AATGAAACTGTTCATACTCAAATCATCACTGTTCAGGATACAACGCCTCCTACTTTTGTAGAAGAACTTCCTGGTGATCTAACTGTAGAATGTAACGATATCCCAACAGCAGTGATATTAACTGCTACTGATAGCTGTGGAGATGCAAGCGTAACTTTCTCTGAATCAACTCAAAATGTAATTTGTACTAATACCTATACATTAGTAAGAACTTGGGTAGCAACTGATGAATGTGGAAATTCAACTTCATATTCTCAAATAATTACAGTTCAAGACACTATGGCCCCTGTTTTTGTAGAAAACTTACCTGCTGATGAAACAGCAGAATGTAGTTCAATTCCAGCGGCTGCTACCTTAACTGCAACAGATAGTTGTGGAAATGCAGTAGTAACTTTAACAGAAACTGTTGAACAAGGAGATTGTGCAGGAGAATCAATTATTACAAGAACTTGGGTTGCAGTTGACGATTGTCAAAATGCTGTTTCACATACTCAAATTATTTTGGTTCAAGACACAACCGGTCCTATTTCTTCAGAATTTGAAGAAAGCATTTCTGTAAATTGTGATGCAATTCCTGAAGCACCTGAATTAACTTTTTCTGACTTATGTTCAGCTGTTGGGGAACCAACATTCACAGAGGAAACAATAAATGAAACACCAACATCTTATACTATTGTAAGAACTTGGGAAGTTTCAGATAGTTGTGGAAATCCTTCAACATTTATTCAAACTATTAATGTTTCAATTCAAAATAATTTAACTAGAATTGATACTGAATCATGTATTGGAGATATAACAACTGTTAATTTAGATGAATTACTTCCTGACGGAACAACCGGAGGTGTTTGGGTTGATGTAAACAACACAGGAGCTTTAAATGGAAATATTTTCAGTCCGAATGAAGTTTCTTCAATTGGAAATTATATCTTGCAGTATGAAATTACTGAAGGTGATTGTCCAAGAGTATATGAAGTTACAATGAATGTAAACGATGACTGTCTTGTATTCCCATGTGATGCGATTGTTATTCACAACGCTTTTTCACCAAATGGAGACGCATTGAATCAGTATTTCTCAATTGAAAATATTGAAAATACTGAGTGTTATACAAGTAACACTGTTGAAATCTATAACCGTTGGGGCGTGTTAGTCTATGAAGTAGAAAATTATAACAACAATGATAGACGATTTGAAGGAATTTCAGAAGGTAGAGCCACTCTAAACAAAAATGCAGAGCTACCAACAGGAACATATTTCTATATCATTAATTATACTACTCCAGAAGGAAATGTTGAAAACAAATCCGGATATTTATACCTAACAAGATAAAATTAAACTCCTGAGGGTCACCCCGCCCTCAGGTTTCTAAAAAAGAAACAAAATGAGAACAAAATTTTTATTTATCGCTTTGATGTTTACAGGTTTTGCGGCACTTGCACAACAAGACGCACAGTACACGCAATACATGTACAACACAATCAACGTGAATCCGGCCTACGCGGGATCAAGAGGAGTAATGAGCATTTTTGGATTGCACAGAACCCAATGGGTTGGATTAGATGGTGCTCCGGTTACAAATGCTGCCTCGATTAACACACCAATCAACAATAGTAATCTTGGAGTTGGTCTTTCATTCGTAAATGACAAAATCGGTCCTACTAATGAAAATGCAATATCTGCTGATGTATCCTATACGGTTCAAACCTCAGAAACTTTCAAACTTTCTTTTGGTGTAAAAGGAACAGCTAATTTATTTAATCTAGATGTAAACAAATTAAACCCTCAAGATGCAGGTGATCCGCAATTTCAAAATTTGGACAACAAGTTTACTCCAAATATTGGAGCAGGAGTTTATTTTCACTCAGACAAAATGTATGTTGGGCTTTCTGTTCCAAACTTTTTTGAAACAAAACGTTATAGCGACAACGATGTGGCTATCAATGCTGAGCGAATGAACTTCTATCTTATTGCCGGTTATGTATTTGATTTGACTTATAACCTAAAATTCAAACCTGCATTATTAACCAAAGCCGTAGAAGGTGCTCCATTGCAAGTGGATGTTTCTGCCAATTTCTTATATAATGATAAGTTTATGTTAGGAGCTGCTTGGCGTTGGGATGCTGCCGTGAGTGCCATGGCTGGTTTCCAAGTTACAGACGGGCTTTTCATTGGTTATGGTTATGATCATGAAACTACCCGATTAAGACGATTTAATTCAGGTTCGCATGAGATTTTCTTACGCTTTGAATTATTCACAAAACACAATAAAATTGTATCACCTAGATTCTTCTAATAAAGCAACAGTCATGAAAATTAAATTTATATACATCGCCTTGTTTAGTTTTATTGCTGTAAATGTTTACTCGCAAAAAGCAGGTGAACGAAAAGCTACTAAAAACTATGACAAATTCGCTTACATAGATGCTATTAAAACCTATGAACGAATTGCAGAAAAAGGGTATAAAACACCTGATATGTTGCAAAAAATAGGGAATGCCTATTATTTTAATGCCGACTTAGTGAACGCAGAAAAATGGTATGGAGAACTTTTTGCAATGTCCCAAGACGTGGAACCTGAATACTATTTCCGTTACGCACAATCATTAAAAACGGTTGGAAATTATGCCAAAGCTGATGAAATGATGGCAAAATTCAACGAGAAAAGCGGAAACGATAAACGTGGTCTTTTAGCAAAAGAACAAAAAGATTACCGCGAAGCCATCAAAAAGAATTCAGGTCGTTATGACATTGAAGATGCAGGAATCAATTCTGAATACTCAGATTACGGACCGGCATTCTTTATGGACAAAGTGGTTTTTACCTCCACCCGTGATACCGGAAACTTTTCTAAAAGAAAACACACATGGACAGATCAATACTTTTCTAATTTATATGGTGCTGATTTGAGTGCAGAAGGTGCTCTTTCCAACACCGATAGATATGGCAAAAAATTGAATTCTAAATTCCATGAATCAACTCCGGCTTTTACAAAAGATGGCAAAACTGTTTATTTTACCCGAAATAATTATTTAAATGGTAAAAAAGGAAAAGATGCCAACAAAGTCACTTTATTAAAAATTTATAAAGCTACTTTGGTGGATGAAAAATGGACAGACATTAAAGAACTTCCATTTAACAGCGACAGTTATCAAGTGGCTCATCCTTCTTTGAGTGCAGATGAAAAAACTTTGTACTTTGCTTCTGATATGCCAGGAACAAAAGGTTTATCTGATATTTTTAAAGTTGATATTTTAGCCCCAGATTCCTATGGAACTCCTGTGAATTTAGCTGATATTAATACCGAAGGTCGCGAAACATTTCCATTTATTACTTCAGATAACGAACTGTATTTTGCTTCAGACGGTCATCCCGGATTAGGTGGTTTGGATATTTTTGTGTCTAAATTAGAAACTGATGGAACATTCAAACAAGTACACAATATTGGAGAACCAGCAAATAGTCCGCATGATGATTTTGCATTGATTATCAACAAAGCCAACAAAAGAGGATTTTTATCTTCTAACCGTCCAAACGGAGTTGGTAATGATGATATTTATAAATTCCTTGAAACAAAAGAATTGCAATTTGATTGCGAACAATTGTTGGCTGGAATTGTAACCGATGAAGAAACCGGAGCCATTTTACCAAATACAAAACTGACTTTGTTTGATGAGAATTTCAATAAGTTAAAAGAAACTATCTCAGGTCCGGATGGTCGTTATGACTTTGGTGAAGTGGAATGTGAGAAAAAATATTACGTTCGTGCAGAACAACCGGAATATACCACAAAAGAAGTACCTGTGATTATAGGAAAAGAAAGTGGCACAACTGAACTTCCGATTGAATTGGAAAAAGCAGTGAAAAGCATTCCAATTGGTGGCGATTTAGCGGATGTATTTGGAATCAACCTAATCTATTTTGATTTAGATAAATGGAACATCAGACCGGATGCTGCAATTGATATTGCTAAAATCTTAGATGTATTGAATGAATATCCAAATATGAAAATCGATATTCGTTCGCACACCGATAGTCGTCAAACGCATCGTTACAACGAAGTGTTGTCTGACAGAAGAGCAAAATCTACTCGTGATTGGTTAATCAAAAACGGTATTGCTGCAGATCGTTTAACTGCTAAAGGATACGGAGAAACACAATTGGTAAACAAATGTGCTGATGGTGTAGAATGTACCGAAGCCGAACACCAATTGAACAGAAGAAGCCAATTCATTATTACTGCTTTATAAATACTTGTTAATTTAAATTACATTACGAAAACATCCCGTTAGATTTAACGGGATGTTTTTTTATACGACTGTTTTGTCATTAAATTAATTAAGAACTCATTCGCATTATTAACCTGATAATAGCAATAATGACGATAATTCCCCACAGAATATTTTTCCATCCTAAACCGGACTCTTCAGTTACTTCATTTGAAAAACTTTCTTGTTGACGAAGTGATTTATCCATTTCTTTTTCTGAAGGTTTAAATTCAGGGCAAGAATCAACAAAGGTTGGTTTTTGAAGTGTTAGTCCGCACACTAAGCCTTCTGCGGAATATTTTTGGTTTTCGCAAAGTTTACAAAATTTCAATCGTTGATCCATAGCTGTAATTTTAAAATTTTTCAAATATAATTTAAAATCAATAACTTATGATTGTGTAAAGAAATTTAGAATGATTATAATCAAATTGCTTTTGTGCACGGAGGTGCGTGAGGGATTGAAGTGGGAAGCCCGGAACAAAAAAACACCAATTTTCTCAGGCCAAAAAAGCGACCAAAGGAAGCTCTTTTTTGGGTTTAAGAAAATGGTGTTTTTTGTGATCCCGATAGCTATCGGGATGTAACGACAAGCCCGACCCTTGTGGGCACGCCCATATTATTTTTAAAGCTTATTTTTCGATTTCGCGAAGATTTTCCATTTTTTTCATCGCCAAGAATCCTTTGATGTCTTCAAAATGTTCTTTGACGCGTTTGTTGCCAAATTCAAAGACTTTGGTCGCCAAGCCGTCGAGGAAATCACGGTCGTGGGAAACGAGGATCAATGTGCCGTCAAAATCCCGTAACGCATCTTTGATGATGTCTTTGGTTTTCATATCTAAGTGGTTGGAAGGCTCATCGAGAATGAGCAAATTCACCGGTTCGAGCAACAATTTTATCATTGCCAAACGAGTTTTTTCGCCACCGGAAAGTACTTTTACTTTTTTGGTGATGTCGTCGCCGTGGAACATAAATGCTCCCAAAATATTTTTGATTTGCGTTCGAACGTCGCCCACCGCAATGTCGTCGATAGTTTCAAAAATGGTTGCATTTTCGTCTAATAATGACGCTTGATTTTGTGCAAAATAACCAATTTGTGCGTTGTGACCGATTTCTACGCTTCCGCCGTTGATTTCAATTTCTTTCATGATAGCTTTGATCATGGTTGATTTTCCTTCGCCATTTTTACCGACGAAAGCAACTTTGTCTCCTCTTTCGATGACGATGTTGGCATCTTTAAAAATCAGTTTGTCGCCATACGATTTTTCTAAATCTTTTACGATTACCGGATATTGACCGGAACGAATGGCCGGTGGGAATTTTAATTTTAATGCCGATGTATCGACCTCATCGACTTGCACCAAAACGAGTTTTTCAAGCATTTTTACACGGGATTGAACGGCATCGGTTTTAGAAAAAGTTCCTTTGAAACGATCGATAAACGTTTGGTTATCGGCAATCATTTTTTGTTGTTCGTCGTAGGCTTTTTGCTGATGAATTCGTCTGTCTTTTCTAAGTTCTAAGTAATGAGTGTATTTTGCTTTGTAGTCATAAATGCGTCCCATTGTGACTTCAATAGTTCGATTGGTGATGTTATCCACAAACGCTCTATCGTGCGAAATGACCACAACTGCTTTGGCTGAATTGATTAAAAAATCTTCTAACCACTGAATACTTTCGATGTCCATGTGGTTGGTTGGCTCATCGAGAAGAATCAAATCGGGTTTGCGAAGAAGGATTTTGGCTAACTCAATTCGCATTCGCCAACCTCCTGAAAATTCGGAGGTCTGACGTGTGAAATCGGTTCTTTCAAATCCTAGTCCGGTTAATATTTTTTCTACTTCGGCTTCGTAATTGATTTCTTCAATGGCATAAAATTTCTCGCTTAAGTCGGAAACTTTTTCGATTAATTTCATATACTCATCACTTTCATAATCGGTTCTAATCGTTAATTGCTCATTGATTTCGTCGATTTCAGATTTCATTTTGAAGATTTCTCCAAATGCTTTTGACGCTTCTTCCATCACAGTTGAACCATCTTGCGTTAACAAATGCTGTGGCAAATAGGCAACTACGGCATCTTTTGGTGCAGAAACATTTCCGGTTGACGGTTTACTTTCGCCTGCAATTATCTTTAAAAGTGTGGATTTTCCGGCACCGTTTTTTCCCATCAAGGCAATTTTATCGTTTTCGTTGATGGCAAAAGAAACATCGCTGAACAAAGTGGTTCCGCCAAAGTGAACGGAGATATCGTTTACTGTAATCATTGTGGATTATTCGATTGTTAGATTATTTGATTATTCGAATGCTCGAATTTTTTTCAAGGTGCAAAGATAATCGATTTGTGGAATCTTGAAGTTTGAAAATGATAATTAGTATGACAATTATTTTTGGTATTGCTAAAATGCGTCAACAATTGTTGAAAAATAGCTAATTCGTTTGCCAATGAAATCAAAATCAAGCGTAAACCCTATTTTTTTAATTAATTTTGCTACCTCAATCAGCCAATAAACCTATGCCTTTATTTGACTACAGTTTTCTCGGGAAGATTATTCCGCAACAAAAGCATAAAAAAAGCTATCGGAAAGCGAAACAAACGTATTTGAACAGAATTCGTTTGGCGATGTCTTTTTTCTATTTTGGAATGGGATTTTGTTTTGCTTCTTGGGCGAGTAGAATTCCGGATATTAAATCGTTTTTGAATTTGAGCGAAGGAGAATTGGGTACGATTTTATTTGCTCTCCCAATTGGTCAATTAACAGCGATGCCTTTTTCAGGAAAATTAGTTACCCGCTTTGGAAGTAGAAAAGTATTGCTATTTTCTTTAATTCTGTATGCATTTTGCTTAACAAATATTGGATTGGCAGAAGAAACGTGGCAATTGGCTTTAGGTTTGTATTTATTTGGAATTTGCGGAAATTTCAGTAACATTTCCATCAATACGCAAGGCGTTTATACGGAACAAGTTTTCGGAAAACCTATTATGGGTTCTTTTCATGGATCGTGGAGTTTAGCCGGATTTTGCGGAGCTTTGGTTGGATTGGTGATGTTGGCTTTTAAACTTACTCCCTATCAACATTTCATCATCGTGTTTGCAATTGTTGGTTTAATCGTTTTTATCAATTATCGGTTTTTGATTAAAGTGAAAGCGGTTAAAAAGGAAATTGACATTGCAAAACCTAAATTTAAAATGCCTGACAAGTCGTTGATTTGGCTTGGCGTAATTGGTTTTTGTTGTATGGCAAGTGAAGGAATTATGTTTGATTGGAGCGGTGTTTATTTTAAAGATATTGTCAAGGCACCAGGAGCTTTAGTGATTTTAGGTTATACTTCGTTTATGATAACAATGGCTTCCGGACGATTTTTGAGTGATATTTTAGTTCGTAAATACGGTGCAAAAAATATTCTAATTGTGAGTGGTATAACTATTTCGTTGGGATTGTATACTGCTGTTGTTTTTCCGTTTTTGATTCCGAGTACGATTGCATTTATGATGGTTGGCTTTGGTGTTTCAAATGTTATTCCCATCATTTATAGTGCGGCAGGAAGAAATACAACGATTCCAACCGGAGAAGCGTTGACAATTGTAACCGGAATTAGTTTCTTAGGATTTTTGATTGGACCGCCAGTTATTGGTCACATTGCTGAACTCACCAGCTTGCGGTATTCGTTTGGTTTTATTGGAATTTTTGGCGTTTTTATTTCGGTTTTGACTTATTATTTGAAGATTTTTAGGTGATTACTCTTTGCCTTTCAGTATGATAGGGTTTTGACGAGTATCAAAAATTTGAAGAATTCTAATTTCAGATTCAGATTGAATTTTATAGATTATCTTATAATTTCTTACGACAATTCTTCTGTAAGGCTCACCAAGAATTTCGTCAACTTGATATTGTTGTGTAAACTTTATGTTCTTTGTATTTGTAACAATATCGTTAATGACATTTTTTGCTCCTTGTGGCGATTTTAATTTTATGAAATCATAAATTAATTTTAAATCAGTTTTTGCATTATTATCCCAAATAATTCTAATTTGACTCTGCATCTTCTACCAATTCTCAATTTCTTTTTCTAAATCTTCCATTGTGGTATATTTTCCCGAGGATATTCTTTCATCAGCTTCATTGACCATATTGATGTATTCTTGCTTATCAATTGGATAACCACTGACGGTATGAGCAACAACTTCATTATCTATTATTGATTTAAAAGCAATTAATTTTTTTAGCTTACTTTCATCTTTAAGATGAAGCAACCAATCTAAAAGTTCCGATTTTTTTGCAGCTAAATCCATACTAATCAATTTAATAACAAATATACAAATTTAAATACTCATTCTAAATTTCTCAACAACTTCCGTCACTTTACCATAATATTTTTCGTCAATAAATAATTCTACGGCTAAATCCAAGTTGCCAAAACCACCCAAACGAGCGGATTGAATGTTGTCTTTTTGGAGTACTTCTACCCCTATTTCTTCTATTTTTTCTTTTAATGCGGAAGCTAAAATTTGACTTCCGGAAAATATTTTCATCATTCCCATAGTATTCGGTTTTAAGGTTTAAAAGTTGCGGGTTGCGGGTTGCGGGTTTTTTCGGTTAACTAATCTGCTTCGAAGAAGACGGGTTCTATCATTATTTTATCGGCTAATACTTCAACTCTTTCAGTAATCGTTGAACAAAAGAAAACCCGTTGTGTTTTTTCTACGCTTAATGAAAGTCGGAGAATGATGGCATCCATTCGGTTTCTAAACATCACTTCGGCATCATCCACTACAAACATTTTGATGGTATTCATATTAAATCCCGCAGATGAAAACATATCATTAATTTTAGTTGGTGTTCCAATTAACACATCCATTCCTAACGAGATTTGGTTTTTATCATAATCAATATCACCTTTTTCGTGAACGCCAATGACTCTTAAATCAAGGAAATCACCAAACTTTTCAAATAAATCAACCATTTCGGTTACTTTATCTCTGTTTTCTACTACGATTAAGGCTCGTGTGCTTTCACCGACAGCTTTTTCCAATCGTTGAATAACATTCAGCACCAAAGTCGTCGTTTTACCACTTCCGCCAGGAGATTGAATAACTGCATCTGCCCCACTTTTTAAAGTAGAAAACGTTTCTTGTTGAATTTCATTCGCTTCAGTTAAACCCAATTCGATAAGGGCTTGTTGAAGTTTTGGGTTTATTTTTTTTAATTGCATATTTTAAAAGGTGATGGGTGATGGGTAAATGGTGATGGGTGATGGGATTTCCTTTCACCTATTACTAATTACCTTTTACCATTTTTATTTACTAGCAAACATCTTCACATCATTCTCCGAAATTTCACTTCCGCCAAGAATAATCAAACGTTCTACCACGTTGCGAAGTTCGCGAATATTTCCGGTCCAATCGTATTCTTGCAATAATTTAATTGCATTGGCTGAAAATTGTTTGGCCGTATTTCCTTGTTCTTCCGAAATTTTGTTTGCAAAATGTTCAATCAATAACGGAATGTCATCTCTTCTTTGGTTTAAAGCCGGAACTTTAATTAAAATCACCGCCAAACGATGGTACAAATCTTCCCGAAAACGACCTTCGGTAATTTCTTTTTGTAAATCTTTATTTGTTGCGGCAATCACACGAACATTGACTTTTATATCTTTATCAGCACCAACTCGTTGTACCAAATTTTCTTGCAAAGCACGTAGAACTTTAGCTTGTGCGGCTAAACTCATGTCGCCAATTTCATCCAAAAAAATCGTTCCGCCATCAGCTGCTTCAAATTTTCCGGCACGGTCTTTCACGGCTGAAGTAAAGGCTCCTTTCACGTGTCCGAATAATTCACTTTCGATTAATTCAGACGGAATGGCAGCACAATTCACTTCCACAATTGGATAAGCCGCACGTTCGCTTTTTTCGTGCAATTGATGAGCCACCAACTCTTTCCCTGTTCCGTTTGGACCGGTAATAAGCACACGAGCATCGGTTGGAGCCACTTTTTCAATCATTTCTTTGATGTGATTAATCGGTTCCGATTGACCAATCATCTCATAATTTTTGCTGACTTTTTTCTTTAAAATTTTATTTTCAACCACCAATTGTTTTCGGTCTAATGCATTTCGAACCGTATTCAACAATCGATTTAAATCCGGTGGTTTTGAGATATAATCAAACGCTCCCAATCGCATTGTATTGACAGCCGTTTCCAAATCGCCGTGACCGGAAATCATCACCATCGGAATTTCGGGCTTTATTTTTTTAACGGCTTCAAGCACTTCTACCCCATCCATTTTGGGCATTTTGATGTCGCAAAGCACTAAATCGTAGTCTTCGTTTTTAATTTTTTCAACACCGGAAAGTCCGTCTTCAGCTTCTTCCACTTGATAGGTGTCATTTTCTTCCGAAAGAATTTTGGTTAACACTCTTCGGATGGCTGCTTCGTCTTCAATAATTAATATTTTTGGCATAATTCTAATTTTATATTTTTTAATCCACCAATGTCACTTCGTTGTGCGGAAGAATGATCATTGGAAATTTTCCTTCGTAAACAAATTCATTCGTAAAATAATTTCTAAACATTTTATCCGAAAAATTTCTTGCTCCTTTTTGAATCACTAATAGTTTGTTGGTATGATCTTCGGAACATTCAATCGTTTCTTTTAATTTTTCCTTATCGGAAATTACTCTATAAGTCACTTCAAATTCCATATTTTTAGGATGGTGCACTTTATCCAAAATATCTCGGGAAAGCAATTGATTATCCGAATTATTTGAAATCGTAAACAAATTTACTTTTTCCAAATTAGGAAAAAATTCAATCGTTTTATTCAGAGCATCAAAGTTAAAGTTTTCCGTGTTACTGATTCCAACAAAAAACTCTTCTATATCAAACTTTGATTCTCTAAAGGGTAACGCAAAAACAGTGGAATTAATATTATCTGTAATTTGCGTAGCAATACTTCCTATTAAATGTTTTTTGATGTAACTCGTTCCTTTCAATCCAACAAAAATATAATCTTCATATTTCGGATTTTTGAGCTGCTCATACAATTGATTAATCTTTTCTTCCGAAACCAAAAACTCCACGTTTTCAGCAGGAAAATCTTCTTTCGCAATTTCCTTTAATTTGATTAATGCTTCGGTTTTATCTTTTCTGATGGCAATTAATCGCTCAGTAGCATCCATTATTTTAGGAAGAAAACTGTTCGATTGATGCACCAAACAAAATTTAATATCTTGATTATTAGCAATTTTTAACGCATTTTGTATGAGCGAATGACTCAATTCTGTAGTTTCTACAAAAATAATAAAACGTTTTTTCAATATAATTTCATTCCGTTTTAAACTTTCTTCAATAAAATCAATGCTTTCTTTTTTATCGGAAAGAACGATGAGCTTATCACCCGATTCCAAAATAGTCGAACCACTTGGTGTAATATACTTCTCATTCCGTTTAATCATCGTAATCAAAGCATTCTTAGGAAAACCAAGGTTTACGACTTTTTTTCCAACGGCAAAATCATTTTCAACTAAATTAATTTCACCGATTTCGGATTTTGGATTCTCATCAAAAAAGATTTCGAGTGGTCCTTTCAACTTCACTTTTTCCGGTAACGAAACGTGCAACCAATGAGCAAAAACAGACAACGTTGTTCCTTGAATTAAAATAGAAGTTAACGTAATTAAAAACACAATATTAAAAATCATTTCAGCCTTTTCAATTCCAGCCAAAAGCGGATAAGTAGCGAACACAATCGGAACAGCACCTCTTAATCCGACCCAAGAAATGAATGCTTTTTTTCTGTTCTTGATTTTAAATGGAATTAAACTTAGAAAAACACCAATTGGTCTGGCTACAAAAATCATAAAGGCAGAAATCAATAGTCCAACTCCAATAACCGGAACAATATTCGACGGAAAAACCAATAACCCAAGCGTTAAAAACAAAACGATTTGCATTAACCACGCCAAACCGTCGAACATTTTCAGAATTGTTTTTTTGTGAATGATATCCTGATTACCTAAATAAACTGCACATAAATAAATAGCTAAGAAGCCATTTCCACCCACAAAATCAGTTGCGGAAAACGTGATGAACATCAACGCAATCACCAAAACGGGATACAATCCTTCAAAATCTAATTTGAGACTATTAATAATGTATTTGCTCGCTTTTCCAAACAAAAGTCCGGCAATTGCACCAATAACCATTTGCTGAAGAAAAAGCGGAATGACCGACAAAATATTTTGGCTTTGCTCCTGATCTTGATTAATAACCAATCCTAAAAAAGCAATCGTTAACACATACGCCATCGGATCGTTACTACCACTTTCTAACTCTAACGTGGGTCGAATATTTGATTTTAAAGCTAAACTCTTCGATCTTAAAATAGAGAAAACCGCTGCCGCATCCGTGGAAGAAACAATCGAACCCAGCAACAACGATTCATAAATCGTAAAATCAGTAATGTAATAAACAAATGTTCCAACGGAAACGGCCGTAATCAAAACGCCTAACGTTGACAAAGCCACACCTTGCCACAAAATCGGTTTAATGGAACTCCAAGTCGTATCTAAACCTCCGGAAAACAGGATGAAATTCAGCGAAACAATTCCGATGAACTGAGCTAATTTTGGGTCATCAAATATAATTCCACCCGGTCCTTCAGAACCCGCCAACATTCCAATTCCAAGGAACAAAACTAATGTTGGAACCCCAAATTTATAGGAAGTTTTTCCGGCAATGATACTGATTAAAAGTAAAAGTGAACCGATTAATAATATATTTTCAATACTTAAATTCATTCACTTTTATTTTCCGGTTTAGAAATTAAATGCAAATCTCTTTGCGGGAATGGTATCGAAATATTGTTTGCTCTAAACTGTTTATCAATTTCAAATCGGAGTTCGCTTCGCACTCTCGGAATCGAAAGACCGTCGTCCACAAAGAAATAAAGTCCGAAATCAAGTGAAGAATCACCAAAATTCTCAAACATCACAATAGGTTCGTGCGTATCTAGTGTACTTTTATTATTTTTTGCACATTCCAATAAAATCTTCTTGACCAGTTCGGTATCAGAACCATACGCCACACCAACTGTAACGCTTTCGCGGATGATATCGCTGTTTTGTGTCCAATTGAACAAAACATCGGTCATAAATTTATGATTCGGAATGACCAAAACCCGTTCGTTTCTGGTCACTGCTTTGGTTGAACGAAGACTGATTTTTTCTACTTGGCAAACTCTTCCATCAATTTCAATAATATCACCAACTTTCAACGATTGATCGAGAATCATTAGAATTCCCGCAATTAAATCCTGAAATAATTGTTGCAACGCAAAACCTAAACCAATGAAAATCGCTGCCGAAGCCGTGAGCAAAACACTAATGTTAATACCCGAAGCATTCAACGTAAACATTATCACAAACAAATAAACCAAGTACTTGGCAAACTGAAAAATACTGACAAATTTATTTTTGTCTGCTACAGGCAAATTCCGTGTAGCAAATTTTCTGAAAAATTTTAATATAAAACTGGTAACAACAAACGCTACAATCAGAGCAACAACAGCACCTACAGTTAAGTTTACATCTTTTGTTTTGATTAAACTTAAACCGAAAATGTCTATTATTTTGTTTATGATTTCCATATTAATATTTCATCCATTTATATAATTCTTTCCAGGTTGGTTTCTTTCCGTACATCAAAATCCCAACACGGTAAATTTTCGCTGCAAACCAAACCACGCCTAAAAATGTAGCATACAGCAAAACCATCGACAGCACAAGTTGCTCCCACGGCACGCCAAAGGGAATCCGCATCAACATTACAATCGGCGACGTTAATGGAATTATCGAAAACACCGTTGCCACCGTTCCGTGCGGGTCATTCAACACCGTGAAAAATCCAATATAAACCCCCAAAATCAAAGGCAAAATAATCGGTAACAAAAACTGTTGCGAGTCGGTTTCGTTGTCCACTGCAGCACCAATAGCCGCATAAAACGAACTATACAAAAAGAATCCGCCAATAAAATAAATAACGAAAGAAATCAATAAAGTCACCAACGGCAAGCTCTTCAATTCTTCATAATACAAAGGCAATTTCTCCATCAAACCATTTTGGCTGGCTGCCGCAACAGCTTCTCCCGAAGCATCTGACGAAGCTCCCATTTGCATCCCAAAAACAGTCGAAAAAATAAAGAAAAGCACCAATCCCAAAATCGTCCAAATTAAAAACTGAAGAATTCCTGCCAACGAGTTTCCAATGATTTTACCCATCATCAACTGAAACGGTTTTACCGACGAAATAATAATTTCAATAATTCGATTCGTCTTTTCTTCAATCACACTTCGCATCACAAAATTGCCGTAAATAATAATGAACATCATAATTAAATAACCGAAAATTCCACCGATTACTAGTTTAATTTCGTTCAAACCCTTCACCGTATCTTCGCCCGAAGCTTTCTTCAAAACAATATCAACCTTCGATTTTGCCAAGCTAATTCGAGCCGTATCAATCGCTAATTTTTCATAATTATATTGTGTAATTTTCTTCTCAATCACATCCTCCACATCCAAAATATAATCCATCGACGGACTATCATTCGAAATAAACTGCACCTGATTTTGAACCGTCGATAAACTATCCGTTTTCGGAATATATATCAACCCTTCATAGCTCTCTTTCAGCACACTGTCTTTCACAAATTGCAAATCAATTTTCGACAAATCGTGATACGAATACTCTTCGTCATTCACAAATTCGTTTACAAAATTGCCGCCTTCGTCGTGAATCGCAATGCGTTTCAAATCAGCTTTCATAGAAGCCAAAAACCCAACAAAAACAGCAATTCCAACAAACAATAGCGGACTCAAAAAAGTCATCACAATAAACGATTTGTTGCGAACCTTGGCAATAAATTCTCTTTTGATAATTAAGCTCAGAATACTCATTAGTTTTGACTTACAGTTTTAATAAAAATATCATTAGCAGTTGGAATTTTCTCCACAAAATGCGTCACTTGACCGCGTTGTGTCAGCAATTGAAGCAACTCGTTTGGTGTCGCTGTTCCCAGTCCGATTTCTAACTTCAAATCATCGTTCAACGATTTAAAACTCGCCTGATCCACCGTGAATTTCTGCGTCAAATCATACATCAACCCTTCCACATTGGCGGTCACAATGCCCACCTCAAAATGGTTCGTTCTAAACTCGCGTTTCACATCCGTCAATTTGCCTTCAATCAGCTTATTCGATTTGTGAATCAACGCAATATCATCACACAATTCCTCCACACTTTCCATTCGATGCGTCGAAAAAATAATCGTCGCACCCTGCTTTTTCAATTCCAGAATTTCGTCTTTAATGATGTTCGCATTCACCGGATCAAACCCTGAAAAAGGCTCGTCAAAAATCAGCAATTTGGGTTTGTGCAAAACCGTCACCACAAACTGCACCTTTTGAGCCATCCCTTTCGAAAGCTCTTCAATCTTCTTGTTCCACCAGCCCTCAATACCAAACTTTTCAAACCAATAATCCAGCTGTTTTTTGGCCTCTTGTTTCGATAAACCCTTCAACTGAGCCAAATACAAACACTGCTCGCCCACTTTCATCGATTTATACAAACCGCGTTCCTCGGGCAAATAACCAATGTGCTGAATATGCTTGGGCTCAAGCCTTTCGCCATCCAACAAAATCTCGCCGCTATCCGGCATTGTAATCTGATTAATGATTCTGATAAGCGACGTTTTCCCGGCACCATTCGGACCCAAAAGTCCATAAATGCTCCCCTTCGGAACCGCCAGCGAAACACTGTTCAACGCAGTATAATCGCCATATTTTTTCACTACATTCCTAACTTCTAAGATGTTGCTCATACTAATTTTCGAGTTTTGGTAAATATAAGAAATAACAGCCAAAGCCGAAATAGAACCCCGTAAATAAAGTACATTTTTTTTAGGTGGGCGTGTCCCCGTTGCAGGAAATCCAAGTTCAAAAGAAATTAGTCTTCAGCAACGGGGTCGGGCTTTCCACTGCAAGTCCTCGCCCCAACTCCGCAAGCTCCGTCGTGGCTGTGGGCTTTCCGCTGCAATCCCTCACGCGGGTTGGGTGCTAGGAAGAGAATTTGAGAAGAGGAAGTGTTAAATTGTTCGGGATTTGGTATATTAGCAGGAATAAAAAATGGAGTAGCTATTATTTTAACCAACTAGGAGCTATTTAAATAACCTTTTAATAAATAAGATTAAATCTTAAAATCATGAATATACATATTGATTTTCCAGAGTATTATTCGGTAGAAGCTATACAAAAAGACATCAAACCTTTTCTTATAAATGGAATTCAGGTTGAATATAAAATAAAAGAGATGAGAGTTTTTGCAGCACTTGAATGGACAATTCCCACTGCAATTGTTGTATACATTTTAAAACCATATTTTGATGCTTTTCTAAAAGAAGCCGGAAAACAACATTTTGATGTTTTGAGCAAGAGCCTAAAATCTTTAATAAACAAAGGCAAAGAAATGAATGTCAAATTAATAACATCATCGGAAACCCCTGAAAAATTGAGTAAAAATTACAATCAATCTTTAGCTATTTCTGTTTTATTTGAGACTAAAAAAGGAAAAATCATAAAATTACTTTTTGATAATGATTTAGAAAAAGAAGACTGGGATTATGCAATTGATCAAATGATGGAATATGTTGTTGAAAATTATGAAAATGAAAGCACAAGCAAACTTTGTGATGTTATTAAAGATTTTAATAAAGAAAGGGCCTATAAAATTTATGCAATCATTGATAAAAAAACGAAACTTTTGAATATTTATGATGATAAAGAATTCATAAAATATAATCGGGAAAAATAAACATTGAGAATTATAATTTTGTTAATGAGTAATAAACCAAATCACAAAAAAATTAAGTTAAAGTTACTTATAAGATGATTATTAAAGGTGTTGAAAGGAAAAAGTATTGAATACTTAAATTAAACATAATGAGAAAATTTTTATGGTTTACGCATACAAATATTGATTGCACATCAAGAAAAGATTTTTCGTTTGATTTGACATCATATTTAAGTATTTTTATTGAAAATGAATTATGGAAAAAGAAGAGATATCGAACAGAGTATAACTATGAATTTGAAAGGGAAGATTTAGAAAAAATAAAATCATTAAAAGTAAATTTTCACATACAAAATTCACCATATTCAAATTTTCATGAATATGAGATAATCCTAAACGAATATTTCCAACTTGGAAAAGTTGAACAACTAAAAATAATTTCATCAGGAATATCTGAAGCTCTTCGAATTGGAGTTGTCGAGGTTGAATTTGAAACAAAACAAGTAATCCTTAAAAATTTAGAATATAAAGATGAGAAAAATTACGATAAAGTTTTTGAACATATTACTAAAGAAAATCTTGAATCTTCGAGAGAGTCTGACATAATAAAATCAATTGTTTCTGAATTTATCCAGTTTTTAACTTTCAATTTACATTTAAACTTTTTAACTCATACATATTCGTTCAGTTTCACAGACAAACCTAATCTTTCAGGCTTTTCTCTGGTGATTGAAAATGAGAATTATTTTTATGAAACCAATAGAATGGAATTGCTATCTCATTATATTCTTTATGAAGAAAAAAATGATAATTTGAATTATTTAATGCAAAAAACTTCAAGATTTTGGGTAAAAGATATTAATTCAATTCACTTTTTCTTAGATGCATTAAAAAGTAATTATGTAACTTCAACAAACTTTATTAAACTAGTATTTACACTAGAAACTTTTTTTGGTAAAAACATATCAAATGATTATGTTTCGCTTGTAGTGCCTTTAATTATTTCGCAAAATATAAGTGAAATGAAAAGAAATAGAGAAATTATTAAAAAATGTTTCTCTCTACGGAATGAAATTGTTCATGGTAATACACTTTTTGACTTTAATTTTTCTGCAAAACCCTTTTTCAAAGATATTAAAAATGATGAACTTTTTTTTGAATTAAAAAACTTGATTATTTATATTTTCTATTTTTATATGAATAATGATTTGTATTTAAGAACTAACAATGTAAATCTAAGTCATGAACTTATATTTGAATTTTTTCCAACTGGATTCAAACAAGAAAAAAAGAAATAAGTCCAATTTATGTAGCCATCCGCTCAACGAAGTCTCACGACTTCGCAGAAAAACTCTCAAAATGAAAACTTTCTAAAAATCCACAAAAATGATTGATGAAAAATTAGATTTTAAATTTCTTAAAATAAAAAATGGAAAACCTTTTTTTGCAATAATAAATCTTGAAATTATAAAGAGCGAAAGTGAAAATGAAATTATTGAAGAATATACTGGCGTAGGTTGGACAAGACAAGGATACCTAGAAAGTGTTCCTCCGAAAGGGTATGAACCTTGGAAAAAAGCAGTTAGAAGTGGATTAGAATTTGTTTTTTTACATAGCAGTCAGAAATGGAAAGTTACAATAAAAAAAGTAGAAGGAAGAGTTTGCACTGATACAAACCCAACAATTATTGGCTATACCACAATACTAGCTTTTTGCGAACAAACTAATTTGGAGTTAGCTATTGATATAAAAAGTAAGCTTGAAGATTTTACATTTAGGAGTTGGGAAAATGAAAACGATACAAAAATTCCTGATTTCATAAATTTTAGAATATGAAAATTAAATTCATATTCAAAGTCTCCAGCCTGTGTCATTTCGACGCAGGAGAAATCACATAACGCTTATAAATAATACGTTTTCTACTTTATGTGATTTCTCCTACGTCGAAATGACACGGTCAACAATGTTCTTCGTAATCGCGTACTGAACCACAACAACATAAACTTATTTAAATCGTTGTAAGTAAAAATTTAAAAACCATATGAAAATACTATTTTTTTTATTCATCCCTTTCTTTACTTTTTCTCAAAATGAAAGTATTGAGAAAATGAAAAAACTTCCTAAACTAGAATTTGAAAAAGCATTCAATGATAGTATTCAAAAATTAGAATCATTAGTTTTATGGAACTTTATAAAAACGGCTCAAGAAAGCGAAATAGATTTAAAAGATTATAATTCAACCTTTATAAAAAGATTTGAAATTGCAGAATCGTCAATTGAAATGATTTTTCTATTAGAAATACTAATTGATCAAAAAACTGAAAAATCATTGATAGAAAAATCATTAAACGACAAAAAAGAAATTTGGGACAAAGGCGAATGGGCTGAAAAATTCTGGAAAATCATTCGAGAAAATGATTTTAAAATTATAGAAAGTAATCATTACACCATCAATGAAAAAGGAGAAAAAAAGTATAACGTAAAACTTTTTATTGAAGAAAAAATAAAGCTAAATGAAATCGGTGAAAACCCACTTTTACAAGTTAATAATTCCATAACTAAATATTCAGAAAACACACTTTTGGAAACATTGGAAAAATTAGAAATCAAAGACATTCAAATTATTCCAAAACAAAAAAGCGTTTCTCTTTTCGGAAAAAGAGGAGCTGATGGAATGGTCAATGTGTTGACGAGGTAGAATATTCGTCCGCTTGTGTCATTTCGACGCAGGAGAAATCACATAACACTAAGCAAGATTCGTTAACAACTTTAAGTGATTTCTCCCTCTGGTCGAAATGACACGGTGAACACAGCTCTACGGAAGTAAATCTCCTCTCTCTGAATTCTCCCGACTTCGAGGTATCTCAAAAACCGCTCACTTAACAAATCATTTCAACCCATTTTTTTGTACCTTCCGCCTTGTAAATGCTTATCCATTGAACATGAAGATAAAATTACACTTAGTATGGTTGAGTTTTTTTGGTTGTTTTTCCATCATGTGCGGACAAAACAGTACGAAACGCACCTTATTTTTGGGAAACAGTTATACCGCTTCCAATAATTTACCACAAATGATTGACAATGTCGCTAACTCCACCGGCGATGATTTGATTTATGACAGCTACACACCCGGCGGTTACACGTTTATGGGTCACAGCACCAATGCTACTTCGCTAAACAAAATAGCTCAAGGCAATTGGGATTATGTGGTCTTGCAAGAACAAAGTCAACTCCCATCCTTTCCGGATTCACAAGTTGAAAACCAAGTGTATCCGTATGCTCAACAGTTAAATAATCTTATCAACCAACAAAACCCCTGTGCGGAAACCGTTTTTTACATGACTTGGGGAAGAAAAAACGGCGATGCTTCCAATTGTGTCAATTGGCCACCGGTTTGCACCTACACCGGCATGGATGATTTATTAAATGAACGCTACCGTTTTATGGCGGAAGAAAATGAAGCGATCCTTTCTCCGGTGGGTGCCGTTTGGCGATACATCAGAGCTAATTATCCAACCATCGAATTATACTCTTCCGATGGAAGTCACCCTTCTGTGGCCGGAACTTATGCCTCTGCGTGTAGTTTTTATGCCACTTTATTCCGAAAAAATCCTGAGCAAATTACCTTTACTGCCGGACTTTCAACTGAAGTAGCCACGGCTATTCGAACGGCTGCTAAAGTGATTGTTTTTGACCAACTTTTAGAATGGCACATTGGCGAATATGACCCGATTGCTAATTTTGTGGTTGAAGAATTGGGTGACGGACAATTTTCGCTTACGAACACCTCCGAAAACGCTACTTCCTATCACTGGAATTTTGGGGATGGAACGACTTCCACAGAGACAAATCCTTCGCATACTTATACAACTACGGGAGAATTTACCATTGAATTAACGGTAGAATCATGTGGAAAAACGGCTACTTATGCTCAAACAGTTATAGTGACTACTTTATCTTTGGGAGAAGTAGATAATCCAAAAAAAGAAGTACAAATTTACCCGAATCCGACACATGATTTTATAATGATTGAATCTTCAGAAGAGTACATTGGAAAATCCTTCTATTTAATTGATATCACGGGAAAAATGGTTGTGAAAGCAAATATCAACTCACTAAAGACATTTCATGATCTTTCCAATTTAACGGATGGCGTTTACTTTTTAAAGGTTAATGACAGCTCTAATTCTTCGGTTAAAATTGTGAAAAAATAAATGCATACTGCTTTTACAATGTCTGAAACTAACTTCATGGATTTCAATCTTCATGGTAATTCAAAACCAAAAAAAAACCCACCCTTATTTGCACAAGGATGGGAAAAATTGCTATGAAAAAGAATCTACTAGTTTCCTAGTAAAGTTCAAATGTAAATATTTTTTTCAAATTATGAAAACATATCCTTAACTTTTTCAAAAAAAGATTTGTCTGTTTTTTCAGGGTGCGGAATGAAGTTCTCATTCGTGAGCATTTTCTCAAAAAACTGGCGTTGCTCTTTGTTCAAAGTCTTTGGTGTCCAAACATTTATATGTACCAACAAATCGCCATTTCCATACGAATTAATACTCGGAATTCCTTTTCCTTTTAATCGCAAAATCTTCCCGGATTGAATTCCTTCTTCCAGTTTAATTCGCACTTTTCCGCCCACGGCTTCAATCTCTTTGGAAACACCCAAAGCTGCTTCGGCCACACTGATATATAAATCATAGTGAAGATTTTCACCTTCACGTTTCAAAAATTCGTGTTCTACTTCTTCAATCGCAACAATCAAATCGCCCGGAATTCCGTTGCCCGGAGCATCATTTCCTTTTCCGGAAACTTTTAATTGCATATCATTCACCACTCCTGCCGGAATTTTGATGGATACCGTTTCATCTTCCAAAATCATTCCTTGAGCATCGGCATTCGCAGGTTTCGAACTAATCGATTGTCCTGCTCCACCACAGGTTGGACACGTAGTTGCCGTTTGCATTCTACCCAAAATTGTATTGGTTACTCTCAAAACCTGACCCGAACCATTACAGGTTCCACACGTTTTATAAGAGACTCCCGGAGCTTGAATTTTACGTTTTACTTTGACTTTCTTTTCAACGCCATTGGCAATTTCTTCTAAAGTTAGTTTCACTTTAATTCGCAAATTGCTTCCTTTCATTCGTCGCTGACCTCCGCCACCGCCAAATCCGCTGAAACCGCCAAAACCACCACCAAAAATGTCACCAAACTGACTGAAGATGTCATCCATATTCATTCCGCCACCGCCACCAAATCCGCCATTTCCATCAAAAGCAGCATGACCATATTGATCATATTTTGCTTTTTTATTTGGATCGCTCAAAACTTCATAAGCCTCTGCAGCTTTCTTGAAATTTTCTTCGGCTTCTTTGTTTCCGGGATTTTTATCAGGGTGATACTCGATTGCCTTCTTGCGATAGGCTTTCTTAATTTCCTCTGCAGTAGCACTTTTGGAGATGCCTAGTATTTCGTAATAATCTTTTTTCATAATTTAAAATTCCAAATTTTCAGTTCCTTTTCCACAAAGAAAAGTCGCAACAACTCATTACTGACCAATTACAACTTTAGGAAAACGGATTATTTTATCGCCTAATTTATATCCTTTTTCAACCACATCAACAATTTTACCTTTCAAATCATCCGATGGAGCAGGAATTTGCGTAATCGCTTCAGCAAAATCGGCGTTAAAATCGTCGCCTGCCTTAATGTCAACTTGCTCTAATCCTTTGGAAACAAGCGTTGATTTTAATTTTTCGTGAATTAATTCCACACCTTTTAACAACGTTTCATCTTCTGTTTTAGAAATTTGAATCATTGCTCTGTCAAAATCGTCCATAACCGGCAACATGGCTTGTAAAACTTCTTGGTTGGCAGTTTTAAACAAATCCATTCGTTCTTTGGCTGTTCTTCTTTTAAAATTTTCAAACTCGGCAAAAAGGCGTAAAAACTTGTCTTTTTCTTTGGCTAATTCCTCTTCCAATCTTTCTTCGTTTGACAATTCTTCAGCCGGAGGTATTGAATTCTCTTGCGTTTGCTCGGTTGAAACTTCATTTTCATTAATTTCCTTTTCGATATTATCTGTATTCTCCTGATTCATATTCTTAAAAAATTTTTTGAACATTTTGTTGATGGATTTTGGATTGCAAAAGTACTGCCATTTGTTTAAAAATGTCAAATTGTCAGCGTAAATTATTTTTTCAACTCACTACTTTAAAATCAAATAACCAAAATTTAATATTTCTTTAAGAATAAACTCCCTGTTGGTTTTCTACTTTTGTTCAAACTTAAATCTTAAAAACTATGAAAAAAATCATTTTAAGCTTAGTAGTATTAGCTACACTTTCTTTAACTTCTTGTAAAAACGAAAAAGCAGAAACGACTGAACCGGTTGACGCAGCTGTTGCTACTGAAACTGCCAGCACATACAAAGTTGATGCTACAAAATCTACTATCGAGTGGGTTGGTTCTAAACCGGCAGGAAAACATAATGGAACAATTGCTCTTTCCAGTGGAGAATTGGCTTTAAACAACGGAAAAGTTGAAAGCGGTAAATTTACAATTGACATGAACAGTATTACTGTTTTAGACTTAAAAGCTGGCGACGGAAAAGAAGATTTAGAAGGTCACTTGAAAGGATTAGGAAAAGAAGAAGATGCTGATCATTTCTTCAATACTAAAAAATTCCCAGAAGGAACATTTGAAATCACTTCTGTTGCAACAGTTGATGCAGTTACTACAGTTTCAGGTAACTTAACTTTAAAAGGAATTACAAAACCAGTTTCTTTCCCGGCTACAATTGCTGTTGATGGAGATACTGTGATGTTGAATAGTGAATCATTCAAAATTAACAGAACAGAATGGAGTGTAAACTACGCTTCAAAATCTGTTTTTGATGATTTAAAAGATAAATTTGTTGATGACGAAATCGAATTAAAAGTTAGTGTTACTGCTACGAAATAATTATTACTTCATCTTACTTTAAACAAGAAGCTCCTCAATTACGAGGAGCTTTTTTTATGCTAATAAGTTATCTAATGTTTTGGTTAAATCGCGGTAACGAAATTGAAATCCGTTTTTCTCTGCTTTTTCCGAGCTAACATTTTGACTCGAAAAAAGCAATTGATGCATTTCTCCCAGCACTAATTTCATAGCAAACTTGGGAATATTAGGCATAAACAATGGTTTATTTATGGTTTTGGCGATGGCTTTCGTTAATTCGGCATTGGTAACCGGATTGGGAGCCACAGCATTAAACGTTCCCTCCCATTGGTTTTGAATGGCGAAGAGATACATTTTGGCTAAATCTTCCACGTGAATCCACGATTGCACTTGTTTTCCTGAACCAAAAGGAGAACCTAATCCCATTTTGATGGGTTTAAGCATTTCGGTTAATGCTCCGCCTTTTTTGGATAAAACCAAACCTGTTCGAAGTTTACAAACTTTGATGTTTAGTCGACTGAAGACATCAACGCTTTCCTCCCACTTTAACACAACTTGTCCTAAAAAGTTGTCATCTACACTTTTATTATCTTCAGTATAAATTTGCATTAGACTGTCAGGATAAAATCCAATCGCAGAAGCAGAAACAATTTGCTTCACTTGATTGGGATGATTTTTTAAACACGTGTATAATAAATTAGACGAAAGTGTTCTGCTTTCAATAATTTCCTGTTTATAATTTGTTGTCCAACGTTTGGAAACGGTTGCTCCGGCCAAATGAATGATGGCATCCACGCCCATCAAACAATTTTCATCAATAAAACTTTGTTCCGGATTCCAATAGAAACCCTGATAATGCGGTTTACTTTCGATTTTAGATTTAGAAGTTGTGAGGTAATGAATTTCATTTCCGTTTTCTAATAACAGGGCAATCAATTCTTTACCAACCAGTCCAGTAGCACCTGTGATTAATATTTTCATAGCTTATTTTTATACAAAGTTACAGGCAATCGGTCTAAAAGTAAAGTTAATTAGGATTAGTTTAAGGGTTGTTAACGAATACAATTTGAATGAATTATTGTTTTATACGAACACTCCATTCGAATTCCATTTCAGAAACTTGATCACCTTTTTCATCTTTCCCGATGGATTTCATCCAGAAGGTTTGACCTTCGCCTGTGGCAATAGTTTGTTGAATGGCTTGCTCAATTAAATGTCCGTCTTGGCAAACAAAAGTGATTCTTCCGGTAGCTTTTTTAGTAAAGTTACCTTTGTTATTGGCTACAAGCATGGATATTTTCTTCCCGCTTTTCTTAATTTGATACATCACTAAAGCTCCCGTTGAAAGTTCTGCAGCCATTGCCTGAACTGCAAAATACATTGAATTAAAAGGATTTTGGTTAAACCATCTGTGCTTCACTGTCACTGTACATTGGTCACTATCCAACGATTTTGCCCTAACGCCACACCAAAAAGCGGAAGGTAATTTGAAAAATAAAAACGTATTGATATTTCCGGCTGTAAACTGCATAAACACTGAATTTTTGGTAAATATAAGCTTTATTTCTATAATTTTAAATTGTTAATTTTATGTTAAATATCAGTACTATGCGTAACACAATACCTTCTTTTAGACATATATTTGCATAGGATATTATTATATACTTTTAATTATGACATCACAAAACGAAAAAACAACAGCAGCATTATTGCATTTAAGTGCATTTGCAAAGTATCTTATTCCTTTTGCAGGAATAGTAGTTCCCTTGATTATTTGGCAAACAAAGAAACATCAATCTGAATATGTTGATGAAAACGGAAAAGCAGTTGTCAATTTTCATTTAAGTATTTTGGCATACAGTATAGTTATTGCCATTGTATTAGGTATCTTTTTTATTGGCTCAATAGCAAACTACATCGAAATTGAAAATGCAGGTGGCGATGTTATTCCGATTGATTTAATCACAGTTGGTATTATCGCTGCATCCGTTTTAGGAATTTGGACCATTGCAGAATTCATTTTAGTAATTTTAGGAACCGTGAGAGCTAACGAAGGATCAGTTTACAAATATCCGTTTACAATCAATTTTATTAAATAAGAGTTTCAATCATCAATCAATCATCGCCGAAAGGCAAATCAATCAAATCAAAAAAACGAATTAGTTAAACTAAAAATCTTATCATGAATTATGAATATTGAAAACACAAAAGCCCAGATGCGAAAAGGTGTTTTAGAGTTCTGTATACTTTCAGTCTTAAAAGAAAAAGAAGCCTATACCTCTGAAATTTTAGACACCTTGAAAAACGCTAAATTGTTGGTTGTGGAGGGCACGGTTTATCCGCTCCTAACCAGATTAAAAAATGACGGATTACTCAACTATCGTTGGGAGGAATCAACTTCGGGACCGCCTAGAAAATACTACGCACTCACCGAAATAGGAAAACAATTTTTAACCGAACTAAACAGCACTTGGGGAGAATTATCAAACGCTGTGAACACCATAACCAATCAAAAATAATCGTCATGAACAAAACAGTAAATATAAATTTAGGAGGTTTATTCTTTCACATAGACGAAGATGCCTTTCAAAAATTAAATCGTTATTTCGATGCTATAAAACGTTCGCTTTCTAACTCATCCGGTCAAGATGAAATTATGAAAGACATCGAAATGAGAATTTCGGAAATTTTTACCGAAAACAAAGAAGCAGACAAACAAGTTATCAACCTCAAAGATGTTGATGCTATGATCGCCGTAATGGGTCAGCCTGAAGATTACCGAATTGAAGAAGAAGGAGAAGCTACTCAATCTAACTTTAATAACACGACAAAATCTTCTAAAAAATTATACCGCGATATTGATAAAAACATTTTAGGTGGAGTTTCTGCCGGCTTAGGTCATTATTTTGGTATTGATGCGTTGTGGATTCGTTTAGCGTTAGTGTTAATCGTAATTGCCGGAGTTGGATTTCCAATCTTGCTTTACATTTTATTGTGGATTTTAATCCCTAAAGCACAAACCACTACCGAGAAACTTCAAATGACCGGAGAACCGGTAAATTTGAGCAACATCGAAAAAAAAGTTCGTGAAGAATTTGCCTCTTTTTCAGATAAAGTAGAAAATGCTGATTATGCAAAAATGGGAAACCAAGCTAAATCCGGAGCAGAAAAAGTAGGTTCTGCAATAGGTGAAGTGTTTATGACAATTTTCAACATTTTCGCTAAATTTATTGGAGCAATCATTTTAATATTTTCAATATTTGTATTGGGTGGCGTATTGATTGGTGGGTTTACATTCGGTTCAACCACTTTTGTTGACATGCCATGGCAAAGTTATTATGATGCAGTAATCGTAAGCGAATTCCCTATTTGGTTGGTAGTTATACTAGGTATTCTTGCCATTGGAATTCCGTTTTTCTTCCTTCTTATTTTAGGATTAAAACTGCTGATTACCAATATGAGATCAATCGGAAATGTTGCAAAGTACACGTTATTAGCATTATGGTTAATTGCAGTAGGAATTTTAATTTCATTCGGTATAAAACAAGCAACAGAAATTGCGTATGACGGTAAAATTGTGCAAAAAGAAACATTAAATCTGATGCCAAATGATACATTAAACATTCAGTTTAAATTCAACGACTATTATGCCAAAGGTTTTCACTATAATGATTTTGAAGTGACTCAAGATGAGAATGGTAACGATATCATCTATTCAAACGACATCAGCATAGAACTTATTTACACCGATGAAGCACAACCTTATTTGCAAATTGAAAAAAGAGCAGAAGGAAAATCAATGACTGAAGCCAAGAAAAGAGCAGAAAAAATAAATTATGCTTTTAAATTTGAAGGAAATAAATTAATTTTAGACAATTATTTCATCACCGATTTAAAAAACAAATACAGAAGTCAGGAAGTTGAATTGTTTCTTTACTTACCCGAAGGCACAATCATCAAACCTGACAGTTCGGTGCAACAATACGATCAATCGGGCAACCATTTTTTCAATCTACATTTTAGTTCAGACAGTTTTTTATACAAAGTATCCAAAGACCAAATCAAATGCTTGAACTGCCCGATTGAAGAAAACGAATACAACGACGTTGACTTTAATTCCAATGAAGATTCTGTTACTTCAACTGTAACAATCAACCGAGATGGCATACATATTAAAGAGACTAATAAATCGGAAGAAAAAAGAGATTTCAAAGGTTTAGAAATCAATAAAGAAGGTGTAATCATAAAAACAAACTAACCATGATCAAGTTTATCGTTTACCTTACCAAAACCATTGTAGCGTTAATCACAGCTTTACTATTCGCTTCTTGTCAATACTCTATTGATTTAGGAGATGCAGTCAAAGGAAGTGGAAACGTGACAACCGTGAACCGACCCGTATCCGGTGAATTCACAAACATAGAAGTATCAAACGGAATTGACGTAGAAGTAACCCAAAGTAATTCCAAATCAATCGAAGTGAAAGCCGATGACAACATTATCGACTTGATTAAAACCGATATTGTAGACGGAACTCTTAAAATCGCAATGGAAAAAAGTGTCAAAAACACCAAATCCAAAACCGTATTTGTTTCGTTGCCAAACATAGAGTCACTCAGAACATCAAGCGGAGCTTCTATAAAAAGTAAAAACACTCTTGTTGTGAGCTCACTTGAAACAAAAGCATCCAGCGGAAGTGAAATAAAAATTGATGTGGAAGTAGAAAAATTAACATGCGATTCTAGTAGCGGAAGCGAAATCGAAGTCAAAGGAAAAGCCCTAAAACTTGAAGCAGAATCGTCCAGCGGAAGCGACATCGAAGCCGATGAATTGCAAACCAACGATGTTACTGCCAAATCGTCCAGCGGAAGTTCCATCGATGTACATCCCATTTTGAGTTTAGACGCAAAAGCTTCTAGCGGAAGCGATATCAAATACCACAACACACCTAAAACGTTGACCAAAGTAACCTCATCAGGCGGTTCGGTTCGTTCAAATTAATTAGGAGCGAGTGGCTTGGGCTTCTATGCCATCCATGTTCCTGCCCTCCCTATTATCCACGCAAAAGCGTGGGATAGCCGGTCGGTCAGGGCTAGAAAGTGAACTATAGGCTACTAAAAGCGTGCAAAAAATCATATCTTTACAAACATCCCGTTTAAAAATCGGGATGTTTTTTTATATTTGCTTTATAAACTACATCAAAATGAAAAAATTTCTAATCCTATTCGCTGCTATTCTTTTTCCCACCGTAACTTGGAGTCAAAAAAAAGAAAAACTCAAAGCCTCTAAAATTGTAACCATCTCACAAAAAGAAATTGGCAACTTCGACAGCCTTGAAGTAGAAGACGACATTGATGTTTTTATCGTAAAAGGCGATCAACCTTCCATCGAAATTGAAGCAGACGACAATACGCACGAATCATTTGACATTAAGCTAAACGGAACTACACTTCGCATCGGATTAGTACACAATATTTCCGGAGCAAAAAAAACCAGTATCCGTATAACTTACACCGACGATTTTAAAATGTTAGTT
This sequence comes from Flavobacterium sp. UBA2787, assembly GCA_002352205.1. Lineage (GTDB taxonomy): Bacteria > Bacteroidota > Bacteroidia > Flavobacteriales > Flavobacteriaceae > Flavobacterium. The sequence continues at coordinate 86,525 of DEHZ01000011.1, read as the reverse complement.
GCCAAAGGTGATGCCAATGTAACTGCTTTAGCAGATGTAAAACTTAGCCAAGTTACTTTCAAATGTTATGACGATTCACGTTTATTTTTAAATGCAGATTGTGCTAATTTCACTTTAATTGCTAACGATAAATCAAAAATTGAAATCAATCTAAAATCCGACGATGCTATTTTTGAATTAAGCAAAAACACAAACATAAAAGCCTTAGTTCGTTCTTCCAATTTTAAATGCGACATGTATCAAAAAGCATCCGCAAACATTGAAGGCGACATCAACGATTTAAAACTAAGAATGGATAACAGCTCCGATTTTATTGGAAAAAATTTGGTTGCTCAAACGGCTTCAGTTATTGCAGAAGGAAGTTCAAAAAACAGTGTTCAAGTAGCCACAAAACTCCTTTTAGAATCTTCCGGCAAATCCGAAACAAATTTATACGGTAACGCAACCATAGAAATAAAACGATTTGCAGACGAATCATCATTGAACAAAAAACTTCTCAAATAAAAGCATAAAAAAATCCAACTTTTCAGTTGGATTTTTTTATCTATAATTTCTATTTAATCTTTACTTGCCAAATAACGTTCGGCATCCAATGCAGCCATACAACCGGTTCCGGCAGCAGTAATTGCTTGTCTGTAAACGTGGTCAGCAGCGTCTCCGGCAACAAAAACACCTTCCACATTTGTCAATGCTCTTCCCGGAACATTGATGATATATCCTGTTTCGTCTAGGTTTAAATAATCTGCAAAAATGTCCGTGTTTGGCTTATGTCCAATGGCAACGAAAAATCCTGTGGCCGGAATTTCAGTTTCCACGCCGGTAGTTCTTTCTTTTACTAAAACGGAAGTTACAACTTGTCCGTCTCCTTTTACCTCAACGGTTTCGGTATTTAATAAAATCTCGATATTTTCAGTTTTGCGAACTCTCGCTTCCATGATTTTTGACGCACGGAATTTTTCGCTTCGCACTAACATCGTTACTTTTTTACATAATTTTGATAAGTAATGAGCTTCTTCACAAGCCGAATCCCCTGCTCCAACGATGACAACTTCTTGATTTCTGTAGAAAAATCCGTCACAAACCGCACAAGCAGAAACGCCACCACCCATTTGCAAATAATGTTGCTCCGATGGCAATCCTAAATATTTTGCCGAAGCTCCGGTAGAAATAATTACAGTTTCACAGTGAATTTCTTTGGTATCATTCACCCAAACTTTATGAATTGGCCCCGAAAAATCAACTTTGGTTGCCCAACCATCACGAATATCCGTTCCGAAACGTTTGGCCTGTTCCTGCAATTGAATCATCATTTCCGGTCCGGTCACGCCATCAGGATAACCTGGAAAATTCTCCACTTCATTAGTTGTTGTCAACTGACCACCGGGTTGTGTTCCTTGGTATAAAACCGGAAACATATTGGCTCTGGCAGCATAAATCGCAGCAGTATAACCTGCAGGACCTGAACCTATAATCAAGCACTTTACTTTTTCTATTGTATCAGACATAATTTTGATTTCTAAATTTCGATGCAAATGTAAGTTTTAAATAAAAATTAATCCTTAATTGTTGATTAGTTTTAATAATTTTTGAATAGTATAATTTTATTTAAAATTAGGTTTGGTAAAACTAATTTTAGTTCTATATTTGCACCCTCATTCGAGTTTTGAATGCGGGGTGTAGCGTAGCCCGGTTATCGCGCCTGCTTTGGGAGCAGGAGGCCGCAGGTTCGAATCCTGCCACCCCGACCACCAAAATCCTTTCCACTTCGTGGGAGGGATTTTTTTTTGCCACGAAGAAGGAAAGGCAAAAAGTTTTTGATGATTTTAAAAATTCCTACGGAATGACAAAATTGGGTGAGAACTGAGACTTCAATTAGAAACTTAAAAATGGAACACGGACCTGCCTGCCGGCAGGCAGGTTGAACGGATTTGCTAATGCAAAACGCAGGTTTTCACTGATCTTGATAGCTTCGCTATAATGGATTTTGGCGGATTCGTTAGGCGAACATTTTCTTATTTAATGGAAATTGATACTCTAAAAAAGTGAAAACTTACATTCTTTTGAAATGATAAAATTGAGAGAAAGCTTGAAACCTGACACGAGCCCAAAGGGCGACTGGCGAAGCAAACCTGAAACTTGAAACATAATAAAAAATTCCACTTGAAAAACTGGGTTACCACTGAGTCGCGTGAGGGACTGCAGCGGAAAGCCCGGAGCAAAAAACGCCAATTTTCTCAAGCCAAAAAAGCGACCGACGGAAGCTCTTTTTGGGTTGAAGAAAATGGTGTTTTTTGCGAGGACTTGTAGCGGAATGCCCGACCTGTAGCTTGCGGAGGGGCACGCCTAAAAAAATTGTTAGATTGTTAGATTGTTAGATTGTTAGATTGTTAGATATTGGGATTTTAACAACTTCTTGATTTTGTGCTTATTATTTTGTAAATTGAAAACAAAAAAGAGATGAAAAAATATATAAGATTATTTATTCTATTGATTTCAGGATTTGTTTTTGCTCAAAAACCGAGTGAAATTCCGGGTGATACGGGTAAAGTTGAATTAACGGAAACCAGTGATGTAATTATTTATATTTTGATTCCGGTTGTGGTTACTATTTTATATTTTGTTTGGCGAAAACGAAAAAAGAATCGTGCAGAATAATTAAATTTTAATTTGAAAATGTGAATTCTTGCGATTATAATTTCTACTTTTGTTGAACTTAAACAAACGAAAAAACATGTTGATTATTGGCATTGCAGGTGGCACCGGAAGTGGAAAAACAACGGTTGTACATCAGATTATGAATGAACTTCCGGAAACTGAGGTGGGAATTATTTCTCAAGATTCGTATTACAAGGAGACGAATAATTTGAGTTATGAGGAGCGTACAAAAATTAATTTTGATCATCCACGTGCGATAGATTTTGAATTATTGGTGGCTCATTTGAAGGAATTGAAAGCCAATAACGTGATTCATCAACCGGTTTATTCATTTGTAACGCACAACCGAACGGACGATACGATTGTGACGCATCCGCGAAAAGTGATGTTGGTGGAAGGAATTTTGATTTTGGCCAATCCGGAACTTCGGGATATGTTTGACATTAAGATTTATGTTCACGCCGACTCAGACGAGCGTTTAATCAGACGTTTGAAACGTGATATTGCCGAAAGAGGTCGTGATATGGATGAAGTAATTAATCGCTATCAAAACACGTTGAAACCGATGCACGAACAATTTATTGAACCCACAAAAGCGTTTGCCGATATTATTATTCCGAATGACAAATACAACACGGTTGCCATTGACGTTGTTCGGGCTGTAATTAACCAACGAATTCTTTAATTATGAAGTTTTTCCAACGTTTAGAAGAGAAATATCCTTGGTTTAAATATGTCGGAAACCGGTATGTTTTAGTGTTGATTTTCTTTTCTTTATGGATGCTTTTTTTTGATAATTACTCTTATTTGGAACATCGTTTTTTGAACAAAGAACTCGATGAACTGGAAACCAATAAAAAATACTACCAAGACGAAATTAAAAAAGATTGTCTTGACATTAAACGACTCAACAATCCGGATCAAATTGAAAAATATGCTCGTGAAAAATATTATATGAAACGCGACAGCGAAGACATTTATATTATTGAATTTGAAGAGGAAATGATTGAAGAAGAAAATAATAAATCGCTATAAATTATGGCAGAAAATTTATTCAATGAATTTGACCCAGTTACATCGAAACAATGGAAACAGCAAATTCAGTATGAACTCAAAGGTGCAGATTATAACGAAACGTTGGTTTGGGAAAGTCCGGAAGGAATTAAGGTCAAACCCTTTTATCACAGTGATGAATGTGATTTTAATTTTGAATTATCAGGTTCGAATGGATTTAAAATCATTCAGAACATTTATGTTTATGATGTAAAAAAATCGAATGAACGAGCGATTGATTCATTGAAAAGAGGTGCGGAATCTGTTCGATTTACGATTGAAAGTGAAGCTATTTCTTTGGATGAATTGATGGGGAATCTTCCGAAAGAGAATGTGACTTATTATTTTAATTTATTATTTCTTTCTGCTGAATTTGTCAAAAAAGTTGGTGCTTTTTCAACTCAAAATCAATTTAAAATCGTCATTCTACAAGATGCTGTTGGTCAATTAGCCAAAGACGGGAATTGGTTTGCTTCGTTGGAAAAAGATTTTAATGAATTGAAATTAATTTCGGATTTAAACATTCCTTTTTTAAGTTGTAAAACGGATTTGTATCAAAATGCGGGAGCAAATATTGTGCAGCAATTGGCTTATTCATTAGCTCACGTGAATGAATATTTTAATCGAATTGAAAATATTTCGTCGCAAATTACTTTTGAAGTTTCAGTTGGCACGAATTACTTTTTTGAAATTTCTAAATTGCGAGCTTTGCGTTTACTTTTTAGTTCATTGGCTAAAGAATACAATCACACTTTCGATTGTCACATTGTTGTTACTCCAACCAAACGCAACAAAACTTTATACGATTACAACGTCAATATGCTTCGCACTACAACCGAATGTATGAGTGCGATTTTGGGTGGAGCAGACGGAATTTCGAATTTGGGTTATGATGCCATTTATCACAAAGACAATGAATTTGGTGATCGAATTGCACGCAATCAATTGTTGGTTTTAAAACACGAAAGTTATTTTAATCAGGTGAATAATCCGGCTGACGGAGCTTATTATATTGAAACGTTAACGGAACAATTAGCCGAAAAAGCATTAGAATTATTTAAAGATATTGAAGCCAATGGCGGATTGATTACGCAATTGATTGAAGGCACAATTCAACGAAAAATCAACGAAAGTGCTCAAAAAGAGCAAGATTTATTTGATAGCGGAAAAGAAGTTTTGTTAGGAACAAATAAATATCCGAATAAAAATGATAGAATGGCGAATGAGTTAGAGTTATTTCCTTTTGTGAAAAATAATCCGAGAAAAACACTGGTAACGCCAATTATTGAAAGAAGATTGGCGGAGAAATTGGAACATGAACGGTTAGCATCGGAATAATATGGAAACCTTATTTTTCATTTCTTGGTTTATTTCAGCGGTTACTATAATTTTTGGGTTAATTTACCTGATAATAGGAATCACTTACAAGAATTGGAAAAAAGTTTCGATTTCGATACTATGTATCATAATTGCAATAATACTTTTTTATCTACCTTATTACTTAATTATAAATGAGTTGATAAAAAATTAGAAATTACATTCAAAGTGATTTACAAATGAGAAAAAACATCCAACATATAAAATTAGAAAGTAAAAATCAGGCTTTAGAAAATCCTGAAAATGATAATTTTCTAACCGCCGAAAGCATAGAATTAAAATCTTTTTATACCAAAGATGATGTGAAAGACTTGGAACATCTTGACTTTGGTGCCGGATTTGCTCCCAATCTTCGTGGTCCTTATGCTACAATGTATGTTCGCCGACCGTGGACAGTTCGCCAATATGCCGGATTTTCTACTGCCGAAGAAAGCAATGCTTTTTACCGAAGAAATTTAGCCGCAGGGCAAAAAGGACTTTCGGTTGCGTTTGATTTAGCCACACACAGAGGATATGATTCTGATCACGAACGTGTAGTTGGCGATGTTGGAAAAGCAGGCGTAGCGATTGATTCAGTGGAAGATATGAAGATTTTGTTTGACCAAATTCCACTAGACGAAATGTCGGTTTCCATGACAATGAACGGAGCGGTTTTGCCGATTATGGCTTTTTATATTGTGGCTGCCGAAGAACAAGGTGTGGCTCCGCATTTACTTTCCGGAACGATTCAGAATGATATTTTGAAAGAGTTTATGGTGCGAAATACATACATCTACCCACCTACTCCTTCGATGAAAATAATTGCCGATATTTTTGAATATACGAGCAAAAATATGCCGAAATTCAATTCGATTTCGATTTCAGGTTATCATATGCAAGAAGCCGGAGCAACCGCAGATATTGAATTAGCTTATACGTTAGCCGATGGTTTAGAATACATTCGAACCGGATTAGCAGCCGGAATGGATATTGACACCTTCGCACCTCGCCTCTCGTTTTTCTGGGCGATTGGTATGAATCATTTTATGGAAATCGCCAAAATGCGTGCGGGTCGAATGTTATGGGCAAAATTGCTCAAACAATTCAATCCAAAAGATGAAAAATCATTGGCATTGCGAACACATTGTCAGACTTCGGGTTGGAGTTTAACGGAGCAAGATCCGTTTAATAATGTGGCTCGAACCTGTATTGAAGCGGCTGCAGCTGCTTTTGGCGGAACACAATCGTTGCATACCAATGCCTTGGATGAAGCGATTGCATTACCAACCGATTTCTCTGCTCGAATTGCCCGAAATACACAAATCTTTTTGCAAGAAGAAACTAAAATCTGCAAAACAGTTGACCCGTGGGCAGGAAGTTATTATGTAGAAAGTTTAACAAATGAAATTGCTCAAAAAGCATGGGCGTTGATGGAAGAAGTGGAAGAATTAGGCGGAATGACCAAAGCCATTGAAGCCGGAATTCCGAAACTGCGAATTGAAGAAGCCGCAGCCAGAAAGCAAGCCAGAATTGATAGCAGTCAAGATATTATTGTTGGTGTAAACAAATACCGTTTGGAAAAAGAAGATCCGTTGATGATTTTGGATGTGGATAACCAAATGGTTCGCAAGCAACAATTGGAACGATTGGCAGAAATAAAATCGTCTCGTGATACGGAAAAAGTAAAAGCCAGTTTGGCAAAATTGACTGAATCTGCAAAATCAGGTCAGGAAAATTTATTATCTTTAGCCGTAGAAGCAGCCCGAAACAGAGCAACTCTTGGCGAAATCAGTGATGCCTTAGAAGCCGTTTTCGGACGTTATAAAGCACAAATTAGAACCTTTAGCGGCGTGTATAGTAAAGAAATTAAAAACGACGAAAGCTTTGAAAAAGCGAAACAATTAGCCGATGCTTTTGCCAAGAAAGAAGGTCGTCGCCCGCGGATTATGATTGCGAAAATGGGACAAGACGGTCACGATCGTGGTGCAAAAGTAGTGGCAACTGGTTATGCCGATGTAGGTTTTGATGTGGATATTGGTCCGCTATTCCAAACCCCACAAGAAGCAGCCAAACAAGCCGTGGAAAACGACGTACACATTTTAGGTGTCTCGTCTTTAGCTGCCGGACACAAAACTTTGGTGCCACAAGTCATTGAAGAACTCAAAAAATACGGTCGCGAAGACATTATGGTGATTGTAGGTGGCGTAATTCCTGCACAAGATTACCAATTTTTATTTGATGCCGGAGCAGTTGCCGTTTTTGGCCCGGGAACGAAGATTAGTGAAGCGGCGATTAGTATTTTGGAGGTTTTACTAGAGGATTAATATCTAAATTATATTTTTGAAAAACACTGACTGAGAGGTTGGTGTTTTTTTTATATTTACAAAAACAAAAAAAATGCTCACCCTCTCCTTCACCCCATTCCCAATCCTAGAATCCAATCGTTTGTTGTTACGAGCGGTTACTGTTGATGATGTCAACGAAGTAATGGAACTTCGTGGCAATCCGGAAACGATGAAATTCATTCCGAGACCGTTGGTAACTTCACCCGAAATGGCATTGGAACACATCGCAATGATTATAGAAAAAATTGACAACAACACCGGAATCAATTGGGCGATTACGTTAAAAGGAAATCCGAAATTACTTGGTGTCATTGGTCATTATCGCATTCAACCTGAAAATTACCGGTCGGAAATTGGATATATGTTGTTGCCGCAATACCAAGGTCAAGGAATCGTAAGCGAAGCCATCAATACCGTTTTAGATTATGGTTTTAATGTGCTGAATTTCCATTCTGTGGAAGCCGTGGTTGATCCGGAAAATTATGTTTCTGCCAAAGTGCTAGAAAAAAACGGATTTGTAAAAGAAGCTCATTTTTTGGAAAATGAATATTGGGATGGAAAATTTTGGGATTCAGTGGTTTTTTCACTTTTAAAACGGAACTTTGTTAAGAAATTTTAATCCTATTGTTTTTACTTCCAATTTTTAGAAATAGGATTTCTTAATGAACCTTAATTTCTAAATGGTTTTAAAAAAATAAAAAAATGTTTTAAAAAATGTCAAAACTCCCCAACACGCCCATCAGTATTTTCACTATAATGTCTAAAATGGCAACCGATTATCAAGCGATTAATCTCTCGCAAGGTTTTCCGAATTTCCCCATTGATGTGCGAATGACAGAAATTGTGGCTCGTTTAGCCAAAACAGACATTCATCAATATGCTCCGATGGCTGGTTATCCGCCGCTGTTGGAAAAAATTAGTCAATTGACTTTGGATCATTATCAGCGAAAAGTAAATCCGTCAACTGAAATTTTAATCACTGCCGGTGCAACCGAAGCGATTTTTGTTACAATTCAAGCTTTTGTGCAACCGCAAGACGAAGTTATTATCCTCGATCCGAGTTATGATTGTTATGAAATGCCGATTTTATTGAGTAATGCAAAACCAATTCGGATTTCGTTAAAAGAAGATTATTCGCCCGATTTTGAGGCAATAAGCCAACATTTATCGACTAAAACTCGAATGCTGATTTTGAATAATCCGCACAATCCATCCGGAAAAATTTGGACAGAAAATGATTTCATGCAACTCGAAAAAATTATCGAAAATTATACTGATTTATTGATTTTATCGGATGAAGTCTATGAATTTATTACGTTTGAAAATAAGCATATTTCCATCAATACCAGAGAAAAACTAAAAGACAGAAGTTTGATTGTTTCTTCTTTCGGAAAAACACTTCACTTAACCGGTTGGAAAATTGGCTATTTAATCGCTCCTGAAAATTTAGTAAAAGAAGTCAAAAAAGTACATCAATACTTGGTTTTTAGTGTGAATAGTTTGGCTCAAGCTTCGATTAATGAATACTTAAACGTTTTTCACATTGAAGAAGTTTCTAAACTCTATCATCAAAAAAGAGATTTCTTTCAAAACCTTTTAAAAAATACCGCTTTTGAATTGTTGCCTTGTGAAGGAACGTATTTTCAAACTGCCTATTATCAAAACATTTCCGATGAAAATGATATCGATTTCACCAAACGATTAGTGACCGAATTTGGTGTTGCAACCATTCCGCTTTCGGTATTTTATAGTGATCAAACCGACTTAAAACGCATACGGTTTTGTTTTGCTAAAGATGATGAAACGTTAATGAAAGCAGCGGAACGACTTTTAAAAATAAAATAATTTTGTTAGCTAAATGCTAAAAATATTTCATACTTTAACTGAATTAATATCTTTACAAAAAAACTATATTTTATATGAATTTTTCTGCAAAAATGCTCCGTGATAACGCCTTAGAAGGCAAAGTAATTGTTGTAACCGGAGGCGGTAGTGGACTCGGAAAAGCGATGACCAAATACTTTTTAGAATTAGGTGCAAAAGTTGCCATTACTTCCAGAGATTTAGATAAATTAAAAACCACCGCATCCGAATTAGAAAAGGAAACCGGAGGAACTTGTTTGCCGTTGCAATGCGATGTTCGTTTTTATGAACAAGTGGAAGCAATGCTTGAGGAAGTATTAAAAAATTTAGGAAAAGTGGATGTTTTACTAAACAATGCAGCCGGAAATTTCATTTCTCCTACCGAACGATTATCCGCGAATGCGTTTGATACCATCATCGATATTGTTTTAAAAGGATCCAAAAATTGCACGTTAGCTTTCGGAAAACATTGGATTGATACCAAACAAGAAAGTTCAGTGATTTTGAATATTGTCACAACCTATGCTTGGACCGGTTCTGCATATGTAGTTCCAAGTGCCACTGCCAAAGCCGGCGTTTTAGCGATGACCAGAAGTTTAGCTGTTGAATGGGCAAAATACGGCATCCGAAGTAATGCCATTGCTCCGGGACCATTTCCAACCAAAGGAGCTTGGGATCGATTACTTCCGGGCGACTTAGCCGAAAAGTTTGATATGGCAAAAAAAGTACCGTTAAACAGAGTAGGTGATCATCAGGAATTAGCCAATTTGGCGGCTTATTTAGTTTCTGATTTTTCTGCGTATGTTAATGGCGAAGTGATTACAATTGATGGTGGCGAATGGCTCAAAGGAGCAGGTCAATTTAACTTGTTAGAACAAATTCCTGAACATATGTGGGATATGCTCGAAGCAATGATTAAATCGAAAAAGAGCAAATAAAATCCATCGCTTTTTAGCTAATTAATTGTACACAAAACAATTAACATTTGTTAACAACTTGACGTTGAAAAACCCATAAATAATCGTAATTTTACGGCTCAAATTTAATCGAATCAATGGGCAAAATTATTGCAATTGCGAATCAAAAAGGAGGCGTTGGAAAAACCACAACAACCGTTAATTTAGCGGCCTCACTAGGTGTTTTAGAAAAAAAAGTATTACTAATTGATGCTGATCCTCAGGCAAATGCCAGTTCGGGTTTAGGCATTGATGTAGATAGTGTTGCGATTGGATCTTACCAAGTTTTAGAGCACAGCAACACGCCACAGGAAGCGGTGATGAAATGTTCTGCTCCCAACGTAGATGTTATTCCGGCTCACATTGATTTGGTTGCCATTGAAATTGAATTGGTTGATAAAGAAAATCGTGAATATATGCTCAAAGAAGCATTGGCATCCATCAAAGATCAATATGATTATATTTTGATTGACTGTGCTCCTTCATTGGGATTATTAACGTTGAATGCCTTAACCGCAGCCGACAGTGTTGTAATTCCGATTCAATGCGAATATTTTGCGTTGGAAGGTTTAGGTAAATTATTAAACACCATCAAAAGTGTTCAAAAATTACATAATCCGGATTTGGATATTGAAGGGTTATTGTTAACAATGTATGATTCCCGTTTGCGTTTATCGAACCAAGTGGTGGAAGAAGTACAAAAGCATTTTAACGATATGGTTTTTAAAACCATCATTCAACGAAATGTGAAATTAAGTGAAGCTCCAAGTTTTGGCGAAAGCATTATTAATTTTGATGCAACCAGTAAAGGAGCCAACAATTATTTGAGTTTAGCAGAAGAAATTATCAAAAAAAATAGCTAGGATTTTATGACACAAGCCACTAAAAAACAAGCATTAGGAAGAGGATTATCGGCTTTATTAAAAGACCCGGAAAACGACATCAAATCGGTAAATGATAAAAATGCCGATAAAGTGGTTGGGAATATTATTGAGCTTGAAATTGAGGCAATCGAAATAAATCCGTTTCAGCCCAGAAGCAATTTTAATGAAGAAACGCTTCAGGAATTAGCAACATCCATTAAAGAATTGGGTGTAATTCAGCCGATTACTGTTAGAAAATTAGATTTTAATAAATACCAATTAATTTCCGGTGAACGAAGACTTCGTGCTTCAAAAATAGCGGGATTAACTGTTATTCCATCTTATATCAGAATTGCCAACGACAATGAATCGCTAGTGATGGCTTTGGTGGAAAATATCCAACGTCACGATTTAGATCCGATTGAAATTGCACTTTCGTATCAACGTTTGATTGACGAAATTCAGTTAACGCAAGAACAAATGAGTGATAAAGTGGGTAAAAAACGATCTACGATTGCTAATTACCTTCGTTTATTGAAATTAGACCCGATTATTCAAACCGGAATTCGTGATGGATTTATTTCGATGGGACACGGTCGTGCATTGATTAACATTGAAGATGAAGATGCTCAATCAGACATTTATCATAAAATCATAAGTCAAAATCTTTCTGTTCGTGATACCGAAACATTGGTAAAAAACTATCAGGAAGGATTAAAACCGAAATCAGGAAAAGCTGCAAAATCCGCATCAGCATTTGTGGTTGCAGAATCTGATAAAAAAGAAATCGGAACAGTTTTAGGCACAAAAGTGGACGTGAAAATTGATGCCAACGGAAAAGGGAAAATTACAATTCCGTTTAAATCTGAAGCTGACTTTCAACGAATTATTTCCATAATCAGAGGATAGTGAATATTTCCAAAATCATATTTATATTATTTTTCCTTTTGGGAACCACTTCCTCATTTTCACAAATTATAATTGAAGAGGCTGTTCAAACTAATGATACGTTAAAATATAAACCCATCGACCCATTAACTCCTGCAAAAGCAGCTTTTTATTCTGCTGTAATTCCTGGATTAGGACAAGTTTACAACAAAAAGTATTGGAAAGTACCTATCGTTTATGGCGGCTTAGCCATTGGATACTATTTTTATAATGATAATAACAAAAAATATAAAGAATTCCGAGACATTTACAAAAGGCGTTTAGAAGGCTATACCAACGATAAATATCAAGGAGTTTACACTGATGCCGTTTTAATCAATGCTCAACGTACTTTTGAACGAAATCGAGACATTTCTACAGCTGTAATGATTGGTTTTTATGTCTTAAATATTATTGATGCCAATGTTGATGCTCACTTACTTCAATTTAACGTAAACGACAATTTATCTTTAAAACCGGATGTCGGCAGAAATGAAATTGATTACAAATACAACGTTGGATTAACTTTGAATTACAGATTTTAATGAAAATTGCACTTTTAGGATACGGAAAAATGGGAAAGGTAATCGAACGAATTGCCTTAGAACGCGGTCATGAAATCGTGTTGCGAAAAGGAAGTTCTGATTCCTTTGAAGGTTTAGAAAATACGGATGTTGCCATTGATTTCAGTGTGCCTGATTCGGCCGTAAACAATATCTCAACTTGTCTTGAAAACGGAATTCCGGTGGTTTCCGGAACAACAGGTTGGTTAGAAGATTATCATAAAATGGTTAACCTTTGCAAAGAAAAAAATGCAGCGTTTATTTACGGCTCTAACTTTAGTTTAGGCGTAAATTTATTTTTTGAATTGAATGATTATTTGGCTAAGATGATGTCAAAATTCAATCAATATAACGTTTCGATGGAAGAAATTCATCATACCCAAAAACTAGATAAACCTAGCGGAACAGCAATTTCGTTAGCTAATTCAATCATCAATCATACAAACAAAAATAACTGGAGTATCGAAAATCCAAAATCAGATGATTTGTTTATTGATGTCAAAAGAGAAGACAATGTGCCCGGAACACACAGTATTTTCTATCAATCGGAAGTAGATACCATAGAAATCAAACACACCGCTCACAACCGCGATGGTTTTGCGTTTGGTGCCGTGATTGCTGCCGAATGGATTGTAGGTAAAAAAGGTGTTTTTACCATGAAAGATGTTTTAGATTTAAAATAATTCATAGCAAAATCATTATAAATAAACGTTAAATTGGTAACGTTTTCTATATTTAAGAACTAATTAAGAACTTGACTTTCGTTTACTAGTAAAAACGAAATTAAAAAAATAATAAAAATGACATTATATCAATGGTTTATATTCTTTTTAGTGATACAAATTGTACACTATTTAGGAACATGGAAATTATATCAAAAAGCAGGTAGAAAATCGTGGGAAGCTGCTGTTCCTGTCTACAATGCAATCGTTTTGATGAAAATTATAAACCGTCCTTGGTGGTGGGCTTTTTTACTTTTTATACCGATTGTAAACTTAATTATGTTTCCTGTTGTTTGGGTTGAAACCTTGAGAAGTTTCGGGAAAAATTCACAATTAGACACGATTTTAGGTGTTGCTACTTTAGGTTTATACATCTATTATGTGAATTATACACAAGACGTTACGCATATCAAAGATCGTTCATTACATCCCAAAAATGCAACAGCAGATTTTATCAGTTCAATTCTCTTTGCAATTGTTGTGGCAACAACTGTTCACACGTATGTGATGCAACCGTTTGTTATTCCAACATCTTCCTTAGAAAAATCATTGTTAGTTGGAGATTTTCTTTTTGTAAGTAAATTTCATTACGGTGCCAGAACTCCAACTACAGCAGTTGGTTTACCGATGGTGCATGATTCTATTCCGATAGTTCGAACAAAATCCTATTTAAGTTGGCCGCAACTACCTTCTTTCCGTTTTCCGGGTATTGAAAGTATTGAAACAAACGACATTGTCGTGTTTAACTGGCCAATTGATACGGTTTATAAATTCAGAGATAGATCAGGCAGAAGAGTGGATAAGCCACTTGATAAAAAATCAAATTATGTAAAACGTTGTTTAGGAATTCCCGGAGACAGTCTTCAAATAAAAAACGGAGATGTTTATGTTAACGGAAAAATGCTTCCAATGCACGACCGTCAAAAAGTGCAATTCTCTTATGATGTTGAAACAGATGGATCGCAATTTAATCCGGATTATGTTTACAATGAACTACAAATTACTGATGGTGTAAGAGTTAATTCGCAAAATTCATATACCTTTTTTGCTATAACCGATGAAAATGCAGCTCGATTAAAAAACAATCCAATCGTAAAATCAGTTACAAAAAGAATTGATACTGAAGGAACAACCAGTGTTTTTCCTCATACCAAAAATTGGAATACCGATAATTATGGTCCGATATACATTCCACAAGCCGGAAAAACTGTTGCTTTAAATAAAGAAACATTGCCTTTTTATAAAATGATCATTACCGATTATGAGAAAAATGATTTACAAGTAAATGGCGATGAAATCCGTATCAACGGAAAAGTTGTGAAAGATTACACTTTTAAAATGGATTATTATTGGATGATGGGAGACAACCGCCACAACTCGGAAGACAGCCGTTATTGGGGTTATGTTCCAGCTGATCATATTGTTGGAAAACCCGTATTCATTTGGATGAGTTTAGACCAAAATGTTCCATGGGGTAAAGCAATCGATAAAATCCGTTGGAATAGAATGTTTACAACTGTTGGTGGAAGCGGCGAACCGGTTTCTTATTTTATTTACTTTGTAATTCTTCTTGCGGGCTGGTTTGGCTTTGATTTCTACAGAAAAAGAAAGAAAAAGAAGGCTGATTTATAACTAATGAGAGTACTCGTTCATCCTACCTATTTCCCGTCAATTAGTCATTATGCCGCTATTGTTCAGGCTGAAGAAGTTGTGTTTGAAATGGATGATAACTTCCAGAAACAAACCAACCGCAACAGAATGTACATTTATAGTCCGAACGGAATTCAAATGCTTAACATTCCAATTAAGCACAGCAAAATAGCCAATCAAAAATATAAAGATGTAAAAATTGAACCCGACTTTAATTGGCAAAAACAGCATTTCAAATCATTAGAAGCTGCCTACAGAACCTCCCCTTTTTTTGAATATTTTGAAGACGACATCGCTCCTATTTTTCAAAAAAAACATACTTTTTTAATGGATTTGAATTTGGAAGTTTTTGAACTACTCAATCAATGCTTAGGCATTTCCATTTCTCCCGAAAAAACAATAGAATATTTTCACGAAGCGAATGATGTAACCGATTTTCGTTTTTTAGCAAACGGAAAAAAAGATCAAACCAAATGCAAACCATACACACAAGTATTCGGAGAAAAGCATGGATTTCTAAATAATTTAAGTGTTTTAGATTTACTTTTTAACGAAGGTAGATATGCGTTAGATTACTTAAAAAAGCAGCAATTATAACTTACTTTTCTGTTTCAAAAGCCAATCGGGTAACAATCGGAAAGTGGTCTGAATTCCTAAAATTAGGAAAAGAACTAAACTGTTTCACCACAAATTTTTTATCTGCAAAAATATAATCAATTCGGGCTGGATAGTATTTAAAACTATATGTTGTACCAAAACCGGAACCGGCTTCTTCAAATGCATCATTCAAGTCGCCTTTCACACTGCGGTAAACGAACGAAAACGGACTATTATTCAAATCACCGCAAATTATAATTGGAAATTTACAATCTGCTTTGTGTTTCTTTATAACTTCTGCCTGATTTTGTTGCGATTTAAACGATGTACTCATTCTGCGAAGCATTCGTTTTGACTGATCTTGCGAAACACCTTGAATATTTTCATCAATTTCATGCACGTCAGGCGTAATTTTAATCGACTGCAAATGCATACTGTACACCCGAATCGTATCTTTCCCTCTTTTAATATCAGCATAAATTGCATTGTTCGTTGAATTCGGAAACGGAATAACTCCCTCATTCACAATAGGATATTTAGAAAAAATAGCCTGTCCAAGCTTTGTGTTCTTACCTTCAATAAAAACGTATTTATGTTTATAAACTCGAAAATCGACTTCATTCGTATTCGAAAATTCCTGAATACACAAAATATCCGGAGTTTGTTCTTTAATAAAATCTGAAATTGACAAGCTCACATCACGCTCAATCCAATCATACAAATTAAATAGGCGAACGTTGTAACTCATCACAATAAAATCCTCGTCCTCGATGGGTAAATTAGTTTCAGAAAATTTATAAAACTTGTTTATAAACGTAATTCCCAACAGCAAAACAATCCCAGACAACAACATTTGTCGTTTAAATTGAATGAGCCAATAGCCAAAAAACAATAAATTAAGAATCAACATCAACGGTAAAAAAAGCGTCAAAACGGAGAGAATCGGAAACAATCTAGGTGCCAAAAACGGTAAAATATAAGCAACAAAAGTCAATACAGTGAGCACTATATTAAAAAACAAAATCACTTTATTAAACCATCCTAGGTTCTTCATTCCGTTATATTAAACATTCAAAAATTAAAAATAATTATGTGCCTAATCCCGCTTTTCACTGCAAGATTTTTTGTCTTGTCGGCATTTTCTAAGCCCAAAAATGTGCTCCCAAGGTCGCAATTTTTTAGCAAGAAAAATGTCCGCCAATCCTGCAAAATGCTTTCCGTTTCAACCTGCCTGCCGGTAGGCAGGTCGGGGGCAGAATCCTTGCTACTTCACAAGTCCCAACAAACCTGAACCTGAAACTTGAAACTTTCAACCCTCTAACTCTTCCCCGCCTTAAACAAAAACTCCTTCTCTTCTTTTGTTAAACTATCATAACCCGATTTACTGATTTTATCTAAAATCTCATCAATTTGTTGCTGTGTTTTATCTTTCGCTGCAGGTTTTGGCTTTGCATACGATTCATTTTTATGCACTTTTTTAAACGGTGCCGATTTTCTTCCTCTAAATAAATTCACTAAACCATCCACAAAAGAAGTAAACGGTTTTGTGACATCCGTACCGTTTTTAAGCTGAGAACTATATAAATAACCAAACAAAGCACCACCCAAATGAGCAATATGACCGCCAACATTATTAAAAGATAGACTTATAAAGTCGATAATCAAATAAAATACGGCAATATGCCAAAGTTTCACAGTTCCAATTAACAACAAACGAATTTGCATGTGCGGAGCGTATGTAGTAGTTGAAAAAACCACCGCCATGATTGCTCCCGAAGCTCCAATTAACAAAGCATTTTTATTTATCAAAGCGGGAAAAATCAAATAGCTAATGATAAAAATGACTCCTGAAAAAATGGCTCCCATTAAATATAAACTCAACAATTGCTTTTGGGTAAAAAATGTGAGAAACAATCGTCCGGCAAAATTCAATACGATTAAATTAAACAAAATGTGAAAAAAATCGGCATGAAAAAAAGCATACGTCAAAACTGACCACGGTTTCCATAGCAAATCTGATGGATTGGAAGACAAACTAATGTATTCTGTAAAACCGAAACCAATTCCAAAAAGCGACAAAATTCCTTTTAAAATCCAAGGCACTGCAAACAAAATCACATTGAGATAGATTAACTTTTCAGTTACACCACCCATTCTATATTGTTGCTTAATTTCGTTTAAAATACTCATTTCTATTTCCTTTTACCAATTACCTTTCACCTTTTTCCTGTCTAATTCCACCGCTTATCATTAAACTGATTTTTCTTCCACATCCACATCATCAAAAATCCGGTTAAAGCACCACCTACGTGAGCAAAATGGGCAATTCCACCACCTCCAAAAATAGAGTTACCGCTAATTCCCATAAACAAATCACCTAAAACCAATACCGGCACAAAATACTTTGCTTTGATTGGAATAGGAATAAAAATCATCATTAATTCTGCATTTGGGAACATAAATGCAAAGGCAACCAAAATTCCGTAAAGTGCACCCGAAGCTCCTACTGCTCTTCCATCTGCAATCATAGAAGCATCAAAAAGTGCTTTAAAATTCACTTCATTCAACAACTGATATTTGCCAAGTGGTTCAAGAATTGGTTTAATATTTTCGGCTAATAACTCACCTTTATAAACATTTCCCTCTCTAAACGGAACATTAATTATCTGATGAATAGTTTCGGAAGACAACTGCAAATCGGCAGCCGCTTCCAGAACTTTTTGAAATTGATAGTACTCCATTCCCAAATGAATCAAAGCGGCACCTAATCCGCAGGAAATATAAAAAAACAGGAATTTTTTCCATCCCCAAAAATGTTCTAAGGCAGAGCCAAACATAACCAATCCAAACATATTAAAGAAAATATGCATTAAATTAGGCATTTCTGCATGCATGAACATGTGTGTGATAGGTTGCCACCAAGCAAATTCATTGCTTAATGGAAAATGAATTGCCAACAAATCATTTGCCGCAGGAGCAATTGTGTTTGCACCAATGTAAAAAAGTACATTGATAATCACTAATTGCTTTACTGTTTCGGTCATTCGCATCATATCGCAAATTTTTTATCTAAATCATCTACACTAATGGTGATGAAAGTGGGTTTATTAAAAGGAGAAACATCCGGTTCTTTGCAAGCAAAAAGTCCGTTTACAATGTTTTCCTGTTCTCTTTCGGTTAAATATGTGCCGGTTCGCACGGCTAAACTTCTGGCCATCGATTTGGCAATACTGTCGTTTAAGCTAAAACTACTGTCAGGGATGCCGTTTTGTAAATCGTTCATCAATTCTTCCAGAACGATAGCTACTTCACTCTCGGTAACCAAAATAGGAATTCCTGAAATGGTTAATTTATCATTTTCAATCGAATCAAAAACAAATCCGGTGTTTTCCAGAGACATTTTTAAATCCTTAATTAATTCAATTTCATTCACCGAAAAATACAACTCAATTGGAAACAACAAATGCTGACTCGATGCTTGTTGTACTGTTATATTTTTTAAATATTGTTCATACAAAATCCGTTGATGAGCCCTTTGCTGATCGATCACCATCATTCCGGACTTGATAGAACTTACAATGTATTTTTTATGAATTTGATAGGTTCGGTTTTTGTTTTCTTCAATTTCATTGTCATTAAATAACGAACTCGTAACCGCATCTTGTTCAAACGTAATACTTTCAATTTCTTGTGTGTCGTTTTTTAAACCAACGTATAAACTTTCCCAATTTGCCGTTTCGGATTTTCTTTCCCGATAACCTGAACCCGAAAAAGATTTTGTAGGTTTATCTTCTGCAAACGGATTAAAATTAGCATCCACTTGAATCAACGGCATCGAAGCATCTTTTTCTTGATAATGATACGGTGTGTCCAAATTCGGATCGCGTTCAAAATCCAACACCGGAGCGACATTAAACTGACCTAAACTATGTTTAACAGTAGAACGCAAAATGGCATACAACGCATGCTCGTCATCAAATTTGATTTCCGTTTTGGTTGGATGAATATTGATATCGATGGTATTTGGCGGCACATCCAAATAAATAAAATAACCGGGTTGCATTCCGTCTTTCAACAAACCTTCATAAGCAGCCATGACAGCATGATGCAAATAACCACTTTTGATAAATCGATTATTCACAAAAAAGAATTGTTCGCTTCTACTCTTTTTAGAAAATTCGGGTTTAGAAACAAATCCTTGTGCTTTTACAATTTCAGTTTCTTCAGAAATAGGAACTAATTTTTCATTGGTTTTGCCTGAAAACATGGCTACAATCCGTTGCCTTAAATTGGAAGATGGTAGATTAAACAATTCACCACCATTGTGAATAAACGTAAAATGAATGTTCGGATGAGCTAATGCAACTCGCTGAAATTCATCTACAATATGACGATGTTCCACCGTTTCCGATTTAAGAAAATTTCGTCGAGCCGGAATATTGAAAAATAAATTCTTCACAGCAAACGAAGTACCTTTAGGTAACACAGAAGGATCTTGCGAAATAAATTTACTTCCTTCAATAATAATATGCGTTCCTAGCTCGTTTTGTTCTTGTTTGGTTTTGAGTTCCACATGAGCAATCGCCGCAATGGAGGCCAACGCTTCTCCTCTAAAACCTTTTGTATAAAGTGAAAATAAATCTTCCGCATGACGAATTTTGGAAGTAGCATGTCGTTCAAAACACATTCTAGCATCGGTCACATTCATACCCAGACCGTTATCAATCACTTGAATAAGTGATCTTCCGGCATCTTTTACAATCAACTTGATGTCAGTTGCTTTGGCATCTACGGCATTTTCCAATAGCTCTTTTACCACTGATGCGGGTCGCTGAACGACCTCACCGGCGGCAATTTGATTGGCTACGTGATCGGGAAGTAAATGAATGATACTCGACATTATCTTTGTCTAAATATGGATAAATCGAAATCGATTACGAATAAAAATAACAACACTAAAACTAAAATAATAGCAATAAGTCGAAAATTAATTTCTCTATTTCCGCGGTGGCGACTTTCATTACGAGCGTCATTCCAATGCGAACGATAATCGTTGTAATTTACAGTTTCACGGTTTTTGTAGAACTTAGATTCAAAATCATAAATATTGCCCTGCTCCTTTCCTTCGTAATAACGGGGAGTGTAATTAAAACTTTTGTTTTTGGGCAATTTGAATAATGATCTTTTCAGCATGTTTTTAGTATTATCATTCAAAGTTAATGAATTCTGAAATGACTAGAAAATATAACCGTGTGAAAGTTTTGTTAGTTTTTAACTAAAAAAGCCAAAATCAAACGACTTTGGCTTTAAATTATAAATAAATTACATTTTTCTATAAAGCAGTCATTTTAATTGCCGCTACAGCAGCTTCTACACCTTTGTTGCCATGCTTTCCACCACTTCTGTCAAGAGATTGCTGCATGTTATTATCGGTTAGAACACAAAAGATAACAGGCATTTTACCTAAAATATTCAAATCTTTGATGCCTTGTGTTACGCCTTCGCAAACAAAATCAAAATGCTTGGTTTCACCTTGAATTACACTTCCAATGGCAATGATTCCGGCTAAATTTGGATGTTTGTCCATCATTTTTTTACAGCCGTAAATCAATTCAAAACTTCCCGGAACATTCCACCGAATGATGTTTTCTGGGTTTACATTACAATCCAAAAATGTATCCAAAGCTCCTTTATAAAGACCTTCAGTAATTGTTTCGTTCCACTCTGAAACAACAATCCCAAACGAAAGTTGACTAACGTTTGGGAGTGTGTTTTTATCGTATTGTGATAAATTTTTATTTTCGGTTGCCATATTTATTGAGCCATTCCGATTAATCCATCAATGTTTCTAGCTTCTGGAGCCGATTCATATTTTTCTTTGATTTCAGTAAAATATTTTAACGCATCCGCTTTTTGTCCTAAAGTGTAAGCCGTTTGACCTGCTTTTAACAAAAATCGTGGCGTTGTTAAATCGTTTACATTCATTTCAGCAGCTTTCTTGTAATAGTCTAATGCTTCTTTCAACTGATTTTTTTGAGCAAAAGCATCACCAATAGCTCCTTGTGCTAAAGTACTTAAAATCATATCATCTGAAGAAAACTTATCCAAATAAGCAATCGCTTCTGTATTTTTTCCTGTGTTCAAATAAGCAATTCCGGCATAGTAGTTTGCTAAATTTCCGGCATCAGTTCCAGAATATTCTTCGGCAATTTTAATGAAACCAAATTTTCCTTCAGCACCATTCAAAGCCAAATTAAACAAACTATCTTGACCAGTAGTTGCGTCAATTGCTTTTTGAAAATTTTGTTGTGCAACAAACATTTCGTCTGCAGCTTCCAACTGTTTTGGCTCAACAACAAATTTTTGATACAATAGGAAACCAACAGTTACCACTGCAATTGCACCAACTATACCGAAAATATATTTTTGATTTCTAACAACCCATTCTTCTGCTTTAGAAGCTCCAACGTCTAATGTATTGAAAACCTCTGCCGTAGTACTGTCTTTTGCATCAACATCTACATTCTCTTCAATATCTTCAATTTCTTTTGGTTTAGGCGATTTAAATCCTCTTTTATTGTATGTTGCCATTTATATTTAATTTAATGAGCCGCAAAAATAAAATTTTTATTGATATATAAAAGTCATTTTTTTGGATATTTTTGAATAATTTTTGTGACTTCATATTTAAATAGCATTTATTCCTTTAAAACAGTTTATTTTTGCAGTGCTAAAATGAGATTTAATCAAACTTATAAACCCATTCACCTTGTTTTTAAAACAAATTTCGCTTTTTAACTATAAAAATTTTTCTGAAACTCAATTTGAGTTCGACAGTAAGATTAATTGTTTTGTGGGAAAAAACGGTGTAGGAAAAACCAATGTTTTAGATGCGATTTATCATTTGGCTTACGGAAAAAGCTATTTTAATCCAACAGCAATACAAAATATCAAGCACGGTGAAGAATTTTTTGTGATTGATGGTGAATTTGAAAAAAACGAACGAACCGAACAAATTGTTTGCAGCGTAAAAAAAGGATTAAAAAAAGTTTTGAAAAGAAATGGCAAGATGTATGACAAATTTTCGGAACATCTTGGTTTTATTCCGCTTGTAATTATTTCTCCTGCTGATACTGATTTGATTATTGAAGGAAGCGAAACCAGACGAAAATTCATGGATAGCGTGATTTCGCAACTAAATTCGGTTTACTTAAATCAGCTTATTCACTACCAAAAAATCATTTTGCAACGCAATGCTTTGTTGAAATATTTTGCTTTAAATCATGTTTTTGAAAAAGATACTTTACAGATTTACAACGAACAGTTGAATGAGTTAGGTCAATCGATTTTTGAAAAAAGAAAACAATTTATCGAAGAGTTTTTGCCTATTTTCAACAAACATCATCAAACCATAACCAATTCGGCCGAAGAAGTTCAATTGGTTTATGAAAGTCATCTTTTTGAAAAGAATCTTCAAACTCTTTTAGACGAAAACTTATCGAAAGACAGAGCTTTGCAATACACTAGTGTTGGTATTCACAAAGATGATTTATCGTTTGAAATTGCAAATCATCCCATTAAAAAATTTGGATCACAAGGTCAGCAAAAATCATTTTTAATTGCGTTGAAATTGGCTCAATTTGAATTCTTAAAAAAGCAAAGTGGTCAGAAACCAATTTTATTATTAGATGATATTTTCGATAAATTGGACGAAACCAGAGTTGGAAAAATTGTAGAAATGGTAAATGATGATGAGTTCGGACAATTATTTATTTCTGACACACATCCTGAACGAACTGAAAAAATTGTGAAATCTACACTTCAGAGTTATAAACTTTTTCACTTGTAAATTAATATCTTTACCAATCATAAAAGCATCCTTTAAATAAAAATAAAATGGCACAAAAAGAAGCACTCCAATTTATTGAAGATTTAAAAAACAATAACAACAAAGAATGGTTTCACGAGAATAAAAAGCGATACGAACTTTTTAAAAAAGAATACCAAAACATCATTGCAGAAATTCTTCAAGAAATGAAACCTTTGGATGCTTCGCTTGCCAATTTAGAAGTAAAAAACTGCACATTCAGAATCAATCGAGACATACGTTTTTCCAAAGATAAATCGCCTTATAAAAGCAATATGGGCATTTGGCTTTCTACTAATAAAAACAGTAAAAATTCACCCGGATATTATATTCATTATGAAAAAGGAAGCAGTTTTATTGCCGGCGGATTATATTGTCCGGAAGCGGAAGAGTTGAAAAAAGTGCGAAAAGAAATTGCTTTTTTTCATGAAGATTTGGAAAAAATTTCGTCTAATTCCACCTTTAAAAAAGAGTTTGGAGCTTTAGATCGTGATGAAGCAAATGTGTTGAAAAAAGCCCCAAAAGATTACGATCCAAATCATCCTGCCATCGAATTCTTAAAATTAAAAAGTTTCACCGCTACTCAAAAAATAAGCGATGAATTGTTTACCGATAAAGATTTTGCTAAAAAAATCACTCAAAAACTCATTGCTTTAAAACCTTTAAATGAATTTTTAAACAGAGCTTTAGAAACTGTTGAATAACTTTCCGTCATGCAAATTCACACTAATTTTTCGTTAAAAAATTACAATACTTTTGGTATTGAAGCCAAAGCAAAAGAATTCGTCACCGTTCATTCTACTGATGAGTTGATTGAAATTCTGCAACAATATCCTACTTCCAAAAAATTTATTTTAGGAGGCGGAAGCAATATGCTACTTACGCAAGACATTGATGCTTTAGTTATTCATTTAGACTTAAAAGGCAAAAAAGTAATCGATGAAAACGACGAATTTGTTTGGGTTGAAAGTCAAGCCGGAGAAAATTGGCATGAATTTGTGTTGTGGACCATCGAGCAAAATTTTGGTGGTTTAGAAAATCTTTCGCTCATTCCGGGAAATGTTGGCACCACGCCTATTCAGAATATTGGAGCATATGGAGTAGAAATTAAAGATACCTTCGTTTTGTGCGAAGCCATTCATATAGAAACACAGGAATTATTGGTGTTTACGAATGAAAAATGCAAATTCGGTTATCGCGAAAGCATTTTTAAAAATGAAATAAAAGATGAATTTATCATCACTTCAGTTGTTTTTAAACTAACGAAACGCAATCATAAACTCAACACTTCCTACGGTGCAATTGAAGCTGAATTGGAAAAACAGCATATCAAAAATCCAAGTTTAAAAGATGTGAGTAATGCCGTAATCGCAATACGACAAAGCAAATTACCTAATCCAAAAGAACTGGGAAACAGCGGAAGTTTCTTTAAAAACCCTGTGATTTTGAAAAGTGATTTTGAAAAAATTCAGCAAAATTTTCCCGATATGCCACATTATGTTGTGTCGGAAACCGAAGTAAAAGTTCCCGCCGGATGGCTCATTGAACAAGCCGGATTTAAGGGGAAACGTTTTGGCGATGCAGGAATTCATAAAAATCAAGCACTGGTTTTAGTCAATTATGGCAATGCAACCGGACAAGAAATTTTAGCCGTTTCCAAAAACATTCAAAAAACGATTTTTGATACCTACGGAATTTCAATTGAAGCAGAGGTTAATGTTATTTAAAATTATCAAATTTCAATCTGTTAAATAACTCTTTTTTTGTACCTTTGTAGTTCAAAAAAATTCAATTGAACGATGAAATTGATACTCCTTACCATCGGGTTGCTAGCAATCGCTTTTGCTGGAATTGCTATTAAAATTTGGGCGAAAAAAGACGGAAAATTTGCAGGAACTTGTGCCAGCCAAAGTCCGTTTTTAAACAAAGACGGTGAAAACTGTGGCTTTTGTGGCAAAACACCCGAACAAATGAAAGATTGTTCAGAACCTTCTCATTCTTAAAATCACCAATACATTATGCTTGACATATTGTTTTATAGTTTGATTGGTATAACGGTCATTCAATTGCTCTATTATGTAGTGATTTTTGGAAAATTTTCGTTTGCTAAGATTCAAAAAAGCAATCCAAAACGTATTCCGATTTCAATTATAGTTTGTGCTAAAAATGAAGGTGAAAACGTTAGAAAATTCGTTCCTTTACTACTCGAACAAAACTATCCTGATTTTGAAATTGTATTGATAGATGATTCATCTTCAGACAATACGTTAGACCTTTTTGAAGAATTTGAAAAACAACATTCCAATATCAAATTGGTAAAAGTGCAAAACAACGAAGCCTTTTGGGGAAATAAAAAGTTTGCACTTACGTTGGGAATAAAAGCAGCTAAAAACGAATATTTGCTCTTTACTGATGCCGATTGTTATCCAAATTCTAAAGAATGGATAAAAGAAATGAGTTCCAATTTTACACTCAAAAAAACAATTGTTTTGGGTTATGGAGCGTATGAAAAAATTCCGAATTCATTTCTAAACAAACTTATCCGTTTTGAAACATTGTTGACTGCTACGCAATATTTTGGATGGGCAAAAATCGGGAAACCATATATGGGCGTTGGGCGTAATTTAGCTTACAAAAGAGACGAATTCTTCCGAGTAAACGGATTTATCGACCACATGAAACTACGTTCCGGTGACGATGATTTATTTGTGAATCAAGCATCTAATTCAGAAAATACAACCGTTTGCTTTTCTAAAGAAAGTTTCACATATTCCATGCCAAAAACCAGTTTCAAGGAATGGTTTGATCAAAAAAGAAGACATGTTTCTACCGCAACCTATTACAAATCATTTGACCGTTTTCAATTGGCATTGTTTTTCTTATCACAATTATCATTTTTAATTCTTGCTATCATTTTGTTGGCTTTTCAACACCAATGGATGTTTGTGTTGCCAATTGTTTTGTTTCGCTATATATTCACTTGGACATCCTTGGGTTATGCAGCCAATAAATTGAACGAAAAAGACGTTATCTATTGGTTTCCAATTATGGAAATTGCCTTAATTTTTACGCATTTGAATGTGTTTTTTACCAATCTTTTTTCAAAACCTGTTCATTGGAAATAAAAAAAATCATAGAAAAAGCCACCAATGGTGATCAAGTTGCCTTTACTTCTCTTTTGGATATGTATTGGAACGAAGTCTATGGTTTTATGCTCAAAAGAACAGAGAATGAAACGGATGCAGAAGACATTACCATCGAAACCTTTGCAAAAGCTTTTGACAAAATAGCCAATTACAATCCGGAATTTCAATTCAATACATGGCTCATTGCAATTGCTAAAAATGTGCATATTGATATGCTTCGCAAAAAGAAAATTTCTCTTTTTGTAGACATTACGGACGAAGAAGATCATCAGGCTTATAATGTGGCAGACACAACGCCATCGGCAGAAGATAAATTAATTACCGAACAAAATTTGTCTCGCTTGTTAGAATACATAAAAGAATTAAAACCTCATTATCAAGAAGTTATTCAACTTCGTTACTTTCAAGAAATGAGTTATCAGGAAATTGCAGAACAGTTAAACGAACCTTTGAGTAACGTAAAAGTTAAACTTCTTAGAGCCAAAAAATTGTTAGCAGAAATCATTCAAGGAAGATAATTATATTGATTTGATATTTTTATTGAACGATTCTTTACTATACAATTGTTCAATTTTAGTTAAATCAACACTTAATTCCTCAATCTTTTCTATCTTTGCAGTTCTAAAAATTGCAACATGGAAAGTGTTTTAGATAGCGTTCAGCCACCAATAGGAAAACCAAAATGGTTGCGAGTAAAACTGCCAACCGGACAAAAATATACCGAACTTCGAGGATTAGTTGACAAGTACAAATTAAACACAATTTGTACCTCCGGAAGTTGCCCGAACATGGGCGAATGTTGGGGTGAAGGAACAGCAACTTTCATGATTCTCGGAAACATTTGTACCCGTTCGTGCGGATTTTGCGGTGTAAAAACCGGAAGACCGGAAACAGTAGATTGGGATGAACCTGAAAAAGTGGCTCGTTCTATCAAAATCATGAACATTAAACACGCCGTGATTACCAGTGTAGATCGTGACGACATCAAAGATATGGGTTCAATCATTTGGTATGAAACCATTCTGGCCATCAGAAGAATGAATCCTGAAACCACGTTAGAAACATTGATTCCTGATTTTCAAGGTGTAGAAAGAAATATTGACCGAATTATTGAAGCCAATCCCGAAGTTGTTTCGCACAATATGGAAACTGTTCGCAGATTGACTCGTGAAGTACGAATTCAAGCGAAATACGACCGTAGTTTAGAAGTTTTGCGTTACCTGAAAGAAAAAGGCATCCGCAGAACCAAATCAGGAATTATGTTAGGTTTAGGTGAAACGGAAGAAGAAGTAATTCAAACCATGAAAGACCTTCGTTCTGTAAATGTTGATATTGTAACAATAGGACAATACCTTCAACCGAGTAAAAAACACTTACCTGTAAAAGAATTCATTACACCGGATCAATTTAAAAAATACGAAGAAATCGGAAAAGAATTAGGTTTCCGTCATGTAGAAAGTGGTGCGTTGGTGCGATCATCTTATCATGCTCAAAAACATATACTTTAAAAATTTGTTTCAAGTTTCAGGTTTCAAGTTAAGTTCCGAAAACCTGAAACTTGAAATTTCAAACTTGAAACTTGAAAACAAAAATAGCCATCAACGGTTTTGGAAGAATTGGAAGAAATTTATTCCGATTATTGCTCAATCATCCCACAATTGAAGTAGTTGCCATTAACGACATTGCCGATACGAGAACGATGTCTCATCTATTGAAGTACGACAGTATTCATGGCGTTTTACCAAACGAAGTTACTTTTGATGAAGAACATATTTTTGTAGATGGAAAATCGTATTCCTTTTTCAGAAAAAAAAACATCTCCGATTTGAATTGGCAATCTATTGATGTTGTGATTGAAAGTACAGGAAAATTTAAAACTTACGAAGAAGCCTATCAACATATTTCTGCCGGAGCCAAAAAAGTTATTCTCTCTGCTCCACCAGAAGATGATCAAATCAAAACAGTCGTTTTAGGTGTGAATGAATCGATTTTAGATGGTTCTGAAGTGATTATTTCCAATGCGAGTTGCACGACCAACAATGCGGCTCCAATGATTAAAACTATTGACGAGTTATGCGGAATTGAGCAAGCTTACATTACCACCGTTCACTCCTACACCACCGATCAAAGTTTGCACGACCAACCACACAAAGATTTACGAAGGGCTCGTGGTGCAGCTCAGTCAATCGTTCCAACCACAACCGGAGCTGCAAAAGCGTTGACTAAAATTTTTCCGAAATTGGATGGAAAATTAGGTGGAAGTGGCATTCGTGTTCCGGTTCCAGATGGTTCTTTGACAGATATTACTTGCTATGTTTCCAGAGCCGTTTCGATTGAAGAAATTAATGTTGCTTTTCTAAAAGCATCTCAAACAAATCTAAAAGGAATTCTAGCTTACACGGAAGATCCAATCGTTTCAGTTGATATAATTGGCAACCAAAATTCATGTCTTTTTGATGCTCAATTGACCTCCGTTATTGACAAAATGGTAAAAGTAGTGGGTTGGTATGATAACGAAATTGGTTATTCATCAAGAATTATTGACTTAATTGGGTATATTTCAAATAAATAGTTAATTTTATACCATTAAATATAACCATTTTTTTGGTATGAAGTATTTTACTTTAGTATTCCTTATTCTAACTATAACTGTTAATTCCCAAACAAAATCTTCTTCGGATGATGAAGAAGAATTGGATAGCACCAACTATTTTATTGAGCTGGCTAATTTTCATAAAAAGAATAACAACTACAGAAGTTCACAAGATTACATTCAAAAAGCAATTGAATTTGCTGAAGAAAAAAAAGATTATCAGGCTCAAGCTGATGCCTACTCTTTTTTAGGAAACGTATATTTTGAATTAAAAAAATATGCCGATGCCATTCAAACCTACAACAAAAGTATTTCACTTTATAATAATCAGAAACCATCTTCAAACCAAGCGTATACGTTTTATAACTTAGGTTTATGTTACATTGAACGAAAAGAATATTCTAAAGCTGAATATTATTTTAAAGAAGCCGAAAAAATCTATGAAACGATAGATATTCCGGAAGCTAAAGAAATGATTAACCTCCAAAAAGGTATTGTTTACCGTGCCAAAGGCGAAAATCAATTGGCTTTATCCATTTTAAACACGGTAATAGTTAATCCGGATGAAGAAGATCATTTTAAAACCAAAGCTGAAGCTTTGTATCAAATTGGTTTGATTGAAGCAGAAGACAATCGTTATAACCTTGCTTTAAATTACCTAAATAAAGCGTTGGATTTAAGTTCAAAAAACAAAAATTTAGAACTAAAAGCCAATGTTGCCCGAACATTGAGTGAAGTGTATGAAAAAATGATTGATGTTGACAATTCATTCAAATACATGAAACAACACCTACGAATCAGGGATAGTATTCAGGAATTAAACAGTAAACGAATTGGAACGGAAGATTTTTTAAGTTTTAAAGAAGCCGAGCGTTTAAAGTCGATTGACCAAATGGATCGCGAAAACAAAGAACAACAACGAGCCAACAAATTTTCTAAATTAATTAGTATTTTAAGTATTGCTCTGATTTCGATTTTGTCGTTATTGAGTTTGTCGTTGTATAAAAATAATATTATCCGAAGTCAATCGAACAAACTATTGCAAGACAAAAACAGTGAACTTCAATTAGCCAAAGACAAAGCTGAAAAAGCTTCCAAAGCCAGAGCAGAATTTTTATCGACGGTGAGTCATGAATTGCGAACGCCTTTGAATGCCATTAACGGAATCACGCATTTGCTCATTGAAGAAAATCCGAAAAAATCGCAGTTGCAATACCTTACTTCGCTTAAATTTTCAGGAGATTATTTGCTCACGTTTATCAATGATATTTTAGAAATTAACCGTGTTGAAAGTGAAAATATTGAAATTGAAAGTATAAACGTAAACGTTAAACAACTGTTGAGCGATTTGTATAATTCTTTCAAAGATTTAGCCAGCAAAAACAACAATGATTTTGAATTGGAGTTAGATGAAAGCATTCCTGATAATTTAATTGGCGACCCAACAAAACTTTCTCAAATTTTTATTAATTTGATTAATAATGCGTTGAAGTTTACCAAAAACGGAAAAGTAAATGTGTCGGCCAAAATGCTGAAAAACGAAAATGATATTTCATCTATTCGTTTTGAAATTTCGGATACGGGAATCGGAATTCCGTTAGAGAAACAACAAACTATTTTTGAAAGTTTTTCGCAAGGTTCTGTAGAAATTAACCGAAAATATGGCGGCACCGGATTGGGATTAGCCATTGTTAAACGATTGGTAAATTTATTGGGTGGCGAAATCAAGCTCACAAGTGCAGAAGGAATTGGTTCTACTTTTTCGTTTGATGTTGATTTTGAATTAGGTCAGCAAACGTTTGTGGAAGTTAAGAAACAATATGATGAAAGTGTCTTTGCTTTCAAAAAAGTGTTGGTTGTTGAGGATAATAAAATCAACCAAATGATTACCAAAAAAATGTTGGAAAACAAAGAAATTGCCTGTGAACTCATAGACAATGGTGAAGATGCCATTGAAATGATTCGCAACAATGGCTACGACTTGGTTTTAATGGATGTTCATCTTCCCGGCATAAACGGAACGATTGCCACCGAACGAATCAGAGAGTTCAACAAGAAGCTTCCTATTATTGCGTTAACGGCTATTTCGTTGAATGAAAACCGTGAAATGTTGCTTTCTTTTGGGATGAATGATGTGGTGACTAAGCCTTTTAATCCTGATAATTTTTATAAAGTGATTGCTCAGCAGTTGGGTTAGTTAATTAATTAAACACAGCTATATCAACACAAACAAATATGAAACCGAAAGATCAATTAGAATTAATACTTTCAAACCAATATAAATCAGAAGATGGAGATTCGTATAAGGTTGAATTGTTGGATGGAATATCTGATAGTGAAATAGAAAACCTCATAAGACAACTCCCAAATAACTACTTACCGAAAGAAATTGAAGAACTATTAAGATTTAGTAAAGGATTTGAGTTCTATGGACTTGAAGAAGTCCGTTTTGACACTTTCAATCATTTCGGATTTGAAGAATTGTTTCCAAACTCAATCCAACTAGCAGGAGATGGATTTGGGAATTTTTGGATTTTAGACATTGACTCAAAGGGAAATTGGAATTCAGTTTACTATGTGTGTCATGACCCAGCTGTAATTGTAAAACACTCTGAAAATTTAGCTGAGTTCATAAAACACGTTGACGAGTTCGGACAAAAAGGGAATCAATCCAACTTGGACATTATTCACGAGAAAACCGTAATGGAGATTTGGAATGAAAAAGTCGGAATAATGGAAAAAAACGAAAAGGACTATAACTTTGAAAATGGGCAAATTCAGCTACCAGAAATATTTTTAGTGGCAGACTTGACCAATAAACCAATACGAACAGGATTTCCCTGGGGTAAATCAGGCCCAAAAACAAAAATTGTAAGACCAACTGACGAGCCAATTTGGATTGTCGAAAAACGAGTTAAACAAAGTTTTCTATCAAGACTATTCGGTAGAAAGAAATAACAGAACCAATTTCTAAAAGGTTTATAACTTATAGCAAGGAAATTGGTAAATTCAAATTTTGTCTTTTTAAGTTAAATTTATTTCAAGCCGAAAAAAAAGTGCTTCTAATCCGCTACTGCACATACACGTAAAACGCTAATCTTTCTTTCCAGCACAATCCCCAGCCCGGGTAGCAGTGGAAACCCCGCAGGACAGAAAGCTAATTTTTCATTGCTTTTTGGGGCGACCTAAGAAGCCACGAAAAAGCAGTAGAAAAATAGCTTGAAGGCCGAGGAGTTGCAACGGATGACCGGATAAGCTGCCTAATAATTCAGAATAAATTCTTTGATTAATTTTCGAACTTTTGGCTCGGCTTTTCGGGCGGCTTCAAGGACTTCTTGGTGGTTGACTTCGTGGATGTTTTCTTCATCGCCCATGTCGGTAATGACCGAAATTCCGAGGCAATCAACTTCCATGTGGCGGGCAACGATGACTTCGGGAACGGTGGACATTCCGACGCAATCGGCACCTAGAATTTTGACCATTTTGTATTCGGCAAGGGTTTCAAAAGTTGGTCCTTGCAAGCCTAAATAGATGCCGTCTTTGAGTTCAATAGTATTTTGTTGAGCAATTTCTTTGGCTTTTTGAATCATGGTTCGAGAGTACGGTTCGCTCATGTTGACAAATCGTGGTCCGAAACGTTCATCGTTTGTTCCTCGCAACGGATGATCGGGAAATAGGTTGATGTGATCTTTGATAACGACCACATCGCCCACTTTGTAATTTGGATTTACACCGCCGGACGCATTGGAAACAATGAGTTTTTGAACGCCTAAATATTTCATGACACGCACAGGGAAAGTCACTGTTTTCATGTCGTAACCTTCATAAAAATGGAATCGACCTTGCATAGCAACCACGCTTTTATTTCCAATTTTACCAAAAACCAAGGCACCTTTGTGACCTTGCACGGTGGAAACGGGAAAATTAGGAATTTCGGAATAAGGAATGGTAAATTCGATGTCGATATCTTGTGTAAATGTTCCTAATCCGGAGCCGAGAATGATGCCGAATTCAGGAGTATAATTGGTTTTTTCTTTAAGAAACTGAACGGTTTCTTGTACTTTGTTCCACATAATTGTTTATTTGTTTATTGAAATTTTCGCCGTTGGAAAGAAAAATACTTTGAATGGGCAAATAGAATAATTGTGCCGGATTTACTTTTCCTTTTAGCCGAACGAAATCTTTTTCGGTGGTAATAATGGGTTTATTTTTTGATTTTTTTTGAATGGTTTGGATGTCACTTTCTGTAAAATCGTGGTGGTCGGGAAATTCCAATTCCTCATCATTGCCATCTTGCAAATGGTTGAAAAATGGTTTGGGTTTGGCGATTCCGGCAACTAATAATTTATCGGTGTTTTTTAGTGAATGAACTGTATGATTTTCGGTTTCGGAATACAAAATTTCATCGTACTGAATAGCCGAAAAATATAGTTCTTGATTTGTCGAAAGCTTTAATTTTTGACGAATTTTATTTTGATCTGCTTCGGAAAGCGTTGGCGGACATTTGGTGACAACTATGATATTTGCACGCTTTGCTCCACTTCTACTTTCACGTAAGTTTCCGGTAGGCAAAATGAAATCATCGGCATACAAATCGTTGTAGGCTGTGAGTAAAATATAGAAACCGGCTTTCACTTTGCGGTGTTGAAATGCATCGTCAAGCAAAATAATGTCCGGTTTGTTTTGTAAAGCTAACAATTGCTCAATTCCGTTTTTACGATTAGCATCAACAGCCACTTGAATGGTTGGGAATTTTTGATGGAGTTGAAACGGTTCGTCTCCCAACGTTTCTGCGGTTGAGGAATATTCTGCTAATAAAAATCCGGATGATTTGCGTTTGTAACCTCTACTTAAAACTGCTATTTTATGGTTTGGCAAAAGCAATCGAATTAAATATTCTATTTGTGGCGTTTTGCCTGTTCCGCCTACACTGAGGTTTCCTACTGCGATGATTGGAATGGAAAATGAATGCGATTTTAGAATTCCTTTGTCATAAAACCAATTGCGAATGGCGGTAATCAAACCATAGAGAATGGCAAAAGGGAAGAGTATTTTTCGCAAGAGAATCATGTTACGAATGTAGGTATTTTTGGGAAATATTTGGTTTTTTGATTTGGTTTTATTTTGAAATTATAAAGTTTTTAATTGGAACACGGATTTGATAGATGAAATAGATTTTCGCTGATTTGATAGCTTTGCTATAATGGATTGGAAGGGATTAAAATTGTACACTTTAGTAATTTTTCAACGTCTCTTCTCCCCTCTTCTTCCTGTCTCGTCCGAAGGCGGATTAAGAAGAGTTGAGGGTGAGGATTATTAGGCACGAAGAAAAAAAGCTCTTAGTTTAAATATGAAGATGAAAAGCTAATAATGAAGTTAAAATACATTTTCATGTAAACAATACAAAACTTCTTTCCAAAATCTAAAAACCTTTCTTAAATTTGATAAACAAAAATTTTGCAAAATGGCAGAACTAAAAACAAAACAAACACAAGAAAGTGTAACCGATTTTATCAATTCGTTTGCTGATACTGAACAAAAAAAGCAAGATAGTTTTGAACTTTTAAAATTGATGGAGGATTTTACTGGTTTTGAACCTAAAATGTGGGGAGGTTCTATCATTGGGTTTGGTAGCTATCACTACAAATCTGAAAGAAGCACGCAAGAAGGCGATTGGTTTTTGGTTGGATTCTCACCACGCAAAGCAGCCATTTCTCTTTATGTTTACAGCGGGTGTGATGAGCAAGAACATTTATTAAAAGAATTAGGTAAATTTAAAATGGGTAAAGCATGTATTTATGTCAAAAAATTATCCGATATCAATCAAGATGTTTTAAAAAAAATGATAAAAGAAACGATTGATTTTTTACAGACAAAATATAAAAAAGCTTGATTTTTTTTTCAATTAAAATGATGATTTTGAAATTGCAAAAACTACAAAATCATTACTTTTGAATCATATTTAAAACAAAATGTTTACAATCGAACAAATTAAAATCGCTCACAGCAAAGTAAAATCCGGAGCCGATTTTCCATCTTACATTCAAGAGCTTAAACAATTAGGTGTTATTTCTTATGATGCTTATGTTTCAGATGGCCACACCGATTATTTTGGTGAAAATAACTTTAAAACGACTTCACCGGCAAAGTATGAAACTTTAACAATTGCCGAAGAAACTGATAAAGATCAATTTAAAGCCGATTTAAAAGCTCATCAACAAGGAAAAACAAACTACCCCACTTTTTGCAGCGATTGTGCCAAATCAGGTATAGAAAAATGGGTGGTTATCCTTGAAAAAATGACGTGTACGTATTATGATAAAGCAGGAAATGAAATTTTAGAAGAATTAATTCCCGGTTAATTTTTTAAAACATCATTCTTAAATACAAAACCATTATTTGCTTAAATTTGTTACTTAATTATTTTCAATGAAACTTCAAACCATTCTCCCAATATTAGAAGAACTTGCTCCATTGGCGTATGCCGAAGACTTTGATAATGTTGGTTTACTTTTAGGAAATTCCGACCAAGAAATCAGTGGTATCTTAGTTTGCCACGATGCCTTGGAAAAAGTGGTTGATGAAGCCATCGAAAAAAATTGCAATTTAATTGTCTGCTTCCATCCTATTTTATTTTCGGGTTTGAAGAAAATTACAGGAAAAACGTATGTGGAAAGAGTGGTATTGAAAGCCATCAAAAATGATATTGCCATTTATGCAGTACATACTGCCTTGGATAATCATCAAAATGGAGTGAATAAAATTATATGCAATCAATTGGGACTTATCAATACTAAAATTTTGGTTCCAAAGGAAAAATTCATTCGCAAATTAATTACTTATACCATTCCTGAAAATCATCAAGAATTACGAAATGCTTTATTTGAAGCCGGTGCCGGAAACATCGGTAATTATGAAGATTGTAGTTTTAATTCAAAAGGAATTGGAACGTATATGGGGAACGAAAACAGTAATCCCGAAATCGGAGAACGTTTCGAATTTGTAGAAAACGAAGAAATTAAAATCGAAGTCACTTTTGAAAAGCATTTGGAATCAAAAATTTTGAAAGCTTTATTCAAAAATCACGTCTATGAAGAAGTGGCTTATGAAATCTCTGAATTACAAAACCAACATCAAAATATCGGTTTAGGAATGATTGGGGAACTGGAAAATGAGATGAATGAAAACGATTTTTTGCAAATTGTGAAAGAAAAAATGCAGTGCGAAAGCATCAGACACAGTGCTTTTTTGAATAAAAAGATAAAAAAAGTTGCCGTTTTAGGTGGTTCAGGTAGTTTTGCCATTGGACATGCTAAACGATTGGGAGCCAATGCTTTTTTGACGGCCGACTTGAAATATCATCAATTTTATGAGGCTGAAAATCAGTTGCTTTTGGCCGATATTGGTCATTATGAAAGCGAACGTTACACAAAAAATTATATTGTTGATTTTCTTATCAAAAAATTTCCTAATTTTGCAATCATTTTATCAGAACAAAATACAAATCCAGTTAAGTACTTTTAGATTATGACAAACGTAAAAGAAATGAGTGTAGAAGAGAAGTTAAGAGCACTCTATGACTTGCAGTTAATCGACTCAAGAATTGATGAAATCAGAAACGTAAGAGGTGAATTGCCACTTGAAGTACAAGATTTAGAAGATGAAGTAGCAGGTTTAAAAGCACGCAACGAAAAATTAAAAGCAGATTTAGAGCAAATTGATGATCAAATCAAAGCGAAAAAAAATGCTATTGAAGCTCATAAAGAGGGAATTAAAAAATATACCGAACAACAAAAAAATGTTCGTAATAACAGAGAATTCAACTCGTTAACCAAAGAAATCGAATTTCAAGAATTAGAAATTCAATTGAGTGAGAAGCACATCAAAGAAATGAAAGCTTCTATTGAATACAAAAAACAACAAGTTGCTGATTCTCAAGAAAAATTAAATGCAAAACAATCGCATTTAGAGCATAAAAAAGCTGAATTAGGCGATATCATGTCGGAAACGCAAAAAGAAGAAGAGTTTTTAACTAAACTTTCTGCCGAGTATGCTGCTAAAATCGAAGATCGTTTATTAGCTGCCTATCACAGAATTCGCTCAAGCGTAAGAAATGGTTTAGCGGTAGTTTCTATCGAAAGAGGAGCATCTGCAGGGTCATTCTTTACAATTCCGCCACAAACGCAGGTTGAAATTGCTGCACGCAAAAAAATCTTAACCGATGAGCACAGTGGAAGAATTTTAGTAGACAATGTTTTATCTACCGAAGAAAGAGAAAAAATGGAAAGCATATTTGCTAACATCTAAATAACAAACCCCGGATTCGGGGTTTTTTTATGAATAAATTTTTCAAGACATTTTCGATTAAAGTAATTGGTTTCTATATCAATTTGCTCAGTTATATCTTTCCAAAGGAAGCAACAAAATTGGCCTACAAATTTTTCAGCGAACCTCGTGATGGAAGATTACAACCGGAATCAATTCCACAAATTTTAAAGCAAGCCGAAATTGAAATTGTTTCGTTAGAAAACCACAACTTTCCTATTTATAAATGGGAAGGAAACGAAACCAAAATACTTTTAGTTCATGGTTGGGAAAGCAATGCTTCTCGTTGGGAACCCATGTTTCCCTACTTACAAAAATCGGGTGCTACAATTTTGGCAATTGATGGTCCGGCTCACGGTTTGTCTTCCGGTATTGAATGTAATGTTCCGCAATATGCTGATTTTATTAATACCGTCTTCCAAAAATATGAACCTCAAATTTTGATTGGTCATTCGCTTGGCGGATTAACTTGTTTGTATTTTCAGCATCAATTTAAGGCAGCTTCACTTCAGAAAATGGTTTTACTTGGAGCTCCGTCTGATTTGGAAGTTATTATTCAAAACTATGCCAATTTACTTAGCTTGAACAAAAAAGTTATTCAGTTAATGTATGATTATTTTCTGAATCGGTTTAAAATAAATCCAATTGAATTTACCGGAACTAATTTGGCTTCTACACTTTCAGTTTTAGGAATTCTTTCGCATGACTCGGATGACAAAGCGGTTCATTTTAGCGAAAGTAAAAAAATTGCTTTGGAATGGAAAAAAGCAACTTTTATTGAAACAAAAGGATTAGGTCATAGTATGCATGACAAAACTTTGTATCAACAAATTGAGAAATTTTTGTTTACTTCTTAATTATTTTTTTGGTAGCCGATTGATTTCCATCGGAGACTTTTACAAAATATACTCCACCGGATAAAGTTGAAACATCGAGTTGTTTATCTTGTGGCATCTTCGCTTGAAAAACGGATTGACCTAACGTATTAAAAATCTCAACGGAAGCCATTTCAGACAAATCCTGATGAGTCAAAAACTTCAATTGATTTTGAACCGGATTTGGGAAAACCGTAAATTCAGTTGTATTAACAACATCTAAACCTAAAAGATAATCATCATACACACGTAGTACAGCATCCTTCATATTTGGAAAAGGGCCAACATTACCGGCAGAAGGATTGCCTTGCGGTATCCCGGTTTCTTGTAAAATCGTTCGTAATTGGGGTCCTGTTAAATAATTACCGGTTAAACTGTGATGATACGATTGCAATACAATCGCACATGCTGCGACCATTGGCGTTGCCGAACTAGTTCCTGAAAAATTGACATAGCCTTGGT
Organism: Flavobacterium sp. UBA2787; assembly: GCA_002352205.1. GTDB lineage: Bacteria > Bacteroidota > Bacteroidia > Flavobacteriales > Flavobacteriaceae > Flavobacterium. The sequence continues at coordinate 47,707 of DEHZ01000011.1, read as the reverse complement.
TTACATCATCATTAATCATAATCAAAGTACCATATCCGCACGCAAAAACATTTTGTGCCCAACCTTGCAAATCTACTCTCGAACCATGCGTGCTGTAGGAAATTTTGTTGTGAGTAAGATTTGACAATCCACCGCCTACAATGATTGCTCCGCTATTGCCTCGGTTCATATAACTTGTAAAAAGAGTACCATTCAAATTTTGATTTCCGTTTCCGGCTGCTGCTACAATTACGATTCCTGCATCGGAAGCTGCTTTGGTTAAATCCCAAATAACACTATTATATTCGGCCGGAACAAAATCCGATGATCCTGATGCAGGTCCGTCTTCTTGCATTTCATAAATAATTACATCGCCAACAGTTGAATTTTGAATGGATTGGTTAACAGCATTAATTCTGCTATACCCTATTTCTTGCCATTCGGGATAAAGTATCATTTCTGTTGCTTCATGTGCTAAACCTGTCATTCCATAGCCATCGTTTCCGGCAATAATAATACCGAAAACTGATGTGCCGTGTTGAGAGTATTGCAAAGCATCTTCAGCAATAGTCATTCCTGCTGCAATAGATACGTTTACTTCATTTAAATCTTCATGATTGCTATTAAAACCATATTCCACATCTCGCACACGAATTCCCAAACCTTTTAAACCTAAATCCCAAGCGTATTGCATGTTTAACCCCGGATTCGGACCAATATAGGTTTGATTAACCATAAAATCTGGTGTTGTGGGAGGAATATCAAAAGGAGGTTTTATGGGTTCTAAAGAAATTAGACTAGCATAATTAACTGAATTCAATTTTTCAAATTCTTCTGCCAAAAAAAGTAATTTTTCATTCGAAGGATTATCAATAATCACTTTAAAAATATTTTTTAATTGATGAACTGAAGAAGAATTTCCAGCATATTGTTTGGTATTTTTTTCTAAATCGTTCCATTTTTCATCTGAAAATGAAATCGTTTTTTCAAAATTTAATTGAAATTCATCTGAAAGTAGTACTATTTCTGAAAATTGATTGAGAATCGATTCTTTGTCTTTTAAAACAACTTCAGAATTAAATGAAACATGTAATTCATGTTTACTGCTGTTGCCATTCAAATGAAATTGATTTTTTCTGGTTTGAGCATTCAAAAACAGAGAAAATAGAAATGTAAAAATAAAAAGTAATTTTTTTATCATAAAGCTAAGTTCTTGATTATAGGCAATTTTTGTGCAATTTACTAAATTTCTTTCAGATTTAAATAAACTTCTATTTTTCTGAAATCCATAAAATAAAATTACTTTTGCAGTATGGAAGATTTAGGAAAACGCATCAATAAATTTTTATCAGAATCCGGTTATTGTTCCCGACGTGAAGCCGACAGACTAATCACTGAAGGTAGAGTAACCATCAACGGAGCTGTTCCTGAAATGGGCACAAAAGTTTTTGAAACCGATGAAATTCGTGTCGATGGTAAACTCATTCGTGAAAACAGAGATAAACCCATTTATTTAGCGTTCAACAAACCCGCCGGAATTGAATGTACCACCAACCAAAGTGTTCGCAATAATATTGTAGATTACATTAATTATCCCGAACGAATTTTTCCGATTGGACGATTAGATAAAGCCAGCGAAGGATTGATTTTTATGACAAATGATGGCGATATCGTGAATAAAATTCTACGAGCCAGAAACAACCACGAAAAAGAATATATTGTTACGGTTGACCGACCAATAACAGATCGCTTTATTGAGAAAATGGGTAACGGTGTTCCGATTTTGGATACAATTACAAGAAAATGCAAGGTGGAACAAATCAGCAAATACATCTTTAAGATTGTATTAACGCAAGGTTTAAATCGTCAAATTCGTAGAATGTGTGAGTATCTTGGCTATGAAGTTACGGCTCTAAAACGTATTCGAATTATTAATATTTCGTTGGATATTCAAGTGGGAAGATACCGTGATTTAACCGAAGCTGAAATCAAAGAATTAAATCAATTGATTGAACCATCAAGCAAAACGGAAGAAGCGAGTTTACCGAAAGTGATTTATAATGTCCCACGCAGAAAAAAATAAATTTCAAAAATTTTGATAAATAGAAAATTAAATTAAATTTGTGAATAACAATATAAACAAAACAAATGAAAAAACTATTATTTACTAATCTATTTTTAGTCACTTTATTTACAGTATTCTCTTGTAGCAGTGATAGCGATTCAAATGATTCTTCAACATTTAAAGTTGATGGAGTAAATTACAGTCTTGTAGCATCTCAAGGAATGGTGAATATTGTAACACCTAATGCCTATGAGCTAGAAGGTGAAACTTATAACCGTAACACATTCATAATTAGTGGTATTAAGGATATGACTGATGTCGCAACTGTAACTTTTGATTTATTTGTTAAAAATGGTGAATCTGTTGATGGTACATATCAAATTTCAACTGATCAAGATGAAGATACTTTTACTAGTATTGAAAATATTCTTAGCTCCGATGTAAGAGTATGTATTGGTTGGACTTCTTTGGTTGCTACTACCAATATAGCTACTCAAAATTTTGTTAATGGTAATGCACCGGTTGGTACTATTCAAATAATTTCAAATGGTGGAAATAATTATACTATTAAATACAATGGTAATTTTAAAAAATTAGATCAATCAAACATATCGGTAAATATTGATCTTACCGGAAATGTTTCAAATGGTTCTTAAAAACTATTCTTATTTTTATTAACTAAAAACCCAAGCTCATCACTTGGGTTTTGTTATTTATCTCATCTTCAATCGTTTCTGCTCTCTTGCCAATAACGTGTTTTTCAACAACATCGCAATGGTCATGGGTCCCACTCCACCCGGAACCGGAGTGATAAAGGATGCTTTTTTACTTACATTTTCAAAATCTACATCGCCGGTAATGCGGTAACCTTTTTCGGTTGAATCGTCTGCAACACGTGTTATACCGACATCAATTACTACCGCATCATCTTTTACCATTTCGGCTTTCAAATAATTTGGCACGCCTAAAGCTGTGATGATAATATCAGCCTGGGTTGTAATTTGGGAAATATTTTTTGTATAACTGTGCGTCAATGTAACAGTTGAATTACCCGGAAATCCTTTTCTTCCCATCAAAATACTCATTGGTCTTCCAACAATGTGGCTTCGCCCAATTACAACAGTATGTTTTCCTTGTGTTTCAACGCCGTAACGTTCTAATAGTTCTAAAATACCAAACGGTGTTGCCGGAATAAAAGTAGTCATATCCAATGCCATTTTTCCGAAGTTTTCGGGATGAAATCCGTCCACGTCTTTGTTAGGATCAATCGCCATCAATACTTCTTGTGTATCAATTTGTTTCGGTAACGGTAACTGCACTATAAATCCGTCAATATCATCATCTTCATTTAATTCTTTGATTTTTTTCAATAATTCCGTTTCCGAAGTAGTGTTTGGCATTTTAATCAATGTGCTTTCAAATCCTACTCGTTCACAGGCTTTTACTTTGCTTCCAACGTAAGTTAAACTCGCTCCATCAGTCCCCACAATAACAGCGGCTAAGTGCGGTACTTTTTCGCCATTGTCTTTCATCTTCTGCACCTCGGCAGCAATTTCATTTTTGATGTCTTCTGAAACTTTTTTACCGTCTAATAATTTCATGTATGTGTGTTTTAGTTGTGTCGTAAAAAAATAAGACGCGATAAATCGCGTCAGTTATTGTTGAAAATTATTTCATTCCCTTCATTCCACCCATCATTCTTGCGAGGTTTTTTCCGCCGCCGCCTTGCATCATCTTCATCATTTTGCTCATTTGGTCAAACTGTTTCATCAATTGATTCACTTGTTCCACTTTGGTTCCTGAGCCTTTGGCAATTCTAATTTTTCTTTTACCATCTATCACGGCCGGTTTTGTTCTTTCTAACGGAGTCATCGAATGAATAATTGCTTCAATGTGTTTAAACGCATCGTCTTCAATTTCTACATCTTTCAATGCTTTTCCTGCTCCGGGAATCATACCCACCAAATCTTTCATGTTACCCATTTTTTTGATTTGCTGAATTTGAACCAAGAAATCATCAAAACCGAATTCATTTTTAGCAATTTTCTTTTGAAGTTTGCGAGCTTCTTCTTCGTCATATTGTTCTTGTGCTCTCTCTACCAACGACACAACGTCACCCATTCCCAAGATTCTGTCGGCCATACGGGAAGGATAGAACACATCAATAGCTTCCATCTTTTCACCGGTACCAATGAATTTGATTGGTTTATTAACCACCGATTTAATCGTAATCGCTGCTCCACCACGGGTATCACCATCTAATTTGGTTAAAATCACACCGTCAAAGTTCAATCTGTCGTTAAATGCTTTGGCAGTATTCACGGCATCTTGACCTGTCATTGCATCTACCACAAACAACGTTTCTTGTGGTTGAATGGCTTTGTGCACATTTGCAATTTCGTTCATCATTTGCTCATCAATGGCCAAACGTCCGGCCGTATCGACAATTACAACGTTGAATCCATTTGATTTGGCATATTTAATTGCATTTTGAGCAATGTCAACCGCATTTTTATTTTCAGGTTCAGAATATACTTCTACTCCAATTTGATCTCCTACCACGTGCAACTGATTGATAGCCGCAGGACGATAAATATCACAAGCCACCAAAAGTGGTTTCTTTCCTTTTTTAGTTTTTAAGAAATTAGCCAATTTTCCAGAGAAAGTAGTTTTACCCGAACCTTGCAAACCGGACATTAAAATCACGGACGGATGACCGGAAAGGTTAATCCCCACTTCTTCTCCACCCATTAATTCGGTTAACTCGTCTTTCACCAATTTCACCATTAATTGGCCAGGCTGTAACGAAGTTAATACGTTTTGACCCAATGCTTTTTCCTTAACGGAATTGGTAAAATCTTTGGCGATTTTAAAATTCACGTCGGCATCCAATAACGCACGACGGACTTCTTTTAGGGTATCGGCAACGTTTACTTCGGTAATTTTACCGTGACCTTTTAATATATGAAGGGCTTTGTCGAGTTTATCGCTTAAATTACTGAACATAATTAGGATTTTCTTTTAATGAAGTGCAAAGATAACATAAAGCAAATAAGCATCAAAAAATGATTTTAAGTAATTTTTTAAAATTTTAGGTAGGGTAAATTGAATTGAAATTGTTTCAGTAGTATACAACAAAATTTTACACACTATGAAAAACAAAAAAATTCTTTTAGGCCTTCTAGCGGTTATTTTTTCAACTGCTTCTTGTAGTAATGACGAGAGTTCTTCCAACAATGCCAATGACAATTTAACTATTGTTGCCAAAGCTTCTTATTCGGGCAATACCGGCAGAATGGAAAATGCCGTGAGTATTTCTGAATTTAAAATTAATTTAAAAGAAATTGAATTTGAATTGGATGATGATTTTTATGATGATGACGATGATGATTATGGTGATGGATTTTACGGCGATGACGATGAATTTGAATTAAGAGGTCCGTTTGAATTGGATTTATTGAGTGGTCAAACCACTATTACCAGTATCAATATTCCAAACGGAGTGTATGAAGAAGTTGAGTTTGAAATGGCGAGAAGCACTAATTCTGAAAGTGAGTTGTTCAACAAGTCTGTTTTAATTAAAGGAACTATAGGTACTACCCCATTTGTGTTTTGGCATAACATTGACGAAGATTTTGAAATTGACTACGAAGATGCCGGACAAAACTTAGTTATATCAGACAATTCAGCCACTATTGTTATCGATTTTAATTTAGATGCAGTTTTAGCCAATGTTGATTTATCGAATGCTCAAGACGGAAACGGCGACGGATTAATTGAAATTAGTCCAAACGATACCGATGGCAATCAAAGTTTGGCCAATACTATCAAAGATAAAATTGAAGAATACACCGATTTGTTAGATGATTAAAGTTAGTTAGTTTCCAAATACCACAATTTAACCTACTAGATGAAAAAGCTGCACTAAACCTGCAGCTTTTTTTTATTTATTTAACCCGTTTATGGACAAATTCAATAACCTGTTTTTTACCACATAGAAACATAGTTTTCGTTGAGTTTGAAGGCGTTTCACTTATTTACAGAAAATCATAGCTACCAATACGTAATAAATGTTGGTAATCTATCTCATTTTTCTTGGTTTCTATTTGGTATAATTACAAATTAATGGCTTTACCTTAATTTTTAATCAACTTTTGCTTGTAAATTTTTCCGGTTTGATCAACAATCCTGATAAAATAAATCCCGCTGGAAATATTGTTCAACTGTATGCTTACATTAAATCCTAAAAACTTATTCTCATATATCAATTTACCTGATAGATCATAAATAGCTACTTGCTTTTCTCCCTCATTGATAAATGATTGAATTGTGAATGTGGTTGAAAATGGATTCGGAAAAATTGCAAATGGAGCAACGTCAGTTGTGTTTATTCCAAGTGGAGCCTGGCCTAATTTTGCAGTAGTTCCACCTGCAACATAGATAGAATTATCGGTATCAATAACAAACGAGCTGGCCGAACTACTTCCTGAAACCAATCCAACCCAACCATTTGTTCCGTCGGAATTGATTTTACAAACCGCCATATTAAACAAATTCCCTGCTGACAGATACGCATTATTAGCAGCATCCAATTTTAATTGACCGTGCAGAAGTAAAATTTCAGGTCCGTCTGCATTTAAATTTTGCCAAAGTACAGTTCCATCAGCATTATACTTCATAAAAGCGGCTCCACCCGTTCCAGAATTAGGAAAACCGCTGATGATTGGATTATTATCGGAACCCACTTCCACGCGGCTTCCTGCCATCATATTTATTTCTGACCAAGTAGTCACTCCATTTTCATCTAATTTTTCAAGAACACTGCCAGCGTTTGAAACTGTATTTTCGCCATTAATGATGTACGAATTACCAAAAGCATCTCCGGCAATATCACCAACAGTTGGACTTGTGATTCCTACTTTATGCCAAAGTAGATTTCCATCTGTACTAATTTTTAAATAACCATTTATGATTCCGGTTATACTTCTGCCGGAAAGGACTATTGCATTGTCCGGTGTAAATTTAATATTGATGGGAGCACCTACTCCATTGACATCGTAATAGGTCCAAATGGATTCACCATTGGAATCAAACTTTTTAACTCTTGTTACCAACCCATTTTCTCCCATTCCCAATCCTAACACGTAGCTATTGTCAGCAGAATCAACGAGTATTTTTGTAGTATACGAACCTTCAAAGTAATCCTCAAAAACCACTCGCCAAAGTAACTCTCCTTGCGGATTATATTTCATTAAAATACTGGCTGCATTCACCGGATTAGAAAAACCGGAACGAATGGTTCCTGCAACCAAACAATTATCTTGACTATCGGTTTCAATCCAAGTAGCTACTTCATGTCTTGTGTCCTCCACATTATCATACGTAGCACTCCACAAAATAGAGCCTGATGCATTTCGCTTGGTTAACGTAATATCACCTCCAGGATTATAGTCCCAATTGGCAGAATATACCTCATGCAATTGGTTTACAGCAACCGAAACTCCTCCAGGGTAATTAGACCACTCTACATTGACTTGAGCCTGCGTGCACAGCGAAAAGAAAAACATGTAATAAATAAAATTTTTCATAGTTTATTGCTTTTTTTAGTGGGAAAAGTGTTTATTCCAAACAAAGGATAAATTGGGCAAAAACTAATAATGCTTGTTGCAATTAAAATAACTGCAACTACTAAAACTGCAAGTCCTACAAAGCCACTCACTGTATTTGTAAGATAGAGCGTTCCAAGAACAATAGCTACTATGATTCGGATTAATTTGTCTGTGTTGCCAACATTTGTTTTCATATGATTCTGATTTTTATGTATTTACCTATGTAAAAGTAAATCAATCAAAAACAAAAAAATGTGACAAAAGTCACATCTAGAAAAGTTGAATGCCTTTGGAAGTTTGCATTATTTTTGATTCTGCTTCCAATTTTTTCAGAACACGCGTAATAACTTCGCGGGAAGTACCCATTTCGTTGGCAATATCTTTGTGTGAGGTAGTAATGATTGTTGTATTGTGTATATCCATTTTTTCCTTTAAATACAAATACAACCTTGCATCTAAATGATCAAATAAAACATGATTTAGCGTATCGATTAAATCAAAATAACGCTCATTAAATAGATTAAAAAACATTGCATTAAATTGTGGATACTTCTTTATCCATTCTTGCACTTTTACTGAAGGCAACAGCAGAATTTCACTATCTTCTTCTGTTTTGGCAAAAAAAGTACTTGGCTCATTTTTTTTACTGACAATAAACGATAACACACAACTTTCGGTAGGCTGAATATAATACAACAGAAATTCCTTCTCATTATATTTTGTAAATACTTTTACCATTCCACGGAGTACAATAGGAATCGAGTTGATATATTGACCGTCGCGAATCAGTTCTGTGTCTTTTGGAACATTTTTTATGATTCCCTCTTTTTCAAAAGTATTTACTAATTCGTCATCAAAATAAGCCAAGATACTTTTCATAAATACCTATTTAATTCTTCTGAAATGTCAGCAAATCTGTGCTCCCGTCTCCTCCACTCACGTGCTTAAGTTCTACTCTGTTGGAAGAGGCATTTAAAATTTGCCAATCTTCGCTTATCTCTTCAAATGGTCCATTGGTTGCACTAAAATTTATGATAAATTTTGGCGTGCTGTCATCTGTTCCGGTTGTCCAGGTTCCGCTCATTGTAGTGCTTCCGTTTTCGGCTGTCACAGCACCATTCGTTCCAAATACAAAATCGTAGTCAGAAAATTGAGAAGTCTGATTGGAACCATCTTCTGAAAATAACGTCACTCGCCATGAACCATTTACTAACGTATTTTGTGTTTGAGTGATGATTGCACTCGATGAATTATTGTCGTCATCATCATTACTATCATCGTCATCGTTGCTACAAGTGGAAGCAACATTCAGCATAAAAACGCCGAATAATAAAGGAATTAAAAAAAACTTTTTCATGTTTAAAATTGTTTAGGTTAAGAAATTAAAAAAATAATATATAAATCAAAAGCACATTAAAAACCCAGATCACCGCCTGTGTGAGAAAATAAACGATGTTATTTTTTCCAAAAAGAAAGTTTCGAAAAAGAGTCTTCATGTCCATTGCTTTTAAATTTTAGTGAAACTCAAATATTCATTATCGCCCTCCTCTTTTAACTGAATTAAAGTAGAAGAAAACTCCAACAATTCCCAGTCATCATCTAAATCATCTAACGGATCATCTTCAAAATCAATCTCTAAAATATCTACACCATCTTCCTCGAAAAAACTCCATGTTCCGGTAAATGTTGAACTATTTCTGATAATCGTAATTGTGTTATTGGTGTTGAATGTAAAAACAAAACCATTATACACACTCGTTTCATCGTCGTCGCCTTCATGATAATACGATATTCGCCAAGATCCGCTGGTTAACACATCAATAAAATCATCGGTTGAACCGGAATTGGAACCGCATTGGCTGATGGCACTTTCAATCACCTCCCTTAGTTCAGTATTTGAATTAATCACAACGGTTTGACTATTGGGATTAATCACCGAAATCGGATAATTGATTGAATAAAACACACCACTGTTCAAATTGATCAGGTAATTAATTAATTGTGAATCGCTGTTGATCGTTAGAATATCAGCTATCTGGTTTGCACTGTCATATTCATTTATCATAATCGGATAAATAATCGTCACACAACTTATATCACTTAGGTCTTCATTTTGCGTAATAATAGCATTTAGTTGCGTCAAATTATTCACTGTAATCTCCTCAAAATTCCGCAACGAAACTGTAATCGGATACACATACGTTACCACATCATCATCTGAATTCGAAGCATTTTTTAAATCGGCAACAGTCGCATAATCCGCTTCGGTAGCCACAGTTAAATCAAGATCATTCAAATTGATTGAAACCGGTAATTTTACTCGAAACACACTCGTTCCATCCATTATATTATCCACCGACGTATTATTTTGTGCTGCTCTCGCTAAAAATTTTGAGGTCGGCGATGCTACATTCAAATTTTGCGTAGTGTCTTGCACAATCGTATTTTCTTCTTCCTGACAAGAAGTAAAAAATAGTACACTCAAAACCGATACATAATAAAGTAAAAATCTTTTCATTAGTGATGCATTTAGTTAGTAAACAAATTAAAATTAAAATACCCTACCGTGGTTTTCTTTTTTTTTATAATTTCACAAAAGTTTTATAAAAGTAAATGAAAAGTAAATCACTTTCAGGAATTTGTGAAGAACTCATTTTTTCGAATTTTTTCAAAAGCCACGTCAAAGCCCTACGCAATTTCATGTATTACAAATTCGGAAATGCAGAGCAAGCCGAAGATGTAACGCAAGAAGCGTTTATAAAGTTATGGGAAAATTGCGAAAAAGTTCCATTGGATAAAGCAAAGTCGTATTTATATACTATTGCGAATAACACCACTTTAAATCAAATTGCTCATCAAAAAGTGGTGTTGGAATACGCTAAAGCCGCACCCAAACAAGACAAAACGTTTGAAAGCCCTGATTATCATTTGGAAGAAAATGAATTCAAAGTCAAACTGCAAAAGGCAATCGATAAATTAACCGAAGGCCAACGCACCTGCTTTTTAATGCACCGCATTGACGGGAAGAAATACAGCGAAATTGCCGACGCCTTAGGTATAAGCGTGAAAGCCGTTGAAAAACGAATGCATCTGGCATTGTTAGAATTGCGAAAAGAAATTGAGTATTTTAAGTAGGGTTTTTGAAATCCAAACTGTTTTAGATAAAAATCCGATTATGGAAGAAAATTACACCTTAGCAAAATGGCTGAATAATGAATTGGAAGGCGAAGAGCTCAAAGCTTTTGAAGCCTCTGATGATTTTGCCGTTTACCAAAAAATAAAACACTATTCTGCCGAGTTAAAAACACCTGATTTTGATGACGATAAAATGCTGCAAAACATTTTAAAAGCTAAAAAATCAAATAAAATTTCGATACAAAAAGTGTTTCTTCGCATCGCTGCGGTGCTCATTATCGGTTTCGGAATCACGTTGGCGGTGAAAAACTTTGCCAATTTCACGGAGTTTTCGGCGAACGGTGCTACCACTGAATTTTTACTTCCTGACAACTCCACTGTGTTGCTGAATTCCGGTTCATCCGTTGAATACAAAAAATGGAATTGGAACAACGAGCGAAAACTAAAACTGGACGGCGAAGCTTTCTTTAAAGTAGCCAAAGGCAAAAAATTTGAAGTGGCCACCGACTTGGGAAAAGTTTCTGTGTTAGGAACCCAATTCAACGTAAAAAACAGAAACAAACGATTAGATGTCAGTTGCTACGAAGGAAAAGTGCAGGTAAACTATCAAAACCAACAAATCATTTTGACCAAAGGAATGATGGTTTCGTTTGAAAACGGAACGCAAATTAATGCCGGTCAAACCGATCAACTTGCTCCGGAATGGTTGCAAAAAGAGGTGAACTTTTCCAAAGAAAATTTACAAGCTATTTTGGATGAAATAAGCCGACAATACAATATTGAAATTGAATACAAAGGAAAACTAACCAATCAAACTTTCTCGGGAACCATCCCGATGAATGATCTTGACGTTGCCTTAGAAATAATAGCCACAACCTACCATTTAAATGTTTCAAAATTAAGCGATTCCAACATTGTTTTACAATAGGTAGATGCATTTTAATAATTGGAGATTATCCATTTTAATTACACTTTTTTCAGTTTTGACGCTTTTGGGTCAAGACCAAGGCGAAGCATTGCCTTTAAAACAAATTTTAATTGAAATAGAAAAACAACACAACGTAACCTTCAATTATATTGAAGAAGAAATTGTTATTTATAAAATCATTTCTCCAAACCCAAAAAACACGATAGAGCAAAAAATCGATTACATTCAAACCCAAACAAAACTTCGGTTTAAATTTGTGAATGATGAACTAATCACCATTTCCAACAATCAAAAACTCGACAAACCGCTGTGTGGCTATTTGGTCGATAGCACCTCTAACATCCCGATTTTTAATGCCACCATTCGCATTTCGGGCACCAATGTTTTTGTGCTTTCCGATGAAAAAGGTTTCTTCCAACTTCCCGTGGTTTCGTCTAATCCCATCGAAATTAGTCATGTGAGTTATGCATCCAAAACTATATTTGTCAACGAAATTTATGTGGATAATTGTCCCACTTTTCTATTAAATTTAATCGTTCAAGAACTGGAAGAAGTGGTTGCTCAACTCTACTTGACAGCGGGAATTCGAAAAAAAACCGAAGGCACCTTTGAGATCAAACCCAAAAAATTCGGTATTCTTCCCGGTTTGGTGGAACCCGATGTGTTGCAAACCATGCAGCAAATTCCGGGCATCATCAGTACCGATGAAACCATTGCCAACGTAAATGTTCGCGGTGGCACCCACGATCAAAACTTATTTCTATGGAATGGCATTCGGTTGTTTCAAACCGGTCATTTTTACGGATTAATATCGGCCCTGAATCCTAATTTGGCTCACACGATTCAACTGTCCAAAAACGGCAGTTCGGCTTTTTATGGCGAAAGTGTTTCGAGTGTGATTGATATTTCGTCACGAAGCAACTCCGTTGAAAACACCAGCAGTACTGTCGGTGTCAATATGATTAATGCTGAACTCTATACCAAAGTAAAAACCAGCGAAAAATCGTCTATTGAAGTGGCAGCACGGCGTTCTTTTACCGATATGCTCGCTTCGCCGACCTACAAAAATTACTTCAATCGAATATTTCAAAACACGGAAGTCATTGATGTGACTAACAACCAAGACCTCAATTACAACCACGAAGAAGACTTTTATTTTTATGACGTCACGCTGCAATACCATCAAAAAATAGGTCAAAAAAGCGAATTGTTTTTTGATGCGTTGGCTATTTCTAATGAATTGACGTTCAACGAAAGCACGCTTGCCAACAACCAAACCGTTTCCAAAAACAGCCAATTGAATCAGCAAACCTTGGGTGGTAATTTAACTTTGAAAACCAATTGGAACGCCAAAAACAATTCCGAACTCAGTGTGTACAGTTCCTATTACCAATTGGATGCCAACAACCAATCGGTAGAAAACAACCAAATTTTGCTACAGGAAAACACGGTGTTAGACAATGGCATTCGGTTAAAAAACGCCCATCAACTGTCGGAAACCGTTACGCTAACCAACGGTTATCAATTCAATGAAATCGGTATACGTAGTTTTGACGACATCAACATTCCGCAATTCACCCGAACCGTGAAAGAAGTCTTGCGAAGTCATGCGTTGATTGCAGAAATCGACTACCGGACCAACAACAACCGCTTCTTCGCACGACTGGGAGCACGCGGCAATTATTTTGAAAAATGGTCGCTTTTTATCGTGGAGCCGCGTTTGCACGTGAATTATGCGTTAACCGATCACCTCAACGTAGAACTTTCCGGTGAGCAAAAAAACCAAACGGCTTCGCAAATCATCGACTTGCAACAAGACTTTTTAGGCGTAGAAAAACGCCGTTGGGTGTTGGCAAACAATGAAACCATTCCGATTCAAAAAAGCAATCAGGCGTCGTTGGGTGTTGTGTTTCGCCAAAACAATTGGCTCATTCATCCCGAAGCATTTTATAAAAAAGTAGAAGGCATCACCAGTTCCGCTCAGGGTTTTCAAAATCAATTGGAGTTTGTGAAAGTCATTGGGCAGTATGAAGTGTATGGTGCAGAAGTGCTCATTCAAAAACAAATTAACCAGTTCACAGGCTGGTTTAATTACAGTTTTAACAACAACGATTATACGTTTGAAGGTTACCTTCCGCCACAATTTGCCAACAATTTTGAAGTGAACCACAGCATGGCATTCGGGGCAACTTATCAGTGGAAAAACCTTAAAATGGCGTTGGGTGGCAAATGGTTTACCGGACGACCAAATACAATTCCGTTAAGCAACGAACCCATCTTTCCTACACCCGATAACCCGGAAATTGTGTACAGCCAACCGAATCAGGAAAACTTAGACGACTATTTTCAGGTGAATTTTTCAGCGTCTTACTCGGTGCAGTTGGGTAAAAAAGCGAATCTTTTTCTAGGCGTTTCGGTGTTGAATGTTTTTAACCAACGTAATACTATCAATCGTTTTTACAGACTTAATGCGGATAGTAATGCGATTGAGGAGGTGAATACGTATTCGTTAGAATTGACACCGAATGCGTTTTTGAAGGTGAATTTTTGATTGTTGATGGGGGTTTGGGTCGCTTCGCTCACTTTTTTTAACCGCAAAGGACGCAAAGGAGATCGCAAAGGGCACTAAGACGCTTCGCTTTTTTTTGGAACGCGGACCTGCCTGCCGGCAGGCAGGTTGAACGGATTTGCTCTGCAAAACGCGGGTTTTTACGGATTTTGATAGCTTCGCTATAAAAGGTTTGCACGGATTTAATTGTGCTACCATTTTCTTTTAAACAACTATTTCTGTTTGAAGTTCAAACTGTTTATCTTGTTTTTGATCAACATTTAGTTCAACTTTATTTTTAAAAAATACTTAATAAAATCAGACTATTTTTAAAAAAAATTTACTTTTTTAAAACAAAACACTAAAAATCAATAATTTAACTTATATTTGCCACTTATTAACTATTTCATATTATGAACGAAGGAACAATTAAATTTTACAATGAAGCAAAAGGCTTCGGATTTATCACTCCAAAAGGTGGTGGTGCAGACGTATTTGTTCATGCAACCGGCCTTAATGGTGTAGTGCGTGAAAACGATCAGGTTACTTATTCTGTAGAAAACGGACAAAAAGGACCAACAGCAGTAGACGTAAACGTTATCTAAGATATATTTTACTTTAAGCATGAAGCCAATCTTTTTAGATTGGTTTTTTTTTGCCTGATTTTGAGGTAGTAGTCTCAACTATTCCTAAGTAAATTACTCCAAATGCCTTTTTGAAGGTGAATTTTTAAAAAAATTTAGCTTTTTGTAAGAATGAATTACTTTTTGTATATCTTAGTAATTCCAAAAACGAATTTGCCGGTTGGCAAGAACACCCCCATTTATTTTTTTTTAGTGCTTTACGGGAATCCGTAAAAAGGTTTGGTGGGGATGGGTTTGCTTTGTAAATAAAAGAGTTTTAAAAAATAAAAAAAAAGCACAAGTCAGAATTAGTACCGTTCCGAAAGTTTTTTTCTGTTGAGAAATAAAAAAAGTTATCAAAGTTGCTTATATTTATTAGTTGTGTGTAATTTTAACTCCATCATGAAAAATGACCTAAAGTATCTTAATTCAAGTAGTAAAAAATACTATTGCGATTCATTGTTCGGTGAAATGGATACCAATTCAATCGATGAAGAAATAAAACCAACACTTGAAAAAATCTGTAAAAGCGATTCATTTCGAACCATCTTCTCAAAAAAAGGAAATCACGATATAAAGCAAAGATGTTTTCAAAGCTATATTAGATTAGCTTACACATTAAATGGTGAAGAATTGTTAAAACAAGAAATCATTCCATTCTTTTCAAATAAGTATAATATTAATGGTTCATCTTTTACCTGTAAGTGGAATATACCAAGAATACAAATAGAAAGAGCAGTAACAAAAGATAATAAAGGTGCTAAATGGTTAACAGATAAGAATTACTTTAATATTTCAAATATTGAATTCAGACTAGAAGGCGGTGATGACATCTTACATAATAATTTCTGGAATGATCTTGGTGAAAAATTAAATAAATAAACTACCCCCTAATATCCGAAGTCTCCTCATCATCACGCTGCTCTTTGAATATCTCTGACTTCGCAGAATTAAAAAAGTCATAATCGTTGTTTTTAAAACCAAGCCTGAATAGTAATAAACACTAAATATTTTGTAAAAACCCAGCACAAGTAGCAATAGCAATACAGTTACGGAATGTCTCAGAAAAACAGTAACCATGAATCAAAAACTAACAAAAAATTCTCCTGAAAAAGAAAACACAAAAAGTGTTTGGAACAATAGTTTGGTGATATTCTTTTTTGCTCCCATAATGTTTTTTTTTTGACAAAATTTACAGGATATCAAATATTTTACGGAGAAGCAGGTAAAAAGAATAAAAGCTCTAAGCAAGTTTTACTTATTGCAGCCGGAAGTTTATTTTACGTGATTGTGTTGGTAATTGTGTTGAGTAAATAACATATTCTACGAATATATGTTACTTTTCCCTAGCTCGCCGAAGTCTCATCATTAGCACCTTGCTCTTCGATCCCGATTACAATCGGGACACGACTTCAAATCAATTTACCATTCCATTTTCAACAAGTAATTTTTCAAAATCAAAACTAACTACTTTCAAATGAAAGGGAAAAAGGATATATTTGGTTTTAGTAATAACAAGGTAACTATTCGTTTATACAGTTAAAACAAGTTGTATGAAAGTTCGTGGAAAGGAATTATAAACCGGCAAGTTTACCTTAAATAATTGAAAAAAAACCAAATGAAAATTCAAACATTACCATTTTTGCTTTTACTATCAACTTTAGCATTTAGTCAAACTAAAGAAAAAATATCATTGGAATGGAAAATACCCAAAAATGATACGTTGAAATATAAAACTACAATGAATGTTATTCGATTAGAAAGCGAAGTTTCTAATACAAATGACTCTACTTCTATTTTCAGTGGAGAAGCTTTCGAAAAAATCAAAGAATCACTTTCTGAATTTAATTCGGATATAAAATATCAAACTAATCTTTTCGTAAACAAAAATGACGAAAAACAAATCGATGTTGAAATGCTGATGTTTAATGATGAAGAAGATAATGCTGCTGAAAAATTGAAAGAAATGATAACTCAATTGAAAGTTGAGAATCAAAAAGAAGGAAAAAAGAAAAAAAGTAAAGATAAAATTGATGAAACTGAAGAAGATAGTTTAAGCTTTAAAAACCTTTATAAAGATTTAGTTAAATTAAATGGTAATGTGGTTTTAAGAGGAAGAATTACTACCGGAGGAGAAATCATAAGCACCTATTATAAAAATGCTCAAAAAAATCTACTATCAGTTTTATTTGAACTTCCAAACAGGAAAGTTGAAATTGGAGAAAAATGGAAACTGAACATCAGTTTAATCGAAATGGATCAAAACTTTGTGTGTGACAGCTTAAGTAAAGAAAACGCAGTTCATATTGAAGAAATCATTGAAAAAGAGGGTGAAAAAATTGCTGTCATTAAATATAATATAAGTGAATATGTAATTGGTGATTTTAATAATCCAATGGGCGGACTATTTGGAATAGACAGTAACAAAAAAACATTCATGAAAATTTCACATATTGCAACCGGTTATTTTTCAATTCTTCAAGGAAAATGGATTAATTATGAAGGCACAATGGAAATTGAGAGTAATTTTTCAATGTTTGGCGGAAAATCAAAAACAGAATTTAAACTAATAGAATAGGAAAACCCAGCTACACAAAGTCTCCCGCTCCGCAAAGAGTTATTAGAACGGTCCCAAATCGCTATATCAAAAGGTTAAAATCCATATTACTACTACACAATTCCAATAAATCATGAGAAATAAAAAGTCATTTATCGCTTTAGTAATTTTTGGGAATTTATTTGCCGTTTTATATTTCATTTACTTGAATTACTATCAGGAAAAATGGTTTGACACTTCACAACATCCCAAAATAGAAATTGAAAATATAACCAAAATAGAAATTGATGATGGAGCTTGGAAATGGATAGATAAAGAATGGGAGCGTTCAAATGACACAAAACTTATCATTACAGATAAAATTAAAATTAAAAAATTTTGTCAAGCCATGTCGACTTCTACTTCAAAATATATAGACAACATCAGACCAAATAATTGGTTGGAAATTCATTTTTACTATAACAATAAAAAAGAAGAAAGAGTTGTTGTACTAAATGAAAATGAAGATGAAGGCGTTTTTTTTGAATATGATAATACTACTTTTGAAGGAAAATTGCTTTCAGAAATTATATATTCTCTTTCAAATGAATAAATAATAAGTAGCTCTAGCTAGCGTTCTCAATTTACAACCAACCCTAAAACAATAAAAAATGAAAAACCTAATTTACATCCCTCTGCTCCTCCTCTTTTCCTGTTCCACGCCCAATCAGGCGGTGAAAACGAACCTAAAAAACAGTCAAACGTTTGAACTCACCGAAATTTCAACAGATCCAACCTATGGTTTATCGGAAAAAAATCCGGTGCAAGTTGGCGGCGTAGATAAAAGCGAAGGCCCAACCAATGAACGACGATTTCTAAACGCTTTAGCCGGTCCAAACGGTGAAGAAGTCACCTATTTTAGAGCCGGAAGTTGCTGCCCTATCAAAAGCAAAAGTGACCCTTTTGGTTTAGGCAGTGTCATGCTCGATAACTACCGCGTCACTTGGAAAGGTGCCAAAGATACACTTTCGATTTACATCAATATGTATGATTATGGGCCGTTAAAAGCTCCGGTTGGGTTTACGATAAAAAAGTAGGAATCGATATATTTTGTTGCGTATACAATTTACTGACAATTCCAAGAAAATACATAAAATGAAAATGACATTAGGAATCATCTTATCAACCCAGCTCCGCAAAGAGTTCGTAGAACGCTCCGCAAACGTCTCCCGACTTTGCGGTTTTTATATAATGCCAAAACAGTTCAATGAAACAATTTAGAGCTACCAAGTCATCGCACAAGGGAGCATGATTTTAAAAGACTAAGTTCACAAAACAACAACAAAAAACTATGACAATAGAGCAGGCATTTGCAGAATGGATTGATCAAATCAACGAAAATGAAACGGTAAACAATTCCATAATTGGTTTTAATTTTGGCCTTTTTGAAACGACAAAAGGTTTTGAAATGTATCTGATAGGTTCAAAAAAATTTGAAATAGATGATGAAGATTGGGCTTCATATGTGGACTTTGAACCCAAACAAAAATATTTTCAATTTGGAAAGGAATTTTCGGCAGACAAAGATTGGCAAGCTATTCAACAACTATCCGAGAAACTAGTTCGTAGTTATGTTGGTTCAGAAAAATTTAAGACTTCATTATTTGCCAATGCAAAAGGAATAACTACAGGATTTGACGATGGAAATTTAACTGTAATTAATGTAAAAGATTGACTTTGTTAGAATCTCAGCTCACCGAAGTCTCATCATCAGCACGATGCTCTGCAAATACCAGTGCCTCCGTTAGCCATCAGTATATACCGTATTACTTTTAAAAAATGAAAGTTACTTATTTTATAAATTTAGGAATCGAAATCCATTCTGAAAAAATTTTTTGGAACGAATCTCGTCAAAATGTAAGAGTTAAACTTAAACAAAGTCATAAGGAGGATGACAAAGAGTTTGATCAATCTGATTTTTTTGATGGAGATACATCTTTCAATATAATTCAAAAAAGAGATATTTATCAAGACTTTCAAAATGAGGAAAATTTGTTTTTTTTTAATTATGACGAAGAAAACCAACTTAGCGAAATAGAATTTCACATGGGAATTGAATTAACTATTGGAAATACGAAAATCGCAATAGGAGAAAACATAAATAGAGTAATTGAAAAATTACAGTATCCATACTCTGAAAATGATGAGGGAAACTATTTTTTCAATGAACTAAAGTTAACTATGGCGAATGATGCATATATGGGTGGTGATGGAAACGGTTTATCGTACATCTACTTAACCAAGGATGAATTAGAAAGCGAATAAAAAAAACAACAATTAATTATGACCGATAAAGAAATATTAAATTTAATTGTAGAACGAAATTATGTAGAAGTTGAAACTCTAATTCGAAATGGTTTTGATGTAAACAAACCAATCGATAATGGAACGTTAGGATTTGACACAACAGGAATTGAATGGAGTTCTTATGGAAATGACATAAGAATGATGGAACTATTTTGGAAAAATGGTGCTACAACCGAAAATGAACTTATTAATGAAATAATTTCAGAATTTGAAAAAGGAAAAACTTATTTAGATTTTGAGAATGAAAGCGAAAGCCTAAACAATTATATTGATTTGACACAAAACTTTTCTGTTACTAAATTAGAATTTCTTACTGGTAGCATTGTAAAAAACGAAGAAGAAAATCATTACACGCTATTTTTACCCATTTCAAAATTTGTTCTTGACAATGAAATTGTTGACACTTCAATTAGATTAGATTTTATAGTATTACAAAATAACTTAGAAACCTACGTTGGAAAATCAATCCATTTTCCAATAAATCCAGTTGAAGGTTATATAGATGGTTCAGTTTATATCAGAAATTCTTATAATCCGGTTGATGTAACTGAAATCAAAATTATAACTATTGAGAATGAAAAATTAACTGCTGAACTTACTATGTCTTTTGATTTTGAATATGAGCAGATTGGTTTTAAAAATGAGAAAATAATAAAAAAAATAGAAGTAGAAATATTATAAAAAAAACGAACGGCTAATCGAGTAGACTGCCCTGCCAGAAACTGATAAGGAGAACCTCCCGGCTGGCAAAAGTTCGAGATCCCCAAAGTTTACTTAATGGCACGATGCTCTTTAATCGCGATCGTTATAGGGACACCACTTCAAATCAATTTACCATTCCATTTTCAACAAGTGATTTTTCAAAATCAAAACTAACTAGTTTCAAATTAGAGGGAAAAAGGATATATTTGGGTTTGGTTAACGCGAGGTGAACTTTCCAAAATCTAGTATAAATACAAATATTTTCAGCGTTTAAGAACAAGTTGTAGCCAATTTAAAAATCACGATTATGAAGAAAATTGCGAAGATTGTTTTAGTTAGTTTCAGTTTACTTATTTTTATAATTGCAGTCCTAATTTTTAGACCTGTACCAATCGTATCTGAAAATAAAGCTATTTCTGAAAGCGGAATTGTAAAGGAGATTTATAGCAATAAAGGAAATGATGTTATTTTCGTAATGGAAAATAATGAACGTAGATTTTACATTAATAGAGGATTGGAAAATGGATTAGAATTAAACAATCTGAAAGAAAAATTAATCGGAAATGCAATTGTTGTGAAATATCCTAACTATTGGACACCACTCGACTGGAATAATAGCGTTAGACATATTTCTAAAGTTGAATTTAATGATGAGATACTATTTAACGAACTAAAAAAATAACCACACGTAGCATCTGATTGAAACTTTATGAAACGTTAGCAAAAATGAAACACAAAATTCTAAACTATAAAACTCTACTTATATTAGTACTTTGCTCCTATTGTACTGCTCAAACGTCTGATTTTATTGTTACAAAATCTTTTGACACCATTTCTGTTGAAAAAGTTAGTATAACTGACCATTACGTAAAAACGGTGATAAACGGCAAAAAAAATAAATATAACATAGATGAAATAATCAGTTATTACATTTCAAAAGAAAATAAACATTACGAAAGAGTAAAAAATCCTCAGGCAGATAAAATTAAAGCGAAGCAAATCGATCGATATGATTATCGAGCATTAGAAACGGCACACATAGATGATTATGAAAAAAGAATTGAGTATAAATTTTTTAATCGATTAACTGTAGGTAGAGTAAAGTTATTTAAAAAAGTGGTGCCTTTACCGACAAGTGGAAATATGCATCAAGGTAATTTTCATAGTTCTTATGAAGATGTAACGTATTATATTTCAGTGTATGATTCAAAATTAGAATTAATCAACTACAATCAAGGATTAGAATTAAACAACTATAATAACGATTTAAAAATGACAAAGAATGTATATGAATTATTACAAATTTATCTACATGGTAATGACGAAATTGAAAATAAATTAGAAAAATTATTTTTATCAAAACCTAAATCAAATGAAGAACAGATCATTGATTTGATCAATGAATATAATAGTTGGGTAGAAGTTAAAAAACAGTAATTTGCTAACCATTTCATTCTACCGCTAGTTGATACTATTGTTTAAACAACTAACTAAAACTACACTTTACAAATGAAAATAATGAGATTACTTTATGTGTTTTTAGCAGGTTTTATGCTTTTTTCTTCTTGCTCAAATAATAATGACGATAGTAATAACGATATCATCATCGGCAAATGGAGAACGATTGAACGTTATGAATCTGATGAGCCTCAAGAAATTCTACCTTGTTCATTAGAATATTATAAAGAATTTAAATCCAATAATACTGTAGCCGGATTTATTGTACCGCCAAACACTTTTCCTGACCCATGCAACCAAGTGTATTTAGATACAGGAGTTATTTGGACTAATTTAGGCGAAAACAATTATAAATTTACCTTGCCTAATGGAATAGAATATATCAGTAAAATGTATAAAGTGGGTGAAAATTTAGTAGAAGAATATCCGGATGGAATTACCAAATTGGTTTATGAACCTTACTAAAAAATACATTAACTCCGCTCACCAATATTACTCTTATACGAAACCATTGCCATTTAATTATCACATACACACAATTTAAATACTATGAAAAAAATTAATTTCCTCCTCTTTCTACTAGTATCATTAAGTCTCGCCGGTTGTTCGAATGATGACAATAATGATTTTTTGAAACATAGGTTACTGATTGGAGAATGGAATAAGGTTTATGAAAATTATTCTGCTGGTCCTATTTTTTACAATAATGGACGTGTTAAATACCGTTATATTTTTCCTGGACCCAATATCTCTGACGTTTATGGAGATTGGACACTTTCTGGCGATAATCTTAAAATTTTTTGGGATTTTTCCGATCCGGGACTAGAAGTATATAATACAATAATTCTCGAACTAACAGAAACACAATTAGTTTGGAAAGTTATTCGAGTCGATGGCGTAGAAATAGAAGAAACGTTCACTAAGCAATAGTCAAATTAAAAACAAGCAGCTCCGCTATCCCAATAGCGAGAGGAGTTGAAAAATTAATCTATTCATAAAAAAAGTTATTTATATTTGGCTGTTGGTTATAATCTCACAGATCCATAAAGAGTTCTTAGAACGCTCCTCAAAAGTCTCCTGACTTTGAGGTTTTTAATCTAAAAAATGAAATTTACTTTCAGCAAATAAACAGCTCCCAACTGCCAACTATTAACTACCAACTTACTCCTTCCTAATCCTAAATTTAAGCCAAAAAAGCCTTCTTTCCGGTCTTTTTTACGTTATATCTTTACTTTTGTATAAATACCTTTAATCAATACGAAAGGCAACTTTACTTCGCTTTGCGTAGGCTAATTACTGTTTTAGTCTAAAAGCGTCCTTTCCTTAAAAAGTAAAATCAATATGAAAAATACAATTGCAGCAGCCCTTCTTTTTAGCCTTTTGCTATCCTGTAACAACGCAAAAGAAACAAAAGTTCAAGAAACCGAGACAGAAAAAAATACGATGGAAGAAGAAAACAACGCTTTATTAAAATCAAAATTAGAAGAAAAGAAAAGAAATTTTTCACTGAATGCAGACGATGCTAAAAAGAAAGCTTATGAAGAAGGTATCACGTTTGTAAAAGAAAGCGGAATACTGGAAAATGCAAAACAAAACGGCGATGTTGCCCCTGATTTTACGTTAAATAATGCTTTGGGAGAACCGGTTCAATTATCGGACTATTTAAAAAAAGGCAAAGTGGTGCTCACATGGTACCGCGGTGGATGGTGTCCGTACTGCAATTTAACGCTTAACGCCTTGCAGGAAGAGTTGGCGAATTTTAAAAAACAAGGAGCCAATTTAATTGCCTTAACACCCGAATTACCGGATGAATCGATTAGTACTTCCGAGAAAAACAACCTGCAATTTGAAGTGTTGAGCGACGTAGGAAATAAAGTTGCCAACCAATACGGCATCGTGTTTCAGCTTACTGATGTGGTGGCAGAAATGTATAATGAATCGTTTGCCTTAAACAAACACAACGGCGATGCGTCCAATCAACTACCCTTAGCGGCAACGTATATTATTGACGAAAATGGCAAAATCATCTATTCCTTTTTAGATGCCGACTACCGCAAAAGAGCAGAACCATCTGAGTTGACTGAATTTTTGAAAAAGAGCAAATAGTAATCAGTACAGCCTTGTTAAAATGCGGAGCTGACTAATAAGGTCAATAAATAGCTCGCGATGGATTTCGTTGGTTTTATGTGACTTAATAAGTAAGGAATATTTTGCTGTGATTAATTTTAACGCATTTTTATAAATTATTATGCGTAGATTTGCACCCGTTTAAAAAAGTCAATAGGTATTTTTAAAAAAGAAATAATTCCTTCATAACCGGCTTTTTTCTTTCGTATTTGTTAGTACAATCGGAAAGAATAATCAACGAAATTGAGTAAGCTCAAAAGAAACACCAAATTAAAATGGCGTTAAAAACAATAAAATTATAACTATTAAATACTATTTACCATGAAAAAATTATCTTTTCTATTATTTGCTTTCATCTCCATTAGCTTTTTGAGTTGTTCTTCTGATGATGATTCAACAACTCCTGAAGAAGAAAACCCGGATACCTCACTTTATCTTCGTTTTACCTTAAATGGTATCGAATATGATTTTGAACCGGAAACGCTTACTTCTCAAAGAACATTAATTTTGGGTAATGAAACTGTAAACGAGGTTTATTCAAGAATTTCCTTGTGGATACCGAACGAACCTTCTCTTGGAACACATGAGATTTCTGATGATTTCCCATCTGACGCTAATTTAACGACACTTTATTCTGCTGATGTATGGATTGGAGAAGAAGTGATTGATGCATCTTCAGGAACTTTGGTTATCACAGAGTTGAGCGATGATTACGTAAAAGGGACTTTCAGTTTTACCGGCACCAATGAAGAAGGTACTACGGCTACTGTTACCAACGGAAGCTTTAGAAGCAACAGATAAAAATTGTTTGCAAAAGACGATTCGTCTTTCGTAGTTCTATAATGCATTCTTTTAAAATACCGCAAATGTCTAACGGCTTTGCGGTTTTTATTTTTAGCTAAACTTCTACTACTTTCTAAAACTGAAAATAAATAAACGGTTGCGGTCCTGCCGAAGCCGTGGCATACACAATCCAATACACAAAAGCCAACACAACGGCTTTTCCGATTAATGGCGTAGCATCAAAACCTTTTTGAAGTAATTTAATAAAATTGGTAGGAAGAAAATGCCAAACAAAACCAATAACAATTAATAAAAATACATTCTGATATCCTTGAGCAATAATCATCCACTGGTTCGGATTAAAGGTAATCTCCCCAATATTTTGCATGATTTGAAACGCCGTTTGAAAATCTTTTGCTCTAAAAAACAACCAACAAAACGCCACAAAATGAAACGTCAAGAATATTTGAATCGTCCGCACGAAATGATTTTTAGGCAACTTGATAAAACTGCCAAAAAATCGTTCTACGGCTAAGGCCAATCCGTGTAAAACGCCCCAAAACACAAACTTCCACGAAGCTCCGTGCCACAAACCACCCAACAACATGGTAAGGAATAAATTGATATAGGTTCTAAATTTTCCTTTGCGGTTTCCACCCAACGAAATGTATAAATAATCACGCAACCAAGTGGAAAGCGAAATATGCCAACGTCGCCAAAACTCCGTCACCGAAGCTGATTTGTAAGGTGTTCTAAAATTAGGCGGAAGCCAAAATCCCATCAATAAAGCTAATCCAATTGCCATATCGGAATACCCCGAAAAGTCGCAATAAATTTGAATCGCATACCCATACGAAGCCATTAAGTTTTCAAAAGCGGTATAACTGTTTGGAGCATCAAAAACGCGATCGACAAAGTTGATGGAAATGTAATCAGATATTACCGCTTTCTTCAACAAACCACCAATAATCAAGAACAAAGCCGCATTAAATTCTTCTTTCGTAAGATTTAATCGTTTATATATCTGCGGAATAAAATCGCTCGCCCGCACAATCGGTCCCGCCACCAATTGCGGAAAAAAGGAAACGAAAAACAAAAAGTCCATAAAACTTTTGGTGGGTTCGAGTTCCTTTCGGTACACATCAATCGTATAACTTAACGTTTGAAAAGTGTAAAACGAAATTCCGACCGGAAGAATAATATCCTGAAATTCAAAATTTCTATCGAAAAGTAAATTGGTATTATCAATAAAGAAATTGGTGTATTTAAAATATCCCAACAATCCTAAATTCACCACCAAACTAACGACTAGATAGAATTTTCGATAGAAATTGTTCTTTTCATCATAAATCAATTTCGCAATCGCATAATCCAACACCGACGAAAAAATAATCAGTAAAAAGAAAATTCCACTTGATTTATAATAGAAAAAAAGCGAAAATGCCACCACATACGCAATTCTTAGTCGATGCGTTTTTTGAGTAAGAATATAAAAGAAATAAAAGATAAGGAACAATCCCAAAAACAATGCACTGTTGAACAACAATGGCTTTTGCGGGTCAAATACAAACCAACTCTGCACCTGTTCCCAAGTGATAGTTCCAATGTTCTGATCAATCCATTGATTGAAATTAAAAAGCGGTATCACTTGCCTGTTTCGGTGTTATAATTTTGCAAAGCTTGTAAAAAAGCTTCGGTTAACAATTGTCCTTGTTTTTCATAGCCAGCTTTGGTATAATGCACTTTATCGCCACCTATCAAACCATCTTTTGCATTTTGATTGATGCCAAAAAGTCCACCAAAATTGGTAAACATATCCCACACGGCATAATTTCTCAGCTCAGCCTGAGACATAATTTCTTTAGTATAATCAGCTACAAATGTATTGGGAAATTTTCGTTTAAATTGCGATGGCGGCGGTGTGGTAATTAAGAAAGTAACCCAAGGATTTTTGGCTACAATCGATTCCATCATCAAATTTAATTGAAAAAAATAATCGGCTGTCACCAATTTATCGAAGCTTTCATTAGTACCTAATGAGATAATTACCAAATCAGGATTTAATGTTTTTATCTGCTCAAAAAACAGTGGAAACTTGTTGTAATCCGAACATTTTGCACCGTTGACACCGATGGTATGATAAATAATTCCGGGGTTATTATTTTCCAAAACC
The DNA here is from genome assembly GCA_002352205.1 of Flavobacterium sp. UBA2787. Taxonomy (GTDB): domain Bacteria; phylum Bacteroidota; class Bacteroidia; order Flavobacteriales; family Flavobacteriaceae; genus Flavobacterium. The sequence continues at coordinate 20,674 of DEHZ01000011.1, read as the reverse complement.
AATCCGTTTAACGCAAAATCGGTTTGTTCAAGGGCAGGAATCAAATAAATTTTATGTAAAAGCGAATCCGATTCAAAGGAATGAAAACCATCTTCCCTTTTTGTTTCCAACGGAATAAATTCGGAACGTTCCACCACTCTTTTCTCCATTTGATTGGACGGAATTTTCAAGGTTTTTCCCGCTCTGATGTTATTGTTTTTTAATCCGTTTGCCGATTTGATGGATTTAATCGTAACATTATATTTATCTGCGATAACCGATAAACTCTCGCCATTTTTAATTTTATGAACGATATTTTTAGGAATATCCGATTCTAATTTGATGATTTTGGAAGCCAACGCCACTTCAAACATTTTTTGATTGTTTGGCGTTAGGATTTTTAGTTTGGAGAAACCACTTTCTTTACTTTTCACATTCATTTCAATGGCGAAATCTTTGTTTTTGGTAAACAAGGCAAAACCGCTTAGTCCGACAGGATTGCCATTATCCGCATAAATATTTCGCTGACTTTCCCACGATTCATTCGACGAAAACCGAATATCACTTGGTCCGTTTGTTTTGGCTAAACTATACGGAAAAACAAATCCGCGACCGCCGTCACCAAAATTTTGTTGTAAGTTTTGACGAAATTTTCCCGAGAAAAAATCAGCTTGAATGTGCGAATCACCAATGTGAACGATATTTATTTTTCCACTTTTATCGGCTTGGATTTTTTTAATCTTTTCGAAGATGGGATGTAATGCTTTTTGGTTTGTAATTTCGTTTACAGCAATAACAACCTGAGTTGTATCAACTTCAACATACAACGAATCCGTTTGAGCAGAAACGCTCAAATTCATTAGAAAAACAAAAAGAAAGCAAAGAGATTTATTGAGCATTAGCCGTTGTCGTTTTAGATGAAACGGAATCTACAGCCGCTTTATTGGGTGTTATTTTTCTGTTTTTTCGCATTTCTTTGTATTGAGCATAACCTGTTTGAATTTGCTGATACAACAATCCGGCCACTTTTTGTGCTCCTTTGTAATTAAAATGCGTATAATCTTTGGCTGCTAAGGCCGGAACTTCCTCTTCCACCCATTTGGTCATTGAGCCGTCTCCACCCATGGCTTCAAACAAATTGAAGTAGCCTGCTTTTGATTGCACGGCATATTTTCGTTGAGCCAATGTTAATGGAACTACAGCCGAATCGGTTTTCATTTCCAAATCATATTTGGTGGCTTTGTCTGCGGTTGAAATTACCAAAACGGTTACACCCGGAAAACATTGTTTTAAATGATTGACCACACGAGTCATGCTTTTTTCGTACCAATCATAATTATAAGAACCGTAATTCAGCACATTGGTTCCGTAATGCAAAATGATTAAATCGTAATCAAATCGTTCCTGAAACTGGTTCATCAATTTTACATTAAACGTTGAAATAGGTAAACCTGAATTTCCTCGATTGGAAAAATTATCCACATGAACACCTTTTCCATCATCAAAATTAAATCCGTAAATCGGAATTGAATCAGCTACATTAAACGAAGCTTTAAAACTTTTTACAGCCGAATTTGAAATCGCTAGTGTATTGAGCAATTTGTCCGGACTTAATTTTTTTGTAATGGTATCTTTTCCAATTTTTACAATGAGTTCCCCTTCTTGGTTGTCTGAATTCCCATAAAACAACGTTGGATTATTCAGTAGAGAAGTATGCACGCCGTGACCTGCTTTGTATTGCACCCAAGGATTTGAAATTGTATCATTCGCAAAAAACACATGTCCGTTTACCCCAAAAGGTTTTAGCGGACGTTTGACATTGAGGTACGATTGCGTTTTCCAATTGCCGGAATATTGATGCGAAATAGAACTTCTTGAACCGGCAGATTCGGAAGTGATGGAAACAAACCCCACTCCCTTTCCACCGTATTGCGATTGAAGTGAATTTCTAAAATCCTGCACAATTAAATCGCCATCGGTCATAGAATCACCAAAATAAGCAATTCGTATATCACCTTTTTGTTCCGTTTCTAACAAATATAATTTTTCGAAGAACGGAATTAAAAACTGAAACCCTTTGTATTGTTCGTATTCTTCGGGTGGAAAAGTGATGCCATCAATTTGTTCAAAAACAATTTTTTTTCTGCGGAAAGTATCAACACCTTTTTCAGCTTTACTGTCGCTTTTTTCATCTAATGCTACGGCTTCTAATAAAATGCTATCTACTACTACATTTTTGGCAGATGGTTTTGCTTCAGAAAAAATGCGTTTAGGCAGTACTTCTTTGAAAAAAAGAAAGCACACGGCAGAGATAAAAATCACTGCTACAGTTTGAAAAAAGTAAGAAATTTTGTTGCCCACAACTACCTAAAAATAGAGTGCAAATGTATTAAATTCTTAACAAAAAAGAATAAAAAAGACAGCCTAATTTGACTGTCTTTTTATATAAAAATTTATGCTTTTTTACATGCGTTCGGGCACTTCAATTCCTAATAATGAAAAGGCTGATTTGATGGTTTCACCTACTTTTTTTGACAATTGTACTCTGAATTTTTTCAGGTTTTCGTTGGTTTCCGGTAAAATTGGCACAGCTTGATAAAACGAATTGTATTCTTTTACCAATTCATACGTATAATTCGCAACTAAAGCCGGACTATAAAATTGAGCTGCATTTTGAATGAGTTCCGGATATAATTCCAACACTTTTATCAGTTCTTTTTCTTTTGGATGTAAAGAAATTTCGTTTACTTCTGCGGAAAAATCGAAATTTGCTTTTCGCAAAATCGATTGAATTCGGGCATACGTATATTGAATAAACGGTCCGGTGTTTCCAGCGAAATCAACTGATTCTTCAGGATTGAAAAGCATTGATTTTTTGGGATCTACTTTCAACATAAAATATTTTAAAGCTCCCAATCCGATGATTTTATACAGACGTTGTTTTTCTTCTTCCGAATAACCGTCTAATTTTCCTAATTCTTGTGAAATTTTAGCGGCGGTTTCGGTCATTTCAACCATCAAATCGTCGGCATCTACGACAGTTCCTTCGCGGGATTTCATTTTTCCGGAAGGCAATTCTACCATTCCATACGACAAATGATATAAATTTTCTGCCCAATCGAAACCAAGTTTTTTCAGGATAAGAAATAATACTTTAAAGTGGTAATCTTGCTCATTTCCAACGGTATAAACCATTCCGCCCACATCCGGAAAATCTTTTACCCGTTGAATGGCAGTTCCGATGTCTTGCGTCATATAAACGGCTGTTCCGTCTGAACGAAGGACGATTTTTCGGTCTAAACCATCTTCGGTTAAGTCGATCCACACTGAACCGTCAGGGTCTTTTTCAAAAATTCCTTTTTCCAAACCGAATTGAACGACTTCTTTTCCTAACAAATAGGTATTTGATTCGTAGTAATAACTGTCAAAATCGACTCCTAAGTTTTTATACGTTTCATTAAAACCATCATACACCCAATTGTTCATGGTTTTCCAAAGTTCGATGACTTCGGGTTTTCCGGCTTCCCAATCGAGGAGCATTTGTTGGGCTTCGAGCATGATTGGTATGTGTTTTTCTTCCTCTTTTTTATAAGATTGAATTGCTTTTTTCAAAACAATATCATTTTCATACTCTAATCCATTAACGTATTTATAAACTGCAGAAATAAATGATTTTCTTAAATCTTTAATTCCTTCTTCTTTTGTAGTTGACAAGACAAAATCAGATGTGAAAAATATATTTTTGAGTAAAAAATCATTGCTAATTTCAACAGCCACATTTTCTTTAATAAAATTTCTCAAAGAGTTATCTAATATTTCCAAGAGAGTTGAATCAAGTCTACCCCAAACCCCAGTAGTCTCAAGTTCTTTAATATTTTTTTCTACTTGTTCTATGTGCTTATCTCTTAACTTTGAATATTGATCTTTATATTCTTTATCAAATCTTACATAATATTTTCCAACTAAATGATCTCCTTTTAAACCAGAAGTTTCAGGTGTTTGTCCGTTTCCGAACTTTTGCCAAGCCAACATCGATTTACAAATATGAATTCCGCGATCATTGATGATTTGGGTTTTATAGACTTTTTTACCGGAAGCTTTGATGATTTCGGCTACTGAAAAGCCTAATAAATTATTTCGAACGTGTCCTAAATGCAACGGCTTGTTGGTGTTTGGCGAAGAATATTCTACCAGCACAGCCTTTTCAGAATTATTTTGAAGAACAAATCCGAAAGAAGCATCATTTTTTATTGACGAAAAGAAATTGATGAAATAGTCATCTGAAATCACAATGTTTAAAAAACCGGAAACAACGTTAAATTTTTCTACAACGGCAACATTTTCAACTAAATAGGTTCCAATTTTATTTCCAATTTCTATTGGATTTCCTTTTATCATTTTTACTAAAGGAAAAATAACAACAGTGATATCGCCTTCAAAATCCCTGCGGGTTGCCTGAAATTCTATCTTTTCGACAGTTACTTCAAACAAATTTAAAACAGCCTGTTTAATTGGCTCATTAAGGATTTTTGCAACATTCATGATTATCTATTTTTAAGGGTGCAAAGATATAGAAAAGTAAAAAATTGGCAACTTAAAAGCGATTCAAACTTTAGAAAATGACGATTTATGTAACAATTTGATACTAAATGAAATCGCACAATAAAATTCTCATTGTACTATCGTAAGAATTATCACTATTATTTTACTAAATTGTGCATTTCATCGACTTTATTTGCATTTAATCGATAAGTATCTTTTTATTTGCAGTGTCAAATTTCAATTAATTCTAGTTCACCCAAATTTAATAACATGAAAACGAAATTACTTTATTTACTGTTACTAATTCCATTAGTAGGTATTTCTCAAGCAATTACAGTAAACACTACAACTCACACCGTACCGGAATTGGTGACCGATGTTCTTTTAAGTTCTCCTTGTTTATCTGTTACAAACGTGAATTGGAGAACCGGTACAAACTATGGCTCTACCAACGGAATTGGTTACTTTGAAAACAATAATCCAAATTTCCCTATGCAAAGCGGGGTTATTTTGAGTACAGGAAATGTTTTAAATGCACCGGGTCCGAATAACGCAATGTTAAATGATGGTGATAACTCATGGCCGGGTGATACTGATTTGGAATCAATTTTGGCTGATGCAGGAATTTCAATGACATCCATTAATGCTACTGTATTAGAGTTTAACTTTACTGCTCTATCTCCTCATTTTGACTTTGACTTTTTATTTGCTTCGGAAGAATACGGAAACTTTCAGTGTCAGTTTTCTGATGCATTTGCATTCTTATTGACAAATCTAAATACTGGTGTTACCACTAATTTGGCTATTGTTCCGGGAACAAACTCACCTATCTCGGTTGTAACGATTAGAGACTTTTTATATAACTCTTCTTGTCCTTCTGCAAATTCTGAATATTTTGGTTCATTTAATGGTGGTGCAAACGCAAATTTATCACCTACAAATTTTAATGGTCAAACTGTAGTTATGAATGCTTCGGCAGTTTTAACACCGAACACACCTTATAAAATTAAATTAGTTATTGCTGACCGTGTTGATCCGGAATCAGATTCAGCTATATTCTTATCTGCCAATAGTTTTAATATTGGCCAGAATGTTTTAGGTAATGACTTAACAGTAGCTTCAAATACAGCACTTTGTAATGGAGAATCACATATAATAAATAGTGGTTTAAACCCAAGTGACTTCTCTTTTGTTTGGAAAAGAAATAATATTATTTTACCAGCTGAAACCGGTGCAAGTTTAACTGTAACTCAATCCGGCACATATGAACTTACCTATACAAATATTGCATTTCCGTGTCAAACAGTAACAGATTCTGTTCTTATTGAGTTTAATGGAGTTTTTAGCACTCCAAATCCTATCGATATATCAAAATGTGACACAGGTGCTTCATCTTATCAATTTAATTTAGCTATTAATACTCCTATTGTTACTTCGGGATTAAATGCTAATACTGTAGTTTCATATCATTCTACAGAGGCACAAGCTAATTCTAATACAAGTCCTTTGGCTAATGTAATAAACAGTACTGGTAATCAAACCATTTATGTAAGAATTAAAAAACATGACAGTGATTGTTATGTGGTTAAATCGTTTCAACTTTTAATTACCGATTTTCCTGTAGCAAATCAAATTGACGATATTATATCATGTGAGAGTTTAACTTTAGAAGACAGAGCGTGGTTTGTCTTTAATCAAACGATAACCAATAGCGTATTAGGAAGTCAGAATCCAACTAATTTTATTGTTGGTTATTACAGAACTTTAGAGCATGCAACCAATGCAACTAACGTAATAACAAACAATCAGCTGTTTACTCCTTCTACAACCATTTATGTTCGTGTTCAAAATGCAACAGATCCTACCTGTTTTTCTATTGCTCCTATCAATCTTGTGGTACAACAATTGCCATTGGTAGATAGTTTTGAAGATGTTATTGTATGTGTTAGTTATACATTAGAGGAAATTACCAATGGAGAATATTATACCGGTCCGAATGGAACAGGGGAACAAAAGTTTGCCGGTGATGTAATCACAGAAACGCAACGAATTTATATTTACAATACTTTACCAACAGTACCCTCTTGTCCTAATCAAAGTAGTTTTTTAGTTACTATTATTGATCCGGATGATATTTCAATTAGCGGAGGAGAATATTGTAATAGTTATACTTTACCTGCTTTAACATTTGGACAATATTTTACTGAAGAAAATGGTGGTGGTACAGAACTTTTTCCTGGAATGGCTATAACAACTTCGCAAACTGTACATTTGTATTATTTATCTCCAGAGCCACCTTTTTGTGCGATCGATTTAGGGTTTGACATTGAGGTTATTCCTGCTCCTGTAGTTGACTCATTACCAACCGTTTTTGACTGTACATCTTATACGCTTCCTGCATTAGCAAATGGAGAATATTTTGATGCTGCAAATGGAATGGGTAACGTTATTGATCCCGGAACAGCTATTACTGAAACACAAACAATTTATATTTATTCAGAAAACGGGATATGTACTAATCAATCAAGTTTTACTGTTTATATTGGGTTAGAAGCTCCATCTTCAACAACAGAGTGTGTTAGTTTTACACTTCCATCCTTATCAATTGGCGGGTATTTTACTCAACCAAATGGAGGCGGACAACAAATTCCTGCGGGAACTGTAATTAACACTACACAAACAATTTATGTTTATGCTCCAAGTCAATCTTCACCTAATTGTACAGATAATTTAAACTTTACAGTTACAATATCTTTGCCGATAATTGAAACTCCGAATGTTACTTCTGCTTGTGAAGTTTATACTTTACCTTCAATTCCTTTAGGAAACTATTTTACAGGTCCGAATGGTACCGGAAATCAGTTATCATCAGGAACAGAATTAACAGAATCACAAACAGTTTACATTTATCTTAACAATGGTCAAGGATGTCAAAATTCTGTTAGTTTTGAAGTAACCGTATTATCGCCTCCACAAATTGATTCACGATCAGATATTGATGGGTGTAATAACTATGTGCTTACTAACTTAGCATTGGGTAACTACTATACTGGTCCGAATGGAACAGGAGAAATGCTTCAAGGTGGTGATATAATTACAACTTCTCAACTGATTTATATTTATGCTGAAGAAAATGGTTGTTCTGCTGAAACAAGTTTCCAGATTAATGTATTCGAAATTCAAGCAGATTCATTATCAGATGTACAAGTTTGTGATAGTTTTATCCTTCCAACATTAACTGCTGGTAATTTGTATTACACAGCTATTGATGGCCCAAATGGATTTGGAACTGTATTGGCTCCGGGATCAGAAATCACCTCTACGCAAACAATTTTCATATACAAAGAAAATCAAATTCGTCCTGCATTTTCATGTATTGATCAAACTTCATTTACTGTTACAGTTTATGAAACACCGGATGTATTACCAATTCCTAATGTAAACGTTTGTAATTCATACATTTTACCTACACTAACTGTTGGAAATTATTTCACGGAACCAAATGGTGGGGGAACACAAATTGCAGAAGGAACAGAATTAACTGAAACACAAACTTTGTATGTTTATGCTGAAACGGCTACAAATCCAAATTGTTTTGACCAAGAAAGTTTTACTGTAACAATTTTTAATGTAGATGAATTAGATGATGTTACAATTTGTTCAAGCTATGTTTTACCAACATTAACAAACGGAAGATTTTACAACGGTCCTAACGGAACAGGTGGTCAAATTGCTTTTGGAAGTTCAATAGCTTCTACTCAAACCGTTTATATATATGCACAATCAGGGTTTTCTCCTAATTGTTCAGACGAAAGTTCTTTTGAAGTAACCATTATTCCAACTCCTGTTGCAAACTCAGTTCCGGCTGCAAATAGAACAGTTTGTGATGAAGATGGAACAAATGATGGCGTTACTAGTTTTACACTTAGTGATTTAAACAGTTTCGTTTTGGGAACTCAAACAGGAACAGAATTTACAGTTGCTTATTATCCAACATTGGCTGATGCAACGGCTGGAACAAATCCAATTACTGATACCACTTTGCAAACTGTTTATGTACGAGTGAATAACACCCTTGCTCCAGACTGTTTTGATATAAATCCTATAACAATTATTGTTCACAAAATTCCGGAACCAACTCCGGTAGGTGGAATTGTTTGTGTAGAAAGTGAAACAGGAAATCTATTAAATCCTTTCACAATTATAAGTGGGTTATCCTCTTCAACGCACACCTTTGAATGGTATTTAGACACAACTTTAATTGCTAATGCAACAGGAAGTACATTACAAGTTTCAGAACCAGGAATCTACAGTGTAATTGCTACAAGCAATGCAACTGGATGTTCTTCAGAACCAACGGAAGTAGAAGTTGTAGCTTCGGAACCAGCTGCTATCGGCTTTACTGTTAGTATGGCATTTAGCTCTACCAATTCAATCACAATTAATGCAACTGGTGTTGGCGGAAACTATGAATACTCATTAGATGGTGGTGCATTTCAAGATAGTCCAACTTTTGATAATGTTTCTTCAGGAACACACATAGTAACTGTAAGAGACAAAAATGGTTGCGGTAGCGTGACAGACGAAGTATTAGTGATAAATTATCCTAAATTCTTCACACCTAACGGAGATGGATATAACGAAACTTGGAATATTGTTGATTTAGAAGAACAATTAAATGCAGTAATCTTTATTTATGATCGTTATGGAAAATTACTTTCGCAAATCTATCCTTCTAAAAATGGATGGGACGGATTTTATAACGGAGCTGCAATGCCTTCAACTGATTACTGGTTTACAGTGACTTATGAAGAAAATAATCAAACCAAAGAATTTAAATCTCACTTTTCATTAAAGAGATAGTTTTATATTGTTTTGTTGTTTAGAAAATCAGACCTTCCTTGTGAAGGTCTTTTTTTTGTTAAATACTGTAACAAAAAATACTATTTACAGTCTACTATCTTAAAATGATAAACGTTTGTTAAAATTTTATAATACATAGTACTTTGTATTGCATAATAATAAAAAGCGAATATCTTTGCATCATCAATCAAAAAATCAATCAAAATGAAAATCAAAGCTACTCTACTGTTGCTTTTGTGTACTATCACTTTTTCTTTTGCACAAACGGCAACCGTTAACGGAAAAGTTATAGACAAATCCAACAACACCTCTATCCCCTACGCTACCATTGTAATAAAAATGGGAGACAAAGTTATCACAGGAGGAATTACAGATGAAAAAGGTGAATTTACCATTGATAAAATTGCCTATGGAAATTATGATTTTGAAGCACAATTTATTGGGTACAAATCACATTCTTCTAAAATAAATGTAACATCGAAAAATTTGAATGTTGGAACAATTTATTTATCTGAAGATGCCATGTCGCTCGCCGAAGTTGAAGTGGTTGGTGAACGCACAACTATTGAACAAAAAATAGACCGAAAAGTTGTAAACGTTGGACCCGATTTAATTAATGCAGGTCCAACAGCATCTGATATTTTAAATAATATTCCGTCTGTGAGTGTTGATCAACAAAACAATACAGTAACGCTACGTGGAAACCCGAATGTGCAGATTTTTATCGACGGAAAGCCTTCGCAAATGTCAGCTTCGCAAGCGTTGCAGCAGATTCCTTCCACTTCGATTAAGCAAATAGAATTAATTACGAATCCATCAGCAAAATACAATCCGGAAGGAATGAGTGGAATCATTAATATTATTTTGAAGAAAAATTCAAATTTAGGTTTTAATGGAAGCATAAACGCAGGAACAAATTTTGGTGTTACGCCAAAAGCAAATGCATCTTTAGATTTGAATTATAGAGTAAATAAATTTAATTTTTATACGACCTATTCTCTTAATCATGGAAAATGGAATAACAAAGGCTTTATAAACACAATCGATGCGTTGGATGCTGATGAATCCAATAGTTCAGTGTTTACCATCAACAATTTCAATAAAAATCATTTTGTGAAAGCCGGAGTAGATTTTTATGTAAATGAAAAAAATACAATTTCCTTTTTTACTAATCAAAATATAAATAATTCGGAAGGAGAATTTTATAACAGAATTGACTATTTCTCCGGGGTTAATCCTACTATCATACAAAATAACATTGCTTTAAACGAAAGTACCAATCAAGTGTATAATTTAGGTTATAAATATGAATTTGAAAAACCACAAAAAACTTTTGATGTAGAAATTAATTATAACCGGAACGACAGACCGGAGGACAGTGTATTTTTGGATGGCGACAATAACTTATTACAAACCAATCAAATTGAAACTGTTGGTCAAAACGTGATTGTGAACGTTGATTTTGTGAATCCAATTAACGACAAAACTAAATTAGAATTAGGTTTAGAAAGCAGATTTGACGGGACAGACAACACTTTTGATCGCGATTTCACCTATTTCTCTGATTTTGATTACAAAAGAAATATTCAAAGTGCCTATGCCAATTACGGAAAACAATTGGACAAATGGAGCTATCAAGTGGGTATGCGTTTAGAAAGTTTTCAAGTGGAAGCCAATTTTAGAAGAGTAGATGAAAATCCGGGACAATTTAAAGATGATATTTTTACAGTCTATCCTTCTGCATTTTTATCGTATGTTCCTACTGAAAAAAATACGTTTAATTTGAGTTATTCAAGAAGAGTAGATCGCCCAAATTTAGGTCAAGTGAACCCGATTAGAAATTGGAGTAGTCCTACCATTGATCAGGAAGGAAATCCAAACTTAGAACCTCAATTTACCAATTCTGTGGAGTTGAATTATACGCGTACAACAAAAATTGGAGCTATTACTTCCGGTGTGTTTTTTAGATATATCAACGACCCTATTAATCAGGTATTTATTCAAAGTCCATATGATCCAAACAAAAAGTTAATGACTTTTGACAACTTTGAAAGTACAACTGAGTATGGTATTGAAGCTTCCGGTAATCTAAATTTGAAAAAATGGTGGAGTGTGAATTATGGTGGTGATGTTTATTTTAGAAATGCAACGGGTGTTGTGGAAGATGTAAATCAAAATTTAGTTGAAAAAACGGTTTTATCAACTCCGTTTAATGCCCGAATGAACCACACTTTTAAAGCTAACAAAAAGTTAACCTTTACCTGGTTTGCTATGTATAGAGGTGGCGTAGAAGACATTCAGTTTAGTAACAAAGTGATGTGGAAAACCGATTTAGGAGCGAGATATTCTATCTTAAAAGACCAAGGTTCAATTAGCCTTCGTGTGAATGACATTTTCAATACGATGAGAGCTCGTTTTTATGGCGAAAATCCGGACATCGCAACCGGTCAGTTTAGATGGGAAAGCAGAATGGTTAACGTAAACTTTAATTACCGTTTTGGTGCAGGCAAAAACAGAGCCTTGCAACGCAAACAACGTGACCAGAACGAAACCCAAGGTGGTGGATTATTTTAAAAATTGGTTCTTTATATATTGATTTAGTTAATCAGCAAACCCGTAGTAGTGATACTTCGGGTTTTGTGTTTTAGAAAAAAAGAATTAAACTATTTGATTGCAATTTCTAATGAAAGGATTGATTGCACACAACCCTACCCCAGATTGCAACGGAAAGCATTTTGGGCAAAAAAGCTTAGCATTCTTAAAGCAAAAAAGCGACCAGAGGAAGCTCTTTTTGGTTTTTTAGAATGCTGCTTTTTTGCCCAAAATCTTGTAGTGAACCGTGCCTACCGGCAGGCAGGAAGCTGGAAAAAGGTTCAAAAAATCACCAACGAATAATTACACTTCCCCAAGTGAAACCACTACCAAATGCGGCTAACACTACCAAATCTCCTGATTTTATTTTTCCTTGTTCCCACGCTTCGGTTAAGGCGATTGGAATGGAAGCAGCTGTGGTGTTTCCGTATTTCTGAATGTTGTTATACACTTGATCATCTGCTAATTTGAATTTTTGTTGAATAAATTGCGAAATACGCAAATTCGCCTGATGCGGAATCAACATGTTGATATCGGAAACGTTGAGATTATTGGCTTGTAACCCTTCGTTAATTACTTCGCTAAAACGAACAACAGCATTTTTAAATACAAATTGTCCGTTCATGTATGGGAAGAAACTTTCGTCGTTTGGATCGTTGTCTTTAATAATGTCGGTCACCCATCGTTTGCCCATTCCGGGAGCAATAACGGCTAATTCTTCTGCGTGTTGACCTTCGGAGTGAAGATGCGTGGAGAGAATTCCTTTGGTTGTATCTTCTTCTCTTGAAAGTACAGCTGCTCCGGCACCATCGCCAAAAATTACTGAAACTCCCCTACCTCTTGTTGTCATGTCTAAACCATATGAATGTAGCTCGGAACCAATTATTAGAATGTTTTTATACATGCCGGTTTTAATGTATTGATCGGCAATGGAAAGTGCATAAACAAATCCGGAACATTGATTTCTGATATCTAAGGCTCCAACTGTTCGAAGCCCTAATTCTTTTTGAACCAACACGCCGGGACCAGGAAAATAATAATCGGGACTCAAGGTGGCAAAAACAACAAAATCTATCTCATCATTTGATAATCCTGAACGTTCAATGGCAATTTTGGCGGCTTTTACACCCATTGTTGTGGTGGTGTTTCCGTCTCCTTTTTGCACATGTCGTCGTTCCTTTATTCCGGTTCTTTCCTGAATCCATTCGTCATTTGTTTCAATAATTTTAGACAAATCGTCATTTGTTACCACATTTTCAGGAACATAAAATCCTAATCCGGTTATTTTTGAATGATACATAGTATGCTATTTTAATAAAATTAGTCTAACAAATTTAGCAATCTTTTAAAAATAGCCGTCATTGTTAACGTTTTTTTTATAAGTTGACAAAAAGCGACCTTGCAAATTTGGCATTATTGTTGCGAAGGTATATTCAAAATTAGCTTTTTGTTAAGACACTTTTTTGATTAAAACAGTATATTTGGAGTATGAAATACATTTTTTCCATTCTAGTCACCTTATGTTTTTCCCTTGTGGGAATGGCACAATTTGACACGGGCGGAAAATCAATTTCACCCAGTGGGAATTTCGGTATTACTCCGAGTGCTTCGGGAACTTCGATTTTTTCTCCTAAAGATAAAGAAGAAAAAAAATCAGATTCTTATTATGCTCCGCTTAGAAAAGAGAAAGAAATTGACTTGACCAAAAATTATGGTTTTGTAAAACCCGAACATAAACTTCAACCCAACTTGAATGGTGAAAGTGAAATGATGGAAGAATACAAACGCGGTAAACATTTTGGAAGTTTTATCAGTAAATCAAAGTTTGTTAAGGTTTTATGTCGTGATCATCAAGCCATTGATGGCGACCGTGTTAGCATTATTTTGAATGATAAAGTGGTAGAAGCTAATATTTTTCTGGATGCTGAATTTTCCGTTTTTTATATTGAATTAGCCCCCGGATTTAATAATTTGGAATTTGTGGCCTTGAATCAAGGTGACTCCGGTCCGAACACGGCTCAATTTGCTGTGTTAGATGAATTTGATGCGACCATCATGTCTAATATATGGAATTTGGCCACCGGAGCAAAAGCTACGATGAGCATTTTTAGAGAATAATTCTCAACCTACCTTTTCATCTTTCTTTATTTTAACAGATTTTTTAGAAGTTTGATTTTTATAAGTCTTATTTTAGAGCCTCAATAAATCAATCAAGAACTTTATGAAAATCAAATTACTATTACTTTTATGTGTGGGCTATTTTGCTTCGGCCCAAGAAAATTTATCGTATCAAAAGCCGCCTAAAGAAATTTTGGAATTGGCCGATTACGAAAGAGCTCCATCGGTAAACATGGACAGCAAAAAAGAATATATGCTGTTATCCTACCGAAGTACTTACAAAACCTTAGACGATTTGAATCAGGAAGAAATGCGTTTGGGCGGACTTCGTATCAATCCGGTGACCAACATTTCCAGCACAGTTACGTACATCACTAATTTAAAAGTTAGAAAAGTTTCTGAAAAAAATGAAGTGCAAGTAAAAGGATTGCCTGAAAATCCAAGAATTAGCAATTTAGGCATGTCGCCTAACGAAAAGAAACTTTCTTTTTCACACACCACAAACACCGGTGTAGAACTTTGGGTTTTGGATATAGCAACAGCTCAAGCTACAAAATTAACTGATGCAACGGTGAATGCCAATATGGGCAATCCGTTTAGTTGGTTTGCCGATAATCAAACCATTTTGGTTAGAATGTTGGTAAAAAACCGTCCGGCATTAATCGATTTAAAGAAAGATTTACCAACAGGACCAATTGTATCAACGGGAGATGGAAGTGTTTCGCAAAACAGAACATACCAAGATTTGCTGAAAAATCCGTTGGATGAACAAAACTTTGAAACGTTAATCACTTCAGAATTATACAAAGTTACCTTAGACGGAAAAGCAGAATTGTTTAAAAAAGCAGATATGTATGCCGGCGAGAGCATTTCGCCGGATGGCAATTATGTCATGATTTCAACCATTCAAAAACCGTTTTCTTATATCGTTCCGCTAAGTAGATTTCCACAAAAATCAGTGGTTTATGACAAATCAGGAAAAGAAGTAAAAGTGGTAAACGAAGTTCCGTTGACGGAAATCATGCCTAAGGGTTTTTCTTCGGTTAGAAAAGGAAAAAGAAGTATGGGATGGAGAAGTGACAAGCCTTCTACCCTATCATTTGTTGAAGCTTTAGACGAAGGAGATCAAGCTAATAAAGTTGATTTTAGAGATGAAGTATTTTTGTGGGATGCACCATTTACTGCCAATCCAACTTCATTGGTAAAAACTCAACAGCGTTATGCTGGAATCACTTGGGGAAATGACAATACTGCTATCGTAATGGATCAATGGTATGACACTAGAAACATGAAAACCTATATCATCAATCCATCTAATCCTGCTCAGGCTCCAAAGTTGATTTCGGATAGAAATTACCAAGACATTTATTCTGATCCGGGAAATTTTGAAACAAAGAAAAATCAATATGGTAGATTTGTATTAACGTTGGATAATGACAAAGCATATTTGGTTGGCGATGGATTTACGAAAGAAGGACAATTTCCATTTATTGATGAATTTAATTTAAGCACGTTAAAAACCAAGCGTTTATATCAATCGACTTATAAAGATAAAAAAGAAGATATCATGTCGGTAGAAGATGTGAAAAAAGGTGAAGCTTTGGTAATGATTCAGTCTAAAAATGAATATCCGAATTATTACTACAGAAATTTTAAATCAAAAGGAAAATTAACGCAATTAACCAATTTTAAAAATCCGTTTGCGAGTATTGAAAATGTGCACAAAGAAGTGATTAAATACAAACGTAAAGACGGTGTAGAATTATCCGGAACATTATATCTTCCTGTTGGTTATGATAAAACGAAGAAAGAGAAAAAACCGCTTTTAATTTGGGCTTATCCTGCTGAATACAAAGACAAAAACTCGGCCGGTCAAAGTGATAAAAACCCAAATGAATTTACATTTCCATATTACGGTTCGTTTGTCTATTGGGTAACGCGTGGATATGTGGTTTTGGATGATGCTTCTTTCCCGATTATTGGTGAAGGAACTACCGAACCAAACGACACATTTATTGAACAATTGGTTGCTAATGCCGAAGCTGCGATAGATGCTGTAGATAAATTAGGATATATTGACCGCAAAAAAGTTGCTGTTGGCGGACATTCCTACGGTGCTTTTATGACAGCTAATTTGTTGACACATTCTAACTTATTTGCATGCGGAATTGCAAGAAGTGGAGCTTACAACAGAACCTTAACTCCATTTGGTTTCCAAAGTGAGCAACGCAATTATTGGGATGTTCCTGAAGTATATAACTCGATGTCGCCTTTTATGAATGCTCACAAAATGAAAACGCCGATGTTACTAACGCACGGTGAAGCCGATAATAATCCCGGAACATTTACCCTACAAACCGAACGTTATTTTCAAGCATTGAAAAACTTGGGTGCTCCGGTTAGAATGGTAATTTTACCAAAAGAAAGCCACGGTTATGTTGCCAAAGACAATATTTTGCATTTGCTGTGGGAACAAGATCAGTTTTTAGAAAAGTATTTGAAGTAGGTTGAGGATTGTTTCAGGTTTCAGGTTGAGATATACCGCTCAGAATAACTTGAAACTTTATAATACGGAAAAGCTTCTAATAAAAAGTAAATAACCCTGAAGTTGAAAAATTTCGGGGTTTATTTTTGGGATAAAAACAAAACTGTTTGGTTTTCGAGGTGATTTTCATTTTCGAAGAATAGAATTCCTTCGGGATAATGAGATTCGATTAGGTAATGATTTCCACGAAAATAAGCGTTTGACACCGTTACTTTTAAGTTTGATTTCTCTACTATTTTCAGTTGATGCGGATAAATCAGCATACGTTCATTTTGATTAAAATAGAAACCCGGAATTTCATTGACATCGCCAAAAAGTGAGGCTATATATTTAGAATTTGGGTTATTATACAATTCTTTTGGGGAATTTTCTGCAACAATTTTTCCGTCTTGCATAACCACTACCGCATCAGCAAAAGAAAGTACATCGGTACTGTCATGGGTGGCAACTAAAGTGGTTATATTTTTACTTTTTAGATATGTAAATAATTTTCTGCGTAAACTGTTTTTTCTAAAATTATCGATATGACTAAATGGTTCATCAAGCAACAAAACTTCTGGTTCCAAGGCCAAAACACGTGCTAAAGCGACACGCTGCATTTGTCCGCCGCTTAAATATTTTGCTTTAATGTTGGCAAATTCGGTCATTTCTACGATTTCGAGTAACTCGGCAATGCGTTCTTTTTTTTGTTCTGGATAAAAGTTAGAAAGGTATTTACCTACGTTTTCTGAAACTGTTATAAACGGCATCAAATCGAAATCCTGAGCGAGGTATTTCATGAAAGGCATTCCGGGAATAAGATGGAATTTTGGACCGAGTACTTCCTGATTATTCCAAAAAATTTGACCTTCATCTAAATCATACAACCCATAAACAAGTTTTAAAAGGGTGCTTTTCCCGCAACCGCTTTCACCTATGATAGCCAAGTTTTTCCCTTTTTGAAGAGAAAAATTCACTTGTTTGATGTCTTCGCTTTTATCGTATGAGAATGAAATTTGAGTAACTTGTAACATAAATTGAAATTGCTAACAAATTTAAACTAAGTTATCCTTTTAAGTGAATTTTTAGAAAAAAAAGAAGGTCAGTTTGCAATTATTTACTTTAAAGCAATTCATCTTTCTTAACATTTTAATAAATTAATAATATAATAAAACTTAGACTTCATTTTTATCATCTTTTTATTAAAAAATTTGATGAAAATAGATTTATTAAAACGATAATCAAAGTGCTTATTTATTACAAAAAGTATAATTTTTTACCTTACTAATTATAAATTAGATAATCTCTTACTATTTAAAAAAAGGAAAAAGACTACATTCACCAATACAACAACACAACATTCTGCAAATATTGTTATTTAAAACATGTAGAATCATACTAATTAAGCAATTGTCAAAACCCTTGAAATACAGCTATTACAGTTGATTTCATTTCTACGAAAACGTTTTAATTGGTTGTATAGTTTTTGTACAGTTACATAAAAATGATTATAAATAATATAAAATTAAATTTGAGAGTCAAATAAATCAATTTAATAATGAAAAAAATTTACTCTCTCATTTTTCTAATGATCATATCGTTAGTAAATGCACAAACGGCTGCTCCAACGCAACCCCCCAGATTACCCTCTGATGTGATTTCAGTTTTTTCAGGAGCTTATACAAATGTTGCTGGAACTAACTACAATCCAAACTGGGGGCAAGCTTCAAACTGGCCTAATAATTTTGCAATAACTGCTTATGGTGGTGATGATGCTTTAAGGTATCAAAATTCTGGAGCTTATCAAGGTACACGACTTGGGTCTAACATCAATGTGACTGATATTAACAAATTACACGTTAATATATATTCGCCAACGATTACTTCTTTACGATTATTTTTAATTAAAACAGACGGTGGTACAGTTGAAAGATTTGTAACAGTACCATTAACTCCAAACACATGGAATACTGTTAATATAGATGTTAATTCCACTACCTTTCCTGGTTTAGATTTGACACTTATTCGTGAAATAAAATATGATAATTTTGGTAATAATCAAATATTAATTATTGATAACTTTTATTTTTGGAGAGAAGCTGGGTCAGATCCATCACCTACAATTTCAAATTTTCCAGCGATTGCAAAAGTTACTGGAGATGCACCATTTAATTTAACACAACCCACTAGTGATAGCCCGGGTGCATTTACTTATTCTATTAGCCCTGCTGGTATTGCGACGATTAGTGGTAATACAGTTACTGTTACAGGTGTTGGTACAGCAACGATAACGGCCAATCAAGCAGCCGTTCCAGGACAATTTGCCGCAGGAAGTATTACAACAACATTAACTGTAACGCCACCGGCTGCTCCAACACCACCAGCTAGGAATTCATTTGATGTAATTTCACTCTTCAGCGATAGTTATGCCGTTTCTACACCTCCTACTTGGGGTGGTCAAGTAGGTTCAAACATACAAATTTCTGGAAATAACACAAGACTATTCACTAGTTTTACAAATGGTCAAATTGCATTTGCAGCCACCAATGTTTCACAAATGACACATGTTCGTGTAGATGTTTACTCTGTGAACTTATCTCCTATGTGGTTTTTCTTGGGTTCTGCTGGAGCCTCTAAACGATTAACTCTTACTACTCCTGTTAACGGATGGACAACTTTAGATATCCCTTTATCGGATTTTACCTCTAGTCCAACAGGTGGTGCTATAAATCTTAATGCTATTAATCTTTTCAGATTTGAAAACCCTGTAGGTGCAACTGCACCTCCAAGAACTATATATATTGATAATATTTATTTTTACAGACCTGAAACCGATGCCCCTCCAACCCTAGGAGCGTTTACAGTTCCTACTAAAGTATTGGGTGATGCTCCTTTCAGTTTAACTCCACCAACTTCAAACAGTTCAGGTGCGTGGTCATACTCTATTAGTCCAGCAGGAATTGCTACTATTGATGGTGATGTTGTAACGATAATTGGCGGTGGTACAGCTACAATTTCGGCAAATCAAGCCGCTGTTCCCGGCGAATTTGGACCAGGTCTTGCTTCGGCTGCTTTTGTAGTGACCTTCCCTGAACCTGGACCTTCACCAACACCTCCAGCTAGAGATGCTAATAGAGTTATTTCCCTTTATACTGGTGATGAGTCTATCTATGCTACAGTTCCTAATTATAATTTAGGACAAGCATTTTGGTCTACCGGTGGAGGAAGAATATTAACCGAAATTCCTAATGGAACAAATACCGCTTTTCGTGTAGATGGCCTAGGCTTTATGGGATTGATTGATATAGGAGATCCACCACCATTAAATAGAGAAAGACGGATTAATCTTGAAGGAACCGGAATGACACATTTAAATATTGACATTTATTTAGATGCACCCCGACCAAATTTATTTTTAGTTCTTTTAGCACCAGGTGATCGACTTTTTAATACAGGTCCGCTTGCCGCAGGTTGGAATACTGTTAGAGTTCCTTTGACAGCATATCCAGGAGCCTTGAATGATATTTATGGAATAAAAATTGAGCAGAATTATGCTGCACCATTTCGTTTGTTTATTGATAATATTTATTTCAGTAATGACTTTTTTACATTCTATGCAGATGCTGATGGTGACGGTTTTGGCGATTTAGCTACAACAATATTAGCAGAAACTGCCCCTGTTGGATATGTTTCCAATAGTACTGATTGTGATGACACAAACGAACTTATTTGGCAAACTGGTGATTTCTATATTGATATTGATGGAGATGGCTATAGTTTCGATGGTATTTTATATTCTGTTTGTTATGGTTCATCTACACCTGAATTTTATAACACAAGCTCACTAGGTACAGATTGTAATGATTTTGATTCAACAGTTTATCGAAATGCTGAATTTTATGCAGATGCAGATGGGGATGGTTATTCACCAACACCTAGCACAATAGTTACAACTGTATGTTATGGGGCTACACTTCCTGTATTGCCAGGTTTAAGTCTTGCTTCGAACCTCGAAGTTGATTGCAACGATAACAACAACACCGTTTATCCCGGAGC
>DEHZ01000006.1 GCA_002352205.1 Flavobacterium sp. UBA2787 | reverse complement strand
AAGATTAGAAAACACGATATTAGTAAGTTGAGCACCTTTGTCGCTTCCCATGTTGTGGTTTGATTAAAGATTAGAAAACACGATATTGTATTTGATAATAGTTCATTCTACTACTGTGTTGTGGTTTGATTAAAGATTAGAAAACACGATATTACTAATAGCAACATCAAGAAGATGGAATATGTTGTGGTTTGATTAAAGATTAGAAAACACGATATTATATACAACCGATTAAATTCGCTTCGAGTAGTTGTGGTTTGATTAAAGATTAGAAAACACGATATTTCGATTTGCTTACCACGTGGGCAGACTTAAGTTGTGGTTTGATTAAAGATTAGAAAACACGATATTAAATCTTTCCTCTGCCGTTTTGGGTGGCTCGTTGTGGTTTGATTAAAGATTAGAAAACACGATATTGCTTTATTTATCAATTATTAACTATTTAATGTTGTGGTTTGATTAAAGATTAGAAAACACGATATTCAGGATAAAATGGTAACACTAACAGATACGTTGTGGTTTGATTAAAGATTAGAAAACACGATATTCATACACTGAATCTTTCGTGATACGAATAAGTTGTGGTTTGATTAAAGATTAGAAAACACGATATTAAATCAGGCAACAAAAAACCTTGCCATAAAGTTGTGGTTTGATTAAAGATTAGAAAACACGATATTTGATTATCCTTAAGATCACCAAAACTAGCAGTTGTGGTTTGATTAAAGATTAGAAAACACGATATTGCTATCAATGGTATTGGGGCATCGAGTAAGTTGTGGTTTGATTAAAGATTAGAAAACACGATATTGTTTGAGTAGTTTGTGTACGAAGTGTATAAGTTGTGGTTTGATTAAAGATTAGAAAACACGATATTTTCATTGCAATGATTTATTCGAGAATAAAAGTTGTGGTTTGATTAAAGATTAGAAAACACGATATTCAACAAATGGCAATTCCGCTAATTTTAAGCGTTGTGGTTTGATTAAAGATTAGAAAACACGATATTTTTATCCCATTTACGATTGGAGAACCGAAGGTTGTGGTTTGATTAAAGATTAGAAAACACGATATTCAAAAAGGGATGACAAATGAAGCGATTCAAGTTGTGGTTTGATTAAAGATTAGAAAACACGATATTCGTTGGCTCGTTAACTTCTAATAATCAAGAGAATATCGGAACATATCGTGATAAAAAATGCTTCTTTTTTGCAGTGATAAGGTAAGATTGAGGCATTTTTTTATTTTAAAACAATTCTAACTGAGTAGGTTCCTGAGCTTTTGGCACTTCAGCTTTGCCCCAAAAATTTAAAATATTTCCAAATTGTTTATCGGTTATTCGCAAAACACTCACTTTTCCTAAAGGTGGCAAGAGTTTATGAATTCGTTTTTCGTGCACATCAGCACTTTCGCTACTCGCACAATGACGCACATAAACCGAATACTGCATCATGCTAAAACCATCTTTTAGCAAGTTATTTCTAAAGCCGGAAGCATTTTTTCGGTCTTTTTTGGTTTCGGTTGGTAAGTCAAAAAATACAAATAGCCACATAATTCGGTATCCGTTTAGATCCATAATTTTGGATATTTTATTTTCTTTCGATCTCCCGAATAACATTGCTGTAATGAACTGGCTGTTTTTTGCAATGCAACCATCAGCGGACTTTTCTCTTCTTTAAAATAAACCGTTCTAGTTAAAATTTGCAATAGCTTTGATTTAAGCAACGTATTCAACTCCTGTCCATCGTAGTTTTGCATTAATTCAAAAACCTTTTCATCTACAATGGGTCGAAAAGGTTCCATAATGTCATCGGCTAATGCAAAAGCATTATACTTACTTTTATGATGAATACCAAGAGTATTTAATAAACCACTTCCAGACAAAGCTCTCGCAGTGGCAGCCCGTAAAATTGCATAACCATAATTAAGAAAGTTATTAGGATAATCGCCAAAACGTTCCCGTTTAAAATCAATCTCAAAAAATGATTTCCAATATTGGCTGGCTGCCACACCTTCCATATTAGTAGTATCACCACTTTGCACTTTCGAAGCTAAAAACTCAAAATGATTTTTCGAACCAGTTATTTTTTCCAATAAAACTCCTTGGTTTTTAATCTTTTCAACAATAGTTTGTTGCCATAATTGCTTTTTTAAAGGAACAGAAGCATCAATTTGTTTCTTAAAAATTTCCTGTTGAATATGATGGCTATTGAGATTTAAAAACATACCGTTTGGCAAATGATTAGCATTACAAATAATGAAAGAAGAATTGTTCTCAATAAGTAAGTTCATCGCAGGAATACTTACGTAAATTTCCGGATGATCCAACACAATAAACCCTATATCTTCTATAGGAATAGTTGCTTCTCTTTCTTCTGTTTTAATAATCAATTGAAGATTTTTACAAGAAATTGATGCTTTTTTTTCGAGTAAAATTGTTTTTTTAAGCATAGTGCATTAAATTTTTAACTAATTTAAACCTATAAAAAATGACCTCTTTACGGAAATCCGCAATTATATAAGAAAATGAATAGATATTTTTACAAAAAATCACAATGAATAAAAAGATATTTGGTGTTTTTATCTTCTTGACCATAGTTGTAAACGCCCAACCCACCCTCCTATCCTGGAACCTCTCCAACCTCGGCTCCACCAAATCCGACACCACAATCCAATTCATCGCCAATCAAATCAAAGACTACGACATTGTTGCCTTGCAGGAAATAGTAGTTAACCCCAGTGGTGCTCAAGCGGTGGCTCAATTGGCAGATGAACTCAACCGAACAGGAAAGAAGTGGGATTATGCTATTAGTGACCCGACGAGTAGCAGTGCTTACAAAACGGAACGGTATGCTTATTTGTGGCAGATGGCAAAAGTACAACTTGTTGGCGAACCGTGGCTCGAAAAGAAATATGCGTTGGAAATTGATCGCGAACCTTTTTATGCTACATTTCACTACCAAGATAAAGAATTTACGGTGGTGAATTTTCATGCCATTACCAAAAAAAGACAACCTGAAACCGAGATAAAATATTTTAAATTTTTACCTGAACAATACCCTCATTTAAACTTAATCTTTGTAGGCGATTTTAATTGTCCGGAAACACATACCGTGTTCAACCCATTGAAAAAAATGGGGTATTTTCCCGCTTTTGAAAATCAGAAAACCACCTTGCGATCCAATTGTCTTGAACAGGATTGTTTGGCTTCGCCGTATGACAATATGTATTATCGGTTGGATAAAATAAAAATTATTAAGCAAGGTGTCATACCTTTTTATGTGCATTTTGATTCGCTGAATGATGCTCGAAAAATATCGGATCATATTCCTATTTGGATTCAATTTGATTTACTTTAAAAATTCAACAATATGAAAAAAGTACTACTCATATGTTCTGTAATGCAACTCTTTTTAAGCAGTTGCAGAAAAGAAAAACTAGAGACGAAACCGGATGTCACGCCTAAACCATTTTATGCACCATCCACTGTTTTAGAGGAACCGG
Source organism: Flavobacterium sp. UBA2787 (assembly GCA_002352205.1). GTDB lineage: Bacteria > Bacteroidota > Bacteroidia > Flavobacteriales > Flavobacteriaceae > Flavobacterium. The sequence goes on along the minus strand of DEHZ01000006.1, from coordinate 49,363 downwards.
AGGCAGAACCTACCTATCATGAAGATACTGCCACTCAATATGAATACCGCATTGGCAAATCGGGCGATTACACGTACAACTATGATGTAATTGGCGAAGATAAAAAGGGTAGTAAAGTGAGTGGCAACATCACGATCAAAGACAAATACGGCAATGGTCAACTAACCAATTCGGATGGTAAAACTTTTGATGTGACCGCAGAATGGATTGGTTATGGAAAATTATTAACTAAGGATGAAAAAGGGAATGAATACTTTTTGGTGGCCGAATAAAAAGGTATATTTATAATCCAATTCAAGACTATGAAAAAAATATGCTCACAGTCCAAACTTTTACTATAAAAAAAACTTTATGAAAAAAAACCTTTTACTATTATTAGCCCTATTCATTATGAGTTGTAAAAAAGATACTACCTCTTTCACCAATGAAGCCGAAGACAATTACAACCTTATCGAAAATACTAAAACAGTTGAAAAATCTTCCAGTACAGAAAAATTACCCAATTATGCCACTATCAAAGAAATGTTTGAAGCGTCAGGGGATTTTAGTGAAGAAGTTGGGTCACTAATATTCATCTCTTTAGACAAGTTACACGTTCAAGTTTCAAAACCAATTGTTGATAATGACATGGAAGATCTGAAGGATGAATTAGTAAAGAGGGATATAGTTTATGTTGCCTTTCAAACATTTGCCCAAACTGATATTAATGAATTAACGATAACTTCTGTTCCAAACTCTTTTGATGATCAAAAAAAATATTTTGAAAAATATAAACGGACACTGACAATTAACCGAAATAAAGCAAAATCGCTTTTAAAAAAATATTTGAATACCGAAGATTTTTCAATTCTATACATTGAACAAGATGGTATTTGGCTTCCGAGCAAAAGTTTTGACATTCTAAAATTCGAAAAACTTAATGAGGTATTTATTGATATGATTCCGAACAAAAAAAAGAAACCATGAAAAAATTACTCTTAATTTTACTTTTTCCTTTACTTTCAGGTTCTGATATGGCAGAAGACGTATATATCTGTAACAGCAAAAACGCCACCAAATACCATAAAAAAGAATTTTGTCGTGGTTTGGGTGCTTGCAAAAAAGAAACTAAAAAAGTTACCTTAAAAGAAGCCAAAGATTTGGGGCTGACCTTATGTGGCTGGGAGGATTGATAGCAAGCTGTTTGGATACTGATGTTACAGATATTTCAAAAGTTATAATCGGTATTGCTTTTTATTCATCTCTTTTTGAGGCTTATTGATATTACTGACGAACAAAAGTCTAATTAGCCCTCAAGAAGAAGGAATTATACCAGGAAGTTCAATTAGTAAGTCATCCATATTAAAATTAACCGGCAAAGAAGAAGAAATCAAAAAACTCTTAAAATAGAAAATGTCTTGTATCAAAATTGGTACTATTCCAAGAGCACGCAGATTAACGTTTTCAAGCTTCGTAAAAGGTCATGAATTGGCAAACTGAAAATTCTAAATATTTATTTTAATTTAACATCAAATTTCATATCTTTACACTGCTTAAAACAAAGTAGTCAAAAGTAGTGTACCTATAGGTGTACCTAAGAAAAACTAATCTTTGCGAAGCCTTGAAAATACAGATATTGTTTAAAGATACACGGAGCCTCTTTCTCCGCAAAAAGCCTTGTAAATCAACTGATTACAAGGCTTTTTTCAATTTTATTTACTTCTACTTTAGAAATATTTTTTTCTTCTTGAACATAAATCTACCAAATTCATTATTTTCTAAAATAATTATTTTTTTACAAGCGATCATTAGCTGAAGTCAAATTTACTTTCATATTTGATATTTTTAAATCAAAAATTACATTAATTACATGTAAACGATTTGATCATCTAAATAGTTTACTCCTCTCTTAATCCAAAAATGATGTAATATAATTCCAAAATTATATAAATCACGACTGAGATAAATATCTGAAATTTACACAATAAAATTAAACTCTTTAATGCCATACTTATGATAACTGAAAAAGCCATTGAAAACCTCAACACATTATTATGTATTAACAATGATAGAGTTGAAGGATATAAATCTGCCATTTACGAAGCAAAAGAAGTAGATATCAAAATAATGTTTTCAACATTAGCACAAACCTCTTTGGATTGTAGAAAAGAGCTTATTCAGGAATTAAAAAAAATAGGAGGCAAAAGGAATAACGGATTTAGAGAAACCGGAAAATTCTTTAACGTTTGGCGAGAAATGAAAAAAGCAATAAAAAAAGATGATCGTCAAACAATTTTATATTCTTGTAAGCACGGAGAAAACGTGGTGCTTAGAGAATACCTTAAAATAATTAATGGAAGTGTTTCTGAACAAAACTTAGAATGTGAAAGTGTTCTTTACAGGCAATATAAGCTGCTAAAAGCAGACTATGAGAGAATAAATCAGTTGCATAACTATTTTCAAGAAGAAAGAGAAGAAGAAGTTTAAAAAAGTTACAATAATTATTATTCTTTCAACTCTAAGAATCTCGTGAAAAAATTTTAGTAATATGTCAAATTGAGCTTGCAACTATTTGTGGTTAGATTTTGTGCAGGCTCATGCTGACATTATAACTTTTTTTAATGATTTATTAAAACGTATTTGAACAATATAAAAAAATAGTTTGACGTTTTATACTTATAAATTTTTCCATCAAGTAGACAATACTTACATTTGTAAATAATTTATACTCCAAGCAATTATTCAGAATTAGCCGAAGTTCATTCTACGATAGACATTTTGTGCCTTCCTAACTCAAATAATTCAGGTGAAATGTTTAGCTCTTTTAAGTTAAACAAAAAGAATTACTATAGTAAGCATTAAATTTGATAAAATTGTTGAAATGAGCATTTTCAGAACAGTATTTACGCTAACATGCTTGCTGATCGCTCAGTTTATATGTGCTTTTGAACTTAATTTATCCAGCACTAACGAAAGCTGTCCAGGCAACGGTTCGATTGAGTTTGTGATTTCTAATCCAGATCCTACCGGAACAATTTCGTATGTTGTTTTTAAGCTACCTAACACCTCTGTTCCTTATGCTACGCCGACTATTCCGCTTATTAATGGACTAACTGCCGGTGATTATTTAGTTGTTGCAACTGAAACCGTAGGAAATCAAACAACAACACAACAAAGTACAATCACAATCACAAATACATTTACGCCTCTATCCTACTCTGTAAACTATCTTAATCAATCATGTAGTGACATGAGCAATGTTACTGTAAATATAAACTCTGGAATAGCCTCTAGTTTTGAAATCACCGCTGGACCGATTTTGTTTCCTCCACAAACATCAAACATTTTTTCCAATTTACCGGAAGGAACATATACTATACGCGTTTTTGATGTGTGTGGAATTGCATTTGTTACAACATTTACGGTTTCATATTCTCCGTCAGGATTGACGATTGGAAGTCCTATTTTGAACAATACTGTTCCTCCATCGTGTGATTTTACATTAATTTCTAATTCAATTGTTCCGGATGTTGGGACATCAATTGCTTATCCACTTCAAGTTACCTATACCGTTTTCCCTCCTGATGGTTCTCCAACCTATACAATCAATCAAACAATAATGTCTGGAGATCCTTTGGAAACATCTATCAGTTCTACTTTTCCAAACTTTAATTCTACTAATTTTTCTTATTCTATAGAAATTACTGATAATTGTGGTATAACTTCCAACCAAAATTTTACAGCTAATCTAGCAGGTTCGGTATCTGTCACATTAAACAGACAACCATGTGATTCTAATTACTTCACTATTAATACAGCTAATTTATCGCCACCGTTTCAACTTAACTTTTCTACAATACCACCAGGATTTATCCCTGAAAATTTTAATGTTGACTATCCTGGTCCATTTACCTCAACGTCTATTGTTTTTGGTAGTCAAGATAATTTAGTCCCTTTAGGAAATTACAGTTTTAGTATTTCAGATTCTTGTGGAAGAGACCAAACGGTTGCTTTTTCTATCATACAAAATAATATTGTTCCTAACATAACCACCGGCAATAATGGCTGTTATGTTAATGATGGTTTTATCAGAATAGCAATTCCAGTTAATGAAATAGTGGGAGCAACAGTGATGGTAGCCCCTTCATCCTACCCATTTCCCCTTCCTCATGATGTTAGTGATCAATTGGTTAATGGAGTAATTAGATTGGATCCGGTTCCTATAGGTTTTTATGAAATTACAATTGTTGATGAATGTAACACTTCCTATGAAATTAATGATATTGAAGTTCCTATATACGAAAATGAGGGTTTAGAAATAACCGAAAGAGTTGGTTGTGAATTGGGTAAAACATCAATCAGAATTGACAGTAACAATGCTAGTATAACCAACATTATTATTACGAATGCCCCTAATTCATTTGGACAGGGCATTCCGTTTAATGCTTCCAGTTTTATTACACCCAATGACGGCGTATTTTTTATGAACAATTTGCCTCCAGGTGAATATTCATTTGATGTGAATGATGAATGTGGTTTTTCTAATTCTATTACAGTTACATTAAATGAATATATAATTAATAGTTCGAGTTTTAACCCTATCTTTAATTGTGGTTCATTTGATGTTAATTTAAGTTTTTTGAGTAATGGAATCAATGGACAGTCGTTTTGGATTCAAAAATTAATTGATCCGATAACAGATACTTGGGGACATCCTGAAACAAATGTCGTTTATCAACCGGATTCTGCTCCAAACGGAACAAACTCGATTGCATTGACAAATAATGCTACTAATTTTAACTTTGTTTTTAATGGTGAATTTAGAATTGTTAGAAAGTTCAATTCTTATAAAAATGGAAATGAAATTACAAATCAAGCTTCCGCAACTAAAGTTTGTTTAGAAATTTTTAATCCGAGTTTTGAATTTAACGAAGCTCTGGAGATTATCGACATTAATCGTTCTCCTTGTACAGATAGTGGCACATTGGATGTTGTGGTGAACGCCATAGGACAAGCTCCAATTCAATACAAACTAATTCTTAAAGATGGTGAAATTATTAATTTAGATAATGGTAATTCCTCTATATTTTATAGCCTACCTTTGGGTTTATATACGCTTCAAATTGAAGATTCTTGTGGAAATATCAAAACGCAAGTTTTTGATGTAGATACTTTAAAGTCAGTCATTAACAGTCTTGATCCTGCAGACATGACCGTTTGTGTGCCTTCAATTACTAATAATGAACGGTTTAATCTAATAAATCAGATTCCAACAATGATTAACGCTGACGATTTGGAAGAGTATACAGTTACTTTTCATACTTCGCTTAGCGATGCTCAACAAAATCTTAACCCTATTACAAATCCGACCAACTTTAATCCCGTTTCAAATCCTCAAACTATTTACAGCCGAATTATTCTCAATCTTCTTCCCTCCTGTTATGAAGTTAAAAGTTTTGATGTTTTTGTGGGACAGATTCCTTCTATTAATTTAAGTTCAGATTATTTAGTGTGTGATGAATTACCTTTTACTATCACTGTAAATAATCCTTTACCTAATACAGTTTATACTTGGTCAAATGGCACAGTTGGTGATTCATATACAACTTCAACATTAGGAATTTCCACTATTAGTGTTACTGCCATAACCACCTTTAATAATTCTAATTTAATTTGTGAAAATACTAAAGAAATTACATTTTCAATATCGGAACCACCTATTATCGATTCTATAACTACTATAGACTGGACAGAAAATCAGAATGAAATCACCGTAAACTCAAATAATATTGGTTTTCATACTTACTCAATAGATGGAATAAATTATCAAACCGAAAATATTTTCATCAATTTATTGCCAGGCGTTTATACAGTATATGTTCAAGACACCATTGGTTGTGGAACAGTAACCGAATTGGTTTGGCTTTTATATTACCCACGATTCTTTACCCCAAATGGCGACGGATATAATGAACGATGGTTTATTAAAGATTCTGGTTTAGAAGAAAATTTCATTGTCCACATTTTTGATCGTTATGGAAAATTAATCACCGTTTTTGATTCAAAAAGTGAAGGCTGGGATGGAACGTTTAACGGTCAACCTTTATTTTCTTCTGATTATTGGTTTATGATATATAGAAACGACGGACGTGTTCATAGAGGACATTTCAGTTTAAAACGTTAAATCACACTTTCAAATTTAATTTTTTTGCTTAATTTATAGTCTTAACGAACTGTTAATTAGTGCATTTCATCGAAAATGCGTTTTTTTAGTTGGTTACCCTTACTGTTTTATTTATCTTTGATTTTAAGTTACCTTTATAGGGTTAAGAATAAATTTGGGAAGAAGCTCCTCTTTTTTGAGGAGCTTTTTTTATGCTATTTAATTTTAATTTTATAACTTTGATTATCCAAAACAAAAAATCCCTTTTTTTATTATATTATCTGAATTTCGTTTTTTTACGAAATATATTTTTTTATATAATTCCAAAAACCAAAAACCACTACACGTAAAAAGACTTTTGTTTTCAAAAGTCTTTTTTTTGTTCAGTTTATTCCAAAAAAAAAGGTGAAATTACTTTCACCCTTTTTGCCCCAAATTTATTCCATAAACTTAACCTACTTAACTTATGGTGATTCAAAAGTATGTTAGTGTTTCTGTTAAAAAAAATAATTCTGTTAATAGGAATATAAAATCGATAAAAGGTTATTTTTCAAGCATTTCTAGTCTTTACTTCTTAGAGAAACAACAATTCCTATCCCTAAAGCAAGTGCAATAAACCCCAATGAAACCCATTCCGGGAATTTAATGTGATGTACCAATAACATTTTTATACCTACAAATGAAAGAATTGCAATCAAACTATACTCCAGGTGAGCAAATTTATTAAGCATGTGCGACAAAAAGAAATACATGGAACGCAAACCTAAAATAGCAAAAATATTTGAACTAAATACTAGGAAAGGATCTGGTGTGATTGCTAATATTGCCGGAACACTATCTAAGGCAAACAAAACATCCATCAGCTCAATTACGATTAATGCCACAAATAAAGGTGTAGCGGCTGTAATATGTCTCCGCTTAACAAAAAAATGCTCCTTTTCCATGTGCATGGTGATGGGCATTATTTTTCTGAGGTTTCGATAAATGAATGATTTTTTAGGATTAAATTGTTCTTCGTCTTTTTTAAACAACATTTTAGCCGCTGTAAACAACAAAAAGAGTCCAAAAATATAAGTCATCCAACTAAACTTATTAATCAAAATCACGCCAAAGAAAATCATAAGACCTCTAAATACAATCGCTCCCAAAATTCCCCAAAAGAGAACTCTATGTTGGTATTTCTGTGGAATTTTAAACGAAGAAAAAATAACGGCAATCACAAAAATATTATCCACACTCAACGACAACTCAATGAGGTATCCGGTGATGAACTTCATTGAGGCAATGGCGGGCTCATAATTTTCAGGATTAGCTATGTGTTGATTTTGGTAAAGCCAATAAATAACTCCGGAAAAAATAAAGGACATAGTGACCCAGATACCTGTCCAAATACCAGCCTCTTTTGAACTAATAATGTGAGGGGTTTTATTAAAAACACCTAAATCTAAGGCTAAAAACAATAAAATTGAAGCGATGAAAATAATCCAGACAAGCATTTCTTTTTTGTGTAAATGTAATCAGAAATATGAATCAAAAATAAAAATTAATTTTCGGCTTGTTTGTCTTTTGCCTTTTGAACTTTTTCTTTCCAAATTGCGGAAAGATCATCATAATCAATAAATTTTGCAGGTGGTTGACGTTGTAATCTTCCTTCGTTAAAAGCTTTTATCAAAATACTTTCAATAAGAAAATCTTCGGTAACAGTAAATGGATTGTATTCTTCCTTCAAATCGATATCAAACACTTTTGCAGTATTACTAGCCCAAAATGCCTTCCAACCACTTTTTAAATCCTTAACCAAGGTATAGGTTGTTTTTCCGGTTTGACGATGAATAAGTTTTACTAAAATTTGACCTTGTTTGCGTGACAATTTTTTTAGTTGTTCTTCGAATTCGTTTTCAAGATAATTTTCAACTATTTTGAAATATTTCTTTTTTTCACGTTCTGTTTTAAATTTGCCCATGTTTTGGTTTAACTTAGTCAAATTATCTGCTGCTGCTTTAGCATAAGGATAAACTTTTAGAACACGTTGCTGAAGTAAAAGAAATTTTTTACGATCTTCATCTTCTTTATTTGATTTTTTTCCAGTAACAACAACTTCTTCCAAATCAAGCGAAGTTCTTAAAACAGAATCATTCTCAATTAAATAATAAATTACGGTAGAATCTTTCTTAGTTTCTTGACCAAAAGTTACCGTAGAGACGATAAAGAATACTAAAAATAGTAGATTGGGTTTCATTTTTCTCATAAATAAAAATCAAAAGTAAAGATTTATACTATAACTGTGTTATCTTATTTATATTTTAGCAAAAAAATACAAAATCTATGTCTGCAAAAACCATACTAAAAAAATCATCGCTCACTTTTTTAGAGAATTATTTAAATAATGCTTCTCCAACAGGCTATGAATCAGAGGGTCAAAAACTTTGGATGGACTATGTAAAACCGTATGTTGACACGTTTATTACTGATACGTATGGAACTGCTGTTGGCGTTATAAATCCCGATGCTCCTTATAAAGTTGTGATTGAAGGTCATTCGGATGAAATTTCATGGTATGTGAATTATATTACCGATAACGGATTAATTTATGTCATCAGAAATGGTGGTTCCGATCATCAAATTGCACCTTCCAAACGCGTAAATATTCATACCAAAAAAGGTATTGTAAAAGGAGTTTTTGGCTGGCCGGCTATTCACACCAGAAACCGTGGCAAAGAAGAAACGGCTCGTATTGATAATTTATTTATCGATTTAGGCTGTTCTACCAAAGAAGAAGTTGAAAAAATGGGCGTTCATGTGGGTTGTGTCATCACTTATCCTGATGAATTTATGGTGTTGAATGAAAATAAATTTGTTTGCCGTGCCATTGATAACCGAATGGGCGGATTTATGATTGCCGAAGTTGCCCGATTATTGCATGAAAACAAAAAGAAATTGCCTTTTGGACTATACATTACCAATTCTGTTCAAGAAGAAGTTGGTTTGCGTGGTGCCGAAATGATTACTAAAACCATTAAACTAAATGTTGCAATTGTTACCGATGTTTGTCATGACACAACCACACCAATGATTGACAAAAAAATTGAAGGTGAAACTCAAATTGGAAAAGGTCCGGTTGTTACTTACGCTCCGGCGGTGCAAAATAATCTACGTGAATTAATCATTAACACAGCAGAAGAAAAGAAAATTCCGTTTCAACGTTTGGCTTCTTCTCGAGTAACAGGAACGGATACTGATGCGTTTGCATATAGTAATGGCGGAGTTGCTTCTGCCTTAATTTCGTTGCCACTTCGGTACATGCACACAACCGTGGAGATGGTTCATCGTGACGATGTGGAAAATGTGATTAAATTAATTTATGAAACCTTGTTGAAAATTGAGAATAATGAAACCTTCTCTTACTTCAAATAAAAATAACTAAAATTTAAAATTCCCGACTATAATTTTCGGGAATTTTTGTTTTAAAAGCAATAGCTTTGCATAAAAATTGAAACAATGATTAATCCTTCTGCACAAGGTTGGGTAGATAAATTTTTCAGCAAATATTATTTGTTGAATTCACCTTATTTATACAACACAAAGGATTTTTATTGTAGAACAAGAGAGACTGGGTTTATCTATGGTCATGTAGTGAGTATTGATACTCTTGAGCCTTTATCGATGCAAGGTTGGACATCTGAAGAAGTTTCTAAAGTTGCATTATTGAATACTCTTTTTGGCATTTATCAGTTAACTGAAAAAAATCCGGAAAAATCGAATTTTGTAGATTTAACGTTAGATTTTTATAATCTCATGCATCCGAAGGGATTTTCGTTTTTTAAAAAGATTTTGCCTTCTGAAAGTAAAGCGATTCAATTAGAAAAAATCATTGATTCCAGAGTTCAAACGAATGATAATATTGTGAGCAAAAATTTTTCGCACATTGTTACGAATGCACTTTTGTTTATTGATGTGTTAGCTTTTCATAATTATCTGGTAAATGGCGAATTAACCAAAGGTTATATTCAGAAATTGGAAGAAATTATTGTTGGTGTTGTGACGCTTTCTTTAACAACAAAATCAAACAAATCGCATTATGATGATTTATTGATAAAATTGTTTGAAACATCTGTTCGCTACACCAAATTTTCAGGTTTCAAGATTAGTGATTTAAATGCGTTGAATTTAGATTTCCTTAAAACTGATTTAGAAAAATATTATGTCATGGATTTGGCAGGAATGGCGATTTGGAGTGATGAAAAAATGGAGAAAAATGAAGGAGCTTTTTTATATGATTTAGGTTCAATTTTAAAGTTAGAACGTTTTTATATTGTTGAAAGTTTAATAGTGATTGATGAATTTATAAAGAAATACCGAAATGATATTCCGTATTTTAACTATTCCAATCCGATAAAGCATTTTTATGATCAAACTACGCAAAGTGTTGTTATGCTTATTTCGCGAAACAAGAAACGCTTGCATAAAGAATTAATAGATAGCAAAGATTTGGTAAAACTTCTCGCCGCCTCAACTACCCGAGAATTAGACGCCAATGAAAAAAAACGAATGAAAAAGCAATTGCTGGATGTTTGTAAAACAATTCCATCGTTAACTATTTTTTTGCTTCCGGGTGGAAGTTTGCTTTTACCAATTTTGATAAAATTTATTCCACAAATGCTTCCATCGGCATTTAATGAGAATTTGGATTAATAAAAAAGCCATCCGAAGATGGCTTTAAATTTAAAATTTCAATTGATAAACTTCGTCTAACTCATCGTTATTCTTGAAGTTTACACCTAAGTCGGTTACGTAACCGGAATTCAATCCGTAAACCCATCCGTGAATTGTTAAGTCCTGTCCGGATTTCCAAGCCGACTGAACAATTGACGTTTTAGCCAAATCAAAAACTTGTTCTTTTACGTTTAATTCTACAAATTTATTGAATCGTTCGTCTTCATTTTCAATAGCATCTAATTCAGATTGATTAAAACGATAAACATCTTTAATGTGTCTAATCCAATTATCAATTACACCAATAGAGCTATTTCCCATGGCTGCTTTAACGCCTCCGCAACCGTAATGTCCGCAAACAATAATATGTTTTACTTTAAGTGCATTTACAGCATAATCGAGTACACTTAACATATTCATGTCTGTATGAACAACCATATTTGCTATGTTTCTATGTACAAAAACTTCACCCGGTGCAGCCCCAATTATTTCATTTGCAGGAACTCTACTATCTGAACATCCAATCCATAATAAAGGTGGACTTTGTCCTTTTGATAATCCTTCAAAGAAATCTGGGTCTATTTTTAATTTATTTTCAACCCACTGTTTGTTGTTGTCTAGTATTTTTTTATAAAACTCACTCATTTTTTATTTATTTTTAAAATATTAATCATTTTTTTTAAAGGAAACATGCTGTCCTTCATCACTATTATCTAAGTTATATGCATCTTTAAAACCAACCAACACAACCTCAATATTATCTTCAACTGCTCTAATGTCTTTGAATTCTTCAATTAAATCAAGTACATCGTGAGCAATGTAAACTGTATCAGAAGCATCAATTACTACTTTCGATTTTTCAGGTAAGTTATTCAATGTGTTTTTGATAGCTGCTTTGTTTAAGAAGGAAACCTCTTGAGCCAACTGGATATGAATTACATCATCGTCATGATAATCTTCTTTTTTAAAGGAATAGGCTCGCTTGAAATTACCTCTCAATACAAAGAAAATACTAATTAACATACCTAATGCAACTCCTTTTAGTAAATCTAAAAACACAACAGCAACTACTGTAGCAATAAATGGAATATATTGGTATTTACCTTTCTTAATAAAATGTACAAAATGGGCTGGTTTAGCCAGTCTGTATCCAATTAAAAGTAATATTGCCGCTAAGGTAGCTAATGGAATTTTATTTAAAAAAGGTGCAATTGAAAGCACACTAATCATTAATAGAAGTCCGTGAATTATAGCAGAAGCTTTTGTTCTGGCACCTGCATTCGCATTAGCAGAAGAACGAACAACTACCGAAGTCATTGGTAAACCACCAATTAAACCACTTAATAAGTTTCCAATTCCTTGAGCTTTCAATTCTACATTAGTATTCGTGAAACGTTTGTATGGATCCATTCTATCCGCAGCTTCAATACACAATAGTGTTTCAATAGAGGCCACAATGGCAATTGTAACGGCTACAATCCAGACTTTTGGATTACTGAAGGTAGAAACAGAAAAATCAGGAATTACAAACATCGCTTGAAACTCTGTAAAAGTAGATGGTGTTGGCAACATAACTAAATGGTCACTTGACACTTGAAGTGAACTTCCTGTTCTAATGAAAATTTCATTAACAATTATTCCTGAAAATACCGCAATTAAAGCAGCCGGAACTAATTTTAAACTTTTCAAGAACGGAACTTTGTCCCACAAAATCAAAATAGCCAATGCAATTGCTGTGATAATGATTGAACCATAATTGATGTAATTAAAAGAATCGATTATTGTTTCAAACATATTTGAACCACCTTGCTCAAAAAAAGACGTATCTCCTTCGGTAACTTTATCATATCCAACGGCATGGGGAATTTGTTTTAAGAAAATAATAATTCCAATACCGGCAAGCATACCTTCTATTACATTTGTTGGAAAGTAATTAGAAATACTACCTGCTTTCAAAAACCCTAAAATTAGTTGGATTAAACCAGCGATAATTACAGCCGTTAGAAATATGTTGTAAGCACCTAAGTCGGTTATGGCTGTTAATACGATTGCCGTTAAACCTGCAGCCGGTCCGGTAACACTAATATGAGATTTACTGAGAAATCCAACTATAATACCACCGATAACACCTGAAATTATTCCGGAAAAAAGAGGGGCTCCGGATGCCAAAGCAATTCCTAAACATAAAGGAAGTGCCACTAAGAATACCACCAAACCTGATGCAAAATCTGATTTTAGGTGACCTAAAAGATTGGTTTTTTTTGTCATTGACCTTAAAAATATGATAATGAATAAATAGCAAAAACTATTAATCTCGTTTATTAACGAAGACTATTTCATTATGATAAATCAGGAGGTGGAGAAAAAATTTCCTCTAAAACTGAATCATATTGAATATGATTTTCAGTAACAATTTTTTTTGAAGTAGGCATTTGAAAACGAAGAGAAAAAACTTGTTTGCTCGTTTTAAGAGCCTCTTTTAAATTAAAGTTTTTGTGTACTTCCTCTTCTTCAGACATGCTGTAAACAATAGAAACATCTGTATCATCATTATCCAAAAAACCAACAATTGTGGGCAAAGACAAAAATGATATAAACAGAAATATAACTATGTGAACAACTATTTTCATAATTGCAAATATACCTTTTAGGATGTGGATTTGTTAAAAAAATCTAATAATTTAAAAAAAAATTAACTATATTTCTTCTTCTAACCAAGCCTTCATCATCCAAATTGTTTTTTCTTGTTCTTTGATGAAATCACTCATCATCGAATTCGTTCCTTCATCCGATGCTTCGTCTGACTGCTGTAAAATTACTCTTTCAATCTTTAAAAGCTGAGCTAAGGAGCTTACAATCAAACCAACAGCTTCTTCATCTTTTGAAACATCTTTACCAACAAATAACTTATTGTTTTTAATATAATCTTCAAACGTGTGTAATGGTCTTCCACCTAAAGTGAGTATTCTTTCTGCTATTAAATCAATTTTCAATTGACTATCATTATACAATTCCTCAAACTTAACATGAAGATCAAAAAAGCGTTTTCCGCGTATGTTCCAATGCAATCCTCTCAAGTTTTGATAATACACTTGGAAATTGGCTAATAAAATATTTAATTCGGCTGCTAAAACCTCTGTTTTCTTTACATCTAAACCTAAACTGTTCGTTTTCATTTTATAATATTTTAAATTTTTATATAATAAATTTACAAAAAAATAAGGTTATATAATATAAATAAAATTGATAGTTTTTATCTTTGCATCAAATTTTACTATCAAAATGACAATTACTCAATTACAATATGTGTTAGCTGTAGCAGAACACAAGAATTTTACATTAGCTGCCGAAAAATGTTTTGTTACTCAACCAACATTGAGCATGCAAATTCAAAAGATTGAAGAAGAACTTGGCATTCAAATTTTCGACAGAACCAAAAAACCAATTCAACTCACAGAAATAGGTCAGAAAATCGTAAACCAATCCAAAAACATCGTAAACGAAGCGAATCGCATTCAAGATATTGTAGATCAACAAAAAGGATTTATTGGTGGCGAATTCAGATTAGGAATTATCCCAACTGTTATGCCCACTTTACTGCCGATGTTTTTGAATAATTTCATCAAAAAATACCCGAAGGTTAATTTGATTATAGAAGAATTAAACACCGATGAAATAATTGTCAAATTAAAAAATGGTCATTTAGATGCTGCTATTGCCGCTACCCCTTTGGAAGAAGAAAAAATTAAAGAAGTGGTTTTGTTTTATGAACCATTTGTTGCCTATATCCCGGAAAGTCATTCTGTTTTTGATAAAAAAGAAATTGAAGTTTCTGATTTGAATTTAGACGAAATTTTATTGCTTCAAGACGGACATTGTTTTAGAGACGGAATTTTGAATTTATGCAAAAACAATCCCGGAAACTCTGATAAATTTAATTTTCACATTGAAAGTGGAAGTTTTGAAACCTTAATAAAATTGGCCGATGAAGGATTAGGAACTACACTTCTCCCCTATCTTCACACCTTAGACTTAAAAGAGAAAGACAAAGCAAAACTTAAACATTTTAAAGACCCAAAACCGGCTCGTGAAGTAAGTTTAATTTACCCTAAAAACGAATTAAAAATTCACATCATTGATGCCTTACGCAATGTGATTAGTGGCGTCGTTCGGGGAGCGATTGCTTTTCAGGACATTCAGATAATTAGTCCGATTCAAAAGAAATAAATAAAAAAAGGAGCTATTTAGGCTCCTTTAGTTTTATAGATTAACATAGATTAAACAGCTTTTTAACTCAGGTTTTTCTTTAGTAAAGCTAAACAACCAATCTCTAAGTTGCTCAATTTCATAAGGCAATAACTGCTTTAATGCTTTCTCTAATTCTTTACTAAATAATTTAGGATCAAAACTTACGCTTTCCAAAATACGTTTTGTGTAAGCAAACATCGGTCTTGTCATCTTGTGATTTTTTATTGTAGAAGTTGATTAAAAAGAACGTTGTGTAAATTTAAAAAAAAAGAAAATACAATCTATTTTTTTAACATCCCAATTGGCTAAAGTTTAACGATTATCGCCATCCAAAAGGTTTCCTAAACCACCTAAAAGACTTCCTTCGCCCTTATGCTTTCCACCACCTTGTGGAGCTGCAGCCCATATTCTGCCTGCCAAACGGCTAAATGGAAGCGATTGTACGTATATTGTCCCGGGACCTTTTAAAGTAGCAAAAAATAACCCTTCGCCGCCAAAAATAGTATTTCGTATTCCTCCTACAAGTTGCACATCATAATCAACATTTTGAGTAAATCCAACCACACAACCGGTATCTACTTTAATCATTTCGCCAGGTTGTAAATCAATTTTTGCCATTGTTCCTCCGGCATGAACGAAAGCCATTCCACTACCTTCTAATTTTTGCATGATAAAACCTTCGCCACCAAACAAACCACGACCTAACTTTCTGGAAAATTCAATACCAATTTTCACACCTTGGTTTGCACATAAAAAAGCATCTTTCTGACAAATAAATTTTCCGCCAACGGAATTCAAATCAATTGGTAAAATCTTTCCCGGATAAGGCGAAGCAAATGAAATCTTGCGTTGGTTTGGATAATTATTTTCGAATAAAGTCATAAACAAACTTTCGCCTGTGAGCAATCTTTTTCCGGCTGAAAATAGTTTGTCCATAATTCCACCGGCATCACTGCCATCGCCAAAAATTGTTTTCATTCTGATTCCATCTTCCATCATCATAAAGCCTCCTGCTTCGGCAACGACCGATTCTGAAGGACTTAAATTTATTTCAACATACTGCATTTCTTCACCGTAAATGGTGTAATCTGTGACTTTGTACATGTTTATAATTTTTGATTAAGATTTTTTAAAACGAAAACTGATAACTGACAGCTTCTACTTCCAGCCTCTCAACATTTCTCTTTTCCCCGGTGGTCCGGACAACTTTTCAATTTGAAAACCTGCTTCTTTCATCGCATTTTTAATTGGTCCGCGACATGCGTAGGTGACTAAAATTCCGCCTTCTTTTAACGCTTCAAACATTATGATGAAAATTTCTACACTCCACAATTCCGGTTGAACGCGATATCCGAAGGCATCAAAATAGATGATGTCAAATTGATTTTTGTCGTTGATGTCATTGAATAATTGTTTTCGTTTTGTTAGTCGAAAGTGTTCTGAAATTGTTACATTTTCTTCCCAATCCGATTGATGCATCTTTTTAAATTCTAATTCAAATTGATTCGCATTCAACTGATTAACGTAGTTCATTTGCAAAACTTCTTCAGCAGAAATAGGGAAACCTTCTACACCAACATAGTCAATGTTTTGATTGCTTTTCTGACTTTCTAAAAAAGTAATAAACGCATTCAAACCGGTTCCAAAACCAATCTCTAAAACAGAAACGGATTGCCTTTTGCAAAGTGACAATCCGTTTTTTATAAATACGTGTTGAGCTTCCTGAATGGCTCCGTGTTTCGAATGATAACTCTCATCCCATTCGGGTAAATGAATGGAAGTGGATCCATCGGAAGTGATAATAATTTCTCTTTTCAAATTTTATGGTTTGAGTTGTAGTTTTTTAATTCTCGGAATTGGTCCGGAACATTTTACTTCGTGACAAGAAATGCAAGTCTGTACAGCATTAGAATAATGTTCTTTTGCATTTTCAGGATCTTTGTAAATCATTTCCTGGGCTCTTAAAAATAGATTGGCGTTATCTCTAAAAAATTGGTCGTTTTCGGATGGATCAGTCATTATAGCTTTGTGAATATCCGCAAAATGCGATGGGAATTCGCCCACCGGTTCGCCTTTTTCAATGCGTTGTTTCAATCGTTCATTATCAACATACATTTGTTCCATAAGCAATGCCATTTCGGAAAGCTCATACATCTCAAATGACTTTTTTTCTATTGTAGCCGTAGAATCAACTTTTTCATCATTAGATTCTGTCCTTTTCTGACAACTAAAAACGAATAAAACCGTACATCCAAAAACTAAAAATTTTTTCATTATTCTTTAATTAATACGCCATTTGATAAAAACGAATACGAAACTTTTGGTTCTGTAATCGAATCGATGGCCGCTTGTGATTTTCCTGCATCTTTGGCGTAATGCTTCAATTCATCCACCGTTTCAACAGATATGAAAGCTTTTCCGTTTACGATTGCTTCACTTCCTGCAGCATTTAATGGCATAAAAAATCCATAATCTTTAAAACGAACAAACGCATTTTTATCTTCGTTTAAACTCATGTTCATCCAACAACCTTTCTTTTGACAAACATCTTTTATGTCTGAACGGAATTTAACTTCAATGGTATCACCTTCTTTTAAGGTTTCATATTTAGCTAATAAATCTTCTTTCGAAATCACTCCATCAGCCGAAATTGAATCGCCAAACGTTTTGAAATTTTCAGTTTTAACTTCTGCAACTTCTTTTACTTCTTCTTTTTTACAGGCAACCATCAAAAAAACGGTAATCGCAACTAGAATTATTTTCTTCATCATCTTTATTTTTTACTTTTTTAATTGAAACACAAAAATAAGTAGTTTAATTCTTTTCAGATTAAATTTCCAAAAAATTTTAGTTCAAAATGCTAAATTCTCATTAATTTATATTCAGTTTAAAGAAATTTAAAAAAGTGGTTTGTTTTTGTGATGTTTTTATAAAACATTCAAAAAATTACTGTTTTTTTTATATTTTAGCCAAATCATAAACCTCTTTTTGCTTTTTTACTAATTAAAATCGTAAAACACTGTTTATCAACAATTTAATTTAAATTTTTATAATAAAATCATATTTAAATGAGTTCAAATCTTATTAACGAAATCGATATAGTTAAAGCTTCAACATCAAAAATCAGTAGTGTAGATTTTGAAAACCTCACTTTTGGAAATATTTTCACAGATCACATGTTGATGTGCGATTTTAAAGATGGTGCTTGGCAAAAACCGATTATCAAACCGTATGAACCGTTTATGATTGACCCATCGGCAAAAGTTTTTCATTATGGTCAAGCGATTTTTGAAGGAATGAAAGCCTACAAAGATGAAAGTGATGATGTTTGGATGTTTAGACCCGATGAAAATTTTAAACGCTTTAATCATTCTGCTAAACGTTTGGCTATGCCGGAAGTAACCGAAGATATTTTTATTGGCGGATTAAAAGCTATTTTAGATTTAGAACGTGAATGGGTAAAAAAAGGAAAAGGAAACACCTTATATATCAGACCTTTTATGATTGCAATTGGTTCGGGTGTAATTGCACAACCTTCAACGCAATACAGATTTATGATTATTCTCTCACCTGCTCGTTCGTATTATTCGGGGGAAGTGAAAGTGATTATCGCTGAACATTACAGTCGTGCAGCAAACGGCGGAATTGGTGCTGCAAAAGCTGCCGGAAATTATTCAGCTCAATTTTATCCAACGAAATTAGCAAATGAAAGAGGTTTTCAGCAAATTATTTGGACAGACGATGCTACGCATACCAAATTGGAAGAAGCCGGAACGATGAATGTTTTCTTTCGAATAAATGATACCTTATATACAGCACCAACCGGAGAACGAATTTTGGATGGGGTTACACGTAAAAGTTTAATTGATATAGCAAGACGTGACGGAATTGAAGTGGAAGTTCGTTCGGTTTTGGTTTCAGAATTAATTGAAGCCGCAAAAGATGGTTCTCTAAAAGAAATCTTTGGTGCAGGAACGGCTGCAGTTGTAAATCCGATTGTAGGTTTCTCCTATCAAGATACGTATTATGAATTACCTAAAATGGAAAATTCGTATGCTTCTCAACTAAAAGAAAAATTGACTAACATCCAATATAAATTAGCTGAAGATACGTTTGGTTGGACGGTTAAAGTTTAGTCGGTTGACAGTTGTCGGTTATCTGATTATGGATACCGACAACTGATTTTTTATTTTAGAATGGCTTCAAAATTTGGTTTAAAGTAATTTGGTCCTTTTAAAACTTTTCCGTCTTCACGGTAAATTGGTTTTCCGTTTTCGCCTAATTTGCTCATATTGCTGCGTTGAATTTCGTCGAACACTTCTTCGATTTTGTGTTGCAAACCGTGTTCGATAATTGTTCCGCATAAAATATAAAGCATGTCGCCCAACGCATCTGCAACTTCAACAATATCATTATTCATTGCAGCTTCTAAATATTCTTCGTTTTCTTCTTTCATCAAATTAAAACGAAGTAAATTTTTGTTTTCACCTAAATTTATAGTTGGTTCTTCTTTAAAACCTAATCCGAATGCCGTATGAAATTCTTTAACGGCTGAAATTTGTTTTTGCATACTTTCTAATTTATTTCGATAAAAATAACTGTTTTTTGAATGTGGTTTGAAAGAGCTATTCAAAAACAATTAACTATTTTTGTTGAAAAATTAAAGTTATGTTTTCAACCGGTCAGATGATCTTTGCAGGTTTCTTTGTAGTATGTTTTATTGCGGTAATGATTTATGTGTACCGAAAAGATGTGCCACTTCATAAACTGCATTACAAAGGAAGTTTTAAAGTGCTTTTGAGCTTTCTTTTTTTTATATTTTTATTGTTTCTCATCAAAATGTATTTAAAAAAATAATCAAAATATAAAAATCCCTATTTGTAGGGATTTTTTTTTGTAAATTACTTTCGACTTTTGACTCCAACTTAAAAACTAAATACGATGACAGATGTACGTTACACAGCAATTGGGTATTCTAACGAGATAAGCAAAATCTTGACCCTCGAAATAGGCATTCCTGCGAATGTTGTGCCTAAAAATGAATTGGATTTTTACAATTTATCTGTAAAACTAAGCGAAAATCATTTATTAAATGTTCTGATGGTAAATTTAAAAAGGCCAGAAACTGAATTTCAAGCAATGGCGAGCTATGAATATAAACTGGATATAAATTTAAATACTGATACTATTATTTCTGAAGTTAATGTGCCTGAATTAGATTTATCAAATTCAGAAATTTTATTTTTGCTAGTACATGATAATTTACTTTCTGCAGATAATATTAGAGAAATTAAAAGTGATATTTTCAAATATTATGGCATGGCAAAAATTAAAAGTAATTATATTTCAGAAGCATACCAAAAAGGGGATCCTATATTAGGAGGAAAACCAAGAACAGTAGGAATGAGTATTATTAAGAGGTAATGAAATTAAAAAAAATCAATAGAATAATCCCACTTGTTATTTTTTTTATAACGAGTGGGTTTGTTTTTTCGCAATCACCAAATTATCAAAAAGTTGACAGTTTATTATTAGAAGGCAGAAATTATAGTGCTATTAAATATTTAAACTCATTTACATCACTTAAAAATAAATCTGAGTTGGCTAAAGCTTACAGTTATATCGCAAAAGCATATAGTAATGAAAACCAAAGCGGAAAATCTTTTGAATTTTATAAAAAATCTGAAATAACTTATCTCTCGGCCGGACAAAAAGAGCAAGCCATGGAGGTTACTCTTGATATCGCATATTTATTTAGCACTCAAAAACACACTTTTGAAAAAGCTAAAGGCCTCATCCAAGAATACATTTTGTTTGCAAAAGAAATGGATAAAGATGATTTAATTGCAAAAGGCTATGAAAGTTGGGCCTCCATGCATATTGTTGACAATCCGGAGGAAAGTAAAAAATATTTTAAAAAAGCACTAGCTCACAACACCAAATCTTTTAATGAACAAACATATTCAACAATTAACAATAATCTTGGCGTATTGTATAGTGAAAGACTAGCAAAACCTGATTCTGCATTATATTTTTACTACAAAAACCTAGATATTTCTATCAAAAACAATGATGTTGACGAAGTGTGTACAAATTATATAAATATTGCTGGAGCTTATTACTATAAAGGTGAACACAAAAAAGCAATTGATTTTTTAAACAAAGCCCAAGAAATAGATATTAAAAAGTATAGAAATAAAACAAAAAGTTTAATTCATAAATTTATTTCTTTTAATTATGAAGCTCTAGGTGATTATGAAAACGCTTATAATAATCTTTTTGAATACAAAATTCTTGAAGACAAAATAAACGCAGAAATGCAGGATATTAAAGTGTCTGAACTACAAATTTTCTATGAAACCAAAGAAAAAGACCTTGAAAACATATCTTTAAAAAATCAAAATAGTTTGTTAGAAAGTAAACGTAAAATTAACCTCTTAGTGCTTTTTGTTTTAATTGGTGTTTTAATTTCTATAATCTTGATTTCATTATTAACAATTAAAAATGCAAAAAAGAAGCAACTAATTGCCGAACAAGAAAAACTACTAGAAAAACAAAAATTAGCCACAACATTAAAAGAACATGAACTTCAAAATATTGATTTAATGTTGGAAAGTCAGGAAAATGAGCGAATAAAAATGGCCAATGAACTCCATGACAATTTAGGAAGTATGTTGGCAACTTTAAAGCTAAACTTCCAAAATTTAAAACGTCAAAAGGAAGGATTAATTGACGAAGAAAACAAACTCTACGAAAAAACGGATCATTTAATTGAAGAAGCCTATCAAAAAGTGCGTGATATGGCACATTTTAAAAATTCAGGCATAGTTGGAAATGAAGGTTTGGTTCCAGCTGTCAAAAAAATGGCCGATAAAATGAGTGTTTTAAACCTTTTGGAAATGAATGTTATCCCTTTTGGCTTAAAAGACAGATTAGATAATAAATTAGAAGTTAGTCTATTCAGAATGATTCAGGAGTTGTGTACCAACATTATTAAACATGCCAAAGCAAGTGAAGTAAACATTTATTTAACACAACACAATGGAACAGATATCAACTTAATCATTGAAGATAACGGAATTGGTTTTGATCCAAAAGCTGTAAAATCAAGTGATGGAATGGGACTGAAAAACATTGAAAAGAAAGTAGAACAAATGGGCGGAACTTTTTCTATTGATACCATCAAAAATAAAGGAACAACTATTATAATTGATATTCCACTATGATACGAATCGTAATTGCAGAAGATCATCAAGCTTTAATTGACGGAATCAAACTCATGATTGAATTTGAGTCTGACATAGAAGTTATTGGCGAAGCAAATGATGGTGAAGAATTAATAGAAATTGTAAAGCGAAAAAGACCTGATATTGTTTTAACAGACATCCGAATGCCAAAATGTGACGGAATTTGTGCCACCAAAGCTATCATGGAAAATTTTCCTGAAACAAAAGTTATTGGCTTTAGCATGTTTGAACAAACCGAAGCCATTAGTCAAATGCAAATTGCCGGAGCAAAAGGATATATTCTTAAAAATTCTTCGTTAAAAAAAGTACTAGAAGCCATCAGAACTGTTGCAAAAGGAGGAATTTATTTTGATGATGCGATTACAACCCACGATTCGCTAACCAAAGAAGAAATAATACTTAGCAAACGCGAAAAAGAAATTCTACAACTCATCGGTGAAGGCAAAACATCTCAAGAAATTGCTGATACTTTATTCATTGGTAAAACAACGGTTGACACTCACCGAAAAAATATCATCAAAAAAATCAACATTCACGGAAAAACAGATTTGATTCGGTTTGCAGTGGAACGAAAATATGATTTTTGATGTATTAAAAAACAAAGAAAGCCCCCACTACAAGGACTTTCTTCTAAATTTCCAAAAACTACTAACACGGTTAGAGTTATTAATTAACAAATTAACTTCAACAAAGTTAGTGTATAGAATAATACCAAAACATCCCTATAAATAGGTATTTTTCAATTATTTTTTTAGATGGATTATTATGAAAACTATCCAAAAACTTCTACATTTTCTCCATCAAAACTAGCAAAAACCATACTTGGATGCGAATCTTGATGAAAAATATTTCCTTTGCTATCAATCGCGATTGCTCCGGCAAAACCGTCGAAAGGTTTTAGTTCATTGAAAGTTTTCTCAAAAGCAGCTTCAATTGAAAAACCATCGGTTACGCGTGTTACAATTTTGGTTGCCACTGCCCCACTCACAATATCTTCGCCAACACCGGTTAGACTTACACCACAAAATTCATTGGCATAATTTCCGGCTATCGTTGCCGAATCAGAAACACGTCCCGGAATTTCAAAACCTTTTCCGCCAGTAGAAGTCGCAACCGCAATTTTTCCATCATTATCTAACGCTACACAGCCTACAGTTCCTGTTCCTAATGATTTCAATTTTGCCTCATATTCTGCTTTGCGTTGTGGAATTTCAGTTGAAAAAGCTTCAAAACCATGCTTTCTTGCAAAGTTTGTTGCTCCGCTTCCACCCAAAATTCGATCATCTACATTCATTAAAACTTCGGCAACTTGAATGGGATTTTTCACTTCTTCAATATTAATTACACCACTCATTTTCATCGAAGTTCCGTCCATCAAAGCGGCACTCATTCTGATTTTGCCGTCACTTTGAATTTGCGAACCAATTCCGGCATTAAACAATTCGTCGTCTTCCAACAACGAAACAGCATAAACAACAGTTTCTAAAGCAGAATGTATTTGTAAATAGTCATAAGAATCTCTTACAATCTGAATTAATGCTTTTTGTTTAGCAATTTTTGTTTCAAGATTGGTTGATGATTCGGAGAAAAATCCGCCGTGAATTATTATTTTCATTTTTTTATGGTAATGAGTAATGGGAAATGGGTGAAAGGAAATACCAATTACCTTTTACCCATAACCATGTACCCTCTTAAATATATTGTGAAGAATGAATGTGCATTTTAAACGTACTCAAATCGAACGTATCGTGAATACTCAAAACGTGTGTAACTAAATGATTAA
The DNA here is from genome assembly GCA_002352205.1 of Flavobacterium sp. UBA2787. Classification (GTDB taxonomy): domain Bacteria; phylum Bacteroidota; class Bacteroidia; order Flavobacteriales; family Flavobacteriaceae; genus Flavobacterium. The sequence goes on along the minus strand of DEHZ01000006.1, from coordinate 25,230 downwards.
TCGAAATAGGCTGACCCAATTCAACTTGCGTTAAATTTGTATCTTTTATTTCACGACCATCAACCAAAATTACTAGTCCGGAACCGATAGCTTCCATTTTCGTATTATTAGTTATTAAAAGCCCGGTATCTTCTCCTAAACCAATTCCCAATACTTTCGGATTTCCAACAACCGCTTGAAACAAACGACCTATTCGGCCACGTTGAACAAAATGTGTATCAATAATCACATCATCAATTAAGCCCAAACCACTGGTGATTTTTACTTCACCTTTCAAAAGTGCTTCGTGACTACTTCCTTGATAAATCATATTATTGGATGCTGCCGCAGCTCCGGCCGAAGTTCCTGCATAAATAAAATGTTCATTTTTGTATTTATCCAAAATGATGTCATGCAACTTAGAACCGCCTAAAATAGATGACAATCGAAGTTGATCTCCGCCCGTAAACATCACAATGTCTGCTGCTTTGATACGTTTTAAAACTTCCTCGTCACCGGCTTGCTCACGTCTTTCAATATGCAGTACATCAACGTTGGAAGCATTCAAATATTGAAAAGCTTTAACATACTCAGGACCAACTTCTCTTGGGATTTTTGATGCGGTCGTAATAACTTCAATCCGTGAATTCTCTTTATGTTTTGATTCTTCGATGATTCGTTTGATGATTCCTTTTTCAAAAAAATTCATATTTTTCGAAACGTCTTTATCAAAACTCGATTCAGTAAAACTGCCTTTATCAACAGCTCCACCAATAATAATTAATTTTCCTTTGGTATTCATGCAGCAAAAATAACAAAATCTTAAAACTAAATCGAAGTTTTACTATAAATGAATTCTACAAATAACAATTAATTCATTAATAATAGCATAAATTAATGCCCCTTCAATAAAAAATTTAGAACTATAAAATTCTGAAAATCAAAACAAAAAATTCATTTATAATGACAATTCAAATAAATTTTGATAAACCACACAAAAAAAATATTTTAGTAAAGTAAATATTTCTTATTTTTAACAAAATCATTACAAAAAAACGAAACTAACCACTCTTTCAATTTAAGTTTTATGAAAATATTAAAAGTACAAGCTCTTCGCGGACCAAACATTTGGAGTGTTCAACGAAAAAAATTAATTCAAATGCGTTTGGATTTGGAAGAAATGGAACAATTCCCTACCAATAAAATTGACGGATTCAGAGAACGTCTTGAAGCTATGTTTCCTACAATGATTGAACACAGATGTTCTGAAGGTGTTCGAGGCGGATTTTTTATGCGAATTGAAAGAGGAACTTGGATGGGACACGTTATTGAACATATTGCTCTCGAAATTCAAACCCTTGCCGGAATGGAAACCGGTTTTGGAAGAACCAGAGAAACCAAAACACCCGGAATTTATAACGTAGTTTTTAGTTATACCGAAGAAAATGTTGGAATGTTTGCCGCTGAAAGTTCGGTTAGAATTGCCGAAGCTTTAATTGCAGGAACCGATTTTGATTTGGAAGCTGATATTCAAAAAATGAGGGAAATCAGAGAACGTGTTCGACTTGGACCTTCAACCGGAAGTATCGTTGAAGAAGCCGTTTCACGAGATATTCCTTGGATTCGTTTAGGTACAAATTCATTAGTTCAACTTGGATATGGCGTTCATCAAATGCGTTTTCAAGCGACAATTACTTGCAAAACGAGCAATATTGCAGTTGATATTGCTTGTAATAAAGAAGAAACCAAACGTATGTTAGACATGGCTTCCATTCCGGTTGCCAGCGGTTCTATTTGCGTGGATGTAGAAGATTTGGAAGCAACAATCAAAAAAATTGGTTATCCAATAGTATTAAAACCATTGGATGGAAATCACGGAAAAGGTGCATCCATAAATGTTGTGACTTGGGAAGATGCCGTGGAAGGTTTGGCTCATGCTCAAAAATATAGTCGTCGTGTGATTGTTGAAAAATTTATCACCGGCTTCGATTTTAGAGTTTTAGTTATTGATAATAAATTAGTTGCTGCAGCAAAACGAGTTCCTGCTCATGTGGTTGGTGATGGTAAAAAAACGATTCAAGAATTGATTGATGTTACCAATTTAGATCCAAAAAGAGGTTATGGTCACGAGAATGTGTTAACCGAAATTACAGTTGACAGAGACACATCTGATTTGTTGGAGAAAATGAATTATTCGTTAGAAACTATCCCAAATAATGGCGAAACGGTTTATTTGAAATCAACTGCAAATTTAAGTACAGGTGGAACTTCAGTGGATGTGACCGATATGATGCATCCCGAAAACATCTTTTTAGCCGAACGAATTTCACGTGTAATTGGTTTAGATGTCTGCGGAATTGATATTATGGCAGAAAATCTAACGCAACCTTTAAAAGAAAATGGTGGTGTGATTTTGGAAGTAAATGCCGCTCCGGGATTCAGAATGCACTTAGCTCCTTCGGAAGGATTGCCAAGAAACGTTGCTGCTCCGGTAATCGATATGCTTTATCCTCCGGGAAAACCAAGTCGAATTCCGATTATTGCCGTAACAGGAACGAATGGAAAAACAACCACTACCCGATTATTAGCTCACATTGTAAAAAATAATGGATATAAAGTTGGTTTTACGACTTCGGATGGAATTTACATTCAAAATCACATGTTGGAAAAAGGTGATACGACCGGACCAATTAGTGCCGAATATATTTTGAAAGATCCAACAGTAGAATTTGCGGTTTTGGAAACAGCGAGAGGTGGAATTTTGCGATCCGGATTAGGTTTTAATCGATGTGATATTGCTTTGATTACCAACATTCGTGAAGACCATTTGGGTCTAAATGACATTGATAATTTAGATGATTTAGCTCGTGTAAAAAGCGTTGTTGTTCGAAGTGTGAAAAAAGACGGTTGGGCAATTTTGAATGCTGAAGATGAATATTGCATGAAAATTGCCAACGACTTAAGTTGCAACATTGCTTATTTTTCGATGGATGAAGATACTCCACTTGTCAAAAAATTGAGCAAAGAAGGAAAAATTGTAGCGGTTTATGAAAATGGTTTCATTACCATTAAAAAAGGAGATTGGAAAATTAGAGTCGAAAAAGCTCTTCATATTCCGTTGACTTTGGGCGGAAAAGCGAAGTTTATGATTCAGAATGTGTTGGCCGCCACATTAGCCAGTTATCTGTATGGATTTAAAACCGATGACATTAGTCTTTCATTGCAAACGTTTATTCCAAGTGTTGCTCAAACACCGGGTAGAATGAATATTTTTGAATTTAAACGATTCAAAGTGATGATTGATTTTGCTCATAATCCGGCAGGTTATTTGGCCATTGAAGATTTATTGGGCAATATTGAAGCTACTCGAAAAATCGGAATTATTGCCGGAGTTGGCGACAGAAGAGACGAAGATATTCGTGATTGTGCTGAAATTGCTGCCCGAATGTTCGACCACATTATCATCCGTCAGGAAAAACACTTACGTGGAAGAACAGAACAGGAAATTATCGATTTAATTTTGGAAGGAATTCAAAAAGCGAATCGTCCGGTTACTTATGAAATTATTCCTAAAGAAATTGAAGCCATCAAGCACGCCATTAATATCGCAGATGACGGAACATTTATCACTGCTTTAAGCGATGTGGTTACCAATGCTATTGGAATTGTTCAGGAATATTTAGATAAGGAAAATGAGGAGAATTTGAGTTAATTTGATATAAAACTTTGACAAAGTTTTGAACTTTGTCAAAGTTAACCTTATAAAAAAATCCAAAATTAATTAAACCTTAATTTTGGATTTTTTTTATTGAAAAATTACGTCTTCTGTTTCTTTTTCTTCGCCGCTGGAAACAAAACATTGTTTAAAATTAAACGATAACCGGGCGAATTTGGGTGTAAATCCAAAACCGTTGGTGCATCGCCTACTAAATGTTGGTAATCTTCCGGATCGTGACCACCAAAAAAGGTGAACATTCCTTTTCCTTTGGTTCCGTGGATGTATCGAGCTTCGCCGTTGTACTGATTTTGTCCCATCACTAAGACGTGCGATTTTACTAAGTCACTATCAAAAGAAGTAGTTTGTCCCATAAAACCTTTGACTAACATGGTATGATTTTGACAAAGCATTGTTGGAATTGGATCCCATTTGGCAGAATATTCCATCAACGTGAAATAATCCTTTTCCATAGGCATTCGTCTTTTTGTGGTCATATCAATATCCGAGAATTCATAAACGGTTGGTGTTCTTTCCAAAATAAAATCTTTAAAAGCAAAAGTTCTGGAATAATCTATTTTTGATTGATAATTGGGTTCGCTTTCATCGCCGTCAAACATCGGTTCGCAAATATCAACGCCTTCGGCAGAAAGGGCGATATCAAAACTATCGGTTGCCGAACACATCGCAAACATAAATCCGCCACCAATCACGAAGTCACGAATTTTTTTGGCTACAGCCAATTTAGATTCAGAAACTTTTGAATAACCTAATTTTGTAGCTAAAGCTTCAGCTTCTTTTTTCTGTTCAATATACCAAGGAGCATTTCGATACGCTCCAAAAAACTTTCCATATTGTCCGGAAAAATCTTCGTGATGCAAGTGCAACCAATCATACAAAAGTAATTGATCAGATAAAACTTCTTCATCATAAACGGCTTTAAACGGAATTTCGGCATACGTTAAAACCAATGTTACGGCATCATCCCAAGGTTGTTTTCCTTTTGGAGTGTAAACCGCTATTATAGGAGCTTTTTCTAATACAACCGATTCCATATTTTGGGATGGACTACTGATTTCTTCCAAAATTTGATTGGCTTGACCTTCGGATAACAGTTCAAAAGAAACCCCTCGAATTTGGCATTCTTTTCTAATTTCAGGAGCATCAGGTAATAAAAACGAACCACCACGATAATTGAGTAACCAACTGGCTTTGTAATCATTTTCTAAAGCCCAATACGTTATTCCGTAGGCTTTTAAGTGATTTTGTTGCGTGCTTTCATCCATCGGTAAAAGGATGAAATTGGCTTTTACCGTCAAGGAAATCAAAAATATAAATAAGTAAAAAATCGTTTTTTTCAAAATCTGCAATTTTTTTAATTGGCAAAAAAAGTTCTTAAGTCAAAGATAAATGATTTTGTGTGAAGAAAATGATAAAAAAATCATAACCATATAAGTCATGTAAGTAAAAAGAAATAACTTATAAGACTTATATGGTAAAAATTTAACTATTAAAACGGTACATCCGAATCGTCTTCTTCCGCATTCATATTACTTCCAAAAGCTTCGTTGGCAGAAGGAAGATTTTTGGTAATAAAGGTAGTTTCTTCCGCATTCATTCGTGAAGGTAAATCGCCAAAACCGGATGAATAGTCATCTAAATTATCAAATTTACCAAGGTTTCCGATGAATTTCAAACGAATATTTTCTAAACTTCCGTTACGGTGTTTTGCGATGATAAATTCGGCTTGACCTTCTGTTGGCGAACGCTCATCGTCATCCCATTCATCAATTTTATAATATTCCGGACGATAAATGAACGATACAATATCGGCATCTTGCTCGATTGCACCCGATTCACGAAGATCGGAAAGCAATGGTCTTTTGCTTGAACCACGCGTTTCAACCGCACGAGATAGCTGAGACAATGCAATCACGGGAACACTTAATTCTTTGGCTAATGCTTTTAAATTTCTCGAAATCGTTGAAATTTCCTGTTCACGATTTCCGCCGCCTTTTCCGCCGCCGCCGGCAGTCATTAATTGAAGGTAATCGACAATTATTAATTTTATTCCGTGTTGCGATGACAAACGTCTCGCTTTTGCACGTAAATCAAAAATGGAAAGAGAAGGCGTATCATCAATAAAAAGTGGAGCTTTTTCAAGGTTTTTTACTTTTACACTCAATTGTTCCCACTCATGTTTTTCTAGTTTTCCGGTTCTTAATTTTTCGGAAGACAATCCTGTTTCTGAGGAAATTAAACGCGTAATTAACTGAACGGAAGACATCTCCAACGAGAAAACAGCAACCGGTTGATGAAAGTCAATAGCCATATTTCTAGCCATTGAAAGTACGAACGCTGTCTTTCCCATACCTGGTCTTGCAGCAATAATAATCAAATCACTGGGTTGCCAACCTGAAGTTACTTTATCTAACTTATCAAAACCGGTAGCAACTCCGCTTAATCCTTCTTTATTAGCAATTTCTTCGATTCTTTTTTTCGCTTGGATAACTAAACTTTGTGCAGTTTCTGAACTTCGTTTGATGTTTCCTTGCGTTACTTCGTATAATTTTGATTCGGCTTTGTCTAATAAATCAAAAACATCGGTGGTTTCATCATACGATTCTTCGATAATTTCTGAAGATATTTTTATCAGACTTCGTTGAATAAATTTCTGTAGAATAATTCTTGAATGAAATTCAATGTGAGCCGAAGAAGAAATTTTTTGCGTAAGCTGAATCAGGTAAAAATCACCACCAGCCAATTCTAATTTTGCATTTCGTTTTAATTGTGCCGAAACAGTTAATAAGTCAATGGGTTGCGTATCAGTAAACAATTGAACTATTGCTTCAAAAATATGTTTATGAGCTTCTTTGTAAAACGCATCTGGTTGCAGAATATCAATTACTTCATCAACCCCTTTTTTATCAATCATCATCGCACCCAACACTGCTTCTTCTAAGTCAAGAGCCTGTGGAGGTAGCTTTCCTTTTTCTAAGTTTATTATAGTAGTTTTATCTACTTTAATCGGGTTAATATTTCGTAAATTTTCCATTAGGCTAAAGTAACTATAATATAAAAAAATACCTGAAGTATTTGTTAGTAAAACGATGTTAACAACTTATTTTTATTGTTGATAACGCAAAAAAAATCCGAAGTTTCAGGGCTTCGGATTTTAGTATGATAATGTAAGAATTATTCTTTGAACTCGCCCATCTTACTGTATTTATCCATCCTTTGAGCCACTAGCTCAGTTGTTGATAAATCTTTTAATTCGTTATATCCTTTGATAATATATTGTTCAACAGTTTTAAATGTTGTTTCTCTGTCGTAATGGGCTCCTCCAAGTGGTTCAGGAATAATTTCATCAATTAACTTCTGTTTTTTCATGTCATAAGAAGTTAGTTTTAGAGCTTCTGCAGCTTGTTCTTTATATTCCCAACTTCTCCATAAAATGGATGAACAAGATTCGGGAGAAATTACAGAATACCAAGTGTTTTCTAGCATATATACTCTGTCTCCTACTCCAATTCCCAATGCTCCACCGGAAGCACCTTCACCAACGATAACGGTAATAATTGGTGTTTTTAAACGAAGCATTTCAAAAATATTTCTGGCTATTGCCTCACCTTGACCGCGTTCTTCGGCTTCTAAACCTGGATAAGCTCCAGGAGTGTCGATTAAAGTAACAACCGGAATTCCAAATTTTTCAGCCATTTTCATCAAACGAAGAGCTTTTCTGTATCCTTCCGGATTTGCCATTCCGAAATTTCTAAACTGACGTGTTTTGGTGTTAAACCCTTTTTGCTGACCAACAATCATAAACGACTGACCACCAATTTTCCCTAATCCGCCAATCATTGCTTTGTCGTCTTTGAAATTTCTATCGCCAAAAAGCTCTAAAAAAGTTCCGCCACACAAAGCTCTCACATGATCCATTGTGTATGGACGACTTGGATGACGAGACAATTGTACACGTTGCCAAGCGGAAAGGTTTTTGTATATTTTTTTCTTAGTTTCTTCTAATTTTTTCTCAATTTGTTTGCAAGTTGCGGTAACATCAACGTTAGATTCTTCACCGATAATTTGGCATTTGTCCAATTGATCTTCCAATTCTTTAATAGGAAGTTCAAAATCTAAATATTCCATAGGTTTCGACAGATTTTAGTTTAGTTTGATTAGCAAAGATAGAATTTTATCTTGTTAAGAAAAGCTATTTTTAATGTTAACTTTTAAACAATCGAAGGAAATTACAACTTTTTTATTTGACCTTCGGTGACCCATTTCGACTTGAATGCTTTTTTGTCATACTGAATATGGTATTTGTTTTCACCTACTTCAATAATTGTGGCGGGTTCAGGAATCATTCCGTATTCCACTTCTACCCTGTCACCTACTTTATATTTACCAGTTGCTTTTTTAAATTTCAATCGGTCTTTAGAAACCCATTCGTTAGAAATTTCGCCCCAACCGTCATACGAAACAAAATAGGTTTCTTCTTCATCATTAATTTCTAAAATTTTACCTTCATACCAACTTCCGTTGGATTCAATTTGAACTTTTTCATTTACTTTTTGAGCTTGTACAGCATTAAATCCAAAAAGCAAAACAATTAATAGGAATAGTTTTTTCATAAAATTGATTTTTGTGAGTTAAACAAATTTAATAAAATTAGTTAATTTAAAGAAAAAATTAATCTCTTCTATTTTTAAGTCTATATTTGATAATGCCGTTTAAAACAACGGTTATAAGAATTATTATCGCACCCAAATAAAACTCAGGACTCATTTTTTCTTTATCTTTAAAGATGAGCAGTGCTAAAATTATGCCATAAATTGGTTCTAAGTTGATGGTCAACATCACGGTGTACGGACTAATAAATTTCATCACTTTTACAGAAGCGATAAAGGCATAAGCAGTACAAATTGAGCTCAAAATAATTAGGTAAATCCAATCTGAAGGTTGAAGAATAAAGAACTCTTTTGAAAAACCATTTGTAAACAGAAGATATACTGAAAAACAAAGAACACCGCCGGAAAGTTCATAAAACGAAATAACGGTTGAGTCATACATTTTAGCATACTTTCCATTAATAACTGAAAAAAGTGCTGATAAAAATGCAGATGTTAACGCCAAAATAATTCCTAAATAGTAATCTCCTTCAAAATTGAAAATGATATAAAGTCCTGCTACAACAAGCAATCCAAAGAAAACTTCGTACCAAATAACTTTTCTTTTATATAGAATTGGTTCTAAGAATGATGTAAAAAATGCTCCTGTTGATAAACATGCCAACGTCACAGAAACATTAGAAACTTTAATAGCTTTAAAAAATGTAAGCCAATGAAGAGCAATCACTAATCCTAAAAACAAAAAAACCATGATTGTTTTGCGAGGAATTGTTAAATCGGTTTTTTTATAAAGCATAAAAAGAACGATAAAACCAACCGCCATTAGCATTCTAAACCAAACGAGCGGCAATGCATCAAGCGAAATTAATTCACCCAAAATAGCGGTAAATCCCCAAATGAAGACGATTAAATGAAGGTGTAAATAACTTTTTACGTTATCGTTTTGCATTTCTGAGCAAATAAATAGCTAATAAACCAAATACAAAATTGGGAAACCAAACGGCTACAAACGGCGGAATACTAGATTTTTCTGCCATTGTTCCAAAAATTTTATCAAAGAAAATATAAGTAAATGCAATCACAATACCGATAGCTAAGTTTACCCCCATTCCTCCTCTTCGTTTCATGGATGAAACTGCAACTGCAATAATTGTTAATATAAATGCTGCAACAGGTAAACTATATTTTCTATATAAAACAACTAAATACGTATTGATATTTGCGTTACCTCTTGCTTTTTCTTTATCAATGAACCGAACTAAATCAGGCAACGTAAGGGTTTCTGCAATATAAATAACCGGAGTAAGATCTTCTAAATCGAAACTAAAAATGGTATCCTTTTTTTCAGATTTTTCCAAAATATCACCATAAACGCCTACTTTTCTTTTTTGATAGTTAAACATGGTGTAAGTACTGTCCTTTTCATTCCATTTCAATCGATTAGCTGTAATTTTGTAATCCAGTTTTTCTCCTTTAAATTTTTCTAAAGTAAAATTGAAAGCTGTTTTTGAAACAGAATTAAAATTACTGACATACAAAAATTCATCATCACTAATTTGACGAAAAACATTTGAATTTTGCCTTATTTCTCTATTGTTTTTTAAATAAGTGTAGCGGAAATCATTGAATCCTTTACTGGCTTTTGGAACGAGAAAAAATCCCATCAACAGAGCAAAAACAGAGACAATCGTTGCACCCATGATATAAGGTCTCAAAAATCTTGAAAATGAAATCCCGGAACTTAAAATGGCGATGATTTCGGTATTATTGGCCAATTTTGAAGTAAACCAGATTACAGAAAGAAATAAAAATATCGGAAATAATAAATTGGCAAAATAAACTGTAAAATCTAAATAATAAATTGCAACCGCCGAAAGTGGCACTTTACTTTCTAAAATTTTATTGATTTTTTCGGCTACATCAATCACGATACCGATGGGTATGAATAGTAAAAGCATCACCGTAAAAGTGGCTAAGTATCGTTTAAGGATGTATTTATCAATTATTTTCATTTAGAAAATGATGTTGGATTTTTAGATTATTCGATTGTTAGATTTTTGGATTTACAGACGTTGACTCATTTGTTTCACCATTTGATCTTTCCATACTCGAAAATCTCCTGCAATGATATGTTTTCTGGCTTCGCGAACCAACCACATGTAAAATCCTAGATTATGAATGGTTGCAATTTGTTTGCCAAGATACTCATTTGCAGCAAACAAATGACGTAAATACGCTTTTGTGTATTCGGTATCAACAAAAGTAATTCCCATTTCGTCAATTGGTGAAAAGTCATCTTCCCACTTTTTATTTTTGATGTTGATGGAACCGTTTGCTGTAAAAAGCATTCCGTTTCGTGCGTTTCTGGTTGGCATAACGCAATCAAACATATCAATTCCTAATGCGATATTTTCCAAAATGTTGATTGGAGTTCCTACACCCATCAAATAACGAGGTTTATCTTGAGGTAAAATGGCCGTAACAACTTCGGTCATTGCATACATTTCTTCTGCTGGCTCACCTACAGAAAGTCCGCCAATCGCATTTCCTTGTGCTCCGGCATTGGCAATATATTCAGCGGATTGTTGACGTAAATCTTTGTATGTACTTCCTTGAACAATTGGAAAAAAAGTTTGTTCATAACCATATTTAAAAGGAAGTTTTTCTAAATGATTGATGCATCTGTCTAACCAACGATGCGTCATGTGCATCGATCGTCTGGCATAATTATAATCACAAGGATAAGGCGTACATTCGTCAAAAGCCATAATAATATCAGCTCCAATTGTACGTTGAATTTCCATTACATTCTCAGGCGAAAAGAAATGATAAGAACCGTCAATGTGACTTTTAAACTTCACCCCTTCTTCTTTAATTTTTCTGTTTGAAGAAAGTGAATAAACCTGATAACCGCCACTATCTGTCAAAATATTACGATCCCAATTCATAAATTTATGCAATCCACCGGCTTTTTCAAGAATTTGGGTTTGAGGTCGAAGGTATAGATGATAGGTGTTTCCTAAAATTATATCGGGATTAATGTCATTTTTCAACTCTCGTTGATGGACTCCTTTTACGGAAGCGACCGTTCCAACAGGCATAAAAATGGGTGTTTCAATCACACCATGATCGGTGGTAATCGAACCGGCTCGGGCTTGCGAATGAGGGTCAGTCGTCAATAAATCAAACTTCATATCTTTTTTTTACAGTTGGCAAAGATAAAAGAATTCGTATTTGTTGTGTCTGTTTTATGAATAATTTATACAAGACAATCTCAGGTTTACTAACAATTTTTCTTGAAAACTTTCACAAATTCTAGTTAAGCGAATTAGTCAAAATCTAATAATTGATTTACCTTTGCCGCAGTTTAACTTTTTATCATAAAATGAAACCCAACACACAACAACTAAACGACTTTTCAACACAAGTCAGAAGAGACATTCTTCGTATGGTTCACGCCGTAAACTCCGGACATCCAGGAGGTTCTTTGGGATGCACAGAATTTTTTGTCGCCTTATATCAAGTTTTGATGGACAGAAAAGAAGGCTTTGATATGGATGGAAAAGAGGAAGATTTATTTTTCTTATCAAACGGTCACATTTCGCCTGTTTTCTACAGTGTTTTAGCCAGAAGTGGTTATTTTCCTGTATCGGAATTAGCAACTTTTCGATTAATTAATTCAAGATTACAAGGACATCCTACTACGCACGAAGGTTTACCTGGAATTCGCGTGGCATCGGGCTCACTTGGACAAGGAATGTCTGTTGCAATCGGAGCTGCATTAGCAAAAAAATTAAATAATGATTCGCATTTAGTTTATTCGCTTCACGGTGATGGTGAATTGCAAGAAGGTCAAAATTGGGAAGCAATGATGTATGCTTCAGCTTATAAAGTGGATAACTACATTGCTACCATCGATTTAAATGGAAAACAAATTGACGGTACTACCGACGAAGTGCTCCATATGGGTGATATTAAAGCAAAATTTGTCGCATTTGGTTGGGATGTTTTAGAAATTAAAGAAGGAAATAACATTGAAGCAATAATTTCCGGAATGACTGAAGCCAAAGCAAAAACCGGTAAAGGAAAGCCTGTTTGTGTTTTATTACACACTGAAATGGGTAATGGCGTTGACTTCATGATGCACACCCACGCTTGGCACGGAAAAGCTCCAAATGATGAGCAATTAGAAAAAGCATTGGCTCAGAACTTACCAACTTTAGGCGATTATTAAAACTTTGAACAATCTCATGAAAAAATATATAAATACAGGAAATAAAGATACCCGCTCCGGTTTTGGAGCAGGTTTGACCGAACTTGGTCAGAAAAACGAAAAAGTAGTTGCACTGTGTGCCGACTTAATCGGATCATTAAAAATGGATGATTTTAAAAAGAATCATCCCGAACGTTTTTTTCAAATCGGAATTGCCGAAGCGAATATGATTGGTATAGCGGCCGGATTAACGATTGGTGGAAAAATTCCTTTTACAGGAACTTTTGCAAACTTTTCTACAGGAAGAGTCTATGACCAAATTCGTCAATCGGTTGCCTATTCTGATAAAAACGTAAAAATTTGTGCTTCGCATGCAGGATTGACTTTAGGTGAAGACGGTGCAACACACCAAATTTTGGAAGACATTGGTTTGATGAAAATGTTACCAGGCATGACTGTAATCAACACATGTGATTACAATCAAACCAAAGCAGCAACATTAGCTATTGCCGATCATCATGGTCCGGTTTATTTGCGTTTTGGTCGTCCGAGCGTGGCCAATTTCACACCTGAAAATGGTGAATTTGTAATTGGAAAAGCTGTTATGTTAAATGAAGGAACAGACGTAACCATCATTGCAACAGGCCATTTAGTTTGGGAAGCTTTACTTGCTGCCGAAAAACTGGAAGAGAAAGGAATTTCTGCCGAAGTAATTAATATACATACAATAAAACCATTAGACGAAGAAGCCATTTTAAAATCAGTTGCTAAAACGGGATGTGTGGTTACTGCTGAAGAGCACAATATTTTAGGTGGTTTAGGCGAAAGTGTTGCAAGAACATTATCGCTAAACAATCCTGTTCCGCAAGAATATGTGGCTGTTCAAGATAGTTTTGGCGAAAGTGGAACACCTGCTCAATTGATGGAAAAATATCAATTGAATTCACAAGCAATTATTGCAAAAGCTGAGAAAGTTATCAATCGAAAATAGTTTACCCTTTTTACCTCCAAAAAAAATCCCGAATCAAATTGAATCGGGATTTTTTTTATGTTACTGTCTTGATTATTGACAAATAGGGTTCAAATGTTTTTTTGTTCTATTTGGATCAACTTGATTACCAGAACAATCAGGAATATCATTAAATTGATAATATTGTTGTGGATTTGTACCTGGAATTTTTAATTCATTTCGAGTTAAAACACCATCGGCATCGTCATCTGAATCTAAAAAATCAGGGATTCCATCACCATCAGAATCTTGGTTAAATAAACCGATATCTGTATCTCCTGAAGGATTGTAAATTTCATCTTTAGACAAAATTTTGTCTCTATCATGATCGTTATATCGTAATCCTTTTAACTTTATTTGAAAAGCAATATTTGAATAAGGAGGAATATTTGTTCCTCTCGACAAATTAAAATAGGCTAAACCTGAGGGTATAAAAACAACACAATTTCCATAATTTGTATAGGAGATAGTGCCATCATCATTTGGTGTTACAGTTTCCGGAGTTTTTATTTTTGGTAAAATTTGTCTGAAGCCGGATATAAATTCATTCGTACTCGATGGAAAAGATGTCCAAACCGGTGAAGAAGTTCTATCAAATTCAACATTACTAAAATTCCAACCTCTGTAATCTACAAATGATGAATCAACAGTTGTTGGACTTTGACCTCCACCTTCATTCAAGATGATATAATAAAGTTTATAATTAACGGGATCTTCCACTCTTCCTCCTTTTAAATAGGTTTGTCGAGAATCATTTTTTACATTTTCAATAAATTGCAAAGGATAATCTGTTTGATCTTTTATAGAAACTTGAGTTAGAGGATCAGTAATTTTTGCAATTGTAACATTCATATCAGCGTCAACTGTCATGTAATTTTCTTCAAAATAGGTGTTAATTGTACTTTCATCTTCACCATATTGAACAGTTCTGTCTTTTGGTGGAGTAATCGTTGCATCATCATCATCTTTTTTACATGAAAAAATTACTGTAGACAACAGTGTAATCAGTAAAACATTTTTAAATCTCTTTAATAGCATTTTTTTAAAATTATTGTTCAGGTTTAGTATAATAATATCTTAAAATAAGTGCCGCAAGATACAATTTTGATTTATTTTTGTATAATAATTAACGAAGAATTCTGAAAAAAGGTATGCGTGTAGATAAATACTTGTGGTGTGTTCGATATTTCAAAACCCGAAATATGGTTACTGAGCTTTGCAAAAAAAACCATGTTACGGTAAACGGTCAAGTTGCTAAGCCTTCAAGAGAAGTTTTTCCGAGTGATGATGTTACTTTTAGAAAAGAGCAAATTATCTATAAAATCAAAGTTTTAGCCATTCCTGAGAGTCGTGTAGGTGCTAAATTGGTTGATATTTACAGAAAAGACGAAACACCACCGGAAAGTTTTGCTCATTTAGAATTAATGAAATTATCTAAAGAACATTACCGAAAAACAGGTGAAGGAAGACCGACTAAAAAAGACCGGAGAGATTTGGAGAATTATACAGATGATACGCTTGAATAAGTAAAATACTACCAAACAATCTCTTCTTTCCCCATCTGTTTTAAATGTTGATTGGTTTTACTAAAATGATTATTTCCAAACCAAAGTCCACGATTTGCACTCAATGGCGAAGGATGTCCGGTCTCTAAAACAATGTGCTTCTTTCTATCGATTTTAGCACCTTTCTTTTTCGCAAATCCGCCCCAAAGTAGAAAAATAACGTTTTCTTTTTGGTTTGAAATTTCTTGAATTACCGCATCCGTAAAGATTTCCCAACCTTTATTTTGATGACTTCCTGCTTCAGATTGTCTAACAGTTAAGGTAGCATTAAGCAACAAAACACCTTGATCTGCCCAACGTTCTAAATTGCCGGATTTGGGATATGGAATTTGCAAATCCTTTTCTAATTCTTTAAAAATGTTTTGCAAAGAAGGTGGAAATGGAATGCCATCATTCACTGAAAAACACAAACCATTCGCTTGATTTGGTCTGTGATAAGGATCTTGACCGATGATTACGACTTTCAGCTTATCAAACGGACAATGATCAAATGAAGCAAAAATTTGATTTCCTTTCGGATAACAAATATGTTGATTATACTCATTTTTAACGAAAGAAATTAACTGCTCAAAATAAGGCTTTGTAAATTCATCTTCAAGAATCGTTTGCCAAGACGGATGGATTTTTACTTGCATAAAGGATATATTTTCACAAAGATAATTATAGTTCTCAATTTGAAGTTAATCCCATTCAAACAAAGAAAAATTATCGCTAAATTTGCCTAAAATTGCTATACAACTAAATGATTTCAATCACCGATAAAACCCTAAAAGATTTAGAATTTTCTACCATTTTGCAAACTATTTCAGATCGATGTAATACCGAACTGGGCAAGCAGAAGGCTTTGGAAATTGTTCCGTTTAGAGATAAAAATCTCCTAATGGATTCGCTTTTGCAAACATCTGAATATCTTTCTTCTTTTTCTAACAATAATGCGTTACCAAATCATGGTTTTGACAACATCAGCAACGAAATTAAATTTATTGGTATCGAAGATAGTTACTTAGAAGTTGGCAGTTTTAGAAAAATTGCTCAATTATCGGAAACAACTAATACGATTTTGCTGTTTTTGAAAAAATTCAACGACTATTATCCCACTTTACATCAAAAATCATTGGCGATTGAGTTTACAAAATTCATTGTACAAAAAATTGATGAAGTAGTTGATAAATATGGCGAAATAAAAGACAATGCATCGCCGGATTTAATCAATATTCGAAGAGAAATGAGTTCTGTTCGTGGCAAAGTAAACCAAAGTTTCGGATTGGCTTTAAGTCAATATAACGGTTTGGGCTATTTAGATGAAATTAAAGAAAGTTTTGTAGAAAATCGTCGTGTTTTGGCGGTTTTAGCCATGTATCGAAGAAAAGTGAAAGGTTCTATTTTAGGAAGTTCCAAAACCGGAAGCATTGCTTATATTGAACCCGAAGCCACGTTGCGTTATTCAAGAGAATTGAGTAATTTAGAATACGAAGAACGTGAAGAAATTACTCGAATTCTAAAAAAATTAACCAACGATATTCGTCCTTTCAAAGAACTTTTGAGTCAGTATCAAGAATTTTTGAGTGATATTGATGTGATTGCCGGAAAAGCAAAATATGCTTTAAAAATTAATGCCATTCTACCTACTATTATTGAAGAAAAGAGGTTGTTTTTTAGAGATGCCTACCACCCTATTTTATATTTGAATAACAAAAGTAAAAACGAAATTACATATCCACAGACTATTGAATTAGACAACAAAAGTAGAATTATTGTGATTTCCGGACCCAATGCGGGTGGAAAAACCATTTCGTTAAAAACAGTTGGATTATTGCAATTGATGTTGCAAAGCGGCATGCTGATTCCTGTTCACGAACGAAGTGAAACGTTTTTATTTGATAGAATTTTAACCGATATTGGAGATAATCAATCGATTGAAAATCATTTGAGTACATACAGTTACCGACTCAAAAACATGAACTATTTTTTAAAGAAATGTAATGATAAAACATTATTCCTGATTGATGAATTCGGAACGGGTTCCGATCCTGAATTAGGTGGTGCTTTGGCCGAAACTTTTTTAGAAGAATTTTATCATCGAGAAGCTTTTGGAATTATTACAACACATTATTCCAATTTAAAAATACTAGCCAACGAATTACCTTTTGCTTCCAATGCAAACATGCTTTTTGATGAAAAATCGTTGGAACCAATGTATAAATTGATATTAGGTCAAGCCGGAAGTTCATTTACGTTTGAAGTAGCACAAAAAAATGGCATTCCGTATGGATTGATTAATCGAGCAAAAAAGAAAATTGAAGGTGGAAAAGTTCGTTTTGATAAAACCATTGCAACATTGCAAAAAGAACGTTCTAAGTTAGAGAAGACTTCGATTAATTTAAAAGAAGAAGAAACCAAAGCCCGTGAAGAAAGCAAAAAGATGGAAACCATCAATGCTAAAATTCAGGATAAGTTAGAAAGATATCAGGAATTGTATGATGCCAATCAGCGTTTAATTTACATTGGACAAAAAATTGATGATCTTTCGAATAAATATTTCAATAGTAAAGACAAAAAAGTATTAATTGGTGAGTTTTTGAAAATTGTTGAAATTGAAAATTCCAAACGAAAAAAAGCGACCGTCAAAGAAATAAAGGATAAAGAAGTAATTCAAAAACAAATTATTCAAGAAGTCACCACAAAAATTGACGAAATTAGAGTTGTCAAAAAAGAAAAGAAGGCAAAGGCATTAAAAATAGAATCAGAAAAACCAAAACCAATCTTAAAAATTGGCGATCGTGTTCGAATGATAGACGGAAAAGCAGTTGGAACTTTAGATGCGGTTGAAAAAAACAAAGCAACCGTTAATTATGGTGTTTTCACTTCAAAGGTGAGTTTAGATGCACTTGAATTAGTAGAAGCAAAAAAATAAAAAACTATGGAAGGATTACCACTCGATAAAAAAATAATTTTGTTTGACGGAGTTTGCAATTTATGTGATTCTTCGGTTCAATTCATAATCAAACACGACAAAAAAGATATTTTTCGGTTTGTTGCTTTGCAGTCAGAATTAGGTCAAAAAATTCTGAAACATATTGGTGTTAATCCGATGAAAGTTGACAGTATCGTGCTTTATGAACCCGGTGTTGCCTATTTTCACAAAGCTGAAGCAGCGATGCGAATCGCAAAAGAATTAGATTCTTGGCACAAAATTATTGGTTACTTATCATTTACAGGAAGCTTTGGCAATTTTGTGTATGATTTTATCGCCAGAAACCGTTATAAATGGTATGGCAAAAAAGAGGAATGCATGATTCCGACTCCTGAATTAAAAGCAAAATTTTTATAACTGATAATTATCATAAAAAATCTGCTGTTAGGTTTTTAATTTTGACTTAACTTAAAACCTAACAAAATGATTAAACAAACTTTTGCTTTATACTCTTGGGATAACGGTGCCTTCATCATGATTGGCGTTTTCTTGTTAGTCATCTTTGGACTAATTGGAGCTGTAATGCTCATGATGAACGAAAAAAACAAAAAGAAATAAGAAATTTATATCCAAAAAAAATCCCGAATTAAATCGGGATTTTTGTGTTTGCTTTATTTTAAACTTGCTAAACTCTGTTCGATGGTGGCAATTTTTGCCAATGCATCTGCTTCTTTGTTTCGTTCGTTGGCAATAATTTCAGGTTTTGCATTGGCTACAAATTTTTCATTTGAAAGCTTCACTTGAACTGATTTCAAGAAACCTTGAATGTATTTTAATTCCTCTTCCAGTTTTTCAATTTCAGCGGCAACATCAATATTTCCGGCAATTGGAATAAAATATTCATTTGATTTTACACGATAAGTCAATGCTCCATTTACTGCTTCTGTTACATATTCTAGGTTTTCAATATTTCCTAATTTAATGATTACAGCATCAAAAGTAGTGGCATTTTTCTCATTGTTGATGATTTTTAAATCAATACTATCTTTATTAGCAATGTTTTTTTGTTTACGAATGGTTCGAATACCAGCAATAACTTCAATAACAAAATCAAATTCTGCAATTAAATCCGGATTTGTGTTTTGCATTGTTGGCCATTCTGAAATAATCAACGCTTGTTCCGGAGTTCTTTCTGCAATATATTGCCAAATTTCTTCGGTTAAGAAAGGCATGAATGGATGCAATAATTTCAAATTGGCTTCTAACAATTCAATCGCTTTATCAAAAGTTGCTTTGTCAATTGGTTGTTGGTAAGCCGGTTTGATAATTTCCAAGAACCACGAACAGAAATCATCCCAAACTAACTTATAAATTCCCATTAACGCATCGGATAATCTGTATTTTTCAAAATTATCTTCAATTTCAGCAAGGGTTTGTTGTAGTTTAGCTTCGTACCAATCAATCGCAATTTTTGATGCTTCCGGTTGAGCAATATCGGCAACTTCCCAACCTTTAATTAATCGAAATGCATTCCAAATTTTATTGGCGAAAGCTTTTCCGTTATTACATAATTCCTCATCAAACATGATGTCATTTCCGGCAGAAGCACTCAATAATAATCCAACACGAACGCCATCAGCTCCAAATTTTTCAATTAAATCTAATGGATCAGGAGAATTTCCTAATGATTTTGACATCTTACGACGTTGTTTATCACGAACCAAACCGGTTAAATAAACATTCGAAAATGGTTTTTTACCAGTATATTCATAACCTGCAATAATCATACGAGCCACCCAAAAGAATAAAATATCCGGACCTGTAACTAAATCATTGGTTGGATAATAGTATTTAAAATCTTCATTTTCTGGATTTAAAATTCCACCAAAAACAGCCATTGGCCATAACCAAGAAGAGAACCAAGTGTCTAATGCATCGGCGTCTTGTTTAAGGTTGCGGGTTTCGAGTTGCGGGTTGCCCGTTTTAACTTTAGCCAAAACTAAAGCTTCATCAATGTTTTCTGCAACAACGTAATCTTCCTTTCCTTCACCATAGAAATAAGCAGGAATTTGTTGACCCCACCACAATTGACGAGAAATATTCCAATCGCGAATATTTTCCATCCAATGACGGTAGGTGTTGTTGAATTTGCTTGGATATAATTTTACTTCTTCTGTTTCTAAAACGGCTTTGATGGCTGGCTTAACCAATTCATCCATCTTTAAAAACCATTGGTCAGATAATCGTGGTTCAATAACTGCTTTAGTTCTTTCAGAAGTTCCTACTTTATTGATGTGAATTTCAGTTTTAACCAAAGCTCCAATAGATTCTAATTCTTTTGAAATTTCTTCTCTAACTACAAATCTGTCTTTTCCTTGGTAGTGTAATCCGAAACTGTTTAAAGAAGCATCTTCATTGAAAATATCAATGATTTCAAGATTGTGTTTATCGCCTAAAACTTTATCGTTTACATCGTGAGCTGGAGTTACTTTTAAGCAACCCGTTCCAAATTCTACATCAACATAGTCATCTTCAATAATGGGAATAACTCTATTGCAAATTGGAATAATTGCTTTTTTGCCTTTCAAATGAAAAAATCGTTCATCATTTGGATTGATACAAATAGCCGTATCACCAAAAATTGTTTCAGGACGCGTTGTGGCAATGGTTAAAAAATCGTTAGTGCCTTCAACTTTATAATTAATGTAATATAAATTTCCTTGACGTTCTTCATGAATAACTTCTTCATCAGACAAAGTAGTTTTTGCTTCCGGATCCCAGTTTACCATTCGATAACCACGATAAATCATTCCTTTGTTGTATAAATCTACGAACGATTTAATTACAGAAGCTGACATATCTTCATCCATGGTGAATTTAGTTCTGTCCCAATCGCAAGAACAACCTAATTGTTTCAGTTGTTCCAGAATAGTTCCTCCGTACTTATCAGTCCAATCGTAAGCGTGCTTTAGAAATTCTTCACGCGTTAAATCGGATTTATTTATTCCTTCTGATTTTAATTTGGCAACAACTTTTGCTTCTGTTGCAATGGAAGCATGGTCAGTTCCCGGCACCCAACACGCATTGAATCCTTTTAGACGAGCACGACGAATTAGAACATCTTGAATCGTATTATTCAACATGTGTCCCATGTGCAAAACTCCTGTCACGTTTGGTGGAGGAATTACTATTGTATAAGGAGTTCTGTGGTCTGGTTTAGAATGAAAATAATTGTTTTTCATCCAGTAATCATACCACTTTTGTTCGGCTTGCTTGGCATCAAATTGAGCAGGAATAGACATAAATATAAATTATATGGTTATAAATTGAAAAATCATCTATTTGATAAAAATTTCAATTTGGTCTGGTTTTTGTATTATGATGCAAAAGTAACGATTTAGTCAGAAGTATTAAAAAAGAAATTAGTATTTGTAATTTGAACAAAAGTGACTATTTTTACAGAACCCAAAAACACATAACCATGAAAAGAATTTTATTTTTTGCTGTATTTAGCTTTATTAGCTTGACTGCTTTTGCTCAGAAAGGCCCAAAAATTGAGTTTAAGGCCAAAGACAATACGATAGACTACGGAAAAGTTTATAAAGACAATGATAATGGCGTTCGAGTATTTGAATTTACAAACACCGGAGATGCACCTTTACTTATAACCAATGTTCAATCAACTTGTGGTTGTACAGTTCCATCTAAACCTAAAGAGCCAATTATGCCCGGAAAATCGGATAAAATAGAGGTAAAATATAATATGGCAACTGGTCCAATCAGAAAAAGCATCACTGTAGAAACCAACGCAGTGAATGTTGAAGGCGGAAAAGTCCATCTTAAAATAAAAGGAGAAGTTTTAGAACGTCCGGAGGTTAATTTAATGGAAAAGAAAAAAGTTGGTCCGATGCAATAATATTTAATCCCTTCGAAAGAAGGGATTTTTTTATAAAATACTTTTTAAATAAAAGGTAAATTTCATTCGTCTGTTACCCCTATCAACTTCAAAATTAATTTTTTTCCCTTCTTCCGATTTCAAAAGAGCATTTACTTCTTGAAGTGAGTATCTATCAGTACCATGAGCATTAATTGAAACAATTATATCACCTTTTTTTAAACCGCAAATATCAGCCGGAGAATCTTTTCTGATATGAGCAATTATGTATACCGGTTTTAGAACAAATTTATATTTAAAGCTATCACTCCCTTTAATTAAATTATCATACGATGTTTTATCTTTTGTTAATACATTCAATTTCACTTCTTCTTGAATCCATTGTAAACCCGCGTGATTAATTTCAATACCACTCATGTTATACTCAAAAGGCATATTAAAGTTTTTATTCTTTTTCAAGTAGAGTTTGCTTGATTGGAAGTCTAAAATGACTGAAAAACGTTTAAAAATTTCACCTCCAATTGAACCAATTCTGTTTTCCGCCCATTTTATATTTTGTAAAGAGGTTGAGTCAGGTATTGCAACATAAGGACTTTTAAAACAGAATTTATCAAATGTAAAAGAATCAAGTTTTGTTCTTTTACCATAAATAGCACCATTAAAACCTCTTCCTAAAAAATCATCAAATGCATTGGCAGAAAATTTGAAATCCTTTATTCTATTAGAAAAAAACCAAAAAGCATCACTATTCCCCAAATCTAAAAGTAATCTACCGTCAACTTTTTCAGAATCAAATCCAAATAATGAACTTATGAATGGTTTACTATTATGAAAAGAAATAGTAAACTCTTCAAACTTTTTTATTTTTTTACTTTTAATTTCCTTAGATGGATTGTAAACAAATATTTTCTGTTTGAGATAATTAATTTCGACTCTAAAATTTTTAAAAAACTGATAACCTATAATGCCATTAACAGGAATTCCTACACTACTGGAAAAGTTAAATTCTTCGTCAAGAATAATGTAAATGTCATGTTTTTGATCAATAATAGCATCTTTAAAAACCACTCTGTTTCCTGATGACTTTAATCCTTCAATAAAGTCAGAACTTCCTAAACCTCGTAATTTTATTTTCTCAACATTATTAAATTTCAATTCTTCTTTGTCCTCCAAACTGAATAAGATTGATTCCTCAACACCAGTATCGAGCAGAAAGGTTAAGTCAACACCATTAACTTCTAATGGAATGAAAATCAGGTTATTTATCAATTTAAACGGAATTACAATTTTATCTTTCTTAGAATAATATTGAAATCCTTCTTGACTGTAAAATGAAGTTGGAAATAAAAAAAATAAAAGAATGACAAAAGTGAATTTCATAAGCAATATTTTAAATAAAAATACAAATTTTGCCTCTAAAAACCAATTCATATAAATATATCCTTAAAAAGCATTGGGTCTGAATAAAAAAAATCGCAAATTTGCATTTCAAAAAATAATCAGTATGCCTAAGATTTCCAAAAAAGGTCAACAAATGCCAGAATCACCAATCAGAAAATTGGTTCCATATTCAGAAATTGCAAAAAAACGAGGTACTAAAGTGTATCACTTGAACATTGGTCAACCCGATATTAAAACCCCGGTAGTAGCTATGAATTCTATCAAAAATATTGATATAGAAGTATTAGAATACAGTCATTCTGCCGGATTTGAAAGTTACCGAAGAAAATTATCTGAGTATTATCAAAAACATAATTTACCAATTAATATTGAAGATATCATCATTACAACCGGTGGTTCTGAGGCCTTGTTATTTGCTATGGGAAGCACAATGGATACCGATGATGAAATTATCATTCCTGAACCATTTTATGCCAATTATAATGGCTTTTCAACCGCATCAGGCGTAAAAGTTGTACCGGTAATTTCAACTATTGATGAAGGTTTTGCCCTTCCTCCTATAGCTGATTTTGAAAAATTAATTACACCAAAAACAAAAGCAATTTTAATTTGTAATCCCGGAAATCCAACCGGATATCTATATTCAAAAGAAGAAATATTTCAGTTAGCTGAATTAGTAAAAAAGCATGATTTATTTTTAATTGCTGACGAAGTTTACCGCGAATTTATTTATGATGGTGACAAACATTTCTCTGTGATGAATGTTCCTGGAATTGAACAACATGCTATTATGATTGATTCTGTTTCTAAACGATATAGTATGTGTGGAGCTCGAATTGGTTGTATTGTTTCAAAAAACAAAGAAGTTATGGCAGCTGCAATGAAGTTTGCTCAGGCCAGATTGAGTCCTCCAACATTTGCTCAAATTGCAAGTGAAGCAGCTTTAGATACACCTCAAAGCTATTTTGATGAAGTAATTACAGAATACAAAGACCGAAGAGATACTTTAATTGCGGAATTAAATCAAATTGAAGGTGTAAAAGTAGCTACTCCAAAAGGAGCTTTTTACTGTATTGCTAAACTTCCGGTTAAAAATGCAGATAATTTTGCACAGTGGTTATTAGAATCATATGATTTTAATGGCGAAACTGTGATGGTTGCACCTGCAGCTGGGTTTTATTCTACTCCAAATGTTGGTTTAGATGAAGTGCGAATTGCTTATGTATTAAAGAAAGAAGACCTTATTAAATCTGTTAGAATTTTAAAAGAAGCTTTAAAGGTTTACAACAAATAGGAATATTATTCATAAATGAAAAATCCCAACGATTATCTGAATTGTTGGGTTTTTTTATTTTGATGTTATTCGATTTTTTCATTTCGGAACCAGCCTAAATTCAAATCATTAAACTGAAAGTTTATTTCTTCTTCTAATGTTGTTTTGTTAAAAATTAAAATATCGGTTTCGGTGATTATGATATATCTATTTTCATTTTCTTCTTCCGATATAATCATGTTAGGTTGAAATTGATAAACTTCTTCTTCTACTTTAAATAAAATGTTTTGATTTGAAATTTGAAGATATTCACCAGTATGAACTCCTTCGTAATCTCCTTTCAGCCATTCTGGTAAATTAAATCCTTGCGTATCAAGTTCCGCAGATTCTGATTCGCATCCAATTAAAATTAATCCTATTATAAAAACTACTACAATCCTTTTCATTAAACTATATTTAGAAATATACTGCTGTAAATCTAATCATTAGAAAAAATAATAAACACTAAAGTCGTTCAAGTGAAGATTTAAACGTTTAACTCAAAGTGAAGTGATTTTTATCGATAAAAAAAACTCCTGACGTTAATCAGGAGTTTTTTATTATTAGCTTTAATTTCTATCTTTTTAATGAAAAAT
>DEHZ01000013.1 GCA_002352205.1 Flavobacterium sp. UBA2787 | reverse complement strand
CCAGGATAAGACTCTGAATAAAGGATTTCAGTGTTAGAACTTACTTGGTATTCATCACATTGTGCATCTTCCAATCCAACTGTTGGGAACAATGGTGTAGTGATGTTACAAACAGGTCCGTATGATAAATACGTTCCATCTGTATTTCTAACCGCTACCTCCACATTGTACGTGGTGTTGTATTGAACGTTTGCTAAATAAGTCATTCTTAATTCTCTAATCGGACGATCAATGGTTTGAACATCGATTGGATTCAACGTATTAGTTACTCTAAAACGGTAACCTGTTGCAAACGGAACAATGTCTGCAAAAACTGAATTATTGATATTAGTCACTGTTGTATTACACTGAGACGCCTGAATTTGAGTAGTTGTGTCAGGAGTTGTAACGGTACAACTAGAGCCATAGAATGATTCCCAAACATTGTTTCTTCTAACTGCAACTTCAACCATATAGGTAGTATTAAAAGCATAGTTAGATAATTGAGTAATTCTGAACTGACGTAAAAATCTGTCAATCGTTTGTACTTCGTTGGTAGTCATATTAGTTACTCTAAAACGGTAGCCTTGAGCACCAGAAACAATATTAGCAAAAACATAACTATCAATAGCAGCTAACGTTTGTCCACATTGAGATGGTTGAACCACTGTAGTGGAAGGACAACCTGAAGTGGTGATATTAAACTCAACACTATCTTCGCTAGAACAACCGCCATTGGTTGTTGAAGTTACTGTATAACTAGCCGGACCTACAACTCTAGCATATACAGATGATGTAGGTGCTCCCGTATAAGGAACTGTTGCAGCTTCATCAGTATATAAATCATTAGTTGGTGCCCATGTTAAAGCAGGTGATGTTTGACCTGAAACAGTAACATTGTTTATTGCCCAGAAATACCCCCATACTGCTACATATCTATATCTAACGTAAACCGTTGGTTGATTTATATAAGCGTTTAATGATACTGTTGCATTTGCAAAATTAACTTCAGTTCCTTGAGTAGTTGTATAAGTCTGTACTGTTGTCCATGTTGAACCATTAGTAGAAACCTCAACATAAGCAAAATCTGCTGCGTTGAAATCTCTGTAGAAATGGTTAAAATTTAAACTTAGAGCAGTCATACCAACAGAACTGAAGGCTGGTGATTGTAAAATAACATTTGTATTACTTCCACTACCCTGTGCATCACTATTACTTAAGTAAAACTGTGATGCATCATTTGTTACTAAAGCTGGATAACCCGGAGGTACAAAACCACTTGGTCTCAATGTCCACGCTGGAGCAGCAACTGTTCCGCCTGTTGAATTATTAATTTTCGTCCAGTTATCTGTAGCTCCGTTAAAATCTTCCGTTAAAACGACTACATTCACAGGATTAACAATAGCAGACAAATTTTTAATCTCCCCAACACAAGCATTCAAAGGATCACTTGAAGGACTGATTGAAACTTGAGGATTCTCAAAAATAGTTACTGAAGTAGTTCCTGATGTTTCACAACCGGCTGCAGAAATAGCAGTAAAGGTATAAGTCCCTGCTGAAGCAAGAGTAACACCTGAGATAGTTGGATTTTGATCTGTAGAACTAAATCCGTTCGGACCTGTCCAAGAGAAAGTAGTACCAATATCAGAAATTCCTGTTAAGCCTAAATTACTTCCTTCACAAACAGGTCCCTCATTTGAAGCCACTGCAGTTGGTAAAGCATTTACAGTTAAATTAACTTCATCAGATGTAACTGGAGAACCACATAATGGTGTAATTACTACATCATAAGAGGCAGCATCGGTACTCTCAATGTTAGTTATTGTTAACGTAGCTGAAGTAGCTCCGTCAATATCAACTCCATCTTTTCTCCATTGATATGTTAAACTAGGCCCTGTAGCTTCAACAGTAAATGAAGCATCAGTACCTTCACACTGTGATAATGAAGTAGGTTGAGTTTCAACAGTAACCCCGCTTACTACATTTACTTCAATATCTGAAGTTAGTGTGCACCCGGCAGAAGAAGTTACTACAACATTATAAGTAGTAGTTTCTGAAGGATTAACGATAGGATTTTGAGCCGTCGATGTAAAGCCTTCCGGTGTTGATGTCCAAGCATAGGAATAGGTTACCGGAGCCGATGGTATAAATCGATAGATTTGACCATTTGCAGGTTTAACACCTATAGTGTTTGTTGCTGTGGTAGTACTAACTGTTGGTGTAGCAGAAGAATTGGATAATGATACAAAATTCGTTGCTGCAGTACCCATTAAACCAATAGAAGCACCACCAGAGCCAGTAGGATTACCTCCCGCTTCCGGTCTGTAAACATACTCGATAGTATTGGTTCCTTCATACAATTTAACTTGGAAAGAAATACCAACTGTTGAACTCCAATTCCACTCCATATTTAACCATTCTACAGTTAAAACGCGGTTTGGAGATACTCCACTTACTTGATAAGTTACACCAGTAGTACATTGTAAGTCATCCCACAATGGAGCCAAACCTGGTCTGAATGTTGCCGTAGTAGTTTCTAACTGATTAAAGGCACCCGAATTTCCGGTTGCGTTAAAGGTCAACAATCCATTAGAGTTTACTCTAAAGTTAGTATAGTTTGTTCCACCATAATTGAATGTAAATCCAATTGGAGTTGAAGTAGATAATGTATCATCTGCCCCAACAGGTAAACTCGTTGCAGTTCCACCCACTAATGGAGTAAACACACCACTTGTGGCTTCAAATCGGTATAATGCAGAATTTATTGCATAAGAAGGTAAAACTTGAGTAGGAATAATGCCTAATTGAACCGGATCTTCAGCACAGACTTCTGTTAAGTTAGCTGTAGCATCTCCGGTAATTTGAGAACTTACACTTACTGTCACGTTGGTTGTATTAACACATCCATTTGCATCTGTACCAGTTACTGTATAAGTTGTAGTAGTTAAAGGCGAAGCTAACACGGTAGCACCGGTTGTAGCACTCAATCCCGTTGCCGGAGACCAAGTATATGTCGCTGCTCCAGAAGCGGTTAAACTCACTGCTTCACCTGGTAAACAATAGATTGCTGAACTTGGTGTTACAGAAATTGTTGGTTGTTGAACTGTTAAGGTAACCACATCAGAGTTTACCGCTAAACATGGTGCGTTTCCACTCACCACTGCTCTATAATAGGTAACTCCAACTGCTGTAGCAGGCGTAATAGCTACATTCAAAGAAGTACCTGTTCCCACATTTGTCCAAGTGTCTAATCCGTTTGGAGAAACTTGCCACTGAATTCCGGTAACAGCTCCAGTCGCAGTAACACTAAAGTTAGCGGTAGTAGTCGTTCTACAAACTAAAGCACTTTCTGGTTGTGAAGAAAATGAAACACCCTGATTAACTGTTAAAGTAGCAGGGTTAGAAGTAGCAGCATTGGCAGGACCTGTAACTACTGCTCTAAATCTATAATCATTGTGAACTAATGTAATTGTAGAAACAGATAATACACTAGTGTCAGAATCAGATATTGTCATACCGTCTAAATCACCATCGGCAACCGGTTGCCAGTTGTCTGTTCCGTCTGCATCATATTCCCATGCATACGTAATATCTTCTTCTAAATCATCTCCAGATCGTACTACTGTAAAAGTAGTTGAACCTCCATCACAAAGTGTAACATTAGATGGGTCTGAACCAATACCGGTATCTCCAACGTTTAAAATAGAATTAGGCGTTGTTGTTTCAGGTGTACAAGGAGAAAGTCCGGACACTTCACAATAAAACTCAAAACCATTTAGATCTGCAGGAACACTACCAACAACTAAAGAAGATGAAGTAGAACCAGTATATGATTCACCATATAAACTTAATAAATCATCTAACTCATAAGTATCAATACCGTCAAAGGCAAACCATTGATAAGTTAAACCTGTTCCTGTAGCAGAAACTGAGAAGGTAGCATCATTTCCTGTAACCACAGTTTGACTTGCTGTAAATGAACTAATAACAACTGGTGCATTAACATCTACATCATAAGTAACTACTGTTGTACATCCATTATCAGTTACTGTATAACTAATAGTTACAGTTCCTGGCGTAACTCCGGTTACTGTTCCTCCTACGACTGTTGCAACGGCTTCATCTGAAGAAGACCACGTTCCACCTGGTGAAGTACTAGATAACACTAAAGTAGTTGGCATACATAAAGCTGTATCAGCTCCTGTAATTGGGTTAACAACCGGGAAAGGATTCACAATTAACGAATCATCACTAGAAGCAAATCCATTAGAACTTGGTGCAGCATAAACAGTTACAATACCCGAAGTGTTGCCTGCAGGTAAAATTGCAGTAATTTGTGTATCACTATCAACCACAAAAGAAGTTGCTTCAATTCCGTTAAATTCAACCGAAGTAGCTCCGGTAAAGTTTGAACCGGTAATTACAACCTCAGCACCACCATCTTGACCACAAATAGATTCTGGTGTAAAACCTGAAACAACTACAGGTGGAGGATTAACACTCCATGCCAACGTAAATGGACCTGCACCTGAACCAAAACCATCTTGTACCCAGTAAACGGTTTGTGTTTCACCTGTATTATTTAACCACGTAATGGTGGTGGTATCATCGTCATCAAAACAGGCAATCTGAGTACCTAATTCACATGTACCGTAGAATGCAAAGTTTCTTGAATCATAATCATTAGTCGTTTGACCAATCACTAATGTATAATCAGCAGGAACTGTAATAGTATAATATATATCCGGAGCCGTATTGGTTCCACAAGTTGGACTACTTGCATTAGTAAATCCGGTAGTATCTCCCACAAGTGGTGAATCTAACGCATCCAAACTCAATGCAAGAGCACAAATATCACCCGGATCTGCATCTTCAGTAGTGAAGGTAGTCACCGTTGAATCACACCCAACTGCTACTCCAAAAGCATTAACAGGTACCACATACCAAAAATAGTTGGTTTGTTTTTGAATACCGGTTACTGTGATGGAGCTTGTAGGTGCTGTGCCTAAATTGGTCAAGTTGGCCAAGGAAGTACCCAGCCAAAATTCATAACCTGTTGCACCTGGGGTAGCATTCCAAGAAAACAAAATTTCTCCGGAACCAATAATCACATCTTCAGCAGCATCTGCCGGGAAAACATTCGTAGTACACCCTGGTGGTGTAAATACAAACGGCCCAGCCCATGAACTGAATCCATTAACCTCACAATTCGCACGAACATAATATTCATACACACCCGGAGCTAAATCGGAAACGCTAAATGTAGTTTCAGTAACAGGAGTTCCTGACCCCGCTGGAGTTCCTAAACCTTGTAACTGTACAACAACTTCCCAAGCCTCTTCAGCACATCCAATTTCCCAGGACAAATCACCTGAAGTAGGCGTACCATTGGTAGCCGTCAAGTTTTTAGGAACCGGACATGGATCGGCTGCTGAAATCGTTACCACATAATCTTCCGTTTCACCAAATCCATAAGTAGCACAAGGGTTAATTAAGTTTCCGGCTGTATTCCATACATCACGTACTCTCAAGCGATGCTCTCCCAAGGGAGGGTTACAAGCTAACGAAATCTGAAAAGTAGCCGTTCCATTTGCTCCAATAGAGGCAGTGGTAAAACCAATTCGCTCTGTTGTTTCAAAAACACCATTATCATTATAATCTATCCAAGCAGCTAAATT
Source organism: Flavobacterium sp. UBA2787 (assembly GCA_002352205.1). GTDB lineage: Bacteria > Bacteroidota > Bacteroidia > Flavobacteriales > Flavobacteriaceae > Flavobacterium. The sequence continues at coordinate 186,114 of DEHZ01000013.1, read as the reverse complement.
TTGAGACCCAAAAGTTCCTACTGTAACGGATACCGTGTACGTAGAACCGGCCTGAAGCTCAGCAGTTAAATTAGGAGCACCAAAGAAAAAAGTATAGGCCGGATTCACCGGAGCTGCACCGGTATTATTAGACAAAGTGGTGCCTAAAATACTGATATTGGAAATTAAATCACCATCCGTTTTTCCGAAATCATATACCGGGTTACAATACGTTCCGCAAAAGGCTGGTCCGGATAAGGTTACAGCATAGGAAACTATATTGGAAAAATTCTCTTGATTGCTTGCCGAACAAAAAGTTCGCAAACGGTAAAAAGTAGTTGTTGCAACAGTAGCACTTAAAGAACCAGTCGTTTCTCCAACAATATCAGTCCAAGGACCTGATTCTGAAGAAGATGATTGCCACTGATAAGTGATACCTGCACCAAATGAAAGACCTGAGGATGATAATACCACCGTTTGTCCGGCACATCCCTCAGAAACATTTGCTGTAACTATACCTGCATTAGGTTGACCTTCACACAAAGCTGCCTCAATAATGTTGACAACATAATCCTCTGTCTCACCCCATGAATAGGATGTGTTGGCATAATTTGTTGATGTTGGAAAAGTAGTTTCCACAACAACCACACGCATACCAGTATTCCCTAAAAGAGCTCCTACAGGAATGTTAAAAGATCCTGATTTAGTATGATTGCCCGTAGCAGGTTCAGGTTGATTATAAACACGTTCCGAATCTTCAAAAAGTCCGTTTTGATTAAAATCGATATATACCTGAAAACCATTCCCATATGCACCTCCACAAGAGGTTTGTGTTAAAGAAAAACTTACGTTTTCTCCTCTGGTTAAATCAGGTGCTGTTACTGAACCTCTATAGTTACTATATCGGTTTAAAATAGATCCTGAACCTGGTGCTACAGTAGCACACGTAGAAGAATTATTTAAAGTTCCTAAGGTAACATTTGAAATTTCTTCATCAGCTGCAGATGTTGCTGCATTGGTATTATAACAAGCTAAAAAGTTAGGATCCAATGTTATTTCTACCGAATTACTAGGTACAGTTTGTGCACTACAAGTAACGTTACATCTATAAAAAGTGTTGGCAGCAGGGTTCACTACTCTTGTTGAAGAAGTAGCTCCAACTATATCAGACCAAAGAACATTATCTGTTGACGACTGCCATTGATACGTAACACCACTTCCTGCAGTTGCATTCTGTAATGATAAAGTAACAGCAGTTCCAGCACACACTAAACTTGCAGAAGCAAGCGTATTACCTGGTGCAGGCGGAGCAACACAAGGCGGTGGTGGTGGTGTAATTGAGAAAGTTCCCGGACAAGGACTATTGGGTGATGGATAAGTATCAAACATAATATAATACTGTAATCCAGCAGTCAAAGAAACATTTAAATTTTTAGATGATGATGAACTTGTAATATTTCCCACACAAGTTCCACCGGCAGTTGGACAACCTTGAAAAACAAAAATTCCTGTCCAAGTTTGTCCTGCTATAGCAATATTATAATTACCGGTAGTAGTAGGAGTCAAGGTATAAAGGGCTTCTTGACCTCCCATGTATAAGCCACTTCCACAAGCTGTAGCATTACCGGAATTAATGTCATTAGTTCCTCCACACACGAGTGCCTGACTCGCAATTGGCAATGAAGCCGGACTTAAAACCGTTGCTCCGGCACACGTAGTGACTGCAGCACTTGCATAAGCAGTTGATTTTTTGTCACTGTTTTTATTTACCTCAAAACTCGGATCATTAAATCCAAACGAAACAAATGAAAACAACAACAAGATTGTACACAAAAAGGCGGTTTTCGACCACCATTGTGCACCCTCGGACGTAAGTTTGGGCAACTGCCCAACTCCATCCGGTTCTCGGGTTTTGAGCTGCGTCCCCAAACGCCAACTCAACGAATTGTAGTATTTAATCATAATTAAAAAATTGGTTTAAAATAAGTTAGTGAATATAGTAATTATTGTTAACATGTTGTTAAGCAAATCAGTACAAATCGTTAAAAAGCATGATTTATCGACAAAATGCAAAGTGTTTGTTTTTAACAATTTTTTTCACGCTTGTGCAATAAAAAACAAAACCCTTAGAAAATTCTAAGGGTTTTGACTAAAATTAATGTGTTTTTAGTAAGCTACTTTTCTGGTCACAACCGCCCCATCAGTGGTAGTAATTTGAACCAAAATTAGTTGATTGGCAACGTTTAAATTATCAAAACTTACATCAGATGCCAATATATCTTGTTTAGCAGTAATCAATCTTCCTCTGATGTCAAACAATTTCACATCAGACATTGTTAGATTGGATGAATTAATGAAAATGGTTTCGTTATTTTTATAAACCACAATGGCATTAGAAGCATCCGCCGGATTGCTAATACTCAATGTTTCATCCATAAACTGAACTTCAAATCGATCTTCAAATGTTCCTGTTTCTGTGGCGAAATTATAATTACCTTCGTTCAAATTATGAATTATATTTAACCATTTGTCTTCCAAATAAATGGTTTGGCCTTCTTCAAATAACCCATCAAAATTTTCCAATTCAATTGAATAATTACCCGGTACAGAAGTTCTGAAACCAAGTGGAACTTCATCTGTTACATCAAACGGTAATGCTCTTCCTTGAATGGTTAATTTTTTGTTGGAATTTAGGGAATATAAACTAACTACATTTCCAGCTTCTGTTAATTCAGCATCAAACGCATTATCCAATTCATTAGTAGCACCTTGTACATAACCCAATAACATTTGCTTGTAGGCACCTTGTTGATTGATGATGTTTAACCAAATTCTGTGCTTTTCAATAGTTGAAGTAGTTTGAGCATTCGGACTTCTGAAAAATAAATTATTCAAACCGGTTAAACGCATAGTATTGTCAAAATTAACAGTGCCACTCGCTAATCCTTGCACAAAGAATCCTTGACCCGCAGCAATATTTCCTGTTGGAATACTAGTATTTACACCCGTTGTAGTGGCTGCAGTTCCTGTACCTCCGGTAGCATTATAAGATGCATAATCATTGGCATTATAAACATTGGCTGTTATAGGTGTATTGTGTGTCCAGAAAAAGAAATTTCCTTGTAAAACAGTATTATTGGCTGCATAAAGTAAATCAGCATCAATGGCACTTGGATAAGGATTACCTAGTAAGTTTCTATTTTGTAATCCCGTAACTGTTACAGTAGCAGGATAAGGTCCATTATGAGGCACACCATAAAACGCACCTGTGAAAACAGATGGAACAGTTGTGCTATGTGTTCCCGGAGCTCTGATGATATATCCTTGTGCAGCATTCATTGCAGAAGCTGTACTAATATTTTGCCATGAGTAGGTTGCATTATTGAAAATGTAGAAACGATTAGGAGCAGTATCCGGAGAAAAAGTACCTAACACTTGGTTTTCAACCGGTGATGACCAATATGTATAGTCATGGAAAACAACCGGAGTTGTATTTCTTTCATATCGGATTGAACCCGAGTTAACAGCATCCGTTAATTGAACCAAACTGGCATTATTTTGAAACACTACCGTGTTAGGTAATGAAGGTCCATCAACCACAAACTCATTTTCAACTGTTAGCGTAACGCCTGATTGCACAACCAAAGTTGCTCCGGTTAGCACTTGCACAGAACATGCACTAAAGTTAGAAGCAGCCGTATAGTTACCGGCAATAATTACTCTTTTTGTAATATCAGGTAAACCATTACTCCACGTGTTGGTTCCTGTTAACACAGTAGTATTAGTTGATACCGAAGCCACTGTTGAATAAACCGGATTACATGACCCTGTTCCCACTACCGCTCTGAAATAGCGAATTGAAATAAAAGTTCCAAACTGTGCCGGCGTTAGTGTTGTAGTAGTATTAGCTATAGTTGTTACACCTACAGTAAACGCAGCATCATCGGCATATTCCCAACGAATAACATTTCCAACATGACCTGTCAAGGTAATATTTGTAAATGAAGAAGTGTCACAGGATACTTGATTTGCCGAAAGCGTACCTCCTACTTGTGGTGTTACTGCAATAGTAACTGTTTGCGTACTTTCACAAAATGTTGGTCCGGGTGCAGTAGCTGTAGCAGTATAAACAGTATCGGTTCCGGGCATTGCATACACAACACTTGTTCCAGTACCTGTATAAGGTATTGTTGCCGCTGCATCAGTATATAAACCTGTTGTTGGCGACCAAACAATATCAGATGTAGCACTACCTAAGACTCTAAAGTTATCGATAGCCCAACCCCATCCCCAATTGGTTTGATAATCAAATCGAATTTGAATGGTATTACCAACATATGGATTTAAATTCAAGAAAGCCTGAGTAAAATTCGTAGCCGTACCTTGATTAGTTGTATAATTTGCCAATGTTGTCCATGAAGTCCCACCATTAGTTGTTACTTCTACTCGTGCAAAAACATCATTAACCCAACTTTGATAAAAATGATAAAAACTCACAGTTGCCGAAGAATAGCCGGTTAAATCAATTGGAGGAGAAACCAAACGCGTTCGGGTTGTACTCGCTGCTCCTGAACCTTGTGAATCGGAGTTAGAGAAAACAAAACTGGTATCATCGTTACTTGAAAACGTTGCAAACCAGCTTGGTCCGGTTGCAGTATAGCCCTCAGGTCTTACAATCCATGCAGGATTCGCAGGATTCGATCCACCGGTAGAACTATTGAAAGAGGTAAATTGACCCGGTCCATTAATGCCTGAATTAAAGTTTTCTTCATATGCAGTGATATTAGAAACAATACCTCCGGCAGCATTTAATTCTATAGCCGGTCCATCGATACAACTATCTGTTCCATCTGGTGTTGCAATAGTTATTGGTGTTGGTGTTTCATTAGCTGAATAGGTAAACGAAACTGAATTGGTACTAAAACTTCCACTTGTCTGACTAGCAGTTAATATATAGGTTGTAGTTGCACTTGTATTAAATGTAAAACCTGTCGCTGGTGTTCCTGTAACACCTACAGAAGGTGTCCAAGTATATACATCAAAATCGGCTAAGTTTGAAGTAATTGTAACTAATGGCGAATTAGTTAAACCACATTGTGCGGGCATAGTTGTCTGACTCAGTGTTAAGGCTGGTGGTGCCACAATTACATTGATGGTATAATCTTCATACGATTGCCAAGAATCTGTTCTACAAGGGTTTGCAAAAGGTCCAAAATCTGTACCTCCAATACGCATTCTTCGTGGCCCAAGTGGCTGTGATAGAGGCACTGTAAAAGAAGCATTTAAAACGCTAGGATTTGTAGTACCTGAAAGACCTGTGTAAACCAACTCACCAGTATCAAAAAAATCACCATCATTATTCCAATCGATCCATATATGGGTATTGTAATCAAATGGTGCAGTATTAAAAGTAATGGCTACCGGAATAGTTGCACCTTGAGCCACATTGGCAGTTAAACCTGAATAATCACCATAATAACTAGTAGCTACTTCGCTACCTGTTGTATTATTGATGCTTCCAAATGTAACATTGGTAATACCTTGTCCATCAATAGAAGTTCCTGCCGGTATACAATAAACCGGCGGTGCAGGTAATGTTGTAAAAGTTGTATTGGCAGACCATTCTCCAAATTCTGTTGGCCCACATATACTTCTTACCCATACATAATAAGTAGTATTTGGGGTCAATCCGGGGATAGCAGTCAATGTTGTTCCGGCCGGAACAGTTCCCGACGCTGGTGTTCCATTCGTTGGAGCAACGCCTGTAGTGTTATAATAATAAGCATATCCACCGGTTGGTGATGGAGACGGAGCCGTCCATGTAATGGTTGCATTGTTAAAACTAACTAATACAGCAGGGGCTGTAAGTCCTGTTGGGGCCAAACAGTTTGAAACATCAATAAATATATCATCTAAATATAATGTTCCATTATTAGCTAACGAATAAGCTCTAAAACCAAAATAATAAACATCAGTTGTAGGTGCTGTAAAATTAACAATATTAGTTTCCGGTACCGATTTGATATCCGGGTGGTTATCTATTTGAATTGCACCTGCTAAACCTGCAGCAGTTCCTGTGGTTCCGTAACGAACTTCCATACGGTTTGTAATGTATGTGAATTCGGAAGAACCTCCATATATATATTGAATTCGATAGGTTTGTCCTGCTGTAAGATTTACACCTTTAGTAATAAACCAAGTATTTGCATTATTGGTTGGATGGAATGTATAGGTTAAATGCTCATCAAAAAAAGCAGAAAAATCAGCTGGAGAAGATACCCAGTTATTTCCTGCACCAGCATTTTGATTTACGGTACAAACCGGTAATCCCGGAACAGTAAACCCATCTCCAATTGGATCAAATGGAATATAATATGGAACGTTAGTTGCCGCACAAGGTAAGGTAAACAATGGACCTGTTACCCAAGCACTATAACTTGATCCTCCACAAAATGAACGAACGTATAATCTATAGGTAAAACCTTGTGATAAACCAGTAGCAACTGTAGATGTTCCCGCGACAGTTCCTGAGTTACCCAAACCCACAGGTCCTGAACCCGGAGCACCGCTACTACGCACCTCAAATTGATAACTAGTTGGTGCAATTGCCGGAGCTGTCCATGAAATATCAGCTGTAGTACCTGTTAAATTAACAGCAGACAAACCAGATGGTGCATAACAAGGAGGTGTCCATTGCATACGGATTACTGTACCTGCATTGGAGGTATTTCTATAGTTAATCCCCAAATTATTTGCTCCTCCAGCGTTTGTCAGAAGATAATTTGCAGAATTTGCTATTCTATTATTGAAATCTGTATTGAGCAAACCTCTCAAACCACATTGACCTACTAAATTCAAGTTTGTAGTTGCAGGACCAGTTACAATTTGTTGATCATATATAATTTCAACAACATTAGTTCCTTCAAATAATTTAATTTGAAAATTTAATAGCCCTTCTCTAGCAGAAAGCGTACCATTATTTCGGGTCATATTTTTATACTGTACGGTAAAAACTCTACTTCCCACAACACCATTTGTTAAATACTCTACACTTGATGGATGAGTTACAGCACTGTAAATTGGTGCAGAACCATAACTTGAATAAAACAAAGACCTACTGTATCCAGCAATAGCACCAGCATATTGATTAGCATTCGCTCCGCTAATTGGGGCTGCTTGAGCTGCAGTAGTATTGATTGTACCTCCAAAATAGATAAAACCATTCGAATGTACTTTAACATTAGAATAATTAATGCCATTATAGTTAAATGTAAAACCAAGTGGCACTTCAGAGCCGATTGGAGTAAATTGGTTCAATGGTGTTGGTCCAAATAAATCCGTACCTGAAATCGGTGTATAAACCTCACCGTCAGAAACGCCATTGAACTCTTGGTAGCCATATGCACTAACCTGAGCATTCGATTGAAAAGCTGTTAACAGCAATAATCCTAAAAATAAAACTCCGGATTTGGAAAATGATTTATAAAAGTGGTTAATGATGGTTTTTTTTAAACGTAAAGTTGAAGTCATAGTCGGTATTTTTTGGAAATTCAGTTTTTTTTCTAGTTGTTAATTGAGTTAAAAATAATCTGTTTACAAATTCTTAAAATAATAAAAATCGATGAAATGTGTTAAATCACCGACTAACTACTTTTAACTTAAATTTATGTTTTACTTTTCTGATAAAATAAGCTTTAACCCTTTAACTATCAGCCTTCTGCAAACACATTTTTATTAACTGTTAGGAACAAAAATACATTTTTTTGTGGAATAGATTTACTATTTCATCACAAATTATTAACACAATTTAGTTGATTTGCAAAATTTTTATGTTAAGATGCGTTTTTTTAAGGAATGAGTAAAAAAGTCCTTACAACAATTTCATATTATTAATTTGAAAATTGGTTTTTAAATATAAAAAACAACATTTCAAAAAAACTTTTAAGAGTACGGTATTAAAATTAACAAAAAACTAAAAAAATCTTAAATCATAACCCGTTGGGTGAAATTAAATTTTGGAATGGTTTTGCCACTAATGCACTATTTTTTTTAGGATGAACAAATTATCTCGGTAGTTTATTTTAAAATTTGAGAATTCGTGGTAAAATAGTTACGGTATTCTTGAATTAAATAATTACACCCAACGGGTTAAATCATATAAAAAAGAAAACCCTCTTGAAAGGAAGAGGGCTTTTTATAGTGTAAAGAAGTCAATTAGAAAATTAACTTTCTGGTAACTGTATTTCCAAACACATCATAAATTTGTACTAACAAAATCTGACTAGCAAAATTAAGTTCTGTAAATGTTGTGGTGTTTGCATTAATATTTTCTTTGGATGCAATCAATCTTCCTCTCATATCAAAAAGATTCACTTTGTCTAATAACATATCAGCGGAAGCTAAAATTTCGATGTTCAAATCTTTTTTAAAAACCATAACATCCTGAACTGTAAATGGATTTACTCCCAATGTTTCATTAGTAAAGCGAAGTAGAAAGCGATCATCAAACGTACCTTCTTCAGTAAAGAAAGAATAAGGTGAACTTTTCAGGTCATGAATAACATTTAAAACTTTGTCTTCTAAATACACTTGTTGATTGGTAAACAAACCATCGTAAGTAGCCAATTGAATAGTGTGCATCCCTTGAGTAGGAACAGTATAACCAATTGGATGGATATCAGAATCCTGAAATGGTAAGGCACGTCCTTGAATAGTTAATTTTTTATCATCTAATAAGGAATAAAAACGAACAGGATTTCCGGCCTCAGTTAACTCACCATCATATTTAAAATCAAAATCATTGGTGGCACCGTTCACATAACCCAACAAAAGTTGTTTAAAACCTCCTTGGTTGTTGGAAAGTTCTATCCAAAGTCTATTTTTACCTTCTGCCTGTGTGGAAAGAGGCATCCCGCTCATTCGAAAGAATTGTGTATTGCTTCCCAACAAACGCATTGAATTTTTAAAAGTAGCTGTACCTGTTCCGGCACATTTCATAAAGAATCCTTGACCGGCTGCAATGGTTCCGTCCGGAATAGTATTGTTAATTCCTAAATTTGTGGCCGACTGAGTTCCTACTCCACCCGTATAATTATAAACAGCATAATCATTAGAGGTGTATTGATTGTTTGTAATTGGTGTGTTGTGCGTCCAGAAATAAATCGTTCCGCCCACAACACCTGCATTAGAAGGATCATCCATAAAATCATCGGCACTAATAGCACTTGGGTATGGATTTCCGATAAGATTTCTATCGTTTAAACCATTTACAACAATTGGAACAGTAATATCTCCATTGTGTGGAATCCCAACAAACTGACCGTTGAAAATGTTTGGTGTTACTAAATTAAAAGGTGCTATTCCGGGAGCACGAATAATGTATCCTCTACCGGCTACAAAACTAGTAGCGGTTGAGATATTTGCCCAATTATAAATGCCGGTATCCCACAGATAGAAACGAATTGCAATTGTATTAGGAGAGAATGAACCCAAATTTTGATTAGCAACGGGCGAAGACCAATAAGTATAATCATAAGAAATCATTGGTGTAGAATTTCTTCGATAAGTAATTGGCCCGGTATTAACCACATCATTAATTTGAATCAAACTGGCATTATTTTCAAAAATAAAATTCGTTGTAGCGGGTGCACCGGTTACATCAATTTGATTATTCACTATAAAATTATGATTTGCTAATACGGTTACTGTTCCGGACTGTACTTCAATTGAACAGGCTTCTAGATCACCTGATGAAGTATAACTTCCGGCAAATATAACACGTTTAGTATTGTCAGGTAAACCGTTACTCCATGATGTTCCATTCCAAACAGTAGTTGGAAATTGAACACTTTCTACTGAAGAATAGACTAGCGGACAAATACCACTTTGAATAACTGCTCTAAAATATTTTACTGAGGTTATAACTCCCATTTGAACAGGCGTTAGTGTGTCTGTTGTGTTTGCGATAGTCGTTAGATTAACAGTAAAGGCAGCGTCATCTGCAGACTCCCATCGTACAATAGTGCCGGAATAGCCTGAAAGTGTTATGGCTGTGGGAACAGTTCCTGAGCACAAAACTTGACTGCCGGATAGCGTACCTCCAATTGGAGTTGGATCTACCGTTATTAAAATATCCTCAAAAGTAGAACATCCATTTGTTCCTAAAGCAGTAGCCGTATAGGTTCTGGTGGAAGTAGGTTGTGCATAGACAATTCCGATAGGCGTTCCTAATGTATAGGGTACTGTTGCTGCTGCATCGGTAAACAATTCGGTATCCGGAGACCATAGCACTTCTAATGATATGGCAGCAGTAACTTCAAAGTTATCTACACCCCAAGCCCATCCCCAGTTGGATTGATAATAAAAACGAATTTGAACATTTGGATTTCCAACATAGGCGTCGAGATTAAGGGTATGTTGCACCCAATTACTTCCAACCCGTTGAGAAGATAAAAAGGTTTCAAGAACTGTCCAAGTGGTTCCATCTGTAGAGACAGAAACTTGAGCAACGTCACTAGCAACATAACGCAACCAATGCCAAAACGTAACAGAAGCGGAAACATACACACTCAAATCGATGGGTGGTGATGTTAACGTAGTTCTGGTTTGTGTAGTTTCGCCTTGGGAATCAGAATTAGCTAAGAAAAAAGTAGAAGCATCATTACTGGAAAACGAATAGGTCCAGTTTGGACTTCCATAATTATAAGGACTAGTTTGCAAAGCCCATTGTGAAGCAGCGACATCTCCCGCAATGGAAGTATTGGCAGCCACCCAACCCGGAGCAGAACTATTAAAGTCTTCAGAATAAACAATGGTAGCAGTAGTAGAACCTACAGAAGCAGAAAGTGGTTGGATTGTATTTTCACAAAGAGTTGCACTCACCGGAACTATGGCAATAGCAGGTGGTAATGGGTTTACAGTTACTGTAATAGTAGCAACATTAGTACAAAATGCACCCGATGTTTGACTTGCTATTAAAGTGTATGTTGTTGTTGTTGTTGGGTTAAATTGGTATCCAGTTCCAACAGAACCGGTAACACCTGTATTGGGCGACCATGTAAAGTTGTCGTAGGAAGCTGCTCCGGAAACGCTTATAAAAGGTGTTGTTTCACCATTACAAATAGTTTGAATAGCACTACTCAATGAAAAAGCAGGCGGAGAGGCTACCGTTGCTGTAACAGCAATTCTTGGAGAAACGCATTCAGTTGTAAATTTCCAGTTATAAAAAAAGAAATAACTTGTATTGTCTAAAGGATTACCGGTTATCTGAGCAATAGAGGATACATACGGATAGGATGCTCCCGTTGTATTGCTTCGTAATCCGGAAGTTGGCATAGAACCAATAAAAAGATTATAGGTTCCCACCGGCAGCGGATAGTTTAATGCAATAGTTTGTGGGGTGTTTCCGCCGGTTACCGAGGTGGTGAAAGGAAAAGTTGCAATCGTTACATTAAATGAATTTCGCAATACAATTTCACCCGATTGTCCGGATGCCAAAGGAAATATATCAACAGCTTGTATAGTAGTACTATTTAAAACATCAAAACTCATTGAAGTGGGAGACGTAGATGTAGCAATTGTTCCCCCTAATGTTGCCGGTGATGTTGGCCCTGCTTTGGCTGTTGCACCAAATGCTTTTGCTTGAGCATAATAAACAGTTGTAGTACTCAATAAAGGAGTAGTGAAATTATTACCGGTAAAAACACTTAATCCACCTGTTGGAACATCATACCATTCTATAAAAGAGCCCGGATTGGGAGTTGCAGTTAAATTTAATGTTCCTACACCACATCGAGATGCACCGGAGGAAGAAGTAACCAATGGTGCATTACATTCTGTTGTGAAGGTTTGTACTTCACTCCAAATACTTCTGTCTACACCACCACAAAATCCTCTTACCCATAGGTAATAAAACGTAGAAGCGGTTAATCCTGAAATAGTTGTAGAAGTAACTCCTGCTCCCACTGATCCGGATGGAACAGTGGCAATTGTTGGCGGTGTTGCAGAGGTTGAGTAATAGTATTGATAACCTCCTGATGGTGGTGGTACAGAAGCTGTCCAAGAAACATCAGCCGAATTATTTGTTACAGAAACTACTTGTACATCGGTAGGTTCAAAACACGTTGGAGAAATAGTTACACTAATATCATCAATAGCTATAAAACTTTGATCAGCAATACTAAAACTATAGAAACCAATATAATAAATACCAGTACTTACCGGCGTGAAATCTACAGAGGCAACTTGAAACGAGGTATTATTAATATTGAGTAAATCTAACAAAGTAATATTCATTCCAGCCACATCTTGGGAGTTACCTATACGAACTCTTAAGTTCTCAAAAAATGTACCTGCGGCTCCGGTGTTATATCTAAAAAATAAACGATAGGAAGTTCCGCCTGTTAAATTTAATCCCGGCATAAAAAACCAATCATTCATATCTACCGTGGGGTTTTTAGCAATAAACATAGCTCTAGGTGAAGATGCAAAACTAGCAGTTTGCACTCCCCATTGAATTACATCGGCATTATCATTCACGCGGGTAAAACAAGGTGCTAAACCTCCAATAGGTGAAGTATCAAAATTTTGAGTATATGGAATATTGTAATATCCACATGGCAGTACGCCCACATTTATTGTATTACTGTTTATAGCACATGGTCCAGGTCCTATGGCTCTGACACGATACCAATAATTTGTTGCAGTTGTCAAATCGGATACCGTCAAACTATTTACTAAACCTACAGAAAGGTTGTTGTAAGCCGGCAGAATGTTTGTAAATGTAGCATTGGTAGAAATATCGATTCGGTAATCAGTAGCAATAGCTACATCATTCCAATTAAGTGTAAAACCATTTCCGTTGATTGCTGTTGCTGCCGTAGCAACGGCAGTAGGCGTACAAGTAGTTGCAGAAGCGGTTAAGATATTTGATAATCTATAAAAAGGAGCTCCTATACAATTATCGTTATAAGGAATCACCCAATAGTAATAAGTGGTTCCGGGAGCTAAAGCTGTTTGGTTAAAAGTTGTAATGGTGGAAGGAGCATTGCTTACAACGGTATAGGTTCCCGCAATAGTGTTATTTACCGCCCAGTAGCCTCCATTAATAACTTCTGCAGCGGTTGGAGGAGTATTTACCAAACTTCTCAAAACCAAATAATGTGTTGAATTCGGTGTGGCGGGTGTAAAACTATTTCCAACAAAAGAATTAAATGTTGTGTTAGTTCCACCTATTACTAAACCAGTTGGCGATGCCGATGGTGTAACACAGTTTGCAGTTGGTGGCGTCCAAGTATAAGTTAATCCCAAATCCGGATATGCTAACGAAGGCGGAGCAGGAAAAGGCAATGTGTTTCCAATCGTTCTCACATTACTTGTATTAGCTGTACCGGGTAGTGTGGTGCCAAACCAAGGTGTATTTGATGTTTTTAATCGATTTAAAACATTTCCAACATTTCCATTATTAGGAAAAGTAGTATTGGGCCCACGAAGTCCAACTTGTACTGCTCGGGCTGTTGTTCCTTCAGGAACGCAATTTCCATAAGAAACTTGAATTTGATTAGATGTTTCATATAACTTTATTTGAAAGTTAAACACACCGGGATCTGTAGTCCGTTCAGCATTTTCCCATTGAACAACAAAAACACGATTAGGTGAAGTTCCCTGAATTTCATAGCGAATGGGAGAGGAACCGGAATTATCAATCAAATTAAAGCCAAGTGCACTAATAACACCTTCATGTGCAGTGTTAGTACTTATGGGAGTGTAGGTAGTTGGCAAAGGCTGTGTAGCTCCAAATGTGATGTAGCCATTGGGACTTACATAGCATTCTGTATAGGTTATACCATTATAAACAAAATCAAATCCATAATTAATTAAAGTTGCCGCACCTGCAGTATGATTATCCCAACCTCCTGGGTACACCTCTAAAGCAGTTACCGGTAGTGGAGTGTATCCCGAAATATCTTCGGAAAAAGTATAAGCACTAACTTGAGCATTACTCGTAGAGCACACCATTAAAAACAATAGTGCAACAAAACATTGAAATTCTTTTTTCAAAGAAAACCATTCACGCAACAGACCGCTCATTAAATAAAGTTCATTGTATTTCATAGACACAGCTTTTACCCTAAAGGATATTTATCATTTATTTTTTGTGGTATATATTGTTTTTGGAATTAGCTAAAAACTTAAAAATCAGTTTTCTTCATCATAAAAGTACAGCATTTGAATTAACCAACTATTTTTTTAATTTTAAAAAATTAACATTTCGACAACTAACAAAAAAAATCGATGAAATGCACTTTTGATGAAATCCATATCTTATAATTCTTATAAATAGACTTTTATAAACCAATGATGAAAATTCAACGTTATTAAATCAAAAACCCCTCTAAAAGAAGGGTTATGAAGGGTTTTAGTAACTGATTGTTTAGTTCTTTGACATAAAACTAAACCGTTGCGTTTACATAACTGTTTGCTTTTTTCATAATTGAACGAATCAAAAGTGTTTTGTTAGACATTCCTGATTTTAAGTATTGTTCTTTTTTTGAAATTAAAGCAGAACGGTTTATGGTTGTTGATTCTTCTTTTGTTGTTGTTACATTTGATTCCTGTTTTGCTCCAGTAAACCAATTCGATATTTCAATTGAACTTGTTTCAACCGTATTTTCTTGAATCATCTCTTGTGCATTTTCTTCTGAAACTATTTCGTTTGTAACGTTAGTTTGAGCAAAAGCTCCTGTAAAAGCTGAAAATGTAACTAAGAGTAAAGTGATTAAGAATTTAGTGTTGATTGCTTTCATATGTTTTTTAAAAATCGTTTTGTTTTTATTTCTGATGTAAAAGTATCTTGAATGTATACTTCTACCCTATTTTTTCGATAACGTGTTGATAAACTCGATAAAAGGATACTCGATTGAAAATGGAAAGGTAAATTATGCATTTCGTCGATAGTTACTTTAAATACGGCACTTCCCATAGGACGGTAAAAAGCGTAGTTCGTCTGATTTGTGAAAAAAAGGCAAAAAAAAACCTCCGAAATTCGGAGGTTTAAAATTATTGGTAAGTAATTATATTAGTTAATGATTTTCTTCGTGGTAATGATTCCGTCTTCAGTTATAACTTTGACTACTAAAACACCATTGCTGATTTGACTAAGAGAAGTAATAAAAGTAGCTGCATTGATATTTTTTAAATCCAACACAATTCTTCCTTGCACATCAAATACTTGAATTCCTGATAAAATGGCAGAACTTGTTTGCACATTCAACATAGCATCTTTTACAAAAACGATGATTTGATTGGTTAAATCAGGAGTAGTTACACTTAACGTAGATTCATAAACAATTTCAAAACGATTAGAGAAAGATCCTATTTCTGAAATAAAATTATACGATGAACTTCTTAAATCATGTTCGATATTCAAAAGATTATCTTTCAAGAAGATAGCTTGAGCTTCGTTTGTAAATAAACCATCTACACCATTTATAGCAATAGTATAAGAACCGGCTGCATTTGTTTTAAAACTTAAAGGCACTACATCTGTGGCTTCAAAAGCAGCACGGTGTTGAACAGCCAATTCTGAGTTGGCTACAAATGAGTTTAAAGCAACAGCACTATCATTAATATAAGCAGCATCAGAATCATCTAAATCATTACTTGCTGTAGCGTTATAACCAATAGCCATTTGACCTACAACTACATCGTTAGCAGTAACATTTAACCAAATTCTTGAATTACCTTCCGATAGAGTTGTATTTTCATTTCTGTAAAAAACACCATTATCGGCTTGACGTTGCGTGTTAGTAAATGATAGACTTCCTGCATTGGTTGCCTCTACAATAAAACCTTGACCAGGTTGGATATTGTTAAAATCATGTGGGCCATCATTAAATGTTCCGCCTGAATAAGCAATATAAGCACTTCCGGCAGCTCCATTTGTTTTTCTCCAGAAATATAAATTTCCGGCTATCACACCATTATTTTCCGAAAGCAAAGTACTAATGCTAATTGGTGATGGATATGGATTTCCAACTAAATTGTATCCGTTACCGGCAGTAGATAAACCGATGTTTAAATCGCCACTATTAGGTAAACCAACAAATTGACCCAACCATGACGTTGGAGAAGTTGGATGATTATCCGGTGTACGAATAAGGTATCCCTGACCTACTGCAAAATCATTCGTATTTGCAATGGTGGTATAAATATCTGTAGCAGTAGTATAGGTATAAAAACGATTCGTCATTGTGAAAGGAGAAAACCCACCTAAATTTTGAGCATCAACCGGAGAAGACCACATAGTATAATCCAAACGCATTAAATCTTGCGAATTTCTAAACACGGTAACATCACCCGAATTGGTATTGGTGGTTCCTTGTTGAATTAAACTACCGTCACTATTAATAACTACTGCAGAAGCACCTAATTGATTAGTTAATGCATTCACAACAGTTACACTTGTCTCAGCACCAATAGTCAACGAACCTCCTGTAGAAACTGTTAGGCTTTTTGCTGTAAATCCGCCTTCTAATGTTGTATCGTAAGCTCCTTCGAGTATTGCATCAATTTCAAAAGTAGGTCCAGTTCCATTTGACCATGTTGTACCGTTCCAAGTACAAGTACCTGATAAAGTAGTAACTTCAATCTCATTACTATTTTCTGATGTAGTAGCACCAAGAATGGCTCTAACTACATAAAAATAAGTTGTTTCCGGATTTAATCCTGTTACTTGATAAGAAGTTACATTGCCAACATTTACATCTTCTAATACATAGGTTGTTGATGAACCGCCTGCAAATGTGTGTGAACCTAAATCGGTAACTGTATTTTGAGCCGAAGTTGTCCAATCTGCACTGTTATAAGTTGTAGTTGGGAAAGAAACATTTGAATTTCTTGTTAAAGTTATATCTATTGCAAAATTTGCACTATCGCCAATTGTTCCAACAACATCTATATTTGTTCCTAAATAACGCAAAGCAATTACATCGTTACCATTAAAAGTCATTACATTAGAAGATGTGCTGACGTCAGAAATACCGCCCCAAACAACAGCAGAGCTATTTCTAATAACGAAAGTTTCTCCATTCACTAAAGAACCTGACAAAGCTAATGCAGCTCCTGGTGATATACTACCATTTGAATAATTCACCAAATCATAATTTGCTAAATCAACAGTAGCCCCTGTACCATTAAATATTTCAATATATTTATTATTAGAACTACCTTCAACATATTCAGAAATAAATAAATCTGTTGCAAAAGAGGTTGTTTGCTCATACACATCAATTTCATAACTTGTAGCATCGGTAACCGCACTCCAATTAGCAGTAAATGATGTTACACCAATAGGATTTGCAGCTGTAGCGACAGGTTCACCTAAAGCATTTACCGTTAACACACCATTGTCGCTATTCCAAACACCGGCAGTTCCACCGTAAACATAAGTACTACTTCCTGTTTTTATAAAACGAGATGCATAATAATATGTTCCCGGTGCTAATCCTGTTCCTAAATTTACTTGGTATTCATCATTATTTCCTGAATCGGTGTTGTAAATTGCTGTTAACCAAGTCCACGTCCCGTCAGGAGTTGAGTCGGTACTTGAGTAACCAATTTCAGCTGTAATTCCGGCACCTGCACCTGCACCAGGAGTAATTCCAGGTTCAAAAACTTGTGCAAAAACGGTTACTGTTTCACCTTCGGTAATGGTAGCCGTCGTTGGAAATTGAATATTTGCAAAATCAACTACATCTGCATTTACATTTAAAGTAACGTTGTTATTATTCCAGTTTCCACCGGCACCACCATACGTATAAACTGTACTGTCATCAATCTCAAATCGTGCAGCGTAATAATAAGTGCCTGGCGATAATGAACCCGGGATATCAGCTTGGTATTCATCATCATTTCCAACTTGCACATTAAATGTAGCCGGAATCCATGTCCATCCCACATTAGCCGGATTATCATTTGTTGAACTATACCCTACCCATCCTTTTAAACGAGGTGAAGAACCGGCTAAATTGGTAATGCCGTCTTCATAAGCTCTAATATAAACTGTAAAACTTGTTCCTTCTGTGATGTTTTGTGTTGTATTTGGAAACTGCACGATGTTAAAGTCCGCAGTTAAAGGTGATAAAGTTGTTCCCGAGTTAGTTGCTCCAAAGGAAGTTTCCACATTTGCACCATTTCTGGCTTTCACTTGAAAAGTATAAGTTGTAGAAACAGTTAATCCTGTTACAGTAGTAGTTGCCCATGTAGCAGCTGTTTGCCAAACGGCAGTTGCTCCTAACGAACCATTAGCTTGCACATATTGACCTCCTGTTTCTTGAATTGCATATTCCGTTGCAGAAGGATTTCCATTTTCAGTAGTTGCATCTATTGCAATGTCTAAGGTTGTGAATTGCGGATTAGATACCGCTAAAATACCCGGCGTTGCCGCTAACGTATAAAAAGTTAAATCATTACCGTAAGTTGGTACGCCACCAACAGTTCCAACGGCTCTATAATGATATAATGTATTTAAAGTTAATGAACTAACATATGCATCGATGTCAGTTGTAGTTGTTCCTGTTACAGGACTAGGTGTTGCTGTAGCCGTCTCTCCATAAGCAACTGTAGTTCCATATTCAAAACTGGCATCTGTTGTTGTGCCATTGGCATTAATTGTTCCTGTTAAGTATGCGTCTACGGTACCTTCTAAACCACTATTTGAAGTTGTAGTTACGGTTGGACCGGCTGGTATTGCTGAGCTAGAAACAGTAATATCGTCTAGTCTAATTCTATCTCTTCCGTTTGCAGTTCCAGATGAAATATAATAAACCCATCTCAAATGAACTATAGATTGATTGTTACAAACACTTGGTAAACTAACTGAAGTAAATGTTTGAGGACCATTAAGCAAAGTAGTGATTGTCGTCAAATATTCTGTTGAAGCTACATCTGTAAAACTTCCAGTTGTTCCAACTCTATATTGCAACCTTAATCCATTAAGTCTATCTGTAGCACCATTTCCACCTGAGGATAATTGTTCAGCTGAAAATGTAACTGATAATGATTCTCTTCCTGTTGAATTTAAAGCTACTAAAATCGCTCCAATATTATTTGTCCCTGAATTTAATAAACTAATTCCATTTGCGATTTCATTTCTAATGGAACCCGTAGCAATTCCAGATGTATTATTAGCTAATACTCTGTCTCCATCTGCATCAGCAGTTAAATTTAAAGTTGTTCTCTCTGAAGGGAATTTATGTCCTTGCATGGAGGTGGGATAAGTTGTAGTTGTACCAGCAGCAAACCCTGTAAATGAATAATTTGATAAACTCAAATTATGTGGACTTGGATTAGTTTGACCGTAACTTGTTAGAGTTATGAAAAACAAACCAAAAATAAAAAAAAGAATTTTGAATAATTTTTCACTTGAAGCAAAAAACATTTGAGTAGAGTTAACCATATAAAAAAATTTAGTTTTTGGAAACTTTAAAAAAAAAATCTTTAAAGCGACGGCAAATATAACTTTAAAAAGTTCTTGCACTTTATCGATTATATGAAATTTTGTGTTACTAAATAGTTATTTTTTTGTATGAAAAATATAAAACAAAAAAAACTCCCTGATTTACGGGAGTTTTTTAATTCTATTGTTGTTTTTAGTAAACTACTTTTTTTGTTAAAATAACACCTTTTTGTGTAATTACTTGTAGTAAAAGTACTTGTGTTTGTGTTGTTCCTAGAGGAATGATTACACTAGTAGAAGAATTGTTTGTTGAAGTAGCCAGTATTCGTCCGCTTAAATCATATACATGAACGGTCGCAATTTCTTCTTGAACAGAACGAATAGTTAAACCATTATTTTCTTTTAAAACGATAACACTATTTGCATTGACTAGAGGTTCATTTACAGATAATGCTTCTTGATACACTAACTCAAAACGTTCAGAAAATGTTCCCGCTTCACTTACAAATTCATAAGGAGATTCGGCAATAGGATGCCAAATTCCCAACGCATTATCTTTGATAAAAATTTCAGAATTGTCTGCAAAAACACCATCCTTTTCATTCAACACAATCGAGAAAGTTCCTGCAGTTGTGGTTTTGAAACCTAAGCTAACAACATCTGTATTTTCAAATGGTAAAGCTCTTGCCTGAATTACAAAAGGCTCTTGGTTTAATTGAGTAAAAAATGCATTTCCACTATCATTGATATAACGCCCATCTAAAGTGGAATCAAAATCATTAGTTGCTTCCGAACGGTAATTGACTAAAACTTGACTGTAAAAACCATTGCTACCAATCGCCGTTAATCGAATGCGGTTGTTTTCAATTTCATCATCGCTTCTCAAAAATTGGTTGTTATTGTCTGCAATTCGCATCGTATTATCAAAATTGATTGATGACGAAGTTGATTTAACAATAAATCCTTGTCCAACTTGAATTACTTCATTAGGAACTAATCCTAACGGGTCACCTGAATTAGAACCTGTTCCCACGCCACCTGCCAAGGTGTACGTTGCATAAGAAGAAGTTGCTGCATTATTAGTTTTTCTCCAAAAATATAAAGCTTCGACCAATGAATTTGTAGTGATAAAATCATCAGCATCGATTGTTGATGGATATGGATTTCCAACAGCATTATACGTATCATTTCCAACAGATATTGATATATCGCCATTGTTAGGAACACCATTAAATACTCCATTCCATACAGTTGCAGTAGCTGTAGGATGATCATCAGGCATACGAATAAGGTAACTAATTCCCTCTTCAAAATTGTTTGTTGAAGGAGCAATAGGACTGTAGGTATTACTTCCTGAATCATACGTATAAAAACGATTAGGTAGCGTGGATGGTGAAAAATCAAGCAAGTTTTGACCTGCTACCGGTGAAGACCATAATGTGTAATCTAACTTGAATAAGCTAGCACTATTACGTAGAACACCGATGTCACCTACGTTGTCATTTGTTGTTCCGTTTTGAATAAGGTTGGCATTGTTTTGAATTGTAACATTTCCACCATTATTAATTAAATCATCACCAACAGTTAAGTTCATTGTCGACGGAACAGTTAATACCGTCCCTGAACTAAGAATTAAATCTTCCGAAAGTGATTTGCTATTATCTAAAGTATAATTTCCTGAATTGATAGTTACAGATGAAGGTCCGTTTACATTTGGCCATTCAGCAGCAGTTGTTTGATTTCCGGTTAAACCATAAACTAATACTCCTGTTGCACCATAAGCAATTGTTCCCGTTCCTGAAATGGTTCCGCTATACGTAAATGTTCCGTTAATTGTTAATGTAGCACCCGAATCTACCGTTAAACTTGCACCGGCAGGAAGTGTCAAATTATTCAACGTTTGGTTTGTTGCAACTCGCAATGTTGCTCCGGAACTAACTGTTACATTATTGGTAGACGGTAAAGTTGCTCCACCGGTTCTGTTTAAACGTAACGTTCCGGCATTAACAGAAGTTAATCCTGTAAATGTATTTTGTCCTGTAAGAATAACAGTTCCAACTCCGTTTTTGTTAACCGTATTTACATTAGCACCGTTATCACTCATTACACCGGTTACTGTGAAAGTTTCACCAGTATTGGACGTTAAATTGATAGGTAAATTAGAAACCACCAAATTGGTAAAAATTCCATCCATATTGGCACCGCTATTTCTAATTTGAATTTGTCTGATGGAACCTCCACCTCCCGCAAAAGGCTCAATATTATTTCTAGTGCCACCGATTATTAGATTAAATTCTTTGTCTGATATCACTTCAATTTCGTAGGTAACTCCTGATTTGAAAGTTGCAAAATTGGGCATATTAGCATACTCTAATCCACTACTCTTTAAATACCTTGCATTTCCATCTCCTCCGCGAAACTCCACTTTCGTTAGAGCGTTATTATTGTAGCGTGAATCTAAATCTGCACCCCCATCAAATAAACTAGTTGTACTTCTAAGTGAGAAACCAATGATTCCATCAGTAACAATTCCAGTTCTTCCGCTAGAATCCTGACCAGCTATTCGCATTACAATTTTTTGTCCAGGATTTAATGTAACTTGAGTTCCTCCAAGTGAACCATCTACAGTAATAAATCTTCCATTAACTTCGCCTTGTGTTATACTTGCACTAGAAAACAAACCAACACCACCAGTTTGAGCAAAACAACCTGCAGCATTTCGCCAAGTATTGGTCCAGTTTCCACATCCATTTATGTAGGTTTGTGCACTTATAGTAAGACTACCGAACAAACACACTAATAGTAATAATTTTTTCATAAATCAGTCATTTTTTTGAATTTGGGTAAAATTTCTTAGTTATAAAATTTGATGTAAATTTAACATTATTTTTATATTATAAGATAATATTACAAACTATAACGTTTTAGTGTTAATAAATTTGAAGAAAAAATATATTTTTTCGTTGAAAATTAACAAAGTAGCACTATTTCATACAGTTTTTTCTTAAAAAATGATTAGTTTAACCCGTTGGGTGTAATTGTTTAATTCAAGATTATTATGAGTATTTTACCACGAATTCTCGAATTTAAAATTAAACAAACACAATAATTTGTTCATCTTTGATGAAAATTCGAATTAAATCGAATAATTATGCTAAAAAAAATTCGTGAATTAGTGGCGAAATTGTTTCAAAATTAATTACATCCAGCAGGTTAGTTTAATTAAATGATTCAACAGAAATAACCCTAAATTTATAATTGTTTTTATACCAATGAAATTACTTTTTAATGGTTTAAAATCAAATGTCGGGTGAATGTCGGGTTAATTTCCAACCAAATAATTGCAACAAAATGAGAAGGGTTGTAGTATTGCCTAAAATTAAATCATCACATCATGAAACAACCGGAATTAGGTAAGATCATCACCAACTTACGAAACGAAAAAGGACTTACACAAGAGGAACTTGTGGATAAATGCAACATCAGTGTGCGAACAATTCAACGCATTGAAGCCGGAGAAGTAACGCCGAGAAGTTTTACGATCAAAACCATATTGGCTGCATTAGATTATAATTTGGAAAACATCAAAACATTGTTTCCCAATGAAGAAAAAAGCAATTGGACTATTTCAAAAAATCAAGTTTTGGCATTGAATTTAGCAATCATTGCCGGCATAATTTACTTTTTTATCGGTTTTGTGGAAGTGTATTTTGACCTTGATATTGAAGATTTTAAAACAGTAGAATCTTCCACACCAATTTACATCACCGTAAAACTTATTTCATTGGTTAGTATGGTGTTTTTATACACCGGATTTGTGGTAAGTGGAACTATTTTTTCAAATTATTTATTGCGAATAAGTGCTGTTGTTGCCATTTTCACTTTCGGAATGGGTTATGTTTTTGATATTTTTACTTGGTATAATCCGCTCGATTCTGAAGAATATTTCTTGGTGGTTTTATCCATCATTTTCGGATGTGCTTATGTGTTGAATGGAATTGGCGTTTTAAGACTGAAATCTCATTTAGATAAAAATTTACCTACGTTAACCGGAATAGTTCTAATTGTAACCGGAGCAACATTAATTCTTGTTTTTCTATTTCTAATTGGTGTTTTCTTATTAATTCCATTAACGATTTTACAGATTATTTTGCTTTATAAAATAAAAGAAGAAATCACAAAATAGTAGTCACAAAAAAAGCCCGGAATTTCCGGGCTTTTTCTTTATAATCGAAGTATTATTTTTGCTTGAATGCTTTTTTACCAGGAAAGTAAGCCACATTTCCTAATTCTTCTTCAATTCGAAGTAATTGATTGTATTTTGCCATACGATCTGAACGAGAAGCTGAACCGGTTTTAATTTGACCACAGTTTAAAGCAACTGCTAAATCAGCAATCGTGTTATCTTCTGTTTCTCCTGAACGGTGCGACATGACAGAGGTGTAACCCGCATTGTGAGCCATATTTACCGCAGCAATTGTTTCAGTTAATGTACCAATTTGGTTTACTTTTACTAAGATTGAATTAGCAATTCCTTTTTGAATTCCGGTGGATAAACGTTGTACATTGGTTACAAATAAGTCATCACCAACTAATTGAACTTTATCTCCGATTAAATCGGTTAAATATTTCCATCCGTCCCAGTCGTTTTCGTCCATTCCGTCTTCGATGGAGATGATTGGGTATTTTGAAGCTAATTCAGCTAAATATTCTGCTTGTTCAGCCGAAGTTCTGATTTTTCCTGTTTCACCTTCAAATTTTTTGTAATCGTAATTTCCGTTTACATAAAATTCAGCAGCGGCACAGTCTAAGGCTATCATAATATCTTCACCAAACGTATAACCTGCATTTTCAACAGCCAATTTGATAGAATCTAACGCATCTTCTGTTCCGCCCGGTAAGTTAGGTGCAAAACCACCTTCATCACCTACTGCTGTTGACAAATGACGATCGTGTAATACTTTTTTCAAGTTATGAAAAATCTCTGTTCCCATTTGCATAGCATGAGTGAAACTGGTTGCTTTTACAGGCATAACCATGAATTCTTGAAATGCAATCGGAGCATCGGAATGCGACCCACCGTTAATGATGTTCATCATTGGAACCGGTAATGTATTCGCAGAAACACCACCCACATAACGATATAAAGGCATTCCCAATTCGTTAGCAGCAGCTTTGGCAACAGCTAATGAAACACCAAGAATAGCATTGGCACCTAAATTTGATTTATTTGGCGTACCATCCAATTCAATCATCGTTTTGTCGATTTGATTTTGCTCAAAAACAGACATTCCAACAATTTCTTCTGCGATGGTTGTGTTTACGTTATCTACCGCTTTCAACACACCTTTACCCATATATGATTTTCCGCCGTCACGTAGCTCTACTGCTTCGTGCTCTCCGGTTGAAGCTCCTGATGGAACGGCTGCTCTTCCTAAAATTCCGTTTTCTGTAATGACATCCACTTCTACAGTTGGATTTCCTCTTGAATCAAGGATTTGTCTTGCATGTACTTTGATAATAATACTCATGATACTGTTTATTTATTATTTTTTTGTTGTTTATATTGAATGATACACAAATTTAACGATTCTAAATTTGGATTTTTATATAAATTGAGAAAGTTATAAACGCAAACGTTTTAGTATAAAAAAAGGCCTGACAATTTATAAAACTGTCAGGCTCAATTGAATTTATGCTTCTTGCAACGTTGCATTTTTTATGTTGGAAATGAAATCATCAAACAAATAAGATGAATCGTGAGGTCCAGGACTTGCTTCAGGATGGTATTGAACCGAGAAGCAATTCTTCGATTTCATTCGCATTCCGGCTACGGTTCCGTCGTTTAGGTGTTCGTGTGTGATTTCTAAATCAGGATGTTTTTCCAGTTCTTCACGAACAACAGCAAATCCGTGATTTTGAGAAGTGATTTCTCCTTTTCCGGTAATTAGATTTTTTACGGGATGATTGATTCCGCGATGTCCGTTAAACATTTTATAGGTTGAAATGCCGTTGGCCAAACCAATGATTTGATGACCAAGACAAATTCCGAATAATGGTTTATTGTCGGCGATGATTTGTTTGGCTACTTCGATTACGCCGGTCAGTGGTTCCGGATCGCCGGGACCGTTGGACAAAAAGTAACCATCAGGATTGAAACTTTGTAAATCGGCATACGATGCGTTGTATGGAAATACTTTGATGTAACAATCTCTCTTGGCTAAGTTGCGAAGGATATTGGTTTTAATACCTAAATCTAAAGCAGAAATTTTATAAGTTGCCTTTTCGTCTCCGAAGAAATAAGGTTCTTTGGTTGAAACGGTAGAGGCTAATTCCAATCCTTTCATATCGGGAACGTTGGCCAATTGATGTTTCAGTTCGTCAATATGCGTTCCGTCAGTACAGATAACAGCGTTTTGTGCACCATTATCGCGAATATAGCTTACTAATGCTCGTGTATCAACGTCAGAAATGGCAATTAGGTTTTGTTTTTCGAAATAATCGTATAAACTTCCGGCTGCATCGGGTCGGGAATAGTTGAAGCTGAAATTCTTGCAAACTAATCCTGAGATTTTGATGGAATCGGATTCTACTTCTTGGTCGTTTACGCCATAATTTCCAATGTGTGCATTGGTGGCCACCATAATTTGACCAAAATAGGACGGATCGGTAAAGATTTCCTGATAGCCTGTCATTCCGGTGTTGAAGCATACTTCGCCGAAGGTTTTTCCGCTGATTCCGATTGATTTTCCGTGAAAAATGGTGCCATCTGCTAGTAACAATATGGCGGGTTGTCGTGTGGTGTAGTTCATTGTTGTGTGTTGTTTTGCAAATTTAGTTTAATTTCTGAATTTGGGAAAGTTTTTTTTCTTAGGTTCTGAGGCACTAAGGTTTTGATGATGGCTTCTTATGGAATTCAATCTTTTTATGGTTTACTTTTTAGCCCCGACCTGCCTGCCGGCAGGCAGGTTGCAGCGATATCCTTTTGTGTAGTTTACGGAACAAAAGATATAGCGGAAAGCGGGAAAATGGTTTCCTGAAAAAGCCCGAGCCACTCGCTTCTGAAAAAATCAAAAAAAAAGGACAAACTCGAAAGTTTATCCTTTATTTTTATTGAATGAATGATTTCATTATTCAGCAGCTTCGGTTGTTGGAGTTGAATCAGCAGCTGGAGCTTCCGGTGCTTTTGCTTCTGGAGCAGCGGCTTCGGTTTTCTTAGCTTTTCCACCACGACGGCTTTTTGCTTTTTTCTCTTCTTTTTTACCTCCGTTGTATAGTTCGTTGAAGTCTACTAGCTCGATCATCGCCATATCAGCGTTATCTCCCAAACGATTTCCTAACTTGATGATACGTGTGTAACCACCTGGACGGTCACCCACTTTTGCTGCTACTTCTCTAAAAAGTTCGGTAACACCATATTTGTTTCTCAAGTAAGCAAATACGATACGTCTGTTGTGCGTAGTATCTTCTTTTGATTTTGTGATCAATGGTTCAACGAATTGTTTCAAAGCTTTTGCTTTGGCAACTGTTGTATTGATTCTTTTGTGCTCAATTAATGAACAAGCCATATTAGCCAACATTGATCTTCTGTGACCTTGTTGTCTGCTTAAATGGTTGATTTTTTTTCCGTGTCTCATGACGTGTTTTTTAAAACTTCATCTTGCATCTATCCGCTTTGGAGAGCAAAATATGAAGAAAATTTATTCTTTATCTAGTTTATATTTTGACAAATCCATTCCGAAATGTAAGTTTTTGATTGCCACAAGCTCATCAAGCTCGGTCAATGATTTCTTACCGAAGTTACGGAATTTCATCAAGTCGTTTTTATTGAATGATACTAAGTCACCTAATGTATCAACTTCTGCCGCTTTCAAACAATTTAATGCTCTTACAGAAAGATCCATATCAACAAGCTTAGTTTTAAGCAATTGTCTCATGTGCAATGATTCCTCATCGTATGATTCTGTTTGTGCAATTTCGTCAGCTTCAAGTGTAATTCTTTCGTCTGAGAACAACATAAAGTGGTGTATTAAAACTTTTGCCGCTTCTGTTAAAGCATCTTTTGGATTGATTGAACCATCGGTTTTGATTTCGAAAACCAATTTTTCATAATCTGTTTTTTGCTCAACACGGAAGTTTTCGATTGCATATTTTACATTTTTGATAGGTGTAAAAATAGAATCAGTGAAAATGGTTCCGATCGCTGCGTTTTGTTTTTTGTTTTCTTCTGCAGGAACGTATCCTCTACCTTTTTCGATAGTTAACTCCATATTGATGTTAACTTTAGAATCTAGGTTACAGATAATTAATTCAGGGTTTAAAACTTGAAAACCTGAAATAAATTTTTGAAAATCACCAGCTGTAATTTGGTCTTTACCGGAAAGTGAGATGGTAACGGTTTCATTGTCAACATCTTCGATTTGACGTTTGAAACGAACTTGTTTTAAGTTCAAAATAATTTCTGTTACATCTTCTACTACACCGGAGATGGTAGAAAACTCGTGATCTACACCTTCAATACGAACAGATGTAATAGCATATCCTTCAAGAGCGGAAAGCAAAACTCTTCTAAGTGCGTTACCAACAGTCAATCCGTAACCAGGTTCTAAAGGTCTGAATTCAAACTTACCTTCAAAATCGGTTGAATCGATCATGATAACTTTATCGGGCTTCTGAAAATTAAATATTGCCATAATTACGACTTCTGTCAATTATTATTTGTTGTATAACTCAACGATTAGTTGTTCTTTGATGTTTTCCGGGATTTGTAAACGTTGTGGAACAGTTACAAATGTACCTTCTTTGGTATCATTGTTCCAAGTAATCCACTCATAAACTTTGCTAGCATTAGCTAACGAATTGTTGATAGCTTCAACTGATTTAGATTTTTCACGAACAGCAACTTTATCGCCTGGTTTTAGGTGGTAAGATGGAACGTTCACGATTTCACCGTTTACAGTGATGTGTCTGTGTCCAACGATTTGACGAGCTGCTCTTCTTGATGGAGCTACACCCATTCTGTAAACCACGTTGTCTAAACGAGCTTCGCAAAGTTGTAAAAGGATTTCACCTGTTACACCTTTAGATGCTGCTGCTTTTTCAAATAAGTTTCTGAATTGTTTTTCAAGAATTCCGTAAGTGTACTTCGCTTTTTGCTTTTCCATTAACTGAACTGCATATTCAGATTTTTTACCTCTTCTCTTAGCTAAACCGTGTTGCCCTGGAGGGTAATTTCTTTTTTCGAAGGCTTTGTCTTCTCCGAATATAGCTTCGCCAAATTTACGAGCTATTTTAGTTTTTGGACCAGTATATCTTGCCATTTTAAATTGTTTTAAGGTAGTGATTATGAATTCAGGTCAAATCCTTCGATAATCGATCTCTACCTTGTGTTATACTTAATAAAAATTATAAAGAACTGAATTGAATCAGTTAATCATTAAACTCTTCTTCTTTTTGGAGGTCTACATCCGTTGTGTGGCA
Source organism: Flavobacterium sp. UBA2787 (assembly GCA_002352205.1). Lineage (GTDB taxonomy): Bacteria > Bacteroidota > Bacteroidia > Flavobacteriales > Flavobacteriaceae > Flavobacterium. The sequence continues at coordinate 157,199 of DEHZ01000013.1, read as the reverse complement.
TTGGTGTTACGTCAATAATTTCTGTAACTTCGATTCCACCGTTATGGATAGAACGGATAGCAGACTCACGTCCGTTTCCTGGTCCTTTCACATACACTTTCACTTTCTTTAAACCTGCCTCAAGTGCTACTTTTGAACAATCTTCTGCAGCCATTTGAGCAGCATAAGGAGTGTTCTTTTTAGATCCTCTGAAACCCATTTTACCGGCAGAAGACCAAGAAATTACTTCACCTTTTTTGTTGGTAAGTGAAATAATAATGTTGTTAAAAGTTGCATTAATATGAGCTTCACCCGTTGATTCAACGATAACTTTACGTTTTTTTGCTGTTGCTTTAGCCATATTACTTATTATTTAGTTGCTTTTTTCTTGTTAGCAACAGTTTTTCTTTTACCTTTTCTAGTTCTGGAATTGTTTTTAGTTCTTTGTCCTCTTAATGGAAGACCAGATCTGTGACGAATTCCTCTATAACATCCAATGTCCATAAGACGTTTGATGTGTAGTGATACTTCTGAACGCAATTCACCTTCAATTTTGTAATATGATACGGCGTCACGGATTCCTCCGATTTCGTCGTCATTCCAATCTTGAACTTTCTTGTCTTGACTAACTTGAGCTTTTTCTAAAATCTCAATAGCTCTGCTTTTTCCAATACCGAAGATATAGGTTAAAGCAATAACTCCTCTTTTGTTTTTAGGTATATCTACCCCTGCGATTCTTGCCATAATTATCCTTGTCTTTGTTTAAATCTAGGATTCTTTTTGTTAATAACGTACAATCTGCCTTTTCTGCGAACGATAACGCATTCGGCACTTCTTTTCTTTACTGATGCTCTTACTTTCATTGTGAAATAGCTTTAATATCTATAAGTAATTCTTGCTTTTGTCAGGTCGTAAGGGCTCATTTCCAATTTCACTTTATCACCAGGTAATAATTTGATGTAATGCATACGCATTTTACCGGAAATATGAGCAATCACTACGTGACCATTTTCTAATTCTACACGGAACATTGCATTTGATAATGCTTCAATGATTGATCCGTCTTGTTCTATTGCTGATTGTTTTGCCATAAAAATTAAGCTACTGCTTTTCTATTTTTACCTGATTTCATTAAACCATCATAATGTCTATTCAACAAGTATGAATTCACTTGTTGCATAGTATCAATTGCAACTCCAACCATAATTAATAAGGATGTACCTCCAAAAAACATTCCCCAGTTCTGTTGAACACCCATTAAGTTCACTACTATTGCAGGAAACACAGCAATAAGAGCTAAGAAAATAGAGCCTGGTAGTGTTATTAAAGACATCACTTTGTCTAAGAAGTCAGATGTTTCCAAACCTGGTCTAATACCCGGTATAAAACCACCACTTCTTTTTAAATCATCAGCCATTTTGTTTGTAGGTACTGTGATTGCAGTATAGAAGTATGTAAATACAATAATTAATAAAGCAAAAACAATGTTGTACCATAAACCGAACATATCACTGAAAGCTCCTGTAACGGATTGAGCTGTTTCAGAATCAGATAAACCGGCTACTGCTGCGGGGATGAACATAATAGCTTGAGCAAAAATGATTGGCATAACTCCTGAAGCATTAAGCTTTAAAGGAATAAACTGCCTGTTTGCACCCATCATATCTTGTTCAAAATCACCACCTGCAGTTCTTCTGGCGTATTGTACTGGTATCTTTCTAACTGCCATAACCAATAAGACGCTGGCAACGATGATCAATAACCAAAGTATAATTTCGAAAACTAAAAGTACAGGACCACCTTGATCTTTAGTTACGGTTGAAACGAATTCTTGTATAAATGCTTCCGGTAAACGGGCAATAATACCAACCATAATTAATAATGAGATTCCATTTCCGATACCTTTATCAGTAATTTTTTCTCCTAACCACATGGCAAAAATTGTACCTGTAACAAGGATAAGAACCGCTGAGAATAAGAACGAGAAGGAATTAAATCCTAACAAAAATGCATCGCCTGGTAAAGTTCTGTAAAGGTTATAGATATAACCCGGACCCTGTACCAAGGTGATTGCAATTGTTAACCAACGTGTAATTTGATTAATTTTCTTTCTTCCACTCTCACCGTCCTTTTGCAGTTTTTGTAAATATGGAACTGCAATTCCCATTAATTGCACCACAATCGATGCAGAAATGTAAGGCATAATTCCCAAAGCAAAAACGGAAGCTTGAGAGAATGCCCCACCGGTAAACATATTAAGAATTGATCCAATTCCTTGATCTGTTTGAGCAGACAAACCTTCTAATTTAGTGGCGTCTATACCGGGTAAAGTAACCTGTGCTCCAAAACGATAAACTAGAAGTAACCCAAGAGTGATAAGAATTCTATTCTTAAGTTCTTCAATCTTCCATACGTTTGCGAGTGTTTCAAAAAATTTCTTCATACAGTCAGTAAATTATAAAGTTACAGCTTCTCCACCTGCAGCTTCGATAGCGGCTTTGGCAGTTGCTGTAAATTTGTGAGCGGTTACTTTTAATTTCGCTTTTAATTCACCACGACCTAATACTTTTACCAATTCGTTTTTAGTTGCCAAACGGTTGTCGATGATTGTAGCGAAATCTACTGTATCAGTTACTGTTCCGTTATCAACTAAAGCTTGTAAAGTATCAAGGTTAATTCCTTGATAATCTACTCTATTGATATTTTTAAATCCGAACTTAGGCACACGTCTTTGAAGTGGCATTTGACCACCTTCAAAACCAATCTTTTTAGAATAACCAGAACGAGATTTTGCTCCTTTGTGACCACGTGACGCAGTACCACCTTTTCCAGAACCTTCTCCTCTACCTAATCTTTTATTTTGATTGTGCGTTGAACCTTCAGCTGGTTGTAAGTTACTTAAATTCATTTTGAATAGTGTTATTTAGTTTCTTCTACAGAAACTAAGTGTTTAACTTTATTTACCATACCAAGGATAGCAGATGAATTTTCATGCTCTACTACTTGTCCTAATCTTTTAAGACCCAAAGAAACCAATGTTCTCTTTTGTGTTTGAGGACAGTTGATTTGACTTTTTACTTGTTTTACTAAAATCTTTGACATAATTTCCTTGTATATTAACCTTTAAATACTTTCTCTAAAGAAATTCCTCTTTGCTTAGACACTGTATAAGCACTTCTCATTTGAAGTAAAGCATCAAAAGTTGCTTTTACTACGTTGTGAGGGTTTGAAGATCCTTGAGATTTTGATAATACATCGTGAATTCCTACTGATTCAAGTACCGAACGAACAGCACCACCAGCAATAACTCCTGTACCGTGAGATGCAGGCATTAAAAATACACGAGCTCCACCAAATTTTCCTTTTTGTTCGTGAGGAACTGATTGTCCACTTAGAGGAATTTTTACTAAATTTTTCTTAGCATCTTCCACAGCCTTAGCGATTGCTTCTGATACGTCTTTAGATTTTCCTAATCCGTGTCCAACTACTCCGTTTTCATCACCTACAACAACAATAGCAGAAAAACCAAATGCTCTACCACCTTTTGTTACTTTGGTAACACGATTTACACTTACCAAACGATCTTTTAATTCAAGACCACTAGGTTTTACTAACTCTACATTTTTGTATTTGTTATACATAATTTCTTAGAATTTAAGTCCGGCAGCTCTCGCTCCTTCTGCTAATGATTTAATACGACCGTGGTATAAGTATCCTCCTCTATCGAAAGTTACTGTATCTATACCAGCTTTCAATGCTTTTTCAGCAACTAGTTTTCCTACTGCGTTAGCAACTTCAACGTTTGTTCCTTTTGCATCTATTCCTTTATCTCTAGAGGAAGCGGCCAAAATGGTTACTCCGTTTACGTCGTCTACTAATTGTGCGTAGATTTCTTTATTGCTTCTGAATACAGAAAGTCTTGGTTTAGCAGCAGTTCCGCTTACAATCTTTCTAATTCTGAACTTAATTCTCTGTCTTCTATCAGATTTTGTTAATGACATAATCTTACTTTTTTAAGCTGATTTACCTGCTTTTCTTCTTAATACTTCACCTACGAATTTAACTCCTTTTCCTTTGTAAGGTTCTGGACGACGGAAACCTCTAATTTTAGCGGCAACCTGACCTAAAAGTTGTTTATCGTGAGAGGTTAGTTTAACGATTGGGTTCTTACCTTTTTCTGAAACTGTTTCCAATTTTACTTCTGGAGCAATTTCTAAAACGATATTGTGAGAAAATCCTAATGCAAGATCTAATTTTTGACCTTGATTAGAAGCTCTGTACCCTACCCCTACTAACTCTAATTCTTTTGTAAAACCGTTTGATACACCGTTAATCATGTTACTGATTAATGATCTGTATAAACCGTGTTTAGCTCTATGATCTTTGTGGTCAGATGATCTTTCCACTAATACTTGACCGTCTTCAACTTTTACAGTTACGTCCGAAAACTCCTGAGTTAGTTGACCTAATTTTCCTTTTACTGTAATTACACCTTCATTAACTTCTAAAGTTACGCCTGATGGAATTTCAACTGGATTTTTACCTATTCTTGACATCGTTCAGTCTTGTTTATTAGTATACGTAACAAATTACTTCTCCACCTACATTTAATTGTTTCGCTTGTTTTCCGGTCATAAGACCTTTTGAAGTTGAAACAATAGCAATTCCTAATCCGTTAAGGATTCTTGGAAGGTTTGAAGAACCTGCATATTTACGTAAACCTGGTTTACTAATTCTTTGGATATCTCTAATTACCGGCTCTTTCGTAACTTTATCGTACTTAAGGGCGATTTTGATTGTTCCTTGAACAGAACTGTCATCAAACTTGTAACTTAGGATATAACCTTGATCGAATAAAATCTTTGTGATTTCTTTTTTAAGGTTAGAAGCAGGAATTTCAACCACTTTGTGATTTGCCATTACTGCGTTTCTAACTCTTGTTAGATAATCTGCAATAGGATCTGTATACATATTTATAAAATTTTGGCAACGGTTTTCAGAGGAACTATTCCGCTGAACCTGAAACCATTAAACACATTTTTTAAAGAAGATAATTGTACGTTACCTGCTAAAAGCTGGCAAATGTACAATTATCTGCTGAAATAAACTAACTACCAGCTAGCTTTCTTTACTCCTGGAATTAATCCTTGGTTAGCCATTTCACGGAAAGTTACACGTGAAAGACCGAATTGTCTCATATACCCTCTTGGTCTTCCTGTTAATTTACAACGATTGTGTAAACGAACCGGAGAAGCATTTCTTGGTAATTTTTGTAAGCCTTCATAGTCACCAGCTTCTAATAAAGCTTTTCTTTTGTCAGCATACTTGTCTACCGCTTTTTGTCTTTTTACCTCGCGGGCTTTCATTGATTCTTTAGCCATATCTTAATTCTTTTTAAAAGGTAATCCTAATTCTGCTAATAATGATTTTGCTTCCTTATCGGTTTTAGCCGTTGTTACAAAAGTAATGTCCATTCCTGAAATTTTGTTTACTTTGTCAATATCAATTTCAGGGAAAATGATTTGCTCAAGTACTCCAAGATTGTAGTTACCTCTTCCGTCAAAACCAGTTGCTTTAATACCACCAAAATCTCTTACACGAGGTAAAGAAGATGTAATCAATCTATCTAAGAATTCATACATTCTTTCGCCACGTAAAGTTACTTTAGCACCAATTGGCATACCTTTTCTTAATTTGAAAGACGCAACGTCTTTTTTAGAAATAGTAGCTAAAGCTTTTTGACCTGTAATTTTTGTCAACTCGTCTACTGCATAATCAACCAATTTCTTGTCTGATACGGCAGCTCCGACACCACGGCTTAAAACGATTTTTTCAAGTTTTGGAACTTGCATTACGTTTTTGTAACCGAACTCTTCTTTCAAAGCAGGAATAACTCTGCTTTTATATTCTTCTTTTAGTCTAGGGATATAAGCCATTACTATAATACTTGATTAGATTTTTTTGAAAATCTTACTTTCTTATCTCCTTCTACTTTATATCCAACTTTAGTTGCTTTTTTTGACTTTGGATCAATCAAAGACAAGTTTGATATTTGAATAGGAGCTTCTTTCTTTACGATTCCACCTTGAGGGTTTTTTGCACTTGGTTTAGTGTGAACTGAAACCATGTTTGTACCTTCAACAATCGCTTTATTTGCATCTACAAAAACACGTAAAACTTTACCTTCAGCACCTTTATGGTCACCTGCGATAACTTTTACAACGTCTCCTGATTTAATTTTTAATTTTGTCATCATTAATCGAATTAAAGCACTTCAGGTGCTAATGATACAATTTTCATGAATTGTTTTTCACGAAGTTCTCTTGCAACCGGACCAAAAACACGAGTACCTCTCATTTCACCTGCCGCGTTTAACAATACACATGCGTTATCGTCAAAACGAATATAAGATCCATCAGCTCTTCTCACTTCTTTTTTGGTTCGTACAACAACTGCAGTAGATACAGCACCTTTTTTTACGTTTCCGTTTGGTGTTGCGTCTTTTATTGACACTACAATTTTATCTCCAACAGAGGCATAACGACGTTTCGTTCCTCCTAAAACACGGATAGTCAAAACTTCTTTTGCTCCTGTGTTATCTGCTACTTTTAATCTAGATTCTTGTTGTACCATAATTACTTCGCTCTTTCAATGATTTCAACTAATCTCCAACATTTAGATTTACTTAAAGGACGGGTTTCGCTGATTCTTACAGTGTCTCCAATGTTACAGTCATTTGTTTCGTCGTGTGCAACGTATTTCTTTGTTTTTAACACGAACTTACCGTATAATGGGTGTTTTACTTTTCTTGTTTCAGAAACAACGATAGATTTCTCCATTTTGTTGCTAGTAACTACACCAATTCTCTCTTTTCTTAAATTTCTTTTTTCTTCCATCTTTCAGCAGAATACAATTATTGTAACTCTCTTTTACTTAGCTCAGTAACTAATCTCGCAATTGTTCTTCTCATCGCTCTAATTTGAAGCGGATTTTGAATTGGAGATATAGTATGAGTCGTTTTTAGGTCGGCATACGTTTTTCTTGACTGACTAAGTTGTTCTTGTAACTCAGCTACAGATAGACTTATAATTTCTGATTGTTTCATAATGTATATAAGATTATGCTTCGAAATCTCTAGCAACTACAAACTTAGTTTTCACAGGAAGCTTTTGGGCTGCTAAGCGTAACGCTTCTTTTGCAACTGCCAAAGGTACTCCTCCTACTTCAAACATAATTCTTCCGGGTTTAACAACGGCAGCCCAATATTCAACTGCACCTTTACCTTTACCCATACGTACTTCAAGAGGCTTCTTAGTGATTGGTTTATCCGGGAAAATTTTGATCCATAATTGTCCCTCTCTTTTCATAAAACGAGTAGCTGCAATACGAGCTGCTTCGATTTGACGTGAAGTTAAGAACGAAGAATCCATTGATTTTATTCCGAACATCCCATTTGAAAGCTCGTGACCTCTTTGAGAATCACCTTTCATTCTACCTTTTTGTACCTTACGGTATTTTGTTCTTTTAGGCTGTAACATTTTTCTTTAATTTAAAAAATTACTTTCTTTTACGTGGGTTTGATTTTCCGTTTGGTTTTCCTCCTCTTGGAGCATCACCACCTTTGTTACCACCACCACCGGCTTGTTTTTTATCCATGCCTACTAATGGAGAAAGATCTCTCTTTCCGTAAACTTCACCTTTCATGATCCATACTTTGATACCCATTCTACCATAAGTAGTGTGAGCTTCAGCCAAAGCATAATCAATGTCGGCTCTGAAAGTTGATAGAGGAATTCTACCTTCTTTGAAACCTTCTGAACGTGCCATTTCAGCACCATTCAAACGACCGGAAATCAAAACTTTAATACCTTCTGCATTCATACGCATTGCTGCTGCGATAGCCATTTTGATAGCTCTTCTGTATGAAATACGGCTTTCGATTTGACGAGCGATACTTGTTGCAACTAAATAAGCATCTAACTCAGGTCTTTTAATTTCAAAGATGTTAATTTGAACCTCTTTGTCAGTAATTTTCTTAAGTTCTTCTTTCAACTTGTCTACCTCTTGTCCACCTTTTCCGATAATGATACCAGGTCTGGCTGTAGTGATAGTAACGGTTACAAGTTTTAAAGTTCTCTCGATGATTACTTTCGATACACTAGCTTTTGATAAACGAGCATGGATGTACTTTCTGATTTTATAATCTTCGGCAATTTTATCACCGTAATCATTTCCACCATACCAGTTTGAATCCCATCCTCTGATGATCCCAAGTCTGTTTCCTATTGGATTTGTCTTTTGTCCCATCTTAATTATTAATTGCTTTGTGTGTTATTACTAGCTCCAAGCACGATTGTAACGTGATTTGAACGTTTTCTGATTCTGTGTGCACGACCTTGAGGAGCCGGACGAAGTCTTTTTAACATCATTCCACCGTCAACTCTGATCTCTTTTATAAATAAAGCTGCTTCTTCAATACTAGCTTCTGCGTTTTTAGCTTGCCAGTTGGCGATAGCTGATAACAACAATTTCTCTAGTTTTCTTGAAGCTTCTTTTTGACTAAATCGTAATAAATTTAGTGCTCTTTCCACTTTCTGACCTCTTACCAAGTCTGCAACCAAGCGCATTTTTCTAGGTGAAGTAGGGCAGTTATTCAATTTCGCGAAAGCTATAGACTTATTAGCCTCTTTTCTCGCATCTGCTGTTTCTCTTTTACGAACTCCCATTGCTTCTTATTTTTTACCTTTATTTTTAGCACCGGCATGACCTCTAAATGATCTTGTTGGTGAAAATTCTCCTAACTTGTGTCCTACCATGTTTTCAGTTACATAAACTGGAACAAACTGACGACCATTGTGTACTGCGATAGTTTGTCCTACGAAGTCCGGTGTAATCATTGAAGCTCTTGACCAAGTTTTGATCACTGCTTTGTTTGATTTCTCGATATTCTCTAGAACTTTTTTATCTAATTTGTAATGTACAAATGGTCCTTTTTTTAATGAACGTGCCATGTCTATCTAATTATTTCTTTCTGCGTTCAACAATATACTTATTACTTGGGCTCACTTTAGAACGGGTTCTATATCCTTTTGCAGGAATACCGTTTCTAGAGCGTGGGTGACCTCCAGAAGAACGTCCTTCACCACCACCCATTGGGTGATCGACAGGGTTCATTGCAACTGGTCTTGTTCTTGGTCTTCTTCCTAACCATCTTGATCTACCGGCTTTACCGGAAACAATCAACTGATGATCTGAGTTAGACACTGCACCAATAGTAGCCATACAAGTCAACAAGATTAATCTTGTTTCGCCGGAAGGCATTTTGATAGTGGCATATTTTCCATCTCTTGCCATTAATTGAGCAAATGTTCCGGCCGAACGAGCAATGATAGCTCCTTGACCAGGACGTAACTCAATACAAGAAATTACAGTTCCTAATGGAATTTTACTTAAAGGAAGTGCATTTCCGATTTCCGGAGATGCTTCTTCGCCTGAAGTTACTGTTTGACCAACATTTAAACCGTTTTGTGCAATCACATAGGTTTTAGCACCATCTGCATAAGCTAACAAAGCGATAAATGCTGTTCTGTTTGGATCATACTCGATTGATTTAACTGTAGCAGGAATTCCTACTTTAGTTCTTTTGAAATCAATGATACGATACTTTTGTTTGTGACCACCGCCTGTATAACGCATGGTCATTTTTCCTTGACTATTTCTACCTCCTGAGTTATTTTTCGGTGCCAATAATGACTTTTCCGGCTTATCAGTCGTGATGGCGTCAAAACCATTCACAACTCTAAAACGCTGACCCGGGGTAATAGGTTTTAATTTTCTAACTGACATTTCTTATTAGATATTGTTGTAAAAATCAATTGTTTCTCCTTCTTGTACTTGTACGATTGCTTTCTTGAAAGAATTCGTTTTTGCACTAATCATTCCACTTTTTGTGTACTTTACAGAACGGTCTGGTCTAACATTCATAGTGTTGATGGCAACAATTTTCACACCGTAAGCTGCTTCCACAGCATTTCTGATTTGAATTTTGTTTGCTTTCTTATCCACTACAAAACCATAACGATTGTTTAATTCACTTTGCTTCGTGATTTTTTCAGTTATGATAGGTTTAATTATGATACTCATGGCCTATTATTTACTTAAATTTTCTTCAATTCCTTCTAAAGAACTCTCTAAAAGCACTAAGTTATTCGTGTTCAAAATGGCATAAGTGCTTAATTCTGAGGTAGTTACAACTTTAGAAGCCTTTAAATTGCGTGACGACAAATATACATTTTTATTTGTATCGCCCAACACAAATAGAGATTTTTTATTTTCTAACCCTAAGGCTTTCAGAACTGTAATAAAATTCTTAGTACTTGGTGTGTCAAAATTAAAATCTTCTACCACTACTAATTCTGAATCTTTTACTTTTTGAGAGAAGGCCGATTTACGAGCTAATCTTTTTAAAGCTTTGTTCAATTTGAAAGAATAGCTTCTTGGTCTTGGACCGAAAACTGTACCTCCACCTTTGAACAATGGATTCTTAATACTACCGGCACGAGCTGTACCTGTTCCTTTTTGTTTCTTAATTTTTCGAGTACTTCCTGTTACTTCTGCTCTCTCTTTTGCTTTGTGAGTACCTTGTCTTTGGTTGGCAAGATATTGCTTTACATCAAGATAGATAGCATGTTTGTTAGGCTCGATAGCGAAAACAGCGTCAGAAAGTTGTACTTTTCTACCTGTTTCTTTTCCGTTGATATCTAAAACTTTTACTTCCATTACTTCTGAATGATTACATAAGAGTTTTTGTGTCCAGGAACGCATCCTTTAACTAATAACAAATTTTTATCTGCTACTACTTTTAAAACTCTAAGGTTTTGAATTGTTACATTTTCTCCTCCAGTTCTTCCTGCCATTCGCATTCCTTTGAATACTCTTGATGGATAAGAAGAAGCTCCTACAGAACCTGGTGCTCTTAATCGGTTATGTTGTCCGTGAGTAGCTTGTCCAACACCACCAAAACCGTGACGCTTTACAACCCCTTGGAAACCTTTACCTTTAGATACACCTTGTACATCAACAAATTCTCCTTCGCTGAATTGATCTACAGTGACTAAATCACCTAATTTATACTCTGTTTCAAAATCTTGGAATTCAACGACTTTTTTCTTAGCAGAAGTTCCCGCTTTTTTAAAGTGACCTACGGCCGCTTTAGTTGCGTGTTTTTCTGTTTTGTCATCGAAACCAAGCTGAAACGCTTCATACCCGTCAACCGCTTTGGTTCTGACTTGGGTAACGACACATGGACCTGCTTCAATCACGGTGCAAGGAATATTTTTCCCGTTCTCGTCGAAAATGCTAGTCATGCCGATTTTTTTTCCAATTAACCCAGACATATTAAACTATTTATAAATGATTAAAAAAATTCTTTTTTATTTTGTAGTATGACAAGAGTATTAAGCATTAAGAGAATGTCTTAATACTTAATACTTTCATCTTAATACTATTTTCTATCACACTTTGATTTCAACTTCTACACCACTTGGTAACTCTAATTTCATTAGAGCATCAATAGTTTTAGAAGAAGAAGAATAGATATCTAACAATCTTTTGTATGAACTCACTTCAAACTGCTCTCTCGCTTTTTTGTTAACGTGTGGAGAACGTAATACTGTGAATATTTTTTTGTGCGTAGGTAATGGAATTGGTCCAGTTACCACAGCTCCGGTACTTTTTACCGTTTTTACGATTTTTTCTGCTGATTTATCCACCAACATGTGATCGTAAGATTTTAATTTTATTCTGATTTTTTGACTCATTTTCGTTAGAATTAAGCGTTACCTTTTGCTTTTTTGATAACTTCTTCAGAGATGTTTGAAGGAGTTTGTTCGTAATGTGAAAATTCCATTGTTGAAGTTGCTCTACCAGAAGACAATGTTCTTAAAGTAGTTACATAACCAAACATTTCAGATAGTGGAACAAACGCTTTAATCGTTTTTGCACCTGCTCTATCACCCATGTCGTTTACTTGACCTCTACGACGGTTCAAATCTCCTACGATATCACCCATATTTTCTTCCGGAGTGATTACTTCGATTTTCATAATCGGCTCAAGAATTACAGCTCCGGCAGCCTTAGCAACCTCTTTGTAACCCATTTTTGCAGCCAATTCGAAAGATAATGCATCAGAATCCACAGGGTGGAAAGATCCGTCTAAAAGTGTAACTTTCAAACTATCTACAGTATAACCTGCAAGAGGTCCTGCTTTCATAGCTTCTCTGAAACCTTTTTCAACAGAAGGGATATATTCTTTAGGAACGTTACCACCTTTTACTTCATTCACAAACTGAAGACCTACGAATGGTTTTCCGTCAACTTCGTCAGCTGGCCCAAGTTTGAATACGATATCACCAAATTTACCACGTCCACCTGATTGCTTTTTATAAGTTTCTCTGTGTTGTGCTGATTTTGTGAAAGCTTCTTTGTATTCTACTTGTGGTTCACCTTGGTTAACTTCAACTTTGAATTCTCTTTTCATACGATCTACAAGAATATCTAAGTGTAACTCACCCATTCCTGAAATGATAGTTTGTCCGGAAGCTTCATCTGTTCTAACCGTAAACGTTGGATCCTCTTCAGCTAATTTAGCTAAAGCCATACCCATTTTATCAACGTCAGCTTTTGTTTTAGGCTCAATCGCGATACCAATTACCGGATCAGGGAATTTCATTGACTCAAGAATGATTGGGTGTTTTTCATCACACAATGTATCTCCTGTTTTGATATCCTTAAATCCTACTGCTGCACCAATATCACCTGCTTCGATATATTCGATTGGGTTTTGTTTGTTGGCGTGCATTTGATAGATACGTGAAATACGCTCTTTGTTATCTGAACGAGTATTTAATACGTAAGAACCTGCATCTAAACGACCTGAATAGGCACGAAAGAAAGCCAAACGACCAACATAAGGGTCAGTAGCAATTTTAAATGCTAAAGCTGCGAATGGCTCTTTAACATCCGGTTTACGTAAAATTTTTCTTTGATCTTCTTCCAATAAATCTTTATCGTCAGGGTTGATTCCGACAATACCTTCTTTATCCATTGGAGATGGCAAATATTTACAAACAGCATCTAACATAAATTGAACTCCTTTGTTTTTGAAAGAAGATCCGGCAATCATAGGAATGATAGCCATGTCGATTGTTGCTGCACGTAATGCATTGTTAATTTCTTCTTCAGTAATAGAGTTCTCATCCTCCATATACTTATCTAACAAGTTTTCATCATAATCCGCCACCGCTTCAATAAGAATTGAACGATATTGTTTCACTTCATCAACCATGTCAGCAGGAATATCAACGATGTCAAAAGTTGCTCCTTGTGTTTCGTCATGCCAAACAATAGCTTGGTTTTTAACTAAATCTACAACTCCTTTAAAATCAATTTCATCTCCGATTGGCAATGTGATTGCAACCGCATTTGATTTCAACATATCTCTAACTTGCTGACAAACTCCTAAGAAGTTAGACCCTTGACGGTCCATTTTGTTAACAAATCCCATTCTTGGTACTCGGTATTGATCAGCAAGTCTCCAGTTAGTTTCAGATTGTGGTTCAACACCATCAACTGCACTAAATAAGAAAACTAAACCGTCAAGAACACGTAATGAACGGTTTACCTCAACGGTAAAATCCACGTGTCCGGGAGTATCAATAATGTTAAAGTGATACGGTTTTGATTCCGCTGTTGGTTTTCCTTGATTGGTTGGAAAATTCCATTCACAAGTAGTTGCTGCAGAAGTAATTGTAATACCTCTTTCTTGCTCTTGTGCCATCCAGTCCATTGTTGCAGCACCATCGTGTACTTCACCAATTTTGTGTGATTTTCCAGTATAAAATAGAATACGCTCTGTTGTTGTAGTTTTACCTGCATCAATGTGAGCTGCAATTCCGATATTTCTTGTGTATCTTAAATCTCTAGCCATTTCTTATGAATTAAAATCTAAAGTGAGAGAACGCTTTGTTAGCTTCTGCCATTTTGTGCGTATCCATTCTTTTCTTAACTGCTGCTCCTTCTTCTTTAGCTGCTGCTAAAATTTCTGAAGCTAATTTAGCTGCCATTGATTTTTCGTTTCTTCTTCTTGCATAAAGAATCATCCATTTGATAGCATAGGAAATCTTTCTATCCGGACGAATTTGCATTGGAATTTGGAAAGTAGCTCCACCCACTCTACGTGAACGAACTTCTACGTGAGGCATAACGTTTGTTAATGCATCTTTCCATACTTCTAAAGCAGATTTTTCAGCATCTTGCTTTTTTGTTTCTACTATTTCTAAAGCATCATAGAATACTTTGAAAGCGGTAGATTTCTTACCATCCCACATTAAGTTGTTTACAAAACGTGTTACCAATTGATCATTGAATTTTGGATCTGGTAAAAGAGGTCTTTTTTTGGCCTGTCTTTTTCTCATGTCTTTTCTTTAAAAGTTTCTAATTACTTTTTCTTTGCGGGTGCTGCTGGTTGACCTGGTTTTGGACGTTTTGCTCCATATTTTGAACGACGTTGCGTACGACCTGCTACTCCAGCAGTATCTAACGCACCACGTACGATATGGTATCTAACACCTGGTAAATCTTTTACCCTTCCGCCTCTAACTAATACTATCGAGTGCTCTTGTAGATTGTGTCCTTCTCCGGGAATGTATGCATTTACTTCGTTTCCGTTTGTTAAACGAACCCTTGCAACTTTTCTCATCGCTGAGTTTGGTTTTTTTGGAGTCGTTGTGTAAACACGAGTACACACACCTCTTCTTTGAGGACAAGAATCTAAAGCAGCCGATTTACTCTTCTTAGTTATTTGGGCTCTCCCTGTTCTTACTAATTGTTGAATTGTTGGCATAATTAATACTAAAAATTTCTATGTTTTTAAAATTACCCTATTTTAAGGGGTTGCAAATGTAGTACTTTTTTTTGTTAAAACAAATCATAATTTATTTATTTTGTTTGAGTTGGGAAATTTTTAGTTTCAGGTTTGAAGTTTCAGGTTCAGGTTTCACGATCCAACCTGAAACTTGAAACCTGAAACTTCTTTTAACCACCACTCCCCTGCCCCTGATTGAAATGGAAAGCCCGGCTTGTTGGGGTTGTATGAGGCTTGCTTTGCCAAAGCGACCGGAGGAAGCTCTCGGCGGAGCTTAGCCGAACCAACCCCAACAAACGGACTTGGAATGGACCGTGCCTACCGGCAGGCAGGAAGCAGGTAAAAGGCCCCTATACCATATCTCCTTTTTTTGCGTTACTTTTATCGAAATTAAAATGGATTTGAAAAGGCTTTTGTTTATCGTGTTCTTCTTGTTGTTTTTCTGTTTTGGAAAGGCTCAAAATGTCTATTTAACCATCGAAGGTTCGACTACTGAAGAAACAAAAAAAATTGATTCGATTGGTTATGCCAAGCAATTTGTAAATGCAAAAGGTGTTGTGGATGAAACGAAACTGTTTAGCAAGAAGCTTTTTGAGTTGGGTTATTTGGAAAGCGAAAACCTGAGTAATAAAAAAGCAAACGATTCTACTTTTCTGTTTGAATACAGGTTAGGAAAAAGAACTTCAAACCTACATATATATATAGGTAACGAAATGCTGCCTTTTTTAGGTGAAGATTATAAAGCGGATGATGGATTATTAAAGCTTCCGATTGAAAATGTGGAACCTTTTATGTCCGGCATTTTGAAACGATTGGAAGCAACCGGTTATTCGTTGGCTCAATTAAAGTTAGAAAACTTTAGAAATCAGGAAGATTTGCTTTATGCAGATTTGTTGATTAAACCAAACAAGCAAAGAGCTTTAAACGACATTGTGATTGATGGTTTTGAGAAATTTCCTGAAAGTCATCGGAAAAATTTGAAAAAAATGTATGCCAAACAAACGTTTAATCAATCGAATTTAGACAAGCTGTATAAAACAGTAGAAGGTTTTCGGTTTGTGCGACAAACGAAATATCCTGAAATTTTGTTTACACAAGATTCTACCAAAGTGTATGTTTATTTGGAAAAAGCAAAAGCCAACCGATTTGATGGTTTTGTGGGCTTTAATAACGACGAAGGCGGAAAAATAAATTTTAATGGTTATGTAGATTTGCTTTTGCACAACCTGTTGAATTCCGGCGAACAGTTTTCGATATTTTGGAAAAGCGACGGCAATGAGCAGACTACATTTAATGCCGGTTTGCAAATTCCGTATCTCTTTAAAAGCTCGTTGGGATTGAAAACGGAATTACAGATTTTTAAACAAGATAGTACTTTTCAAAACACGCGTACGTCGATTGATTTGGGTTATCTTTTTACGTATAACACAAGAGTTTATTTGGGTTATCAATCCACAGAATCAAGCGATATTCAAAATACCAATTCAAGTTTTATTAGTGATTTTAAAAACTCCTTCGTAACAGGACAGTTTGAATATACCGATTTTAAAACCGATGATTTTTTGTTTCCGGAAAAAACTGCTTTGCATTTAAAAGTTGGTTTAGGAAGTCGGGATTCTAAAACCGATTCACAAAGCCAGTTGTTTGGTCAGTTAGAACTAAGGCATAACGTTTATTTGAATGCGAAAAACATTGTGCATCTGAAATCGCAAAATTACTACCTCAAAAGTGATGCTTATATTGTGAATGAATTACATCGCTTTGGCGGAATTAATTCGATTCGGGGTTTTAATGAAAACAGTTTGCAAGGGAATTTATTTTCGTCTATTCTAACGGAATACCGTTATGTTTTGTCTTCAGGAATGTATGTTCATTCGATTATTGATTATGGTTATTATCAAGACCAAACAACAGACAGTAGCGATTCGTTGCTGGGCTTAGGTTTCGGTTTTGGTGTACTCACCAAAAATGGACTTTTAAACTTGGTTTATGCTAATGGTAGTGTGGGCAATCAGGAGATTAAACTTTCTAATTCGATTGTGCATATTAGTTTTAAAACAAACTTTTAAACAACCACAAACAGCACTTGCAACAACCGTCTCATTATCAATACATTAAATCATATGTTGTTTTTTTATGAACAAATTAACAAAAACACTTGTTTGTTTAACATTAATTTAAGACTTTTGAGATAACTAACTCAAATTATAAATTAATGAAACCAAAGAAAAAATTAAAATTAGTTTTGCTGCTAATTTTTCTTGTTCAGCTCAGTTTTGGACAAGAGATGACAGTTACAGGAAATGTAACTGATCAAAGCGGACTTCCTCTTCCGGGTGTTAGTATTATAGTAAAAAATACTACCAATGGAACAGAAACCGACTTTGACGGAAATTTTACTATTAACACGAAAAGAGGCGAAACACTTGTTTTTAGCTTTGTTGGAATGCTAAAACAAGAAATTATTGTAAGCTCTAACAAAGTTAATGTTAAAATGGAAGAAGACGCTCAAATACTTGAGGGTGTGGTTCTAACGGGACAGGGTATAAAAAGAGAAAAGCAAGCTGTAGGTTATGCTATTAGTGAGGTTAAATCGGAAGCTCTTGAACAGCGTTCTGAAGGTGATATCGGAAGGGTACTAAACGGTAAAGCATCAGGGGTTTTAATTAACCAAACAAGTGGTTTGTCTGGTTCAGGGACAAATATTGTAATCAGAGGTTTGAACAGTATTACCGGCTCTAACCAACCGCTTTTCATTGTAGATGGTGTTCCATTTAGTAGCGACACCAATACAAATGGAGACTTTGTGGATGGAAATAGTGGTTCAAGTAGGTTTTTGGATTTAGACCCAAACAATATTGAAAATGTTAGTGTGCTTAAAGGATTAGCTGCCGCCACACTTTATGGTAGTGCAGGAAAAAATGGGGTAATCTTAATTACTACCAAAAGCAGTAGTATTAGAAAAGGGCCAAAAAAGAACGAAGTAACTATCACACAATCCTATTTTAATAACGAAATTGCCTCATTACCTGATTATCAAAATAAATTTGGAAATGGTTTTGATCAGTCATACGGTTTGTTTTTCAGTAACTGGGGACCTGGATTTTATCAAGACGGACTTGGAGGTTGGGGAGATCCTAATTCAGGTGTTGCTGCTGATGCTACGATAGCACACCCCTACGACAGAGCTTCATTATCAGATGCCTTTCCTCAATTTACGGGAGCAAGATTACCATGGAGATCTTATGATAATGTGAAAGATTTTTTCAGAACAGGACATGTTGCTAATACTTCTGTAAACTTTAGCGGAACATCTGATGACGGGAAGGTTTCCTATAATGCAAACTATGGTCATTTAAACGACGTAGGTTTTACTCCAGGCAACGAACTAACAAGAAACAATATTGGCATTGGAGGTCGTGCGATTCTTTCTAATAAATTTACAGTAAGTGGGACATTCAATTATTCGAGAACTGATTTTGACACCCCACCCGTAGCAGCCAGCCAAGGTTCAGGTGTGGTTGGTGATGGTTCTTCGATTTTTGGAGATGTATTTTATACACCAAGAAGTATTGACTTAATGGGAATGCCATTCCAAAACCCTTTAACAGGGGGTTCTGTTTACTACAGAAGTGATAATGGAATTCAAAACCCAAGATGGACAGCAGCAAATTCATATTCAAGGCAAATCACAAATCGTGTATTCGGAAATACTGCTGTACAATATAACTTTAATGATAATTTAAATTTAATTTATAGAGTAGGTTTAGATTTTTATAATGAACGAAACGAAGTTGCCCAAAACAAAGGAGGAGTCACTGGAAATCCACTTGGCTCATATCGAACCTTTGATAACAATAACACGATTTGGGATCATAACTTGGTTTTAAATGGTGATTATGAATTAAACGAGAAATTTGGAATGTCCTTTAACGTTGGAGCAACATCAAGAAGAACAACCTATGACAGACAAGGTGTAAATAGTGAAAACCAATTAGTGTTTGGTGTATTGAGACATTTCAATTTTACAGAACAATCTCCGGTTCAATTATATGAAGAACAAAATATTCTTGGCTTATATGGTCAAACAGAAGTTGATTTTAATAAGTATCTATACTTAACATTGGCAGGAAGAAATGATTGGGTTTCAAACTTTAATAATAATTCTATTTTTTACCCAAGTGCAAGTATGTCGTTTATTCCAACTAAAGCATTTAGCGGAATATCATCCGACAACGGATTAAACTTCTTAAAATTAAGAGCTAGTTACGGAACATCGGCGGGTTTTGCTACAGGGTATCCAACATCAAGTATTCTAAGATTAAACTCCAGAACTTTCTTAAACGGATCAGAACCTGTTCCCGGAATAACCTCCGCAACAGAGTTAGGAAATCCAGACTTAAAACCGGAACGTTACGATGAAGTTGAGTTAGGATTTGAAACTAAATTCCTTAAAAATAGAGTTTCATTAGATGTTTCATATTATAATAGAAATACCAAAAATTTAATTACAGACAGACCTTTACCGGCTTCAACAGGATTTTTATTCACTCAAACAAATATTGGACGAGTACAAGGAACAGGTTATGAAATTGACTTAGGAATTGATCTGGCTAAAAATGATAATCCTGGTGGATTCAATTGGTATGTGAATGGAAACTTTACTCAAAACGAAACCGAAGTAAAAGAACTAACCAGTGATTCAGAAATCATAGTTTTCTCTGGATTTACAAATTTAGGAAATGCTGCAATTGTGGGCCAGCCCTTAGGCGTAATTGTTGGTAACGCTATTCAACGTGATGAAAATGGAAATTACGTAGTAAACAGTATTGGAAATTATATTGAAGATCCCAATTTATCTGTCTTGGGAGACCCTAATCCGGATTGGGTTTTAAACGTTGGGAACACTATTAAATATAAAAATTTTAATTTTAATTTCTTAATTAGTTATGTACATGGTGGAGATATCTATTCTGAAACTATTGCGACATTACTAGGTAGAGGATTAACTACAGATACGGAAGACAGACTTAATACTTTTATTCTTCCCGGAGTTAATGAAAGTGGTGGAGTAAACGATTTTCAAATTAATGCCTCAGGCTATTATTTTGATAATTTATTCTCCGGACCAGACGAAATGAGAATTTTTGATGCATCTGTCATTAGATTACAAGAAATTTCATTGGGATATGAAGTACCTAAAAAATGGTTAGACAATACCTTCTTTGGAGGTCTAAGTTTTACATTATCCGGAAACAATTTATGGTATGAAGCAATCAATACTCCTAAAGGTGTGAACTTTGACCCCAACGTAGCAGGAACCGGAGTTGGTAACGGTAGAGGTTTCGATTACTTAAACGGACCTAGTTCTCGAAGATATGGATTTAGTGTAAAAGCTTCTTTTTAAAAAAAATAATATGAAAAAAATAATAAAAATTTCAAGTGCAATTCTGGCTGTTTTTACGCTTTTAATAAGCTGTGAAAGCACAGAATTAGATATCGTAGATAATCCAAATGGTTTGTCTCCGGAACAATCAGATCCTAACTTTTTGCTCAACGCAATTCAGTTAAATTTTGCAGATGTTGTCCAACGTTATGGAACAACAGCTGGAGAAGTTAGTCGAATTCATTATATGTTTGGCAGAAACTACTTTGCTGCCTATGACCCTTCTTTTTTTGATACAAGATGGGAAGACACTTATCAAGGAACAATTAAAAACATCAAACTGTTAAATCAAGCTACCGAAGAAAATGGCTTGACAAAACATACTGGAATGGGCCAAGTATTTGAAGCATTTTTAATGGTAACCTTAGTTGATTTCTTTGGTGATGTTCCTTA
The DNA here is from genome assembly GCA_002352205.1 of Flavobacterium sp. UBA2787. Lineage (GTDB taxonomy): Bacteria > Bacteroidota > Bacteroidia > Flavobacteriales > Flavobacteriaceae > Flavobacterium. Next base: position 136,458 of record DEHZ01000013.1, on the reverse strand, counting down.
CACCGAAGCCTTTGATATTACAAATTTAAATCCAGCAGCAGATTCTGGAGAGTCTATTTATAACACTGCATTACTGTTATTAGATCAAGCTATCGTGAATTTTGAAACAGATGCTCCGGCAGATCCTACTTTTGATTTTTACTATCAAAAAGATTGGTCTAAATGGATTAAACTTGCCAATTCGTTGAAGTTAAAAATCTACATGCAAAGAAGGTTGGTCGACCCAACAGCTATTACCTCTTTTGAAAGTATTATTGCAGAAGGCAATTATATGACAAATGTTGAAGACGATTTTCAATTCACTTGGGGAACAAACAATACCAATCCAGACACGAGACATCCGCTTTATGCTACAAACTATACTCCTACCGGTACTGCCGGAGCCACAGGATATATGTCTAACTGGCTAATGGATTTAATGAAAAATACAAAAAGTGTGGTTGACCCAAGAATGCGATTTTATTTTTACAGACAAGTAAGTGACGTTCCGGTAAGTGAACAAGATTTGAGATGTTCTGTAGAACCAATTCCTGCTCACTACGCTGCCGGAAATCATGTTTATTGTAGAATTGATGATAATCAAGGGTATTGGGGACGAGATCATGGAAACGATGAGGGTCTTCCTCCTGATGGAACTAAAAAAACAGCTTACGGTTTATATCCGGTTGGCGGTAGATTTGATGACAATACGTTTAGTCAAACTGACCTAAATCTAGGAGCAAAAGGAAATGGAATTACGCCCATTTTTTTAAGTTCTACAATAGATTTTCTTAGAGCAGAGGCTTCTTTATATGGCGGGTCAGGTGATGCTAAGGCATTTGTTCAAGCTGGAATTCAAAAATCATTCTCTAAAGTAAGAGCTTTTATATCAAGAGATGTTGATGCAAATACTTCCTTTGTTCCAAGTCCAACAGTTGATGTCACCTATTTGAATGAAGTTGGAACTTTGATGGATAATGCTGTTGGAAACGAACAAAAATTAAATGTTATTGCCAAAGAATTCTTTGTAACTTTGTTTGGAAATGGAATTGACGGTTATAATTTCTATAGAAGAACCGGAGCTCCCACAGATATTCAACCGAACATAGATCCTAATCCCGGTGAATATATTCGCTCGTTTTTCTATCCTGCAAGTGAAGCTAACACTAACTCAAACGTAACACAAAAAAATAATGTAACAACCAGAGTATTCTGGGATACTAATCCAACTACAGGTTTTCCGGTAGGTAATTAAAAAAATAAAATGAAAAATAAAATAGTAAAAATAAGTAGTATTGGGTTGCTATCACTTTTTATCGGATGTAGTGATAGTGACAACTCAATTGATGGTATTTTAGACGAAACTACAAGTGGTGCCGTTCTAAGAACAATAGATTTAGTTAGCAGTGAAATTGCTTTAGGTGCTGATGATGCCGCTTTTACAGTAATTCTTGAAGCACAAGACCGGCTAAACGGTGGCTTAATGGAAAAAGTAGAAGTGTATGCGAGTTTTAAAGACAATACTGACGATGGTATTGATTATGGTGTAGAAGAAACATTTCTTTATGACTTGCTACCAAGTGACTTTGCAACTGGACCTATTGGTTTACCGAGAACAACTGTAAACATTACGCTTGCTCAAATGCTCGAAGAGTTAGGTGTGCAGGAAGGTGAATTTAACGGTGGAGATCAATTTGAAGTACGATTCAAATATTTAACTACAGATGGAAGAACGTTCAGTTGGGAAAACTCCAGTGCAAACGTATTGGGTGGAGCATTTTATCGTTCTCCTTTTAGATACAACGTTAATGTAACTTGTCCATTTGAATCTAGTTTGGCTGGCACACACAGTTATGTAACTACAAATATGTCAATTCCCGGAGCAAGTCCATGTGGAGGAACGGCAACTGGAACTGTAACATGGTTTGATACCGACGAGGGAGGAAATCCATTACCGGAAGGAACCTATAGAATATCCGATTACTCTTTTGGACTATTTGAATCGTCTTGTTGGTTTGATGATCCTGCCTACAGTGAAGGTTCAGGAATTAAATGGTTTTGCAAAAATCTTTTAACATTAGGTTCAGATCAGTACAGCGAAACGTGGACTTACGAAATTGTAAGTGTTAGTGGTGCTCAAATGACAATCAATTTTGCTAGTACCTACAATGAAACCGGAACAACCGTTTTAACACGTGAAGGCAACGAGCCTTGGCCGGCAATTTTCCAAGATTAATCAACACATTCGTTTTATTTATAAACCACTCCGAAACAGAGTGGTTTTTTTATACCTTTGCCGCATGGAAAAAGACAATCAAATTTTTGGAATTAGAGCGATTATTGAAGCAATTCAAGCAGGAAAAGAAATCGACAAAGTGTTTTTGCAAAAAGACATTCAAGGCGACTTAATGCGTGAATTAATGAAAGTGATGAAATCACACAAAGTGAATTTCACCTATGTTCCTGTAGAAAAATTAAATCGTCTTACTTCCAAAAATCATCAAGGTGCGGTGGCAACCATTGCTCCGGTGAATTTTCATGATTTGGAAAGTTTGATTTCCAATGTGTTGGAAAGTGGCAAAACTCCCCTATTTTTAATTTTAGACCAACTTTCGGATGCACGTAATTTTGGTGCAATTATCCGCACAGCAGAATGTACCGGTGTTGACGGAATCATAATTGGCAAACAAGGTGCTGCTCCCGTGAACGGAGATACCGTAAAAACCAGTGCCGGTGCCGTTTTTAATGTGCCAATTTGTAAAGTAGAACATATTAAAGATGCCATTTTTTACCTGCAAGGTTCAGGAATCAAAACAATTGCAGCCACGGAAAAAACAGATGATGCTATTTATGATTTAGCATTAAATGAACCGTTAGCGATTATTATGGGAAGTGAAGACCGTGGCATCAATCCGTCGGTTTTGAAAATTGTAGATGAAAAAGCAAAATTACCCATGTTTGGAACCATTGCTTCATTGAATGTTTCGGTTGCTTGTGGAGCTTTTTTGTATGAAGTGGTGAGACAGAGACGATAGTTACTCCTTCTCTCTCTCCGATTTGAATTCGTAAAACACATTTTTATCGATGTTGAAAAAAGTGTACTCTACTTCTAATTCTTCCGGTTTTGGAGTGTTGACGAAATTACCATTCTCATCAAAATGTTTCATAAACGGATCATTTTCGGGATTAAAATCGGGTTTTTCCCAATCGTAACGAATGGGTTTTTTATAGTTTTCAGCTTTGTATAAAAGTGAAAATAAAAATCCGGTGATGAATCCGGCCAAATGACCTTCCCACGAAATACCGTTTTCAACTTCAGGAAAAATATACCAAATCATTCCGCCATACAACATCACAATCACTAACGAAAGGGCGACTAATCGATAATGTTTGGTTTGAATTCCTTTGAAAAAGATAAAACTGACCAAAACATAAATCAATCCGCTGGCTCCAATATGGTAACTTTCTCTACCGATTAACCATGTTCCGAGTCCGGAAATTAATATCCCGAAAACTAAAACTTGCAACGAAACTTCTCTATAGAAATAACGTAAAACAGCAATTAAGAATAATAACGGAATCGAATTATTATACAAATGTTTGATATCGCCGTGTAAAAACGGACTTAAAATAACGCCTCTTAATCCGCTGACAGTTCTTGGTAAAACACCGTAAATGCCCAAATCGATTTTGAATCGAACTTCTACCCAAAAAACAATCCACAAAGCCAATACAAAAAATAAAGGCCAGGCAATTACCGAAGTTGAAAAAATAAAGGATTTTTGTTTCATAATTCTATTCGTTACATAGGTTCGGTATATTAGATAACCACGAATTCACAAATAAAAGTCTAATTTAAAAAACCAAATTCGATCATCGTGGATGAAAATCCGAATTAATCCAAATTAAGATAGCCCACAAATTAGTGAATTAGTGGCCAAAATAAGTACGAGTAATTCCGAACGCAAATTCAATATCAAAAACACATCCAAAACGAAAATAGTGCTTTTTTGTCAGAAATGAGTATTTTTACACCATGGAAGCACCACTTGCCGAACGCATCCGGCCTCAACATTTATCGGAATACATTAGTCAGTTGCATTTGGTTGGCGAACAAGGTTCGTTGACGCATCAAATTGCAAAAGGAATTATTCCGAGTTTAATTTTATGGGGGCCACCCGGAACCGGAAAAACCACGTTGGCTCAAATAATGGCTCAGGAAAGTAAACGTCCGTTTTTTACGTTGAGTGCCATTAATTCGGGAGTAAAAGACATTCGGGAAGTTATCGAAAAAGCAAAAATGAGTGGCGGATTATTCACAGCCAAAAACCCAATTTTGTTTATTGATGAGATTCATCGTTTTAGTAAATCGCAACAAGATTCATTATTAGCTGCAGTCGAAAAAGGATGGATTACGCTGATTGGTGCCACCACCGAAAATCCTAGTTTTGAAGTGATTCCTGCTCTATTGTCAAGATGTCAGGTGTATGTGTTAAATGCATTTTCCAAAGATGATTTAGAACAATTGTTACATCGAGCAATTGAACAAGATGAAATTTTAAAAACTAAAAATATTACTTTAACGGAAACCGAAGCTCTTTTGCGACTTTCCGGAGGTGACGGAAGAAAATTGCTCAATATTTTTGAATTAATCGTGAATGCAACCGAAGAAGATTCAATTGAAATCACCAATGAAAAAGTGATGCAATTGGTTCAAAAGAATACGGTTTTATATGACAAAACGGGTGAACAACATTATGATATTGTTTCGGCTTTTATTAAATCTATCCGCGGAAGCGACCCGAATGGTGCGGTGTATTGGTTAGCCCGAATGATTGAAGGTGGCGAAGACGTGAAATTCATCGCCCGAAGAATGCTCATTTTAGCCAGCGAAGACATTGGCAATGCTAATCCGACAGCGTTGATTATGGCGAACAATACCTTTCAAGCCGTAACAACAATCGGCTATCCGGAAAGTAGAATTTTATTGAGTCAATGTGCAATTTATTTAGCAACATCTGCCAAAAGCAATGCAAGTTATTTAGCGATTGGAAAAGCTCAACAAATCGTCAAACAAACCGGCGATTTGCCTGTTCCGTTACATCTGCGAAACGCTCCTACCAAATTGATGAAAGAATTGGGTTATGGTGATGAATATAAATACTCCCACGATTTTGAAAATAATTTTGCCGAACAGGAATTTCTACCTGATGAAATTCAAAATACTTCTTTTTATGAACCGGGGAATAATGCGAGGGAGAAAGAGTTGCGGAATTTTTTGAAGAATCGGTGGAAGGATAAATATGGGTATTAAAAAAAAGAAAATCAATCCATTAAGGTTTACCTCTTTCAATAGGTCTGGGTTTCCAGGGTTTAACGTAAACCTCTTTTTGCAACGACAATTGTGTAGAATTGGAGACAATGTCAACATATACATTATAAAAACTTGCACTGGTAACCAGTGTGTCAAAGGTGATCTGAAAAGTTCCGTTTAATGTTTGTTCATTGGAGGTTAAATTAATCAAATGGTTTCCGTTTTTGCCTTGTTGAATAATGTACTTCGTTCCTATTTTATGTTCCCCTTTTTTAATAATCAGAGAATCTCCATCAATGTGTGCTACATACTTTGGTTTAAAAAGCTCTAACGAATGATAAAAAAGTGTATCCTTTTTGCTATCGATTAATGATTTGCCGTCCAATAGAATTTTTGAAACAGACCAAGTCCCATCAATACGGATACGTTTCGGGATAAAGAATGCCAAGTAAATGATTACAACGACAAACGCGAATAGGAAAATGTTTTTGAGGAGTTTCACTGGCTTTCGGGAAACAATTTCGATGATAAATCGTGTTTGATTAACGTTGTTTCTTATCTTTTAATTGACTAGCTTTTCGTAACCACTCGGCTTGAGCTTTTGCTTTTTCTAACGTAATCGGTGGCTGCTTCTCTAATTGTTCCAAACTCAACTGGGCTCTTTCCTGAAAGGATAGTTTGTAGTTCATGCTGCATCAATTTTAGCAAATATAAATAATTTATGCGAATCTTAATTGATTTTGAAAATCAGCACTCGCTCCGCAAACATACTGACTTAAAAGAATAGTCCCGTTCATCGCTCTAAACCGTTACAAAGGCACAATTCGTCTACCAAAATTAATCAAAATAAAAGGTTTCATAAAACCGGAATGACGTGTTTGCACGCGACCTTTTGCATCCAAAATCAACAAAGTAGGATACGAACGGATGTTATATCGATTAAGGATTTCGTCTCCCTCTTCGGTTTCACCATCTATGGCGATATTGATGAAGTTTTTATTAAAATAAGTACCCACTTCTTTGTCCTTAAACGTGGTTCGTTTCAACTGTTTACAAGGGCCACACCATGTGGCATACACATCTACAAAAACATACTTTTTCTCCTTTTCAGCTAAAGCCAACGCTTCTTGAAATGTTCCTTTAAAAAAATCAATTCCTTTGGCAGCCGTTTCTTCTTTGTTTGGAGCAGAAAAAGAAAGAAAAAGAACTCCCAAGCAAAGTACACTAAAGAAAATAATTAGTTTTTTCATCGCTATTTTTTAGTAAAATTATGAAATAATTACAAATGAATGTATTGCATATAGCTGAAGTAAAGCATGATTTCTACTTTTTACACGTTCGATAGGTCATTTTATTCGAGCATTACATGAATAATATTTTCAGGCTCATTGGTCCTTACAGCAAAAATAGGGCAAATGTCGTATGGTTTGCCATTCATTCCTTTATCAATTTTGTAAAAACGAAAGTTTAATTCAAAATAGATAAAACATGAAAAGAAACATTACACTACTTTGTTTACTGGCTTTTCCGTTTTGGGCATTTGCTCAATTGGGTACAATTGACCCTAACTTTGCTATTGGAACCGGAGCAGGAATTACGTTTACTCAAAAAAGGGTGGAAACCATCGTGCAACAACCGGATGGTAAATTACTCCTTGGCGGATGGTTCTCCGAATTTAATGGTACGGAAAGCAGACGTATTGTTCGTTTAAACTTGGATGGAAGCGTAGATACCTCTTTTAATGTGGGAGTAGGTTTCAACGGAACTTCTCCTTATGTTAATGCGATTACCCTTCAACCGGATGGTAAAATTCTGGTAGGAGGAAATTTTTCTGACTACAAAGGGGTAACACGCCACCGTATTGCCCGATTAAATCCGGATGGGTCATTAGACACTAGTTTTAACCCACTTACCGGTTTCGACAGTGATGTGAACAGTATTGCCCTTCAATCCGATGGTAAAATTGTGGTGGGAGGAATATTTTCAAAATTTGATTGGCTCAATCAGGGTGGTATTAATAGACAAGCCATTGCACGATTAAATAGTGATGGTTCGTTAGACACTTCATTCGACTCCGCAACCGGTTTTACTTCCACTGCCGGTCAAAATCGGATACACACCGTAATCGTGCAACCAAATGGTAAAATTTTGTGTGGTGGATTATTTACTGCCTATAAGTCCGTAAGCCGAATTTTGTTAGCACGCTTAAACGAAGATGCCAGTTTGGATACCACCTTTGACGCTGGTAATAATTTTTCACTAATTGCCGGATTTTATGGTGAAGCATGGGAAACAGTCTTGCTTCCCAATGGTCAAATCATTACCGCCGGAAACTTCCGTCACACAGGGGCAAACAATAAAGCAATTGTAAAATTAAACTCTGATGGGAGTGTAGACACTTCATTAGCCTTAGACCTTTCCAATGTAACAGCCATGACCGTGCAATCCGATGGAAAAATTCTAGCCTCTGCCGGTGGTCCTTATACCTTTAGAAGGTATTTGGAAAATGGAGCGGTAGACACTTCCTTTCCCGAAACTTCTTTTAACGATTGGGCCAGACACTGCATCGTTCAAAATGATGGCAACATTGTGATTGGTGGATGGTTTTCCTATAATCCATCAGGCTTAATGCGGGTTGTTGGCGATACGCCAAACCTCAACCTGTCTGATGAAACAAGCTTAAACACGGTCAAAATCTATCCAAATCCGACATCAGATATGCTGTACATAGACTTAGCTGAAACACCTAACTTTTCCCAAGCCACCCTTACCCTCGTAGATGTTCAAGGTAGAAAAGTAAGCGAACACATCCTTTCAAATAGTGTCACACCCATCAACACCGACCATTTGCCAAAAGGACTTTATATCGCCACAATAAACATGGAAAATGCACAACTCACTAAAAAAATTGTGATTCAGTAAGCAATAAATGTAATTCAAAAAAAGAGAACTTATATGCAGTTAATGACTGAAATAAGTTCTTTTTTTTTACGCAAACTAGTACTTTTTACTTAAATCAAAAATCATCATTCGTTAATCAACATTCAAAAATCGTTATTCATCATTCGTTATTCAAAAATCATTAATCGCTAATCGTTAATCAAATCAACTCTTATCAACTCCCCCAAAAAAAATAAGGCAAATGCTGTATGGTTTCCTTTGCTTTCCTTTCCCATTTATGTAAAACCCTTCGAGGTTTAACAACCTACAACCCACCACCTACTCCACCCTTCCAATTCTCAATCCCCTTTGTCAAATCTTTCCCACTCGGTTGTTGAAACAACGTAAGGTCAAAATATTTTGCAGCCGAATACAAATGATCAAAAATATCGGCTTGAGTGCGTTCGTATTGCAACCATTCGGTGGTGTTAGCAAAGCAATAAATCTCCAACGGAATTCCTTTGTCTTCAATGGCTAACTGCCGAACCATGACCGTCATTTCTTGACTGATGCCCGGATGCGATTGAAGATACAATTCAACATAATGTCTGAAAACACCAATATTGGTCATGCGTCGTCCGTTCAGTAAAACGGAGTTATCAATGGTGTTTTTTTTATTCGACGTTTCAATCGCTTCCTGTCTATCGGACATAAAATGTTCAATCAGGTGAATTTTTTTCAGTTCATCCCGTTGCGAAGCGTCTAAAAAATGAATCGAATTGACATCAATAAAAAGCGAGCGTTTCATTCTACGTCCGCCACTTTGAATCATGCCTCGCCAATTTTTAAAACTGTCGGTGATAAAATAAAACGTGGGAATGGTGGTAATGGTTTTATCAAAATTCTGCACCTTCACGGTATTTAGATTGATCGCTACTACATCGCCATCGGCATTGAATTTGGGCATTTCAATCCAATCGCCTACGCGAACCATATCGTTGGTTGACATTTGAACACTGGCGACTAAACCAAGGATGGTATCTTTAAAAATCAGCAACAAAATAGCAGTCATCGCACCAAAAGCACTTAAAAAATAAACCGGCGATTTGCCTAAAAGTATTGAAAAAAGAAAAATAGCCGTGGCAATGTAAAACAAAATTCGAAGCAGTTGAAAGTAGCTCGTAAGCGGTTTATTTTGAAAAGCCGGCAGCGACGAAAAAGCAAACTCCGCAACTTTAATCACGGCAATAATGATTTTTAACGCCACGATAATCAGGTAAATGTCGGTTAACTTGATAACTATCGGCAAAACGGTTTCAAAATCATCAAAAATACTCGGTGCGAGTAGCCGAACAAAAATGGCCGGCACCAGATGAGAAAAGTTGTGAAACACAGCTTTGTCCACGAGTAAATCATCCCATTGGGCGGGTGACTTTTTAACTTGTTTGTAAAAATAAGGCAGAATGATTTTTTTGGCAACATAAAAACCCATCACCGCAAGAAGCACCAAAGCAACAAGAAGCAACAACAAGCGAAGGTAAATGGCCCACTCTTGTGCAATGCCGGACGCCAGTAACAATTCATCCACCCACGTTTCGATGTACTCAAATCCTGCCATTTTGCTAGTATTGTTAAGAGCGTTTTTACAGTTGTAGAAAATAAAAAGACAAGACGAAAAATTTGTCTTTTCGTTTGAGTAAGGTACGCATTATAACACGATAAGAGCGGTAGTTTAACGACGAATTGTGATAAGCGAGTGATGAATTAAAAACGATTTTAAATAATAAGCAAAAGTGTGCTAGAAGTCCTCAACAAATCCACCAATGGACAAATTGACTAATTGACTAATTGCCAAATTACCTCTCCATCAACTTCTCCAAATATGCCACCTTATCCTTTTCCGCCTGAACTAAACGCTCGTATAATTCTACGACTTTGTCGAGGGGATTGAAAGTGCAATTAGTGTTGAAACCGCTACTCTGATCATTAAAGTTATTGAAGTAATTGAAAACAGCTTCTTCACTAAATTGTTTTATACCTTCCGGACTAACTCCTAGTGCCTTAGCCACCTCTGAAAGTTTTTCGTCATCAATCGTTTCACTATTTTCTAAATTGGAAACAGTCTGCTGACTAACACCCATTGCTTGTGCTAATGCTTCTTGTTTCATTTGGCGTAATTCTCTGATACGACTAATATTTCGTCCGATGTGTTTAGGTTTTGCTGTGCTCATGGTGTAAAAATACTAAAAAATTAAAAACGATATACTGGTAAAAAACCAATCCATTTGGTAAGAAACCAAATTGATTAAAATACTACCTCAACAAAAACCTCATCGAATGTAGCGTTCTAACAAAAATACAAATTTTAATGATTGATTCCCAACGAAAGTAAAAAATTGAAATCATTACCCTTTATGGCTATACCACTAATTGACACATTGACTAATTGTCAAATTGACACATTAACAAAGCTCCAATTTCCCAACACCAAAGTAACGATGGCAGGTAGTTACTGTTTAAAGTTATTAAACGAGACCATAAGATCCCCATCAAAATAACCGCTTACAACCCTTTATTAAGCGTAAAAGGAACTAAAAAAGTTACCACCACAGGCTTGTTTCTTTGGATTCCGGGAAATAGTTGTGGAAAATCACTGAACACTTTTTTGACTTGTTCATCAATATCCTTATGTGGACTTCTGAGCACTGCAATTTTAACAACCCCTTCATGAGACACATTAAAACTCACAAATATCCGTTGTTCCTTTTTTTCTAAAGAACTTGGAAACACAAATTCTTTGTTGAACTTTTCATTTATTTTTTCAAATAAACATTTTATGCTTTCTTCTCGTGAAGCAGTACATCCCGGATAAATAGGTGGTACTTCAACTACTGCTATTGGCACTTCGAAATCCGGTTCTTCGACCATTTGAACAGTTTCTTCAACAGTGACGGTATTCTCTCTCGGCTTTTCAACTGTTTGAGCCATTCCGAAGTTGGAAAAAATCAATAAAAATAAAGCTGGTAATATCAGTGAATATTTCATATTTTAGCAGTATAGGCAACAAATGTAAAAAAATTATGCGAAAAAATATACTCTTATTTTTTTTGATGGTGAGCAACCTTATCGTTTGTCAAAACAAAGGAAATACGGGTTACGCTGATGGAAACGATCCAACTGAAAAAACAGCACAAGTCAAAAGCAAGTTTGTAAAAATATACCAAGCCAATTCTAAATTTGGGTTTGAAGATTACCAAAATAATAAACAAGAAGCAATCTATGATAATATCACTTATGGCCTTTTTGGCTTTATTGTGCAAAAAGACAATAAGTTCGGAATAGCCAACGAAGAAGGAACGTTGAAATCAAAAATCATTTATGACCACATCGAAACCTTTAAATCATTTTATAAAGTAAAGAAAAATAAGAAATTCGGTTTGCTTTCTAATACCGGCGAAATAGTACTACCCATCCTATACAGTGAGATACTTATAAGCAATAAACTGGCGGCATCTGTAAAAGACAAAAAAGGAAATAAAAAAATGGTAGTGATTGATGCTAAAATTTCATTACCAAAAAATACAGAAATTGTTACGGCCTATCAAAACCTACTTATTGCCAAACAAAATGGAAAATTTGGGGTTATTTCAGAAAGCTTCAACTCCCCTTTTGTATATGATTCACTCTATGTTGAACATAAACCTCAACAATCCAATTATAATCAACCATCCACTTTAAAAGTAAGCGAAACATTTGTAAATGATTTATTTACCGTAAAAAATAAAAAAATCGGACTGTTAAGCAATACAGGTGAAATACTCTATGAGCCTGATAATGATAACATTGAAAGAATAAAGCAAAAACATCATTACTTAATAAAGAAAAATAACCTGTACAGTATCTATTTTACAAAAACCAATGTAAAAACAAATTTTGAATACCAGTCGGTTTACGCAGAGGGCTCAGAACACATAATGGCGGTTAAAGATAATAAAACGGGCGTTTTTAATACCGAAGGTAAATTGATAATTCCCTTTATATATGATTCAAACAGCATACGATTACTTTCGAATAATAATTTTTCATTTACAAAAGACCGAAAAAAAGGCATGATCGATAAAAATGGTACAGTGATCATACCGGCGATGTATGACAATTATAATTTTATGTATCAAAGTAATTTCAAAGACTATATACAAGTTGAAAACAACGGAAAACAGGGTGTTATTCATTTGAATGGTGAAATAGTCATCCCGATTGAATATGATTTTGTTGACGCTGAAAACGATATGTTTAAAGTGGGGATGCGAAACCCAAATAGAGTGGGGATATGCAATAAAAAGGGAGAAGTAATTGTGCCTTTAAATTACCATTGGATTGCAAAGAGTAACACCCGAAACAGTACACTATTCATTTTAGACAGTTCTGATAAAACGTTCAATTTTTTTTCACCTGAAAACAACATCCTCTTTTCAGAAAATGTTTCAGAATACGGTTGTGTGCCAAATGAAGAGCGTTTAAATAACAATGACAGCTACAGCAATATCCACCTTTTATATTTTAAAGACAAAAATGGAAAATATGGATTAATCAATGAAGTAACCGGCAAAATAGTAGCTCCGGCAATGTATGACAATATCATACAACAATTTGATGATACTAAAAATGTCTTTTTTGCGGTTCAGAAAGAAAAAAAATACGGTTTAATTAATGAAAAAAATGAGATAATTATTCCCATAGTATATGAGGATATCAACCTAGATTTTGTGTTCAATTACTATGATTCAATTGGCGATAACATTCAACTGATAGTCGCTAAAAATGGTAAATACGGTACGGTGAATCTAAAAAACGAAGTAAAAATTCCCTTTGAATACAAAGTGCTGAAAAGAGTATCGCCTTCAGGAATATTTAAAGCAATTAAAAAAGATAAATACCAACTCATTGATTTTAATAACCAACCCGTAGTTTCAAAATCATTTGATGAAGTGTCTAATTTTGAACGAGTGACCAATGATCAAAATCAAATTATTTATTATCAAGCGTTGACCTTTGATAAGGGTAAAATGCAGGCAATCGACCAAAAAGGTAACATTTTAACTCCTGAAGAAAAAGGGCAAATGCATGTGGGTTACGCAACATTTGATGAGTTAAAAAAAGCATTTATCGAAGCCTTAGAACACCCAAAAGATGTGTTGCTAAAAGAATTTGTTGAAAAAATAGCTCCTTCAGAACATCTGCTCTACTTTTTAAAATACAATATTTTCAAAAAAACAGAACTGTTGTATGTAAACATCCCCTACATCAAAGAACAATACCTGAATGTATTGATAGATTATAAATACAACTACTGGAACAACACCAATCAAGGGTTAACCTACTATAAAGCGGAATTAACAGACACGGTAGATTATACAGGTTACACTCAATTTGGCGTTACCAATAAAAGACGGGACAATAGTAATTACACCTCAAAAATACTAGGGGATTTCCTAAGAAACGCGATAAAAATTAATGGCTTTTGGATTAGCAGCAATTTCATGAAAGGCAATTATTAAAACAAGTCAATCCATTCTTTTTGTAAAAGAAAAGTGTAGCTCTTACTTACTCTATTCGTCAACTTTCCAACACCAAGGTAACGATAGCATGCGGCCACATTTCAAAGTTCATGCGTTTAAAAAATAATTAAACGTAATTTAAAATTTGTCTTTGGATAAAAAGTGAATATCCTCAACCTCCTAAAACGAATAACCTACCATAAAACTAAGGAAATTTGTTCGTACATGACCGCCATTCCAAACGTTATTTTTATTGATTTTAGCTAAACCTAAATTGTTTCTGATTTCAAGATGAATCACTTTACTATTTCCTAATTCAAAGTTTTTACCCACTCCGGCAGAAATACCAAAATCAGTTTTTATACTATCCTTAGTCATATCTTCATTTGGTGTTTCAAAATAGTAACTTCAAAATCGTTTGTAAAAGTAGATTTTAATAACTAACCAATAAAAGGACCGCCGTTCACAAAGAAAATATTTTATCTGTGAAACGAAGACGGTAGCATAATCGTTAACCTCTTTCTAATTGAAAATTATGAAATGGAAAGGCTACTACTTGGCTTCGGCGACGGAATTGAAATTCTGAAACCTGAAAGTTTACGCAATCGAATCAAGGCTATTTTAGGAAGAGCTGGTAATAAATACTCAGAAAACAATGAAGCAATAAAAAAATAAGGCAATAACATACTTGTGTAACCCAATTGCCCGAAATCCTTAAGCTACCTAATATGTATTTTTTTGGTAGGAATAAAAAATCTAATTAAATAAATTTCGCCAACACTACAAAAGAAAGTTCGTTTGGTTGGCTTGAATAATCAAAGATGTAAAAAAATGGAAACACATAAAAATAAACACACTATTGTTGGTAACAAACTCCACTACGAATTAAAACGTCCATCATATTTTTCACGTAAAGTTCATAGTTTGGCTTATCTATTAACTGGAAATCAGATATTTCTTTTGGAGCGTTCTCTTGGAAGTACATTTGGTGACTTATCAAGGTATTTTTTACAAAAGATAAAATATCATTGGCATCTTTTTCTTTGGTATTTGGGACGGCGAACCCCGTAAAAGCAAACTCATAATGAAGAACTATTTTTTTTGAAGCTAATTCGTATATTTCTGTTTGAATATAAATTCTAATCCATATATGCCCTTTTGGTGCATTTTCAACACCAATTTGTTCTTCAATATAATTTAAGACCTCTCCGCATGGTATTCTTTGCGTGATAGCATCATTGTTTATGTCAAATTTTATTATAGGTTCAATATACTGTATTTTCATATTTTACTATTAGTCTTATCAAATGTAATGAAAAAGCCCCTAAGTTATTAGGGGCTTTGTTTATTCTATAATAGTGGTATTTTTAATCTAAAATTTATACCCTATACCTAGTATCATGTGAGTTGTTTTTATATCATCGGAATTATTCAAATCTATTAAAAATCTTCCATCTAAGAACAGTCCTTTGTATAAAAAAGCTTCCATCCCTAATATTATACCAATGTCTTTTAGGTATGTTTTGTTTTGAGTTTCAATGTTTTGAGTAACTGATGAGCGTACAACTCTTGACGGATTTATATATAGTCCTGTTTTAATATTAAACTTATCAACTGGATAGTATTTAAAACTTAATGAAGGTAAAAAAGAAGTTACATTGTACTTTGTTTTCACATCATTTGTTTGTGATTCTCCAGAAGCTTGATAATACAACAATTCAAACTCATAAGTCAAATTTTCATTTTTATATTCAAGCATCCCCGAGATAAATGCAGAAGGATCTAAATAAAATACTTCTTCATTTTCATTTCGATTATCAATAAATGTTACACCTGTTTTTAGTCCAAAATTAATTTGACAATTAGATTCGAATGCGATTAAAGCAAATACAATTAGTAAAGTGTTTTTCATCTTTTTTGTTTTTATTTCATTTAAACCCAAAAAATGAAGTTGTTTAAAATAACAAGCGTGGGTTTGTAGCTTCATCCGTCTTGAGGTTCTGACAAAACCCTACGCCAAGATAAAGCACACCCACGCCATAGCATGAGCATCGACTTATTATCTTGTGGCGTATTGTAACTGTCAGATTTCAAGACCACGATAATAGCTAACGCTATATTTTCCGATATTTTATTTTACAAATATATAAATCTATTCTTTTTAAACTTAAAAAAACTAATCTCCTTTATACACTTCTTGTAAATTATATATCTTGTTGTCTTTTACGGTAAATGGTATAATAGACGTTTTCATAAATTCACGTCTATAATATGCATAGTTTCGCACATTTGCAGCAGGTTCAAGTTTGTCAAACGCTTCTATAAAGTCTTTTAAATTGGTTGCAAATAGTACAACTTCATTATCAAGGTTAGCAGTATATAATTTACGTAGTGCTTTCATCGTCTTTTTTCTTAGGCTTTACAATAGAGGAAAGTACGGAATTGAATTTAGGTTTATCCTTTTCAATCCGTACATCTTCTTTTGGTTTTGGTATGTCGCCTTTTTTGGGTTTTTTATTTGTCATTAGTTAGCGTTTTATAATCTAATCTTTTGTTCGCTCCGTTTGCCAAAGCTACATCAAATTTACTTCCCTCTGACAATCCTCTGTTGTTATATCTGAAAGTAAATTCATTTACATAACGTCCTAAATGTTTGTCTGAAACGTGGTGGTAAATTCCATCTAATCCTCTTTTTAATAACGACCAAAAGTTTTCAATATTATTTGTGTGAACATTTCCGCTTACATATTCGTTTGCACTATGTCTAACAAATTCGTGATTGAAGTTTTTGTGTAACGTAGAATAAGAACGGTATTCATCAGTATAAACCGTTGCTCCGGCATCTACTTTTGCTACCATAATTGGCAATATAGTTTGTGCTTTAGTATCTTTAACAGGAACGGCATAAACTTTACCATCACGCTCTAAAATTCCAAGTACAGGCGATTTAGTTTTGATGCTACGACCTTGTGTGTTTTCGGTTCTTTTATTAGCGTGTTTGTTTTTCTCTTTTCCACCGATATAAGTTTCGTCAATTTCTACTTCATTTGTGAAAACTTCCGCTTTCGGGTTGTAGGTTTCTCTAATACGCTGTAAAATAAACCAAGCCGATTTTTGACTGATTTTTAAATCACGTCCTAATTGATGTGACGAAATACCTTTTTTGTGTGAAGTAACCAAGTAGATAGCAACAAACCATTTACGCAAAGATATTTTAGAATCGTGAAATATAGTTCCAACTTTTACACCAAATTGTTTACGGCATCCGTAACATTTGTAACGTTGTGTTTTTCCTTTTAAAGAGTTAACTCTATCGCTTTCGCAATAAGGACAAGTAGGAACACCGTTCCAACGAATAACAGCTAAATGTTGTTCGCAAATTTCTTCTGTTGTGAAGTAGTCAAGTAGTTGAAACAAACTGTCGAAATCTCTTAAATCTTTAGCGGTTTTCATATTGTTGCTGTTTGATGGTGTAAATATACGTTGTTAAATTTACATAAACAAGCAATTCTGTAATTATTTCGTGATATAATTACAAATTTTGTTTTTATATTTGTTACGGCGGTTCCCTACTTACTTCTCACGGCTTTCGGGAATCGCTGTAACTCCTTGTCATTCACTCTGTCTGTTCCGTTTTTCGCTTTTGGTATGAACCGGAGCTACTTAGACTTTCAACGGCTATCTGTTTGGCACGTCTTTAACAAAGCTTTCTTCAATCAGCACTCTAATGTGGTACTTTTCGTTTTACAAACTTCTGAACACATCAACAATGAGGTTGTCGCAGTTTATGATGTTTGATGTTACAAAGTACGTGCGTTAAAAAGTTTTAAAAAAGAGTTGCGAATTGCGTTTTTTGCGTTATTTTTTGCGTTGCAATTTGCGTTATTAAATATTTTCCTCAAAATTACTAAGATGTCCTTTAAGTATAGGTAAGTGCTTTTCAAACCAATTATCAGGCTTGTCATAGTTTGTTATTTTAACTTCGTATTCTTCAAAAATAAACTTCAAATATAAATCTCTAGGAGGGTTAGGTGTATAATCTGTTCCAATGTCGCTTTTAAGGAAAAACCAAATATTCATTAATTGGGTCTTTTTCCCGCTATAATAGTTTTCAAAAAGATATTTGAATAATTCGTAACACCTTGCATTCCAAATATTTGGGTTATGTTTAGGATGTTTAGTATTTAATTCGGCTGATTGATTGCTTTCAAACAAGAATGGCTTTTCTGAACGGTGGGCAATTTCGACCTCTAAATCGTCTTTCATAGTAATCGTTTCTTCATTTTCTTTAGACATTAATGCGGGAATTTCAAACGTATTAATGAAGTTAATTAAATCCAAACAAAAATCAACCAAATCAGCATTCTTAACAACATAATTATAGTCACGGATTGTAAACAATGTTCTTTGGTCAGTTGAGTTACTTTTATATCCAAATAATATATTTTTAGGATGGTAATCAACAACCAATATTATCATTGATCTGTAAGATTCTGTTTCGATTCTTAATTTAGGATTACTATCATAAGAAACCAATAAATCATTAAGTGCAGGAAATATAGCTTTTTTGAACAGATTATATACGTATCGTGCTTTATGATATATCTCTATCAACTCATTTCTAACTACAACTTGAGTCTTTGCGTTTTCAAACCTATCCGTATAATGTTGCTTATAATCTTCAATTAAGTTTAATGGTCTATCTGACCTAATGTTTATTGTCAAACAAACTCTGCCATCTTCATTAATAATGCCATCAAAATCATTTTCTACAGTCATTGATTGAGAAGAACATATCCATTGAATTGTGTTTAATTCTCTTTTAATTCTTTCAAAAATTGTAATTTCTCCTTGAGTATTTTTTGTTTCAAAAAAATTCAACGCTTCTTTCTGTTTTATAATAGGAGTGCTTACTAATATATTTCTTAATTCTTCTTCAAGCCATTTTTTATAAAGAACATATTTACCATAAACACGCTTTAAATCGGAAGAAATAAATGTATGTGAACTGTAAAAGGGAGCAACTTTGTAATGCCCACATTTCCATTTCAAATATTCGTAATGGTCTTTATTTGATTTGTTTAAATTAGTACCCTCAACCGCATCAACGCTGTTCATACTATCCGCTTCTTCTATGAATTGGTTAATTTTTTTTAGTTGGTCTTGCAAAGGTCTTACTTCAATCGGAAATTTACTTTTAAATTGACTTACTAAAACTTCAGCTTCTATAGCTCCGTAGTATTTTTCAAGCCATTCTAAGGCTTTTTCTCGTGTTTCGGGTGGTGGAAAAATAGAAAACTTATCTCCAACAGAAGTAACACCTGTATAGTTTTTTACATCTTCTTCGTTGGCAATTTTATCGATACGGTTTTCACGCTCGAAAGATTCGTAAATCTCTTTAAAGTCCATTATAATAGTTTGGTTTCCACAACTAATGTAAACAAAAAATTCGAACCAATAAAAAACCCCAAAATTAATCAGGGTTTTTTATTATATTTGAATATACCAAAAATCTATAAAAATGTTCGACGAACACGTAGAATCAATTTTTGCCACATTATTAATAAATGGTCAAATTACTGCTGGCTTTAATAATCCTTCACGCACAGTTGTTCTTATGTTAAAAAGTAAAGGATATTTGATAACACCTTACGTTAACCCCGACATCTTTGAACCAAGTGATTTAGGAAGAGAAGTTTTGCAATGTAGCAGTTGGAAATCATATATAGAGAAAAAAGATTTAAAGGAAAAAAGATTAATAGAGAAAGAAATTTTAGACCTAAAAATATCAAGATTCAAATATTACACTCTTTGGCCAGCTCTTATTCTGGGTGTTATTGGTGGTTTTTACAGCATATTTAACATAATAAAATCATTCGCAGAAAAACCACCAACCAAAATAGAATCCACAACGGAACAACCCAAATCGCATATTTCATCGGAAGCCAAAAAAAGCGAGAATCTTGTTCGTTTAAAAGAGAGCGATACAATTTTCTACTTGAAGAAAAAAGAATAAGATAATAAATATTATCTTTAAAAAAATTACAAATTTTAGTTTTAAGTAATTTTAATTTTTTTGGGTTACACAAGTATGTTATTGCCAAAAATAAAGTAATCAAACCCATTTGCAATCCGCAAAATTAAAAATGAGATAAAAATAAAATAATAGAACCCGTTGGGTGTAATTACTTAATTCAAGAATACTGTAACTATTTTACCTCGAATTCTCGAATTTTAAAATAAACAACCGCGATAATTTGTTCATCTATGATGAAAATTCGAATTAAATCGAATAATCATCCTAAAAAAATTAGTGAATTAGTGGCAAAACTATTCCAAAATTTAATTACACCCAGCGGGTTAATAGAATCTTCTTATAAGCAATAAAAAGTATTAACCTATAACTGTAAACTAAAACCTGTATTAATACAAACTGTATAGCTAAATCAGGACGGGTCAACTACGAGTCACCGTAATCGCATCCACCTATCCCAAGTATGGATAGTGTATGAGTAATGTATGAAAAACATTATGTCAAATAGAGTAAGCACAGAAGTATTTAACAATAAAATAGAGTCGGAAACTATTAAAACTTAATCTCCAATTTCTCCGAAACCACTTTTTCATTTTCCTGGTATTCAAAAAGCCAACTGCCGTCTTTTAAAGAAACAACACCGTTTTGATTGCCTTTTTGAGCGATAAACATGGTTGGACTATCTGTTTTGAATAATTTAAAAACCACTTTTGGAGTAGAATCTACCAATTGAAATCCGTTAGCGGTTGGCTGAGCGAATAACAAGTTGGAATAATCTGTTGTTTCTGAAACCGGTGGAGGTAAACTAGCTTTTGGTTTTTCTACTGGAACAGTTGTTTTAGGCAAAGTTACTTCTACAACTGGCTCTGCAATGCTTTTTTTTGTTCCATTATATTTATAATTCAATGCAAAAAGTGATTGAAATGCTTCATCTAATGCTATGGGATAAGCAACTTTAAATTCCTTTTCTTTTGTTTTTCCAACTTCACTTTGATGAACTATTTTTTCATAACAATCTTTAAAAGTTATTAATAAACTTGTAAATAAAAATTTATTACCTTTTGTAACATTCACCGTCAAAATATCGCATCTGTTCTTTGTAATTTCACTAGGTATATCCGTATTTTCATAGAATACAATAAAACCCATTTTCTCCAGATTAAACTTTGTAATGGTGCTTAATCTGTATTCATTTTCAACCTTAAAATCGTTGAATTTTGTGGGTACAATAACGTATTGATAGTCATTCAAACCCTGAGAAAAAAGTTGAATCGAACTCAACAATAAAACTATAAAAAGCAATTTTTTCATCTTAAAATATATAAAATTAAAGATAATTCTTTAAGTGTAATAAATGGTTCACTTGCGGGAAATTATTTTCAACCGGAATATTAAATTCGTTAAAAAATATCGCATCCATTCCGCTGTTAATTGCCCCTTCAATATCAGCCTCCCAACTATCACCAATCATAATTGATTTTTCCTTTTCAGTATTGGCTAACTGTATGGCGTAATTAAAAATAATCGGATTTGGTTTTTTAACACCTGCACTTTCAGAATTGGTAATGGTTTTGAAGTACTGTAAAAGATTTGAATTTTTCATTTTCCCATCCTGAACTGATTGAAAACCATTGGTAATAATATGAAGATTGTAATTTGGATATAGGTATTCTAAAATTTCTTTCGCTCCTTCATACAAATGATTAAATTGTGGCAAATAATGGATATATTCCCGAGAAAGAAGATGAATAATATCATCTAAAACTTCCTTTTCCATCAAATTAAAAACTTCTTTCAACCGTTGATAGCGAAGCTCTTCTTGTGAAATTTTTTCTTCACGATACAATTTCCAAAATTTAAGATTGGTAGGAATGTAATGTTCTAAAAAAATGGCTAAATCCAATTCCAACTCATGCTTTTTAAAAATCGTTTCAAAAGCCAAAGCCGAATTTTTTTCAAAATCCCACAACGTATGATCTAAATCAAAAAAGATGTCGGATTTGTGTTGGAAAGGCTTCATCTTATGGTAATTGGTGAAAGGTAATGGGTAAAAGGTGATGTTGAAAGTTAAATTAGTTAATAATTAAATAATACTGCCTACTTCGTAGAAGATTGCTTCGCCAGTTCGCTTAGGCTCGTGTCCTATTTCGACTTCGTCATCTTTCGGAATGACAGAAAAACTAAGTTCTTATTTTCCGCCTTTCACAATTACGGCGTTTTCAATGTGATAAATCCAGTCGTTTACGTCATTATCGTTGTAACGAAAAGTTCCTTCCATCGTAACATATTGATCAGTTTTTAGTTTTGGAGTTGGGCCTTTAAACTTGATTCCCATAATGGTTTCTGGACCGGCTTGACCACAGAAAAAACAAGAAGCAAAAACATTTTTACTCAACGCATACGACACATTATCAATCGGAATAATAAAACCGCTCATCACGATTTTCTTTTTGCTTTTTGCTTTTAAATCAGAATTTATTATGGGAAACATAACCCCATCCGGGTAATCTTTGTCTGGTTTTTTGATGTATTTAATCACACCCAACAATTTCCAAGATAAGGTATCAGGTTTCACTTGCGTGAATAAAGCATCTTCTGCCAGATCAACTTTTGTATCAAAGGATGAAATAAATCCGGCTTTCTGAACCGCGATTTCATCGGATGATTTAGTGTTAGAAAATGGATAGTTAACTTCCAAAGAAGAGTCTAACACAATTATAATTCCGAATAGTAGAATAAAAACTATATAAATTTTACGCATTTGCTAATGTTTTTGAAATATTTAATCGATAGGCTTTCACCGCAGGAATAACGGCTGCTAAAATCCCGACAAAGATAGTAACCAAAAATAAAATTCCTTCTTTTTCCCAAATTATTGTCATAGGATTAAACGCCATTTTGAATTGTTCGTCCGTGGTGCTAGAAATCATAACTAATGCTAATCTTCCAAAAAGCGTACCAAAGATAAAGCCTACCACACAAAGTAATAAACTTTCAAACAATACTAAACCTAACATTTGAATTCGTGATGCACCGGAAACTCGCAACAAGGCAAATTCATATTTTCGTTCCTTTAGTCGATTATACAAGGCGATGAAAATACTTATTCCTGAAATCAACATAATTCCGTAGGCTAAGTATTGTAAAGCTTGCAAACCAATTCCGAATAACGAAAACAATCTATTGATTTCAATTGCCGGTAAAGCAGCTTGCATTTTGGTATTTTGAGCAATCATTCTTGGCCAGGAAATGATGCCCATTTTATTTTTAAATTTCACTAAAACAGCCGTAATTTCTTTGGCTTCGTCGTGGTCGTGTTCATCACCTTCTTCGTGCACGTGACCTTCTTCGCCGTGAGCGGGATTTTCAGAAACTTCATGGGCGTGATCTTCCTCGTGGTCATGATTACAATTTTCGTCGTGAACATGTTCTTCATGGTCGTGTTCATCGCCTTCCACATGGATGTGACCTTCTTCTCCGTGTAGCGGATTTTCATCTTCCGAATGTGCTTCTCCACCATGATCGTGTCCGGAATGCATTTTCCAAACACTTTCAACGGTACATAAAATTAAATTATCAATTACTTTGCCGGTTGGCGAGGCAATTCCGACAACAACATAAGCATATTCTTCGTGTACGTGGCCTTCTTCAGCATCGCCGTGGGTTCCAAAAAATTTATCTCCGAGTTTGATGTTAAGTTTTTTGGCAATTTCACTTCCAATTACTACTTCAAAATTCTTTTCAAACACTTTTCCTTCGGAAATGTTTGCTGTGTATTTTTTGATGTAATCGGGTGTTGTTCCCACAATTTTAAATCCGCGATAATTATCACCAAAAGCTAACGGAATGGCAGTTTCTACAAACGGATGTTTCATCCAAACTTCGGCTTCTTTATAATCTATATTTCCGGTTGGAGCATCAACGTGATAGACAGAAGAAAGTATCAATTGTAACGGACTTCCTTGTGCTCCCAAAACCAAATCGACACCATCGATGTTACTCGAAAATTGTTTTTCAAATTGTTCTTGCAATAAAATCAACAACGAAATAATCGCCACCGAAGCAGTTAATAAAACCAAACTTAAAACGGTATTCAACGGCTTAAACCAAAGGTTTTTCCAAGCTAATTTTGCTATCATTTAGTTTAAGTTTAATTGGTTAGAAAATTTATCTTTCAATCGTTGGTCGTGCGTCACAATGATCAACGCAGCTTTGTATTCTTTGGATAAATGAGCTAATAAATCGGCTACTTTAAATGCATTTTCATCATCTAAACTTGAGGTTGGTTCATCAGCTAAAAGCAGTTTTGGTTCATTAATTAAAGCTCTAGCAATCGAAACACGTTGTTGCTGTCCAACACTCAAATTGGAAGGCAATTTATACATTTGATCTTCTAAATCTAATTGTTTTAAAAGCGATTTTGCTTTCTCAGTTGCTTTTTTTCCGGTGGCTAACCAAGAAGCTAACACCACATTTTCAAGCACATTCAAAGAAGCTACAAAATGCGATTGTTGCAGAACTAAGCCAATATTTCTTCCGCGAAAGCGATCTAATTCTTTTTCAGATAAAGAAGAAATGTTAATGTCTTGGATAAAAATAGATCCCGATTTTGGTCGCAACAACCCACCCAAAAGATGCAATAAGGTGGTTTTTCCTTTTCCTGAATTTCCTGTTATCAATACTATTTCTGATGCATTATTTGTGATATTCGGAAAGGAAAAATGAGTAGTTTCGTTAAATGAGAAAGTTAAATTTTCTGTATAAATCATTCCATTTTAATTAGATTCGAAAGATACTGATAATTTAAAAAATGAGTTGTTAATCAATTCTAAAAATTAGCCTAAGATTTTCGCATTTTTTTGGGTCCGTACCAAAGCCAAAAACCTGTTATGGTAAACAGCATCAAAGCCAGACTCATAATTATGGTATAAATCAATTTAAAAACACCCGATTCATATCCTAAATAATAATCAATGATTGAACCGTCGTGAATTTTTTCGATAACATCAGATCGTCTCAAATCAATGTGCAATAAATTTCCGGTTGCACCATCGAGTTGTACTTCGTAAAAATTAGACTTAAAAGTAAACTTCACCATTCCTTTTTCAGGACGAACATCGATTCTATCAATTTCTGAAGGATTTGATTCTTTTAAGTGTGCTGTGATGAAACGATTTGCATTATTTTGCAGACTATCCAACGGAAGAAAATTTCTTAATTCGGTTGACGTTCCTTTTTTTGTTTCGGGTAAAATCATGCCGCCACTGTGCTTTTTTATTCCCAACAAAAATCCTGTGGCAGCTACAATAAAGAAAAAAACAAACAAAAGAGCTCCCGTTGTTCGATGCACTTTTCTAAAAACTCTAAGTATTTTGGCTTGATTTTTTCTGGTCTCAGACACTTTTATTTCTTTAAATTATAATATTCCTTGATCAGCAAAACTGAAATATCCATTTTCTGTTATGATAACGTGGTCAATAAGATTCATATCTAATTGTTTTACTGCCAATTTTACTTTTTGTGTTAATTCAATATCCGAATCACTTGCAATTAATTTCCCAGATGGATGATTGTGCGTCAACACGATGGATAGTGCGTTATGTTCTAAAGCCATTTTTAACACCAACCGAATGTCTACAACAGTTCCGGTAATTCCACCTTTACTCAATTGTGCTTTATGGATGATTTTATTTGCGTTATTCAAATATAAAACCCAAAATTCTTCGTGAGGTAATTCGCCAATGATGGGTTGCATCACATTAAAAATTACTCGACTTGAATTTATTTTTATTAATTCCGGAACTTCTTCTTCTCTTCTACGTCTGCCTAATTCCGTAGCGGCAATGATGGAAATTGCTTTTGCTTCGCCAATTCCTTTAAATTCAATCAATTGCTTAAGGGATAATTTTCCTAAGGCGTTTAGATTATTTTGAACGTGAGCCAAAATCCGTTTGCTTAAATCAACTGCACTTTCATTTCTATTACCTGAACCAATGATGATTGCTAGTAATTCAGCATCGCTGAGTGCCGATTTTCCTTTCAACATTAATTTTTCTCTGGGCTTATCATCTTCTGCCCAATTTTTTATTGAAAAAGGGTTGTTTTGCTCCATTCTGTATGGCTTTTAAAAATTATTAGTGCAAATAAAGATTTTTTTGTAACATAATTACTAATTTTAAGACTTATTTTAAAATTTAAAACTTAAACTATGAAAAAATTAGGAATCGTATTCAGTGTTATGCTTTTTGTAATTAATGTTTTTTCAGCTCAAGCTCAAACTGCAGACGAAATTATAAACACTTATATTACAAATATTGGTGGTGCCGAAAAATTTAAAAGTTTGACCGGTACAAAAATGGAAATGAATGTAAACTACCAAGGAATGGAAATTCCGGTTGAACTTGTTCAATTAAAAGGTGGAAAAATGTATTTGAAAATTAATTTTCAAGGACAAGAAATTACACAAATGGCATTTGATGGAACAACTGCATGGTCAACCAATTTTATGACGATGAAAGCAGAAAAGATGGAATCTGAAATGGTTGAAAATATCAAATTGGAAGCCGGAGATTATCCAGACCCGCTAATTGACTACAAAGCAAAAGGTTACACCGCAGAATACCTTGGAAAAGAAACAAAAGAAGGAACAGAATGCTACAAGGTAAAAGTAACAAAAAAACCACAAACAATTGATGGCCAAAAAGTAGACAACGTAGTATTTTACTATTTTGATACAGAAAATAATGTTCCTATTCTAACCGAATCCGAAATTAAATCAGGTCCGATGAAAGGTCAAATGTCGGTTTCAACGATGAGCGATTATCAAGAAGTGGAAGGAATGTATTTCCCTTTCTCCATGAATCAAGGTGGTCAACCAATGAAAATTAAAAAAGTGACTTTGAATCCAACAGTTGATCCAAGTGCTTTCACTTTCAAAGAATAAATCAATCATAATCATACAAAATCCCCTTATTAATTTTAGTACGGGGATTTTTTTTAACCACACGAAGATATGAAAAACATTTACAAATTATTTTTAACAGTAGGTTTGATTTCGTCTTTTCAATCACAAGCTCAGGAAGATGTGATTTTAAAGGGAAAGGAACTTTTTGGTGATATTAAAGCAAGACAAATTGGTCCTGCTATTATGAGTGGACGAATTTCGGATATTGCTAATCATCCCACCAATAACAAAATTATTTACATTGGAGCGGCCGGTGGTGGAGTTTGGAAAAGTTCCGATGGAGGTGCGTCCTTCTCTCCTATTTTTGATAAACACATTCAATCTATTGGTTGTGTAACTATTGACCCAAACAATCCGGATAATACAATTTGGGTTGGAACAGGTGAACCTTGGCCAAGAAACAGTGTTTCTATTGGCGATGGTATTTATAAATCTACCGATGGTGGTTTGAATTGGAATAATATGGGTTTACCAAAATCCGACCGAATTACTTCAATTATTGTTGATCCAAGAAATAGCGATGTGGTTTGGGCAGGAGTTTTAGGTGCTCTTTGGGGTGACAGCGAAGATAGAGGGATTTATAAAACAACCGATGGCGGAAAAACGTGGAACAAAGTTTTCTATGTTGATCAAACAACCGGTTGTGCCGATTTGGTTATTGACCCATCAAATCCTGAAATAATGTATGCCAGTTTTTGGGAATTCAGAAGAACGGCTTGGTCATTTAATTCGGGAGGAAACAATTCTGCCTTATATAAAACAATCGATGGAGGAAAAACTTGGAATAAAATTCACAATGGCTTTCCAAAAGGTCAATTAGGTAGAATTGCGATTGGTGTTGCTCCTTCAAAACCGCAGACTTTATATGCTGTTTTAGAAACGGAACAAGACAAAGACAAAGGTTTATATCGTTCCGATGATTCCGGAGCAACTTGGAAACATTTGAACAGTGATTTCGAATTGGTCGTTCGTCCTTTTTATTTTTCAAGAATTACGATTGACCCACGAAATCCTGATATTTTATACAAAGGTGGATTAAGAGGCTCGATTAGTCGTGATGGAGGAAAAACATTCAAACCGCTAGGAAATATGCACGCTGATATTCACGATATTACCGTTGATTTGAATGATAGCAACCGAATTTATGTAGCAACCGATGGTGGTTTATACAGAAGTTGGGATTCTGGAAATACAATGGATATTGTTAAGAATTTACCACTTTCACAATATTATCATTTGAGTTTGGATAATGAAGAACCATACAATATTTATGGAGGTTTACAAGATAATGGTTCGTGGTATGGACCAAGCAAAAGCGATGGCGGTATCGAAGCTCGCGACTGGCACGTTGTAGGATATGGTGATGGTTTCCGCGTCTTGAAACATCCCACAAAAAAAATCATCTACAGTGAAATGCAAGGTGCCGAAAATATTTGGCGATATAATTTAGAAACAAAAGAATTAAAAACCATTCAACCACTTGCGGTAAAAGGCGATCCGAAATTACGTTTTAATTGGAATACGCCGATTGTAACCGGAATTCATAATCCGGACAGAATTTATGCGGGAAGTCAATTTGTACACGTTTCTGATGATATGGGACAAACGTGGCGAAAAATCTCAGGCGATTTGACAACCAATGATCCAACAAAAACAAACACCGAAAAATCAGGAGGTTTGTCTGTTGATAATTCGGGTGCTGAAAATCACTGTACCATTTTTACAATTGCGGAATCTCCTTTAAACAAAGAAATTATTTGGGCAGGAACCGATGATGGAAATGTTCAAATTACTAGAGATGGTGGAAAAAACTGGACAAATGTAACACTGAATTTAAAAAATTTACCAAAAAATACGTGGTGTTATCACATTGAAGCAAGCGTTTTTAATGAAGGAACTGCTTATGCCGTTTTTGATGGTCACTCAAAAAATGATTATGCAACTTACGTGTATAAAACTTCCGATTATGGAAAAACATGGACTTCAATTGTAACCGCTGACATTGATGGTTTTGCGAGAAATATTCAAGAAGATTACAAAAATCCAAACTTATTGTTTTTAGGAACCGAAAAAGGGCTTTACATCACCGTTGATGGCGGAAAAAACTGGTCGAAATTTGAAAATAACATGCCGGCCGTTGCTGTTCATTACCTTGATTTGCATCCAAAAACGAATGATTTGGTGATGGCTACACACGGAAGAGGAATTATTATTTTAGATGATGTGAGTCCGCTACGTCAAATTACACCGGATATTTTGAAAAAAGATGTTCATTTTTTTGAGATGAAACCATTCGCTATCGAAGAACAATCCAGTTTTGGTGGAACAGCTTCAGAATTAGAATTTGTTGGTCCGAATCCGAATACTGCAGCACAAATTGTTTATTATTTAAAAAAGCGTCACACATTTGGTAAAATGGAATTAGAAATTCAAGACATGAATGGTAACAAAATAGTTACCCTTCCTGCAGGAAACCAAAAAGGAATTAATATTGTTACTTGGGGTTTTAATACTAGAAATCCAAAAGTAGCTACCGGAAAAACGTTGAGTTACGGGGGATTTACTGCACCAAGAGTTCCTGAAGGCACATACAAAGCCGTTTTAACGAAAGGAAAAGAAACGTATACACAGGAATTTAAAGTTGTGAATGATCCGAAAAGCGTTATTTCATCTGAGGAAAGAAAAAAACAAGCCGAAACCACAAAAATGCTATTTGATAAAAATGAAGAGTTGGCTTATATGGTTTATGAGTTGGATGAAATGATTGCTTTGAATAAGAAAATTATGGAAAAAGATGCCAAATTAGCGAAATCAAATGGCAAAATTGATTCAGAATTTAATTCTTTAAAAAATACAATGGTTGTAACCACGGGTGATATGTATGTTGGAGCTGCAGAACCACAATTGCGAGAAAAATTAAGTGCTATTTATGCTACGGTTGCTTCACAATTTGATGCTCCTTCTCCATCGCAGATTTCAAATATTGAAAATGTGATGGATAAATTCAATACCGCAAAAAGTGGTTTTGACAATTTGAAATCGAAGTACAAAAACAAATTATCTGAACAAGCAGCAAAACTTCAAATTCCATTTTCATTAAAATCATTTGAAGAATACTTAAAAGATTAATTTTATAAACTATTTTTTCTAAAAAATGCTTCTTTACAAAAAGAGGCATTTTTTTTGTACTAAACTGAAAGTGCATTTCGTTATCAATTAAATTTAATTTTTATGAAACTCTTTCTATCCATTTTCCTTTTTCTTCTTTTACCAATAAATCAGCAATCATTTTCTTTAAAATTGTCTAATGCTGCTTTGGAACTTACCAAAGACAAAGTTACTTATGATCCCAGTTATGTGAAGTTGAAATATCCAAACGGAGATGTGGCGAAAGACAAAGGAGTCTGCACAGATGTGATTATCCGAGCTTATCGGAAATTAGGAATCGATTTGCAAAAAGAAGTTCACGAAGATTTGAAAGCAAATTTTTCAAAATACCCAAACTTAAAAAAGTGGGGATTAAAAAAACCGGATACTAATATCGATCATCGTAGAGTTCCCAATTTAGAAGTGTTTTTTGAACGTAAAGGAGAAAAATTAACCGTAACTAAAAATCCTTCCGATTACAAAACAGGTGATTTAGTAACTTGGATGATTGGCGACAAACTTCCGCACATCGGTATTGTTACACACAAAAAATCAGCTGATGGGAAACGCAATTTAATTGTTCACAATGTAGGAAGCGGACAGGTGTTGGAGGATTGTTTGTTTAGTTGGAAGATTGTGGGGCATTACACCTATAATCCGAAAAATTAGAACCAATTTTACCGCAATCTTGTCATTCCGTAGGAATCTAAAAAAGTAGAACATATTTGCGTGAGATTCCTACGGAATGACAAACTAGATGTTGAACTCTCAGAATTTAAATACTTTCGTAGTAGTCTAATTCTATCACTTAAAAAAAATCATTCCAAAATTCCAAATCAGGATTCATTTCTTTAATCAAATTCAATTTTCTTTCTCTAGATAAGTTTTTAATTTCCTTTTCTCTTGCAATTGCTAATTGAATCCAACCGAACTTTTCATAATAAATCAAAAAATGAGTATTGTAACGAGCAGTGAAACTAGTTGGATTTAGTTTATCTTGATGTTGTTGTAAGCGTAACTTCAAATTATTAGTTACACCAGTATATAAAACTGTTTTGTTTTTATTTGTTAAAATGTATACATAAAAATTATAAATTCCTTCTGTAAACTCAATCATAATAAAATCAATTTAAAAAGTAATCGATTTTGAGATTCCTACGGAATGACAAACTAGACGGTGAGCTTTACATATACTAAAAAGTTTCTGAGACATTTTTGATGTAATTTTCAGCACAACTTACCCGCAATTTTGTCATTCCGTAGGAATCTCGTTAAAAATGAATTGTCTAATTGACTAACTGCTTCACCTCCTCAAAATCCAGACCACCATAATTCCCGGAACTCATTAACAACAAAGCAGAATTATCCAAATTAGTAGAAAATAAAAAATCTTTAAATTCAGTTGGATTCGTGTAAATAATCAAATCATTTCGTTTAAAAGATTGTGCGATCTGGTCATACGTTACTTCTTCCAATTGTTTGATTTTAACAGCATCTGGCGAATAAAACACAACGCCAACATCGGCAGCATCCAAAGCTCCTTCATATTCTTTTAGAAATTCAGCATTCAAACTGCTGTAAGTGTGCAATTCTAAACAAGCTACTAATTTTCTATCGGGATACTGATTTTTTACAGCTTTGGTAGTTGCAGAAACTTTACTTGGTGAATGAGCAAAATCTTTGTAAGCTACTTTTCCTTTTCCTTCGGCAATTTTTTCTAAGCGTTTGGATGCACCTTTAAAACTGGCAATGGCTTCGTAAAAATCAGCTTCATCGACACCCATATTTTGACAAATCCATTTGGCTCCGGCAAGATTGTTCAAGTTGTGAGCACCAAATACTTCAATTGGCATTGGTCCTTCAGGAGTATCCAAATAAGTTGTTCCATTTTCAACGGAATAATTCGGAGTTTGATAGGGCAATCTTCGGATGGTGTTGGTCGTTTCTTCACCTACTTTTTTTACCGTTTCATCTTCTTCGTTATACACCAAAATGCCACCTTTTGTAATTTGATTGACAAAAATTTCAAACTGCTCTACATAATTTTCAAATGTCGGAAACACATTAATATGATCCCAAGCGATACCGGATAGCAAAGCAATATTAGGTTGATACAAATGAAATTTCGGTCTTCTGTCAATTGGAGATGACAAATATTCATCACCTTCCAAAACGATAAAATCATTTTTTTCGGTGAGATGAACCATTGTATCAAAACCTTCCAACTGTGCTCCTACCATGTAATCTACTTCGATATTGTGGTAATGCATCACGTGTAAAATCATCGAAGTAATGGTCGTTTTTCCGTGAGAACCACCTATTACAACTCGCGTTTTGTTTTTTGATTGTTCGTATAAAAATTCAGGATAGGAATAAATTTTCAAACCCAATTCTTTTGCTTTTAACAATTCAGGATTATCTGCTTTGGCGTGCATTCCGAGGATAATTGCTTCGATATCTTTTGTGATTTTTTCAGGAAACCATCCCATTTCATTCGGCAAAAGTCCGAACTTTTCTAAACGTGATTTTGAAGGTTCAAAAATAGCATCGTCACTTCCGGTAACGTGATAACCTTTCTGATGCAAGGCAAGTGCTAAATTGTGCATGGCGGCTCCGCCGATGGCGATAAAGTGGGTTCTCATTTTTATGGTAAAGGGTTATTGGTAATGGGTAATTGGTCACTTAATAACAAAATTATTTGCTTTCAAATTTCTTTTTTAATTCTTCTGCTTTTTGAGGTTGCTTCATTTTGTTTTTATACAAATCGTATAACTTTTGAAACGTTTTTTTTGAATTTCCAATTTCATGAGCTTTTTTTAAATTCGCTTCTGCCTTTGCATATCTTTTAAAATATTGGTCAATGTAACCTTTGGCTAAAAACCCATCAACTTTTGACAAATTCATCAATTCATTGGCATATTGTTGGGCTTTTGCTTCGCTTCCGCCTACAATTGCGGGTAATTCAAT
Source organism: Flavobacterium sp. UBA2787 (assembly GCA_002352205.1). Classification (GTDB taxonomy): domain Bacteria; phylum Bacteroidota; class Bacteroidia; order Flavobacteriales; family Flavobacteriaceae; genus Flavobacterium. Next base: position 103,615 of record DEHZ01000013.1, on the reverse strand, counting down.
ATATAAAATGACCAAAGCCCATCGAGAATCAATATGCTTTGCATCTAATTTTGCGGCAGTTAAAAAGCATTCTTCTACTTCGTCAATCATACCCAAAGCAGTAAATTTATTTGAATCTTTGGCTTTCATTCCCATTGCACCACCATATTTATAGTGGTAATCTGCATTTTTAGGAAATTGAATTTTTATTTTTTTATAGTACGAAATAGCTTCATCCCAATTTTTTTCTTTACCGGCGATGTCACCCAAATATTCTAAAGTTTTGGTATGATTTGGATTTGATTTTAAGTGATTTTCAAACAAAACTTTAGCTTCGGCAAATTTTTCCTTTTGGAATAGCTGCTCTGCTTTTTCAAAATCTGAATTGGCCATGAGTTGAAATGAAATTAGAAAAATTACCAGTTTTAAAATTGACATAGTTTTTATTTGTATTCAAAAGTAAGGAAATGTTTTTGCGTTTCCATTTAGTTGTACAAATTTTAAGTATTTTAGTGAATAATTTTTTTCATCAAATCCAACCTTCTAAGCCATTTTATACTCTATTAAATAAAAAACACTTATGCGTAAATTAGTAACCCTTTACTTCCTCTTTATTTTATCTTTTTCATTTGGTCAAAATTTTGATGAACAATGGAAGGAAGTTTACAAACATGAATTAGAAGGAAAAATCCAATCTGCTCAAAAAGAGGTTGAGGAAATTTACAAAAAAGCTAAAAAGAAAAACAACGAAATACAAATCGTTAAATGTTTTTTCTATCTATCAAAATTTGAACAAGTTTTTGATGAGAACGCTCAATCTAAGATTATTTCTAATTTAAAGAAGGAAATTAAAGATGCTAAACCGGTTTCAAAAGCACTGCTAAATTATATTTATGCGACTATTTTACAAAATTATTTTCAACGCTATTCCTATAGTATTGATGAAAGAACAGTATTAGATAATCAAAAAAATACTGATTTTTTATCATGGACATCGATTGATTTTACTACTGAAATTGATGAAAAAATGAATGCTTGTTTGCAAGATGAAAAACTTCTTCGGGATACATCGCTCGAATCTGTCAAAGAAATTTTTGAAATCTCACCCAGCACCGATGCAAAAAATTATAATTTATATGATTTTTTAGTTGATAAAAGCATAACACATTTTAAACCAAAAGTAAATAGTTGGGAATTTAAAAATCAGAAAACTGAAACAGACTTATTTGAAAATTTATATGCTGAAACAAAAAAATTTATTGCTTATAAAACATCTAAATCAGAGAATATCGATTTACAAAAATTCATTGAAATTTTACAAAATAATGAACGTTTTTATCTAAAAAATGACTTAGAAAAAGCAAATTTAGCTTATTTTGAAAGATTAAAATATGCACATTCAATTTATGCAGACCATGAAATATATTTGAAAAAAATTATACAATTAGAAAAAAATACTTCTAACGCATTTTTAAAACAATCGTTAAGAGTTGAAAGAATTAAAAATTATTACAGTCAAACCTCGAAATACACAAAAATCAATAAGTATAAAGAGGCACTAGCCCTAATTGATACAGTTTTAAATGCAAAAAACAGCCCCAATGCCTTAGCAGAAGTAGAAATAATTCAGAATAAAATTTTAAGTAAATCGTTATCAATTAATCTACAAAAATCAATTTATCCTAACCAAAACAATCGTGCTTTTGTAGAGTTTAAAAATATAGATTCGGTTAAGGTAAGCTATTATCGATTTCCTGTGAAACAAAATTATTTATTAGCTAATTCATACAATTATAATCAAGAATTCAATCGAAAAATAAACAAAGATTCCCTAATACTCAATTTTATACTTCGAAACAAACCCGTAAAAAGCTTCACTCAAAAATTACCTACTACTGCTGATTATTTCAATCATTCTACTGAAATTCTTTTAGAAAAAATGGATGTTGGAAACTATTTGGTTTTTATAGAAACTCCAAATGATACCATCAAAAATAAAAATGCTTACACCTATGAAAACCTTCAAGTCACAAACTTTTTTGTGGTAGAAGATCAAAATGAAAAACACAATTCATTTTATATTTTAGATAGAAAAACAGGAAAACCAATCGCAGATGCAAGTATTAAAAATGAAGACGAAACAGTTTATACAAACAAAGAAGGTAAAGCACAATTTAAACTGAAAAAACACATTAAAAATAAAATTTACGATAATGATGTTTTGGTTATTAAAGAGCAAGACACCCTATTACAAAAATACAAACGAACTTTTATTTATGAAAAAGAGGAAGACGAAGAAGATGATTATGAAAATTTCGATGCCAGAGTAATGGTTCATTTTGACCGTGCCATTTATCGACCGGGACAAAAAATGCATTACAAAGGAGTTTTAATTCAAAATAAAGACAATGTAAAAAGTGTTGTTCCTTTTGCAAGTGTGCATGTGGAAATTAAAGCTGTTAATGGAACGAAGTTAAAAGAATTTGATGTTCAAACAAACGAATTTGGTTCGTTCTCAGGAGAATTTGACATTCCAAAAAACACGTTGGCCGGGGATTTTTATCTAACTGTGGATGAACCTAATAACGATAAAGTTGATTCAAAATATTATGACAAAAAAGAAGAAGAACACAAGTTTTGGGATTATGTTGATTTTAATGAGCATAGTTTCAGTTTTAAAGTTGAAGAATATAAACGACCAACTTTTGAAGTAAATTTTGATGAAATTAAAGAAAATTACACGATTGGAGATTTAATAAAAATTAGTGGAAATGCAAAAGCTTTGGCAGGAAACAATCTAACGAATGCGAAAGTTGCTTATACCGTTTCAAAAAATACAGGTGCAAAAGATAGTTATTACTCTAGTGAGGATGACTATATAAACTCTGAAACAACTACAGATGAAAATGGAAATTTTACCATTCAATTTCCTGCTGTGGAAGAAGGTGTTTCAAATGATAATATCACAATGATTAGATATAATGTCAAAGTTGATGTTACAGATATTCAAGGCGAAACAAGAAGTGCCTCAGAATATTTTAAAGTGGGGAAAGAAATGTTAGATTTAAAATTAATTTTAAACAGTAATTTAATAAAAGAAGATGAAAACAAATTAATTATAAAAAGCACAACTTTAAATAATTATCGTATTGATGCAAAAGGCGAAATTAAAATTTATGAAATACAGCAAAAGAAATTTTTAAAGAACCGGTTATTTGGAATTCCAGAAATCGAACTAGTTGAGAGAGTTGAATTTGAGCAACTTTTTCCCCACGAACCGTTTGATCAATCGGTTCATGAAACAAAGGAAGTTTTAGTAAAAACAATTTCATTTGATACCAAAATTAGCAAAGACATTTCTTTAAATTTTTTAAAAACTTTTAAAAATGGAAGTTACAAAGTGGTCGGCGAAGCCTATGATGTTAAAAACAATTACATAAGAATTGAAAATTATTTTGATTTAAATTCAAAAATAAATCCTTATTCGGAGAGTGAATTATTTACTTTCAACGACATTTCCAAACCAAACGAAACCTTTTTTGCAATTGAAATCCAATCGATTATTCCTGATTTATGGATAACCGCTCGATTTTATGGTGAAAACAATGTACCGGAAAACGAACAAGTTATTCAATTAAAAAATGGAAAAGCAACTTTTAAATTCAATAAAAAATCGGAATATAAAACAGATATTTATTTTCATTTTTCTTCTGTATGGGAAAATAGTTCAGCTATAAAAACTCATACCATTGATAAAGAAACAATTGAATCCAAATTAAATTTTGAAATTATCAGTCTTCGAAATAAAATCGAACCCGGAAGTTTGGAAAACTGGTCATTTAAAATTACTGATCAAAAAATTGAAAGCGAAGTTTTAGCTAGCATGTATGATAGTTCGTTGGATCAATTTGCTACGGGGGGTTGGTCAGGTGTTTATTTTTCTAATCATTCAAACCGTCCAAATTTTCCAAATTTGAATTTCTACAATATTAGCCATAAAACAATCAAAAATTTAGGAAGAGATTTAAAATATAATTCCCAGTACATTCAAAACCCTCAAATTAATTGGTTTGGTTTTAACTTCAATGAGCCAAAAAATAGTCATGTTTTAAAAACATATTTAAATAAAATTAAACCAGTTACAGAAACACCTAAAAATGCTAAATATATTTCAGGAGTTGTATTTGAATCAGGACTACCACTTCCGGGAGCTTCTGTTCTGGTTAAAGGAACAAATCGTGGAACAACTACAGATTTTGATGGCAACTTTAGCATAGAAGCAGCAAAAGGAGAAGTGTTGGCGATTCATTATGTTGGCATGAAATCGGAACATGTTCAAATTGATAAAAATAGAGTTTATGAAATTGAGTTAGAAACGGATGTTTTTTTAGATGAAGTCGTGGTAGTTGGTTATAATTCAACTAAAAAAAGTACGCTGGCTTATTCAACTGCTGTGATTAACAATGAGATTGAGAAAGTTCCAATAGCATATTTAGATGAAATTTTACAAGGTAACGTAACTGGTTTGACTGTATCAACTGGTTCCGGTCAACCTGGGTCTTCGGTTAGCGTAAGGATTAGAGGCACATCATCATTATCTGGCACTAGAAATCCATTATATGTAGTTGACGGAGTTCTAGTTGATGATGAAACTTTCACAAAACTTCTAGCAGAAAATGTAGCCTCCATGAGTATTTTAAAAGATGCTTCTGCTACCACATTATATGGTTCAAGAGGTGCAGCGGGAGTGATAGTTATCACTACTAAAAACTCCTTAAAAGAACTCGCTCAAGTAAAAACCCGAACCAATTTTAATGAAACAGCCTTCTTTTATCCACATTTAAAAACAGACTCTGATGGAAAATTTAGTTTCAATTTTACGAATCCTGAATCATTAACAAGTTGGAAATTGCGTTTATATGGTCATAATAAAAAAGCAGAATCCGGCTATTTTGAATCGACTATAATTTCTCAAAAAGATGTGATGGTTCAAACTAATATGCCGCGATTTGTGCGAGAAAAAGATACCATTTCAATTTCTGCTAAAGTGGTCAATATGACAAATGAGACAAAATCAGGAATTGCAATGTTAATGCTATTTGATGCCACTACTATGAAAGCAATCGACAGCATCGCATTAAACAACAATAACACACGAAATTTCGATTGCAAACCAAAAGAAAGTGTTCCGGTAACTTGGAGAATTACAATTCCGGAGGGGTTGCAAGGTTTACAGTATAAAATTGTAGCAAAATCAGGTAATTTTTCGGATGGTGAAGAAAATATTCTTCCAGTTTTAAGCAATAAAATTCTAATCACCGAAAGTATTCCGATTTGGGTGAAAGGAAATTCTAAGAAAGAATATGTTTTTGAAAACTTAAAAAACAATTCCTCTGAAACTTTAAAAAGTCATCAATTTACATTGGAATATACTTCCAATCCAACTTGGTTGGCGTTGCAATCACTTCCCTATTTGATGGAATTTCAACATGAATGTGCAGAGCAGACTTTTTCAAGGTATTACGGAAATTTCATTGCCACAGAAATCATCAACAGCAACCCAAAAATTGCTGCTTTATTTGAAACATGGAAAAAGAATCCAACATCCGTTTCAAAATTAAATCAAAATGAAGAACTCAAATCCATTGTGTTAAACGAAACGCCATGGCTTTTGGATGCAGAAAGTGAGGAATTGAAAAACAAACGATTGGCTTTGCTCATGGATTTGAATAAGATGAAAGAATCACAAGAAAATACATTTAAAAAATTAGAAGAAAAACAATTGCCATCTGGTGCATTTCCTTGGTTTGATGGTGGTGATGAAAATATGTTTATCACACAACACATCGTTGCCGGGCTGGGTCATTTAGGAAAATTATTTCCTGGGAACATTTCCAAATTTGAAAAAATTACATCCAAAGCGGTTCCACATCTTGATGCTAATTTTATCAAAAACAGTACTTTAAAAAATGAACGTATAAACTATTATACCTATTCCAATTTACATTATTTATATGCTCGAAGTTTTTATATTGAAAAAATGCCTGTTTCAAAGAAAATTGACTCTATTATTACTATTCAGAAAGTAGAATTCAAAATGAATTGGTTACAGTATTCGTTATACAAAAAAGCACTTTTGGCTTTAACGATGCATCGTTTTGGAGACAAAAATTTTGCTGAAAAAATTATAACGAATTTAAAAGAAACAGTTGCAAGAAATGATGATTTTGGTATGTATTGGGTTGAAAATAAAAACGGATATTATTGGTATCAATCGGCAATTGAAACACAAGCTTTACTAATTGAAGCTTTTGCTGAAATTGAAAAAGATAAAAAATATATCGATGAAATGAAAGTTTGGTTGCTTAAACAAAAGCAATTACAAAATTGGCCAACTACAAAAGCTACTACTGAAGCAGTTTATGCTTTATTATTACAAGGAAGAGATTGGACAAATAGTTTAGACAACACAAAATTCAAAATTGGTAACGAAAAAATATTGACCAAAAAATTATCTGAAAAAGATAAAGAAGCAGAAACAGGTTATATCAAAATGAATTGGAATGCAGAGGAAATTACTAAAGAAATGGGTTCTATTTCCGTTGAAAACAAATCGGCTGTAGCTGGATTTGGTGGTTTATATTGGCAATATTTTGAGAATTTAGAAAACATCAAATCAGACAGTACAGCGGTTTTATCCATTACTAAAAATTTATATAAAAAAGTAAAATCTTCTGATGGAGATAAATTACTTGAATTGAACAAAGAAATAGTAAAACCAGGGGATTTAATTACGATTAGATTAATTTTAAAAACTGAAAACGATCTCGAATTTGTTCACTTAAAAGACTTGAGAGCTTCGAGTTTTGAACCTGTTGATGTGATTTCGAAATATGAGTGGAAAGATGGTTTACATTTTTATCGTAGTACAAAAGATGTTGCTACACACTTTTTCTTTGACACAATTAAGAAAGGAACTTATGTTTTGGAATACGATGTTCGCATCAATCACTCCGGTAGTTTTATTGACGGAATTTCAACGTTGCAAAGTATGTATGCTCCTGAATTTTCTGCTCATTCTATAAGTACCAAAGTAAAAATTGAGTAATTCATAAATTTAATAATAAAAAAATCTGCTCCATTTCTGAAGCAGATTTTTTAATTGAATTAATATTAATCCTTATTTAACGATAGTTAACTCGTCAATAATATGTTTTGCTCCGGCATATTTCTCGATAATGAATAATACGAAACGGATATCTACATTAATTGTTCTTTGTAATTTGTCATCAAAAATAACGTCGCCAGCCATCGCTTCGATGTTTCCGTCAAATGCTAATCCGATTAATTCTCCTTTTCCATTCAATACCGGAGAACCTGAATTTCCTCCTGTAATATCGTTATCTGAAAGGAAATTTACCGGCATATATCCAGCTTTATCAGCATATTGACCGAAATCTTTTTTGTTATACAAATCAATCAAAGGTTGAGATAAATCAAACTCTGGATCACCTGCTTTGTGCTTTTTCACCATTCCTTCCAACGTTGTATAATTGTTGATTTTTGCATCGTTTCTCTTATCTGCCGGCAATGAACGAACTTTTCCATAAGACAAACGCAATGTTGAATTGGCATCCGGATATAAAATCGGACTTAATTTCGATTCTTGTAAACCAGCCACTAATTTTCTGAAACCTGATTGGTATTTTTCTTCAGCAGCTTTTAACTCGTCCGATTTTTTGTTGTAATGGTCTAATAAATCCGAAGACAATTTGTACAATGGATCGTTATTGATTAATTCTACATTCGGAATTTCTAAAAAGGCTAATAAACGTTCTTTTGAAGTAAATAAACTTAAATCAATTGCATTTGCAGCATATTTTGCCAAATCGGTTTTGTTTGCTACTAATTCTGCAACGCTTGGAGCCAATGCATAACCTTTTCCTTTATCTGCATAAAGTGATAATTGACCAGCCATTACGTCTTTTTCAACAGGCAAATAAACGGTTTCAAATGTTCCTTCAATCATTTCTACTAAACGAGGTTTCATTTGCGTTCTTTGAGCAGCATCTGCTTTAGCATAATTGGTAAGTTGCGTTCCTAAACGACCAGGTAAAACTCCAAAAGCAGAACCACGTAAGAAAGTCATCAAATAATTATCGTGCTTTGCTTTTTCATTTGTTAAAGCATAATAAGCGTTGATGTCTTTTATAACTGTTCCGTATTTTTCTTTGTTTGCTTTGCTATTTGCCCATTTATCAAATTTCTTTTCAACTTTTCTTTTAGAATCAGCTGTTTTAAATTGAGAAAGAGCATCAATCATTCCTTGTCTGTTTTTCCAGTAATTGGCGATTGAAGCATATTTTGAAGCATATTTTAAACGAACTGCATCGTCTTTATCCATATGCGTTTTCATTTTGTCCATCGACATTTTTGAACCTTCAACCCAAGCAGGATAGGCATATTTTACGTTTTGCTCAATTCCTTCAGCCGGCATCCAACGGTTTGTACGACCCGGATAACCTAAAATCATTGCAAAATCATTTTCCTGAACACCTTTTAAACTGATTGGTAAATGGTGTTTTGGTTTTAATGGAACATTGTTTTCTGAATAGGTAGCAGGACTTCCGTTTGCATCAGCATATACTCTGAACAAAGCGAAATCTCCTGTGTGACGAGGCCACTCCCAGTTGTCTGTATCACCCCCAAATTTTCCAATGCTTTCTGTTGGAGTTCCAACTAAACGAACATCGGTAAAATCTTCATACACAAAATAGTAATATTCATTCCCTTGGAAAAACGGACGAACAGAAACAGTATATTTCCCTCCACCATCATTTTCTTTTTGAATTTTTGCTGTTTCCTGATTGATTGCCGCTTCACGTTCTGCTTCGGTCATTTTATCATTTACAACACCTAAAATTCGTTTGGTTACATCGTCCATACGTACGAAAAAACGAACGAACAAACTTTTTGGTTTTAATTCGGCTTTGCGGTTTTGAGCCCAAAATCCATCCCTTAAATAGTTGCTTTCAGGCGAAGATAATTCAGCAATTGCATCATATCCACAGTGGTGATTGGTTAAAACCAAACCGTCTTTGGAAATCATTTCTGCCGTACATCCACCATTAAATTGAACGATTGCATCTTTTAAACTGGAATTGTTAACGCTATAAATTTCTTCTGCGGTTAATTGCAATCCCATTTTTTGCATATCACGTTGATTTAGACGTTGAATATGCATCAAAAACCACATACCTTCGTTAGCAAAAACGGTTGCCGGAGCAAAAGCGATTAATGCCACAAAACTTAAAATAATTTTTTTCATTTTTTGATTAATTTTTAATGTTTGCGAATATACTTTTTTTTGTGTTTTCCCACTTGATTTTTGACTTAAAAACTACAACGATATCGTATTTTTTAACTTAATTTTTAGAATTCCATAAAAAAAGCATCCGATTAGGGATGCTTTTGTAAGAAATATATAATTTTTAATTATTCTTCGTTCAACATTTTCCACAACATATCTTTTAATTCCTGTAAACCTTGTTGGGCAACAGAAGATATGAAATGATATTTCACTCCTTTGAACTCTTTTTTCATTTGTTTTTCAAGTTCTCCTTTTAGTTCATCATCCAACATATCGCATTTGGAAACAACTAAAATTCGGTCTTTATCCAACATTTCAGGATTGTATCGACGAAGTTCATCCAACAAAATTTCGTACTCTTTTTTGATATCCGCAGCATCGGCAGGAACTAAAAACAGTAAAATTGAATTTCGTTCGATATGACGTAAAAAATAATGTCCAAGTCCTTTTCCTTCGGCAGCACCTTCAATAATTCCGGGAATATCGGCCATTACAAACGATTGAAAATCTCTGTATGACACAATTCCTAAATTAGGTTTTAACGTTGTAAATGGATAATCTGCAATTTTTGGTTTAGCCGAAGTCATCACCGAAAGTAACGTTGACTTTCCAGCGTTTGGAAAACCTACTAACCCAACATCGGCTAAAACTTTTAATTCTAACGTCACATCGACTTCTTCCACAGGCATTCCGGGCTGAGCATAACGTGGTGTTTGATTGGTTGACGAACGAAAATTCCAGTTTCCTAATCCGCCTTTTCCACCTTTAGCGATGATTTTAACTTCATCGTGCTCGGTAATTTCAAACAAAATTTCCCCTGTTTCTTGATCGCGAACTACTGTTCCCAGTGGAACTTCAACAAATTTATCTTCTCCATCGTGTCCGGTACTTCTTGAGCTTCCACCATCACCACCGTGTCCGGCACGAATATGCTTAACGAATTTCAAATGAAATAATGTCCAAAGACTTTTGTTTCCTTTTAAATAAACGTGACCACCTCGACCACCATCACCACCATCGGGACCACCTTTTTCAATGAATTTTTCACGGTGAAGATGCGATGAACCCTTCCCACCTTTTCCGGATGAAACATATATTTTTACGTAGTCTACAAAATTTCCCTCTGTCATTTTTTCTATTTTCTGTTGTCGGTTGTCTGCAATCTGTTATCTGTTATCTGAAAATTAATTAACTGATTACAAAAACTGAAAACCGACCACTAATTCTTTATTCTTTTAAGTTATTGATTAGGATTTTATCAATTTTAACGCCATCCATATCAATTACTTCAAATTCCAGTTTGTTCCAAATTAATTTTTGTCCTTGTTTTGGAATATTTCCTAATTCGGTGATGATAAATCCGCTTACTGTTGTTACATCATAATCGTTAATATGCTCATCCATATCAAAATAAGTTAAAAAGTCGTGAAGCGAATAATGTCCGTCAACTAACCAACTTCCGTCTTCACGAGAGACTAATTTAAATTCTTCTTCATAAAAATCGGACGCATCTCCAACCAACGCTTCTAAAATATCATTCAACGTGATTATTCCTTGAAAAACACCGTGTTCATCAACAATTAACGCATAATGGACTTTCGATTTCTTAAAAATTTCAAGAGCCTTGTAGGCAGATGTATGTTCAATTAAATAAACAGGTTCTTTAATTATTGCTTTTAAATCAAATTCACCTTTTTCAAAAATTGTAAACAAGTCTTTTAGTAATACGATACCCTCTAATTCATCCAAATTCTCTTTACAAACCGGATAAAATGAATGTAAATCCTCTAATACTTTTGCTTTTAATTCACTCATCGAATCATTTAATGAAAGATAATCAACCGAAGAACGATGTGTCATTAACGAGTTCACTTTTCGATCACCAATATGAAAAACACGTTCAACAATGTCTTGCTCAATTTCCTGAACTTCGCCTACTTCTGTACCTTCTTTAATTATTGCTTTTATTTCTTCTTCTGTTACTTTTCCGTCAGCGTTAGGTTTGATTCTGAATAAATCTAAAATAAATTCAGTAGAAATCGTCAAAAGCCAAATGAACGGAGCTGTAATTTTTGATACAATTTTCATCGGAACAGCCACTGCTTTTGCGATTGTTTCAGGATAATTTAAACCGATTCTTTTTGGAACTAATTCACCCAAAACGAGTGAAAAGAAGGTCAAAACAACAACAACAATTCCAACCGCGATAGAATCCGCATACGGTTTTAAAATTTCAAAACCGGCTACAAATGTTTTTACATCAGTTGTAATTTTATCACCCGAATAAATACCGGTTAAAATCCCGATTAACGTGATTCCGATTTGAACGGTTGACAAAAATTTATTGGGAGAATTCGCCAAATCCAATGCTACTTTTGCGGCAGGATTTCCTTTTTTAGCGGCAGTTTCTAAACGACTTTTTCTAGCTGAAATTAGTGCAATTTCGGACATCGAAAAAATACCATTCAATAAAATTAAAAATAAAATTATTAAAATTTCCATATGTGTTATTTACCAAAAAAAGAGCAACAATTCCGATGAACCGGATGAAGCTCCTTTTAATTTTGCAAATATCTAAAAAAAACAGCACTAATTTGCCAATTTTTAGATAAATAAGTATTTATTTCAAGTTATCGAATACAAAATTCAATCGTTCGTTTACTTCTGTAATTGAACCTATTCCGTCTACCGAATGAAATTTACCTTGTTGATTGTAATATTCCATTAACGGAGCTGTTTTTTCATTGTATTCTTGGTAACGATTTCTAATTTTTTCTTCGTCCTGATCGTCTGCTCTTCCGGAAGTTATTCCTCTTTTTAATAAGCGTTGAACCAAAATTTCATCATCAGCTTCTAATGCTACCGTTGCTGTAATTTCTTGATTTTTAGATTCTAAAAAAGCATCCAACGCTTCGGCTTGAGCAATTGTTCTTGGGAAACCATCAAATAAAAATCCGGCAGAATCTGGATTATTATCTACTTCGCTTTGCAACATTTGAATGGTCACTTCATCAGGAACTAAATCGCCTTTGTCCATAAATGTTTTGGCTAATTTCCCTAAATCGGTGTCGTTTTTAATATTGAATCGAAAAATATCTCCGGTTGATAAATGCGTTAAATTGTATTTTTCTTTTAAAAATTCAGCTTGTGTGCCTTTTCCTGCACCCGGTTTTCCGAAAAGAACGATGTTAATCATTTTAATGTGGATTGTTAGATAGTTAGATTTTTAGAGTTATTCTGCAAGTTGATATACGTCTGGCAAATTTCTGCCCAAACCATCATAATCAAGACCATAACCTACGATGAATTTGTTTGGAATTCGAATTCCGACATAATCAATTTTGATGTCTTTTTTGTATGCATCCGGTTTCAAAAACAAAGTGGCAATTTTTAGATGTTTTACATTTTGATCTTTAAAAATTGATTTTAATTCTTCGATTGTGTTTCCTGTATCGATGATATCTTCAACAATGACAACCGTTCTACCTTCTAAATTTTGGTTTAAACCGATCAATTGTTTTACTTCATTGGTGGTTTGCGTTCCTTCATAAGAAGTCATCTTTACAAAACTTACTTCACACATTCCACGATATTCTTTCATTAAATCGGACAAAACCATAAAAGCTCCGTTTAAAACTCCAACAAAAACGGGCACTTCATCAAAAAAATCATCGTCCATTTGTTTGGCTAAATTTTTAATTGCAAAATTTAATTCTTCCGAAGAAATAAACGGTACAAATGTTTTGTCGTGAAGGTGTATCATAGTTGTGGTTTTTAATAAAGTGCAAATTTAAGGAAGTCTTCAGTATTACGAAGTAAGAATTCCGACTTTTTTGTAAAATTGGTATATTTACCGAATGAATTCAATGATATATCAAAAAATAGAAGGAAGCACTGCTCATGTGAAAAGCCGAGTTATGGTGAGTAATTTTGCCATGAAAAGTGAAGAAAATTTGAAAGAATTGATTTCGATTGCTTTTGATATTTCGCATGAATTACACGTCAAAGCCTTTTGGAGTTTGGATTTGGTAGGTGAAAAAAAGTTGAAATTGCTAGTTCCTTATATTGATGAATTTTGCGAAGTGTTACCTAAAATCAAAAATGATTCTTCGTTGCGACCTGCCACTCGAATTGCAATGTTTTTAACTAAAAGCAATCATCGAAAAAACGGAATTAATTTGACCAAAGAGCAAGAACACATTCTGATTGAAGCGTTGATTGACCGATTAATTCAAGACGAAAAAGTAGCTTCAAAAGCATACGCAATGAAAGCATTATTTGTTTTAGGAAAAAAATATGATTGGATTTATGAGGAATTAAAACCAATTTTAAGTCAGGATTATTCAAATCATTCTGCGGGTTATAAGGCGGCGGCGAGGAATATTTTGAAACGACTGAAATAACTTTTCATTCAATAAATTGTTACTTATCTTTGCCCAAACAACAACACAATGAACTACTTTTCATCCGATTTTAAATTAGGTATTTTGGGAGGAGGCCAATTAGGCAAAATGCTTTTGGCTGAAACTCGAAAATTTGACATACAAACTTTTGTTTTAGATCCAAGTCCGGAAGCTCCTGCACAATTTGGTTGCAATCAATTTTTTGAAGGAAGTCTGATGCATTTTGAAACCTTATATCGTTTCGGTAAAATGGTTGATTTATTGACGATTGAAATTGAAAATGTAAATTTGGAAGCACTTGTTAAATTGGAAGAAGAAGGTTTACCGATTTATCCTTCCCCAAAAACATTGCATCAAATTCAAAATAAAGGAAGACAAAAGGATCATTATGCGGATAATGACATTCCAACTTCAAATTTCAAACGATTTGTGAGTTTAAAATCATTATTGGAATCCATCAAAAAAGATGAAATAGATTTTCCTTTCGTATGGAAATGTGCTCAATTTGGTTATGATGGAACCGGTGTAAAAATTTGTCGTTCTGCGTTAGATTTGGTTAAACTTCCTGATGTAGAATGCATTGCTGAAGATATGGTTCCGTTTAAAAATGAGTTAGCTGTGATCGTGGCTCGTTCCGTTTCGGGCGAAGTCAAAACATATCCTGTGGTGGAGATGGAGTTTCACCCTGAAGCCAATCAAGTAGAATATGTGATTTGCCCAGCTCGAATTGACGATAAAGTGGCTCAAAAAGCTCAAGAAATTGCGTTGAAAGTTTCCGAATCATTCAATCATGTTGGTTTATTAGCGGTAGAAATGTTTCAAACCGAAAATGATGAAATTTTAGTCAACGAAGTAGCTCCACGACCCCACAATTCTGGACATTACAGCATTGAAGCTAGTTATACTTCGCAATTTGAAAATCATCTTCGTGCCATTTTAGATTTACCTTTGGGAAATACAGCTAGCAAAGTTGCCGGAATTATGGTAAATTTGGTGGGTGAAGAAGGTTTCTCCGGTCAAGTAGTTTATGAAAACATCGAAAAAATTATGTCGATTGATGGAGTAACTCCTCATATTTACGGCAAGAGAGAAACACGACCTTTCCGCAAAATGGGTCACGTAACGATTGTGAATGAAGATATGGTGGCAGCGAGAAGAGTTGCGGAGGAAGTGAAGAATAGCATAAGAGTAATCAGTGGTCAGTCACAGTAATCAGTTTTAAAGACCAAATTAACTTGAAACATTAAACTTGAAACAAAAAAACCAATGAGCAAAGTAGCCATCATCATGGGTTCCATCTCCGACATACCGGTCATGCAGGAAGCCATCGACATCTTAAAAGGATTTGACATAGAAACAGAAGTCGATATCGTTTCGGCACACCGAACACCGGAAAAATTGTTTGATTTTAGTAAAAATGCTCACACGCGTGGCATTTCGGTCATTATTGCCGGAGCCGGTGGTGCTGCACATTTACCGGGAATGGTTGCTTCGATGTCGCCGTTGCCTGTGATTGGCGTTCCGGTGAAATCAAGTAATTCAATTGATGGTTGGGATTCCGTTTTGTCGATTTTGCAAATGCCGGGCGGTGTTCCGGTAGCGACTGTCGCTTTGAACGGAGCCAAAAATGCCGGAATTTTAGCTGCACAAATTATTGGAAGTCACGATAAATGTGTGCTGGATAAAATTATTTTTTATAAAGAAAGTTTGAAAGATGCAGTTTTAAAAGCTTCGGAAGGATTGAAAAAATAATTATCTTTGATAAAAATGAATATGGATATTAAAACTTCAAAAATAGAATTGGCAAAGGTTATCTTAGATCTTGAAAACCCTGCATTGATTGAAGAAATTATTCATTTAATTCAATCAAAATCTACTTTGGCCGAAAAACAAAAATCGGCTATTGATGAAGCTCTTATTTCTCTTGAAAAGAACGAAGGAATTGCTCATAATATGGGGATGGAAGAAACTAAAAACCGCTATTCAAAATATTTTAGTTAGATAATATCACTACTAATTTATTAAAACATAAAAAAACGGACAATTCGTAATTTGTCCGTTTTTTTTAAAATATATTTTGAATAAAATCTATTCCTCCTCCAGTTCTTCTTCAAAAACGATATCGGCTTGGTATTCTCCTTTATCAAAGTCGGATTTAGAAAGCCAATATTCCGAAGTGATTAATTTGTATTGGTTTGAACCTAATGATTCCAATCCCCACACAATATCATTGGCTTCCGGAAAAGGTTTGTTACCTGAAAGTTGTTCGGGAAATAAACGTTTTAACAACGCACTTTCGCCTAAACCTTGAGCTAGAATTTTCAGGATTTGTTCGTTACCTAAATCGCTTTTATCGTCTTCATTATCAGCGATAATCTCACAGTTTAAAATCGTAGCCGTTGCATTCGGAAATTTTCCGTTGTAAGCTAGATACAATAATTGATTGATGTGAAATAAAGGTTCGTGCAAATCAATTTCAGGATATTCTTCACAAACTTTATCCAAAAGCATATCGTTTGAAATTTGGGAAATCTGACCTTCGTTTAATTCCTCGCTTAATTTATAAGTCAATAAAATAACCGCCGCATCGGTTGGTTCTTCATCGGTGATGGCCATTTTCAAATATTCCAAAAGGTTTTCTTTTGCAATTGTTTGAGGGTTTGGAAAATTAAATATTTCCAATAATTTTAAATAATCTTGTTCGTTCCAGTATTCCGGAATTTCATTTACATTCAAAATGCTATTAATCGTGACGTTGTATTTCATTTTTTAAATTCAATTAATTGAAAAGGTAGTGAAATTTAATGAGGAAAGCTAATTATTCTAAAATAAACCCTAATTCATCGATTGATAAAACGTATCGAAATCCGTACTTTTGAAAAATAAAAAATTGAACTTATGTTGACCGAAGTATTTCAAACCAAACACAACACCGCACCTTTTTCACAAATAAAATTAGAAAATTACAAACCGGCTTTTGAAAAAACGATTGCAAAAGCAAAGGCAGAAGTTGACGAAATCATCAACAATTCTGAAACGCCAACTTTTGAAAATACGATTGAAAGATTAGATTTTTCAGGTGAAGCGTTAGATCGATTATCGTCGATATTTTTTAATTTAAATTCGGCTGAAACGTGTGATGAAATGCAAAAAATTGCTCAAGACGTTTCGCCTTTATTAACCGCTTTTAGCAATGATATTTCGTTGAATGAAGATTTGTTCAAACGTGTAAAAGCTGTTTATGATCAAAAAGACAGATTGACTTTAACGACTGAACAAGCAACTTTGTTAGATAAAAAATTCAAAGGTTTTTCACGAAATGGAGCATTACTTTCGGAAGAAGATAAACTGAAATTACGTGAAATTGACACTGAATTAGCCAAATTAAAATTGACGTATGGCGAAAATGTTTTAGCCGAAACCAACAATTATCAATTGCACATTACCAACGAAGCTGATTTAAAAGGTTTGCCTGATGGGACGAAAGAAATGGCGGCAAGTTTAGCCAAATCGAAAGGAATGGAAGGATGGGTTTTCACGTTGGATTTTCCGAGTTATTTGCCGTTTGTGACGTATGTTGAAAACCGTGAATTGCGAAAAGAAATCGCCATTGCTGCCGGAAAAAAAGCCTTTCAAAATAATGAATTTGACAACAAAGAAAATGTAAAACGAATTGTAGAATTACGTCATAAAAGAGCTAATTTATTGGGTTATGAATCGCATTCGCATTTTGTTTTGGAAGAACGAATGGCTCAAAATCCGGAAAAAGTGAAATCATTTTTGAATGATTTGTTGGAAAAAGCCAAACCTGCCGCTCAAAAAGAATTTGCTGAATTGACGGCTTTTGCGAAGGAAATTGATAGAATCGATCAGTTAGAAAAATGGGATGGAGCGTATTATTCTGAAAAATTAAAACAGAAATTATTTAGTTTGGATGATGAATTGTTGAAACCCTATTTCAAATTGGAAAATGTGTTGAACGGAGCTTTTACGATTGCTGAAAAATTATTCGGAATTAGGTTTAAAGAAGTTTTTGATATCGATACATACCACAACGATGTGCAAACTTTTGAAGTGTTGGATTTTCAAGATGAATTAGTTGCTGTTTTCTATGCTGATTTTTTTCCAAGAAAAGGAAAACGAAATGGTGCTTGGATGACATCTTTTAAACCGCAATATAGTAGAAATGGTGTGAACGAAAGACCGCACGTTTCGATTGTGTGTAATTTTACGCCACCGTCAGAAACTAAACCTTCCCTCCTAACCTTTAATGAAGTGACGACATTGTTTCACGAATTCGGTCACGCGTTGCACGGTATGTTGGCGAACACGACGTATCCGAGTTTATCGGGAACTTCGGTGTATTGGGATTTTGTGGAATTACCAAGTCAAGTGATGGAAAACTGGTGCTACGAACCGGAAGCGTTGGCTTTGTTTGCGAAGCATTATTTAACGGACGAAGTGATTCCGCAACAGTATGTGGAAAAAATCAAGGAAAGTGCGAGTTTCTTGGAAGGAATGGCGACGATGCGTCAGTTGAGTTTTGGGTTGTTGGACATTGCCTATCACGCCAAAGTACAAACGATTGCTGATGTAAAAGCATTTGAAAAAGCCGCATTTGAAGGAACTTCTTTGTATCCGGATGTGGAAGAAAATTGCATGAGTACGTCTTTTTCGCATATTTTTCAAGGTGGCTATTCGTCTGGTTATTACAGTTATAAATGGGCGGAAGTTTTGGATGCCGATGCGTTTGCTTATTTTCAGGAAAAAGGGATTTTTAATCAAGAAGTTGCCACAAAATTTAAAGACAACGTTCTATCAAAAGGGGGAACAGAATTACCGATGGAATTGTATAAAAAATTTAGAGGTCAGGAACCGAAAGTGGAGGCATTGTTGAAGAGAGCGGGGTTGGTAAATTAATTTAAAAGTATTTTAATAAAAAAATTATCTATGATAATAGAAACTAAAAGAAATATTTTAAAATTTTACTTTGCCACATATTTTGGCTTTTTATTCTTTTCCCTACTAGGGACATTTATGATCAAAACATTTTTTGATGAAATTGAAGAAAAAGGATTTGAGTACAAATTACTATTTATGTTAATTTTTGGAATAGCAGTTATAATACTATCTTTTTACACAATTTTTAAATACCATAAAAATGCTCCATTTGTAAAAGTATTTGATAAAAAAATCCAAATAAATAAAAAAACAATAAACTTTCAAGATATTAAATACATTGATTTGACTGGTAAAATGCCATTCAAATATATTTTGACTTTTCCAATGGAAGGTTGTTATATATTATTAAAAAACGAAGAAGAAATTTTCTTGTATGATGATATGTATACTAATTTATGGAAAATTAAAGACTATCTAAACAGTGTCTATTTGAAAAAAGAAATTTATAAATTAGAAAAACCACAAGAAATTAAAAAAAATATTGAACGTTTTGAATCTTTCAATTTTTATAGTGGCAATCAAATTTTTAGTTTTAGAGGTTTAATGCTTTGGGGATTTTTGATTCCTTTATCATATGGTTTGCTTTTTGTAAAACAAGATGAAAACTTCAACGGATATATGTTATTTGGATTATTTGCAGTATTTTGGTTTTATTTTAGTTCATGGTTAATGCATTATTATGGGGTTTCAAAAAAATTCTTGATAATTAAAAACACAAACTTGCCATGGAAAGAAAAAATATATTTTCTAGACAACATCAAAGAAGTAGTATTTGAATGTGAAGGTAAAATGCCAAACTGTTTAAGGGTAATTACTCACGACTTTAAATCAAATCTTTATCCTGGTGCCACACTATCTGATAAAAAATGGATAACATTAAAAAAAGAATTAAGAAGCTACGGTGTTATAGTTAGGGATGAATGTATAAATTTTGACTAAAATCAACTTCTAAATTTAACTTTGAAATTATTTATTATCACTGATTTTCTTCTTAGCACTTCCCCGCGTTAAGGATTGAAGTGGAAAGCCCACAGAGAGGAGGCACGACGAACGAGGACTTGTAACGAAAAGCCTGACCCGTAGCTTGCGGAGGGGAACGCCCAAATTAAAATTAGTTTCGGTTTATTGTATAAAAAAAGCCACCTCGCGGTGGCTTTTGTGTGCATTGAAATGTGGAATTAGTTTTTCACAATTTTGATTGTTTTTACAGCTCCTTCAACGGTTACTTTTATGAAGTAATTTCCGGCTGGAAGTGATGTCATATCAATTTGTGTTGTGTTTGCATTCACATTTTTTGTCATAAGCGTTTGACCTAACATATTGATTACGGAAACATTTGTGATGTCATTACTGTATGAAACGGTTACGAAATCGCTTGTTGGGTTTGGATATGCTTTTAACGAAACTAGGTTGAAATCGCCTGTGCTTAGCGTTACTTCTACTGTAATTGCAAGAGCTTCGCTAGTACATTCGCCCACGGTTTGCGTTACAAAATACGTTGTATTATCTTCTGCAACTGTGGTTGATGGGATTTCGTTTTGTAGATTATCGTCTGAATACCACGTTAAGTTTTCTCCGTTTACTACAAGATCAGCAAGGGTTTGACCTTCTGAAAGTGTTTGAAATGCATTTCCGGTTGGAGCTGCTACTGTGTTAACTGTAACTTCAACTATTTCTTCTGTAAAACATCCGGTTGTTGTATTGGTTGCTCTAACGGTATAAGTTGTAGTTTGAGTTGGTGTAACATCGATTGAACTTGTTGTCAAGTTACCCGGTGTCCATAACCATTCTATGGCAGAAGCATCTCCTGTAACATCAAAAACAACGTTTAATCTTTGTAATGAAGTGGATGGTGTTACAGATGCAGCAGATACTAAATCTTGCAATGTTGTTACTGCAGAATCTGTAGATGTTATTGCCGAAATTGTCATTGGTTGTGCTGTAGCGGTGTAATAGGTAATTGCGTTATTTGTTGAATCAGCTCCATCTTGTCTAACATCGATAATTATGTTTGAAACTCCGTCCCAAACATAAGGTGTATCAAACGTGATGGTGTTTAAGCCAATCGCATGTTCATACGTTGCAGGACCATAAACAGTTGTAAAACCTGAAGTTGCAAAAGATGACACAGTTGTTTCGGTTGTGGTTCCAATTCTTATTGAAAAGTTTGTAACATTTGTTCCTGAACCAATTGTTGTAATTTCATAGGTTATTGCATTAATTGATCCGGCTGAAAACCCAGCTGCTTGAAGCTCTGCTGCAGTGTAAATGGTTTGATTCCAATACTGATCCCAACGATTACAGAATGCTGTTGGTTGAGTTGTTGCAGAAGTTAATGTTGTATCTGTTCCCAAAACAACCGTTTCTAATAAAGTTGCGGATAATGTTGATGATTCTCCTGCACAAATACTGGTATCATCACTAACAGTAATAACCGGTTCCGGATTAACAGTTACTGTTAATTCTGTAGTTGTTTCACACAATGCTCCTGCAGATTGAGAAGCAGTTAATGTATAGATTGTTGTTTCAGAAGGATTAAATACCCATCCGTTTTGACCGTCGCCAGTTACGTTTGCTGATGGAGACCAAACATATGTATCATAGTCTTCATCTCCTATTTCGATGATTAAAGCTTCAGAAGTTTCTCCCGGACAAATTGCTAAATTGTCTGAACTTAATGAAAAATCAGGAGCGGTTGTAACTGTTGCAATAACTTCTGTTCTTTCAGAAGCACAACCTGTAGAATATTTTACATCATAAAAATAGTAATACGTTCCGGTAGTAGTTCCGCCCCATTCTGAAGAGGTAACACTAACAACACCATCGGATCCTACATAAGGAAAAGATAAAGTGGTTGAATCCCTTATTAAGTTTACACCAGAGAATGCTTTAACTAAAATTCTATACCCTGTTCCAGCAGGTACTGTAAAGTTAAGCGGAACTACATTAGGAGTTGTTGTACCTCCGGCAGTAATATTAATATTTCCTGTTGAATATAATTCTACTAAATTTGAATCAGTTACTTTAATGTTCAATGTACCTGCTGCAGTTGAATAAACTGAAACTGACTGTAAGTCAACATCATCTGTTGCATTGAAAACAATTCCCCAATTTGCAATAGAAGTTCCTGTAGCCGATGCCGGTGGAGCCGGTTTTCCAGCAGATTCTGTTGAACCTGTTGCACTTTCTACCCAAAAAGAAGTAGTTTCAGTAATAGTTGGTGTTGTAAATGTTCCACCGGTTGCTAATAATTCGCCTCCTATTTCTGCATTATACCATTTAATTGTGCCTGCACTTGCCGTTGCAGACAAATCTACTGTTCCTTGACCACAAACTGATCCGGGAGTAGTTTCTGTGATTACCGGTGGATTACATTCTGTTTTAAAACTAACAGAATCGGATGTCCAATCGCTAAAGGTATCAGAACCACAGTTCGATCTAACCCAAACAAAATAAGTTGTACTAGACTCTAACTCATCAATTTCAGCATTTAAGATTCCGGCACCAACTTCTCCGGAAGGAGTTGTTCCAGCTAAAGGAGCTGTGTTTTCTGTTGAGTAATAGTATTGGTAACCTTCACTTGGTTCTGTGATGGAAGCTGCCCAATTTATAGTTGCAGTAAATGGCGAATTTGCTTCTGCTGTAACATTAGACGGTGGTAAACAACTTGGTGTTTCAATTACGGTTAGTTTATAATCTTCTGCTTCAGTTCTTGTATTTGTGCTCGCACATGCATCTGGAGCGATTGCATTAAAATCAATTCTAACTCGCATTCTGTAATCGCCTAATTGCGTTCCTGCAGGAATTTCAAAGCTACCTGATTGATTTCCACCAAAAGCTGTTGTTACAAAAACTCGTTCTGTTGCGTTATCAAAAACTAAATCATTGTTCCAATCTACCCAAATACTAGTTCCTACTGTTCCACCAACAATTGCTGTAGAAAAGTTAACTATTCCGGTTTCATATTGACTAACAGTTGCTGTGTCATAATTATCTTGATAACCTCCGGTTGTATATCCAGAACCTAGATTAGAGATATTTGTTGATCCTCCTGTTGTTGAAAAATTATTAATATAGGATAAAGCAGATGTTGATGAAGGAACACAATATCCTGTTAAGAAAGATACTGAAATCCAACTACTGAATTCACCACCACAATTTGATCTCAAATAAAAAGTATAGTTTGTATTTTCTGTCAATGTTTGAAAATCAGTAGTTAAAACTCCATCAGCTAAGTTTCCGTTTGACACAAGTCCGGTTGCTCCACTTTCCGGTGCTCCGCTTGTTCTTAATTCATATTCAAATCCAATTGATCCAGAAACTGGTTCATTCCATTCTAAATTTACTGAATTAAATGTTAAAGAGTTTGTAGAAAGATTTAAAGGCACTGTACAAGTTGGTACTAGAGCTGAAAGTGATATATTATCTACTGCAGCAGGTGGATTTGCACCTCCTGAACCATCATTTTTCCAAACAAAAACTAAACGTTTAGTTGAACCGGCAACATAAGCAATTTGTGCAGCACTAAAAGTATAATTTACATTTGTTGTTTCAGTTGGCACAGATGTACCATTGCGTTGTAATAAAAAATAACCTGTTGTTCCATTTGTATAACCTGGCCATCCTGTTGTGGTAGTATTGGTTGTTGTTGGCCCAACATTAGAAGGAACAATTGAAGTATCCATGACATATACTAGTAAATTATCCCAATTACCATCATTTCCATTGGCTCTCCAATCAAAATTTAATGTGATTGATTCAGACCCTGCCGGAAAAGCAACATCTCTGTAGAATGAAGCACGACTGATGGCGTTATTTGTATAAGCCCATGAAGTCCCTGTGTCATTTGAGACATAAGCTCCTGCAGAACCAGTAAACCATCCTGGGGCTGACCCAACAGTCCATGTGTTTGTAACATCTCCAACTGGAGTCCATCCGTTGGCTTCAAAAGTTGAGCCATTTTCAAATCCTCCTTCTGCAGAAGGATTAATCAAAACAGTTTGACCAATTGCATTTTGTCCAAATAAAAAGGCAAATAGGCATAGAAGATAAAAAATGTTGTTCATCGTTACTGTTTTAACAGCTCGAAAACAACTTGAAATTGTAATAATTTTCATTAATAAATAATTTGGTTAATAATCATAAAAATATATGTTTTAGAAATATATCGAAGCTTATAAAAAATGTTTAACCTTTATAGTTTACTATATTTCGCACAAAAGTTAAATTCTCTCTATTATTAATTCTGAAAAGATTAATTGTCTGACAATTTTATAATTTTTTATAATTTGAAAAAATAAACTTTCATTTTTTTTTGAAAGTTTAAAAACTTTTATATATCTTTGTCTCATGGAATTCAAAGAAGCAAAAAATAAATTCGTTCAAACCTGGGGAGCTTTAGGTTCGCAATGGGGAATTAACAAAACCATGGCACAGATTCATGCGTTGTTGATGGTTTCGCACGAACCGATTTCGATGGAAGACATTATGGATGAATTGCAAATTTCTCGCGGAAATGCTTCGATGAATTTGAGAGCTTTGATGGATTGGGGAATTGTGTACAAAGAATACAAAGCCGGCGAACGCAAAGAGTTTTTTACTGCCGAAAAAGATTTAGACGAGTTAGCCGTCAAAATTTCGAGAGAACGCAGCAAACGTGAAATCAAACCCGCTTTGAAAGTATTGAAAGAAGTTTCGGCAATTGAATCAGATGGAACAGCGGCCGAAAAACATTTTGTTGATCAAACTTCTAAATTGTATGATTTTGTGTTGAAAGCCGACAATGTTTTGGATAAAATCACTGAATACAAAGACAATTGGTTGGCAAAATTGGTCGTGAAAATAATGAAGTAAATTTTTTTAATAATAACTTTCATTTTTTTCTGAAAGTTTAAAACAATAGATAAGATGAGAAAATTAAAGATTTTGAATACCGTTGCAATTGGAATTCCACTATTTATAGCCTTTTTAGGAATATTTGATGATGGAATGTTGGTGTTTGCTTTAATCTCAACAATGGCGACCGGATTTATTCAAGTGATTGTTGGGATAATACTTTGGTTTAAAGAATTGAAAAATAGTTTCATCATTAGTTATTTAGTTGGTGTGATACTATTTTTCGTAGGAATTTCAATAACTAATTCTGACGGATTTTGGATAATGCCACCTATTTTGTGCATTTATTTATCATTACTTGTTTACACTCAAAAAAATTAAATTATGACTAATACTATCCCAAACTGGCTAATTATTCTAAGCGGAATAGGTCAAATTTTAACCGCTCTAATTTATCCTTACATCCGTCATCAAGTTTTTGATTGGTATAATGATGTAAAACAGCTCAAACCTTTGAATCAGGAAATCGCCAAAACGTATGGAAGGTATATTCAGGGTTTAAACTTTTCATTTGGGTTGATTGCTATTTTATTTACAAACGAATTAAAAGAACAATCTGCTTTAGCAGTAGCTTTAACCGTATTAATTGCAGCTTATTGGGTGGGAAAAGTAGCTACTCAAATTGCCTATTATCCGATGTATGAAATCCCTAAAAGAACACTTTTTAAAGTTGGAAGTTATGGTATGAATTCCTTATTTGTTCTTTTTGCGATTGTGAATTCTGCTTTGTTTATTCATAATTTAATTGGTCATTATAAATTGTAAAACCATGAACCTCAACATCCTCTCCTACTTTATTTACCTTACCATAACAGCAATTATCATTTTTGTTGTGGGACAAATTTTGTACAGAAACGGCAATGTGTTTGTCTCACAATTGGTTCCCAATCACGAAGATTTATGCAAAAAAGTAAATAAAAATTTATTGTTGGGCTATTATTTACTGAATCTCGGTTATTGTGCGATTACGATTTTGAGTTGGGAGAAAATCGAAACAGTAAATCAATTAGTTGGAATCATCGCTTACAAAACATCAATTATCCTTTTTATCATCGGAATTCTACATTACATCAACATTTTTATGATTACAAATTACATTAAAAAATTAATCAATTAATCTTTATATTATGGAAACTACAAAAACAATTCTCGCCTACGCAATTTATCTTCCGGTTGCAATCGCATTAACCATTTATGTTTCAAAAACGTTGTTCAAAAACAGCTTGGTCTATATGACCGATATTTTTAAAGGTCGCGAAGAAATTGCCAAAGCCACCAACAAACTATTTGAAACCGGATTTTATTTACTCAACATCGGATTTGCTTTAAAAATTATGGAAATGAGTTTATACAACAACTCCTATCAAGTTATGATTGAAGAATTGAGCAGTAAAATTGGTGGTTTTTCTATTTATTTAGGAATTATGCTTTTCATCAATTTGTATTTATTTTTTAGAGGAAAAAGAAAAGCGAGTCAGCCACAAGTAGAAGAACGAATCGTGTTTAGAGGATAATCTACAACACCTGACAGGTTTTTGAAACCTGTCAGGTCTAAAAAAGATCAAATAAATGACAACAATAATTGTTACCACCAAGATAAGAGCACCCATCGAAATTGTATTTGATATAGCCAGAAACATCGATATTCATCAACTTTCTGCGGCAAAATCAAATGAAAAAGCGATTGATGGAAAAACTTCAGGTTTGATTGAATTAAACGAAACCGTTACTTGGAGCGGAAGACATTTAGGGTTACAACTTTTGCATAAAAGCCGAATTACACATTTTACATTTCCTTCTTATTTTGTGGACGAAATGGAAGTAGGGCATTTTAAATCATTTAAACACGAACATTTCTTTCAATTTGAAAATGACTATACAGTGATGATTGATCGATTAGACTATGAAACACCTTATGGAGTTTTAGATTTATTCTTTGATAAAATTGTTTTGAAAAAGTATTTGACAAATTTCATCAAAACAAGAAATAAAATTTTAAAGAATTTAGCTGAAAATCAGCAATAAAACTAACCACAAAATCGGGACACTTTCCACCCAAAATGAAGCGTAATACTTATCTCTTTTAAAAGTAGTAAATCCAATAAAAAGTGCAGTTATAATGGCAGCTGCAAAATTTAAAATTTCAATCTTATCATTAAAAAATTCCAACAAAACAAACGGAAATAAAAGAACAATTCCGAACAGTTTAGTTTTAAAAATTCCGAATCTTTGCGGAAGGGTTTTCATCAAATCATCATCGGTTTGACTGTCTAAAATTTCAAACGGAATCATCAAACTAAAGATGATAAAAAATCGTTGAAGCAAAATAATTTTTTCATCATCAGAAAATGCATTTTGCTGAATAATCGGTGCATAAACCGTAATTGCTGTCACACAAAAACCGACCAAAAACAATTTCCAAAAACCAAATTTTCGCAAAATTGGATAAAGTGCAACCAACAATCCTATTTTGATGAAATAAATTTGAAGAGAATTAGTCAATTGTAAAAAATAAAAAAGCGTGGCAATTACTGAAAGAAAAGTCAATCCAACTAAATAGCGATTTCTATTTAAATCGAAATTTCCTTTTTGAAAAGCTTCAAAATATTTTAAAAAATTATAACCTACAATTGTTCCGAAAAAGATGGTCAATTCTAAAGTTGTATCGCTTGAAAGTTGAAGTGAAATTTCAGTTATTCGAACCAATGCAAAAACCGCAAACGCAATATGTAACGAAGATTGAATGTAAAAATCGAGTATGTTTTTGAGAAATTTCAAATTAAAAAGGACAATTTTTCTGCAAGAAACAGCTTTTTACTGAAAAATGCTATCAAAAAAAGGAGCTTGAATAAACAAACTCCTTTTGAACTTCTATTTCTAAAAATCTATTTTTTAATAATTTTGAAATTTTGAATTTTCCCTTCGGTTTCTAATTGTAATAAGTAAGTTCCATTTGGTAATTCAGGCATCACTAATTCAGATGCATCTAAAACTCCATTTCGTATTAATTTTCCATCTAAAGAGTACAAAGTATAATTTACTCTTCCAAAAGAATGAATTACATTTATACTACTCTCAAACGGGTTTGGATAGAGTACAAAACCTGATTTTAAAGTATCATCGATTGATAAAGGCTCAATCACTTCAATCGACAACACAAAACTCGTGCTTCCGCCTGAATTTGTTGCGGTTACGGTGTAATTTGTTGCTGAAGAAAGTTCAGTCGGAGTTCCAGAAATAATTCCGGTTGATTCATCAAAACTTAATCCGTTTGGTAAAGCTGGTTCGATGAAATAATTTAAAACTGCTCCACCTGAAATGGTTGGAACTAAATTTGAAATCGTTTCATTTATCGTATAAACATTTGGTGTGGAATAAATTAATGAAGAAGGTGCGACATCAATCACTTCAATCGACAACGCAAAACTCGTGCTTCCGCCTGAATTTGTTGCTGTAATTGTATAATCTGTTACTGAAGAAAGTTCAGTTGGTGTTCCTGAAATTATTCCGGTTGATTCATCAAAACTTAATCCGTTTGGTAAACTTGGTTCGATGGAATAATTTAAAACTGCTCCGCCTGAAATCGTTGGAACTAAATTTGAAATCGCTTCATTAATTGTATAAACATTTGGTGTAGAATAGGTTAATGAAGATGGTGCGACATCAATCACTTCAATCGACAACACAAAACTCGTGCTTCCGCCTGAATTTGTTGCGGTTACGATGTAATTTGTTGCTGAAGAAAGTTCAGTCGGAGTTCCAGAAATAATTCCAGTTGATACATCAAAACTTAATCCGTTTGGTAAAGTTGGTTCGATGGAATAGTCTAAAACTGCTCCACCTGAAATGGTTGGAACTAAATTTGAAATCGTTTCATTAATCGTATAAACATTTGGTGTGGAATAGGATAATGAAGATGGTGCGACATCAATCACTTCAATCGACAACACAAAACTCGTGCTTCCGCCTGAATTTGTTGCGGTTACTGTATAATCAGTCACTGCTGAAAGTTCGGTCGGTGTTCCGGAAATAATTCCAGTTGTTTCATCAAAACTTAATCCGTTTGGTAACGTTGGTTCGATGGAATAATTTAAAACTGCTCCACCTGAAATGGTTGGAACTAAATTTGAAATCATTTCATCAACCGTGAAAATATTTGGAGTTGAATACGTCAAACTTGTTGGAGCCACATCAATCACTTCAATCGACAGTACAAAAATCGTGCTTCCGCCAGAATTTGTCGCGGTTACTGTGTAATCTGTTGCTGAAGAAAGTTCAGTTGGTGTTCCGGAAATAATTCCGGTTGATATATCAAAACTTAATCCATTTGGCAAAGTTGGTTCGATGGAATAATTTAAAACTGCTCCACCTGAAATTGTTGGAACTAAATTTGAAAACATTTCATCAACTGTAAAAACATTTGGTGTAGAATAGGATAATGAAGATGGAGTAACATCAATCACTTCAATCGATAAAACAAAACTCGTACTTCCGCCAGAATTTGTTGCGGTTACTGTATAATCAGTCACTGCTGAAAGTTCGGTCGGAGTTCCAGAAATAATTCCAGTTGATACATCAAAACTTAATCCGTTTGGTAAAGTTGGTTCGATGGAATAACTATCCGCCACAGCTGTAACGGTAGGAATTAAAGGTGATATTTCGGTGCCAATTGTAAACACATTTGGTGTTGGGTATTGCAACGGTAATTGAACTCCTTTCACAGAAAAATTATTAAAAGTAACTCGGTCACCATTGTCAACCGTCATATTTTGACCGGTAAATCGCAATCTGACTTTAAAATTTGGATTATTTATTGAACCTGAAATAGAAGAAAAATCAACTTCAAACAATTCAAAATCGGATGAAAGTGGCAAAGAAGTTTCGGTTAAACCGGATGTTATCCAAACCGGATCGCCTTCAGAAATTGAATAATCTACAACAATAGCATCGGCGGCATTTTCATCTTTGGCAGCAAATCCGAAAACAATATCTTTATATCCTTCTGTTGAAAAATTAAAAACCATTGCATTTTCTAAACCTTCAAATTGAAAAGGTTGCTTGATTTGTAACCCACGCATATTTGAAGCTCCAAAAGCTAAATTATTATTGGCTTCCGGAATATAATTTATCGCTGTCGGACTATTTCTTCGTTCCATCGATGCTTTTCTCCAATTGGGATGAGCATTGGTAAACGGATAACCTTCCAAACACGATTGAAAATCTAAAACACCTTCAGTTAAAACTTCAAATGTTGAGTTAATCGACACAATTGGAGCATCATTTGGCAATGCTGAATTCATCATCCAAAAATAAATTGGCTCACTTTCCTCAATCGAAAATCCTTCAGGAATAAATACGGCAGTTACTGAAAAACTGTCGGCTGAATCATTTATAATTTCCTCTTCTGTACTGGTTGAAGCTCCTTCCCAATGACTAAAAACATATCCCGTTTTAGCAATTGCTTTTAATTTTACGGGAATATTAGAATAATAAATTCCTGTCCAAGGATATGGATTAGCAGCAATTCCGGGAATTGTTGGCACAATTTCAATCGTATTCACCTTAACAAAACCATGCTCATCATTGGAAACATCAACAGTAACATCAATATCATTTGCGATTTCAAATTTATCGCGAATGTGGCCACGTTGAATTTCTGGTCTTTCGTTTGAAAAAAGAATTAATTTATTCAAGAAATAATTCCAACTGTAATCACTTGATGGTGCTTTCCATCGAACATATTGTCGTGGCATTTCCGGTGCGATAACCGTTTTCATTTCTTCAATTCTGGTGAGAATTCTATCAGTATGAAAATAGGTGTTCATTACATCGGCAAAACGAGTGATAAACTCATATTTAAACTCATCATTTTCTAATAGTTTTCTGAGTAACAACGTTGACCAATCTGGATTTGGCCAGCTTGTACCTCCTGTAGCTGTTGCATTTTCTAGCGAGTTGATGGAGATACTTCCACCACTTAATCCGAAAGTTGAATCCATATCGTGAATTGCCCAACGCCATCTTCCATCTAAACCATAAGGTGCAGTTGGTTCATACTCTGTTGTTTTTTTTCGCCAATACACAATGTTATTCCCAGGCCAATCTACATTTTGAAAGAAAATATTGGATATAAAATAATCTTGAAAATTATCGGTGTCCATTTGTGTTTGGATGTAATCATAATTTTCTTCGTTTGCTAATGAATTGTTTTGAACATAATTAATCATTTGAAGATAATGTACGTTATCACCTTCTTCTTCTATGGCATTATTTTCTAAAACATCAATTTCGTCTTCATCAATATTATACACTCGTTTAAAAAACTTGTCATCATATTTTTCACGGAAACTTAAAATACCATAAAACTCTCCGTTTATAAATGTAATAGTCGGTTGATAAGCTTCTGTTTGAACTCGTAAACCTTTAATTAATTCGTGATTTAACGGGTCTCTAAAGTTAGTATGATAAAAATCGCCACTTGAATTTTTTAACGAAAGTCGAGTATAACTTTCATCCGTTCTGTCAGAAAAAAAGGCATAGTCCATATCGTTATCCCCATATTCTGATCTGGCATAAAAATTAAACGATTTACTAGGATAAACTCTGGAATAATTCCCGCGAATTCGAATACCAATATTTTGATTTATCACTTCATTACCTTCAACAAAGTAGCTGAAATTTGCCACTCTTTCTGCGGTAATGCCTTTGCGGGCAAAATTCCCAATTTCCCAATCGGGTACTTGATTTGGGTTATTGGTTCGCCAAGTATCAAAATCAGTTCCCGCTACATATATTCCGTCATTATAATCAAATAATTGGTCTTCATCAATACTCAACGAAACAACAGGCAACGAAAATTGATTGTTACCTTGAGGCGTAATAAAATAATTTCTGGTTACAACATCACTGGCCATTGCTCCGGGCTTAATCACCTTTGCACGTACAACGGTGCTTTTAAAAATCGGCACATCCGGAAGATAAGGAGCCACAAAATCATACGTGGAAGAAATCATTGAAATCTTATTTGGTAAAGGAGAACGATCAATGATACTGATAGGTTCTGCATAAGTTAATGTTTCAAACGAATTATTCAAAAAAGGTCCAAACTCCTGCCCAGGTAATCGTGGGTACTGATTTTTATAGCTGTAAGTTGTACCTGTCAAATTATTTTCATCCGGTTCAGAACCATCAACTGTATATAATATAGTAACGTCTTCATCTTCGGACGAAATAGTTAAATCGAATCCGGTTGTAAAAAAACCTGAATTTTGAGAAAATTGAGGAGGATTTAGCGTTTCTGTATAGCCAGTTCCTATGTTTTCCGCTTCCGGAGTTGGTGTTTGAAAAAACACAAAATTTCCTGTTCCATTTGGCAAACGACCATAAGAAACATTGGCTAACATAGGAGTTGGAGGAGCAAAATCAACTACTAATCCTTCCGGATTGGTTAATAAGATTGTTTCTCCGCTAGCACTTATTGCAAAATTGGTATGCAAAGGTTGCCCGGGAATGATTCTATTTTTATTAGAGCACCAAATTAGTAAATAGCTTCCCGGATTTATGGTTACTGCAGGAAAAACCCATTTATATAAATTAGTAGAATTATCTGTCAAACCATATCCTTCTAAATTGATAGGATTTGATGTGCCATTAAACAATTCAACCCAGTCTTGATAACTATCATCTTCATCAGTGTTTACCGATGAATTACTGGCTAAAACCTCATTTACAACTAAACTTTGAGCAGCAATTGGCTGATAAAAAGCAATAAGAATTGAGGCAACAAAAAGTCGCATAATTTTTTTCATGTGCATAAAATTATTGGGTGGAAATATCTTCAAATTTAACTTTTATTTAATGTTTACAATTGTTTTATCGACCATTAACCCAATTAATCGATAAAAAGAAAAAGGAGAGATAAACTCCCTCCTTTCAATTAATTATGTAAATAAAAGTTTATTTTTTTACAATCTTTTTGGTTTCCGATTTTCCATCAGAACTTAATTGTAACAAATAAATTCCGCTTTGTAAATCGCTAATGTTGATTTGTTGATTTTCTAAATTTCCGGCTTTAATTATTTTTCCATCGATGGTAAATAAATTAAATGTAACATCGCTGTAAGAATGATTGATATTCAAAACTTCAGACGCAGGGTTTGGATAAACTTTGAAAATTAAACTTGTATTTTCAGGAATACTCAAAGGCATTTCAACACCTTTGACACTGAAGTTATTAAAGGTTACTCTATCACCATTATCGGCTGTTAAATTATCTCCTGAAAAACGAACTCTTACTTTAAAGTTGGCGTTATTGTTCGCTGTAGCGATAGCCGAAAAATCGGTTTCAAATAATTGATAAGTTGCTGTTAATGGCATGTTTGAATTGGCTAATCCGGCATTTGTAAAAGTCGAACCATCAATTGAATAATCCATCACAATTCCGTCGGCAGCATTTTCATCTTTGGCAGCAAAACCAAACACAATATCTTCATAACCTAAAGTTGAAAAACTGAAAATCATAGCATTTTCAAAACCTTCATTTTGGAAAGGTTGTTTGATTTGCAAACCTCTCATATTAGAAGTAGCAAAAGGCAAATTATTATTAGCTTCCGGCATATAATTAATGTCAGTCGGACTGTTTCTTCTTTCCATCGATGCTTTTCTCCAGTTTGGATGTGTATTATCAAATGGATAACCTACCAAACAAGATTGATAGTTTAAAACGCCTTCTGTTCCTACTTCAAAAGATGAATTTAAAGCAGTTA
This sequence comes from Flavobacterium sp. UBA2787, assembly GCA_002352205.1. GTDB lineage: Bacteria > Bacteroidota > Bacteroidia > Flavobacteriales > Flavobacteriaceae > Flavobacterium. The sequence goes on along the minus strand of DEHZ01000013.1, from coordinate 70,241 downwards.
GTGGTGTATCGTTTGTTACACTTCCATCCATCATCCAAAAATAAATAGGTTCCTCGGTTGCAGGAACTTCAGCAGGAATAAAATTCGCAGTTACTGAAAAATTTCCTATTGGAGTATATGTAATTTCAGCATCTGTGCTATCCACATCACCACTCCAATGACTAAACGCAAAACCTTCTAACGGAATGGCTGTTAACGTTACAGGAATGTTGTGGAAATAAATTCCTGTCCAAGGATATGGATTGGCAGAAACACCAGGAGTATCAGAAGTAATATCAATTGTATTGATTTTTACATATCCGTTTGTATCATCATTCACATTTAATGTTGCATTAATATCGTTTGAAATTCCAAACTTCGCACGAATGTGTTCTCTTTGGTAATCCGGTCTTTCCATAGCAAATGTTTCTACTACATTCTGACTTTCTAACCACCAAGCAAAACTGTATGGGGCAGCCCAACGATTATATTGTTCCGCAATTTCAGGTTCAATTACCGCTGCAAATTGATTGGATAAATCAACCACTCTTTCCGGTAAAAAGAACGTGTTCATCATATCTGCAAAACGATTAATGAAACTTAATTCAAACGCTTCGTTTTCTAATAATCTACGCAAAATTAATGTTGACCATTCCGGATTTGGCCAAATTGGACCTCCTAACGCAGTTGCAAACTCTAAAGTGTTGTGGTCGTTTATATCCAACATCAGACTAAAACCTGCATCAGTATCTTTGATGGCTGTTCTCCATCTACCATCGTTTCCATAAGGAGCATCAGGCTCAAAAGCGGCTGTTTTCTTTCTCCAAAACAACGTATTCCAACCTGGCCAATCGGTGTTTTGAATAAAGATATTAGTAATAAAATAATCTCTAAAATTATCAACATCCATTTGGGTATTGATATAAGATAAATTAGCATCATCAACTAAAGAATTATTTTGAAAATACGAATACATAGCTTGAAAATGAGCATCGCTACCCTCATCAATTACATAACCATCGGCTAAAATTTCAATATCAGCTTCAACAATTCCATATTTTCTCTCAAAATAATGTCTGTCTAATCGCTCTCTGATATTCAACATTCCCCAATATTCTCCGTTAAGGAAAACTACAGAAGGTTGATATGCCTGATTATCCAAACCTGTTTTTTCAATTAATTCGTGTGTAAAAGCATCCTTATAATAGGTGTTAAAAAAATCATTACCTGAATTTCTTAAAACCAATCTTTTATAACTGGTATAATTTTCATTTGCAAAAATTGGGTAATTAAAAGTACTTGCTCCTAATTCTGATCGTGCATATAATCGTAATGATTTATGTTGAAAAGCTCTAGTTCCTCCACCATTAATTCGTATACCAACACGTTGATTTAATACTTCATTTCCATTTACAAAATAATTAAAATGACCAATTTGCTCGGTTGTTTCGCCTGAACGATCATAATTTGCATCTGCATTAAACAAAGCCGGTGTATCAGGATTTTCTATACGCCAATTGTCAAAATCGGCTCCGGCAACATAAATTCCATTATTGTATTCAAAAAATTTATTTTCATCAACACTTAATGAAATAACCGGAATTTCAAAACGGCTTGATCCCTCTGGAGAGACAAAATACGATTCTGTAACAATTCCGCTAGTCAATGCTCCGGCTTTGTATGCTCTTGCACGAACAACAGTTCCTTTAAAGATGTTAAAATCAGGAATATAATAAGAAGGATCAGCATCATAGGTAGATGAAATAGTTGAAATATCATTCGGTTCGCTTGTTCTATCCACAATGGTTAGCGGAGCAGAATATTGCATCGATTGAAAACTTTTCGTCAAAAATGTTTCCGATGGCAATTGCCCCACTTCATAAGGATATTCATTTTTATATTGATAAGTGGTTCCTGCCAAATTATCAATGTTGGGATCAGAACCATCTGTGGTATAAACAATCGTTACTTCAGGATCAGGATGACTAATTGTTAATCCAAAACTTGATGTATAAAAACCTCCATTTACAGAAAAACTTGGCGGATCTAAAACATCTGTATAACCGGTTGATGTATTGTTGGTTTCACCGGGAGTTGGCACAGGAAAATATACAAAAATAGCAGAACCATCTGTTTGCCTTCCGTAAGTAAAATTTTGTGGTACCAAAACAGCCGGATAACTATCTTCAACATCTCCGTTTGGTTTTGTTAGCGTAATTACCTCCCCACCCGAACTAATTTTAAAATTAGTATGTAATGGAAAATTAATATCAGTTCTATTTTTATCTGAACACCAAACAAGTAAATGTTCGCCCGGTTCAATCCAATAAGCGGGAAAAACCCATTGATATGGATTTGTAGATAAATCTGTTAACCCGTAGCCTTCTAAATTAATGGCTTCTGTTCCGGTGTTGTATAATTCCACCCAATCTTCATAACTACCGTCATCATCAGTTATTACTGTTGAGTTTGATGTAATAATTTCGTTAATCACAACATTTTGAGCACCTAACTGAAGAAAAGTTAAAAGTAAAAATGTTAGAAAAGTAATTTTTTTCATAATTTGAGATCATTAAATTTTATCGAAATTAAACAAGAAATTAACATTATGGCAACATACTCGTTGTAATACATTCAATTCTCGTTAAACTACCAAAATTCAATTTTTAGCAAACCCAAATCTTCCAAATCATAAAAATTTGTTGATAAACTGCTTTTTTGGTTGAAAAATTCTAAAAATATTAGCCGTTGTTTAACTAATAATTAGAAGACTAATAATTACTTTTGTGTGCTTAAAACTGAACCCGTTTCAGTTTCATTAACAACACACTTTTTTACCTCAAGAAAATACATGAAAACAGATGCATTTGCTTTAAGACATTTAGGTCCAAGAGAACACGATTTACCAAAAATGCTAGACACCATTGGTGTTGAAACATTAGATCAATTAATATTTGAAACCATTCCGTCTGATATTCGATTGAAAAAACCACTCGAATTAGAACACATCATGACCGAATATGAATATGCCAATCACATTCGAGTGTTAGGTCGCACCAACAAAGTTTTTAAATCCTACATCGGTTTGGGTTATCATCCAACCATTGTACCGCCTGCGATTCAACGAAATATTTTTGAAAATCCGGGTTGGTACACCGCTTATACTCCTTACCAAGCAGAAATTGCTCAAGGTAGATTAGAAGCAATTTTAAACTTCCAAACCACGGTTATTGAATTAACCGGAATGGAGATTGCAAACGCTTCTTTGTTAGATGAAAGCACCGCTGCCGCAGAAGCAATGGCACTTTTATTTGATGTTCGTTCGCGTGACCAAAAGAAAAACAACGTTTGTAAATTCTTTGTTTCCGAAGAAATTTTACCACAAACGTTATCGGTTCTTCAAACACGTTCCACACCAATTGGAGTAGAATTAGTAGTTGGAAATCACCAAGAATTTGATTTTTCAAATGAATATTTCGGAGCCATTCTTCAATATCCCGGAAAATATGGTCAAGTTTATGATTATGCCGATTTTATCAAAAAAGCAAATGACAACGAAATAAAAGTGGCCGTAGCTGCTGATATTTTATCGTTAGTAAAATTAACTCCTCCCGGCGAAATGGGTGCTGCCGTTGTCGTAGGAACCACACAACGTTTCGGAATCCCAATGGGCTATGGCGGACCTCACGCTGCCTATTTTGCCACTAAAGAAGAATACAAACGCTCGATGCCCGGAAGAATTATCGGTGTTTCACAAGATGCCGATGGAAATCGTGCTCTTCGCATGGCACTTCAAACGCGTGAGCAACACATCAAACGTGAAAAAGCAACATCAAATATTTGTACAGCTCAGGTTTTATTGTCGGTGATGGCGGGAATGTTTGCCGTTTATCACGGACCAAAAGGATTAAAATACATTGCTGATAAAGTGCACGGAATGGCTTCTACGCTTTCCGATGCATTAAATAAATTAGGCGTTTATCAAACGAATACCGCGTTTTTTGATACAATTGTCGTGAAAGCTGATGCGAAAAAAGTAAGAGCAATTGCAGAAAAAAATGAAGTGAATTTCTTTTATATTGATGATGAAACCATTTCCATTTCGTTGAATGAAACAATTTTGTTTAGCGATTTAAATCAAGTAATTGCCATTTTTGCTGAAGCAGTCGGAAAAGAAGCTTTTGAAGTTTCTGATTATCTTACAGAAAATAATTATCCGTCGCATTTAAACAGAAAATCGGAGTTTCTAACGCACGAAGTTTTCAACAAATATCATTCGGAAACAAGTTTGATGCGTTACATCAAAAAATTAGAACGCAAAGATTTATCGTTAAATCATTCGATGATTGCGTTGGGTTCATGCACAATGAAATTGAATGCTGCTGCAGAAATGTTGCCGTTAAGCATGCCGTATTGGAACACCATTCACCCATTTGCTCCACTGGATCAAGTGGAAGGTTATACTAAAATGCTTAAAAAATTAGAGCATCAATTAAACGTAATTACCGGTTTTGCCGGAACTACATTACAACCAAATTCCGGTGCTCAAGGCGAATATGCCGGTTTGATGACCATTCGTGCGTATCATCAATCAAGAGGTGATCATCAACGAACAGTTTGCTTGATTCCTGCTTCGGCACACGGAACTAATCCTGCTTCGGCAGCCATGGCCGGTATGAAAATCATCGTGACCAAAACGATGGAAAACGGTAATATTGATGTAGAAGATGTGCGTGAAAAAGCCATTCAATACAAAGATGAATTATCGTGTTTGATGGTAACTTACCCATCTACTCATGGCGTTTTTGAAAGTGCCATTAGAGAAATCACTCAAATTATTCACGACAATGGCGGTTTGGTGTACATGGACGGTGCAAATATGAACGCACAAGTTGGTTTGACCAATCCGGCGACAATTGGTGCTGATGTGTGTCACTTAAACTTACACAAAACCTTCGCTATCCCGCATGGTGGTGGCGGACCGGGAGTTGGACCAATTTGCGTAAACGAAAAATTAGTTCCGTTTTTACCAAGTAATCCGTTGGTGGATGTAGGTGGTTCACAAGCTATCACAGCCATTTCGGGAGCACCGTATGGTTCGGCATTGGTTTGCTTAATTTCCTATGGATACATTTGTATGTTAGGTTCAGAAGGCATTACGAACGCAACAAAATACGCGATTTTGAATGCCAATTATATGAAAGCTCGTTTGGAAGAGCACTATCCTATTTTATATTCAGGCGAAAAAGGAAGAGCCGCTCACGAAATGATTTTAGATTGCCGAGCTTTTAAAGCAAAAGGCATTGAAGTAACAGATATCGCCAAGCGTTTGATGGATTATGGTTTCCACGCTCCAACCGTTTCTTTCCCTGTGGCGGGTACGTTGATGGTGGAGCCAACCGAGTCGGAAGATGTGGCAGAATTAGATCGTTTTTGTGATGCGATGATTTCCATTCGCAAAGAAATTGAAGAAGCCAGTGCAGAGGATTCAAACAATGTATTGAAGAACGCTCCGCACACGTTGGCAATGCTTACGACAGACAATTGGGTTTTACCTTATACAAGAGAAAAAGCCGCCTATCCGTTGGAGTATGTAGCCGAAAATAAATTCTGGCCAAGCGTTCGTCGTGTAGATGAAACATATGGCGATAGAAACTTGATTTGTAGCTGTGCTCCGATTGAGGCTTATATGTAAATAAATTTGTTTCAAGTTTCAGGTTTCAGGTTTTCGCAACTTGAAACTTGAAACCTGAAACTAAAAAACCTTATGAACGACATCCAAACCCAACAAGACCTTTATCATTTAGTTGACGAATTTTACAAAAAGCTTTTGGCAGATCCAGCTATCAGTTATATTTTTACCGATGTTGTCAAAATAAAAATAGAGGAACATCTTCCTATTTTAGTTACGTTTTGGTCACAGGGAATTTTAGGAACCGGCGGTTACTCTAAAAACCTGACTCAAATACATTTAGACATCAACGAAAAAGAGTACCTGTCGCCGGAATTATTTAAAATTTGGCTCACTCATTTTAATCATTCCGTTGACGAAAATTTTAAAGGAGAAAAATCAGAGCAAATTAAAACTCAAGCCTTGAGTATTGCTACGGTTATGCAGATAAAAATATCGCAAAAAAAAGGCTAAAAATTAAGAGTTGCATAATTTTTCAACCATAATCTTACTCTTTTCATAATAATCATCACAATATTAATGGTTTCTTACTTTTTTACGTTTATAATTGATAATTTCGCTCTCTATATTGCAATAAATTATGAATATCAAAATAACCGGATCAGGAAGTTATATCCCAACTCAAACGGTAACAAATTTAGACTTTGCACAACATCACTTTCTCAATAGCGACGGTACTCCATTTGCTCAATCAAACGAGGTGGTAGCCGAAAAATTTCTTGAAATTACAGGAATTCGCGAACGGAAATATGTGACAGACGATTTAACCACTTCAGAAATTGCATTTATAGCCGCTCAAAAAGCTATTGCCGATGCTAAAATTGACCCTGAAACCCTTGACTATATTATTTTTGCCCACAACTTTGGCGATGTAAAAAAAGGAGCTATTCAAGCCGATTTGCTACCAAGTTTGGCCTCACGCGTAAAACACAGTTTGCGAATTAAAAACCCAAAATGTGTGGCCTACGATGTGCTTTTTGGTTGTCCGGGTTGGATAGAAGGAATTATTCAAGCACAAGCATTCATGAAAGCCGGAATGGCTAAAAAATGCCTTGTGATTGGTGCCGAAACTCTTTCCCGTGTGGTCGACAGACACGATCGCGATAGCATGATTTATTCCGATGGTGCAGGAGCAACAATCTTGGAAGCTACCAATGAAGAAGGCGGAATTTTAGCTCATGCCACTGCTACATTTACCTATGACGAGGCTTATTACCTCTTTTTTGGCGAATCGTTTAACAAAACACACGATCCAAACATTCGCTACATCAAAATGCACGGCCGAAAAATATATGAATTTGCATTAAGTCAAGTGCCTAAAGCCATGAAAGAATGCTTAGATGAAAGCGGAATTTCAATTCATGATGTAAAGAAAATCCTCATTCACCAAGCCAACGAAAAAATGGACGAAGCTATTATCGAACGCTTTTACAAACTCTATGGCTTGCCAACCCCGGAAAATATTATGCCCATGAGCATACATCATTTGGGCAATTCCAGTGTGGCAACGATACCAACTTTATATGATTTACTATTGAAAGGTCAACTCGAAAACCAAGAAATAAACAAAGGCGACATCGTCATTTTTGCCTCGGTAGGTTCGGGTATGAACATCAATGCATTTGTTTACAAAATGTAATTTTTCAGGAGCTAATCCTGCTTTACGTTACAAGCTTGTTTGCAAAAACTGTTTTTTCTAAGCCGCACCAAGAGCTCCCAAGGTCGCTTTGGTTCAGCAAGAAAAAATCAGGTTTTGTGGCACAAGGCTTTCCACTTCAATCAGGGCTATATCGTGCAAACATCAAATTATTTAGTACATTTGTGTCACGAAAAACAAACCATGTACGAAAAAACATTTCCCAACAAACGATTCAAAATTACCCTTGAATTTCTGGAAAAACACCTTTCAAAATCAGAAACCATTCTTGACTTAGGGGTTACAAATCCATTTTCCAAAATCATGATTCAAAATGGTTTTTCCGTTAAAAACACTACTGGCGAAGATTTAGACAACGACCAATCTGCTTTGCAAAACGAGAGTTATTCGGTAGTTACTGCTTTTGAAATTTTCGAACATTTACTCAATCCATACACCGTTTTACAAAATGTAAAATGCGATAAGCTTTTCATCTCCATTCCGCTTCGCCTTTGGTTTTCATCGGCCTACCGCAGCAAGACAGATAAATGGGATCGCCATTACCACGAATTTGAAGACTGGCAACTCGATTGGTTGTTAGAAAAAAACGGATTTAAAATTATAGATAGTGTAAAATTTACGCATCCCACTAACAAAATTGGTTTCCGACCTATATTAAGATATTTTACGAATCGATATTATTTGGTTTACGCAGAAAAAAAGTGATTAGTAATTAGTGAATAGTAATTAGCCAAATGAACTACTACATCATCATACCCACCTACAATGAAGAAAAATTTATTTCACTCACTTTACAGTCGATCGTGGAACAAACGGTTTTGCCTTCTAAAATTGTGGTGGTTAATGATGGTTCTACGGATAAAACGAAAGAAATTATACAATCATTTGTAGAAAAATATTCATTTATTTCTTTAATAAATAAATCTTCAGAAGCTATTCATCTTCCTGGAAGTAAAGTGATACAAGCGTTCAACAAAGGATTAGAAACAGTTGATGACAACTATGATTTTATTGTAAAAGCAGATGCCGATTTGATTTTTCCTTCTAATTACTTTGAAACAATTATCAATCATTTTCAATCGGATTCATCAATTGGAATGGTCGGCGGATTTGCTTACATCGAAAAAAATGGTGAATGGATTTTAGAAAATCTAACTGACAAAGACCACATTCGTGGGGCATTCAAATCCTACCGAAAAGCCTGTTTTGAACAAATTGGCGGATTAAAACCAGCTATGGGTTGGGACACAGTAGATGAATTGCTTTGTAAATTTTACAATTGGGAAGTCGTTACTGATAAATCATTACAAGTCAAACACCTCAAGCCCACGGGAGCCAATTATAACCAAGCCGCACGCTTCAAACAAGGCGAAGCGTTTTATAGTTTAGGGTATGGATTTTGGATCACTGCAATTGCTTCGTTAAAATTGGCACTACTCAAGAAAAAACCTTTCTTATTTTTCGATTATCTTCAAGGTTTTTGGAAAGCCAAATCGGCAAAAAAACCACTTTTGGTCACTTCTGAACAAGCGAAATTCATTCGGAAATATCGTTGGGAGAAAATGAAAGGGAAGATTTTTTAAAGACAACTCTTTCATTTACAAAACTGTTTTTATAAAACGGAAATTCTAAATCCCAAAACCGAAACTTTTTCCTATTTTTGCTTCATGCTAAAAATGCTTACACATATAGGAAAATATTTCCTGATGCTTAAAGAAGTCTTTAACAAACCCCTGAAATGGAGTGCGATGAAGACGTTAATCTTTAAAGAAATCGATGATTTAATTATTGGTTCTTTAGGGATTGTTGCGTTTATTTCCTTCTTTGTGGGAGGTGTTGTTTCAATTCAAACGGCATTAAACCTCACGAATCCGTTGATTCCAAAATACCTCATTGGTTTTGCCACAAGACAATCGGTAATTCTGGAATTTGCACCAACTTTTATTTCCATCATCATGGCCGGAAAAGTGGGTTCGTTTATCACTTCAAGCATAGGAACCATGCGTGTTACCGAGCAAATTGATGCCTTGGAAGTAATGGGTGTTAACTCATTGAATTATTTGGTTTTTCCAAAAATAATCGCCCTTCTACTCTACCCTTTTGTAATTGGAATTAGTATGTTTTTAGGCGTTTTTGGTGGTTGGATGGCCGGCGTTTATGGTGGTTTTACTTCTAGTGACGAATTTATTATGGGATTACAAACAGAATTCATTCCTTTTCACATTGCGTATGCATTTATCAAAACCATGATTTTTGCCATTATTTTGGCGACCATTCCATCTTATCACGGTTATTATATGAAAGGTGGAGCATTAGAAGTTGGTAAAGCGAGTACTGTATCCTTTGTGTGGTCTTCGGTGGCGATTATTTTGGCCAATTATATTTTAACCCAATTACTTTTAAGCAAATGATAGAAATTAAAGACATAGAAAAGTCATTTGGCGAACATAAAGTTTTAAAAGGGATTTCCTCAGTTTTTGAAACCGGAAAAACCAATTTAATTATTGGTCAAAGTGGTTCAGGAAAAACAGTTTTACTCAAAACATTGTTAGGAATTCATTCACCAGATTCGGGAACAATTTCGTTTGACGGAAGAATATATTCGGAATTATCTGCTGATGAAAAAAGAGAATTGCGTACAGAAATCGGAATGGTTTTTCAAGGAAGTGCTTTGTTTGATAGCATGACCGTGGAAGAAAATGTTGGTTTTCCTTTGAAAATGTTTACCAAACAAACTCCCAAAGAAATTCAGGAACGAGTTGATTTTGTTTTAAAAAGAGTAAATTTAGTTGATGCTCACAAAAAGAAACCTTCTGAAATTTCGGGTGGTATGCAAAAAAGGGTTGCCATTGCAAGAGCAATTGTTAACAAACCTAAATATTTATTTTGTGACGAACCCAACTCAGGACTTGATCCAAAAACAGCGATTGTAATTGATAATTTGATTAAAGAAATTACGGAAGAATACGACATTACTACAGTTATAAATACCCACGACATGAATTCTGTGATGGAAATTGGTGAAAAAATCATCTTCCTCAAAGAGGGAATTCTCGCTTGGGAAGGCACAAAAAAAGACATCTTTAAAACAGACAACGAAGCCATTGTCGACTTTGTCTATTCTTCTAATCTGTTTAAAAAAATCAGAAAAGCTCAAAATAAAGGAGAATAAACTATTCTGTCGTCATCAAGTAAACCCAACCTGTTCTGCCTTCTCCATTATCAAATTCAACATAATAGTAGTAGGTCGCACTTGGTAATAGATTTCCTTTCTTGTCTTGTCCTCTCCACTGATTAACATAACCATCAAGTTCATATACCACCATTCCATAACGGTTGTAAATTTTTACTGTCAGGTTTTCGCCTAAATCAGTTAAATCAAATGTATCGTTGAGACCGTCTCCGTTTGGAGAAAGTCCTTTTGGAATGGCACAAATTGTTTTAGTAATATCAATAAATTCTTCTGCAGAGCAACCAAATTCATTGGTTACAATTAAAGTGTAAATTCCTTTTGTAAGTCCGGTTATATCAATCGGATTTTGAGAACTTGTAAATCCATTTGGTCCAGTCCATGAAAAAATCAGATTTGGATTATCGAGTGTTTGACCTAAATGTGAAGCCGTGACCATCATTCTATCATTAATACAAAGATTTTCTAAACTAAATTCAGGAACTTCACTAACAAAAACCTCAACGGATGATGGAGTTGATGGACAGCCATTTGTTTCTATTGAAACTGTATATGTTCCATTATTTACTGAAGAAATTGAATCAATTATAGGGTTTTGTTCATTGGATGAAAATCCGTTTGGCCCAACCCATTGATAAACTGCATCTTCAATTGTTGTTGCATAAAGCTGAACTGAATTACTTTCACAAATAAGCGAATCAACAGAAGCTGTTGGATTTCCTGGCGTTTCTAAAATGGTTAGATTTACAAATGACTCATCAAAAGAATCACAATTTCCTTCAACCCTATATCTAAATTGATATTCTCCGGGACTCAAATTTGAGGTATCCCAATTGTTTTCATTTAGAGTACCGCTTGTTGTAATCTCCGTCCAAACTCCAGTGGTTGAAAACGTTCCTGTTAAAAATGTAAACAAATCTAAAATGGCTTGCGGTCCACAAAAAGTTTCTGTAGATCCTTCTCCTGCTTCCGGTAATAAATCGGTTGAATTAATTTCAAATTCTAGTTCCAAGTTTATACAACTACTTGGATTATTCGGATTGGTTATAAGAACATGGTAAACTCCATTATGAACGTCAGGTGAAAAATTTGGAATTTCCAGTACGTTCGAAGTACTTATAATTGGTAATACATTGTCATTGAACCACCATTGATACGTTAAAAACGAGAAATTGGGGATTGATAATGTCACTGTTTCTCCGGTACAAATAGATGAAGGTGTAATTTCAAAAACAACCGAATCAGAAATTTCAAATTCACTATTTCTTAAATTCCCGCAACTATCTTCAATTTGAAAAGTATAGATTCCAGTTTCTAATGAAAGAAAAGTAGTTGAGTTTCCATTTTCAATTAAAAAGGGTTCACCATCTTTCTCGATAATTCTATATAACAATGGGGGTACACCTGATGCGTCCACAATGACGTCTCTCAAATTGTTCCCACAAGAAAAACTATAAACAGTATTAATTCTGGGTAGGCCAGTAAATTCAAACTCATAAAGAAATTCATTACAATATTGAGCTGTGTTTCCATTACTAACAACTTGATAGCGTTTCATAATTCTGAATTCACCAAAATAAGATAAATTAAAATTAATTGTATTGTTAGTTAAATTTATAGAATTAATTGCAGAAAGTTGAGTTCCATCAACATAAATAACTCCGGTGACCGGATGTCCCCAATTTCCGGATTCAGGATAGAATTTTTGCAACCAAAATGAGGGAGCTGCAAAATTATTACTTGTATGATACAACCCTAAATCAAAAGAACCACAATTTTCAAACACCTCAACATTTGTGGTGAAAGAATATCCCTGAATTGTAACATTACTAGATGATTGAGCTCCGCATTCATCAATCCATTCGAAAACATAATTCCCTGCTGGCAATCCTGTGAGGATTAAATCACCATTTGTATTGATATTGGAACTTACATCATACGGAAGAGGGAATGGAAAACTTTGAGGAGCGTTAATTAAAACAACTGATTGAAATGTATTCACTCCATTCAAATTTAATGAACCAAATCCTACTTCACAACCTTCAATTACAAAAATTATTGGGGATTCTGCATTTGGATTATCAACAATAATTTCAATTTCAAATTCATTTTCGCAATTATCAAAAACTAAGAGTGTGTAAGTCCCTGGTGATAAATATCCTGTTATTGGAAAACCATCTTCACCAATTGGCAAAACATAAGGGATTGGGTTAGCTGTATATGTAGCCGGTGCACTTATTATTGTAGCACTAACTGCTTTGTCTATAAAATAAGATTTCCCTTGACAAGTTGCATCAATCTCAATAGCAGTTGGTGGTTCGGGCTCAGGGATTTCTACTTGAATTGTCAGTTGAAAATCATTTCCGCAGATATCTACACCAGTTACAACATAATTGCCTTCAACTAAAAAACCGGTTACAGGAAACCCATTGCCCCCTATTGGTAATATAAATGGGATAGAATTTGCCAGATAAGTAGCAGGAGCACTAATTATTGTTGCACTTTGTGCATTATTAATATAGTAAGAAATTTCTTCGCAATTTTTTTCAAGTTCTAAAGCTACCGGAGATGGATTAGAATGAGTTAATGAGCCATTTCCGACTATTTCATTTCCACAAGCATCAGTAATACTATATGAATAAATATATGTTTCTCCCTCAAAAATTTGATATCCTTGAACAATAATAAATTCTTCTCCTAATGAATTAGTTGTTTGATTAATAATAATCTGATTAGCATTTGGAGGATTAATAGTGAACAGAATTGTAAGTGGATATACAATCATTCCATTGCCCGGCAAAACAGAAAGTGTAACTGCTGAAGTAGTACAGTTCAACCATTCAGCTTCGGAATCTACCTCTACTGTTAGACTTGTTTGTGAAGAAAACAAGATATATGTTTGCACAGAGGCATCTCCACAAATATCAAAAACTCTAATTACATAAGTACCTCCTGATAATCCTGTAAAGACATTACTTGCTTGTAATGGTGCAGTTACAGGTCCGGAAATAATTTCATACGATTGTGCTGTTCCTGTGAGTACATTAACACTTATCACTCCATCAGCCCCACATAATTCGTTTTGTCCGGATAAAAGATAAGTCAGCTCTACTGTTAAATCCTGAATTACCGCGTTTTGTTCTTGTGAGTTGCTTAAACCTCCTAAAGTTTGAGTGGCTACTACTGAATAAGTCCCTGAAGTCAACCCATTTAATGATGTTGTGTTTATAACAGCTATTGGAGTTATTAAATCAGGTAATTTATAAACTGAATAAGTAATAGTTGCCCCATTAGTAATTCCTGAAACAGTAAAAGTTAGCGTTCCATTTGCAGTACACGTTTCATTTGTAGCTGTTACTTGTAGAGTAAAGTCGTTGAGCTGAGCAGAAGAAAAATTAAAAAATAAAAGATGAAAAAAAAGTAAAAATAAAAAATTTCGATTCTTTAATGCCAATTTGCTCATCTTAAATTATTTAAATAGAAATGAAAAGTAAGAAAAAGAATTGTAAAAATAACTAAACAATTCATTTTTTAACACTTCTATTTCTTTTTAAATAATTTCCCAATCATTTTTGCAACATCATCAAGTCTTTCTAAATTTTCGGTAAATGTATCCAAAGCACCGGGATTTTTTAAATCAATTTTAGAGCTACCTTCAATTCCTAACTGTAATGGATAAATTAAAACCACATTATTTTTGTCAAAATATTTGTTCATATAAGTTGGAATATGACTCATGATTGCATTGTAAGACAAATTTGGTTTTCTGCTCATTACGACTACAAGTGCATCATCTTTGACAATACTTCTGGAAAGTATCAAAAAATCATCCCAATCAGAAAACACATTAAAACCCGCATCTACCGGATGTTTAGAATGAATATCTTTGATGAAATTGATGGTGGTTTCACTGCCATAAAAAACAATTTTTGAACCGGTATTTTTTCCTAAATTCCATATTTTTAATAACCAAAATGGGAAACCAATTTCACGCTCAGCACGTTCAGGAATCACTACCACATATCTTTTTATGGTTGAAATGGGTTGAACCGATTTATAAATAAAAGTTGTTGCATTACATTTATTTAAAACTCCATCGGTCAAGGGTCCATACATACTTTCGCTAGATCCTAAACTTTCGGTTTGACCTAAAATGATGTCGGATATTTTTTGTTCTCTAACTACACTTGTAATTCCGTTTAAAATATTCAAATCATATCGCATCAACATATTTAATCTATTATCTGTTGCCGAAGCAACGACAGCAGCTTTATCTACGATTTTTTTAGCTTTCGATTCTTTGGATAAGGACGAAGAATTATTATTAATCACGTTTAAAGCGAAAAGTCCGGTTTTGTTTTTCTTTGATTTGATAGTAACGGCAAACTGAATAAGTTCTTCAACCGTGTCGATATTTTTCATCGGGATAAGAATCCGTTCATCACCGTCGGTTGGTTTTCCTTCCTCTTGTTCATCCGAATCATCTTCCATCAAAGCGATATTGTACGCTCCTTTTTGAGCCACAAACGAAGCAATGGTACATGTGATTAAAATCATTAAAATGGTTCCGTTAAGTACACTTTCATTCAACAATCGATTGGGCATTTTTATATCGGCCAAGCGACCTTGCGTGAAAACCATTTCGGTTTTATCGGTTAATCTATAAGTACCATTCGCAGGAACTCCCCCTATAATAGCTACATTTCCAACTTTAGGAAACTCTCCTTTCTCTAATCCAAAAATTAATTCAGAATGATTTTCGGTTGTTAACTTATTATTTTTAAGATGAATTTCGTTGTATTCGGTAACACTTTTATAATCGACAATTATATTAAATCCTACTAAAACGGCGGCTAATGTTGCAGCGGCTTGAGCATTACTTAATCCGAAAATTAATCTTCTTTCATCTACAGAAAAACCATAAATCTTTTGAGTGATGTAGGCCGGAAGGTATTTTCCAACAATTGCACAAACCGTCATAATTCCGGCAACTTCTAATGTATTCCAATCTTTAATAAAAGCTTTATAATCAATCAACATTCCAACTCCGATAAGAAAGAACGGAATGAAAAGTGCATTTCCCACAAATTCAATCCGATTCATTAACGGAGAAGTATGCGGAATCAATCGATTTAGGGATAATCCGGCTAAGAAAGCTCCGATGATTGCTTCAATTCCGGCTAATTCCGCCAAAGTACATCCCAAAAAAACCATTGCTAAAACAAAAATATATTGGGAAATATTATCATCAAATCGTTTAAAAAACCATCTTCCAATAATGGGAAAAATCAACATCACAACCAAACCGAAAGCAACAACGGAAAATCCTAAACGAATCCAAAATTCCTGATTGATTTCACCTGTTTGCATTCCCGCAATTACTGCCAAAACTAACAGGGCGAGCGTGTCTGTAATCATGGTTCCACCAACTGTAATATTGACGGCTCTATTTTTGGCAACACCTAATTTACTGACAATTGGGTAAGCAATTAATGTATGTGAAGCGAACATACTGGCCAATAAAACTGAAGTTGGCATAGAAAATTCTAAAATATAACAACCCACCAAAGTACCAATTGTCATTGGGATTGAAAAGGTAAGTAGGCCAAAGACTATACTTCTTGAACTGTTTTTTTTGAACTCAGCTAAATCAATTTCTAAACCTGCTAAGAACATAATGTACTGTAAGCCAACTGTTCCGAATAAAATGATACTCATATCGCGAGCAATCAAATTAAAACCATTTGGTCCGATAATAGCTCCGGCAATAATTAATCCGATAAGGTGTGGAATTCTTAATTTGTTTAATAAAATTGGGGCAAATAGAATGATAAACAGTATTAATGAAAACAATAATACCGGATTCTTGAGTGGTAAGGAAAAATCAATTCCTATTAAAAAAATCATGTTCGCTAATTTAGTCTTTCAACTTCTAATTTTTCTGTTTGAAGCTTTAACCTCAACCATTTCTCAATTTTTGCTTCATCGGCTGCCTTGTTTCTAGCACTAACTGATTTTTTCCATTTTAAATAAATGATTGGTAAAGTATCCATTTTTTTAAAATTCGTCTTAATTAATTTAGAAAAAGCAATCTCTTCAACGTTGGCGTAATTTATTTTAATTTCATTTGCAATTTGATCAAATGGAACTTTACTTTTTTCACTTAAATATAATTGCTTCTGTAAAAGTAGTAGTTCTTTTTCTTGTCGAACAATTATTTCCTCTTTATTATTAAGATTTTGTTGAGAAGTGTAATAAGTTGATTCCAATTTTTCTAACATTGTTTGTGTTTCCAAATTTTCAACACTTTGAGCGATTTCAAATTCAACTCCGCCATATCCTTGCTTTTCTAATTTTTCCTTCCATTTGTTTACTAATGAAATAGTTACTGATTTTCCAACTGTAGCAAACGCAACTGTTTTATCGTTGTAACTGATTTGTTGATTCAAGAGAATGACATCATTATTTTCTCTAAATTCACTTAAAATCAGATTCACTTTTCGTTCAAAATCAGATTTTTTATACAATCCATAAAACATGTAAATACTTGGTGCTAAAATCAAAAAAGCAATAAAATAAAGGACTTGCGAAATACGTTTTCGTTTAGACGAATTCAAATATTCTTTCATTGGAAACTTTAACGATTTTACGATAATAAAAGTCGCTAATGCAATGAAAATCGTATTGATCGTAAATAAGAATAATGCTCCACCAAAAAACATCCATTTGCCTGTTGCCAATCCATAACCCGCTGTACAAAGCGGTGGCATTAAAGCAGTTGCAATCGCCACACCGGCAATGGTGTTGATTTGTTTATTTCTTCTGCTAAGTGCAACAATTAATGCAAATCCACCAGCAAAAGCAATGATTACATCGCGAACATCAGGGTAAGTTCTGGCAATTAATTCCGGTGTTTCATCTTGGAAAATTGGAATACTAAAAAACAAAAAAGAAGTGAATAACGCCAAAACCACCATTATTCCGAAGTTCTTAATAGCTTTTCGCATTAAATCAACATCATTAATTCCCAAAGAAAGTCCAATTCCAACAATTGGTCCCATCAATGGAGAAATTAACATCGCACCAATTACAACTGCGGCTGAACTCGTGTTTAAACCCGCCGATGCAATTAAAATAGAGAAAATTAATACCCACGCACCTTGACCTTTGATAGAAATTCCTGCTTTTACTTCTTCAATTGTAGATTCGTGATTGGTATCTTCGCGAATATCTAAAGTTGATTTTAGTAAAAGTTTTAAATTTAACCATAAACTTTTAATCGGTCTGTTTGGCGTATCATTTTCCATAGTTTATTTTTTTTTTAATTGGGTAGCGAACTCACAATTTTTTTGATGTCTTGTTCTTTCTCTTTTGGATAAATTAACAAAACATCGCCATGTTCCACCACAATGTAATCATTTAAACCATCAATAACCACCAACCTTTTATTTTGTGCACGAATGATATTGTTTGATGCGTTTTCTGAAACTAAGATTGTATTAAGGACAGCATTATTTTGATTGTCTTTCCCTAGTTTTTCATGTAATGAACCCCACGTTCCCAAATCATTCCAATCAAAAGTTGCGGGTAAAACATATACATTTTTGGCTTTTTCTAAGATGGCATAATCAATTGAAATATCTTCGGCTTCAACATAATTTTGATTAATAAACTCTTTTTCTTTTAGTGTATTATATGTTTCAAAACCTTCCAAAAACAATTGATTCATTTGCGGTTGAAAAGTGGAAAAAGCTTCTGTTATTGATTTGACAGACCAGATAAAAATACCGCCATTCCAAAGGAAATTACCACTTTCAAGAAAAGATTTTGCCGTTTCGTAATTTGGTTTTTCACGAAATTGATTTACTTTTTTGATGGGATTTACATCTGTTTTATCAAATTCGATGTAACCAAAACCGGTATTTGGAAAAGTAGGTTGAATTCCTAATGTCATCAACGCATTTTCGTGTTGACAATAATCAAAACATTGTTGCAAATTACTGATAAATGCGGTTTCATCTTCTATCCAATGATCACTTGGAGCTACAACCATCACAGCATCCGGATTCATTTTTTGAATTTTTAGCGAAGCATATAAAATACAAGGAGCTGTGTTTCGCATAGCGGGTTCCAATAAAACTTGCTCTTGCTTAACTATTGGCAATTGATTAAGAACCAAATCATTGTATTTTTCATTGGTTAAAATCAATATATTTTCGGTTGGAATTAATTTTGATAAACGACTGAAAGTCTTCTGAATTAACGTCTCACCCGACCCCAACATATCGTGAAATTGCTTAGGAAAATCAGTTGTAGAAACCGGCCAAAAACGTGAGCCGACTCCACCAGCCATTAATATTGCGTAGTAATTTTTGTTCATAGTCATTGCGAGGCACGAAGCAATCTCATTTTTTTTTATAATTACAAATATAGTAAAGTTGCGGAGTTACTGAGTAGCTGAGATGCTGAGTTTTTTAATGATTGAAATAAAAAGATTTAAAATAAACAACAATTGTAATCCTGCAAAAATTAATAATGAAATTATAGTTCTGAGATTATAATCAATTGAATCAAAAATTGATGATGAATTTATCTTTCCTAGATAGTAAAAAAATAATCCAATAAAAATCAACGAACCATAAATATGAATTAAAGAAAGGATTGAAATGAATTGAATTTCAAAAAAATTAAATAATAAATTTATCAATCCCGTACTAAAAAATAGCAAACACAACAAAATATAAGCATGTTGAAATGTTATTACATAATAAGTATCATGAACATTTATATCCAATATTTCGTTTTTATCTCCAATAAAAGACAAAATCAAAAATAAAATTGCGACTAAAAGCAACAAAAAATAAGATTTGTTTTTAAGTAATTCTAAAATCATAAATCGTTATTAATTAATTATCCCGGAATAATCTCCACTTCAGCATTCGCATTAAACAAATATAACTTTCCGGTTTGTACTTCGAGACATTCATAGCGTTTGACCCGAAGTCCTTTTTTTTGAAAAACTCTTCCGTTTTTAATTCTAAAAAAACTACCAGAAGGTACTTCGTGAATAAAATGAATATCCGGTTTTCGTTCGTCAAATTGTTTTAAAGCAAAAGCCAATCGTGCATCAGTGTCGCTACTGGCGGTTGGATTTCGAAAATGATTAGCAATCAAAGGCAACACCGAATTCGGAAAAATTTCCGGTCGAATAAACGGGACCATCAACCGTTGAAACGTAATTTTCCATTCATTTCCGTGTGGTTTAATATTTCTGCCAAATTTTTCAAAAGCAGCTAAATGAGCAATTTCGTGAACGAGCGTAATCAAAAAACGGTATTTATTCAAATTTGCATTCACCGTGATTTGATGTTTCCCGGAAGGATGTCTTCTATAATCGCCATGCCGAGTCACACGTTCGTTCACAATTTTTAAATGAACAGAATTGGTTTTGATTAACTCAAAAACCGATTCCACTGCGTGTTCGGGAAGATATTTTAAGAGGACTTCACTCATTTAGTTGTTGAAATAATTACGGTGTTGATGAACTTACCTGCAACACTTTCCCATTATAATATTTATTTCCGTTTAACGAAAAATCATAAATATAATCGGCCATTTCTTTGGCAGAAAGTGGTGCTTGATATCCCGGAAAAGCTTCGTGCAACATTTCGGTTTGAACGGCTCCTAAAGCTAAAACATTAAACGAAATCCCTTCTTCTTTGTATTCTTCTGCCAACAATTCCGACAAGGTTATCACTGCTCCTTTGCTGGAAGAATAAGCAGCTAAACCGGCAAATTTTGAACTTCCTTGAACGCCGCCCATCGAACTTATCGATACTACATGGCTTCCTTTTTTCAAAAAAGGCAAACAAATTCGAGTTAAATTGGCAACACCAAAAACATTTACTTTGTAAACCATTTCAAAATCGGCTTGTGTTAATTGTAAAAATGGTTTTAGTACCAGACATCCGGCATTGTGAATTAACACATCTACATTTTTCCACGTCTGCGAAATGAATTCTGTTACTAAATTCAATCCGCTTTCTTCCGATAAATCAACTACCAGACAAGTTATATTTGGATGTTCGATTAGTTCTTTTACCGTTTTTCGGGAGATAGCTAAAACTCGATGGCCTTCATTGGCAAATTGCAAAGCAAGTTCGTAGCCAATTCCGCGTGAAGTTCCGGTGATGATGATATTTTTCAATTTCTTTATTTTTTTAAAACAATTTCTTTTTCTGATGCATTGACCATTTTTGTTACGATAGGCAACATTTCCTGAATATAATCGGTCATAAAATCCGTATTCATTTGGCTAAATTCATCTGAAACGTGATGATAATAGTTGTAATTTTCAAAGTCAAAAGTACTAACCGTTTGAGCCGGAACATTAAATTCTAAGAAGAACGGAAAGTTATCCGATGCCATAAATAATCTGTAATGCAATTCCGCTTGCAGAAAACCAACTGTCTTTTTCCCGGCATATTCATTCATTTTTTCTGCCATATTTGATTTATTATAACCGGTGATGTAGGTTAAAAAATCACGTTTCATTGGCACACCAATCATTTCAAAATTCAGCATACTATACAAATTAAAATTTTCACTTTTTAACTTGGCTGCCAAATGTCTTGAACCCAACAATCCTTTTTCTTCACCCGAAAAAAAGACAAATAAAATACTTCGTTTATTATTTTTTTGGGATGAAAAATAGCGTGCAATTTCTGCCACAGCCAAACATCCGGTCGCATTATCATTGGCTCCGTTGGCAATGGAATCCTTTTCAACTTTTTTATCAATTATACCAATATGATCATAATGAGCACTAAAAATGATGAATTCATCTTTTAGTTTTGGATCTGTTCCTTCCAAAAAACCAACAATGTTATAAGCCGGTTTTTCAAAATTAGAAAGCGTATCGCGATACGACTCAAAATAAGGCAAAATCGACAAACTCTTAAAATAATTTTCTAAATGAGCAGCCGCTAACTCTCCGCCTTTGGTTCCGGTATCTCTTCCTTCCAACAAATCGGAGGTAAGGTATTCTAATCGTGTGGAAACAGAATCTTTACTCACACTATAGGTTACTTTCTCCGAAACCGCCACAGAAGCAGATTGCGAAAAAATCGGTAAAACAAAAAGCATTGAAAATAATCCTGAAATTGAAATGTATTTAATAGAATTCATAGAATTGGTTTTGCGATAAAAATACAAAAAACCCTTTAAGAAAGCACTCAAAGGGTTTTAAATATATTGATTTGTGATTTATTTTTAAACCAATCCTCTCGAAATCACAATACGTTGAATCTCTGAAGTTCCCTCGTAAATTTGTGTAATTTTAGAATCCCTCATCATTCTTTCCACGTGATATTCGGCAACATAACCGTTTCCACCGTGAATTTGAACCGCTTCATTGGCTACTTCCAACGCAATTTCGGAAGCGTATAATTTTGCCATTGCACCAGAATGAGCGATGTCTTTTCCTTCATCTTTTTCGCAAGCTGCTTTCATTACTAATAATTTTGCTGCTGTTACTTTCACATACATATCAGCCAATTTAAAAGCTATGGCTTGGTGTTTGAAGATTTCTTTGCCAAATGCTTTTCGCTCGTGCGAATATTTCAAAGCCAATTCATAAGCTCCGGTTGCAATTCCTAATGCTTGCGATGCAATTCCGATTCTTCCCCCGTTCAACACGTTCATTGCAAACGAAAATCCGAAACCATCGGCACCAATTCTATTTTCTTTTGGCACTTTCACATCAGTAAACATTAACGAATGTGTGTCGCTTCCGCGAATTCCCATTTTCTTTTCTTTCGGACCAATTTCAAATCCGGCCCACCCTTTTTCAACAATAAAAGCATTGATTCCTTTGTGACCTTTTTCAACATCGGTTTGAGCAATTACTAAATAAGTTGACGCTGTTGAACCATTGGTAATCCAATTTTTTGTTCCGTTTAACAAATAGTAATCTCCTTTGTCGATGGCGGTGGTTTTTTGAGAAGTTGCATCACTTCCTGCTTCCGGTTCTGATAAACAAAAAGCACCGATTACTTCACCTTTGGCCAACGGAACCAAGTATTTCATCTTTTGTTCTTCGCTACAATATTTTTCCATTCCGGCACAAACTAAGGAGTTGTTTACCGACATAATTACCGCCGCCGAAGCATCAACTTTTGCAATTTCTGTCATCGCCAAAACATAGGAAACGCTGTCTAAACCTGCTCCGCCGTATTTTGGATCAACCATCATTCCCATGAAGCCTAATTCAGCCATCATTTTCACTTGCTCGGTTGGAAATTTTGAATGTTCATCTCTTTCAATAACTCCAGGTAATAATTCTTGTTGAGCAAAATCACGAGCCGCTTGCTGAATCATTAAATGCTCTTCGGTTAGATTAAAATCCATAACTATAAAAAATATTGATTGATTGTTTCTTAAATTTGAACGCAAAAATAGAACAATAAAGTCAAAATCTCAAACGATTTCGTAATTTTAGCCTATGTTTAAAGAATCCTATCAAGTTGTTGGTGTTATGAGCGGAACTTCACTCGACGGAATCGATTTGGCTCATCTTCATTTTTGGGAAAAAGACAGAAAATGGTCGTATGAAATTCTAGAATCTGTAACCATTTCATATCCAAATCATTGGTTAAACAAATTGAAAGTTGCCGTTCATTTTTCTGAAAATGAATTGATTCAATTAAATGAAGAGTACACCGATTTTTTAGGAAATATAATCAACTATTTTTTAAAAGAATATAAAATTGATGCGATAGACGCAGTTTGTAGTCACGGACATACTATCTTACATCAACCCCAAAATGGCATCACTTTGCAAATTGGAAATCTTCCTAAACTTGCTGAAATTATTGGTAAAACGGTTGTCTGCGATTTTAGAGTTCAAGATGTAGAATTGGGCGGACAAGGTGCTCCGCTTGTTCCGATTGGCGATCGATTATTGTTTTCTGACTATGATTTTTGTTTGAATTTAGGCGGGTTTTCGAATATTTCATTTGAAGAAAACGGAAAGCGAATTGCGTTTGATATTTCTCCAGTGAATACCGTTTTAAATTTTTATGCCAATCAAATCGGATTGAATTACGATGATAAAGGCGAAATTGCTCGTTCCGGAAAAGTAAATTCAGATTTATTAACTGAATTAAATAACCTCGATTTTTATCAAAAAAAATACCCAAAATCACTCGGAATTGAGTTTGTCAATGCTACAATTTTACCGCTAATCAACAATTATTCCATTTCAATTGAAGATAAATTGCACACTTTTGTGGAACATATTGCTACGCAAATTGCTTTGGCTTTAACAAAAAAAGAAGGCAAAATATTAATTACCGGCGGTGGAGCTTATCATCTTTTTTTATTGGAACGGATGCAAAACTATTTACCTAAAATGAATCTTATTGTTCCGAATACCAAAACATTAGAATTCAAAGAAGCCTTAATTTTCGGATTACTTGGCGTGTTGAAATTACGCAGTGAAATCAATGTTCTTTGTAGTGTAACCGGAGCAAAAAATGACCATTCTTCGGGAAAAATTTTCAATTAAAAAACCCTTTATTTTTTCTCCAATTTATTTTTTGTAAATTGAACCCTTGAATTTTTCAGTTCAAAAAAACAGCAATGAAAAAGATTTTATTAGTAGAAGACGAAGTTCACGTTGTATCATTTATCAAAAAAGGATTAACCGAAGAAGGCTATGAAGTTTCTGTAGCTTTAGACGGAAAAACCGGACTTACTTTACAACAAAATAATCAATTTGATCTTGTCATTTTAGATATTATGTTGCCTGAAATGAATGGTTTGGAAGTTTGTCGAGAAATCAGAAAAACCAACACACAAATTCCAATTTTGTTTTTAACTGCTTTGGGAACTTCAGAAAACATTGTGTTAGGTTTAGAATCGGGTGCCGATGATTATCTGGTAAAACCGTTTAAGTTTATTGAACTTTTGGCTCGAATAAAAACCTTACTTCGTAGAACCGAAAGTTTTAGTCCATCAATTCCGGAAATTCAAGAGGATTACATTTATAAAATTGATGATTTAATTCTGAATGATTTCAGCAAAACAGTTACCAGAAATGGCGAAACGATTTCGCTAACAACAACTGAATTTAAACTTTTGCTCAACTTTTTGCAGAACCTCAACAAAGTTCTTTCCAGAGGCGAAATATTAGATACTGTTTGGGGTGTCAATTTTGATATGGGAACTAATGTTGTTGATGTTTATGTAAATTACCTTCGAAAAAAAATAGATAGTAATTCATCCAATAAATTAATTCATACCGTGATCGGAATGGGTTATGTAATGAAAGAAAATTAATGAAAACGCAAACCAAAATAACCTTACTTTTTTTAATTCCTTTTCTGATCGTATTATCGCTTTTTAGCGGATTTGTGTATTATTCGTTTTTAAATTATTCACATAATGATTTTTTTCGATTATTAGAAATTCGTGCAATTACTGCCGGAAAAATCGAATTAGATAATAATCCAACCGCAAATATTAGAGAAATTAAAGAATTGCGTGATCAGTTTTTTGAAAAACTCCCACAAGAGAAAGATTATTTTTTCCCGTTAGAAGATATTGCTTCTTATCAGGACGAAAGTCAGACGTTGGGTTTGCCCCTCTCCTTTTTTGATGATGTGATTAAAAACGGGAAATCGGAATATCAAAAAAACAACACCTTTTATAAAGGCATACTTTATAATAGTAAAAAAGGAAGGTACATCGTCGTTGCTTCTGCTGAAAATTATTATGAACTGCATCATTCAGCTTATTTAAAAAGAACGTTGTTTTTTTCAATTTTGGCTGCTTTTGTAATTTCTGCGATTACTTCGCTGTATTTTTCAAAATATATTTTTAAACCTTTGCGGAAAATTACCGAAAAAGTAAATCAGATTAGTTCTGAAAACTTGCATTTGCGTTTAGATGAAACCAATAAAAATGATGAATTGAACGAGTTAGCAAAAACGTTCAACACGATGCTTGATCGAATTGAAACTTCTTTTGAAACGCAAAACAACTTTATTAGCAATGCTTCGCACGAACTTAGAACTCCGCTTACTGCCATTATTGGTGAAGCCGATGTAATTTTATCGAAAGAAAGAACGCAAGAAGATTATCAAGAAGCCATCAAAATTATGTTGGTGGAAGCCGAAAAATTAGAAGGAAAAACGAGAGCTTTATTATTTTTGGCACAAACCGGGTTTAATGGTAAAATTCAAAAATTCGACAAATTAAGAATTGATCAGGTTTTAATGGATGTTAAAGAAACATTAGAACGAATCAATCAAAAAAATAAAATTCATCTTGATATGAGTTTGCTTCCTGAAAATCCGGATATGATTAAAGTTAACGGAAATGAACAACTCTTGCATTTGGCCTTCAGCAATATCATCAGCAATGGATGTAAATATTCTGATCATCAACCCGTGAATGTTGCACTTGGAGCATCAAACAACAGTGTTTTTGTGGTTATAAAAGATGTGGGTATTGGGATTCCAGAATCGGAATTAAAATTCATCTATGATCCCTTCTTTAGAGCTTCTAATACAAAAAATTATGAAGGGTATGGAATTGGTCTGCCGCTGACGCGAAATATCATCCGGATGCATCGTGGTGAGATTGATGTAAAGTCAATTCAAAATCAAGGAACGACGGTTCAAATTAACATTCCGATGTATAAAATTTAACGTTTTTAAAACTTCTTTAAGATTCTCTAATCTCATTTTAATTTCGTCAATCAATTTTAATCAAATTCTAATTTTAGATTAATTTCTTTCTAATTTGACGCCCATAAATTTGTCACTATAAATCTAAAAAAATAATAGTGTCATGAAAAAAACCATTCTTATCCCAACTGATTTCTCAATTGAATCATTAACTGTTTTAAAAAATGTTTTGAGCCAATCGTCATCTGATGAAAAATTTGATGTCATTCTTTTGCACGGTGTTCATTTGACAGATTCAATCACTGATTTGCTTTTCTTATCTAAGAAAAAAATTGTAAATCAATTTATTACTAATGAATTTACTGAAGCTTGTTCTGTTTTACAAAACAAATATGCTTCAAAAATTAATTCTATCCGAAAAGATATTTTTACCGGCTTTACACAAACTGCTTTTAACAATTATGTTGAAGGAAACAAAATTGATCAAGCCTTTCTTCCAACACAACATCAATGGAGATTGAACAAAAGAAAAAGTTTTGATTTAGTTCCGTTTATCCAAAAAAGTAAACTTTCAGTGGAACAAGTTGGATGGAATGCCAATCAAAATATTCCTGAAAAAGGAAAAGTTGCCGAAATCTTCTTCAACGGAGTTCCGTCGCATTCTTAATAATTAAAAACCAAAAAAACTATGAAAATCATTATAACCTACACGGCTGTATTTTTAGTTATTGTGGGTTCGTTTATTACACTCATATCACTATCTCAAAGTCCCGAAAAAAAGATTGTCGGGCAATGGAAAGAATTATCTTGGGAATATGAACGAGTGAATAAAGTGGGCGACAGCAGTAAAGAAATTACAGACGATGTAAAGAAAATAATCGGTCAGCATTTGCTGATTCACGAAGCGGAAACTTGGCAATTTTTACCCAATGGGAAACTACTTCTTCAGGCGGGTGAAAACGAAAAGTTGGTAAGTTGGAAAATTAAAGGTCGTGGTAATATTCTTCAATTAAAATATGACGACCAAGTAATTGAAAATTACAACCTTACTGAGCTTGACAACAACAAAATGATATTGAATTTTGATTCCGAAATTCAAGCTCGAGGAATTGCAAAATTAACATTTGAAAAATCATAAAATATGCTTAGAAAATTTAGTAATAGCAGAACATTAGAAGATAACATAAAATTGGGTGTCCTCACTGCCTTTTCGGGTGGTATGGTGAATGTTGCCTCATTACTGATTTTCTTTTCATTTTCATCAAACGTAACCGGCCATTATGCCATCTTGGCCTCGGAAATTGTAAAAGGAAATCTGTATCAAACGGCTATCGTTTTTTCGTGGATATTTCTGTTTTTCTTTGGTAGTTTTTTTTCCAATTTGATTGTAATACATTTAAGTAGAGTCAATACTTATTTAGCACATTCTATTCCGCTGGTTTTAGAAATTATCTGTTTGTTATCGGTTGGTTTTTATGGACAATTTTACTATCGTGAAACCCTAATTGAAACAGAGATTTTACTTGGAGTAATGCTTTTTGCGATGGGTTTACAAAACGGATTAACAGCCAGTATTTCAAATTTTGCTGTAAAAACAACCCACTTAACCGGTACTACAACTGATTTAGGTATTTTATTTTCAATGTTTACCAAAAGAGAATACCGTGAAAACAAAGAATTACGGGGCAAAGCAAAACTGCTTAGTGCCATTGCAACAGCCTATTTAGGTGGAGCAATAGTATCAGGGTTCTTGTATTTTTACACCGGTTTTCAAGTGTTTTATTTGGTAAGTATATTTTTAACCATTGTTATCTTTTATGATTGGTATAAAATTCGTTTCTCTCGCTTTTTAGCATTAAAAAGAAGAAACAATTACATCAAAGTCAATACCGAAAAAACAGTAATTAAACCATCTTTAAACTTAAATTCATTTACAGAAAATAAACGAAAACATTTGCAAGAAGAAACAGTTTAAAATTTAAAATTTTTTAAACATAAAAATAATTAGTTATAATTTATTGAGCTCGATACTAAC
The DNA here is from genome assembly GCA_002352205.1 of Flavobacterium sp. UBA2787. Taxonomy (GTDB): domain Bacteria; phylum Bacteroidota; class Bacteroidia; order Flavobacteriales; family Flavobacteriaceae; genus Flavobacterium. The sequence goes on along the minus strand of DEHZ01000013.1, from coordinate 41,996 downwards.
ATCGGGCTCAATTTTTATAAATGAGTTTTAATAATAAATAGTTTACTAAATAATTTTTCATAATTGACATCACAACTCTAAAACTAAAATTGTAGATAAAACTCTTGAAAACTTTTGTGAAAAGATATTAAAAATCAATGTGTAAAAAGTAAATTTGCAGGCAACAAACAAACTATAATGAAAGATTTACTCAAAAAATTTGAGAACAAAGAGCCTGAAATAATTTTTAATTGGAAAGATTCCGAAACCGATGCAGAAGGCTGGACTGTAATTAATTCTCTTCGTGGAGGTGCTGCAGGTGGCGGAACGAGAATGCGAAAAGGCCTTGATATGAACGAAGTTCTTTCTTTAGCAAAAACAATGGAAGTAAAATTTTCTGTTTCTGGTCCTGCCATTGGTGGAGCAAAATCAGGAATCAACTTTGACCCAAACGATCCAAGAAAAAAAGAAGTATTACAACGTTGGTACAAAGCTGTTTCACCTTTATTAAAAAGCTACTATGGAACCGGTGGCGATTTAAACGTAGATGAAATTCATGAAGTAATTCCAATTACAGAAGAATGTGGCGTTTGGCACCCTCAGGAAGGCGTTTTTAACGGACATTTTAAACCTACCGAAGCAGACAAAATTAATAGAATTGGTCAACTACGTCAGGGAGTAATAAAAGTGATAGAAAATCCAAAATTTTCTCCTGATGTTAACAGAAAATATACTGTAGCCGATATGATTACCGGATTTGGTGTTGCCGAAGCTGTTCGTCATTATTATGATATTTATGGAGGAAGCGTGGTTGGCAAAAAAGCAGTTGTACAAGGTTTTGGAAATGTAGGCTCAGCCGCCGCATTTTACTTGGCCGGAATGGGTGCAAAAATTGTCGGAATTATCGATCGCGAAGGTGGAATAATTAATGAAGAAGGATTTTCATTCGAAGAAATTAAACGTTTATTCCTAAACAAAGATGGAAATAAATTAGTTGCTCCAAACATGATTCCTTTTGAAAAAATAAATCAGCAAATTTGGAACATTAATGCTGAGATATTTGCTCCGTGTGCAGCCTCGAGGTTGGTTCAAAAAAGTCAAATTGACCAAATGATTGCGTCCGGTTTAGAAGTAATTTCAAGTGGTGCCAATGTACCGTTTGCCGATAAAGAAATTTTCTTTGGCTCAATCATGGAAGAAACTGATGCGAAAGTTAGCTTAATTCCTGATTTTATTGCAAATTGCGGAATGGCTCGCGTTTTTGCTTATTTTATGGAAAAGAAAGTTCAAATGACCGATGAAGCGATCTTCTTAGACACTTCCGAAACCATTAAAAAAGCAATTGAAAAAACACATGCTTTAAATTCATCCAAAACTAATATTAGTGCAACCGCTTTTGAAATTGCACTAAAACAATTAACTTAAACTAAAAATCGATGACACTTTTTATCATCTTATTATTTGTTATTGGATATATGTCCATTACATTGGAACATCCTTTGAAATTAGACAAAACCGTACCTGCTCTTTTAATGGCGGCTACTATGTGGGCGGTGTTATCGTTCGGTTTTAATAATGGTTGGTTTTCAATAATCGACGGACACGGTCACGTTTTTAATATGAATGTCGGAGATGCTGAAGCTAATCATGAAGGATTCCTAGAAAACTTAATGCACCACTTCGGTAAAACTTCAGAAATTCTTATTTTCTTAATTGGAGCAATGACCATCGTTGAAATTATTGATTTACACAGAGGTTTTGATGTTATTAAAAACAGAATTAAAACAACCAATAAAGTACGTTTATTATGGACTCTTGGAATTGTTGCTTTTATCCTATCTGCTATTATTGACAACCTTACAGCAACCATTGTTTTAATTACTTTACTCCGAAAATTGATCCCAAAACGAGAGTATAGAATCTGGTATGCATCACTAATCGTAATTGCTGCAAATGCAGGTGGAGCTTGGTCTCCTATTGGAGATGTAACCACGACTATGCTTTGGATTGCCAATAAGGTTACTGCTGTCGGATTATCAGAATACGTTATTGTACCGTCTATTGTTTGTTTTGTGGTGCCATTTTTTATTGCCTCTAAGTTAAAACCTTTTCAAGGAACAACTGAGAGAAAATCATATGGAATCAACGAAGAATCTGAACGTTTATTAAGCAGTAAAAAAATGCTATATATTGGTTTAGGTGCTATTGTTTTTGTACCTATTTTCAAAATGATTACCGGACTTCCTCCCTATGTCGGAATGATGTTTAGTCTCGGATTTGTCTGGTTAGCTTCAGAATACGTAACTCCTTTTGATGATTTCAACAAAAAAGACAAACACCTTTATTCGGGGCATAATGCATTAACCAAAATTGAATTTTCAAGTATTCTTTTCTTTTTAGGAATTTTAATGGGCGTAGCCGCTTTAGAAAGTATGGTGTTTGGTCAAATTGATGGCAATGACACCGGAACACTTCGTTATGCCGCGGAATCTCTTTCTAATGCCATTCCAAATATGGATGTTGTTGTTATTTTATTAGGAATCTTATCATCAATCATTGACAACGTGCCTTTAGTAGCAGCTTCAATGGGGATGTACACTTTTGAAGTCGATAGCTCAATTTGGCACTTTATAGCTTACTCTGCCGGAACAGGCGGAAGCATGCTTATCATCGGTTCAGCCGCAGGTGTTGCTGCAATGGGAATGGAAAAAATCGATTTCATTTGGTACCTCAAAAGAATCACCTGGCTTGCCTTTGCCGGATTCATTTCAGGAGCATTAACTTTTATGTTAATTGAACATTTTATCCGACCTACAATTTAAAACCGTAACTTAGCGTTATTATTCAAACCAATCATAAAAAACGAAATAAAATATGCAACCAGCAGATAGTTTAGCAACAGCACAAAATGCTTTATTAGAAGATCAACCCGTAGAAAAAACTTTATCCATTTGGGACTTAATAACCAGTGGCGGAATCGGTGGTCAACTCATCATGATTACACTTGCGTTATTATTATTTTTTGCATTATATCTTTATTTTGAAAGATTAATGGCGATTAATGCCGCTTCCAAAATTGATATTAATTTTATGAATAATATTAAAATGAATATCACCAACGGAAAAATTGATGCAGCCAAAATGCTTTGTGCTCAAACCAATTCGCCTGTTGCACGTTTAACAGAAAAAGGAATTTCCCGTATCGGAAAACCATTGGAAGACATCAACACAGCAATTGAAAATGCCGGAAAATTAGAAATTTACAAACTGGAAAAAAACGTGAGTATGCTCGCAACTATCTCAGGTGCAGGACCAATGATTGGTTTCCTTGGAACTGTAATTGGTATGATTCTTGCCTTTCACAAAATGGCAAGCGGAGGCGGACAAATTGAAGTTGGTGCCTTAGCAGAAGGTATTTATACCGCTATGACAACAACAGTTGCCGGATTAATTGTGGGTATTATTGCCTTTATGGGCTACAACCATTTAGTGGTAAAAACCGACAAAGTAGTGCACCAAATGGAAGCCAATGCAACTGATTTCCTTGACCTTTTAAACGAACCGTCATAATATGAATATCAGAGGTAGAAATAAAGTATCGCCCGAATTCAATATGTCGTCTATGACGGATATTGTGTTTTTGTTATTGATTTTCTTCATGCTAACATCCACCATGGTAACCACCAATGCGTTGGATTTAGTATTGCCAAAAGCAAAAGGAAAAACCGACAGTAATAAAAATATTTCGGTGAGCATCAATAAAGATTTAGAATTTTTTATTGACAAAGACCAAGTTCAAGAAGCCGATTTAGAAGCTCGATTATTAGCCTTGTTTTCCAACAAAGAAGACAAAGCCCTTATTTTAAGAGCAGAAGAAGGCGTGCCAATTGAAAAAGCAGTAAATGTGTTAGACATCGCCAACCGTAATCAAATTAAAGTGGTTTTGGCAGTTCGACCAAAATAATAAGAAGCTAATCCTGCTTTTCGCTGCAAGCTTTGGCTCAAAAACCTTTTTTTCTACGGTCTGTCAGGAGCTTCCTTTGGTCGCTCTGCCAAACCAAGAAAAAATAGGTTTTCATCACCAAAGGCTTTCCGCTACAATCAGGGCTAAAACGAGAAACGATGAAATATTTAGAAACCGAACACGAAAAAAAATCATTTGCCATCTCCACAGCGATAATGGCAGTGTTGCTTTTATTAGTTATTTTTCTCGGATTATCCTATATGGATCCACCACCCGAAAACGGAATCGCCATTAACTTTGGAAACACCGATGCCGGCTCAGGAAACACAAACACAACAGAACCCGTAAAATCGGAACCAAGAGAAGTCACTGAGCAACAGCCGGTGGAAGAAACATCAGAACCTGCAACACCAAGTCAGGTTTCAGAAAATGTTATTACAGCAGACAACGAAGCAGCGATTGCGTTAAAAAAACAAAAAGAAGAAGCCAATAAAAAAGCAGTAGCCGAAGCAAAAATAAAAGCTGCCGAACAAAAAAAGAAACAAGAAGAAGCCGATAAAAAAGCAAAATTAGACGCCTTAATTGGTGGCGTTAAATCATCCGATGGAAAAACCACCGGTGGAGACGGAACATCAACAACACCCGGAAACCAAGGAAAATTAGACGGAAGCATCTATTCCAACAGTTACTACGGTAGTGGCAAAGGAACAGGAACCGGAACGGGAGCTTGGGGATTAAACGGTAGAAGATTATCAAGTCCGGGAGCTGTAAAAGCCGAATGTAATGACGAAGGAACTGTGGTAGTAGAAGTTAAAGTGAATAAAAACGGAGGCGTTACTAACGCAAAATTTAGTCCGAGTGGTTCAAATACTACCAGCAAATGTTTACAGGAAGCTGCTATTAAATCAGCATACAAATACAGATGGAACGACGATGCAAATGCACCGGATGGACAAATTGGATTTATTGTATTTAACTTTAGAAACGGAGAATAAAATGAAAAATCAGTTTCTTTTACTTTTCCTGTTTTTTTGTTTTTTATGTTTTGGACAAGAAACAAATTCTAAATCTACAGCCCTTAATGGCAATACTAATACTGAAAATGTAAAAGAATTTTCAAATGCAAGCGGCGGTAAAAATGATTTAGGATTAAAAGACAGGCATTTAGAAGGCCGTGGAGCAATAAAAGTAGAATGTAACGACGAAGGAACTATTGTTGTGGAAGTAGAAGTAAACCAGAGTGGAATTGTTACTAATGCAAAATTTAGTCCTCGTGATTCAACTACAACAAGTAAATGTTTGCAAGAAGTGGCCATTAAAGCATCTTATAAATACAAATGGAATGAAGATTTAAAAGCACCCGAAAATCAAATTGGCTTTTTGATGTTTAATTTTAAAGGAGCAGAATAAAAACAAAATAATAATTATATTTAAACCTCACTTTTGTGGGGTTTATTTTTTTAAAACAATGAATTATCAAGAAACTGTAAACTGGCTGTTTAATCAGCTTCCAATGTATCAAACGCAAGGAGCATCGGCATATAAACCGAACCTTGACAACACGATTTTATTGGCAAATTACCTCAACAATCCGGAAAAAAAACTCAAAACGATTCACGTTGCGGGAACTAACGGAAAAGGTTCTACTTCTTCCCTATTAGCATCGGTTTTACAGGAAGCGGGTTATAAAGTAGGCTTATATACTTCGCCGCACTTAAAAGATTACAGAGAACGCATCAAAATCAACGGAGAAGAAATTACGGAAGAATTTGTGATTGATTTTGTTTCGCGACACAAAACCTTTTTTGAAAGTCATCAACTAAGTTTCTTCGAAATGACGGTCGGTTTAGCCTTTGATTATTTTGTAAAAGAAAAAGTAGATATTGCAATCATCGAAGTTGGTATGGGCGGCCGATTGGATTCCACCAACATCATAACACCGCTTATTTCAGTCATTACCAACATCGGATTAGATCACACACAATTTCTCGGAAATACATTGGAATCCATTGCTTTTGAAAAAGCCGGAATTATCAAACCAAACATTCCTATTGTAATTGGAGAATATACAAATGAAACAAAACCCGTTTTTATAAAGAAAACATTAGAAACCAATTCAGAAATTTATTTTGCGTCTGATTTAATTGAAGAAGTTTACCCTACTGCTTTATTAGGCGATTATCAAATTCAGAATCGAAAAACTGTTCAGCAAACACTTCAAGTTTTACAACAACAAAATGAATTTTTTATTTCTGAAGAAAATATAAAAATTGGTTTTTTAAACGTTATTCAAAACACCGGATTATTGGGAAGATGGCAACAATTGGGCGAAAACCCGAAAATAATTTGCGATACAGCTCACAACAAACACGGATTATCGATTGTGCTAAAACAGATAGAAAAACAAGAATTTGATCAACTTCACATAGTTTTAGGCGTTGTAAATGATAAAGATTTGAGTGAAATTCTTCCTTTATTTCCAAAAAAGGCAAATTATTACTTCTGTAGTCCAAAAAATTTACGTGGTCTGAATCCTGAAATTCTAAAGCAAAAAGCAGCTGAGTTCGGACTTAAAGGAAAAGTATATAATTCTGTTTCAGAAGCTTATCAGGAAGCTAAGAAAACTGCTGGTTCCAACGACTTCATTTACGTGGGCGGAAGCACCTTTGTAGTCGCTGAAATAATTTAATTTTTTTTCACTTTTTATTTGCAGTTAACAAAAACTGTTCTATATTTGCACTCGCAATCAAGCACTAATCGGGCGATTAGCTCAGCTGGTTCAGAGCACCTCGTTTACACCGAGGGGGTCGGGGGTTCGAACCCCTCATCGCCCACCAAAAACTCCTTAAGTAATTAGGGAGTTTTTTTAGTTTTAAAGGGTCATTAACTCAGTTGGTTCAGAGTGTCACGTCGACAACGTGGAAGTCATTGGTTCGAATCCAATATGACCCACTTTTTTTTTAATTTGCCACGAAGAAAAAAAGGCACAAAGTTCCTGAAATGTCATATAGAATGTTAGTTACCTATCACTTTTGGTAAGTGAATGACAAATTACTAATAACCCAAAATATAAATAAATCAATATGAATTCCATTTTAAATAGAAATATATACTTAATTAAAGAACATATCGGAATGTTCAAAGCATCAAACAACTTTGATATATTTAATCCTGATAATGGCTCATTACTTATGACATGCAGAGAACCTAATTTGGGTTTTTTTACCAAAATGTTTCGCTTTACAGACTATAAAAGAATGACACCATTTCATGTAGTAATTTCTGATACGCAAGGAAAAAAATAATTTCTGTAAAAAGGGGTGTAACTTTATTTCGTTCAGATGTTGAAATTTTCGATGAGTCTGATAAATTAATTGGTGTTTTTAAACAAAAGTTTTTCTCTTTTGGTGGTAAATTCGAAATTCACGATGCAAATGATAAACATTTATGCACGCTTCAAGGGAAATGGACCGGTTGGGATTTTAAATTCACTAAAGACAACAAAGAGTTGGCTCACGTATCAAAAAAATGGTCCGGGATTGGAAAAGAGTTTTTTACAAGTGCAGATAATTATGTACTGGAGATTTATAATCACGTGCCACAAGATGATGTGTTAAGACCTTTAATTGCAGCATCAGTTATGTGTATTGATATGGTTTTTAAAGAATAATTTTCATCAAATAAAATAATGTTGAGCCGTTTTGAAAGCAATTTTGAGACGGTTTTTCTTTAAAGCACAAATCGCGTGAGGGAGTGTAGCGGAAAGCCCACAGCAACAACGGAGCTTGCGGAGTTGGGGCGAGGACTTGCAGCGAAAAGCCCGACCCGGAGCTTGCCGGAGGGGCACGCCCAAATTGTTTTTAAATTAGAATTTAGATATTGAAATGATGAATTTATCCGTGAACGGTTTCTTTTTTGCCGTAATTGGAGATGAGTTCGCCTTCGAATTCGAGCCATTCTTGCCAGCGTTTATCGACATCTACTTTTTCGGAATATTTGCGGGCAAAGCGTAAAAAAGTGGTGTAATGGTTGGCTTCGCTAATCATCAATTCGCGGTAGAAATCGGCTAATTTTTTGTCTTTGATGTTTTCGGAAAGCACTTTAAAACGTTCGCAACTGCGGGCTTCGATCATTGCGGCAAAGAGCAATCGCTCGATTAAAGCATCGTTTCTGGAACCTCCTTTTTTGGTGAATTTCACCAGTTGGTTGACGTAATCGTCTTTTACTTCGCGACCAAATTCGAAACCGCGTTCTTGAATAATGTTGTGCACCATTTGAAAATGTTCCATTTCTTCTATAGCAATTTTAGCCATTTCGGTGACTAATTCAACGTTTTCAGAATTGTTGGTAATTATATAAAGTGCGTTGGATGCGGCTTTTTGTTCGCACCAACAGTGATCGGATAAAATTTCTTCGAGGTTTGATTCGGCGATATTTGCCCAACGTGGGTCGGTTTTAAGTTTTAATCCTAACATAATTCTCGTGATTTGATACAAAAATAATGCTTTTTATTTGAATAGAATTGTCTCTTTTATTCCTATTTTAGTCGGATGAATGCATTGGGAAATAAACGGATTTTAATTATTGGTTTTGTTTGGCCGGAACCGAAATCGTCTGCAGCCGGAAGTAGGATGATGCAATTGATTGCTTTTTTTAAGGAAAACGGCGGGAAAATTACGTTTGCCAGCACGGCTTCGGAAAGTGAATTTTCGGAAGAATTGAATGATATTAATAGAAAGCAAATTGCATTAAATTGTCGTTCATTTGATGAATTTGTGTTAGAATTGCAGCCGGATTTGGTTTTGTTTGATCGGTTTATGACGGAAGAACAATTTGGGTGGCGAGTGGCTGAACATTGTCCAAATGCGTTGCGAATGCTGGATTCGGAAGATTTGCATTGTTTGCGAGAAGCCCGTAGATTGACAGTTTTGAAAGGCAAACCGTTTGATTTGAACAATGATTTGGCGAAACGTGAAATTGCGAGTATTTATCGTTGTGATGTGACGTTGATGGTTTCGGAATTTGAAATGGAGTTGTTACAAACACATTTTAAAGTACCATCATTTTTATTGTTTTATTTACCGATTTGGGTGGAGAACGAAAAGTTAAGTTTACCGAGTTTTGAAGAACGAAGCGATTTTATGTTCATTGGAAATTTTCTGCACGCACCCAATCACGATGCGGTTGTGTATTTGAAAGAGGTGATTTGGCCGTTGATATTTGAAAAATTTCCTGAAGCGAAGATGAGCATTTACGGAGCTTATCCGACGCAAAAAATAAATTCGTTGCATCAACCGAAGATGAATTTTTTTGTTCACGGAAGAGCGGAAAGTTCTTTTGAAGTGATTTTGAAAGCAAGAGTTCTTTTGGCTCCCATTCGTTTTGGTGCAGGAATTAAAGGGAAATTGTTGGAAGCAATGCAGTTTGGAACTCCAAGTGTAACTACAGAAATTGGTGCAGAAGCAATGAACGGAGACTTTTTGTGGAATGGTTTTGTTGCCGATTCACCGGAAGATTTTGCTAATAAAGCAATTGAATTATATCAAAATAAATCAACGTGGTTAAATGCTCAACAAAATGGTTTTGAGATTTTAAAAAATCGATTTTCAAAAGATTTATTTGAAGGTTCCTTTAAAGAATTTTTAGCTGAAAAATTTAAAAATTTGGAAAAGTATCGAAATGAAAATTTTACAGGTCTATTATTGATGCATCATTTTTTGCAGAGCACGAAGTATATGGCAAAGTGGATTGAGGAGAAGAATAAAGAATAAAAACAAAAGCCTTTCCCAATTAAGGAAAAGGCTTTGAAAAAATCTTATTATGCAATTAAAAGTTTATTGGTCCGGCCCATTCACTGGTACTGCCGTCTGAACAATTGGCTCTTACATAAAACTGATCCCAAGAGCAAAACATATTTGAAAATGCTATAGATTCATTACTAGTTGTAAATTGATTTCCATTTTGTGGCAATCCTCCTTGGCTTACTAATGAAATAGTAAAGCTTTGTGCATTACTGTAATCATAATTCCAGCTGAAATTTCTGTAAGCTGTTCCTTGATAACAACTGCCTGAAATTAAAGTAGTGCTTAAAAATATAGGTTTTGGACATGAGCCAATAGTTGTGTAAGTATATTTCTTGGCTTCCGATTTATCATTTTGAAAACAAACAGCTCTTACATAAATATCATAGATAGTATTAGTTTGTATTCCTTGAATGGTTCCACTAGTAGAATTAAAAGTTAATGTAGTGCCACTTCCGGGAGTAAAACCTTGTAAACCGTATTCAACTTCATATTTATCAACACTTCCTCCTGTATATTCAAAATAAACTTCTATGTTTTGAGTACTGTACCATTGGTAAAGGTTTGCACTTACTTGACCAGTACATTGACTTTGTTCTGTGGCTATGTTAGAAATTTTATAGAAGTTTGTTTCTCCTTGTTCACATAAACTAGTAATGTAAATGTCATACAAGGTACTTGGATTCAAATTTTCAATTGTAACACCCGATTGTGAAGTAGGAAATGAAGTTCCAGTGCCTTTAGTGAATCCAGCCACACCATATTCTATCATGTAGGAATTAACATTGCTTACAGTTTCAAAACTGAAGCTCAAATATGATGGTCCGGTACTATAAACCGTTACATTAGATACTTTTCCACATCCTTCTTCATCACTTGAGGAACAAGAATTAAAGGTTGTCAATAAAATTGCAGAAAAGAACAGGCTAAGACAAAGTGTTTTCATTTTAAGTTTTTTATCTGTTTATAATGCTTAAGAAAATTCGTCGCAATATATAAATATACTTTTGGAACTGCAACAGTTTTTTTATTACATCATAAGACAAAAAAAGCGAGTCCTAAAACTCGCTTTTTGCTGTTATTTAATTGGTAATTCCCTTGTTAACCAACCGCTTTTCCCTGCAGTAGCAATAGCGTAAGGTGCTATCCAGAATAGACCAAAAGTATATAAAATACTATAAGTGTAAGCCCAAATTGATTCTGATAAATTATATCGTTTGGCATAAAACAATACCGGAAAAGTTGATATGATTAAGATGCTGGCAAGTGTTGAACTTAAAAAAAGTATCGGATGGGTGGCAATAAAGAAGAACATAAAAAGCATAAACGGATATGTCATCAAAAGCGTTAAACTTTGATTGATAAATAAAAGTCTAGCTCCGGATTTTGATTCTTTTCTAAAATCGGTAAACACATATTTTGCCATCATAATGTTTTCACGAACGTTGCTTCTTCCCCAACGGATGAACATTTTGTATAAACCTTTGTATCGTTCAGGAACGTTGGTCAACACGTGTGCATTTCGTTGAAATAAAACTTCTTTGCCTTGTTTTAGAATCATATTGGTCATCGCTCTGTCTTCGCCAATATCGGATGGTTTTCCCATAAAAGTTTGGTTAATCCATTCTTCCAGACAGTTAAAAACGGCATCTCTTTTGTAAGCGGCTAAAGCTCCTGGTGTACAAAGTACTGACCCTAACATACTTTCTGCGGAACGAACGAACTCGAAACTCATTACAAAACTCACATTAAGCATTTTTGGTAACATGGCTTTTTCGTTGTTCAGAACTCGCACGTTACCGGCAACAGCTCCACAATTTTCATTGGTTACAAACGGACTAACTAAATTACGTAATGTATCTTTTTTTATGATTGAATCACTATCGATGGTTACAAAAACATCGCCGGTTCCTAAGTTAAATCCACGGTAAAGAGCGTGTCTTTTACCTTTGTTTTGGGGCTGTTGAAAGATTGTTAGACGATCGCCTAATTCCAATTTAGCTTGTTGCATCCAATACCAAGTATCATCTTTACTACCATCATCAATAGCTAATATTTGTAATTTTTGTTCAGGATAATCACTGTTTGCAATACTTTTAAGCGTATCCCAAACTAATTTTCCTTCGTTATAAGCCGGAACGATGATTGTACAAGTTGGCAATTCTTCATCTGAAACAGACTCAATTGCTTTGTATCTAAAATATAAATAAATTTTAAACAGAAAAAAGCACGCTTTGTAAGCCAATAATGTAATTGATAAAATTAAAAATGTCATTCCCCAAGTCGAATTCATTCTTTCTAAGTTGAATTGTTCAAAACTTGGTTGTAATTGATACACCAAAAATGCCGCCCCAATCATCATTAAAAATGTACCAATTAAGACAATTAAATTTATTGGATTGATTTTAGTTTCATTCTTATTAGAAAAAAGCGATTTAAAATAATCTTGCACTTTCCAATATCCAATTGAAATTAATCTGTGTAAAGAATCGCTGTAAACAGGCAAAATAAAACTATACAATGTTTGTTCATTGTTTCTTTTCCTTTTTAAGGAAGAGTAGGATTCGTTTGATTGTAATTTTTGGCTTTCCATCTTTTAACTGAATTTGGTATTTTACTTATTTCTTAATTTGGGTTTTTATGTTTTGTAAAAGTTCCTTGCTAATTTCAAGGTGTTTACACAAGCATAGTTAGCAAGCCGTATGCCTATTTTATATATATCTGAAAACAAGCGCTTTATAAAAAGTTATAATTTTGAAGTATGTATAATTTTTACCCAAATTGAGATGGATTACACAGTTGGGGTATGTGTGAAAAAAAAAGCGAGCTCAACTTGAACTCGCTTTTAAAAATATATGTTTCGGATAAATCTATGCTAACATAGTCACCGGATTTTCTAAATACGTTCGCAACGTTTGAAGGAATTGTGCTCCAGTTGCACCATCCACTGTTCTGTGATCACAAGCTAAAGTTACTTTCATAGTATTACCCACAACGATTTGACCGTTTCTTACAACCGGTTTTTCGATGATAGCACCCACTGAAAGAATAGCTGAGTTTGGTTGGTTAATGATTGAAGTAAATTCAGTAATTCCAAACATACCTAAATTTGAAACAGTAAACGTACTTCCTTCCATTTCGGCAGGTTGCAGTTTTTTGTTTTTAGCTCTTCCGGCCAAATCTTTCACTGAAGATCCGATTTGAGATAAGTTCATTTGGTCTGTAAATTTCAAAACAGGAACTACCAGACCATCTTCTACAGCCACAGCAACACCAATATTTACGTGGTGATTGATAACGGTTACGTCATCTTTCCATTGTGTGTTAACACGTGGATGTTTTTTCAATGCCATCGCACACGCTTTCACAACCATATCGTTAAAGGATACTTTAGTATCAGGAACGGTATTGATAATTGCTCTGGATTTCATTGCTTCATCCATCGCTACTTCGATTGTTAAATAATAATGTGGAGCTGTGAATTTAGATTCAGAAAGACGACGAGCAATTGTTTTACGCATTTGCGAATTTTTCACTTCTTCTGAATACGATTCTCCGGCTGGAACAAATGGTTGAATCGCTGCAGCAGGTTGAGAAATATTTTCCGATTGTGTCGCTTTTTGAGGAGCGGCAGACGGCGTAAAGTTTTCAACATCACTTTTTACAATTCTTCCATTTTCGCCTGAACCTTTTACTTGAGAAAGGTTGATTCCTTTGTCTTTAGCAATTTGGCGAGCTAATGGCGAGGCAAAAATTCTTCCTGTTGATTCGGTTGAAGTAGTTGTTTCTTCTTTATTTTCTGATGATGGTTTGGCTTCTTCTGATTTGGTTTCGGTTTTTTCAGCTTTTGGAGCTTCGCCACCTTTTGAATAATTCTCAGCAATTCCTGAAACATCTGTTCCTTCAGGACCGATGATTGCTAAAACACTATCAACGGGAGCAGACTGACCTTCTTGAACGCCAATGTATAATAATGTTCCAGAATTGAATGATTCAAATTCCATTGTTGCTTTGTCTGTTTCAATTTCGGCTAAAATATCACCTTCTTTTACGGTGTCGCCAATTTTTTTCAACCAAGTTGCTACTGTACCATCAGTCATCGTATCACTTAAACGAGGCATGGTTACTACTTTTACACCTGCAGGAATTTCTGCTGATGCTTTTGGTTTTGATTCTTCTGTTTTAGAATTTTCCTCTTTTGGAGTTTCCTCTTTAGATGATTCTTCTTTTTTTGGAGCTTCTTTTTCTTCTGTTTTAGCAGAACTTCCTCCTTTTAATAAATCGGAAATATCTTCACCTTCTTTTCCAATAATAGCTAAAAGTGAATCAACCGGAGCTGATTCTCCTTCTTGAATTCCGATGTGTAACAACGTGCCTGAATCAAATGATTCAAATTCCATTGTTGCTTTGTCAGTTTCAATTTCAGCTAAAATGTCGCCTTCTTTTACTGTATCGCCAACTTTTTTAAGCCATGTTGCTACAACACCTTCTGTCATTGTATCACTCAAACGTGGCATGTTAATAATTTTTGCCATAGTGCTTATAGTTTATGGGGAATAAAAGGATAGTTTTCTTGTTCGTACACCACGTCATACAATTGTTGTACTTCCGGGAACGGAGATTCATCTGCAAATTTTTCACATTCATCAACCAAGTTTTTCACTCGTTCGTCGATGGCTTCAATTTCTGCATCAGTTGCATAATTATTTTCTTTAATAATATCTAAAACCTGTGTAATCGGGTCGATTTTTTTGTATTCTTCTACTTCGTCTTTTGTTCTGTATAATTGAGCATCAGACATAGAGTGACCTCTGTATCGGTAAGTTTTCATTTCTAAGAAAGTTGGTCCGTCTCCACGACGAGCTCTTTCGATTGCTTCGTGCATCGCTTCAGCAACTTTCACTGGATTCATTCCATCAACCGGTCCGCAAGGCATTTCATAACCTAAACCTAATTTCCAAACATCGGTGTGATTGGCAGTTCTTTCAACAGAAGTTCCCATTGCATAACCATTGTTTTCACAAATAAAAACAACAGGAAGTTTCCACAACATTGCCATATTGAAAGCTTCGTGAAGAGAACCTTGGCGAGCAGCACCATCACCAAAATAGGTTAACGTTACTCCACCTGTATTAAAATATTGGTCGGCAAATGCCATTCCGGCACCTACAGGAATTTGAGCTCCTACGATTCCGTGGCCGCCATAAAAACCGTGTTCTTTAGAAAAAATATGCATAGAACCACCCATTCCTTTTGATGTTCCGGTAGCTTTTCCGTATAATTCAGCCATCACTTTTCGCGGATCTACACCCATTCCAATAGGTTGAACGTGGTTACGATACGCTGTAATCATTTTGTCTTTAGACAAGTCCATTGCATGTAATGCTCCGGCTAAAACAGCTTCTTGACCATTATATAAATGTAAAAACCCTCTCACTTTTTGTTGGATATAAACGGCAGCTAATTTGTCTTCAAATTTTCTCCAAAACTGCATGTCTTCATACCATTGCAGATAAACTTCTTTGGTGATTTTTTTCATTTTTCTATTTCTTGAATCTTTTATGTTTGAAATGTCTGTTTCACAAATACGTTAAGCATAAATTTGCGAGTAGCAAAAATAAGACATAGTAAGTAGATGTGAAAATTTAATCGACTTAAAATGATAAACTTTGTGAAAAGTTATTTACGATAACGTTTTAGTAAACTAATAAAATTTACAGGAAATTTTTATCAAAAACTAAAGGGAGCAAGTTGGTCAGAGAATCTGATTTGTAAATTTCGCCCGATTCTCCCATAAAAAATATTTCGATGGGTGTATTTTGTTTGAATTCATATTCTGCAATTGACTGACGACAAGCTCCACACGGTGGAATCGGAGAATTTACCGGTTTTTCATCTGCTGTAGCTGATATTGCTAATTTTAAAATTTTTGCATCGGGATAAATAGTTCCAGCTTGAAAAATAGCAACTCGTTCGGCACAAAGTCCGGAAGGATAAGCGGCATTTTCTTGATTGGAACCTAAGACTATCTTCCCATTATCCAACAAAATTGCTGCACCAACTCTAAATTTTGAATAAGGAGCATAGGCTTTCTTTCGTATTTCAATAGCCGTTTCCATCAATTCCTTTATTTCTGAAGGCAATTGTTCTTTGCTTTCATAAACCGAGAATTCCGTTGTAATAGTAATTTTTTTCATAGTGTATAGTGGAAAAAAAATCCAAATTTCAACAATGAAATTTGGATTTTTTTTTAATTAATATGATTGATTAATATTCGTCATATTTATCTCCAAAATTAAACGTTAAGGAGAATCGTAATGTGTTTTCTAAAGGATTTTTAACTTTGGAAGCAGAGAATAAATAGGAAACATCTAATTTAATCACAGTGTATTTGAATCCGGCTCCAAAAGAAAAATATTTTCTAGCACCTTTCGTTTCATGTTCGTTAAAATAACCCAGACGAAGAGCAAATGAATCTTGGTAATTGTATTCTGCACCTAAAGCCCATGTGAACTCTCTTAATTCTTCACTAAAACCATCCGGTGCATCACCAAATGATTGAAAAATTCCGGAAACCCAACCTATTCGTTGATATTCATCTCTGGCTTTTGCTCTTGCTGCAGCTTCTTCAGATTGATCTATTGTACCATCCTCGTTTAAATCAATTAACTCAGGAATTTGAGGAGTTGGCACTAAAAGCTTAGTCACTTCTGCATTTAATCCAATTTTGTTGTATTCGTCAAAAATAAAATCGAAACCGGCACCTAATCGCATGTTAGCCGGAAGAAAGTTCGAATTAAGTTCGGTTACATCTTCGTCGTAATTAATCTTTGGGCCTAAATTTTGGAAATTAAATCCAGCTCTCCATCTTCCGTTAAAGCTGTCGTAGGCTTCTTCTTCTGATTGATAATAACCGGAAAGATCAAAAGCAAACGAACTAGCAGGCTTTGCATCAGTTGTGCCTTCCGGAATTCTTAGCTGAGATCGAATATAACGAAATGCAACAGATGTAGAAAAACGTTCACTTAATTTCAACGCATACGAAACATCTACCGCCAATTCATTTGGACTTACAACTCTTGCTTCGTCATCAAAATTATCACGCAATTCAATATCTCCTAAACTAAAATAACGTAAGCTTCCTCCAAAAGCACTTTTTTCGCTAATTCGATTATAGTAGTTTAATTGACCTAATGAAATATCATTGACTAAGTCAGTTAAATAAGGTGTATAACTTACACCAATACCAATTTTTTCAGTAGCAAAAGCATATTTAGCAGGATTCCATTGTTGGGAGTAAGCATCCGGTGAAGTTGCTACGCCTATATCAGCCATACCAGCTGCACGAGCATCGGCTGCAATCAATAAAAACGGAACTCCAGTGGTAATTACTCTATTTTGATCTTGTGCGGTAAGGTTCTGAAATGCTATGAGGCAAATTAAAAATACGGTTATTTTTTTCATTATAAATTCTGGATAATAATTAACAAATATAGTGTTTTCTTAAAGTATTACAAGTTTTTCTATTTTTTCAACTTTTTTATTGGTGAGATTGGACTTCACAGTTAGTTTGTACACATAAACCCCTTTCCCTATTTTATCCCCAAAATCATCTCTTCCATCCCAAGTGATTTCACGCGACAAAAAGCCTTCTGTATTGATAACTTGATTAATGGTTTTTACAATTTTTCCTGTAATCGTGAAAACTTGTACCTGAACATCTAAAGGTTCAAACGGACGATTGTGTGAAAACCAAAACTGTGTGTAACTCACAAATGGGTTTGGGTAATTAAGTACATTGGTCAAACTAATTGATTCATCACCAACTACAATAAACTGAATTTCAGCAGTAACAGGATTATTATAAACATCCCAAGCTCTAAAAGTTATAGTATGTAAACCCGGAGCCAAATCTCTAAACGGGAATCGTACTTTTCCTCTGGTATAATCATTCAATTCGGTTTCGTAATAGTCATTTAATATATATGGATTGTTTTCGTCTCCATCTAAAATAGCAACGATATCATGCCCGATTCCACTCGCGGTATTAATTCCGTTTTCATCTTCTAGAAAGGCTAAGAAAATTGGACTCGCGTTGGTTATCCCGCCTGAAATAAACGATTCATCATTCATATAAAGTCGCACCCGTGGACCAATGTTGTCTTCCGGTGCATTTTCGTTGATTCCTCCAATTAAAATAGATGTATCAAAACCGGTTTGATCTTGCAAAACCGGACTCGGACTTTTGGCATAAAAACTAATTCTTCCGTTTCCAACCGGAATCGAAATATCTTTGGGAACGATGAATTCTATCTCAAACAAACCATTGGTGACGGTGGCATTTCCTCTAAAAATTGTTTCTCCCAAGGTTTCAAAATTCAAGATGATTAAATTATTTGAATTATCTCTTGTGTTATCATTTGCTAATGTGCTTCGGTTAATTGATTTGTCAAATATTTGAACAGCTATATCGCCGTTGTAATTTGACAATAAAGCATCACCATTGCTATCTCTAACTTCTCCTGATAATTTCACTTTACTTAAAGCATTAAAAACCAGCGTCGATGATTCCGCCGGAACATCATTTACTTTAGTAAGAATAATTTTTGGCTTAGGAATCGCTAATTTTAATGCCGGATCACCTACGTAAAAAACCATTAATGTTTGACTATTATAAGCGTTTTTGGCTCTTCGCAAAGCTTCTGCAATGGTAGTTTCTTCATTAGAATTTGGGCCATATCCATATAAAAAGCTAGAAAAACCTTCATTTATCTGCTGTCCTGTAGTAACGCCTATTTGTCTTGTTGTGGTTATTAATGAAATGGCTCCTCCGGTTGGATTCCAGTAGGTATATTCACCTGCTGTGGGTCGATAAGGATTGTCAAATCGAGTAAATTCACAAGTTACTGTTACGATGAGCGGATAACGGTACTGATTGTTTAAGTTTTGAGCATCTGTTTTTTCAAAAATACGTTCTGAAGCTAATTGATCTTCACCTCCGTGTCCAAAATAATTAAAAACCAACGAACCGTTTTGAATCGCATTCAATAGTTCTTGCTTTAGTTTAGGGTAACGTTGTCCTCCTGCTGAAACCTCTTGAACATACGAATCAGCGTGAAATTTGAGTACGTTAACAAATGGTTTTTCAGCATTAATGGTGTTTCCTAAATTATCAATTCCTGTTTGAATTTGATTTTCCCAACTTTCATCAACATCATCAGAAACTAATGTAAAATTGTTACGCCATCTTCCATACGAATTAATATCGTGGTATTGTATAACTTTATCGACCATTTCTTTTGCTTGCTGAACGGACGAAACCAACATTCTTCCAACAGCAATATCTAGGGCTTCAAAACCCGGAAGATTACTTTGGTTTATCATTCTGCCTTCATGTGGATCCATCATACCATAAAAATCATCAGACATTGTTGAACTCAGCAGTGATTCACTATTAAGACTATGAAAAACAGGAACGATATTGGTGTTATTTGGAATTCTATTTTTATAATCAAACGAAGCATCACCAAATAAATTGAGGTATTTCACTCTTTTGGAATCTACGGAAGCATTGAAATAAACATACTTAACCAAATTACGAATAGCCCCAATATCCTGTTTTCCTGACGAGAATTCTTGATAGATTTTATCTAAAGTAATCACCTTAACGTTTAAATTAGAATAATTTCTATGAAAATTAGCCAATCTTTCCGCCTCAGAAACTAAATTTAATGGAGAAATTATAAGGTAATCAATATCTTGAAATTGGCCTTGATTGTTATTGAAAATAGTTCCTTTAATATCTTGATTAACTACTTTTGATTGTGATTCTCTCAAAGGATTGAAAAAATCGGCAGGTTCAAGAGCTATGTATTTTCTGGTTTCTCCCAAATCTACTTTAAATGTAAAAATTGAACTTCCTTGGTTTTCATATTTGGAAACATTATAAATGTCTGTAATATCCCAAACTTGTTGAATTGATGATGCATTTGAAAGTTGAAATTCACCTACACCTATTAAAGAAGCTGCAGACTCATTTTGAAACCGAAATTGTTTTCCATGACCTTGCAGATTTCTTTTTGCTTTGGCAATCACATAATTTAAATAACCTCTAGCACTAGGCACTCCGTTATTGTTGTAGGTAAGTTGTACCGATACATCTTGCGTGGAAGGGATACTAAATTGTGCGGTGCCTGACGAAAATAAAGTTGAACTATTGGTAGGAATAGCTGTAAAATTGATGTTTTGTGATTGACCACCGACATTAATTGATAAATTGGAACTAGACAATGAAACCGCTGCACTATTAATCGTCAATTGAATGGTTGTATTACTAACAACATTTGGAAAATTAAAATTGATAGAAAGTGGTGTTTGAGAACTATATTGCTCACCATACCAAACACGTCCAATCCTACCTATATTATTAAGGTCTTTTTCATGAAATTGATAATCGTCAAAGGTGGTAAAAACTGTAGAGGCTATGTCTGTTGGTTGCATTGCATCTGTTATTCTTTTTCCGCTACCACCTTGAGCAGTTACATAATAATAAGATCTATCTTCATATAAATTAAGGTGTGTGTTGCTTTCCGTGTTCCAGTTATCCATTCCTTCGGCATAAAACAAAATATAATCTTCTGGATTAAAAATACCATCTTCTTCACCAACGAAAAGAATGGCATTCTCTGCCAAATCCGACGGATAATCAATGCTATTTAGCAAAGGAATCATTCTGCCGCCATTACCGTATATTTTAATATTTCTGGGATCGGTATTCGTATTCATCCCCAACTGATTCAAAAAACTTCTGGAGATTTTATAAATTCCCGATTTTTCAACATAAAATCGATACCAATCTCCTGTTGATAAAACCGAATTTTGAATACTACTAAAATCAAAGCTAGCTTCACTTCTTTGTTCATAATTGGTTGAATTGCTGTAAGTAAAACTTAATGATTTAACTTTCTTATAACCATCATTAGTCTTAATTATGGGAGAAAACGTCAACAAAGCTTGTAGTAAATCCCTTGCTTTTCCGTTTTTTAAAGTGATATTTATATTATTCGGAATATTTTTTAACGATAAATCTCCAAGTTCGTTAGATGCAATATTTTCATACACTAAAGAGGAAATCTTTAGTGATTTTTCATCAATTGTTGAAGAGAGATTGAACTTGTAATTAAATAGTATTTCTCTATTAATGTCATCAAAAAAGAAATTTTCATGTTGAAATTGTGGAATATTTAAATGATAGGTACCTTGATCAAACAACCTACTTTCTTGCCAATTAACATCAATGTTTACGGCATTTTGAGCTATACCAAACAACCCACTTAACACTATATAAAGGAGTAAAAACTTTTTCATAACAAGAAATAAACGTAACGGATGCAAATTTATTACAAGATAAACATATTTTACAATGTTTTAATTTATACTAAACAATTTTTTTTTCCGTTATACGTTTGTTTATAAGACAATAAATTTGTTCTTTTGACAAAAATTTTAAAAAACTGTTGTAATATAAAGGTTAATTAGTATATTGCGGCTCTAAATTTATTACCTACTTAACGTATGAAAGTAAACAAAATTATGACATTAAGATTGCTATTAGGATTGATAGTGATGTTTGGTTTTTCTAGTTGTAGTAAAAATTCAAGCTCAAAAAATTCATCCACAGCAACCGGTTGGAAAATCAACGATAAAAAAGGTGGTTTTCAGTACGCATCAAACTTCAAAAAGCAAGAAGCTGCCCCTGGCTTAATTGCAATTGAAGGTGGAACTTTCACTATGGGAAAAGTTCAGGACGATGTAATGCACGATTGGAACAATACTCCAAATCAGCAACACGTTCAATCTTTCTTTATGGATGAAAGCGAGGTTACCAACCTTATGTATATGGAATACTTAGATTGGTTAAAAAGAATTTTTGATCCTAATGACGAAAACTATACTAATATTTATAACGGTGCTTTACCGGATACATTGGTATGGAGAAATCGTTTAGGTTATAATGAAACCATGACAAACAACTATTTGAGACATCCTGGTTATAAGGATTATCCTGTGGTTGGTGTTAATTGGATTCAAGCGGTTGAGTTCTGTAAATGGAGAACTGACCGTGTTAACGAGGATATTTTAGAAAAAAACAAATACCTAAAAAAAGATGCTAAATTGACTGATGCTAGTGCAGAAAAATCATTTAGTACAGAAACTTACATTAACACTCCATCACAATCTTTTGGTGGTGATGAAGAAATTGTGTTAAAAGGTAAAGGTGGTCGTGCAAAAGCAACTACAGGCAAAGATGGAGAAACTTCTGAAGCTAAAAATGTTTATGCTACACGTTCTTCAGGTCTTCTACAACCTGAATACAGACTTCCAACCGAAGCTGAGTGGGAATATGCAGCAGTAGCCAACGTAGGAAATAGAGAATATAATTTATATCAAGGTAGAAAGAAATATCCTTGGAATGGTGGCTATACACGAACAGGTAAAAGAGAAGTGAAAGGTGACCAATTAGCCAACTTTAAACAAGGAAAAGGTGATTACGGTGGAATTGCAGGTTGGTCTGATGACGGTGCAGATATTACACAAGTAGTAAAATCATATCCACCAAATGATTTTGGATTATATGATATGGCTGGTAATGTTAACGAATGGGTTGCTGACGTTTATAGACCTAGAGTAGATGATGAAGCAAATGATTTTAACTACTACAGAGGAAACGTTTACATGAAAAATAAAATTGGTGAAGACGGAAAAGTTGAACTAATTACTTCCGAAAACATCATGTATGACACATTAGCAAACGGAAAAATTATTGCTAGAAACCTTCCTGGTCAAATAGCTCAAGTTCCTGTTGACGAAAAAGAAACTTATTTAAGACAAAACTTCGACAAAAGTGATAATAGAAACTATCGTGATGGTGACAAACAGTCAATTCGTTTTTATAAATTTGGATCTGAAGAAGATGGTGATGATTCGGTGAGTGAGAAAAACAGAATGTATGACTCTCCTAGACACCAAGTTTCTGTAGATAGTGCATCTTCTGAAATGGTAAGAAAATATGACAAATCTTCTAAAAGAACAACACTTATTGATGATAATGTAAGAGTTTATAAAGGAGGTTCATGGAGAGACAGAGCATATTGGTTAGATCCTGCTCAAAGAAGATTCTTCCCACAAGACATTTCAACAGATGACATCGGATTCCGTTGTGCAATGTCTAAAGTTGGGCCAAAATCAAACAAAAAAACAGCTAAAGGGAAACCAAAATCAACTCGATAATTTCCTTTACTGAATAATACAAAAAGCCCTTTTTTAGGGCTTTTTATTTTTTAAAATACTTTCTGTTTATGGATATCGCTCAAATTCATGCTCGCTTTTTAGAATGTTCTTCCGTTTCAATCGATACAAGAAAAATCGAAAAAAAATCACTTTTTGTAGCTTTAAAAGGTAACAGTTTCGATGCAAACACCTTTGCCAAAGAAGCTTTAGAAAACGGAGCATCCTATGTTCTAATTGACAATAAGGACTACTATTTAAATGATAAAACATTACTAGTTTCAAACACATTAGAAACCCTACAACAATTAGCAAAGTATCACAGAGAGTATTTAAGCCTACCTATCATCGCCTTAACCGGGAGCAACGGTAAAACTACTACCAAAGAATTATTTCAAGTAGTTTTATCCAAAAAATTTAACACTAAAGCAACAGTTGGAAACTTAAACAACCACATTGGTGTTCCGCTAACTCTACTCTCTTTCACAAAAGAAACCGAAATCGGTATTGTAGAAATGGGAGCCAATCATCAAAAAGAAATTGCTTTTTTATGTGAAATTGCACAACCAGATTATGGCTATATTACCAATTTTGGAAAGGCACACTTAGAGGGATTTGGAGGTGTAGAAGGCGTAATCAAAGGAAAGTCGGAAATGTATGATTACCTAATCAAAAATAGCAAAAAAGTAGTTGTAAACCTCGATGATCCAATCCAATCTACTAAGACAGTTCAAATGGAGCAAATCACTTTTAGTACAACAAATCCGAATAGTTATGTTTTTATTAAAAATGTAGAAGCAAATCCTTTTGTGAAAGTAAAATTTGAAGAAATAGAAATCCAATCTAATTTAATAGGTCTTTACAACGCCACCAACATTAATGCCGCAATTACACTGGGAAAATATTTCAAAGTGCCAATGCAGGATTGCAAGCAAGCATTAGAAAATTATCAACCGGATAACAATCGCTCTCAAATCATCCACAAAAACAGTAACGAAATCATTCTCGATGCCTACAATGCCAATCCGAGCAGTATGGAAGTTGCTTTGCAGAATTTCATTCAGCTAGAAAATGAATCAAAAATTGCCGTTTTGGGAGATATGTTTGAATTGGGCGAAGAAAGTTCTCTAGAACACAGAAACATTATAAAAAAACTAAGTTCAACTGCCAACTTCAACTGTTATTTAGTCGGAAAAGAATTTTATACTGTCAAAGAAGATCATCAAAATCTCCATTTCTTCATTACTTATGATGAATTTGCAGAATATTTAAAAAACAATACTTTTCAAAACACACTCATTCTCATTAAAGGCTCTCGAGGAATGGCTTTAGAACGAACACTTCAGTATATTTAAAAAAATAATTTGAGCGTGCCCCTCCGCAAGCTACGGGTCGGGCTTTTCGCTGCAAGTCCTCGCCCCAACTCCGCAAGCTCCGTTGTTGCTGTGGGCTTTCCGCTTCAATCCCTCACGCGGGGCTTAGTGCTTTAAAGAAAAACCGTCTTAAAATTGCTTTCAAGACGGCTCCAGTTGTATTGTTTAAGTAATTCTAAACCAATTTAAAATAATCAAAAACAATCTAAAAAATTATCTTTTTAAAGCAAAATGAGCTTTAAATTCCTTTGAAACACCATTTTCTTCATAGTAAACAATAAACCAATAATCTGTTGAAAAGAGAGCATTTCCATTAAAAGTTCCATCCCAACCTGCTCCATTTGGACTAATTGATTTTATCAATTTTCCGTAACGATCAAAAATTATAATGTAAGCACTCGGTTGGTTTCGCAAAGCCGTAATATTCCATTCGTCATTATAACCGTCACCATTTGGCGTAAAGAATTTTGGGTAATCAATAATCTGAATATTTTCAATTATCACGCTGTCACACGATGGATTTCCGGTTTTTTGATCGTGAACAGTAACTGTATGAATTCCAGGAGGAACATTCGTAAAAACTCCTCCATTATTCAAAATCGGTCCGTCATTCAACTGAAACCAATAGTCACCATAACCTTCCACTTGCACCGTAATCGTTGCATTTTCAGAAAAAGCTCCCGAAGCCTGATAATCAATGACCACTGCCGGTCCTGACTGAATTACTTCAAAATCATCACTTGGATCAGAAATACAACCTAAAGTAGAAACCGAATTTTCAACCAAAACAGAATACATTCCGGGCGAAGCAGTATTTACAACATACGTACTTGCCGTTGCATTTGGAATTATACTTCCGTTTAAAAACCAAGTGTACGTATAATTACTTCCTTGGATACTGCTTCGTAAAGTCAATGTTCGTTCAACAACTCCGGTTTCAAAATTTACACAAATCGTATTGCTTCCATCAACAGTTGTAATGACCGGTTCCAATAATTTTTCAACTTTTAAAAGCACTGTAGTTGTTGCCACACATGAGGTTACAAAGTTGATATTCTTCACTCGAATGTGAATCGTTTGTTGATTTGGCGAAAGCGTATTTTGATGGTTTTCCGGATTTGCTATTGAATTAGTTCCGTTCAAAGCTCCGCCTGCAGTTAGATGATACGTCACTAAAAAATCTGCTGGATTTTGACCGTTCAACACGACTGAATCTAACGTTGTTAAATCAAAAGTGGTGATTCCGTCATTTGTTCCATCATAATCACAAACTTCCCAAGCATTTGGCTGTGTGGCTTGAGCACCGGCTTCTACTTTCAATTCAAATGGTAAAATCACTGAACATAACGTAGTAAGATTTGTGATTTTCAAATAAATCACCTGTAAATCAATTGTAGTATTGGTGTATGGATTGGATGTAATTGGGGAATTTTCCAAACTATCTTCAAAAAATTCAACATTGAAATTGCTAATCGGTTGCGATGACCCTAAAATTTCAGGAATTTTTCCTTGCAAATCAAAGTCGGCAAAACCGGAAAGATTTGCATCACAAATAATTATTTCATCTACTTGCAAACTTGGCAACGGATTCACCACCAAATTCAGTGGAAGAACAACCGAACAAAGTGGATTTGCACTTAAACCATTTACTACGCGAATATAAATTGTTGTAGATGGAGAATTGAAATTTGCCGCTGTTCCAATTGGGTTTGTTCCATTATTCGCATTTCCGATTGAGTTATGATACGTAATAATCAAATTAGGAATTCCGCTTCGAATAAGACTTTCATAAACTGTCAAATCAAACTCTTCAGATAAATCATACGGCGTAACTTCATCACATAAAACCAAATTTGGTAGTGTAATTGCACCTACATCCGGTAACGGAATCAGGTTCAAATTCAGCGTAGTTGTGCTAAAGCATCCTGTTGAACTATGTTCAACTCTCACACCAATTGTTGAATTTCCTGAAATTAAATTAGTAAAACTTCCGGGAGAATTAATCAGTTCAGCTGCTGTTTCATTTATTGCTCCTAACTCAGTATGATAAAATTGAACTTGAAAATTTGACGGATTGGTCGCATTGCCTAAAACGGCATTTTGAGCATTTGTTAAGTTAAAAATGGCAAAACCATCATTATTTACATCACATTCTGTAAGCGACAAGTTTGTTGGTAATTGCAAAGGAACATTCACAACCAAAGAAAGTTCTTCAACCGTAAAACAGTTAGTTGAATTATTCTCTAAACGAATCCAAATTGTCTCGTCAAAAGGTGTTGTGTTTTCGTAATTATTGGATGGTGAAATAAAATTCAACGGTTGATTGATCGCATCATTTTGATTGGTATAAAACCGCACTGAATAATCAGTTGAAGGTAATCCGTTCAAAATCGTATTCACTAAATTAGCTAAATTGAATGAAGTTATCCCATCCGAATCATCATCACATTCGGAAATTATTCCCGGCGAAGTTATAACTGGATTAGGAAGAACGTTCAATACTAACACCACAATTTCAAAACAAGAACCGCTTTGCACCCGCACAAAAACTGAACCGGAGGCACTATTGTGAGCATTGGTTATTGTAATTTCATCATCATCCAATTGAGCTTGAGCCAATGTTTCATAAAAAGTCACGATAACAGGAAAAGTATTTCCCAGAATAATTTCGGCAACAGCCCCATCCAAATCAAATGTTGCAATTCCGGTTGTTCCGTTTTCACACTGATTTAAAGGAGTTGGATTATTTGCAGTTGGAGCTTCCACAACTTGAAGTACTAATTCGGTAAATGAAACGCAACCCGCTGCCGACTCAACCCTAACATACACTGTTTGATTAGCAGAAATACTTTGGTATGAATTAGGCAACGCATCTGCAGGATTTCCGCTATTCGCCAAAGCTTGAGTCAGAAAATAAGTTACCGTTAAAGCCGAATTGTTGTTAGTAATTTCATCATTTTTGCTATCCAATTGAAACAAAGCCGAATTGGGGTTTCCGGTTGTATCGCAAATTAGATAAGGTGTAGGATTTACAATTATTGGTTCATTTTCCACCAAAATAGTTATTGGCTCATTAAATGTTAATGAACAAAACGGAGCAGCATCTTCTGTAATATCAACTAAAATTATATCAAGATTGGTCGTTACATTGTTGATTGTATGTGTATATGAACCGGTTCCATCAATATTTATAGTCTCCGGATTTCCATTTACTGTAAAATTCAAAACGGTATTTGGTTTTCCTGTAAAAGTTATGATTGCCGCTTCGCCACTACAAATTGGAGAATTGGTGACAAAAGTAGGAGCTTGAATTTCATTAACCGTAACAAATAAACTTTCTGATAAATTTTGAGAACAAATAACCGAGCCATCTGTATCGATAATTTGTGCGAGACTTAAAGTATAGGTTGTATTAGCATTCAATACATCATTAAAACTAAAATTACCGGAAGCATCGAGCAAAGCAGTTTGGTCTGTTCCGCCATTAATTTGATAGGTGATTGTTGCATTCGGTGTGCCGGTAATGGTTACTGTCACTGATTCACCTTGACAAATTTCAGTCGAAGAAACAGTAACATTCGCATCAGGAACGGGATAAACGACCAAATTAAAATCAGTTATCGACGAACAACCTGTTACATTATCTGTTACTCTGGCAAAAATTTGTTGAGGATTTGTAGCATTAGCCAAAATATTCGTCAAATCATCAATACCGTCAATAGCATCTTCGATGGTGGTATGAAAAGTAATAGTATTTCCAGTTAAGTCACTATTTATTGAACTTCTTACTGTATTCAAATCAAAAATTCCGGTATTCGCATTGGTGCTACAAGTGATATAGTCTTCAATGGCATTGGCTGTTGGTGGTGGTGCAAAAGCTCCGTTGCCTTGAGTGGCAGAGCCAATCCATTCTAATTCAAAACCACCATCTCCGATTGGTCTATCAACTACTACATAATACGTTTGACCAGGCAGCACATTTAACCAACGCACATAACCATTACCGTCTGCACCGGGTCCATTTTGGGTAGAAGTAGTGCTTCCATACATTCCTGTATAATTATTTGGCAATCCTGCCATTTCCGGATTAGTGGTTGAACATCGGATTGGGTTACCTAAACTTCCGCAGGTAGCATTCGGACCAAAAACCCAAAAATCATAATCAACTAAAATATCTGTATCATTGGGTCGGATATGAAATCCTAAAGTTCCGGCTTGAACAATGTTTATTCGAAGCCAAATGGTGTTGTGTTCAAAACTTCCGCAACCTGAAACTTCTTGAAAATTTCCAATTCCATCGGCATTTGAAGAAAAATTTCCATCACTACAAACAGTGATAGCATTAACACAATCGTTTGGAGCTTGGGCAAAAAGTGGATTAAAAAAAAGGAATATTATAAAGGCAACTATCTTTTTCATTGAATCAAATATTGATAATTGTTTAAAACAATTATTAATGGAAATCCTATTTATTGAGTAGAAATAGAGAATTAAAAAATGTAAAGCCAAAGCGTACATTACATACGCTTTAGCTTAATTAACAACAAGTAGTAATAATTTTTATTTTTTAACTATAAGAAATTCTGATCGTCTGTTTTGAGCATCTTGCTCTTCAGTACAATTTTCTTTACAATCAATTTTTGGTTCAGATAACCCTACTCCTTTTGCAGAAAGTCTATTTTTAGAAATTCCTTTTGAGATTAAATACTGAACAGTTGATTGAGCTCTTTGATTTGATAAATTCAAATTATAAGCCGCACTACCTTTGGAGTCGGTATGCGATTTTACTAAGATTTCCATTGTTGGATTGTCTCTCATTACCTTAACTAACTTATCCAATTCGGTTGCACCTTGCTCTGTAATGTTGCTTTTATTAAATTCAAAAAAGATGCTTTTTAGGATAACTTCTGTGTCTGTTACAATCACTTCAATCGGTTCTAATTCTAACGTAACCGAAGTTTTTCCGGATTTCACTTTTTCAACCGAAGCTGAAGCCGGGTCAAAATCCTGTTTTGTTACTTGAAAAAGATAAGCTGTATCACAATTTATATCATACGAAACTTCGCCTTTGGAATTGGTTTGTTTTGTTGCGATGACATTTCTTTTTTCATCTAAAATAGAAACGGTAGCATCTGCTAAAACTTTTCCTGACTTTTTGTCTTTTACGATTGCAATTGCTTCGGCAGCACAAATTGGAGTTGCTTCAAAAATGTTATCAATTCCGCTTCTGTTTGAAGAAAAGAATCCGATGTTTTTGGTTGTATTAAAGCTAAATGAGAAATCGTCCTTTTCAGTATTAACCGGTTTTCCTATGTTAATTGTTTCTGATGGATTGTTTAAATCAACTTTAAAAACATCTAAACCACCAAAACCTTGTCTTCCGCTTGAAGCGAAATACAGCACATTATCATCTGTAACAAATGGAAAACCTTCTTTTCCGGCAGTGTTTACCGATGCACCTAAATTTTCAGGTTTACCATAATTTGTTCCATTAACAGATACTTTCCAAATATCAGTATCGCCTAAACCACCCGGCATATTCGAAGCAAAATAAAGTGTTTTTCCGTCTTTACTTAAACTCGGATGACTGACAGAATAATTGGTGTTGTTGAAAGGCAAAGCTTGCACATCTGACCATTTCCCATTGACTTTTGTGGCTTTGTATAGACCTTGTTGACCTACTTTGATGTTGTTCTTTTTATCTTTTTCAAAAACGCCTTCGCTGTGACCGTCTCTGGCAAAAAACATAGTGTTCCCATCTGCAGAAATTGTAACCGGACCATCGTGAAAAGCAGTATTTAATTCATTTACTTTTTGTGGCTCAGACAACGTTCCGTCTGCATTTAAAGTGGATGAAAAAATATCCAAATATGGTTGGTTAATCCACTTATCCGTTTTGTTTGACGTGTTTCTCGTGCTGGCAAAATACAATGTATTATCATTCGCTAAAACAGCTCCGAAATCACTTTGATCTTTGCTATTAATTTTGGTTTCTTTGATATCAAACAACTTCGTTTTATCTGCTAAAGTTGGGATATAATTTGGATTTGCTTTGTGATCTTTTGCCCGTTGATCAGTTGGCAAAAGTGAGGCAAATTTATCCATTTGTTTGTTTGCTTCTTGGTATTTTCCTAACGACTTCAACGTTTGAGCATAACGGTAATGAGTCTCGGCATCTTGATTTTTCTCGACTGCTTTGGCGTACCATTTTGCCGCTGCTTCTGTGTTGTACACATTATAATAGCTATCGGCTAATTGTTTGTAAACGTAACTATCAGCTTTTTTTGATTCAGCTATTTTTAAATATTCATCAATGGCAGCAACATATTGATAAGTTTCAAACAACTTATCAGCTTTTTCAGTTTGCTTATTTTGAGCAAATCCGGACATAAGCGTTAAAAACAATCCTGCTGTGATATATAATTTTTTCATTTTAGGTTTCTTTATTGGTTAGAAAAATCTTGGCGAAATGGATATTTTCTTCGAAAAATTCAAATCAAACAACAACATAAATTCGTGTGAAGCCGGTGTTGTTACATTCAAATCTGAAACAATATGGTCATACGCATACCCCACTCTGATTGATGGAGTTATTGCAAAGTTAATCATTCCTCCGAAAGAATCCTCAAGTCGATACGTTGCTCCTAACTCAAATTTATTAAAAAATAACACATTTGCCGAAACATCTATCGAAGTTGGTGCGTTAAATGATGATTTCATCATAAAAGAAGGCTTGAATTTTGTATTTTCTGACAAATCAAAAACATAACCGGCTGTTAAGAAATAATGCTGTACTTCTGAACCAAATTCATATTCCTGACCATTTTGAGTTACATCCAAATGCTTTGATTTTAACATGTTTGGCACCGAAAAAGCTGCATAAAACTTTTGGTTGTAATAGAAAAGTCCGGAACCAAGGTTTAAATAAGTATTACTTGAATTTTCGCTGAAAGCAGGATCATCAGGATCTGGAACAAAACCATTTCCGATATCACTGAACAACCCCACTTTATGGAAAGTTGCTCCTCCTTTGATACCGAAAGCCAAACGATGTTCGCCACCTAAATTCAATGTATAAGAGAAATCTGCATACACATTGTTTTCTTCCACCGGACCGATTTTATCGGTTATGGCAGACAAACCTAAACCTACATTTTTTCCCACCGGACTGTGGATGGATAATGTTCCAGTTTTTGGTGCTCCCTCGATTTCAACCCATTGAGCTCGGTATAACAACCCAACGGATAAACTTTCTTTTGAACCGGCATAAGCCGGATTCATGATATTCATATTATACATATACTGCGTATAATGTGGATCTTGTTGTGCCTGACCATCTAGAGCAATCATCAATGCAAAGGCTAAAGTCAAAACTATTTTTTTCATTTGTTTAGTATTTTTTAAAACAGTTTGCCTAGTTTAACTAAGCAAACTGCCTTTGAATTATATGATTATTATCGGTTAATGTAAATCCATCCGGTTGCTGTACTTCCGTCTTGTTTGGCAACGCTATAGAAATAAGTTGCCGATGGAAGTTCTTTCCCATCATTTGATTGACCATTCCATTGGTTAGAATAGTTTCCGCTGAAATTATACACTTCTCTACCATAACGGTTAAAGATGGTTATTTGCTGAACTCCCATTCCTGTTAAATCTAATGAATCGTTTTTACCATCACCATTTGGAGAAATTCCTTTTGGAATGGAAACACAAGGCATCGAAGTAACTACATATTCACCTTCACTAGAGCATTCACCAGTAACAACTGTCAGTGTGAATGTTTGTGGGAAAGTAGCCGTTGGATTATCGGATAAATAATCGCTCACATTAAATACTGCTTCGTTTGAACCTACTACATTGTTATTTTGATCCATCCAGATATAATCGGCAGAAGCATTTTCGTTTACAGAAAGCAGTAATGCATTTCCGTCACATTCTTGTGATATAACAACTTCTTCACCTTCTGAAATTTCGATGGTAAATGAAACTGAATTTCCTTCTAAACATAATGAAACATCAGTCAAAGCAGTATAAGTAATCACGTGCGTTCCTGCTGTTGCTGAAGATAAATCTATCTCTCCAGTTGTAGAATTAACAGTTAATGTTTCAGATGAAAATGCACCATTTTCTGTATGATCTGTTGGTACTGGATTTTCTCCTGAAAGACAGATTGGTGTTTCATATTCAAGATTAACAACTGCTAAAGTTGAATCGGTTATAGTAATTGTAAACGAACTTTGGTTAGCTGCAATACATCCATTTTGGATAACAGAATAAGTGATTTCATACGTACCTGCATCACTATTTGATAAGTTAATCGCTCCTTCAGCATTGATACTTAATCCCGTTGATGGGTTCACAGTGTAAGTTCCTCCTGTTACAAAACCTGGATTGGTTGATAGAACTGGATTAGTTCCAATTACACAATAGGTTGTTGCATCATAACTAAATCCAACTTCCGGAATGGTTAAATCAACAATAGTTACAACGATTTCAACTCGTGGTCCTTCACAACCATTTGTATCTACATTAACAACATAATACGATGTTGAACCAATAGCAGCTGTACTTGGCGTTGGAGCTGTTGTTGTTCCCGTTCCACCAGTTGCCTCAGTGTACCATTTTAAAGTATAACCAGTTGTTGGCGTTGCAGTTAATGGTTGAGCTGTTGCATTCAAACAATATTCTACCGGAGTAATTACTGTTGGAACATCATCAAAACCTAAATAAGTTACCGTGATTGAACTTTCGCAATAGCGTGTTCTCCAATAGAAAACATATTCTCCCGGAGCACCAAAACCTGAAATAGTTGCATTTCCACCGTTAACATCAGAAAAGGTTGTTAATCCTGGATTATTTTCATCTGCAACCCAGTTACCAACTCCGTTCGCTTGAACACTTACAGGACCTGCACCACATTCTAACGTTTGACTTTCAGAGATAATTCTGTTGTTAGGTGTAATTTTAATATCATCTAAAAGATTTCCGATACCGTCATTTCTGGCACGGAATACAAAACGTGTAACATCTTGTCCGTCAGGAACGTTGTAAATTCCTTCTAACAAATTGAATCCTAAAGCGGTGGTTGTAGATTGATGAACCAATTCAAAAGGACCTTGTGGCGGACCAACGAATAAGTCAACAGAATTTTCTCCACCACGTGTTGCGTGAGCAAAACTATATTCATATTG
Organism: Flavobacterium sp. UBA2787; assembly: GCA_002352205.1. Classification (GTDB taxonomy): domain Bacteria; phylum Bacteroidota; class Bacteroidia; order Flavobacteriales; family Flavobacteriaceae; genus Flavobacterium. The sequence goes on along the minus strand of DEHZ01000013.1, from coordinate 8,401 downwards.
TGTTACTTCAGAACTGTCGAAGTCTTGGAACATTCCGTCAATATTATTTAAATCCGGTTCTAAACCAGCATCTGATGAAAGCATTTGAATAAATTGAGCACCTTCATATGGAGCAACTCCAACTGTGTTTAAAGCATCAAAATAGAAGAAAACGCCCGGAGACCAATAACCTATTACATCATTTCTCCAACCCGGAACAATGTTTTGAGACATCATATTACTCAATAATCCAACGGAAGCAACCGGTTGCTCAAACCCACCATTTATCACGTTGAACGTACAAGGATCAACTATTGTTTTTACACAAATATCGAAAGTATATGGCGAAAGTTCTGTTTCATTTTGAGTCACTCTCAATGTATAGGTTTCACCAATTACTAATTCTGTTGAGTACATTGTTGCAATAGCATTGTTGTATGTACAAACTATTTCTTCTAAATTTCCACCATTAACTCGGTATAATGTTAATGTTATTTTCCCGTAAGGAAGATCACCTGAACTATCATAATGATTTCCTGAGAAATTATCTAAATCAATCAAATGTGTTGTTGAAGTTGCTTGGAATTCATACCAAATATCACCTCCATTAATACCTTCGCAAGACATTGCGTCTGCAGAAGGTGTAGCTCCATTGAAAGAAGCTTGAGTGGCTACTGAACAAATTTCAGAATCATTAACCGTTAAAGTAACTGCTGTTGACTGAGCATCGTTTCTAACAAATGCATTTGGACCAGACCAATAACTTGTATCGTCATCAGAACAAATTGCTCTAACAAAATATTCATACGAAGTATTATTTCCGGCTGCAAAGTCTGCTGCTTGCGGCATGTATGAATTGGTCGTTACAATTGTTCCTGAAATTGGCAATGTTCCGTTTTCGAATGGTTGAACAAACACCTCCCACGAAGTTTCAGAACCACCGGCTGTCCAAGATAATTCTCCTGTTTCACTAATGGTTAAATCGGTTGGTTGTGGACAAGTGATTTCGCCACAAGTAGCAATACCGGTAAAGAAAATTCTTCTTGGAGCAGGAAGTAATCCTAAATCGGTAGTAGAAATAATTTCACCTAACGAATTTTTAACTTCTACGGTTGCACCCGGAAATTGACCAGGGGCAGTTCCGATAGAATCCCAGAACAATGAGAATTCTACACCGCGACATAAAAATAATATAAAATCTACCGGTTGCATTTCTTCATTCCATGCTCCGGTTGGGAAATTTAAGGTTTGAACTACAACTCCGTTTTGGATTACATCAATTCCGCCACCAATTCCGGAAGAAGGACCTCCACTCAAGGTAACAGTATATTCACATAAATCTTCAAAACTACATTTTGTTGTAACTTCTAATGGACCAACCCATTCCGGTTCTGTTTCACAGATTGCTCTTACATATACTTCGTATTTTTGAGCTGGTAATAATCCTTCAACTGTAAACGGATGTGCATTTGCAAGATGAGTATATTCCGGTAAAGAAGTAGCTCCGGGAGCCGGTGTTCCGTAAGGCTGAACTACTACTTCCCATTGTGTTTCTGTTCCGGCAGTTTCCCAATTTACATCAATCGTTGTATCATTAATGTTAGAAATTGTAATGTTATAAGGTGCAGGACAAGTAGGAATATCTTCGATAATTACTTTATCAATAAATAAAAGCTGACCTCTATATCCAAATGGACTTGGAGGCATTGTTGGAATATGCCATCCAATGTTTATATTTCCGGTAACTCCATCAGGAAGATTGATAATCATTTCTCTCCATTCTTCGTTGTTTAATGGATTTGGATCACTTTCTGTGTCGTATAGAACGGTTGAAAAATTTTCAGGATTAATTCCTGTTGTGGATAATTTAATTTGTAAATCTTCAGTAAAAAATGAGCTATAAACTCTATAAAAGAATCGTAAGCGTTGATTCGCTGTAACGTTAATGGTTGGCGTAATTAACCAATCATCATTGGCACCATTTGATCCGGTGAACATTCCGGCCGCTTGATCTCCTTCATAAGTATTGGAAGTCACATTCATTGCAAATTCAAATCCATCTTCATTAGAATTTAAAATTCTCCAACAACTTTCGGTAGTAGAATCAAAATTAAAAGTTTCAATAAAAGGGGTATTGAATGGCGAACAAAGTGTGGTGAACACAAACGGTCCAGCCCATTCACTACTATCTGTATCGGTACAAACTGCACGAACATAGAATTCGTATTGGGTTCCCGGTAAAAGTTGATCTGCGTTGTATGTTGTTGCTGAAACAGTTTCGCCATCTAGAGTTGGAATTCCTAAACCTACCTCTTGAACAACCACTTGCCAAGCATCTTCTCCAAATCCAGGCATCCAAGTTAAGTTCGCAGTTTCTGCTAATACTGAAGTTGTAGCTAAAGCACTTGGAGTTGGACAGGCTGGAGCATCAATAATATAAACATCATCAATATCTAAAATTGAAGTTCCGGGAGTTAAATCAAAATCTGGCGGAACTCTAAATGCGATGTAAACTGTTCCACTTGCTTCAAAGAAAATTGATCTTTCAATAAAATCGGTATTAGTAAATACTTCTAACGGTGCTAATTCAGTGAAGCTTTCTGGATTAGTATCGGTTGTTGAAATTAAAACTTGGATTCCATATCTCGAAGTTGGGTGAAAAATTGAAAATCTTGCTCTGTATTTAAATTTTAATTCTTTTACACCTTCTACATTTATAGCTGGAGAAATTAACCAGTCATCATAACTTGTAGTTGGGTTAAACCATCCACCGCCTGCACGAATTTCGGGATTTGTGGCTTCCATTACCCATTCTGCAGCATCTACATTGGCGTTATTAATTGTCCAACAGAATTTTTGAGTATTTTCGTCCTCATCATTAAAACTTTCATAGAAAGGAGTATCGAAAGTAATACAATCGGTGATAAAATTAACAGAACCAACCCACGTACTTTGATGTTCATCGCTACAATAGGCTCTTACATAAAATTTGTATCTTTTTGCAGGAAGTAAACCACCGTATGTGTAAGGATTATCAGAAACGATAAGTCCAGTTGAGTCACTTGTTGGTTCCGGATCGTTTAAAGATAAGACTAAAACTTCCCATTGATCTTCTAAATCGCCAACAGTCCAAGAAAATTGAGCTGATTCTGTAGTTTCACTACCTTCAACCAACATTGGAGCAATTGGATCCGGACAAATTGGTTTATCTTCAATAAATACATTTGTAATAGAAATTCGACTTGCTTCTTGACCAGAACCAAGTGGAGAAACTACCCATGCAATGTTGACTAATCCCGTTACTTCAACCGGAATATTGTAAATTACTTCCTGCCAAGATTCGTTAGAAATTACTGTTTCAGGTAATAATACATATGTGAAATTTTCTTCACCAACACCCGTTGTAGATATTCTTATGCTATAACTTGAACTTCCGCCCCAACCTACTTGATGAGAAAATCGTAAACGTTTTTGAACTCCATCAAAATTGATTTGCGGAGAAACAAGATAATCATGATTGAAATTTTGGTTTGTACTTGTCTGCAAAGTAGCATAACCTAAATAACCTTCTTCCCAACCTCCTTGATATGACCATTTTACGCCATCATTATTTACATCCAAAGATGTCCAACACGGCTCAGGATTTGATGCCGAAGCACCAATAAAACCTGTATTATAAGGCGTATCAAAAACATCACATTGTGTTGTAAATGTAATTGGTACTCCCCATTCTCCGGGAGTTCCATCACAAACTGGTCTTACATACAAATTATAAGACGTTCCGGCTGTAAGTCCATCAATTAAAATATTTTCGTTTGTTGATGTTGGAGTTCCCGAACCTGTTGGTGCAGAATCGGTAACCGGCAACACAACATATTCCCATGAATCGGCAATATCTACTGGGTTATCCCATGAAACCACAACACTTTCTTGTAATAAATTTGTAAAGGAAAATTGAGAAGGTGAAGGACAAGTTGTAAATGATAAATCAAATTCAAAACATATACTTGCTGTCGTACCAGCTAAGGACGTTGAAATTACAATAACATATTCTGTTCCTGCAGTAACAGGGAAATTTTCGATCGTTTTAGGCTGACTAGTGCTTGTTGTATTTAATCCAGCCAAACATTCTACACCGATAGTTCCACAATTTTCATAAATAAAAACCCCTGAAATAGCATTTCCCCAACATTGTGTCCCGGATGCCCAAGGAAGTGTCATTTGACTTAAATTAATTAATCCATCCTGATCAGCTGTATAGGAAAGGAAAATCTTATTTCCTTCTAAATAGTTTTGTGTTATGGCAGCGGGTAAACAGTTACTTCCATGTGTTGAATAAGTAATCGTTTCTGCATTAGGAAAGTTCATTAAATTGCTATTTAGCGAATAAGGATTGCCAGCTGAAGCATTAATTACAATTGGATGCTCACATGACAAGCCGTAAATTGCTGTAGTAAAACTAAAAGGCCCAGCCCATTCGCTTGAAGTTTCAGAGTCACAAATGGTTCTGATATAAACATCATAAGTTGTTTCTCCTGTTAAATCATTAAAAGTAAAAGTGTTACCATTGATAGTATTCCATGTAGTTGAAGGACTTTCGCCTTCTTCAACATATTGAATTTCAAAATTTGTTTCGTTTGGATGCGTCCAAGTTACTGTGGCAAAAACCGGACTTATTTGAGAAAAAGTCACATCTTCTGCAACAACTTGCAGACAACCTTCTATAACACGAATATTATCGATATACCAAGCATCACCGGAAACTACGGCACCTGTTTGAGTATTCACTGCCACAAAAGCTATATAAATATTTAATCCAGATGGAATTGAAGAAGGAATTGCAATAATTTTTTCTTCGTATTCTGTTTCCGAACCAACATTTAAATCATTTCCGTCCCATGACTGCAAAACAACCGTAAAACCGTTTATGTCCGGTTGACTGGCAGTAGAAAGTCTAATTTGATAACTAATATTATCGTTTGCATTTTCAGTAGCTCTTTTTGTGTAGAATCTAATTTCCGCATTATCAGGAACTGAAACTGTTGGTGTAACCAAAAAGTATTGGGCTGTATTTCCTTGTCCGATATTTTCAGAACTCGGATTAACAAAAGCAGCATCGCTACCTAAATAGCCATCCGGAGAAATTCCCCAAGTTGAAGAGCCTACTCCATTTCCAAAAAGTGTCCAAGTTGCAGGAATTCCACCTTCAAAAGATTCGGTGGCAAGTTGCCCATAACTTACTATTGAAAAAAATAATAACAGGAATGGTAAGATTATTTTCTTTTGGATACTTTTTTGTATCAAAAACTGTTGAGCATCATTTTCGTGCTCTCTGAAATTTAATAACAGTAAAAACTTTTTTACTGAGCTGAATAGGTGTAATTTTTTTCGCATTCTCATTACATTTAACGGTTTAGTTAGTGTTCGGATAAAAATATATATTATTACTATACATTAATATGTAATGACTTTGGAAATTACCGAAATTTGAAAGGCAAAATAAAGATTTAAATACTTGATTTACAGAATTTTAATTAAAATTTTTGATTGAAACGAATTGATTTACTCACTTTTGCTTTTTTGTAATCTATCTATTACATTTTGAAGAAAAATGTTCTCTTTTTTAATTTTTAAGTAACTTAAAATTGATGAAATAATAATCAATAAACTTAAAAATATGAGAAAATAAATTCCGTATTGATACGAAGGAAGTAGTTGATCTAATTTACTTTTTTGTTCTTTTTTAATTTCATCTAACGAATTGCTAATCGATTTTCTTTCCGATTCTTTGATCTTAATTCTGTTCTGAAGATATAATAGATTATAGTTTTGATAATTTTCCCAGTTATTAAGAGCAAGATAATTCTCGGATAAACCTTTATAAATTCCTTGATTCAAAATTAAATCGCCCACACTTTTGGAAGCCACCAGTGCTTCATTCAAAACAGTTAAAGCATCTTGATATCGACCTTCAATGGTGTAAACTTCTGCCAAGCCTTTTTGAGCAAAAGCAAGCAAACTATTGGCACTTATTCTCTTTGCTAGACTTATTGATTCCTCAAAACTCAATTTCGCAGCTTCGTTATGTTTTAGTAAAACATAACAATTTCCTTTATTATAATGGGCTATACTAGAATTTGCAATGCTATTGGAATTATTAATTCTCCCATATTCTTTAATTCCTTTATCCAAAAAAGTTATACCTATTTCACAATTCAATCTTTCTTTATAAACTAAACCACGAACTATATAATTGTTGGCTAAATAAAACACTACAGAATCTCTAATCGGATAAGCTAAAATCAACTCTTCCGCTTCATCAAGATACTGAATGGTTTTTTCGTAAATTTTAAGCTGTTGATATTGAATTGCAGTTTTATTTACGATTTTAATTCGAAGTAGAGCATCATCACTATTTTTAGAAAGCTCATTAGCTCTATTTGAAAATTCTAATGATTTTTGATAATTTCGTTTCGATGAATAACCTGCTGAAATCAGCATCAAAGCTTTCACTTTAATATCAGAATTCGAAACAGTTTTAAAAATTGAATCACCAACAAAAATCGCACGATCCGGATTTTCATATATACTGATTGTGTACATTCTAAAAATACTATCAAACTCAGTCTTAGTTTGACCAAAAAGAAAATTTGAGCAGCAAAAAAATAATGCTACTGTAAAAGTAAATCCTATGCTTTTATTACATTTCATCTAAAACTTCTTCCTCTTTTTCCTTATCTAAATCTTCCTTTAAAAGCTCTATAAAAGTGGCTGGAGTAATTCCTGTTATGGCTTTAAAAACAGTCGCAAAACTGCTATGTGACGAAAAACCACACTTCTCTGCCAAATAACTAATTTTATAGTGAATATAATTCGGGTCTGATTTTAACTTCTCTATTATGAAATTAATTCTGAGTTTGTTGATATATGTATTAAAATTATCCTCATAATGCTTATTGATAATCTCCGACAAATATTTCGTATTTGTATCAAACTGGCTCGCTAGAGTAGCCAACGAAATATCATTACTCGTAAATCGGGTAGATTGTTCAAAACGTTTCAATTTTGCTAATAAAAGTTGCTCCGTTTCAATTGGAATAAACATACGTTTATCACTCGGCTTAACTTCTATAGTTGCAGGTTTGTGAAACAGATTTTTACTTATTTCTAAGTATTTAATAATCTCATTCAAACGCTTTCTTTTCCAACTATTTTTAAGATAAAAAGCTATTGAAATTACCATTAGTAAAACAGTTCCAACTAAAAAAATATATAATTTATTTTTGGCCTTATTTTCCTCAACAACAAAATTTCGGTCATATTCTTCCGAAATTAAATTAAATGCAGAATTGATGGATTCCTCCTCCATTTCCTCCAGCTTTCCATCCAAAACCAAAAATTCATTATTATAAAGTTGATAATTCGGTTTATCATTCAACGCAAGATAATTTACCGAAAGTTGCTTATTAACCAATCGAAAAAGTGGTACATTGTTAATCTTTTTAGCCAAATTTAAAGACTCATTCAGTAACGCAATCGCCTGCTGATGATTCTTCTCAACAAAAAAAACTTTACTTTTTTCAGCCAAAACAACCGATTTCTCAAAAAAACTTTCCGTTTTGCGTTTAGAACTAAAATCCAACGCCTTATCGAAATAGATTCGGGCGGAATCCAACTGCTTTAAATTCAAAAAAACAAAACCTTTAGCAATATTGAATTCTTGCTTTAAATCAACATTCTTATCTAAAAAAGCATTGGTGTCATTAAACAAAACAGCAGATTTGCTAAAATTCTGCTTACGAACAAGAACCATAATTTCGTGAAGCAGCAAATTATTCTCAAAATCATCTTTTAGCGAAGAATTTTCAACCATACCAACATAATCTTCAGCTTGTTTCAAGTAAGTATTCGCCTGAGCATCCAAACTCAAATCAAATAAAATAGAGGATTTCAGTAATAAAACCTCAATTTTATCCTCAATCGCCAATCGCTCAAAATCATAACCCGCCTCAAAAGCATAAACCAACGCATTGTGATAATCACCTTTCACCAAATAAGCTTCAGAAACAAGACGCTTAACTGCACTAATTTTGGAATGATTATCCTCTAAACTTACTAAATGCTGACCAACTTTAATCGTTTCATCAGGATTATTACCCAATAACTCCTTCGCTTTCAAAAAAATCTCATCCCGATTAGAGGCCTGAGCAAACGCAAATTGGCACGAAAAAGCACAACACAAAAATGCTGAAATAAAAAAACAAACAAATAAATTGCCCCTTTTATACATACCGGTTAGTAAATACACTACAAATGTATCAGTTTTAAGAATAGAAAACCAATAATTAAAATATTCTAACAAAAGAGTAGTCAAACAAACTATTTAATAAAAATTTGGGCGTGCCCCTCCGCAAGCTCCGGG
>DEHZ01000005.1 GCA_002352205.1 Flavobacterium sp. UBA2787 | reverse complement strand
GGATCGAATGTTGGAAGGATTTCAGAGGTGACAGTAACAATAAAACTACTTTGATCTACACAATTTGGATCAGTTGCAGAACTTGCATAAATGTAAACTGTTGTAGTTTCTGTAATAACTTCTCCGGGAAGTAACTGAGTTCCTAAACCATCTGCTTGAGTATAATAAGCATTGTTTACATTTAAGTCAGGCAATGTAAAGCTTTCACAAACGGTTACATCATCAAAAACATCTGCAACAATTGTGTTAATTGTGATTGTGAAAGATTCTTCATCAGAACAATCATCATTTTGGATATAAACAAACAACGTAGTTGTTTCTGTAATTTCTGTACCTGAAATCAATTGTTCTCCGGTTCCACCTGTTTGAGTGTAATAATTTCCAACTAGAAGAGTAGGCAAAATATAACTATCACATGCTGAAACATCTTCAATTGGTTCTACATCAACAAATGGAATCACTGTTACAGTAGTTGATGCAGTATTTGTACATCCACCAAAATCAACAGTAACTTGATAAATACCCGCAGTTGTTACAGAAATTGAACTGGTTGTATCAGGAAGAGGATTTGTGTCAACTGTCCAAGTATAAGTTACAGAATTTGGCTCATAATTGGTTGGTGTAACTTCAATAGTTCCTGTAGCTCCTTCACAAATAGAGAAATCAGGCGTTAAAGTAAACTGAGGTGTTAAATCTTCAACGATTAACTGAAAGTTATTCAATGCAAAACAATCACCACTAACAGGAGAAACTCTCACGTAGATAGTTTGAGGGTTTTCTGTGTTATTGAAAGCGGTTGGATTAGCTATAACATTTTGATTAAGTGTAGCGTCTGCTTCTGTTAAATAATAACCGATAACATAATTAGTCCCTAAAGGAGCTGTTAACGGCTCATCATTTTGAGTTAAATCAAAAGTACCAAAACCTGAAGCACTACAGAAGTATAAATCATTTGGTTCACCTGTCACAAAATCATCAAAGTATTCAATAACAATTGAATCTGAAGTACTACAATTGGTGTTAGTATATTGTGCTATGAGTGTGTATTGTCCTGGTTCATCTACAACAATAGAAGCTCCTGTCTCGTCTTCAATAACATCATCACCTAATAGCCATTGGAATGTGAATGTATCCGGACTCAAACCTGAATCAATAACAGTAGTATCTCCTGGGCATAAAGCATTTCCGGAGGCTACTAAAAAGTCATCTCCTAAATCAATATCACCAATGTTGAAACTACCTCCTTTTAAGAATACAGCTGAGTCGTAAGAATTATCTTGACGATCAGCGATAACTAATTTAATTCGATATGTATTATTTGGGATAACAACAGATGAAGCTGTCATAGGGATTGTTACTCCATTAAAGTTTGTTGGAGCTCCTAGTGGATTTAATCCCGTTGGTAGCTGATAGAAATTATCAAAATATTCCGGGTTTACTGAATCACAATCACCATTGTGAGCCTGATCACGAATAGTTACTACTGAAACCGGAACATTAGTGTCTGGAATAACAGCTAAATTGGTGGTTATATTCGTATTTAAATCAGTTAACAAAAAGGCAAATGCATCAGAGAAAGTACATTGAAAAGTTCCATATTCCTCAGAGGCAAATATAAAATCGAAACTTATAAAGTCAGTTAAAGGCACAAAATCAAACTCGATTATAGAAGCATTTCGAGAATTCATTGGATTACCTGTGCCAGCTAAAATAATTTCTTCTAAATCTGCATCTCCAACCCAAGCTTGATTACCATCTCCTAAAGTATCTAAATTCGGTCCCGGAGAGCTTGCTGCATTACCGGTTGTCATCACAATACCATTTTCAAACGGGAAGGTTGAACCATTTTGTTCAAAATAACCAATTCCATTTTCAGATCCAAAATTAGTACCTGTTGACCAAGTGATATTACTCACCAAAGCACATGTTGAATTGATTAATATATCTTGTACTAGTTCGGGTACAGTATATTGAGTCGTATTTGCTGAAATTGGAGGAGGAACAGTTCCAACGCACACGTTAAATGATGATGTCTGATTTGGGGTACCTGTCCATGTAAATACTCTAATTTTGTATGTTTCACCTGGTGTCAATCCTGAAACAACACTTTGATTCGTATCATTACATTCTAGTTGAACTAAGTTGCCACATTCGTCACCGGAATAAACAGCATGTATTAAAAAAGTAGTAGAACCGGTTATATTAATTAAGTTAACCGAATGAGTTGTTGTTTCTGCAACGAACTCAAACCAAACATCATCATCGGCAGTACCGTCACAGTTGTTTGGTTGTGCTGAAGCTGTTGCTCCAATTACTGTTCCATTTACAAACTGAACACAATTTGTGTCAGGATTAACCGGTACAGAAATTGCGTTATCACATTCATCATTTGCAATTAAAGTAACAAATGCTCTTGGTCCTGCCCAATTACTAATATCATCTTCTGCACAAAGAGCTCTAACATAAAATACATAGGCCGTTCCGGGCTCTAAATCAGTTGCGATATAAGTTGTTTCTGTAACAATTTCTCCAGTATCCGTTGGAAGAGGGGCTGGTGATCCGGCAGGTAAAATAATTACTTCCCAAGATGTCGCTGTCCCTATTTCATTCCAAGTTAAGGTTGCTCCAGTTTGCGTTAACGCTGAGGCTACCAAAGTATTCGGTTTAGGACACGTTGGGGGAGTACAACTTACAAAACCTGAATATAACGTTGTTCCTTGTGTTCCTTCGCCTGGTAATTTTATATATAATTGTTCTCCAAAAGGATCAAGAATTTCGACTCCCACTTCATTAGCAAAAAATCCTACTGTATTCCAAAACAATTCAAAAGGAAGATTATCGCACAAAGGAACCGTTACAGTTATTGGTCCTTCCCCTGTTGTAAATGTAGGCCCAATAACACCAACAACAATTCCGTTCTGTGTTACATTCATAGTGTTTCCATTCCAACCATCTCCCCAACTATCTGTCATTACAAAAGAATACAAACATTGATCAGAAACTTGACAAATAGTAGTGTTAAAAGTTAATGCTGATGACCAGTTTCCTGTTCCAGTAGCACAAATGGCTCTAACATATACATCATAAATCGTTGCAGGTTCTAATCCGGTAATTAAAAATGGATTTTCATCTGTCAATGTTCCTGTGTCCGATGCAGCAGGTGGTGTTGATGGAGAAGGTAACCAAATTACTTCATACTCTGTAATTCCTGGTACTACAGCCCATTGAACTTCAGCGGAAGTATCTGATATTTGACCCGCAACTGTTGCTAAACCTGTTGGAGCTAAACATTCTGGCACACCACATTCTACTAACGAATCGGTATATAAAACTGTTCCGGCTAAACCAGGAGACGAAGTATTCATATTATAAACGGATTGGTTTGAATCGTTTAATATTTCTATACGAACTTCTCCAGGAAATGATCCGGCTGTAATCCAAAATAAATCAAAAGGTAAGCCAGTACATAATGGCACAATAACATCTAACGGCCCTGTTCCGGTTGCAAGATTTAATGTAGCAATGACAATTCCATTTTGTCTAACTTGCATAAATGCTCCTTCCCATCCAAAGACTTGGTCAGACAATCTAAAAATATAATCACATTGATCTACTGCTTCACATATAGTTGTATTAAATAAAAATGGCCCTGACCAAACACTAAATGTTCCATCTCCACAATCTGCTCTTACATAATATTGATAAGCTGTTGCTTGCGTTAAACCATCAGCTAAAAATCCTGAATTTGTACTTGCAGGCTCACCTGAACCTGAAGGTATTGGCGAACCTGCCGGTTGCACCGCTACTTCCCATGCCGTTGCTCCACTAGGATTTGACCACGATAACTCTGCACTGGTCTGTCCTATATTAGCTGCCGAAAGCGATGCTGGAGGAGGACAGTTAACTACTTGAAGTGTCAATGTATAGTCTACCGTTTGGGGTGCTGCCCAAGTTGAAATAACAATATAATAGGTTTGACCAGCGGTTACAGGCAAATCAATAACCCTAGGAGTTTGATCACTACTCGCCACACCTGCAATACAACTAACCCCAACATTATCACAACTATTATAAACAAATAATCCAGACCATGTTCCAGTTGGAGTCATTGTAATGTTTACAACACCATTATTTTGAGCTGTAAAAGAATAAAAAACATCATCCCCATCTAAATAGCCATTAGTGCTTCCACATCCTGTACCAGGACTTCCGCCTAAATCGTCTCCATAACCTGAGGTAGAATCTGTAGTTGAATAAGGTAGAGAAGAAACTTGTATAGGAGCATTACAAGTTTGACCCGGAGAAGTTGTTAAAAAATTCACAGGTCCAACCCATTCACTATTACTCTCCGCACATACCGCTCTCACATAAACTTGGTACTGTGTTGTTACTGATAATCCGGTTGCATTAAATGTTGTTCCTGTAACTAACTCTCCTGAACCGGTTGGCGAATTTGGAAACTCAACAATTTCAATTTCAAACTGAGAAGCTCCTCCAGGATTATCCCATGTGATAGTCGCACCATCTAATGAAATACCACCCACTTGAATATTTTCAGGATTGATGCACTGTTCAACCAATCTTATGTCATCAACAATCCATCTATCTCCTGTTGGAGTACTTGTTGGTTGATTAACTATCAAAACAAATGCAATATAAATATCTTGCCCTGCATAACCTGCTTCGCCTAAATCTACTGTCTTCTCTTCGCAAATATTGAAAACCGCGTTCAATTCTGCTTCAGTCCATTGAGCAACAATTTGAAATCCACTGGTTTGAGAAACCGTAGAAACCCTAATTTGATAGGTTGTGTTATCAAATCCATTAATTGTTGAACGGGTTGAGAATAGTAATTGACCATTTTGAGGAACGGTCACTTGATCAGTTACCATCCATTTTTCAGAGGTATTTCCAGCTCCAATATTCTCCCTCCCGTTAGCAAAGGCAGAAACTAATCCCTCGCAAACTGTAGGAGGTGTAGTAACTGTTGAGATGGTGGTCCACTGATTGGAACCAAATCCATTGTTGTATACTGTCCAGCCAGCTGGAATTCCTCCCTCAAAATTCTCTTGAGCAGAGGAAATTGTTCCGGTCAGCAAGAACAACAGTAATAATAAGGTAATTTTTTTCATAAAATAAAGAGGTTTAGGTTGTTGTTTTTCGGTCAACTAAAATAGAAAAAATATACTGTAGGAAATAGCAAAAACGATTAAATGAATTAAAAAACGATATAATTCACAAAAATTCGTTAAAATGTTTGATTCTTCACAAAAAATGAATTTTAAATTGATAAAAAGACACGTTGTCATTTTTTATATCTTTGTCATTCAATAGATGAATTTGAAAACAAAAATTTATTTCGCTTCCGATCAACATTTTGGTGCTCCAACTCCTGAAGAAAGTTTTCCCAGAGAACAAAAATTTGTGGCTTGGTTGGACGTTATCAAACACGATGCCTCTGCACTTTTTTTATTAGGTGATTTATTCGATTTTTGGTTCGAATATAAAACAGTTGTACCAAAAGGGTTCGTGCGTGTTTTAGGTAAATTAGCCGAACTTCGCGACAGCGGAATCCCGATTTATTTTTTTGTTGGAAATCACGATTTATGGATGAATGATTATTTTGAAAAAGAATTAAACATTCCCGTTTTTCATGATAATCAAGAATATGCGTTTAACGGAAAAACTTTTTTAATTGGTCATGGTGATGGAAAAGGTCCTGGCGACAAAGGCTACAAACGAATGAAAAAAGTATTTACCAATCCTTTTTCAAAGTGGTTGTTCCGTTGGTTACATCCTGACATTGGTGTGAAATTAGCCCAATATTTATCCGTAAAAAACAAATTAATTTCCGGTGCCGAAGATGTCAAATTTTTAGGTGAAGAAAACGAATGGCTCGTTCAATACGCCAAACGAAAACTCACTTTCAAACATTATAATTACTTTATTTTTGGACACCGTCATTTACCTATGCAATTGGAAGTAGGCGAAAATTCAACCTACATTAATTTAGGCGATTGGATTGGATATTTTACCTATGGTGTTTTTGATGGAGAAAAATTTGAGTTGAAAGAATTCAAAAACTAACGAACATCTTTTGCCCTCAATTGAACAGTAACATTTCCATTGAATTCATTTTCATCAATACAAAATGCAATTTCAAACGGTTGATGATTTTGCGTTAGCTCCAATTTTTTTCCCAAACCAAAACCAATCACACCAAAACCTTCGGAGTTATTTTGTTTTACAAATAATTTCAAATGTTCTTCTTGCTGACCGATGGCTTTTCCGTAACCGGTATCCACGACATTTTTTGCCACAAAAACGGGTGTCATATTTTCGGGACCAAAAGGTTCAAATTGATTTAAAAGTCGAATTAATTTCGGATTGATATCAGTCAAATCCATTTCAGCATCAATTAAAATTTCAGGAATTAATAAATCAGGATGAATCGTTTCCTGAACTACTTTTTCAAACGCTTCTTTAAATTTTAGATAATTTTCTTCATTTAATGTCATTCCGGCCGCATACATGTGTCCGCCAAATTGTTCTAAGTGTTCTGAACATTTTTCCAAGGCATTATACACATCAAAATCTTTAACAGAACGAGCCGAAGCAGCCAATTTACCACCACTTTTCGTAAAAACTAAAGTTGGTCTGTAATAGGTTTCTGTTAAACGGGAAGCTACAATTCCAATCACGCCTTTGTGCCAATTTTCATTGTAAACAACGGTTGTGAATTTCTCTTTTTCGTTATTTTCTTCAATTTGAGCAAGTGCTTCAATGGTAATTTTTTTGTCTAAATCTTTCCGATCTACATTATATCCTTCAATTTCTGAAGCAAATTGTTCGGCTTGTTCAAGGTTGAATTCGGTCAATAATTCCACAGCGTGATTGCCGTGCTTAATTCTTCCGGCTGCATTAATTCGGGGAGCAATAATAAAAACTACATCGGTAATCGTAAGAACTTTTTTCTTTACGTTTTGAATTAATGCTTTTATTCCGGGACGTGGATTTGCATTAATCACTTCCAAACCAAATTTGGCTAAGATGCGATTTTCACCCGTCATCGGAACAATATCTGCTGCAATCGCTGTGGCAACTAAATCTAAATACGGAATCAAATCATCAATTGAATCGCCGTTATTTTTTGCTAAGGCTTGAACCAATTTGAATCCCACTCCGCATCCGCAAAGTTCATCATACGGATAAAAACAATCATTTCTTTTTGGGTCTAAAACAGCAATGGCTTCGGGCAAATTTTCACCGGGTCGGTGGTGATCACAAATGATGAAATCGATGTTTTTTTCCTTCGCATACGCCACGTGATCAATTGATTTTATCCCGCAATCTAAAGCAATAATTAATGAAAAACCGTTGTCGTCGGCAAAGTCAATTCCTTTATATGAAATGCCATAACCTTCGTCATAGCGATCCGGAATATACGTTGCAATATTAGGATAAATCGTTTTTAAATAGGAAGAAACCAATGAAACAGCCGTTGTTCCATCTACATCATAATCGCCAAAAACTAAAATATTTTCTTGATTAGAAATAGCTTTTTCTATCCGATGAACGGCTTTGTCCATATCTTTCATCAAATACGGATCATGCAAATCATCTAAAGTTGGTCTGAAAAACTGTTTCGCTTGTTCAAAAGTAGAAATTCCTCTTTGTACTAAAAGTGAGGCAACGAGTTCGCTTACATTAAGTTCTGAAGCTAATTGCGAAACCAAATGAGATTCCGGCTTGGGTTTGATGGTCCAACGCATACTGTATTAATTTTGAATGGCTTATAGTATGGAATGAAATTCAATTTTCACATCCACTTGAGCAAATTTACGAAACATTTCCATTACTCCACAATATTTTTCTATAGATAAATTGACAATTTTTTGCAGTTTCTCCTTTTCTAAGTCATTGCCATAAAAATGATAAACAACACGAACGGTATGATAATATTTTGGATGTTCCACACTTAAATCGCCTTCTACATCAATGTGAAATGAATGCACAGCAACTTTCATTTTGGGCATTAAAGAAGCTACATCCATTCCTGTGCAACCTGCCAAGGCATCAAGCATCAACGCTTTTGGACGAAGTCCGTTATTAGTTCCGCCGATTTCTAAATCGCCATCAATTCTGAAATTTCCTCCCGGATTTGTAGCTTCAAAAGCCATTCCGCCTAACCATTTTGTAGAAATTTGATGTGTCATGTTTTCCTTTTTTTCAAAGATAATACTTTTTTAAATTTTGAAAGAATGTGAAAAAATTTGTACATTTGTATAATATTTGTTTCATTAATGATTAAATTCGATTATAATGTATCAAAATAGTTACAATAAGAATTGGTATGCTATGACAGACGCTGTTGTAGTTCAAACACTTTGTGCCAGTTTGAAGCAAATGCGTCTTAATAAAAATATCTCTCAGGAAGAACTTGCCGAGCAATGTGGCTTAAGCCGAATAACTATCAGCCGTATGGAATCCGGAAAAGCGATTAATTTACTCACGATGGTTCAAGTAATGCGAGCATTAGGAAAACTGGATTTACTTAATCATCTCAATGAAGAACCAGAAATTAGTCCACTACAAGTGATGGAAGAACGTTCAAAATACCGTAAAAAAGCCTCTCCATCTAAATAAGTATGAATACGATTGCTTCTATAAAAATCTGGAATCAAAAAGTTGGTGCGGTGCTTTGGGACGAATCAAAGAATATTGGCGTTTTTGAATTTGATAAGAGTTTCGTCAATTTAGGATTGGATTTATCGCCGATTACGCTTCCGTTATCCGAAGCCAAAAAGGGACGAAGGGTTTTTTCCTTTCCTTTTTTAAATTTTGAAACTTTCAAAGGCTTGCCGGGTTTGTTGGCAGACAGTTTACCGGACAAATTTGGTAATCAAGTTATAGATGCTTGGTTGGCTCAACAAGGCCGATCGGCACAAAGTTTTAATCCCGTTGATCGATTGTGCTATATTGGTAAACGTGGTATGGGAGCTTTAGAATTTGAACCGGAATCCGGTTTGCAAGTGATTCCTTCGAACACCTTAGCCATTGAAGCATTGGTTGAATTTGCCAAAGAAGTTTTAGCAGAAAGAACTTCGTTCAAAACCAATTTGAAAGATGAAAAAGGCTTTTCAGATATTCTTCAAGTGGGAAGTTCTGCGGGTGGAGCACGTGCGAAAGCCATTATTGCTTACAATCAAAAAACAGGTGAAGTAAGATCCGGTCAAATTGATGGATTAGATGGTTTTGATTATTGGTTAATTAAATTTGATGGCGTAACCAATCATCAATTGGGCGATCCAAAAGGCTACGGCAACATTGAATATGCTTATTATTTGATGGCAACCGCTGCCGGAATTACTATGATGGAAAGCGAATTGAAAATAGAAAATCAGCGAGCCCATTTTATGACGAAGCGTTTTGATCGAGTTAACAATCAAAAAATGCACATGCAAACGTTGTGTGGTTTGGCTCATTTTGATTATAATATGCCGGGATCGTATTCGTATGAACAAGCCTTGATGGTTATGCGACAAATGCAATTGCCTTATCCCGATATGGAGGAATTATACCGAAGAATGCTATTTAATGTGATGGCTAGAAATCAAGATGACCACACAAAAAACATTTCTTTTTTGATGAATTCGGAAGGAAAATGGTCGCTTTCGCCTGCTTATGATGTGACTTTTGCTTTCAATCCGTCCAATTTTTGGTTGAAAGCTCATCAAATGACGATTAATGGAAAAAAAGAAAACATTGAGTTGAATGATGTTCTGTCTTTGGCAAAAAACGTCAACATCAAAAAACCTCAACAAATTATTGAAGAATGTCGGGAAGCGATTTCAAAATGGGAAGAATTTGCCGAAAAAGCCTTAATTCCTTCAACACAACAAAAAGAAATAAAAAGCTTATTTAATTTATTGATGTAACTTTATTGTTTCATTAATTCTAAAATTAAGTCATAATGAAACATTTTTGTAACATTTTATTTTGATGATTTTCCGCCAACCACTACCACAATTTCTCCTTTGGCCGGTTTAGCTTCAAAATGTTTTAAAACTTCGGATGCAGTTCCGCGAACGGTTTCTTCGTGCAATTTTGATAATTCTCTGGAAACGGAAACTGTTCTTTCTGGTCCAAAATACTGCACAAATTCTGCTAAGGTTTTGTTTAATTTGTGTGGAGAAACATAGAAAATCATCGTTCTAACTTCATCCGATAAAGCTAAAAATCGGGTTTGTCTTCCTTTTTTATCGGGCAAAAAACCTTCAAATACAAATTTATCGTTTGGCAAACCACTGTTCACTAAAGCGGGAACAAAAGCAGTTGCTCCGGGCAAACATTCTACTTCAATATTATTTTCAACACAAGCTCGGGTAAGTAAAAACCCTGGATCGGAAATAGCTGGCGTTCCTGCATCGGAAATCAACGCAATGGTTTCTCCGGCTTGCAAACGTTTAATCAAACCTTCCACGGTTTTGTGTTCGTTATGCATGTGATGACTTTGCATATGCGTTCCTATCTCGAAATGCTTCAATAATTTTCCGCTGTTTCGAGTGTCTTCGGCTAAGATGCAATCTACTTCTTTGAGCACTTTAATGGCTCTAAAAGTCATGTCTTCTAAGTTGCCGATAGGTGTGGGAACGATGTAGAGTTTGCTCATGGTAAAGTTTTAAAAATCATAAATAATGAGATCTCTCCTTCGTCGAGATGACAAGATTGTGGAGAAAATGTTTATGCAAACTTCTTCTCCACCAAATTCATAAAACGATCGGCATATTCTTCTTTTCCCTCCCAATTGTTATAATCGGGTTTCACCATATCTACAATAAATTGTTGTACTTCTTCAAACGAATCATAGGTGCTGATTTGCGAAATCACTCGGTTAAAATCTTCATTGCTTCCACCAAATAAATGTTTTACAAAAGCAATTCGGTCATTCAAACCAATGTTAATTCCTTTGATTAATGTATCGTTTAATGAGGATATTTTGTGTTCGGTTTTAATGGTATAAGTCTCGGTAGTCGTTTCAATTTTTACATCGGGAGTGATTACTTCTTCAACTTTTTCAAATGAGATTTCGGTTGTTTTTTCAACTTCCTGCGGAACATCATTCACTTTTACAAATTCAGGTTCTCTGTAGCCTGAACCTAATAAATCTTCAAACGAAATTTGTTTTTGTTCCAATTTTGAAGCAGGTTTTTCTTCTTCATCAGTTGCCAATTCAAACATCGGATTAAATAACGGCTCTTGTTTTTCTTCTTTTATTTCTTCTTTAACCGGTTCTTCTTTTTCTTCAGTAGCTTCTTCTTCTTTTTCTTCAAGAGCTTCTTCTTGCACTTCGGTTTCTTCGTCTTGTGCAACAACTTCTTCAGAAACTTCTTCTTCTTCTGTTTCTTCTTCAGCAACAGTTTCGGTTGGAACTTCTGCTTTAACTTCTTCTTCTTTCACAACAACTTCAGGCTGAGATGGAGCTTCGGCAAACAATTTTTCTTCTAATTCTTCTTCCGAAATTTCATTTTTCACCACATTGATATTTTCCTCATAAAAACGAAGAACAGCTAATTTTTCAACTAATTTTTGAGCTTCTTGATGCAATTGAACGACATCTTCTTTCCCTTTTAATTTTAAAACACGGTGTGCAATACTAATTAAATCTGCTTCTAACTTTTTCTTCATAACTTTTAAAATTATATTGAATTTAGCGACTGGAATTTTATAAATTTGTTTCTGATACAAAATAACATAAAATATGTTATTCTTTAGCTAAGAAAAGTATAAAATGTTTCTTGAAAATACCGTAAATCATAAAGAACAATTTGGCTGGATTGAAGTAATCTGCGGTTCGATGTTCTCCGGAAAAACCGAAGAACTCATCCGCCGACTCAAAAGAGCTCAGTTTGCCAAGCAAAAAGTCGAGATTTTTAAACCAGCCATCGATACGCGTTATCACGATGAAATGGTGGTTTCGCACGACTCAAATGAAATTCGTTCTACACCTGTTCCGGCCGCCGCCAATATTCGTATTTTGGCTCAAGGTTGCGATGTGGTTGGTATTGATGAAGCTCAGTTTTTTGATGATGAAATTGTGACTATTTGCAATGATTTAGCCAATTCCGGCATTCGAGTAATCGTAGCAGGATTGGATATGGATTTTAAAGGAAACCCTTTTGGCCCTATGCCTGCTTTGATGGCAACGGCCGAATATGTCACCAAAGTACACGCCGTTTGCACCCGTACCGGAAATTTAGCCAATTATAGTTTCAGAAAAGCAGACAACGATAAGTTGGTAATGCTTGGCGAAACTGAAGAATACGAACCGTTGAGCAGAGCGGCCTATTATCACGCGTTGCGGGAACAAGCGGAACACAAAACAGAAGCTGAAAACAAACCAAAATCGTAACCAGTGAGTCTCGTTTTAAACGATATTATTCCTCAACTACACGCTGAATTTTTCGGAAATCATCCTGATAACAGTATTCAAAATGTTTCCATCGACAGCCGATCGTTTCAAAACAACAAATACACCTTGTTTTTTTGTTTAATCGGACCGAATAATAACGGACATACTTATATTAATGAACTCATTGAAAAAGGCGTTTCCAATTTTGTGGTTTCTGAAAATGTAGAATCTATTGAAGGTGTAAATTTTCTAAAAGTAGAAGACACGTTGCTTGCTCTTCAACAGTTTGCGGCTTTTTATCGAAAAAAATTCACTTTTCCAATTATTGGTATTACAGGGAGTAACGGAAAAACCATCGTAAAAGAATGGCTTAATTTTTTATTGAGTCCCGATTATAATATCATCCGAAGTCCAAAAAGTTACAATTCACAAGTGGGTGTGCCGCTTTCTGTGATTGGGATTAACGAACAGCATAATTTAGGCATTTTTGAAGCAGGAATTTCAACCGTCAACGAAATGCAATTTCTTGAACCGATTATTCAACCCACTATCGGAATTCTGACCAATATTGGTTCTGCTCACGATGAAGGTTTTGAAAATTTAGGTCAGAAAATCAAAGAAAAATTAAAACTTTTTTCAAATGTTGACGTATTAATTTACAATAAAAATAAATCGATTGATGCTTTTCTAAATCCAAACATAAAGACATTTTCTTGGAGTTCAAGTGATAAATCGGCAGATGTGTTGGTTCATCATAAAACTACAAATGATAAAACGTGTTTGAATGTAACCTATAACAAAACCTGTTTCAAAATCAGCATTCCGTTTTCAGACGATGCGTCGATTGAAAATGTGATTCAATGTTTGATGGTGATGTTCCATTTCAACTATGATTTAGATACAATTCAAAACCGTCTTCTACTTTTATATCCAATCGAAATGCGTTTAAAAGTGAAGAAAGGAATCAACAATACAACCTTGATTGATGACAGTTACAGTTCCGATTTTCAATCGCTAAAAATTGCGTTGGACTTTTTGGAAAATCAAAAACAACATCATAAAAAAACATTGATTTTGTCTGATATTTTTCAAAGTGGTTTGCAAAATGATGAGTTGTATTCACGGGTTTCACAAATGGTTATTTCCAATAAAATCAGTCGTGTAATTGGTGTGGGGGAAACCATTTCAAACTATAAAAATAAGTTTCTAAACGGAATTACCTTTGCCACTCAAGCCGAATTTCTCGCTCATTTTGAAAGTTTAAATTTTGAAAACGAAACGATTCTCATCAAAGGAGCACGAAGTTTTCATTTTGAAGAAATTGTCTCGTTGTTGGAAGAAAAAACACACGAAACTGTTTTGGAAATTAACCTAAACGCCATTTCACACAATTTAAATTTTTACAAAGCCAAACTTGAGCCTGAAACCAAAATGATGGTGATGGTAAAAGCTTTCGGTTATGGAAACGGCGGTTTGGAAATTGCCAAATTATTAGAGTATCACAAAGTGGATTATTTAGGTGTGGCTTTCGCCGATGAAGGAATTTCACTCAAAAGCAACGGAATTCAATTACCGATTATGGTTTTAAATCCGGAATCGACCAGTTTTGAAGCCATCATTCAACATCAATTGGAACCCGAAATTTATAGTTTGAAAGGATTGAATGCCTTTTTAAAAATTGCAAGACAAAAACATTTGAAGCATTTTCCGATTCATATTAAAATTGATACCGGAATGCATCGATTAGGTTTTGATGAAATACATTTAGAAGAATTAATTTCAATCTTAAAAAATTCTAAAACAATTCAAGTGAAAAGCATTTTGTCGCATATGGCAACGAGTGATGATTTAGCACACAACGAATTTGCTTTGGAACAAATTGAAAAATTCAACCGCATTTCTAACTATATAAGTAAGGAATTAGAAATTAATCCGATTCGGCATATTTTAAATACTTCCGGAATTTCAAATTATCCGCAAGCACAATTCGATATGGTTCGATTAGGAATTGGTTTGTATGGCATTTCAAACGATGCCAACGAGCAAAAGTTTTTGGAAAATGTTGGAACTTTAAAATCCATTATTTCCCAAGTAAGAACCATTAAAGCAGGCGAAAGTGTGGGTTATGGCCGACGATTTATTGCCGAAAAAGAAACCCGAATCGCCACTATTCCAATTGGTTATGCCGACGGAATTAGAAGAAGTTGGGGGAACGGACTTGGTTTTGTTATGATAAACAACCAAAAAGCTACTATTGTTGGCAGTATTTGTATGGATATGTTGATGGTTGATGTCACCACCATTCCGTGTATTGAAGGAAATGAAGTGATTGTTTTAGGCGAAAATCCTTCTGCTACATTGATGGCAAATCAATTGAATACTATTCCGTATGAAATACTTACCGGAATCTCGCAACGGGTCAAGCGAATTTTTTACAGAGAATAATTTTTTTATTGTATATGTTAAAATTTTAACTAACTTCGTTTTACAAACTTTTAAAACAACTAAATATGTTAAAAGAATTCAAGAATTTCATCATGACAGGAAACGTAATTGAATTTGCGGTTGCTGTAATTATGGCTGGAGCTGTTGGGGCTGTAGTCAACGGATTTGTGAGCGACATCGTTATGCCTATTGTAGGAATGTTAACCGGTGGTGTTGATTTTTCTGAAATGAAAGTAGTTTTACAAGCTGCTGTAGCAGAATCTGAAGGTGTTGCCGCCGTTCCCGAAGTTGCCATTCGTTGGGGTGCTTGGGTAAATACTTTAGTTAATTTAGTTATTGTTGGTTTTGTAATGTTTATGATAATTAAGGCTTACAACAAAATGAGAAAGCCAAAAGAAGAGGCTCCTGCTCCACCAGCCGGTCCAACTCAAGAACAATTGCTAACAGAAATTAGAGATTTATTAAAAAAATAGAAGTTCCGCTACATTATATATTCTAACTAAACCCCTTGCTGAAAACAAGGGGTATTTTTACAAATTGTTTTAAATATAACAATTTGTTATTTTTTGTTAAAGCCATTTTTCACAACAATTAATTCTATACTTTTGCATAAGTTTTAACCTTTTAAATAATTAGTATGAGAGTTGCCGTTGTTGGTGCTACCGGAATGGTAGGCGAAGTAATGCTTCAAGTTTTAGCAGAAAGAAATTTTCCGATTACGGAATTAATTCCGGTTGCTTCTGAAAAGTCGGTTGGAAAAGAAATTGAATTCAAAGGAAATAAATATAAGGTAGTTGGATTGCAAACAGCCGTTGAAATGCGTCCCGACATTGCCCTATTTTCTGCCGGAGGAGAAACTTCCTTAGCTTGGGCTCCTAAATTTGCTGAAGCAGGCACAACCGTAATCGACAATTCTTCCGCTTGGCGAATGGATCCTACTAAAAAATTAGTGGTTCCGGAAATCAATGCTTCCGAATTAACTAAAGACGATAAAATCATTGCTAATCCAAACTGCTCTACCATTCAAATGGTGATGGTTTTAAATCCATTACATAAAAAATACAACGTAAAACGAGTGATTGTTTCCACGTATCAATCCATTACAGGAACGGGTGTAAAAGCAGTTCAACAATTAGAAAATGAATACGCCGGTGTGAAAGGCGAAATGGCTTATCCATATCCAATTCATCGAAATGCTATCCCACAATGTGATGTGTTTGAAGACAACGGCTACACCAAAGAAGAAATGAAATTGGTTCGTGAAACCCAAAAAATTATGGGTGATAGAAGCATTGCTGTGACCGCAACCGCCATCCGAATTCCTGTAGTTGGTGGACATAGTGAAGCCGTAAATGTTGAATTTTTAAATGATTTTGATGTAAATGAAGTGCGTTCACTTTTACACAATACTTCAGGCGTTACCGTTCAAGATAATTTAGACACCAAAACTTATCCGATGCCTATTTATGCTCAAGGCAAAGATGATGTTTTTGTAGGTAGAATTCGCCGTGATGAAAGTCAGCCCAACACCTTAAATATGTGGATTGTAGCGGATAATTTACGCAAAGGTGCAGCAACCAATACGGTGCAAATTGCGGAGTATTTGGTGGAGAATAATTTATTTTAAGATGATATTATTATAGTTAAAAGCTCCTTTTTTAGGGGCTTTTTTTGTTTATTACTTTCAAAGAATTTTAATTAAAGTAAGATAGTGTAGAATTTTTGTTATTTTTTAGTCAAATTTATGTTACGCGGCTAAAGAAGGTAATTTGATACAACAATAATTATGAATAATATTCCGATTATATTTATTTTAATTTGGTTAATTCTTGTAATTGCCAAGCTTTCAAAGCTAAATAAAGTTGAAGATTATACTGAAATTCTAAAACTGAAGAAATTTACTTTTTTTGGTTTGAGAGTACCCTGCTCCGCAAAGAGTTCAGTGAAAAATGTTCCTAAGAAAAGCTCCGCAAATGTCTCCCGACTTTGCGGAATTTTATTTAGCAGATAATTAATGAATTTTTTTGTTACTTTAGTTAAATTTATAATTCGCAAACTTGCGAAGTTATAATCACTACAAATTATGAATGAGAAAATCTTAAGACAATTAAAAGAAATCCAAATTCAAGCCGAAAATCTTCTTTTGGAAGAAGAATTCAACCCAGAAAAATTAAAAAACTTTTTTTTGTTTTCTGAAGAACTCAATTCGGTAATTTTAAAAACAACGAAAAATGAATTGATATTAGAACTTGTAAATGAAATCCAAAATACCGAATTCAAAAAAATGATTGAAAACTCGAAAACGGTAGAACTATTTGGTGTTGATTTCCTTGGTTTATTTAGAAAACATCCAAAATTGTTTTTTGTAAAAGACTTAATTAGTTTCTTAAGAAGTAAATATGCTTCGATAGAGTTATTACTCAGTAATGGGTAATAAGTAATTTTTCATAACTAGTCATGAACCATAATTCATAATTTGACTTTCTTCGTAAACTCTTCTTAAAAAATTCCCTATTTTACTACCTTTTCCCCCTGCTCCGCAAAGTGTTCTATCGAAAATTCCCTATGAAAAGCTTCGCAAATGTCTCCCGACTTTGCGGAATTCAAAAAAGTATTAATAGCCCTAAAACTTCACAAATTTTTACTATTTTTATTTAAAAATTTACACGCCATGAAAGAAGGATATGTTATTAGAGACCAAAAGTTGCCACACTTTTTAACCGCCACAATTGTTGACTGGGTCGATGTTTTTTCCAGAAAATCATATCGAGATTGTGTTATTGAATGTTTAGACTATTGCATCAAAAACAAAGGAATGATTTTATATAGTTATGTGATTATGACGAATCACATTCACATGATTGTTCAGTCAAAAGAAGGTAAATTGTCTGATTTAATTCGTGATTTTAAGAAATATACCTCAAAAACCATACTTGAGAAAATTCAGTCTGAACCTGAAAGCAGAAGAGAATGGATGTTAGAACGTTTTCAATTGGCAACAAAGACTCATATCAGAAATAAAAATTTTCAATTTTGGCAATTAGGAAATCATGCAGAAGAAATTTATTCAGAAAAGTTTATGTGGTCAAAAATTGACTATATTCATTTAAATCCTGTTCGTGCAGGATTAGTTGAAAAAGCAGCTCACTATCTCTATTCAAGTGCTTCAAATTATGTGCATAATGAAGGAATAATTAAAATTGAGTTGGTTGACATTCCTTTAAATAGCAAATTAAACCTCAATTCATTTATGAAAGACATTAGTTGTGATTAACTTACATTCCGCAAAGTCGGGAGACATTTGCGGAGCTTTGTGCTATTAATAAGACTTTGCGGAGCGGGGCAAGCTTTTTTTGTTTATTGTTTGGAAAGAATTATTGTTGGAAAAAGATAATTGGAAATTTTTACTATTTTTATACAGATTTATGTTTCGAAAAGGATAAGAATTTACTTGCCTGATTCATTTAAGGCTCAATTTATTTAATAGAACAAATAATCTTCCTACTCCAAAAGAATGAAAAAATTAAACATTATACTATTGTTGATTTTACTTATGTCTTGTAAAAGTCAAAAATCCAATGACAAAATCACTAATTGTAATATTACTGAAACTAAAGATTTTATTGCTTTCGATAGTTTGTTTATGAATATCGACACCACTAAACTGTATAAAAATAAACTAAAAGAATTTGAAAATATTGAAAGTGGTGTGCTTTTATGCCAATTTCTTCCAAATAAGAAATACGGTAAGTTTACTTCAGTTAAAAAAAATGGTCACAATTTTATTTTTTATAATAGCAGTTCATCCGAAACTATTGAAAAAAAGTTAAAAGAAACTGACAATAAGTTAATTGCAGAAAATATTGATTTAAATAGAATTTGCTATTTTGAACAATGTGATGAGAATATTTTTAATGACACTTTTTATCTGATGATTATTAAAAAAGATAATGAAATTGTCGCAAAATATTTTTCACAAGGAACGTTAAGCTATAAAGAAGTGGAAGGAAATATTAATTTAAATAAACTTAAAAGTATTTTGAAGGTAATGTATAAGAACTCATTTTAAAAATACACAATTAACTCCACAATGATTTAGTGTGAAAAACTCCCCTTCCTAAACTCTTCTTAAAAAATTCGCTATAAATCGCTTTTTCCCTACCTTTGCACCCAATGAAAAAGAAATTAGCCATACTAAACCTGTATTTAATGTCGGCAGTGTTGTTCACAATACTGTTTCAGTCATTGCATACCTACAGGCATTTGGTAGCTGATTATTTTGATGAAACGGAAGTCTGTCATCACTCACACGATGGTTTTTCGCATCAACATTCGGACGACGATTGTTCGGTTTGTGATTTTCATTTTTGGTTTTATCTTCAACCCAATGCATTAACGTATCGATTTGATTTTCCAATCAAACCTGTTCCGTATTTGTATAAGGAACAAGCACCAATTTCTTCTTTTTCAGGTTCACTTTTTTCGCATCGCGGACCGCCGCAATCGGTTTAAAATCTCAGAAACAAAAAATAGTCATTTGCTACAAAATAGTAATGACTCCATGTGTTTTATATTTTGAACCAGAAAAATGCGATACTTAATTATCCTTTTCTTCTTGTTATGGTTTGGATTTTCGAGCTACGGTCAATTCACGTTAAGTGGAAAAATCACGAACGAAAAAAACCAACCACTAACCGGAAGTCACATTCATACCAAGTACCTGAATACCGCTAGTAATCCAATTGGCGAATTCGAAATCAACGGTTTGCCCAAAGGCAAATTGCGGGTGTATATTTCCTATTTGGGATATAAAACCTGCGATACTTTAGTAGATATTACCGAAGATTTTGTGTTGAATGTGAAGTTGAAACCTTCCGAAACCAATTTGGAAGAAATCACAGTAAAGCAAAAAGTTACGCAAGTAAGCAACAGTTTATCCGAACAGCAAATTTCTAAAGAATCGATGGAGCGAAACAGTTCTAAAACTTTAGCGGAAGCATTGAAAGAAGTGGCAGGAGTTTCTCTTTTAAAAACCGGAACGAGTATTGTAAAACCGGTTATTAACGGTTTGCACAGCAGTCGAGTTCCCATTTTTTCCAATCAAGTTAGGCTGGAAGATCAACAATGGGGAACGGAACACGCACCGAATTTCGACTTGAATGCAGCCGGAAAAATTTCAGTCATCAAAGGTGCTTCGGGTTTGCAATACAGTGGCGATGCGGTGGGCGGAATGGTTGTTATCGAATCAACTAATGTCAAGCAAGATACTTTATTTGGAAAAACGATGATCAGCGGTTCATCCAACGGTCGTGGCGGAACGATAAGTTCGAGTATTCATAAAGGAAATCCGGAAGGTTGGCGATGGAATGCGTTGGGAACGTTCACTTATTTTGGTGATCGAGAAGCTCCCGATTACGTTTTATCCAATTCCGGAAACCGAGAACTGAATTTTTCAGGCGATGTTTCGTATGTGAAAGAAACCTATGAACTGTCTGCTTTTTATAGTTTATACAATGCAACGATTGGCATTTTGAGTGCTTCTCATATTGGAAATGTAACCGATTTGTATAATTCTATCAACAACCAAATTCCGTCTGTGATTAACGATTTTACGTATTCAATTCAGCATCCAAAACAAGCCATTCAACATCATTTGATGAAACTGAATTATTTGCAAAAGTTAGATGAAAGTTGTTCGATTTCCACGTTTTATTCGCTTCAATTTAATAAACGAAATGAGTTTGATTTGCGAAGAGATGAGAACAAAGCGGCTTTGGATTTGGAATTGACAACTCATTCCCTTCAGTCAGATTATAAAAAAGAGTGGAATCAATTTAGTTTGAAAACCGGAATTAGCGGATTATTTCAAAACAATTTTGCTAATCCAAGAACCGGTGTGAGACCATTGATTCCAACGTATGTTCGATTTGATGCAGGTCTTTATGGAATTGGAATGTATGAAATCAAAGAAAATTTAGTTCTTGATGGTGGAATTCGCTATGATTTTTCAACTATTGAAGCATCTAAAGATTATTTGAAATCGCGATGGGATGAAAGAGGTTATCAAGCCGATTTTGCAGATATTATTGTCGACGAAACTGCCGACCAATGGCGAACCAAACCACAATTTACGTTTCATAACATTTCTGCGAGTTTGGGAATTCGAAAAGATTTTCAGTCGGATTGGAAATGGTTAAACAACATTAGTTTATCCAACAGAAATCCAAATCCTTCTGAATTTTTTTCCGATGGTTTGCATCATTCTACCGGACAAATTGAGTTGGGCGATTTACGTTTGAAAAAAGAAGAATCGATAAAATTTTCCTCTTCCTTATCAAAAAAATGGAATTCGTTTTCAATGGAAATCAATCCCTATTTTCATCATATTACCAACTTTATGTATCTTCGTCCTATTGGGTTTGAAACCACTATTCGAGGAGCTTTCCCCGTATGGGAATTTCAACAAACCAATGCTCGGTTGCTCGGAATTGATTTTCATTCGCAATGGAATATTTCATCCAATTGGCAACATAAATTTTCGTTTGCCTACGTAAATGGAGAAGATTTATCTAAAAATCAACCGTTGATTGATATGCCGCCGATGACGATTTCAACTTCCATCCAATACAAAAAGCCGGAATGGAATGGATTGGTTCTGGAACTTCAATCGGAGTCCGTTTTTCGTCAACATCGTTATCCCAACTTCAATTTTGAAACGAATATTATTGTGGATGGCGAATTTGTTCCGGTTATGGTTGACATCAGCACGCCTCCAAAAGCCTATCAATTGTTTCATTTTTATTCGGAAATGAAACTCAAAACGTTCAAAAATCTGGATACAACAATTGCTTTTTCAGTTCAAAATGTACTAAACACAACCTACCGTGACTACTTAAATCGTCAACGTTTTTTTGTTGATGAAATGGGTAGAAACATTCAATTACAATTAAAATTTAATTATTAAAAAACACAAAAATGAAAAATTTAAAAATGATGGCATTAGCCTTGACAACAATCTTCACATTAAATTCATGTAGCAACGACGATTCTCCGGTTGTTGAAGAAGAATTAATCACAACGTTAACTGCAACATTTGTGGGTGGTGGACAAACCATTACATTAACATCAAGAGATTTAGACGGTGATGGTCCAAATGCTCCGGTAATTACTGTTAGTGGAAATTTCGCTGCTTCGACAACCTATTCCGGTTCTGTTCAGTTTTTGAATGAATTGGAAAACCCAGCCGAAAATATCACAGAAGAAATTGAAGAGAAAGATTTGGAACACCAAGTTTTTTATCAAATTTCAAACAGTTTAGGGAACTTTACTTATTCGGATTTTGATACTGACGGAAATCCACTTGGTTTAGAATTTACCTTTACAACAGGTGCAAATCCAGGAACAGGATCAATCACAATTACATTAAGACATTTGCCAAATAAAAATGCCGTAGGTGTTTCAGAAGGCAACATTACTAATGCCAGTGGTTCAACCGATATTGAAGTTACTTTTCCTGTTGTGATAATATAAATTTATTTAAAAAATATCTTTTTCAACCAAACCCTACAAATGCTAGGGTTTGGTTTTTTTATTTCATTTTGTGAATTTTATAAAGTATTTTTTATTAATTTAGATATTTTAATACTCATTTTCAACCAAAACCTTATATTTTATGAATTCACAATTTACCAAACTGATGAGAATTCTTCTGGGAGTTATCCTTGTCGTATTCGGACTAAACAAATTTTTAAACTTTATTCCGGCTCCAGAATTACCGGAAAATGCAGCCAATTTTATCGATTCTTTAGCTTCAACCGGTTATGTTTTGCAAGTGGTTGGTGTTATTGAAATTTTGATAGGACTTTTGCTTCTTTTTAATAAATGGGTCGCTTTTGCATTAGTTGTTTTAGTTCCGATTTCGGTAAATATTTTGTTGTTTCATTTATTTTTAGACATTCCGGGAATTAGTGGAGCACTTCTGGTAACTGTATTCAATGGAATTTTGATGTACAAACTATGGCCAAAATACAAACCGCTATTTAACTAAAATTAACATTTTGGTTGATTATATTTGTCAATATCAATCAATTCAAAAGAATGAAAAAATCTATTTCAGCATTTGCAATTGTTTGTGTAATTAGTATGAATGCACAAACAAATTCTCCTATTAAATATCCCGAAACAAAAAAAGGTGACGTAAAAGACACTTATTTTGATTCAGAAGTAAATGATCCTTACCGATGGTTGGAAGACGATCGTTCGAAAGAAACTGAGGCTTGGGTAAAAACGCAAAATGAAGTTACGTTTAACTACTTAAACAACATTCCATATCGTGCTCAAATCAAAGAACGATTAGAAAAATTATGGAATTACGAGCGTATTTCGGCTCCTTTTAAAGAAGGCGATTATACTTATTTTTATAAAAATAACGGTCTTCAAAATCAATCGGTTTTATACCGAAAAGACAAAAACGGAAAAGAAGAAGTTTTCTTAGATCCAAATACATTTGCAGCTGATGGAACGACTTCGTTGGCAAATTTAGAATTTACAAAAGATGGTTCGCTAGTTGCGTATTCCACTTCTGAAGCAGGTAGTGATTGGAACAAAATCATCATTATGGATGCGGTTTCAAAGAAAGTGTTGGAACAACCAATTATTGATGTAAAGTTCAGCGGAATTTCTTGGATGGGAAATGACGGATTCTTTTATTCCAGTTATGATAAACCGGAAGGAAGTGAACTGTCTGCCAAAACCGATCAACATAAATTATATTACCACAAATTAGGAACTTCTCAAAAAGAAGACAAGGTGGTTTTTGGCTTAAACGAAAAGAGAAGATATGTGGGTGGTGGTGTGACCGAAGATCAGCAATATTTGATTGTAACGGCTGCAAATTCTACAACCGGAAATGAATTATATATCAAAAATCTAAGCAATCCAAACAGTAAATTAGAAACGATTGTTGACAATTTCAACAGTAATAATTATGTGATTGACAATGTAGGTTCAAAGTTATACATCGTGACGAATTTGAATGCTCCTAACCAAAAAATGGTTACCGTAGATGCGAAAAATGCAAAACCGGAAAACTGGAAAGATTTTATTCCGCAATCGGATTATGTTTTATCTCCTTCAACCGGAGGCGGCTATATTTTTGCAAATTATATGAAAGATGCGATTTCACAAGTAATTCAATATGATTATGAAGGAAAAGCCATTCGTGAAATCAAATTGCCCGGAGTTGGTTCAGCCGGAGGTTTTGGTGGAAAAAAGACAGCGAAAGAATTGTATTTTTCTTTTTCAAATTACATCACACCCGGAACAGTTTATTCGTATGATCCAAAAGCTGGAACGTCAAAAGAATATCAAAAACCGAAAGTAGATTTCAATTCTGCCGATTACGAAAGCAAACAAGTATTTTATACTTCCAAAGACGGGACAAAAATTCCAATGATTATCACCCACAAAAAAGGATTAAAATTAGACGGCAAAAACCCAACTGTTTTATATGGTTATGGTGGTTTTAATGTGAGTTTAACGCCAAGTTTCAGTGTTGCCAATGCCGTTTGGATGGAAAATGGCGGTGTGTATGCGGTAGCCAATTTACGTGGTGGTGGTGAATACGGAAAAAAATGGCACGATGCCGGAACGCAATTAAACAAGCAAAATGTATTTGATGATTTTATTGCTGCAGGGGAATATTTGATTGCTCAAAAATATACTTCTTCTGATTATTTAGCGATTCGTGGTGGTTCTAATGGTGGTTTGTTAGTTGGAGCAGTAATGACCCAACGACCTGATTTAGCCAAAGTTGCTTTACCTGCAGTGGGTGTGTTAGACATGTTACGTTACCACACATTCACAGCCGGAGCAGGTTGGGCTTACGACTATGGAACAGCTAATGACAGTAAAGAAATGTTTGAATATTTAAAGAACTATTCGCCTGTTCACAACGTGAAAAAAGGAACAAAATATCCGGCAACTTTAGTAACAACCGGAGACCACGATGATAGAGTTGTACCGGCTCATAGTTTTAAATTTGCTGCTGAGTTGCAAGACAAACAAGCCGGAGAAAATCCTGTATTAATACGAATTGATGTAAATGCCGGTCACGGAGCAGGAAAACCAATTTCAAAAACCATTGAAGAAGTAGCCGATATTCAAGCGTTTACTTTGTATAATATGGGGATTAAGAAAATCTAAAAGAAAAGTTAGAAAATAAAAAACCGCTAATTTGCAAAATATAATCTGCGAATTAGTGGTTTGTTATTTATAGAAAATTAATACTCAATCTTCCCCAAATAACTCATCTGTCTTACAATAAAATCTTTTCGTCTATTGATATAATTAGATGAATTCGAAGCTTTAAATTTTCTTGGATTAGGTAAGATTGCCGCAATTCCCGCCGCTTCTCTTGGAGTTAAATTCTTAGCATCTTTTCGATACCAAACGCGTGATGCTTCTTGTGCTCCATAAACACCGTTACCCATTTCGATGCTATTCAAATAAACTTCCATAATTCGTTCTTTGCCCCAAATGAGTTCGATTAAAACGGTGAAATACGCTTCTAAACCTTTACGCAAATAACTTCTTCCGGACCATAGAAAAACATTTTTTGCGGTTTGTTGCGAAATAGTACTTCCTCCACGCAATTTTTTTCCTTTTTTGTTGGCTTCCATTGCTTTTTCAATCGCTTTAAAATCAAAACCATTATGGGTTAAGAAATTTCCGTCTTCACTAGCAATTACAGCTTTTTGAAGATTGAGGGAAATCTCTTCAATCGGCACCCAGTCGTGACTGCAAATCATTTCTTTGCCTTCCTTTTTTTGTTCGATGGCTCTAATTCCCATCAAAGGAGTAAAAGGAACAGGTACAAATTTGAACAGAATTACTAGAAAAATAGAAATTCCAAAAAACCACAACATTGCTTTCCAAAGGAAACGGAATATTTTTTTTATCATAAATTAATCAATTAAATCTGCTAATTCTTTTCCAATCAAACTGCCAATCGCCACGCCCATCCCGCCCAAGCGAACACCGCAAAACACATTTTCGCTAAGTTGTTTTACGACTGGGTTTTTATGATTTCCAACGCCCATAATTCCGCTCCAACGATGTTCAATTTCAAACGATTGGTTGGGCAAAATTACTTCTTTTAGCAATTGCTCCAACTTGTTTTGAATAATTTCTGTTTGAGCCAATTCTGTGGTAGTTTCGCCATCAAAATCTAAATTTCTTCCTCCGCCAAGCAAAATCCTATCTTCAAAATTTCTAAAATAATAATAACCTCTATCTAAATGAAATGTTCCTTTGATGTCTAAATTAGGGATTGGTTTCGTTATCAAAACTTGTGCTCTCGCGGGTTTTACTTCGCCATTCGTCAATTTATTGGCAAAACCATTGGTAGCAAAAAACAGTTTTTTGGTTTGAAAGGAAAAATCACCTAAAACAACTTCCACTTCATTGTTATTTTCAATAAAAGAAGTAACGGTTTGTTGATTTAGAATTAAAATATTCTGATTCGTAGCCATTTTCAAAAGCTGTTGCATCATATTTCCGGTATCAATCTGAGCTTCATACGGATTAAATAAAACATATTCCTGAATTCCCTGAAAAGCAAATCGATCAATTTCTTTCGAAAAAACGTCATTTTTAAACAACGGTTTCAGAATTTCATTGATAAACGGAAGCTTTTGCAAACATTCTTCATAAGTAGATTCATCTTCCTTCAAAAACAATTCATATCCGCCGTAAGGCTTTAAATCTAACGCTTCATCGCCAACTCGTTTACGAAGTAATTGCAATCCCTCCCATCTTTTTTGAACTAATTGCAACACTTCTTCTTCCGTTTGCGAATTCAAATCATCTAATATTTCAGAAACGGATCCAAAACACGCAAATCCGGCATTTTTGGTGCTTGCTCCTTGCGGAAGAACACCTTTTTCAAGTACTAAAATTTTAGCAGAAGGAAATTTTTTACGCAATTCAAGAGCACAATGCAACCCTACAATTCCACTTCCAACAATAGTGAAATCCACATTTGTAAACCAATTTTTAAGTTCCCAAAAACTAAGTTGCATCTTTTTGAAAAATTTTCATAAATGTACTTTTTATTTTATTGATAGAAAATATTTTCCTGAAAAGACTCCGTTTTTTATGTTGATGCTTTTGTAATTTCTAAATTTTAACATTTGATTTATCAATATAATAAGATAACAATCACAATTTTTTTAAATTGTTAATAAATTAGTACAATCATCCATTAAGTGCATAAAAATAATTTTACATTTGGCTTGATATTAACTAAATCAACCAAAATTTATGAAGCTCAAATTACTCACCATTGCACTCTTTGCAAGCATTTGCTTTTCCAATGCTCAAGAGAAAAGCAATTTCTGGAAAACCTCGGCTTTAAAAAGTAATACCCCACTTTTAGAAAGCAAAATGCAACATCCACAAAAAAAGATTTTTGAATTAGATGTTGAAGGAATTAAAACGGTTCTTACATCGGCCCCCAATCGATTTGCTCAAACTAAAGACGGTAAAGTGATTTCTTTTCCGAATGAAAATGGCGAAATGGAACAATTTAAAGTCTATGAAAACGTCATTATGGCTCCTGAATTGGCAGCAAATTATCCTGAAATTAAATCATACATTGGAATTGGTATCGATAATCCAACATCAACAGTTTATTTCAGTATCTCTCCGCTAGGCTTTCAATCGATGCAGTTGAGTGCAGGAAAATCAGCTGTTTTTATCGAACCATTAACAGAAGATTTAACAACATATTCCGTTTATAAAAAGGCAGACAAAGTAAAAAACTTTTCACCTTTTGAATGTTCTGTTATAAATCAAGTTCAAAATGAGGTCGACCCAACTTTATTGAGACCAAATGCTGATGACAGCACATTGCGAACGTTTAGGTTAGCGGTTTCGGCAACCGGGGAATATACAGCTTACTTTGGCGGTACAAAAGCACTAGCTTTGGCGGCTATCAACGCAACAATGACGCGTGTGAATGGTGTTTTTGAAAAAGATTTTGCCATTAGAATGGTACTTATTGCAAATACGGATTTAGTAATCTACACCAATGCCTCAACCGATCCTTATACAACAAGTTACAACAGTCAAGTGCAAAGCACATTAACTTCAGTAATTGGGGAAGCAAACTATGATGTTGGTCATTTATTCGTAAGAGCTTCTAACAACGGAAATGCAGGTTGTATTGGATGCGTATGCGTAAATGGCTCCAAAGGAAGTGCTTTTACTTCCAGCACAATTCCAACGGGTGATACTTTTGATATTGATTATGTGGCTCACGAAATCGGTCATCAATTTGGTGCAAATCACACATTTTCGTTTAATAATGAAGGAACCGGTGCAAATATGGAGCCGGGTTCTGGCTCAACTATTATGGGTTATGCCGGTATTACTCCTCAAGATGTTCAACCAAATTCTGATGCTTATTTTCACGCATTCAGTATCCAACAAGTAACTAATAACGTAAAAAATAAAACCTGTCAAACCAATACGGCAACCGGAAATGCTGTGCCCACTGCCAATGCAGGTTTAGATTATACAATTCCAAGAAGCACACCATTTATGTTAACCGGTTCCGGAACCGATGCTAATGGAGATGCATTAACCTATATATGGGAACAATTTGACAATGCAGCATCTAATGCAACCGGTGCAAGTTCTGCAGCGAGTGCAACGCGAACATCCGGACCAACTTTTAGGTCTTACAGTCCGAGTACCACTCCGGTGCGTTATTTCCCAAGAATGCAATCCGTTTTAAGTGGTGCGACTACCACGGCTGGAACTGAAATAACAGTAGAAGCTCTTCCTTCTGTTGCCAGAACGAT
The DNA here is from genome assembly GCA_002352205.1 of Flavobacterium sp. UBA2787. Lineage (GTDB taxonomy): Bacteria > Bacteroidota > Bacteroidia > Flavobacteriales > Flavobacteriaceae > Flavobacterium. The sequence goes on along the minus strand of DEHZ01000005.1, from coordinate 297,050 downwards.
GAATTTTAGATTTACTGTTCGTGATAACAGAGCAGGCGGTTCTGCCAATAACAGTGATGATATGGTTGTAACGGTAAACGGAACTGCCGGACCATTTACGGTAACTGCACCAAACACTGCAGTCTCTTATGCAGGAGGAAGTACACAAACCATTACATGGAACGTTGCAGGAACTACAGCAAATGGAGTGAATTGTGCCAATGTAGACATTTTAATTTCAACAGATGGAGGAAATACTTGGTCAAATTTAGTTACTGCTACACCAAACGACGGCTCGCAAGCAGTGACGATTCCAAACACACCCGGAAATCAAAACCGTATTATGGTGAAAGGAACAAATCATATTTTCTTTGATGTTTCGAATGCTAATTTCACCATTACTGGCGGTTCTTCTGACACAGTTGCTCCAACATCTCCAACTTTATCAGCATCGGGCACAACTTCAACTTCAACCAACTTATCTTGGTCCGGAGCTACAGACAATGTTGCAGTAACTGGATATGATGTGTATAGAGGTGGCGTTTTAATAGGATCAACAACAACAGCCACAACATTTGCAGCTACCGGATTAACTCCTTCTACATCCTATACATTTAATGTAAGAGCGAAAGATGCCGCAGGAAATGTTTCTGTCAACAGTAACACAGTGAATGTAACAACGCTGGCAGGAGGTATAACGTATTGTACTTCTCAAGGAAATAGTGTTGCCGACGAATACATCGGTAGAGTACAAATTGGCACAATAAATAATGTTTCCGGAGGAGTTTCCGGATATGTTGATTATACATCGATTTCAACAAATTTAACGAAAGGGGCAAGTGCAACAATTTCGATTACGCCAACTTGGACGGGTTCAACTTACAGCGAAGGGTATGCCGTGTTTATAGATTATAATCAAAATGGTGTATTTACGGATGCCGGTGAAACGGTTTGGAGTTTAGCACCTACATCAGCAACTCCGGTTAGCGGAACTTTTACCGTTCCAACAACTGCTGTTACAGGTGCAACAAGAATGAGAGTTTCTATGAAATACAACGGAATTCCGACGGCTTGTGAAACGTTTCCGTATGGTCAAGTAGAAGATTACACTGTAAATTTAATTGCCGGTACATCTGATACAACACCTCCAACAGCTCCTACGTTAACAGCTTCAGGAACTACACAAACTTCCACCAATTTAGCTTGGTCCGGTGCAACCGATAATGTGGGTGTTACAGGTTATGATGTATATCGAAACGGAACTTTCTTAGCTTCAACAACCACAACTACTTATGCTGCAACAGGTTTAACAGCTTCAACCGCTTATACTTTTAATGTAAGAGCAAAAGACGCTGCCGGAAATATCTCAGGAAACAGCAATACCGTAAACGTAACTACGTTAGCAAACACAGTTACCTATTGTGCTTCACAAGGGAACAGCACTGCTGATGAATACATTAATAGAGTGCAGTTAGGAACTATTAATAATTTATCCGGAAATAATGGGGGTTATGGTAATTTCACAAATTTATCTACTAATTTAGTAAGAGGAACAAGTAACACAATTACAATCACTCCAGCTTGGACAAGCACAGTTTATCGTGAAGGTTACCGTGTTTGGATAGATTGGAATAGAGACGGAGATTTCCTAGACAGTGGAGAACAAGTGGTTAATGTTACCCGTACAAATGCTACACCGATCGCACGAAGTTTTACCGTTCCGAATACAGCTTTGCTTGGTCAAACACGTATGCGTGTATCAATGAAATACAATGCTTCGCCAACTGCTTGCGAAGCGATTCCGTTTGGTGAAGTAGAAGATTACACCGTAAATATCGTTTCATCCGGAAAAGAAGGAGAAATGGAAATTGAATCAGTTTCTAAAACTTCACTTACACTTTATCCAAATCCGGTGAAAGATGGTTTGTTATATGTTTCCAGCGAAACAAATTTCACAGCCTACCGAATCATCAACCTAATGGGTCAAGTAGTGGCAACTGGAAAATTAGAGGCCAACAGTGTTTCTGTTTCTTCTTTGGCATCCGGAACGTACTTACTTGAAGTGTCAAACAATGAAAATGTTGACACAAAACGATTCATCAAACAGTAATTTTAATACAATTTTTAAAAGGCCATCTCCATCGAGGTGGCTTTTTTTATGGAAAAAAATCGTTACTTTTATCCTTTAAATTTTTATCAAATGAAGAAAATAATTTTAATCGTATCTTGTTTTATGGGATTAACTGCCGCTACTGCTCAACAAGTGCTAACTCCCGAAATGTTGTGGAAATTAGGAAGAGTATCACCATTAGGAATCACAAAAGACGGAAAAAGTATCCTTTTTAAAGTTTCTACACCGTCGGTCGAAGAAAATAAATCAAATTCCAAAACCTACAGCATACCTATCAATGGTGGGGTTGCGACAGAAATTACCGAAACCAAAGAACTTTTAAACGATAAAAATGTTTCTCCAGACGGAAAATACATCCTTTCACATAAAGAAGTAAAAATTGATAAGATAAATGGAAAAGACATTTATCCTGAATTAGACAAATCGGATGTTCAGGTTTATAACGGACTAAACTACCGTCATTGGGATACGTGGAACGAAGGAAATCACAACCATGTTGGTTTTGCAGAAGTGAATAAAGAAGATTCATTTTTTGATATTATGAAAGACGAACCGTTTGATTCTCCTCAAAAACCATTTGGCGGCGACGAAGATTATGTTTGGTCAAAAGATGGCAAAAGTATTATTTATGTTTCTAAAAAGAAATCAGGAACGGCTTATGCTACTTCAACAAACACCGATTTATACGAATATAATCTTGAATCAAAAACCACTAAAAATTTAACCGAAAGCAATTTAGGTTACGATACGCATCCCACCATTTCCCCCAACGGTGATTTGTCTTGGCTACAAATGAAAAGAGATGGTTTTGAAGCCGATAAAAATGACATCATTGTTCGTTTCAAAGGAATGGATATCAACTTAACTTCCGGTTGGGATGGAACGGTTGACAGTTTTAAATGGAGTGAAGATGGTAAAAAAATCTATTTCATCGCTCCAGTTGACGGAACCGTTCAATTGTTTGAAGTGAATTTTCCTGGGTTAACCCGAATTGCAATTACAGTTAGACAAATTACTACCGGAGATTTTGATGTGACTGATATTGTAGGTTTTTCAGGCGACAAAGTAATTCTCGGCCGAACCGATATGAACCATGCGAAAGAAATTTTTTCCTATGATTTAACGAAAAAAACGTGGCTTCAACTCACCAAAGTAAATGATGAAGCCTATAACAAATTAGCCTTACCAAAATTCGAAAAAAGATATGTCACCACCACTGATAACAAGAAAATGTTAGTTTGGGTAATTCTTCCTCCCAACTTCGATAAAACTAAAAAATACCCAGCGTTATTGTATTGCCAAGGCGGTCCGCAAGGTGCTTTGTCGCAGTTTTATTCCTTCCGTTGGAATTTCAGTTTGATGGCTTCGCAAGGCTATGTAGTTGTGGCTCCAAACCGTCGCGGAATGCCTGGTCACGGAGTAGAATGGAACGAACAAATTAGTAAAGACTGGGGCGGACAAGTGATGGACGATTACCTTTCAGCTATTGATGATGTAGCCAAAGAAACGTATGTTGACAAAAACCGTTTAGGAGCAGTAGGTGCCAGTTACGGAGGTTATTCTGTATTTTATTTAGCGGGAATGCACAACAAACGCTTCAAAACATTCATTTCTCATTGTGGTGTGTTTAATTTAGAAAGTATGTACGGAACCACCGAAGAAGTTTTCTTCACTAATTGGGATATCGGTGGAGCTTATTGGGAAAATGACAATGCTGCCGCTCAAAAATCATACAACCAATTCAATCCGGTAAAGATGGTGAACAAATGGGACACTCCTATGCTCATTATCCAAGGAGGAAAAGATTATCGTGTGCCAATCGGTCAAGGGCAAGAAGCGTTTCAAGCTGCTCAATTGCAAGGAATCAAAAGCCGATTTATACTTTTCCCAGACGAAAATCACTGGGTGCTCAAACCGCAAAACGCTATTGTTTGGCAACGTGAATTTTTTGGCTGGCTCAAAGAAACCTTATAATATACAATCCCGAAGAAATTCGGGATTTTTCTTTTTTAACACTTCCTAAAGAAAGAAAACCTTTCGTTATTTTTATCTTTGAGAATGGGACAAAAATCAACTTTCATTCCACTTAAAGTTTTACTCAGTTATTTATTGATAGCTATTTTAGTTATTTCAGTGGGATATATGTTGTTCAAAGAAAACAAACTGTTTTCAAACTATGAAAATCAATCGGTAGAAGAAAACCAAAAACTCATCCGTTTAGGGTCTTTAATTTCCAAAATTTATGATGTTGATAATTTAGGAAGAGTTGCCATTCAAACCAATCTGGAAAAAGATTTTGAAGAATATGGAGCACAAAACAAATTATTAATTACTGCCATCGATTCGTTTGAACAAAAAATTGACAATGAAAAACAGGTTGTTCTTTTAGATAGTTTAAAGCTTATTTTACAACAAAAAGTTTCCAATATTGAAGAATTAAAAAAAATAAATAAAACACAAAACACCTACTTTCCTATCGACAACGCATTAAGCGATTTAACCCGAATTGAAGAATCGATGGGTAAAATCACTTTGGAAAGTTTAAAAATAGATCCGTCTAAACTTTCTGCCTATGAAAAAAGAGTCTATCAAGAATATGTAGATTATCTCAATGAAAATGTGCCTAAAGAATCGGAAAACACATTATCAGATAAACAAATTGATTCTATACTTGTTTCTTCAAAAAAAATATTGGAAAATGTTCGATTAAACAATCAAGCAAAATCGAATTCTCAAAAAAATAAAGAAATAGAATTGCTAAGAAATGATTTATTTATTTCGCAAAAGCTTAACGAAATTTTAGTTGAATTTGAATCGGATGTGATCAAAAAAGCTAACTTAAACAATCTTTCCAGAGAAGAAGCTCAGCAAAAAACAGTTTCCATCTTAACCACGGCTGCAGTAATCGGGTTAATAATGACCGGATTATTTTTCCTTCTAATTACAAGCGATTTTCTAAAAAACCAACGTTATAGAAAACAATTAGAAATCGAAAAAAAGAAAACAGAATCACTTTTAACTGCCAGAGAACAACTGATTGCCACGGTGAGCCACGATTTAAAAACACCCTTAAACACGATTCAAGGTTTTAGCGAATTAATTGGTATTGGCGGCGTGACAGAAAAGCAGAATTATTATTTGTCCAACATCAAAAGTTCATCAATCTACATCAATCAATTGGTGAATGATTTATTGGATTTTTCTAAAATTGAAGCCGGAAAAATTGAACTTGAAAACTCCGTTTTTGAATTGGATAAATTGATTATTGAAGTCGCAGAAAGCATTCAATCATTATATCCATCCAAGCCGATAACGCTTCAATTTGAATTGGAATCTATTGCCAATTTATCGCTAGAAAGTGACGTGTTACGAATCAGACAAATTCTAAGTAATCTTATCGGAAATGCCTACAAATTCACCGAAAAAGGCTATATCAAAATTGCAGCAAATTACAATCAAAAACAACTTACAATTGTCGTTCAGGATAGCGGAATTGGGATAGAAAGCAGTAAACTCAACTTAATTTTCAACGAATTTACCCAAGCCGATAAATCCATCGAAAAAAAATATGGCGGAACAGGTTTAGGCTTAACCATCTGTAAAAAATTAGCCGAAATTTTACGAGGAAATTTAACCGTGCAAAGTGAAGTAAACAAAGGAAGCATTTTCCAATTAACCTTGCCTGCAAAAATGGTGGAAACCAAAAAGGAAAGCCCTATTGTTTCGGAAGATAAAAACAAAAAATTCACCATTGCGGTGGTGGATGATGATAGTTCTCTTTTGCAATTAACCACAGAGTTTTTAAAAATTTATCATTTCAATGTAAGTTCTTTTGATGAACCTGAGAAACTAATTTCATCATTAAAAACAAATGTTTACGATGCGATTATTACCGACATTCAAATGCCAAAAATGAGTGGTTTTGAGTTAATCAATCAAATCCCAAAGGAAATTCCGGTTATTGCGATTACCGGACAAAGAGATTTGGAGAAGAATGTTTATGATCAAAAAGGATTTTCAGCTGTACTGCACAAACCTTATCGTTCAGAAGATTTATTAGCGGTGATTGGTGATTTATTAAAAATTAATATCGCTGTCAAACCCGATTTGACAGAGCAATCAGAAGAATCAATAAAAGAATATAATTTAAAGAATTTGAAAACAATGTTAGATGGCGATGAACTGGCCATTAACGAAGTTTTAAAAGCATTTATAGAAAACACATCTTCCAATTTAGCCATCATTGAAGAGGCAATTTCAAATTCAGATAAAAAAACGATTGCTTCCATTTCGCACCGCATGATTCCGATGATGAATCAATTAGATGTGAAAGAAACCGTGCTTTTGCTTCAACAATTAGAGGAATGTGAAAAAACCGAATTATCTCCTGAAGAACTGAAAACTATTTTTAATGAAATTAACGAGAAGACTACTCGATTACTAACGCTTCTTCAAAAAGAATTAATCCTCTAACTGATATAATTTCAATTTATTATATAAGGTTTTCCGATTAATTTCAAGCATTTTTGCGGCTTCCGATTTGTTTCCGTTGCAAAGATTCAACGCCTTAATAATCATCTCTTTTTCGTTTTCCGATTTAGAAAAAACCGATTTCGATTGATTTTCTTCTTCAAAAAAATCAGGCGGAATCACTTCTTTTTCAATTAAACTTCCTTGCGTTAAAAGAGTTGATCTACGGATGATGTTCTGCAATTCCCTCAAATTTCCCGGCCAAGAATAGGCTTGAAAAATCCGAATCACCTCCGGAGAAAATCCCAACACATTTTTATTCAATTGTTCATTGGCTTTATCTAAAAAGAAATCGGCATACATCAACAAGTCTTGTTTTCGCTCATTTAACGTAGGCACAATAATCGAAAATTCATTCAACCGATGGTATAAATCTTCTCTAAAAGTTCCGTTTTTCACCGCTTCTTTCAGGTCTTCGTTGGTGGCGGCAATCACACGAATGTCAACAGTAACTTCAGTACTGCTACCAATTTTCTTTACCTTTCGCTCCTGCAAAGCACGCAACAATTGAATTTGGTTTTCGTAGGATAAATTTCCCACCTCATCCAAAAATAATGTTCCTCCATTAGCCGATTCAAAATGACCTATTTTATCTGTCACCGCACCTGTAAACGAACCTTTCAAATGACCAAAAAATTCGCTCGTTGCCAATTCTTTCGGAATAGCTCCACAATCTACAGCAATAAACGGAGCATTTTTTCTTTGACTTAAATTATGTATTTCCTTCGCCACAACTTCTTTTCCGGTTCCGCTTTCGCCGATGATTAAAACAGATAAATTCGTCGGGCTTACTAGTTGAATATGGTTGCTCATTGCCTTTGAAACCGAACTGATTCCGCTTACAAAATTGCTTTTTTGAGTAGTTGTTTTTTGAGTTGATAGTGGTGTCGAAGTAGTTTTTTCTACTTTTTTTGATAATGCATTCTCTAAAACAAGTAATACTTCTTCCGGAACAAACGGTTTAGAAATATAATCCGAAGCACCTTTCTTCATCGCTTTGACTGCCGTAGTCACATCCGCATACCCGGTCATCAATACCACCGGAATTGTTGGTTTTTTTTCTTTCAATTCAACCATCAATTCAATTCCATCGCTGTCAGGCAATCGCAAATCGCACATAATCAAATCAAAATCTGTGTCTTTAAACAGGCTTTTCGCCTCATTTGCAGTGTAAGCCGTAGAAACGGAATAGTTATTCTTAGACAAAAAATTGCTTACCATTTTACAAAAGGCAATGTCATCTTCTATCAATAAAATCTTTTTCATTAGTTAAGCTTAGGTGGAAAGCTAATTTAAGCGATTCTGTTCAAAGTTTTCTTAAAATTTATTTAAATAAAAAAAGAGGTCGTAGTGCGGACCTCTTTTTGGAGTAGTTAATTCATTTTGGTGTTTACTTTACTCTTAACTAAACTAATTCATTGTGTTTGTCTTTAAACCAATTTTCTATATAGTATAAATACAAAATCATACCAATCCAATTCACAAACAATAAAAAAAACCAAACAGCAGAAAAATAGGGGTTTTTAATCTTTAATAACAAATTCTAAAAAGAGAATAAGTGTGAAAAAGTGTAGCATTTTGAGAAAATGTGTGTAAAAAGGAAACAAAAAATCCCAAACTCTCATTTGGGATTTTCTATCTATTCCGGATCGTTCATTTTAAAACTTTCCATAAACTTCGTTGTATAATTTCCGGCAACATAATCCGGTTCGTCCATCAATTGTCTGTGAAACGGTATTGTCGTTTTAATTCCTTCAATATAAAACTCATCCAACGCTCGCTTCATTTTGCTGATGGCTTCTTCTCTCGTTTGAGCTGTTGTAATCAATTTCGCAATCATCGAGTCATAGTTCGGCGGAATCGTATAACCCGCATACACGTGCGTGTCCAATCGAACACCATGTCCACCCGGTGCGTGAAGAACAGTAATCTTCCCCGGTGACGGACGGAAATCATTATAAGGATCTTCCGCATTAATTCTACATTCAATCGAGTGCAATTGCGGTAAATAATTTTTACCTGAAATTGGCACACCTGCAGCCACTAATATTTGCTCACGAATCAAATCATAATCCACCACTTGTTCCGTGATAGGATGCTCCACTTGAATACGTGTGTTCATCTCCATAAAGTAAAAGTTACGGTGTTTATCCACCAAAAACTCTACTGTTCCGGCTCCTTCATACTTAATAAATTCAGCCGCTTTTACCGCAGCTTCACCCATTTTGTGGCGTAATTCATCTGTCATAAAAGGAGAAGGAGTTTCCTCTGTCAATTTCTGATGACGACGTTGGACCGAACAATCTCTTTCAGATAAATGACATGCTTTTCCATACGCATCACCCACTACTTGTATTTCAATATGACGAGGTTCTTCAATCAACTTCTCCATATACATTCCATCATTTCCAAACGCTGCTGCTGATTCTTGACGAGCACTTTCCCATGCTTTCAAAAGTTCTTCCTTTTTCCAAACGGCACGCATTCCTTTTCCACCACCACCGGCAGTCGCTTTCAACATCACGGGATAACCCATTTCTTTAGCGATTTTTTCGGCTTGTTCGTAGCTTTCCAGCAACCCTTCAGAACCGGGAACACAAGGAACTCCGGCTGCTTTCATGGTCGCTTTCGCGGATGCTTTATCACCCATTCTATCAATCATTTCAGGCGAAGCACCAATAAATTTAATACCATGTTCCTGACATATTTTAGAAAATTTTGCATTCTCAGACAAAAATCCGTAACCCGGATGTATCGCATCAGCATTGGTAATTTCTGCAGCAGCAATAATATTTGACATTTTTAAATATGACAAATTACTTGGTGGCGGACCGATACAAACAGCTTCATCAGCAAATTTCACGTGAAGACTTTCAGCGTCGGCAGTAGAATATACCGCAACGGTTTTAATGCCCATTTCTTTACAGGTTCTAATCACACGAAGTGCAATTTCTCCACGGTTGGCAATTAATATTTTTTTAAACATCTTTTTTTAATTTAGATTATTAGATAATTGGATTGTTGGATTTTCAGACATTAGACATTTACTAGTCTAATTATCCGAAAATCTAAAAATCTAAAATTAAGATGGATCTACTAAGAATAAAGGTTGGTCAAATTCAACAGGAGACATGTCATCCACTAAAATCTTAACAATTTTACCTGAAATTTCAGCCTCAATTTCGTTGAATAATTTCATTGCTTCAATCACACAAACCGGATCACCTTTAGAAATTGTTGCACCTACTTCTACAAAAGGAGCTTTGTCCGGTGCAGGTTTTCTGTAAAGTGTTCCAATCATTGGCGATTTTATAACTACATATTTAGAATTCTCATCCGATTCTACTACTGGTGTGGCAACAGGAGCGGCTTGAACAGGAGCTTGCTGTTGTTGCTGTTGTTGTTGCGGAACCATTTGCATCGGTTGCGAATTAGGATAATTTTGAAAGTAAGAAGCTTCAGCGGCACCGGCTTCTGTTGTTTTGATGGTGATTTTAAAATCGTCCATTTCTAATTTTACTTCGGTAGCTCCTGATTTGGCCACAAATTTAATTAGGTTTTGAATTTCTTTAATATCCATGATATTTTTAGTTTAGTTTAGTTTTTATTTTTTATCGTATGCCCATTTTAAATAGATAGAACCCCAAGTGAATCCGCCACCAAAAGCAGCAAAAATAAGGTTGTCTCCTTTTTTGAATTTATGTTCAAAATCACTCAATAATAAGGGTAATGTTGCCGAAGTGGTATTTCCGTATTTTTCTATGTTGATTAATACTTTGCTGTCATCAACACCCATTCGGCTAGAAGTTGCATCGATGATTCGTTTGTTGGCTTGATGTGCAACCAGCCAATCTACACTATCTTGCGTAAGGTTATTACGTTGCATGATTTTTTCGCTCACATCTGCCATTCCGGAAACGGCGTATTTAAATACCGTTTTACCATCTTGAAAAACATAATGTTGTCTGTTTTTCACTGTTTCTTCTGATGGAGGAAGAATTGATCCACCTGCATCAATTTTTAGAAATTCACGACCAATTCCGTCGCTTCGCAAGTATTCATCTTGAAGACCAAGACCTTCATGGTTAGGCTCAAAAAGAACAGCACCTGCACCATCTCCAAAGATAATGCAGGTTGCACGGTCGGTATAATCTATAATGGAAGACATTTTGTCTGCTCCAATTAAAAGTACTTTTTTATATCTGCCTGATTCAATGTAGGCTGCGGCAGTTGACATTCCGAAAAGAAAACTGGAACATGCTGCTTGCAAATCATAGGCAAAAGCATTTACTGCTCCAATTTGTGTGGCTACATAAACGCCGGTTGAGGCTACGAGCATATCGGGTGTAGCAGTTGCTACGATGACCATATCAATCTCTTCCGGATTGATGTTGCTTTTTTCAATTAAATTTTGGGCAGCTTTGATTGCTAAATAGGAAGTGCCTTTTCCTTCTTCTTTTAATAATCTTCTTTCCTTTATTCCGGTTCTGGACGTAATCCATTCATCATTTGTATCCACAAGGGTTTCAAGCACTTGGTTAGATAATACAAAGTCTGGAACATAAGCACCCACTGCGGTTATGGCGGCTGTTGTTTTACTCATAGGGTTTGATTGTTTTTCTTTTCCCATAAAGGATAAAAGAGGTGGAAATTACAAAAAAAAATCTAAACTTGATTATTTTGAGATGGCTTATTTATGTTAAAATAGCGGTATAACAAAAAAACTCCCACAAGGTGAGAGTTTATCTATATACGATAAGAAAGTACTAAGCAACAGCTTCAGTTTTGTCGATTACTACTTGTCCACGGTAGTACATTTTACCTTCATGCCAATACGCTCTGTGGTATAAATGTGCCTCACCTGTAATTGGGCAAGTTGCAATTTGAGCTGCAGTTGCTTTATAATGAGTTCTTCTTTTGTCTCTTCTGGTTTTCGAGGTTTTTCTCTTTGGATGTGCCATTTTACTATATTATTTATCCGTTAATAGTTTTTTTAATTGATCCCATCTAGGGTCAGTTTCTTCACTTTTTGTTTCTTCTTTCTTCGCTTTGACTGTCAGTTCTTGTAATTTTTCGATTGCTTCCGATTTCAATGTTCCGTCTTTTACACCGGGATGAATTCTTTTTAATGGAATTGAAAGCACAATCATTTCATAAATATACTGTGACACATCCACTTGGTGTTCGCCGTGCGGAAGGATGAGCAATTCTTCATTTTCATTGTTAAAAGCATCACCAAACTGAACTACCACATTAATTTTACCTTTTATTGGCAAATCAAATGGCTCTCCAGTCAAATCACAAGGCACATGAACAGTTCCTTTATGTTTAAAATGTAACTCGAGCATTGTTGATTTTTTATCTAAAACAACATCTACTTTTACATTACAACTTTCAAATTCATCGTATTCGAAGCGATCAAAGAACGTTTTATCTATTTGATAGTCAAATTGATGTTTTCCCTGCTTTAATCCGATAAACGGAATTAAATATTCATTCGATACTTTCATCTCAACAGCAATTTGTCCCAAAAATTCGGTTTGCAAAGATATAAAATTATCGCAAATGCAAGACAGTTATGAACATTTTTTTGTTTAAAACTGTTTTTCCTTTGTTTTCAGGGGTTTTTCGGTAATTTGGTTATATTCTATTCTGGAATTATAAATGTCTATTGCCAAATAAACGGCTTCTTTGAACGAATTAAAATCCGCTTGATTTTTTCCGGCAATTTCAAATGCGGTTCCGTGATCGGGTGATGTTCTGATTTTGTTTAATCCGGCAGTGTAATTTACGCCATTTCCAAACGATAATGTTTTAAACGGAATTAAACCTTGATCATGATAACAGGCAATTACGGCATCAAATTTTTCGTGTGATTTATTTCCGAAGAAACTATCCGCAGCATAAGGTCCAAAAACAAATGTGCCTGAATCAAACATTTTTTTGATGGTTGGTCGGATGATTTCATCGTCTTCTTTACCAATCACACCATTATCGCCACAATGCGGATTTAATCCTAACACCGCAATTTTTGGTTTCCCGATTTTGAAATCTTGGATTAACGTTTTCTTGACTGTTTCAATTTTTTGTTTGATTAATTTTTCGGTCAAATGCTTAGAAACTTCAGTCACCGGAATATGATCGGTTAACAATCCAATTCGCAATGAATCATTTACCATCAACATTAAAGCATCACCTTCTAATTCTTGGTTTAAATAATCGGTATGACCCGGAAATTTAAAATCTTCTGATTGAATGTTATATTTATTGATTGGTGCCGTAACTAAAACATCAACAACACCTTCTTTTAATGCTTTTGTAGCGGCAACAAACGATTTAACAGCATAACTCCCAACAATATCATTCGCAACACCATATTCCAAATTAAAACTTTCTTTCCAAAGATTAAAAACATTTATTTTGCCGGGGATGATCTGGTCTAAATTGTCAATTCCGTGAAGAGTTGTTGTTGATTCAAAACTTTTTTTAAGAAAAGACAACATTTTAACATTAGCAAAAATAACCGGTGTGCAAAGTTCTAACATTCTTGAATCTTCAAATGTTTTAAGAACAACTTCGCTTCCAATTCCGTTTAAATCTCCGATTGAAATTCCCACAAGAATATTTTCTGCTTTTTTAACCATGACAAGACGTAATTTATTGCTATTTTTGAAGTGCAAATTTACAAAAATAAAACCACAAATGTTTACTGGTATTATAGAAACTCTCGGAAGAATAAAATCGATTGAAAAAGAGCAAGAGAATGTTCATTTTACAATCACTTCCGGCATTACTTCCGAATTAAAAATTGATCAAAGTGTTGCTCATAATGGCGTTTGCTTGACCGTTGTAGCTATTGAAAATGATAACTACACTGTTACAGCCATTAAAGAAACACTAGACAAAACGAATTTAGCCACTTGGAAAGAAGGCGATTCAGTTAATTTGGAGAGAGCAATGAAATTAGGTGATCGATTGGATGGACACATTGTGCAAGGTCATGTGGATCAAATTGGAAAATGTATTGCTGTTGAAGAAGCAAGCGGAAGTTGGTATTTCACATTCAACTACGACTCTTCCTTAAATAATATTACGATTGAAAAAGGCTCAATAACTGTAAACGGAGTTAGCCTAACGGTTGTTAATTCAAAATTAAATGAATTTAGTGTTGCAATTATACCGTATACATTTGAACACACGAACTTTCACTCCTTCAAAGAAGGAACCGTTGTTAATTTAGAATTTGATGTGATTGGAAAATATGTTTCGCGATTAAACGAACTAAGAAAATAAAAAGGACAAAAAACGCTGAATTATTTCAGCGTTTTTTTTATGTTTTGATTTTGGCTGTACTTATAAAAAGCAAATACTAAGCCTATTAATAACAAAAGAACAACTCCCCCATCAATCGGCAAACCCGGTGGAGGTGGTGTAGGAGGTGGAGGGTTTTGGATATTCGAAACAGCAGACGCATAAGACGATACCGAAACCATTCCTATAAAGCAACCCATTAAGGCGATTAAAAACTTATTTGGAACAATTCTCATAGGGTGTAAATGTAAATAAATTTTTTCTTTAACAAAATATTTTGACAAATAAAGTAAAAATCTCTATAAAACGAAAACTTAGTTGACTTTTTTTTGACTCAAGTCTATGAAATTCTCAAATCATCGCCAAAAGTACATTTTTTTTGTTAACTTCTTTGATTTCAAAATTATATTAACGTAAAATGTTTGGTTTTGGTTTAAAATTTATAAGAAAAAAACATTTTAACTGCTATTAAAAAGAAAAAACCTTCCAAGTCGGAAGGCTTTTTGTGGTCCCACTTGGGCTCGAACCAAGGACCACCTGATTATGAGTCAGGTGCTCTAACCAACTGAGCTATAGGACCGGTTTAGAGAGTGCAATATTACTACTATTTTTGATTTACTCAAAATATAAATTGATTTTATTACAGACTTTAGTAATTACAAACCTTATCATCACCTCAATTTATTGATTTAGAATATTCAAAAAGTACTTACTTTTGCAAAAAAATGTGCGATGCGTAAAATTTTCTATCTTAAAACCTGTGATACTTGCAAAAGAATCATCAAATCACTTCCCAACACAAAGGATTTTATCTTTCAAGATATTAAGGAAGAACCAATAACTGTCAAACAAATAGAAGAACTTCATCAACTAACCGGAAATTACGAGGCACTTTTTAGCAAAAGAGCCAAATTATACAAAGAAATGGGTCTGAAAGATGAAAAACTTTCCGAATCAGATTTCAAACGATATATATTAGAACATTACACCTTCTTAAATCGTCCCGTAATTGTAATCGATAAAACTATTTATATCGGAAACAGTCCCAAAACCGTTCAAGCTGCCATCGATTTTTTAGCAAATGAGTAAAAGACATTGGGCGTTAATGGCGGCCACCTTGGTTTCCATTATTTATGGTGTTACATTTACCATTGCCAAAGACGTTATGCCCGAATTTATTGAACCATTTGGATTCATTTTACTTCGTGTTGGCGGTTCTGTTTTACTCTTTTGGATGGTTTCCTTTTTTGGACCAAAAGAAAAAATTGCAAAATCTGATTTTCCCAGAATTATTGCTGCAGCTTTTTTTGGTGTGGCGTTAAACATGCTAACATTTTTTAAAGGTTTAAGCTACACCTCGCCTATTATGGGAGCTGTTTTAATGGTTACCACTCCTATGATTGTGCTCATTCTCTCGGCAATTATCATGAAGGAACGCATGCTAAAAAGAAAAGTTTTTGGTATCGTTTTGGGTTTGGCTGGGACTGTTTCACTCATACTTTACGGCAAATCAATGATTAATGCTCCCAATGAAATGCTTGGTAATTTGTTGGTGTTTATCAATGCCATATCGTATGGTTTTTACCTCATCATCGTTAAAAAATTAATGGATAAATACAATGCTTTCACTTTTGTAAAATGGATTTATACATTCGGATTCATAATGGTTTTACCTTTTGGATGGAGCGAATTTGATGCAGTGAATTGGTCATTAGTTCCTACCGATATTTACTGGAAAATTGGTTTTGTGGTGGTTTTTTCAACCTTCTTAACTTATTTATTAAACTTAGTCTCCATGCGGGAATTAAAACCTACCACAGTTGCAGTTTTTATCTACCTTCAACCGCTATTTGCAACTATTTTTGCCATCAGTTTAGGTAAAGACGATTTGAGTTGGGTAAAAATTGGCTCGGCCATCTTAATTTTTGTGGGGGTTTATTTGGTAACACAGAAGAAAAAGTAGTTTTCAGTCGCCCCCGATAGATATCGGGATCAGTCACAGTAAATCTGAAAACTGCCACTGAGACTGTAAACTTTTAATTATCTTTGAAAACATTTTTTATAATTTATGATACAATCAATGACTGGTTTTGGAAAAGCGTCTAAGCAACTTTCAACCAAAAAAATCACCGTAGAAGTTAAGTCGTTAAACAGCAAAGGTTTGGATTTGAATGTCCGAATGCCATCTGTTTATCGTGAAATGGAGTTGGGTTTACGCAATGTGATTTCGCAAAAGTTGGAACGAGGCAAAGTCGATTTTTCAATTTTTATTGAAGTAACCGGTGAAGAAACTTCTTCTAAAATCAATGTGCCCATTGTGAGAGGTTACATCAACCAAATGAAAGCTGTGATTCCGAATGCAGACGAAACGGAATTGATGAAAATGGCCGTTCGAATGCCGGATGCGTTGAAAACAGAACGCGACGAAATTGATGAAAACGAATGGAATGAAATTCTAAAAGTAGTTGATGATGCCATGAAAAACATTGCTTCTTTTCGTATGGATGAAGGAAAATCGCTTGAAAACGAATTTGTAATGCGAATCGAAAATATTCGAAATTTTATGAATCAAGCCGTAAGTATGGATACAGAACGAATTGAAACCGTAAAAAATCGCCTTCGAACCGCTTTAGATGAATTAGAAGCCAACGTGGATGAAAACCGTTTTGAACAAGAATTGATTTTCTATCTTGAAAAATATGACATTACCGAAGAACGTGTTCGCCTAGAAAATCACCTCAATTATTTCATCGAAACCATTGCCGGAACGGAGGCGAATGGACGAAAATTAGGTTTTATTACGCAAGAAATCGGTCGTGAAATTAATACGATGGGTTCCAAATCGAATCATTCGGAAATGCAAAAATTGGTAGTGATGATGAAGGATGAACTAGAGAAAATTAAAGAACAAGTTTTGAACGTTTTATAAAATAATTACCTCGATGCCATTATTTAAATTTACTAAAGATTTTAAAAGTTACGCCTTTATTTTATTTTTATTGACATTATTTTCGTGTGGAAGTGCAATAAAAACATTGGTGGGTTTTAAAAATCCAAAAGTAGAAACAAAAGAATCACTTTTGAGTTATTTATCAGAAGTAAAAGAAAACGAAACTACTTATTTTTTGAAAGCGGATAAAATTGGAGATAGTGCCACCGTTTACAGAAATTTCTTGTTCGGATTTAATTCGGATCTATTTATGTTTAGTAAAAGTGGTCAAAAATATTGTTATCTGGGGACTGAAGAATGCTCTGGAGTTCAAATGACAAGTGCTTTTAAAAATTTTGATGAAAATTACGCTCCTTGCACAAATGATTCAACGACAACGCTTTCTTCTTTCATAAATAAATTAGTTGATAAAAATGGAAAGCCATTAAACAGTAACGATTTGCCATCAGCAGAATATTATATTTTTCAAAGTTGGAATAAATATTCATCGTCATCAAAAAGATTGAAAGAAGACATTAATTGGTTATATGATTTGAAGAAAAATTCTACAATTCCAATCGAAATTATATTGGTCAACACCGATTTGTTAGAAGAATGGGGTTTGGAAAAAAATGGAGAATTACCTGTTAAATTTAAAAAAGAAGGAAAAACCATCGATATGACTTTTGGTAAATTACCATTAAAGAAACAACACAATGAATAAAGGAAAACTACTTGTCTTCTCTGCACCGTCCGGATCGGGAAAAACCACAATTGTAAGGCATTTGTTGGCTCAACCCGAATTAAATTTGGAATTTTCGGTTTCCTGTACAACGAGAGAACCAAGAGACGAAGAAGTGCACGGAAAAGATTATTATTTTATTTCGCTCAAAGAATTTAAAAACCATATCAAAGCCGAAGAGTTTGTAGAATGGGAAGAAGTGTACCGCGATAATTTCTACGGAACATTAAAAAGTGAAGTCGAACGCATTTGGGCAAAAGGAAAAAACGTAATTTTCGATATTGATGTTGCAGGTGGATTACGAATAAAATCGAAATTTAAAACCGAAACATTAGCCGTTTTTGTAAAACCACCAAGCATTGACGAGTTGAAAATCCGTTTAAAAAAGCGTTCCACCGAAAGTGAGGACAAAATTAATATGCGAATTGCCAAAGCATCTGTTGAATTAGCAACCGCACCACAATTTGATAAAGTGATTAAAAATTATGATTTAGAGGTTGCGAAAGCGGAAGCATATGAATTGGTGAAACAATTTATAAATCAAAATGATTAAAATGAAAATCGGTCTCTATTTCGGCACCTTCAATCCTATCCATGTGGGGCATTTAATCATTGCCAATCACATGGCCGAGTATTCCGATTTAGATCAAATTTGGATGGTGGTTACGCCTCACAATCCACACAAACAAAAAAGTACATTATTAGATGATTATCATCGGTTGGAAATGGTTCATTTGGCGACAAAAGATTATCCGAAAATAAAACCTTCCGATATAGAATTCAAATTACCTCAGCCGAATTATACCATCAATACATTAGCTCATCTTCAGGAAAAATATCCTAGCTATGAATTTGCTTTGATTATGGGCGAAGACAATCTGAATTCGCTTCATAAATGGAAAAATTATGAAGTAATCCTTCAAAACCATAACATTTTTGTTTATCCAAGATTGAATTCCGGTTTAATTGACGAACAGTTTATCAATCATCCAAAAATTCATCGTGTGGGTGCTCCGGTGATTGAATTATCTTCTACTTTCATTCGCGAAAGCATCAAACACGGTAAAAATGTAAGAGCTGTTTTGCCAGAAAACGTGTGGGCTTTTTTAGATCATAATTTGTTTTATAAGAAGTAATTCTCTACTCTTAACACTCCTTTACCACTTGTTCCTTCAATCGTTTTGTAACTTTGTATGCGTTTAAGTTTTAAACCATTTAAACCCTTAAACTTTTTAAACTTTTAAACAATCTTACAATGACAAACTTCGATTTATACAACCCAACCAATTATATTTTTGGTAAAGGTCAAATAGCCAAATTATCCGAGTTAATTCCGAAAAACAGCAAAATTCTATTGGCTTATGGCGGTGGAAGTATTTTTAAAAACGGTATTTACGACCGAGTAAAATCAGCACTTTCCGGTTTTGAAATCGTTGAGTTTGGTGGAATTGAACCCAATCCTCGTTTTGAAACGTTGATGAAAGCGGTAGAAATCATTCGCAACCAAAAAATCACTTTTGTTTTAGCCGTTGGTGGCGGAAGTGTGATTGATGGGGTAAAATTTATTTCCGGAGCCGTGAATTTTGAAGGCGATGCGGTTGAAATTTTAAAGAAAAGAATTTTATTTAAAGATGTTTCCAAAGTCATTCCGTTTGGAACGGTTTTAACTTTACCGGCAACCGGAAGCGAAATGAATTCCGGTGCAGTAGTAACCATCGAAGCTACTCAGGAAAAATTAACGTTGGGTGGAAGTGCGTTGTTTCCAAAATTCTCCATTTGTGACCCAACTGTGGTAGCTTCTTTACCAAAAAGACAATTGGAAAATGGTGTGGTAGATGCTTTTACACACGTTATGGAACAATACCTCACATATCCGCACGATGCACTTTTGCAGGATCGTTTTGCCGAAAGTATTTTGCAAACACTGATCGAAATTGGTCCCGATGTAGTTCAAAACCCATCCGATTATAAACTGGCCTCCAACTTTATGTGGTGTGCAACAATGGCGTTAAACGGATTGATTCAGAAAGGTGTTCCGAGTGATTGGGCTACGCATATGATTGGTCACGAATTAACTGCTTTATATGAAATTGATCACGCGAGAACTTTGGCAATTATTGGTCCGAATTTGTACCGCACAATGTTTGAAACCAAAAAAGAAAAATTAGCTCAATATGGCGAACGTGTTTGGAATGTAGAAGGAAATTCTATTGAAGAAAAAGCAACGCAAGCCATTGAAAAAACGGTTCAGTTTCTACATCAAATGGGAATGGAAACTAAACTTTCAAATTACACATCCGACTATGAAAAAACAGCTGATTTTATTGTAAATCGATTTGAAGAAAGAGGTTGGAAAGCGATGGGAGAAAAACAAAATATCACGTTAGAAAAAGTGAGACAAATTGTGGAGATGAGTTATTGAGAAGAGTTACTCAGAAAAAAATTCAAAAGGCGTTCCAGAAGTAATTTCCGGAACGCCTTTTTCAAAACACCAAAACAAAATTTAACTAACTCTAACTTGCCATTAGGCAAATGATTGTTGAGTTAAAACGTAGTGTTTTTATTTTTATTGTATTGATTTTTAATATTTTATAATAATTACCAAATTCGCACTCTTTTGTCTTCGGCAATGTACATTCCGTCGCCAGGTTTAATGTTGAACGCTTCATAAAAAGCATCTACATTTTGAAGCGGAACATAGGCTCGGTACTGACCCGGAGAATGCGTATCAGTTTTAACTAAGTTTTTTATCGCTTCATCTCTGGCTTTGCTTCTCCAAATGGTTGCCCATGAAATAAAGAAACGTTGTTCAGGCGTGAAACCATCAATTAAACCCGGATTTCCACTTTCCTTCAAATGGATTTTCAGTCCGTCTAATGCTGCACTTACTCCTCCTAAATCGCCAATATTTTCTCCTAAAGTAAATTTACCATCCACAAAAATTCCCGGTAAAGGTTCTAATTGCGAATATTGATCTGCCAAAGCTCCGCCTAATTCTGTAAATTGTTTTAAATCTTCATCACTCCACCAGTTTACTAAATTTCCGTCGGCGTTGTAACGCGAACCGCTATCGTCAAAACCATGTGAAATTTCATGACCAATTACGGCTCCAATTCCGCCATAATTTACAGCTTCATCTGCTCTGTAATCATAAAATGGTGGTTGAAGAATTGCTGCAGGAAAAACGATTTCATTAAACGACGGGCTATAATAAGCGTTTACGGTTTGTGGCGACATTCCCCATTCAGTTTTGTCAACCGGTTTACCTAATTTGGCAAAATTTTCATCGTTACGCCATTTGGTAATTCTTTTTGAATTTTCAAAATAGGTTCCCCCATCTTTTGGACTAACAATAGTGACTTTAGAATAATCCTTCCACTTATCAGGATAACCAATTTTTACGTTGAATTTTTTCAATTTTGCAATTGCGTTTGCTCTTGTTGATGGTGCCATCCAAGGTAAATTATTAATTCTGTTTTCAAATGCTAAAAACACATTATCAATCATTTTTCTTGCTTTTTCTTTGGCTTCAGGTGGGAATTTTTTCTCAACATAAATTTTACCTAATGCTTCACCAAATGAACCATTCACGGTTTGTAAGGCTCTTTCGTCAAGTGGTCTTTGTTTTACTGCTCCCGTTAATGTTTTTCCGAAAAATTCCCAGTTTGCATTTCCGATTTCGGTGGAAAGCATTCCTGCAGAACGGTTTAATAATGTCCAACGCATATAAGCTTTCCAATCTTCCACTTTATTTTCTTTGAAAATAGTTTCTAATGCTGTCATGTATTTGGGTTGAGAAACAATCAATGTATCAACAACCGGTAAACCAACTCCTTTTAAATACTCTGCCCAATTAATCGTTGGCGTTAATTTTTGAAGTTCTCCTACCGTCATTGGGTTGTATGTTTTTCTTCTGTCTCTTCTTTCCACTCGATCTAAACGAGGTGTTGCCATGGCGATTTCAAGTGCTAAAATTTTGTCGGCACTTGCTTTTGCTTGAGCAGGTTTTTCTCCCAAATAACTCATCATTTTAATGATATGAGCATGGTATTTTTCTCTTTTTTCTTTGCTGTCTTTTTCATCGGAAACATAATAATCTCTATCAGGTAGACCAAGACTTCCTAAACCAACATTTACAACATTTCGGTTACTGTTTTTCGCATCTGTGCCAACACCAACACCAAAAAATCCGATTCCGCCTTGGGTTTCCATTTCGATTAAAAGCTTCTTTAAATCGGAAACATTTTTAACCGCATTTATCTTCTTCAAATACGGTTCCAACGGTTTAATTCCAAGTCGATCTCTTGAAACCGTATCCATAATTGATCGGTAAAGATTTAATGCTTTTCCTTGGTCGGTGTGAGCCGTGTAAGCCGGATTAAGTAATGCTTCATTGAGAATTACTTTCATGTCATCGTCTGTTTTTTTACGAAGTTCATCAAAGCTTCCCCAACGAGTTCTGTCGGCTGGAATTTCATTTTTATCTAACCAATTTCCATTTACAAATCTGAAGAAATCATCACTTGGCTTAACAGATCTATCCATATATTCCAAGTTGATTCCAATTGTTTCTTTTTTAGTTTCTTGAGCAAATCCGCCTGTAAAAGCAGAAACTGTCAAAACACACAAAAGACTTTTTTTAATAGTATTCATTTAATTAATTTTTAATTATTCGTTTAACTGTTTGACCATTTTCGTGTGAAATTTTGATAAAATAAATTCCATTAGAAACATCTGATAAATTTAATTCTGTTTGATTTTCGTTTAATTTAGTATTGTCAACAGAAAGTATTCTTTTTCCTGTAACATCATAAATTTCAATTTGTTGTGGTTTGAAATTCCCATACGATAATGTAAACAAACCTTTTGTTGGATTAGGATAAACCACTATTGAATTAACTTCAAAATTTTGATTTGATAAGGTTCCATCAATTACAAAATCATCAATAATAGCACCTTCTCTAGTGATGGTGTAATCGGAATGAAATACAAATCTGAACATAATATTACTTTCATCAGTAAATGAATTTAACATATAGCTGTATTCCAATAAATTCGTGTTAATTCCTGTCCATTGAGCTCCGGGACAAATATCACAATCATTGGCAGTTTCCGGATTTCGGTCACTATTATACCAATTTGGATCATCGGCAGTTCCCAAAACAGCCCAACTTTCACCAAAATTTGTAGAGTATTCTACATAAAGTACATCCCAATTTTCTTCTATATCAAACGCCATTTTAAAACGCATGACAGGATTTGTAATTTGTGTTAAATCATAACATTGCGAATAAAGATAAGCTTTGGTAAAATCTAAATAATTTCCACTTAGATTTGTTCCATACACATTTGAACCTGATGAAGTTTGATTTAAGGTTAAGCCGATTGGCACACCTCGTTGCCAAGTGTTTTCAGGGCCTTCTGAGTAATTGGATAATAAAGCAGAGTCTTCTGTTTCAAATGTATTGACTACTCCTACTTCACCGCTATCGTTATTTAAAACTTGAATATTTAAAGTATTGTTATTACTAAAAGCGTCATTGGCCATAATCACATTAGCTTGAATTGTTGAGTTTCCTCTAATTAGCGTAACATTGGGAATTTCTACAATTGTGTTAGCTTGAGAAGGTAAATTTCCATTCCATTCATAAACTGATTCTTCTCCGTTTATGGCATAGTTTAAGGTAAAATTAGTTATTGTAGAAGATCCGGCATTTTTGACTAAAAACGAAAGAACGTCTGTACCACAATTAATATTCAAAGTTGAAGGATTTTCTATACTCAACAAAGCGATTTCATTTTCTGCTAATTGAGTTGGAATAGTAGATTGCCAAACTCCTCTTCCGTAAGTTGAAGCCACAATTTTTCCATCTAAAACATTAATTTCTAAATCTGTTACGGTTACATTTGGTAAATTGGTATCATATGGAATCCATGAATTTAAAGAATCATCACGGTAATATACGCCTAAACTTGTTCCAACATAAATTGGATTTAAAGGATGGTTGGATTGGTGTCTAACAACATTTTTTCCAATAGCGGGCAAACCTTGTGATATACTTGTAAATGAAATTCCGCCATTAGTTGACTTTCTTACTAATCCATTTGTACCGGCGGTTGAAATATAAATTATGTTGTTATCGTGAACATTCACATCAATAGATGTAATTTCAGATGAGAACGAAAAAAGAAAATCAAATGTTACTCCTCTGTTTGAGCTTTTATATAAATTCTGACCATCTCCAATATACATAATGTCATCATTTGAAGGATCAACCACAACCAATTCAATATTTCCATTAAAGAAAGAATTTATGGAGATATTTTGCCAAGAACCATTGACTAATTTGTATAAACTAGAGTATCCGGCAAATAATTCTCCAGCCGAATTAAAGACCAATGGTGTAATCCAATTGCCACTCTCTCCCTCAGGTGAACCGACAGCTCCTGAAAGTGAAACTCCGGCATTGTTGGTATAATATAATCCGCCACCATTTTGTATAAAACCGTAATATTTGTTACTATTGTTTGGATCGATGGCCGTTTCCATTCCATCAGCTCCGTAAAAGTTTTTCCATTGATTGTCGCTAAGAGCATATCCACCATTATCTTGAAGTCCTCCGGCAATTTTAGAACTTGATTGTTTAGATACAGAAATTCGATAAAACTGACCAATTTGAGCAGTTGAAGTTAAGTCGGTGAAGGAGGCCGCATTATCGCTAGAGACATATACTCCACCATCGCTTCCACAATATAAAACTCCGTCATAAAACCGTAAAAAATGAATATCTGCATGGGTATAAGTGGGTTCAAACGGATTTGACCAATTGCTTATTTTAGAAAAAATATTTCCTCCGTCAGACGATTTCCATACATTCAACACACCAGTATAAACTTCTTCCGGATTAGTATCTGAAACAGCTAATGCTAAATCGAACCAAGCTTGATTAGCTTCAAAAATATCAACTGTATTTTGTGTAATGTTAAAATTTAATCCCGAATTTGTTGATTTATACAGCCCTTGATGACTCCAATTTGTTCTAGCACTTAGCACATAAACATATTCCGGATTGGCAGGAGTTACATCAATAATTAAACGTCCTGAATTGGCCGGCATACCTGAGGTAATCATCGTAAAACTATTTCCTCCATTGGTTGAGCGATAAAATCGATTGTTAGTAACTGCATAAACGATGTTTGGATTACCGGGTTTAAGTTTCAAGTCTTTTACATTTCCATTAAGATTGTTTGTCCAAGTTGTTCCTCCATTTGATGTTTTATAAAGTCCGGCACTAGTTGCAACCCATAAGGTTAATGGATCATTTGGGTGCATAAAAATATCTGCTGCAACGGTTGATGTATTGTTGAAAGTCAAACCGGTTGTATTCCAAGTTAGTCCACCATCAATTGATTTTAAAACTCCAATAGAATAGGTGTCACTGGCATCTTTATCTCCGGTAGCAATATAAATTATATTAGAATTTGTATGATCGATGGCAATTCCAGAAACACCAATTTGAGGCAAATAATCTGATAATGGAATCCAATTTTGACCGGCATCAGTAGATTTCCAGATTCCTCCTGCGGGTGCACCAATGTAAATTGTGTTGGCATTATTTGGATCAACCATAACCACATTTACTCTTCCTTGACCCGAAGACCATGAACCAGTATTGATATGATTAAAAGGACCAAGAGGTTCCCAATTGCTAACGTCGTTTAGCGTTTCGTCACGGCTTAAAACTCTGTTGCGTTTTTGATTCCAAGCCTCCCACATTTGAGTAGGGGTCAATAGGTTTCCGTTTTCGTCTACTTTATTTCGCCAATGGGTTTCCCATCTCATAAAAGGTTTGTAACCACTTCCTCTTGCATTGTGATTTTTATCTTGCCAATAATCATCAAAAGCAGATTTTATTTCATCAATGGTTGCATCCTTTTTTTCATCTTTTTGAATATTATCCATCCATGGAGCGGTTGAATTAAATTGAGCAAAAGTAAACGAACATTGAATTATTAACAATGCGAGTAGAATTTTCTTCATCTATGTTGAATTTTAATCAAAAATAGAAAAACGTTTTCAATTGATAACTATTAATTAACAGTTGTATAAGCAGAAGTTTTGACAATATCTTTTTTACCTTTGCAAAAAATAATGCAATGCTATCCTTCATTAAACGTTACAAATTTCAAATTTTAGGTTTTCTAGTTTTTTCTGCTGTTTTTCTTTCGATTTCTATTTATTTGTTAACTCCCAATAAAAAGCTTCCTATTTTCAACCCTTCCGATGTGAATCCTGAATTGGTTGACAGTACCGTTCAACATGTGAGTAAATACCACACGATTGCCGATTTTTCATTTACCAATCAAAACGGAGAAATTATAACCCAAAAAAATTATGAAGAAAAAATTTATGTAGCGGATTTTTTCTTTACGACTTGTCCTACAATTTGTCCGATTATGCAAGACAATATGGTAAAAGTTCAAAATGTTTTTAAAGATGTTCAGGATGTGATGTTGTTATCACATACGGTTATGCCTCACATTGATAGTGTCCCCGTTCTAAAAAAATATGCATTAGAAAAAGGAGTAATTGACTCAAAATGGAACTTGGTCACCGGCGATAAAAAAGACATTTTCTACATTGCCCGAAAATCCTACTTGGCTGTAAAAACAGAAACCGAAGGGGAATTATATGATATGGTTCACACCGAAAATTTTATTTTAGTTGATAAAAAAAGAAGAGTTCGCGGTTTTTATGACGGAACAAATACAGAAGAAATAAATCGATTAATTGAAGATATTCGTTTTTTGTTGACAGAAAAAAATTAATGCTTTTTTATGAAAATTCTTCAACAAAATGTGTTCAAAATAATGTACTTTTGTGTTTATATCAATTCTAAATAAAGTTGCAAACAACCGCAAATCTTCTTCAAAAAGAGCAAAAAGCTATCATTATTTCTTTTAATTTAGATACAATTCCATTAAAATTAATTGAAATGGGTTGCATGGAAGGCCATATGATTGAATTGGTTCAAACTGCACCTTTCGGAGATCCACTTTATTTAAACATCAATGGTACTCATTTGGCTATTCGAAAAGAAATGGCAAGTGATATTATTGTTGAAATCATTGAAAATTAATCATTGATATGAAAGATTTGCCAATAAAAGTTGCCCTTGTCGGAAATCCAAACACCGGAAAAACGTCGTTATTTAATCAGCTTACAGGATTAAAACAACAAGTTGGAAATTATCCCGGAATTACCGTGGAGCGGAAAGTTGGCTCTTGTAATTTACCTCAAAATCAAAAAGCTACAATACTGGATTTGCCCGGAACCTATAGTTTAAATGCCAATTCGTTAGATGAAAATTTAGTCATTGAATTGCTTTTAAACAAAAACGATAAAGATTATCCCGATGTCGTTGTAGTTGTAACCGAAGTTGAAAATTTAAAGCGAAATTTATTCCTTTTTACACAAATTAAAGACCTTGAAATTCCAACGATTTTAGTCATCAATATGGCTGATCAAATGGAGTTGAAAGGAATTTCATTGGATATTCCGGCATTGGAAGAAACCTTAAAAACCAAAATCGCTTTAGTCAGTTCCAGAAAAGCAACCGGAATTAGCGAATTAAAAAATTTAATTGTTGACTATAAAAATCTTTCAACCGAAGCGTGTTTGAATGCTTCTGAAATTGATTCGGACTATTTTAATAATTTACGACGAATTTTTCCCAACCAACAATTGTATAAACTTTGGTTAGTTATTTCGCAAGATGTGAATTTTGGAGAATTGACTAAAAATGTAATTTTGGATAATTCTTTTTCAAAATCGGATGAAGAATTAAAAAAACTTCAACACAAAGAAACCGTAAAACGCTATCAATTTATCAATGATTTACTCAAAATTGGTAAAAAAGTTGATGTTTCAAAAGCAAAAGACTTACGAAGTAAATTAGACAAAATTCTGACTCATAAAGTTGGTGGGTACGTCATTTTCTTTGCCATTTTATTTCTAATTTTTCAATCTGTTTTTGAATGGTCCAGCGTTCCAATGGAATTTATTGATGAATCCTTTGCTTCATTGAGTACCTGGGTTAGTGAACATTTACCGGCCGGAAAATTAAACGATTTAGTTTCGCAAGGAATCATTCCCGGAATTAGTGGAGTGCTTATTTTTATTCCTCAAATTGCGTTTTTATTTCTTTTTATTTCGTTGTTGGAAGAAAGCGGTTATATGAGCAGAGTAGTTTTTTTGATGGATAAAACGATGCGTCGTTTTGGCCTTAGCGGAAAAAGTGTTGTGCCTTTAATTTCAGGAACTGCATGTGCTATTCCGGCGATTATGGCAACTCGAAATATTGAAAACTGGAAAGAACGATTAATCACCATTTTAGTCACGCCATTTACTACTTGTGCTGCGAGAATTCCAGTGTATACGATCTTAATTTCAATCATAATTCCGAATGAAAAAGTGCTCGAAATTTTCAATCTTCAAGGATTAACGTTGATGTTGCTGTATGCGTTGGGATTTTTTATGGCGGTGATTTCAGCAATGATTTTGAATAAAATTCTACAACTCAAATCAAAAAGTTTCTTTGTAATAGAAATGCCTAATTATAAAATTCCATACTATAAAAATGTGGGTTTGAATGTGATTGAAAAAACAAAAGCTTTTGTGTTTGGAGCAGGAAAAATCATTATTTCGTTATCCATTATTTTATGGTTCATGGCATCGTATGGTCCAACTGATAATTTTGCAAATGCGAAAGAAATCATCACTTCCCAACCACAAAATCAATCATTGGCAGAAAATGATTTGAATGACAAAATCGCATCCTATAAATTAGAAAATTCTTATATCGGCATCATTGGGAAATCAATCGAACCGATAATTAAACCTTTGGGTTACGATTGGAAAATCGGAATTGGAATTGTTGCTTCGTTTGCTGCCAGAGAAGTTTTTGTGGGAACAATGGCTACCATTTACAGCGTTGGAAGTCATGGCGAAGAAGAAAATACCATCAAAGAAAAAATGAGAAATGAAGTCAATTCCATCACAGGAAAACCAATTTATACGTTTGCTTCGGGAATTTCACTTTTACTATTTTATGCCTTTGCTATGCAATGCATGAGTACGTTGGCTGTTGTTAAAAAAGAAACCAACTCTTGGAAATGGCCAATGATTCAACTCTTTGTAATGAGCGGATTTGCTTATTTAATGGCGTTTATTGCTTTTCAATTGTTAGATTAATTAACACTTTTTATTCTTTTTAATCATCATGTTTTCATAACATGGGAATTATACAATGTTTAACCATAGTTGTATAAAGTTAATCGACAAACATGCTTATACCTTTGAAATCTAACTTTAAAGAAAATAAACATGCCAATTCTAAACATTTTAATAGTGTTAATCATCGTTGGATTTCTGCTTTGGGCGGTAAACACTTATATCCCCATGGATAAGAAAATTAAAAGCATTTTTAATTTAGTTGTTGTGATTGCAGTAATTATCTGGTTACTAAAAGTTTTTGGATTATTTGATTCAATGAGTAACGTAACTGTTTAAACAATAAATTAAAAACGTATGAACTTAAAAAGAATTTTCGGAACAATACTCACTATATTAGGAATAGCGGGATTAATTTATACTGCTTATTTAACGGTTACTTTAGGAGAAAACAATCAAACACTCAAGACAGCATTAGTTTATGGTATTTTAGGTTTGGTTTTCTTTGTATCAGGAATTGGATTGATTAAAACAACAAAAGATGAATCGTAGTTGATTCATCTAAAATAACATGATTTTGCCCTTAGTTTGTAATGAAGCTTCCGAATATTTGGGAGCTTTGTTTATTTAAAGAAGACCAAATCTTCTTGCTGCCTTTACAATGGCTTCATCATCACCGTGTGGCACTCTTAGTTTATCTTTTATTATTTTTTTTCTGCTGTTTATAGCACTTAAGCTTAGGTCTAATGATTCCGGTAATGTCTTTGTTCGCAAACCTTGTGAAAGTAATAATATTATTCTTCGATCAGTTTGATCAAAATCATTCAAATATTTTTTAATGGTTTCAAAACCTTTACTTGCAACGGCACTATAATAATTTTGGCCTTCTACTATTTTTTGAAAAGCGTCTTGCATACTTCTGTAATCCAAATCGCTTTTTACTAAAATTCCTTCCGGTCGGAGTCTGTTTTTTAATTCATACAATAAAATCGGTTCATCGTGTGAAGTAAGAATTACTATTTTTAATTCCGGATTTGTAGCTTTAAGTAAAGCTGCCAAATCTTCACCATTTTCTACATCTTTTTGAAGAAAAGGTGGCATATTTCGGTCGATGAAACAAATGGAATATTCGGCTAACTCTGCTTTATTTTGAGATAAATTATACCCTTCTTCCAGCGAAGTTATCGTTCTGGCAGACAAAGTAATTCCTAACTTATTTTGAGCTAAAGTTGTTTTATAACCTTCTAAAATAAGTGGGTGATCATCTATCATCAATATTTTGATATTCATAGTGAAATGGTATTTTACAAAAAACTTGCGTTCCTTTTTGATTGATTGATTTTATTTTGACAAAGCCATCCATTGCTGAAACCCTTTGTTTGATGTTTTCTAAACCGATGCCTTTTGTTTTAGCTTCCGAATTAAACCCAACTCCATCATCTTTAATACAAAGTTCAATATTCTTTTTATTGATTTGGATAGAAATCGAAATATTTTTTGCTTTAGCATATTTCTGACTATTGTAAACCGCCTCCTGAATGATTCTGAAAAAATTTATTTTTAATGATTGAGGAAGACTTTCCCATTCAATATCAGAGTCAAGTTCTAATTTATAATTGATTTTGGAAATGATTTTTTGGTCTTCAATAAAGTCATTCAAAAGCATTAAGAAACTTTCTTTTTTTATAAATAAATTATTTTTTAAATCGTGTGCTATGTTTCTAATTTCTTTTTCCACTGTTTTAATTTGATCAACTTGATCAAGGAATTTTTCATTTTTTTCGGAATCTTCCTCTGTTTGAAAACCGTATAAATTAAATCGAATTCCAGCCAACATACTTAACGTTCCATCGTGAAGTTCGAGTGAAATTCTGTTTTTTTCTAAAGCTCTTCCTTCTTCCACTTTATGATGCTGATCGATCATCAATTGATATACTTCTTCATTGCTTTTTTGCTGTTCTTGAATCAATAGTAATTCTTTTTGCTTCGCTTTCTGACGGAAAATAATATAAACCAAAATAAGCAAAACAATAATTGAAATGGAAGTAAAAACGATGAGTTGTTGCTGTTTTGCCAAGACTTCTTTTTCGTGAATTATTTCATCTGTTTCATACTCAATTCGAGTGAATTTATTTCTGACAGCTCGTTCAGATTCCATCAAACTATCGCTCAGTTTAATGTAATTTTCTTTGTAAAATAATCTATTTTTAGGTTCTGCTTCTGCTAAAAAATTTAAAAGCAGTAATTCGTCACGATGACTTTTGATATCTCGTGCTATTTCTTTTGCTTTCAAAAAATAGGAAACGCTCTTGGCAGTATCTTTTTGACTTAAAAAAAACTCTCCTTTTCTTGTGTTACTGACAATTACGCCAAGTTTATTATCTAAACTATCTCTAATTTTTAATGGAATATCAAATTCATCTTCTCTAACATTTTGATTGGATTTGAATTTATAATACGTCAGATTATCCTTTAAAACAGCATACAAAAGGATGCTTTCATTTTTTAAATTTTTGGAACTTGTGGCTTCTTCCAACAGTGAAATTGCTTTCGAATTATTTTTCAAACGATGATAACAAACCGCCATATTATTCTTGGTTTGAGCCACCAAAATGGAATGTTGAGAATCAGTTTTTAAATTATCTAATTGCTTCAGGGCTTGTTTATGATAATCTAACGCTAAATCGAAGTTTTTTATATCGTTATTAATTATCCCTAGATTATTTAAACAATCGTAAATTAATCTTTCGTTGCCGGATTGTTTTGCTACTTCAAGTGCTTTGATAGTTTGAATTTCACTTTCTACTAAACTGTTTTCAAAACGCAACAAATAGGCTTTATTGAGAATGGTTCGCCCTCTTTTTTCAAAATTAGTTGGTTTGAGAAAATGCAATGATTTATTGTAAAAAACATAAGCCGTATCATTGTAAGATTTACCTCTGTAATAATCGGCAATGTCATAATAGATGATTCCTAAACGAGAACTATCTTTTGCTTGTAAAGACAATTCTAAATTTAATTTACATACTTTGATATAATCTTCCTGAAGACCAAAATTATAATATTGATCGGATAATTTGAGTAAATAAAGTCGCTTGAGCGAATCATTTGGTTTGTCTGCCAGAAGCCTAAATGTATAATCCAAAGAATTATTTATCTCATCAGAATAGTGGTTTTGAGTTTTTACAGAAGTAATTAAACTGTCTATACGATCATAACCACTTAAATAGTTTTCTTTATTATTACAGGCATATATAAAAAATAGCATTACACTTATCGTGAGATACTTTGTCATAATTTTTAGTTGAATTGTAACAAAGGTACTTTTTTAAACAAAAAAAAGTAGCGGTAAACGCTACTTTTCGATGTAATGCAAATTGGAAAAATTAATTTCCTCCCTTCTTAGGGTCAATATTTGTTTGGTCATTATTTTCAGTGATAGCTGTATTTCCTTGAGTTTCCATTTCCATATCATCTGTGGTACAAGAAACTACAAAAGTTGAAGTCATCAAAATCATTCCTAAAATAAATAGTGCTTTTTTCATGGTATTGTGTTTTTAAGTTATTTAGTGTTTTTGGATAATAAAGATTGTTTTCCTTATTATTTGTCAAAAGTATAGCATCTAAGGGATGGTTCTTTGCACATTTTGTGCCTATTTTGTTAAAGTTCAATCAACCTAATCAATTGGTTTTTAAGTTTCTGTAAAAAAGTTGAAAAAGCCTACTTATTCATTTTCAATACATTAAAAAAAATTAAAAAACTTTCCTTATTTATATTTTGTCTAAATAAAATCTATAATTACTTTTGCAACGTAGATTAAATCTAAATAACAATAATGAAAACCACATTTACACTTTGCCTGCTTGCTTTGACAAGCTTTTCTTTTGCTCAAAATTCAGAATCACAAGACGATTTAGCTTTAAATGACACCGTTAGAAGATTAGACGGAGTTACGGTAAACGCTGATGTTTTGGTGGGAAGTAAATTCAAAGCAAAAAATAAAGCGGGTTCAACTTATTTTATTTCTCCTGAAGAATTAAAAACTTTCAATTATTCAGATATCAATAGAATTTTAAGAAGTGTTCCTGGTGTAAACATTGTAGAAGAAGAAGGTTTCGGTCTTCGACCAAGCATCGGATTAAGGGGAACAAGTCCGTCAAGAGCATCAAAAATCACCTTGATGGAAGACGGAATCTTAATTGCACCGGCACCCTATTCTGCTCCGGCAGCGTATTATTTTCCAACCGTTAGTAGAATTCAAAGTTTTGAAATTTTAAAAGGAGGAAGTCAAATTCAATACGGTCCTTACACAACCGGTGGAGCAATTAATATGGTTTCAAACCAAATTCCTTCTCAATTTTCAGGTAAAGTTGTCGCCTCGATGGGAAGTTTTGATACCAAAAATACGTATGTGAATGTTGGTGATAATTTCAAAAACTTCGGTTATTTAATAGAATACAACAATCGTAATTCTGAAGGTTTTAAAACCATCGATTTTAGCAACAGAACAACCGGCTACAACGGAAATGATTATGTGGCAAAATTTAGAGTGAACACTAGTCCGGAAGCAAAAATGTTTCAATCGTTGACGTTAAAAGCTCAGTTATCCAATGAATACTCAGATGAAACGTATTTAGGTTTGACGCAAAACGATTTTGACAACAATCCATACCGTCGTTATTTATCTTCCGAAGCGGATAAAATTGATACGAAACACGACCAATTAATGTTAACGCATTTATTCATTCCGGTTGATTATTTAACGATTACAACTAAAGCATACCGCAATAATTTTAAAAGAAATTGGTATAAATTACACGATGTGAATGTAGGTGGTTCAAATGTTTCTTTAGCATCAATATTAGATAATCCAGAGGAAAATCAAGCGGGTTACGACATTATTACCGGAGCAGTAAACACAGCAGATAACGCTTTAAGATTACGAAATAACAATCGTGGTTATTTGGCAGAAGGAATTCAAACCGTATTAAATTTCAAACTAAACAGTGATGTTGTCACACACGATATTGATTTTGGAGTTCGTTATCATTTAGACAGCGAAGATCGTTTTCAATGGGATGATCGTTATAAAATTCAAAATAATGCATTATTCAGAACTTCTACCGGAACTCCGGGTACACAAGATAATCGTGTAGAAAGTGCAGAAGCAGTTTCCGCTCACATCTTATATAATTTAACTTATAAAAAGTTTACATTTTCTCCCGGAATTCGTTATGAAAACATCATTCGTCGTAGTTTAAATTACGGTACAGCAGATTTAGACAGAACCGGTGTAAACTTAAATCACAGACAAAACAGAACAGAAGAATACATTCCAGGTTTAGGCGTTTTGTATAAATTTAATGATAGTTACACGGCATTCACCAGTTTACACAAAGGTTTTTCGCCTCCGGGAGTTAATGAAGAAGACAAAGGTGAAAGCAGCATGAATTATGAAGCCGGATTCCGTTTTACCAAAAAAGCATTAAACGGAGAAATCATCGCTTTTTACAATGATTTTAATCGTTTGCAAGGTGCCGATACCAATGCAGCAGGTGGAACCGGAACGGGCGATTTGTTTAATGCCGGAGCAGCTCAAGTACAAGGTTTAGAAGTTTTGGTTTCGTATGATCTTTTGAATAATGATAATGCAGCGTTTAAATTGCCGATTACTTTCAGCTACACTTTTACTGATACTGAATTAAAAAACAATTTTGAAAGTGATACCGAAGCGTGGGGAGAAATTGAAGTTGGTGATGAAATTCCCTACATCGCAAAAAATCAATTTTCGATTATTGCCGGTTTAGATCATAAAAAATTCAATGTTTCCATCAGTGGAAAATACAATGATCAATTTAGAACCGTTGCCGGACAAGGTTCAATTCCGGATAACGAATTGGTGAAAAGCAACTTCATTATTGATGCTTCTGCCAAATATCATTTAACCGAAAAAGTAAGTTTGATGAGTAATATCGTGAACTTATTAGATAAAGAATATGCTGTTTCAAGAGTTCCTGCTGGATTACGTCCGGGAATGCCTTTTGGAATCCATTTCGGAATTTCAGCACAATTTTAAAAAATGTTTTTATTTGTTTGTTAAAGGTTCTCTGTTTTTGATGGAGAACCTTTTATCTTTGTACTATGATTGATTTTCAGGAAATAATCGCGTTTATCATTTTAGGAATTGCAATTGTTGTTCTCTATTTTCATTTTTTTGGTAAAAAGAAATCGAAGAAAAATTGCAGTAGTGATGATTGCGGTTGTCATTAACTCCCCAATGCCACATCCAAACTCATCATAACAACAAATCCGCCAATGAAACCTAAAGTGGCAATATCCGTATGTTTGTCTTGTTGCGTTTCCGGAATTACTTCTTCTACTACCACAAAAATCATGGCTCCGGCAGCAAATGCTAAAGCATAAGGTAAAATTGGGGTAAAAAACGTAACCGCAACTGCTCCCAAAACTCCGGCAATGGGTTCAACTAAAGCAGACGATTGTCCGTATAAAAAACTTTTCTTTCTACTCATTCCCATTCGTCGCAACGGCATAGAAACGGCAATTCCTTCGGGAAAATTTTGAATCCCAATTCCAATGGCTAAAATAGTAGCTCCTGCAATAGAGGCTTCAGGAATTCCGGCAGCAACGCCACCAAACAAAACACCAACCGCCAATCCTTCCGGAATGTTGTGTAATGTTATGGCCAAAACCAAAAGTGTCGTTTTTTGCCAAGGCGATTTTACACCTTCTGTTTCTTTGAAATTGATATGTAAATGCGGTAAAACTTTATCCAAACCAAACAAGAAAAAGGCTCCTAAAAGAAAACCAACTGCTGCCGGCATTACTTTTACAAAACCTTCTCCTTCCGACATTTCGATGGCAGGTGCAAGCAAACTCCAATAACTGGCAGCAACCATAACTCCGCCCGTAAAACCAAGCATTCCGTCTAAAGCGGCACGATTCATCGTCTTAAAAAAGAACACAACTGAAGCTCCTAACGCCGTTAAAAACCAAGTAAATAACGTGGCATATAAAGCCGCCAAAATGGGGTCAATACTCGATAAATAGTCTACAATGCTATCAAACATATTATATCACTTTTACAAATAAATTACCGGCAATTTTATTCGAAATTAAAATCTCTTTTCCATTCATTAAAATAGTTAGCGACATATCAAAGGCTTCTTTATTGATAATTTCAATTTCCGAACCTAACGAAATTTGATGTTTATCTAAATACTGCAAAAAACTCGGCGAACTATCTTTAACACCTAAACACATCACTTTTTTGTTCAAACCCACTTCAGAAAGTAATTGTTTTTCCACTTTTATCATCTGTCCATATCGATCAGGAATCGGATCACCGTGAGGATCTTCTTTAGGGAAGCCTAAAAATTCATCCAATCGATTAATCAATTTCTCCGATTTAATGTGCTCCAATTCTTCCGCCAAATCGTGTACTTCATCCCACGTAAAATCTAATTTTTCTACCAAAAAAACTTCCCATAAACGATGTTTTCTTACAATCATTTTGGCAGCGTGCAATCCTTTTTGAGTGAGCGTCACACCTTGGTATTTCTGGTAATCAACCAATTCTTTTTCGGCTAATTTCTTTACCATATCCGTAACCGAAGATGCCTTACTCTCAATCATACCCGCAATCGCATTGGTATTAATTCCTTTGGGCGAAACCAACGATAAATGATAAATTACTTTGATATAATTTTCTTCCGAATAGGTCATAAATTCAATTAATTGAAAACAAATATACTAAGATAATTTGATATGAGTAAAATAATTTTTAGTTTTGTCTAAATTTATTTTTTGGTATGAAAAAAATTCTGCTCTTAGTTGTTTTATCTTTTACATTAATTTCACAAGCTCAAGAAAAAGGAACGGTTGTGGGTCATATTTTATCTGAAGGTCAAGCGGTTCCATTTGCTAGCATTCTTTTGAAAAATGCAACAACAGGAACTTCGTCTGATGAAAACGGAAATTATTCCATTGAAGTTCCGTCGGGTAAGCAAACCATCATCGTCCAAGCCATTGGTTTTAAAAATCAAGAAAAAAATATAAATGTTCCTTCCGGAGGAAAAATTCATTTGGATTTTAATTTAGAAGAAAGTGTTTTCGGACTCAATCAAGTCGTTGTTTCAGCCACTCGTGGATTGCAAAAAAGAACCGAAGCTCCTGTGATTGTAACCGTTACAAATTCGGAAGTTTTACAAAAAGCACAAGCCATCAGTTTATCGGAAGGATTGAGTTTTCAACCCGGATTGCGAATGGAAACCAATTGTCAGAACTGTGGATTTTCTCAAGTTCGGATGAATGGTTTGGATGGAGCTTATTCTCAAATTTTAATGGATAGTCGACCGATTTTTTCTGCCTTAAATGGTGTATATGGTTTAGATCAAATTCCGACCAATATGATAGAAAGAATTGAAGTGGTTCGTGGTGGCGGTTCATCTTTATATGGATCGAATGCGATTGCGGGCACCATCAACATTATTACAAAAGATCCGATTGAAAATTCGTTTGAAATTAATTCGCATTTAGGTTTAATTGACGGAAATGTGCCCGACAAAGCATTAACGTTAA
This sequence comes from Flavobacterium sp. UBA2787, assembly GCA_002352205.1. Lineage (GTDB taxonomy): Bacteria > Bacteroidota > Bacteroidia > Flavobacteriales > Flavobacteriaceae > Flavobacterium. The sequence continues at coordinate 259,596 of DEHZ01000005.1, read as the reverse complement.
ACGGAACAGTTTTATCAGAAGATTTGAATTTAGGAATTCAGATTTTTGCGATGCTCCGTGACCGTGAACCTTTTGATGCCAATGATGATAATTTTACGGAAATTACGACAATGCAAAACCGAACTTTCGGATTCAAATCGTTTTATCGTCCGTTTGAACGAAGTAAAATTACAGCCGAATTTCATACTGTAAACGAATTTAGAAGAGGCGGCGAAAACCGTTTTGATTTACAACCGTTTGAAGCTCTTACGACAGAACAAATTACTTCCAAAATGGTGGGTGGCGGACTCACATTTGAGAATTATTCGGAAGATGAAAAGAACAAATATGCTGTTTATTTCAACACCCAACAATCTAAAAATGATAACTTTTATGGTGGTCGAGCCGATGATGAATTTGGAAATATCGACTATGAAGAAAGCATTCGCGGTTACGGAAATACTGAAGTTGTAACTTGGATCGGTGGAGCTCAATACAACCGAAAACAAGAGTCATTTTTAGGCGGGTCGGCAACCTTAACAACCGGAGCCGAATACAAAAAAGAAATGATGGTTGATGAAAAACCGGGTTATAATGCATTTGTAAATCAAACACTAGATATTTTAGGAATTTATGCTCAACAAGAATGGAAAGTCAATGAAAAATTGAAAGTTTTAGGCGGATTACGAGCCGATTTTCACAATGCTGCCGATGAGGCTGTGATTTTTAATCCGAGACTAAATATACTCTATAATTTTAAAGAAAATTTGCAGTGGCGAAACAGTTATGCCAAAGGTTTTAGAGCCCCACAAGTCTTTTCGGAAGACATTCACGCCCGAATTGCTGCCGGAGAAGTCGCATTGGTTGAACTAGCGGATGGATTGGAATCGGAAACATCACATTCGTTTTTAACGTCCTTAGATTGGAATAAAGTTACTCCAAACTCTGAGGCCGGATTGACATTTGAAGCTTTTTACACCCGATTAAACGACCCTTTTGTATTGGAACAACTTTCAGAAACGATCTGGGAAAAACGCAACGGAAAAGGAGCTGATGTGTATGGTGTGAATTTGGAAGCAAAATATGCACCGGGACAAAAATGGCAGTTTCAAGCAGGTGCTACGATTCAAAAAGCGATGTATGACGAAGCGGTTCAATGGAGTGAAAACTTGACGAATACAAATCGAAATTTCTTCCGTTCGCCAAATGTGTATGGAAATTTAATGGCAACATTTTCGCCTAAAAAAGCATTTCAAAACAATATTTCTGTAGTTTACACAGGAAAAATGTATGCTCAGCATTATGCCGGATTTATTGCCGAAGATCGTTTGGAAACAACAGGTGATTTTTATGAAGTCAATTTAAAATCATCGTATACGTTTGTGGTAAAAGAAAAATTGCACCTTCAATTAAGTGGTGGAATTCAGAATTTATTCAATCAATACCAAAAAGATTTTGATTTAGGTGTAAATAGAGATGCAACTTATATTTACGGTCCATCTCGACCAAGAACTATTTTTGTAGGATTAAAAATCGGAACAGATTTGTTGTAAAAACTTATTTAATCATAACAAATCTTTATGATTGAAATCATCAAATGAAAATGATTTCTTAGTAACTTTGCAATTGAAAAATTTTACATCAATAATCTAAAATAAGAATAGATATGTATCCAGAAGAAATGGTAAAACCAATGAGAGCCGAATTATCGGAAGTAGGTTTTCAAGAATTATATAGTGCAGAAGCAGTAGAAAATGCAATTTCACAAAAAGGAACAACGTTGGTAGTTGTGAATTCTGTTTGCGGATGTGCTGCCAGAAATGCAAGACCAGGAGCAAAAATGAGTTTAGACGGTGCTAAAAAACCAGACCAATTAGTGACTGTTTTTGCCGGTGTTGACAAAGATGCGGTTGATGCGGCTAGACAACACATGTTTCCTTTTCCACCATCGTCGCCAAGTATGGCATTGTTTAAAGATGGTGAGTTGGTTCATATGTTAGAACGGCATCACATTGAAGGCCGTCCGGCGGAAATGATTGCTGAGAATTTAAAAGATGCTTATAACGAGTTTTGTTAAGCTCTATTTTATAAAAATTAAATCCTTTCAGATGTAAATTTGAAAGGATTTTTTATTTCAATTCAGGAATACAGAATATTACTTGTTGTTCAATAAAAACATGAATAAGCGATTCTTCTTCCTCCGAAAAATCGTCTTTGAAGTTTCCTTTTAAAATTTCTTCTACGGAATTTTTCATAGATAAGTCGCGGTACTCAATCAACAATTCGTTCTCATTGATTTTGAGTAAGCAATCTTTTTCAGAAAAATCAACTTCTAAAAGTGGATTCACTTTTAAATCGAAAGCAATTTCTTCATAGGCTTTCTGTAAAAGTGAATACAATGCATTTAAAACACGCGGAACCGTTGTGGAAGACAAACAAACCCTGTCAGGACAATTTAGAATCACATCATAGTTGCATCGCAAATCGCAATTGCCTTTTTTGCCCCAAATGATTTCATTAAACTTGGCAAAACTTCCCCAAGAACCTGGGCCAGTTGGACCATAAATTCCGACTGTTGGAACGTTGAATGCTCCGGCGACGTGGGTAATTCCGGCATCGTTTCCAATGTGGAAAAAAGCGGACTCCATTGCTTTTCCAATGTCGTCTAAACCTCCTGTAACATAGTCGATATGAGGCATTTCTTTAGTGAAAAAATCAGCAGGATTTGGATCTTCTTTCCCTAAAATAATTTTACATTTTAGTTTTGGAAATAAGTGATGGAGTTCTTCAATCAATTTAGCATAATTTTCTGTTGGCCAAATTTTTAATAGAAAACCGGCACCCGGATGAACGGTATAATACGGATTTTCATAATCTGTATCTCTTTCAAAATAAGGATAACCTTTACTTTGATTAGAATAATTTTTATGAAACTTTGCTAATCCGTCAATATGATGCTGAATGGAATGCTGTTTAACTTTTTTATGTGTTGAATATCTGATTGCATGAGGCAAATCATAACCACGAAAAGCAGGATAATTTCCTAATTCGATGATTTTATCAAAATCGGCTTCTTTTTCTTTGATTTTTTCTTCATCAACAATGATAATCTCTTTAAAATACTTCGTAAAGAAAGAAACTAATCTTGGATGAACCGCAAAACTTACCGATTTAGAAACTTCTTTTAAATTGATTAAACTGGGCAAACAAAAGAAAATATCGCCCAAACCACCATAACTTTTATAGACCAAAACATTGCCTAAATCGGGAACATCTTCGGTTTCATTTTGATTTAAAATACGACTTATATTATCCCAAAAAATTTGTGGTGTTTCTTTCATTTCCTGTTCGGCTCTTTCTTTATCATTGGGATAAAAATCAAACGACCACGTTCCTACTCTGTCGTTTGTAATCATTTCACAACCCGACAAAAAAGCTTCTGCAGCCAATCTTCCGGATGGTTCCGGCCAAACCGGTTTACAGAAAAAGTGCTTTGATTGACCAAGAATTTTTAGAACTTCTTCATTTGGGATATAATCATTCAAAAAAACATTGGAAGGTAAATCCCTTCTTAACTCATTTTTTCCATACACTTGAAAGGTAAATTGCGGATTTTCCAGAGCATAATCAAGCAAAGCTTCACCACCTTTTAAATAGCTAATATCTCCAAAAAAAGGAATTATACTATCGTTTTTTATTTCAGAAATTTGCAATTTATCAACTTCAACTGTGGGTGCCATTATAATTTTATTGGCAACCGATTCGCCATAAAAAGCATAATGGTCTTCAAAATGTTTTGGTGATTGAAACGCATTCAACTTTGCATTTCCAAAAACTTCATGATATAAATGGTATTTTTCGTTGTCACAGCAGTTTCTAATTCCTCTGTCAACTGTGCATAAAATATTCCTTCGAATACAAAAATTGTAATCAAATTCAATTTTGACGTAGTTTATTTTTTTATCAACTAAATAACTAAGCAACTTTTTTTCAAATCGGCATCGAGAAGTACTATTCAACACAATTAAATCCGATTGCTGAATTTTACTTTTTGTTAACTCAAAATCAGTCAACAAATCAACTTCAACAAAGTAACCCAATTGATTGCCAAGAGCGACCAATTGGGTTATAGTTAACTCAGCACCACGTTTTAAGGAGGTGTAGGTGTCATGTAAAAAAAGTATTTTCTTCAATGAATAATTATAGGAGATTAATCATCATAATAGCCATCGTCGTAGTAACCGTCGTCGTAATAACCATCGTCATAATAGCCATCATCGTAATAACCGTCGTCATAGTATCCATCATCATAGTATCCATCATCGTAATAACCGTCATCATAAGAATCATCACTGTCTGACGAACAGGAGGCAACTAAATTCCCTGTGATCACTAAAGCCGAACTGACTAGTATCACCTTTCCTGAATTCTTTAAAAAATTACGTCTGTTCATAAAATCAATTAGTTAGGTTAAACAAATATATATTGTTTTTATTTTATAAAACAAGTGATTAAATAAAAACCCTACTATTTATATTTAATCTAAAATGTTTATTTTTGTAGCGAATTCTTCCATTTAGAATTCATCTTATTGTATTAACCCAAAAACGTTTATAGCATGCAACTGTATAACACGATGAGGGCAGAAGAAAGAGCCGAGCTTATTGATCAAGCCGGCAAACAACGACTTACGTTGTCTTTTTATGCCTACGCCAAAATTGAAGACCCTAAAAAATTTAGAGATGATTTATTCTTAGCCTGGAATCCGTTGGATGTCTTGGGAAGAATTTATGTGGCTCACGAAGGAATTAACGCCCAAATTTCGTTGCCGGCAGACAATTTTTATTCGTTTAAAGACACTATTGAAGCGTATGATTTTATGAAAGGAATTCGCCTCAATGTCGCTCGTGAACACGATGATTATTCCTTTTTGAAGTTAACCATCAAAGTGAGACATAAAATTGTAGCTGATGGGCTTGATGATTCCACTTTTGACGTAACCAACAAAGGAATTCATTTAAAAGCGAAAGAATTTAATCAACTTTTAGAAGATCCAAATACAATTGTAGTCGATTTTAGAAATCATTACGAAAGTGAAATTGGTCATTTTAAAGGAGCAATCACTCCGGATGTGGATACGTTTAGAGAATCGCTACCTATTATTGAAGAGCAATTGAAAAATTTTAAAGAAGATAAAAATCTCTTGATGTATTGCACGGGCGGAATTCGATGCGAAAAAGCCAGTGCGTTTTTTAAACACAAAGGTTTTAAAAACGTATATCAATTAGAAGGTGGAATTATTGAATATGCTCGTCAAATTGAGCAAGAAGGTTTACAAAGTAAATTCATTGGTAAAAATTTTGTTTTTGATCATCGCTTAGGCGAAAGAATCACAAACGATATTGTTTCGCAATGTCATCAATGTGGAAAACCGTGTGATAATCATACTAATTGTGTAAACGATGGTTGCCATTTATTGTTCATTCAATGTGAGGAATGTAAAGAAAAAATGGAAAATTGCTGTTCATCTGAATGTCAGGAAATCACTCATTTACCATTAGCAGAACAAGTGAAATTACGTCGTGGAATTCAAAAAGGAAATATGATTTTCAAAAAAGGAAAATCCGACGCACTTAAATTCAAGCATTCCGGTGAATTGAGCGATAAATCATTAGCTACAGCCGAAAAACCAAAACCCATTCGCGAACGCATCAAACAGAAAAAAATATTGGTTGGCAAAGCAGAACATTATTACACCAAAGCACAAATTGGCTTATTTTTAATTGAAAACCAAGAAATAAAATCAGGAGACAAAATCTTAATATCAGGTCCAACCACAGGAAATCAGGAATTGGTTTTAGAGAAAATCTTTGTCAATGGCAAAGAAAATTCTGTAGCAAATGTAGGAGATAAATTGACTTTTGCAGTTCCGTTTAGAATTCGATTGTCGGATAAATTGTTCAAGATTATGACTTAAAAACCAGTAAAAAATATATGCCACACTCATTCACGAAAATTTGGATACACGCCATCTGGACAACAAAAAGCAGAATTGAACTAATTGATTATTCTATCGAAAAGAAAGTTTATAATTTAATTTATGATGAATTAAAGGAACTCAATTGCCCCACTAGAATTATCAATGGAATGCCAGATCATGTTCATACTTTGTTTTTATTAAATTCTCAAAAATCTTTAGCTGATGTTTTAAAACAAGTCAAAGGAAGTGTTTCACATGCTTTAAACGGTAGTGATTTATTGCCTGGAAAATTTGCATGGCAAACTGGTTATGCCGCATTCTCTGTTAGTGAATCACAATTACAAAAAGTGCATGATTATATTAAAAATCAAAAAAATCATCACTCAAAGATGAACTTTGATGAAGAGCAAAAAGTGCTTTTGAAGTTGCATGACATTAAGGAGTAAGTTAGATTCATTTTAACTTCCCACGGTTGAAACCGTGGGCGAAGTTTGAAATAGATGGCGGATGTTTAAACAAACAAGGTTAACGCAAAACAACTTAACCCAAGGTTTTAACCGTGGTAAGCATGAAGAAAAAATTGAAACTGTGGGCGAAGTTTGAAGTAGATGACGAATCTTTACGCAAACAAGGTTAACGCAAAACAACTTAACCCACGGTTTCAACCGTGGGAAGAATGAAGAAAAAATTGAAACCGTGGAAAAGTAAAAAATTTGTAAAATCTTACCACTGCAACTTCTATCAAAAAAATACTATCTTTACAAACTTAACGTTTAATGTCAGTAGTCCTGATAAAAAGGGGTGACCAATATATATAAATTATGGCTTGTACAAACTGTTCTACGGGGAGCAAAACCGGTGGTGCCCCTCAAGGATGTCAAAATAAAGGGACTTGCGGCACCGATAGCTGCAACAAATTAACGGTTTTTGACTGGTTAGCAAACATGAGTTTGCCAAGTGGTCAAGAACAATTTGATTGTGTGGAAGTGCGTTTTAAAAACGGACGTAAAGAATTTTACCGCAACACCGAAAAACTTTCTTTAATTATAGGCGACATTGTTGCCACAGAAGCTTCTCCTGGTCACGATGTAGGAATTGTAACCCTTGTTGGTGAATTAGTAAAAGTTCAAATGAAGAAAAAAGGAGTGAATCATACAAGTCCAGATGTTGCAAAAGTGTATCGAAAAGCTTCTCAAAAAGACATTGATATTTGGGCCGATGTGCAGAAAAAAGAAGAGCCCATGAAAGTGAGAGCCCGTGAAATTGCTATTCAGCTTCAATTACAAATGAAAATTTCAGACATCGAATTTCAAGGTGATGGTTCCAAAGCTACCTTTTATTACACTGCCGAAGACCGAGTTGATTTTCGTCAATTAATCAAAGAATATGCTCAGGCTTTTAAAACCAGAATAGAAATGAAACAAGTTGGGTTTCGTCAAGAAGCAGCTCGCTTAGGTGGAATTGGTTCTTGCGGAAGAGAATTATGTTGCTCAACATGGCTCACCGATTTTAGAAGTGTGAATACTTCTGCTGCACGTTATCAACAACTTTCTTTAAATCCTCAAAAATTAGCCGGACAATGTGGTAAACTCAAATGTTGTTTAAACTACGAGTTGGATACTTACATGGATGCGTTAAAAGATTTTCCTGATTTTGATACTAAAATCGAAACCGAAAGAGGCGTTGCTTATTGTCAAAAACAAGATATTTTTAAAGGTTTAATGTGGTTTGCTTATGCAGATAATATTGCGAATTGGCACGTAATTCACATTGATCAAGTAAAAGAAATTGTAGCCGAAAATAAACAGCGAAAAAGAATTTCTTCCTTGGAAGATTTTGCGTTAGAAATTGTGGCAGAACCGAAACAAGATTTCAACAACGCAATGGGCCAAGAGAGTTTAACCCGTTTTGATCAACCAAAAAGAAAGAAAAACAACAACAATAATAACAAAAAAAGAAGACCAAATAAAATTGTTAAAAATGACCCTAAAAAATAGTCTGTTTTTAGTTTTTTTATTGATTTTTGTGACATCTTGTGACAAAAAAAGACTTTTTGACGAATATAAAAAAGTTGGAAAAGTGTGGCACAAAGACAGTATTGTAACTTTTTCTGTGGAACAAAAAGATACAGTTGCCAAACATAATCTTTACATCAACATACGAAACAACAAAAATTATGAATTCAATAATTTGTTTCTAATTGTTGAAATGGAACAACCCAACAAAAAAACAATTGTTGACACGTTGGAATATCAAATGGCCGAACCCGACGGAACTTTAATGGGCGAAGGTTTAACCGATACGAAAGAGAATAAATTATATTACAAAGAAAATTTTGTGTTCCCAAAATCAGGTAAATATCAAATTTACATTCAACAAGCCTTACGAAAATCAGGAAAAATTGAAGGCATCACAGCACTGGAAGGTGTAACCGATGTTGGATTACGAATAGAAAAAGCAGAATAATATGGCTAAGAAAAATAATTCTACCGTTAAAGACATAAGTTACTATCAAAAAAAATTCTGGAAAGTATTTTTCATCGGATTAACTGGTGTAATCTTATTTTTTGTTTTTGCCAGCTTCGGACTGTTTGGATCCATGCCAAGTTTTGATGAATTGGAAAATCCGGATTCAAATTTAGCTACTGAAATCATTTCTTCAGATGGTGTGGTTTTAGGTAAATTTTACCGTGAAAACCGTTCACCTGTAACATTTGATGAATTGCCAAAACACCTTGTTGATGCATTGGTTGCTACAGAAGATGAACGTTTCTACGAACACTCAGGAATTGATGCCAGAAGAACTTTTGGAGCGGCTTTAAGACTTGGATCAGACGGTGGAGCAAGTACTATTTCACAACAATTAGCGAAACTTCTATTTCATGGAGAAGGTTCTAAATTTATTCTTTTTAGATTAGTTCAAAAGGTTAAAGAGTGGATTATTGCTACCAAACTAGAACGTCAATATACTAAAAATGAAATTATTGCACTCTATCTAAATAGAGCAGATTTCGTTAATACGGCTGTGGGAATAAAATCTGCCGCTAAAGTTTATTTTGGAAAAGAACCACGTGATTTATCTATTGAAGAAAGTGCTTTGTTGGTTGGAATGTTAAAAAATCCATCGCTTTATAATCCTACCAGAGAAAAAAGAAAAGAATTGGTTTTAAACAGAAGAAATACTGTGCTAAATCAAATGGTTAGAAACAACTTTTTAGAACCGGAAGCAAAAGCACAATTAGAAAAAAAACCAATCGTTTTAGATTTTAACCCCGAAAGTCATTTAGAAGGAATCGCTACTTATTTCAGAGAATATCTTCGCGATTACATGAAAAAATGGGTCAAAGAAAACAAAAAACCGGACGGTTCAGAATACAATATTTATAATGATGGTTTAAAAATCTACACCACCATTGATTCGCGTATGCAAAAACATGCCGAAGAAGCAGTGCACGAACATTTAAAAAACCTTCAAGTAGAATTTTTTAAAAGTCAGAAAAGAAATAAAAATGCTCCATTTTACAGAATCACTGACGATGAAACGGAGAATTTGCTAAAAAGAGCAATGAAAAATTCTGAACGTTGGCGATTGATGAAAGCTCAAGATAAAAGTGAAGCAGACATCATCAAATCGTTTGACATAAAAACAGAAATGAGAGTTTTCACTTGGAAAGGTGAACGCGACACAATTATGACTCCAATGGATTCCATCCGTTATTATAAACATTTCCTAAGAAGCGGAATGATTTCAATGGAACCACAAACAGGTCATGTGAAAGCTTGGGTAGGCGGAATCAACTACAAACATTTTCAGTACGACCATGCCGGACAAGGTGCAAGACAAGTTGGATCTACTTTTAAACCTTTTGTTTACGCCACAGCCATCGAACAATTGAATATGTCGCCATGTGACTCAATTATTGATTCTCCATTTACAATTCCAAGAGGAAGACACAATGTTAGTGCTAATTGGACACCAAGAAATTCAGACGGAAAATACCGTGGAATGATTAATTTAAAGAAAGCACTGGCTAATTCTATCAATACCATTTCTGCAAAATTAATCGACAGAACGGGACCAAAAGCTGTTATTGATTTAACACATAAATTAGGTGTTTCTGCTGATATTCCGGAACAAGTTTCAATTTGTTTAGGAGCGGTAGAAATTACCGTTCAAGACATGGTTGCCGCTTTCAGTACATTTGCAAACAAAGGAATTTATATAAAACCGCAATTAATTACCCGTATCGAAGATAAAAATGGAAACATCATTTATGAAAACATTCCGGAAAGTCACGATGTACTCAGTCAAGACATTGCATATGCGGTTGTGAAATTAATGGAAGGCGTGACTGAAGACGGAACAGGAACTCGATTACGTGCTGGTAGAGCAGGTTTTAGAAGTTACGACTATAAATTAGACAACCCAATTGCAGGAAAAACCGGAACCACTCAAAATAACTCTGATGGTTGGTTTATGGGGTTTGTACCCAATTTATGCACCGGTGTTTGGGTAGGATGTGAAGACAGATCCGCCCGATTCAACACAACTGCCATGGGTCAAGGAGCCACAATGGCTTTGCCAATTTGGGGAATTTATATGGATAAATGTTATAAAGACAAAAAACTTAATGTTTCCAAAGACCCATTTGAAAGACCGGAAAACATCACCGTGAAAGTTGATTGTTGGAAAACCGTAAAAGACACATTAGACTTTGATCAGGATTTAGATGAATTCAATTTTTAGAAAATTCACATAAAAACAATAATAAAAGAATGGACTTTGCAAAAAGCCCATTTTTTTATACCTTTAAAATTCGAAAAACAAACAAACGATATGATTACACGAAAAGTAAATTCTGTTCAAGAAGCTCTTGTTGGAATTACCGATAATATGACCATTATGCTCGGGGGTTTTGGCCTTTGCGGCATTCCTGAAAACAGCATCGCTGAATTAGTAAAAATGGGCGTTTCTAATCTTACTTGCATTTCCAATAATGCCGGTGTGGATGATTTTGGATTAGGATTATTGCTTCAAAAGAAACAAATTAAGAAAATGATTTCGTCTTATGTTGGTGAAAATGCCGAATTTGAACGTCAAATGCTTTCAGGAGAATTAGATGTTGAACTCACACCTCAAGGCACATTAGCCGAAAAATGTAGAGCCGCTCAACACGGAATTCCAGCCTTTTTTACACCTGCCGGATTTGGAACTGAAGTTGCCATCAATAAAGAAATACGAAAATTTGACGGAAAAATGTATGTGATGGAAGAAGCCTATAAAGCCGATTTCGCCATCGTAAAAGCATGGAAAGGAGACGAAGCCGGAAACTTAATTTTTAAAGGAACCGCTAGGAATTTCAATTCTTGTATGGCTGGTGCGGCTAAAATTACCATTGCAGAAGTGGAAGAATTGGTTCCCGCCGGAACATTAGACCCAAATCAAATTCACATTCCCGGAATTATGGTGAACCGAATTTTTCAAGGCGAAAAGTTTGAAAAAAGAATCGAACAAAGAACAGTTAGACAGAGATAATGTGGCAATAAGAAAATGTGGCAATGAGTCAATTAATTTCTCACACATCTTCCCACATTGACACATCGACTAATTAACAAATTGACACATTAAAAAAATGGCTTTAGATAAAAATCAAATTGCAAAACGAATTGCAAAAGAAGTAAAAGACGGTTACTACGTAAATTTAGGAATCGGAATCCCGACGTTGGTTGCCAATTTTGTTCGAACCGATATTTCAGTTGAATTTCAAAGTGAAAACGGCGTGCTTGGTATGGGACCATTTCCGTATGAAGGAGAAGAAGATGCGGATATCATCAACGCAGGAAAACAAACTATTACCACGTTGCCAGGAGCTTCCTTTTTTGATTCTGCTTTTAGTTTTGGAATGATACGAAGTAAAAAAGTAGATTTAACGATTTTAGGAGCTATGGAAGTTTCCGAAAACGGAGATATAGCCAACTGGAAAATCCCCGGAAAAATGGTGAAAGGAATGGGCGGAGCAATGGATTTAGTCGCTTCGGCAGAAAATATCATCGTTGCCATGATGCATGTGAACAAAGCCGGTGAATCAAAAGTTTTAAAAAACTGTACGCTTCCACTAACGGGTGTGGGTTGCGTAAAAAAAATTGTCACCGAATTAGCCGTCATGGATGTGACACCAAACGGTTTTAAACTTCTTGAAAGAGCTCCCGGTGTTTCTGTTGAAGAAATTATCAAAGCTACTGAAGGAACATTGATTGTGGAAGGAGAAATTCCGGAGATGGTTTTAGATTAAAATTTAAAAAATTATAAAAATGAAAAAGTCTACGTATTCGCTTCTTCTTTCACTTTGCTTTTCAATCATTTATGCTCAGGAAAATGTAGATTTTTCGGGTGAGAAAAAAATTATTTCGCCCGAAATTCATGGCGATAATACCGTTACATTTCGTTTTGAAGCTCCGAACGTAAAGAAAGTATTTTTAGAAGGAGATTTTCTTAATCAACAAGGATTGCTTGAAGGAAAAACCGAAATGAAAAAAAATGAAAAAGGAATTTGGACTTTTACGACTTCTACTCTTCAGCCCGAATTATACAGTTATAAATTTATAGCAGATGGTTTGGCTGTTAACGACCCAAATAACGTTCATTTTAGTAGAGATGTGGCAACTGTTGTCAATATTTTTATTGTTCCCGGTGGAAAAGCCGAATTATATAAAGTAAATGATGTGCCACACGGAACAGTTTCAAAACGATGGTATGAATCGCCTACTTTAAAAATGAACCGAAGATTAACGGTTTATACTCCGCCCGGATATGAAGAAAGTAAGGAGAATTATCCTGTTCTTTATCTATTGCACGGAGCAGGTGGTGATGAAGAGGCTTGGATAACCCTGGGAAGAACTGCTCAAATTTTAGACAACCTAATTGCTCAAGGAAAAGCAAAACCAATGATAGTTGTCATGCCAAACGGAAATGCCAGTCAATCAGCAGCTCCCGGAGAGTCAAAAGAAGGTTTTTATACTCCGGACTTTATTCAACCGGATATGTTTTCGGGAAACACCGAAAAAGCATTCGGCGATGTAATTCAATTTATTGAATCGGAATACCGTGTAAAAAAAGAAAAATCATCAAGAGCCATTGCAGGGTTATCGATGGGAGGATTTCATACCATCATTATTTCTGCTAATTATCCAAAAACATTTGATTATATGGGCGTGTTTTCGGCGGCTCTTTTTCAACCTAAAGAAGCTGAGAGTGAAATGTATTTAAACATCGAAAAAAAGCTAAAAGCTCAAAAAGAGAATAATTATAAATTATATTGGAAAGCGATTGGCAAAACGGATTTCTTATACAAAGAAGCCACCGATTTTAGAAATCTACTTAATTCGATGAATTTCAACTATACCTACAAAGAATCGGAAGGTGGGCATACTTGGTCAAACTGGCGAGATTATCTTTCAGAATTTGCACCTTTATTATTTAGATAATTTCATTTATTCAAAAATGCCAACAAAACCTCATTTGCATTGCCAAAAGTAGGAGGCTGATCGGTTACACTCACCACTCTTTTTTTGTTTAATTTATATGTCAAATCAAATTCTGTAGTAAACAAAATAACCGATAAAAACGGATTATTGATAAAAGGAAGTAAACGATCAAAAGCACTATCAATAGTATGAATTTCAAACAATTCTTCTCTTTGAAAGCGGAATTTCAGTTCCAATTTTAATTCGTTTTCTTCTAAAATGGGTCGTATAAAAATATTTTTTATTTCGGTGTTGCCAATGGTTTTCGCAAAAGTAAGTTTGGCAAAAGTTCCGTTAGAAAGACTGGTTTTAAATTGCTCATAAAACTCAGAAAACGTTGCTGTAAATAACATAAATTTTTTATTTTTTATCCTTTCGGAATCGCTTCAATTAATTTTTTTGTGTAAGCACTTTTTGGATTGGCATACAGTTCATCCGCATCAGCTATTTCTTCAATCTTTCCTTTGTTCATTACCAAAACTTGATCGCTCATGTATTTCACCACAGCTAAATCATGGGAAATAAAGATATAGGTGAATCCGAAGTTTTCTTTTAATTCATTCAACAAATTCAAAACCTGAGCTTGCACAGAAATATCCAACGCAGAAACTGATTCGTCACACACAATCAATTTTGGTTGCAAAGCAATCGTTCTGGCAATTCCAATTCGTTGCCGTTGACCGCCGGAAAATTCGTGCGGATAACGGTTAAAAAAATCTTCACCCAACCCCACTCGCTCTAAAATTTCAATTGCTTGTGCTTTTCGTTCCGTGTCATTTTTATATAACCCGTGCACTTTCATCGGTTCCATAATTGCTTTCCCAATTGGAATTCTGGGGTTTAACGAGGAATACGGATCCTGAAAAATAATTTGAATTTCTTTTCTGAGTTTTCGGATTTCGTCTTTATTCAGTTTTGTAATATCATTTCCTTTGTAAAAAATTTGTCCGGCAGTTGCTTTGTCTAATTGTAAAATAGCGTTTCCTAACGTTGATTTTCCACAACCGGATTCGCCCACCAAACCAACTGTTTCGCCTTCATAAATTTTAAAACTTACATCATTAACAGCTTTAAAAGACAATTTTTTTCCGAATAAACCAACCGTTGACAAGTATTCTTTTTCTACATTTTTTACTTCCAAAAGAGGAGTTTTTGCATAAATTTTTTCCTGATTTTCTTTTCGTTCTTCGGCAGAAACAATTTCGCTTTTACTTGTTTCACTCAAAAAATCCTGGATTGTCGGAAGTCTTTTTAACCTAAATTCCAACGACGGTCTGGAAGCAATTAAAGCTTTGGTGTAATTGTGTTGTGGATTTTCAAAAATAGCTTTGGCATTTCCTTGTTCCACAATTTCCCCTTTATACATTACCAAAACCCGATTGGCAATTTCTGAAACCAGAGATAAATCATGGGAAATAAACAAAATACTCATCTTGGTTTCTTGTTGCAAATCCTTCAATAATTGGATTATTTCCTTTTGAACAGTCACATCCAAAGCAGTTGTCGGTTCATCGGCAATCAAAATTTTTGGCTTGCAGGCAATTGCCATCGCAATCATCACGCGTTGTTTTTGTCCACCTGAAATTTGGTGTGGATATTTATTAAATAGTTCTTCGGGATTAGGTAGTTTCACTTTTTCAAACAACGAAATTACTTCCGTTTTAATTTCCTTTTTGGATAGTGATGTATGTCTTTCTAAAATTTCTGCTACTTGAAAACCACATTTTAAGGATGGATTTAACGAACTCATCGGTTCTTGAAAAATCATCGCAATATCGTTTCCTCTTATTTTTTGAAATTCCTTATCGGATAAATTGGTAATATCTTTTTCGTTAAAAAGAATTGTTCCATTCGTAATTTTTGAAATCTTTAGAGGTAGCAAACCCATGATTGCCAGTGACGAAACTGATTTTCCTGAACCGGATTCTCCCACGATTCCCACGATTTCATTTTCAAATAAATCATAGGTTAAACTGTGAACAACGGGAACAAGTTCTTTCTCTTTTTTAAAAGAAATAGTGAGTTTTTTTACCGATAAAAGAATGCTGTTTTCCATTGTTTAAAATTAATCCATTTTTTTTATTTACATCTGTAAATTGCTTTTTTTCGTAATTTAAAGAAACAACTCATTTGAATTGACAATCTCAACATTCAACCATTGTTAAATAATGTATATTTTTTTAAGTAAATCAGTAGAAAAAATTAAATTTATATCTTTGAATCATTAAATTTCCCAATCAACTAATGAAAAACCTCTACATATCAAAAATAAACTTCTGTATAAGTTTTTTTATACTGCTCTTTTCCTTCTCTGTAATTGGTCAGACGGAAGAACAGAAAAAAGCCTTGTTAGAACAATATGATTTAGCAAAAATAAAACAATTGCAAGCTGAACTTTCTGAAAAAGCAAAAGCAGAAAAAGAAAAAGCTCTTTTTTCTGCAAAAGCAAATCAGTGGGAAGTTTTCAAAAAAAATGAAGACGGAAGCGTAGATGAGTTAATGGGTTTATTTCCTGATGGAAAGCCAAAATATTTTTCAGTCAACAACATCAATGCGGCTATTTCCACACGAGCAAATCAGTTGCATTCCGGTGGTGGATTAGGATTAAATCTCAACGGACAAGGAATGATTGGCGGTGTTTGGGACGGAGGTCCAACACGAACATCACATCAAGAATTCGGCGGAAGAATGATTGTGGGAGACGATGCAACCGAACTAAACGGCAATAGTTTCCACGCTACACACGTAACAGGAACAGTTGGTGCTGCCGGAGTAGATGCGGATGCCAAAGGAATGGCGTTTCAAGCAACGGTAAAAACATTTGATTGGACACAAGATGAAGCTGAGGTTTTAGGAGAGATTCAAAACGGTCTTTTACTTTCCAATCATTCTTATGGAACTCGGTTAATCAATGTGCCAAGTTGGTATGCCGGAGCTTATTCCCAAGATGCACTTGAATGGGACTCGATTCATTATGTTTCGCCCTATTATTTAATGGTTGTTGCAGCCGGAAATGACGGAAATATCGTTAACGAAAATCCTACCACTGTTGATTTTGATAAATTGACCGGAAATAAAAATGGTAAAAATAATTTGGTAGTTGCTAATGGTCAAGATGCTGAAATTGATACTAATGGCAACTTGATTTCGGTTAATATAAATTCTGCCAGCAGCGAGGGGCCAACCGATGATTTGCGAATTAAACCTGATATCACCGGAAACGGAACCGGAGTTTATTCTACCAACAGTAGTGGCGATGAAGAATACTCTTCCCTATCCGGAACTTCCATGGCGAGTCCGAATGTGATGGGAACTTTATTATTGCTTCAGCAACATTACAACAATTTATATCAAAAATTTATGAAATCGGCCACTTTGAAAGGATTGGCTTGTCATACTGCAGACGATGCCGGAAATCCCGGACCTGATGCTGTATTTGGATGGGGATTACTTAATGCTAAAACAGCTGCAAATGCCATTTCAAACAATGGATTGAACACTTGGATTTCGGAGGAAAGTATTACTCAAAATCAAATTTATACAAAAACTATTAAATCAATTGCCGGACAACCTTTGGTGGCTACAATTTGTTGGACAGATATTCCCGGTATAGCCAATACTGGAACTTTAAACGACCCAACACCAGCAATTGTTCACGATTTAGATATTAGAATCTCGCAAGGTTCAACCACTTTTTATCCTTGGAGATTGCAAGCAGATGCAGCTCAATTAGCACTAAGAAACGCAGATAATTTTGTAGATACTGTTGAAACAGTTGCAATTGATAACGCAAATGGAGGAGATTATACTATCACCATTTCGCACAAAGGAACTTTACAAACCAACAAACAAGATTATTCGCTTATCATTTCAGGAATTGATTCTGACTTTGGTTTTGTACCACTTGGCTATGACCAAACCGTTTGCTCAAATGAAAATGCCACTTTTTCATTCACATTTACTAGTAATGAAAGTGGAAATGTTTCGTTCTCCGTGATAGATGTTCCGGATGGTGCAGTTATAAATTTAAGCGAGACAACATTGAATAGCAGTGGAAATTTCGAACTAATCGTTTCTAATTTAACTGCTGTTGAACCCGGTAGTTATGCAATTGGCATTGTAGCTTCCAATACAAATGAATCTGAAACAAGATATGTGAATTTACAGATATTGAGTTCTGAATTTGAATTGATAAATACCATCTTGCCTTTAAATGGACAAACAGCTGTTGCGGCTTCGGTAAATTTAACTTGGGAAGAGGATGTAAATGCTGAAAATTATGTTGTTGAGGTTTCGACTGATGTTGCTTTTAATTCTATATTTTGGACAGAAACTACAGAAAACACAACTGTAAATGTAACCGACTTAAGCAGTGAAACAGTGTATTATTGGAGAGTAAAACCAAGTAATCGTTGTGGAAATGCAACGGCATTTGCTGTAGCGAACTTTCAAACCGGAATTTTTGATTGCGGGCTGGAATTTAGTGCTACAGATTTTTCAGATGCCTTTATTGATAATGTGGCCAATTCAACAGCTAGTATACCAATTTTTGTTTCCGGCGAAATCATGATTGCTGATATTAATGTGAGTTTGGATATTTCGCACACTTGGGTGCAGGATATGTCAATTTATTTGATTGGTCCACCTGAAATTGGAAGTCCGTCTATAACTTTGTTTGAAGAACCATGTGGTGGACAAGATGATATTATTGCTACACTTGATGACTCCGGTTCCTTCTTAAATTGTGGATTTAATCCTGCAATTTCCGGTATCATCAAACCCAATCAACCGTTAAGTGAATTAAACGGTTTATTGGCAGATGGAATTTGGACTTTATTTGTGATTGATAAATACAATAATGATGGCGGAACAATCAATGCTGTAAGTTTGTCTTTTTGTAACTCTACTTCTATTGAAAATAATTTAAACTTTACCAATAACGGAATAGTTACTGAAGTAAACACAACAAAAATAATTTCAACGGAAGAGATTAATGCTGAAACTCCCTTACAAACAACTTCAAATCAAGAATATACATTAATAGAATTGCCTTCTCTTGGTGTTTTGAAAAAAGAAACTGTCGATTTAGTTCTTGGTGATACATTTACACAAGAAGATGTAAATTTGAATAAAATCAGCTATACAAATTCGTTAACAGAAGAAGCAACAGATAGTTTTTTGGTTAATATTGAAAACGATTCATCGGGATGGTTGCCAAATCTTCTTATTCCGATCACAATTCAAGATAATCTTGGTTTAGTTGAAAATAATGGCATTCAAGCAATCATTTACCCAAATCCATCTAAAGGAAAATTAACTGTTTCCTGGTTTGAAAATTTGGAAACTACTATTGATTTATTTGATTTACAGGGGCGAATTATTCTATCCAAGAAAATCAATTCATCAAATATGGAATTAGATATAAATGAATTCTCAGATGGAATTTATTTGATTTCTGTTCAAAATGAAAAGGTAAAAACAACAAAGAAAATTGTGTTGAAGAGATAAAGAAAGGCTACAAATCAGGAGTCTTTTTTTTATACGTGAATAATTTCGTCTTCAATTAATAAATCTTCTCTTCTGAATCGCAAAAATATTTGAGCAACGGCAATCACATCTTTTTCACAATAGGTGATGATGCGGTCGATATCTTTTTCAACGTAATATACATACGCCACTTCGCTACCATCAATATCGTCTTTTGGAGAAGGAATCTGGAGCACTTTTGTTAGCAATCGCATTGAAGAAAAATGTTTATAATCGCCAAATTTCCATAATTCCATTGTGTCAATATGCGGAACTTCCCATGGTTTTTTTCCAAATAAATTTAGTTTAGACGGAATTTCAATTTGATTGATAATCATTCGTCTCGCAATAAACGGAAAGTCAAATTCCTTAGCATTATGACCACATAAAATATGTTGAGGTTGGTTAAAATGATTGTTTAACAAATTACTAAAGTCTTTTAGAATCGTTTTTTCTTCACCAAAAAAAGTCGTTACCCTAAAGTTTCGAATGTCGCCTTTGGTTGTAAAATAACCTACAGAAATACAAATGATTTTTCCAAACTCTGCCCAAATTCCGGCACGATCATAAAATTCTTCGGGAGTAAATTCGTCTTTGCGTTGGTATTGTGTTTTAGATTCAAAAAGATATTGCTTTTCTTCATCCAAAAGTTTGAAGTTTTCTTCTTCCGGAACAGTTTCAATATCTAAAAATAAAATGTTGTCGAGTTTAATTTTATCTATCATGGCTTTATAATTTAGTAATATAAAGATATAAAAACTTTCTAATTATTTTTATTTTAATCAGAATCTTCCAGCAGAAAAATTTCGTTTACAGATTTGTTAAAAAGTTTAGCAATTTTTAAAGCCAAAATGGTAGATGGAACAAATCTGTTTGCTTCAATGGCATTTATTGTTTGACGACTTACGCCAATTTTTTCGGCTAAATCTGCTTGGGTTAAATTGGCTATTGCTCGTTCTACTTTGATGTTATTTTTCATCTTCACTAATTTTTGAGGTCTTATAAATCATCCAATTGAAACGAATGACAAAAAACAATAATAAAGTAAACATATTATAAATCATAACCGTAAAAAAAGGAGAGCCATAAATAAAAAGAATACAACACAACAAAACGATATAATTTGCATACGTTGCCCAAACTAAACTTTCCAAACGAATTTTTTGAACCATTTCATCTTCAATTTTTTCCTTTGAAAAAGCCAACAACAATCCGCTAGTTATTAAAAGAAAAGATAAAATTTCATCAAAAACATTATTTTTCACCATAGAAAACAAATCGCTTTTACCAAACAATTGATCTGAAAATAAAGCTGGGACCACTAAATCAAACATTTCATATTCCTTTTCATAAATTACAAAAAAAATAGAAATAAATAATGTTGGAATAAACACAAACCACCCTAACTTTTTAAAACGATGCGGAAATAAATAATTCATCTTCATACTATTGATTATTTAAATTAATGCTCAAATGTAAAATATTTTTTCCAATATGTAAAATATACTTTACATAATTTTAATTAAAAAAACCATCTTGATTTCTCAAAATGGTTCAATTGAATTATAATTTAGAATGTAGATTATTGACTAACCGGAGCTGTATCAATTACTTTTCCTTTGATAGTAAGTACTTTTGGCACTTCATTTTCGTTTAAAGAAACTGTAACTGTTTTAGAAAAATTTCCAGCAGTTGCAGCATTATAAGTAGCGGTTACTGTGGCTGTAGCTCCTGGTTTAACAGGTGTTTTAGTATAGTTTGTTGCAGTACATCCACAAGAAGCCTTTACGTTAGTAATGATAACTGTTTGCTTAGTTGTATTGGTAAAAGAGAAATCGTGAGAAACCGGAGTTCCTTTTTTAATTTCACCAAAATCATACGATACTTCTTTCCAGGTAACAGGAGAAGTTGGTTTTTGAGCAGCTGGAGTTGTAGTAATAGTAGGCTTAACTTCTGCTTTCTTTTCTTGAGCAGTTGCACCAACCGAAAATAATACTGTGGCTGCAATTGCGAATAAAGATACTTTTAATGATTTCATACGTTATTATTTTAATATTAGTTAAATTATTCATTTTGATATAGCAAATATATAGACTAGAAAACAGATATTTGTTAAGCACAATATAAGTTTTGTTAATGAGATGTTAATCGGCAAAAATTAACTTCAATTTACACAATTCTGTGTGTAGTTTTGTCAATATAAAACAAGTAAACCTTTGAAATTTACACGATTAAATAGCATCATCTTAGCTGGATTTCTCTGCATTGCAGGCGTTTTGGTCATGCAATTACTTATGCTAAACCAGGCGTATAGGTTTGAGAAAAAAGACTATGAAGAAAAAATTCATTTTGCTCTTCAAGATGTGGTAAAACGAATTTATCGTGATAATAAAACACAATTAACCATTACTAATCAAGTAAAAAAAATTACCGACGATTATTATATTGTGAATCTTGATGATGTTTTTGAGCACGAAGTATTAGAATATTATCTCAAAACAGAATTTGAAAAAGTGAAACTTGAATTGGATTATGAATATGCCATTTATGATTGTGCGACAGATGAAATGATTTATGGCAGCTACATTTCAAGCTATACCGGAAAACCGGAAAAATGCGAAAATTGTTTCAAAAAGAATGAAGGTTTGATTTACTATTTCGGAATTCGATTTCCGGATTTACAGCATAAATTCATCACTTCGTTGGGACAATATTGGATATATACCGGAATTTTATTTTTAGTTTTGATAATTTATGTTTATTCGGTTATTCTTTTGTTGAAACAAAAAAAATACACCGAATTGCAAACGGATTTTATCAACAATATGACACACGAATTCAAGACACCACTTTCTTCAATTTTGATTGCTTCGCAGTATGCTACTTCGCAGGAGGAAATTAAAAACAATCCGAAATTGGCAAAATACATGCAAATTATCACGAATCAAAGTCATAAATTAAATCATCATATAGAACGGATTCTAAATGTTGCAAAAGGCGATGCTAAATGGATTGAATTAGAAAAAAGCACCATCAATCTAAAAGAAATTCTTGAATTGGTTAAAGAAAATACGTTGCTAAAATCAAACAAAAAAACAATTATTAATATTGATGTTTCGGATAAAGTAAACATTTTGGCAGACGAATTTCATTTTAATAACATTCTATTTAATTTAGTGGATAATGCAGTAAAATATTGCACGGAAAACCCCGAAATAACAATAAAATCGTTAGAAACAGAAAAAGGAATAACACTTAATTTTTCAGACAACGGAAGCGGAATTTCACCTCAACATATTGATTATGTTTTTGATAAATTTTACCGCGTTCCCAGAGAAAATAAAAAAGACATTGAGGGGTTTGGAATTGGTTTATTTTATGTGAAAAAAATTATCGATTTGCATCAATGGAAAATTTCAATTAAAAATAATTCAAACAAAGGAATTACGGTTTCTATCTTTATTCCAAAAAAAGACATTGTATGAGTAAAAAGAAAATTCTATATGTAGAAGACGATGAAACATTAGGTTTTTTAACCGCCGACAGTTTGGAGAGCCAATACGATGTGGCTCATTTCGTAAACGGTCAAGCGGGTTTTGATGCCTTTTGTAATGATGAATTTGATTTATGTGTGTTGGATGTGATGCTTCCTGATATGGATGGGTTTGAAATTGCCACACAAATCAGAAAACGAAATCAAGAAATTCCCATCATTTTTCTTTCTGCAAAAACGATGAAAGAAGACCGAATTAAAGGGTTGAAATTGGGTGCCGATGATTATTTGGTGAAACCCTACAGCATGGAAGAATTGACGCTGAAAATTGAAGTTTTCTTAAATCGAAGTCAAAAAACATCTTCTAAAAATAATTCCACTTATTTAATTGGTTCATTTGAATTTGACCCAACCAATTATTGTGTTACCAAAGGAAAAGAAATTACCAATTTAACTGAAAGAGAAGCAGCTTTATTGAAATTATTTTTAGATAATAAAAACACCGTTTTGAAACGCGAAAAAATCCTAATGGAACTTTGGGGAACCGATGATTATTTTGTCGGAAGAAGTTTGGATGTTTTTATTTCCCGTTTGCGAAAAATCTTTAAAGAAGAACCCAACATTCGGATTGAAAATATTCCAAGAGTTGGGTTCAAATTACTTATTGATTAGGTTTCGTTTATTTAATTAAACTATGCATATAAAGTTCAATTGCTTGTAATTCTTCATCAGACATGCTTTTGGTAACCGCAAAATTGGTTTTCATCACTTCATATTGAGTTGGATCTACAATTGGTTTTGCATTTTCACGAAGAAAATCGACCATATCAGCATTTTGTTCTTTATAAATAGTAGCAATTTCTTTAATGCTTGGTCCAATTACTTTTTGATCCGGCTTGTGACATGTGTGGCATAAACCAACACCATTAAAAAGTTCTTCTCCTAGCTTAATTTTAGCCTCAACAGAATCATCTGTTACTTCAGAAACCGACTTAGAATCAGTTCCAAAGGATTCTTCTTTCTTATTCTGGCAAGAGAATAACATCACAAAAACAACAAAAACAACTATTTTTTTCATGTGCTAGGAATTTGATTTACACAAATTTACATCGTTAATCTGTGTATAAATCTGATATTTATCAGTTATGAAATAATTTTTACCACATCTTTCGCAAAATAACTTGCAATCATATCTGCACCGGCTCTTTTGATAGCAGTAACTTGTTCCATCATCACAGCATCGTGGTCTAACCAACCTTTTTCTGCAGCCGCTTTGATCATCGCATATTCACCTGAAACTTGATAAACCGCCACCGGAACATCAAACGCATTTTTAATTTCGCGAACAATATCCAAATAAGCGATTCCCGGTTTTACCATGACAATATCTGCTCCTTCATCAATATCCATTCTCGTTTCACGAATGGCTTCAATGCGATTATGGTAATCCATTTGATAGGTTTTTTTGTCTTTCGGAATGTCTTGAGCATCTACAGGAGCACTGTCTAATGCATCACGAAATGGTCCATAATGAGCCGATGCATATTTTGCACTGTATGCCATAATTCCGATGTTAACGTATCCTTCGTCTTCCAGTGCTTCACGAATTTCAAGAATTCTGCCATCCATCATGTCACTTGGGGCTACAAAATCGGCACCGGCTTCGGCATGCGAACAACTCATCTCGGCTAATATTGCTGATGTTAAATCGTTGACAATTATTCCGTTTTCAATTACACCATCGTGGCCAAAAGAAGAATAGGGATCTAACGCTACATCAGTCATCACAATCATATCCGGAACGGCGTTTTTGATTACTTTCACGGCTCGTTGCATCAAACCATTTGGGTTTAACGCTTCGGTTCCTTTGTTATCTTTTAAATTGTCGGGAACTTTTACAAAAACTAAAACCGTTTTCAAGTTCAATTTGGCTAATTCTTTTACTTCCTTTTCCAATAAATCGAGACTCAAACGGAAATAATTTGGCATGGAAGGAATTTCTTCTTTCACGTTTTTACCTTCCACAACAAAAAGCGGAACAATAAAATCGCTGGGAGAAAGTATTGTTTCACGTACTAGTGAGCGAATGGTTTCGTTGGTTCTGAGTCGTCTATTTCTTCTGAGTGGAAACATAATGTTGTTCTTTTTTGATTGATTTACAATCCGATTTTTTCTGTTGTTTTATCGTAAAATTCTTTTGCTTTTTTGGGTGGATCAAAACGATAGCCTGCGGTTATTTTTACCGTTGAAATTTCGTCGTTCAATCGAATTTGAGCGGTTGTGTCCTGAATAAAATCGATATAATTCAGGTTTACAAAGGTAAAAAACGAATCGGAATTATAGCCAATTTTTAAGCTCGCACTCCATTCATAAATTGCCGAAACATCTCCATCCACACTCGTAAGTCCTGCCCCGGTTGACATTCCCCCTGAAAGTAAGAAATGATTATTGATAACAAAGTTATAAAAATAAGATGGAGCCAATGAAGCCAGAAAAATATTGCTCTTGGTGTCTTCGCCGCCATCATTCAAATCGAAATTGGTATAATACATCGAAAGATTTGGAATAAAACTTCCTGCACTTTTTGATTGCCATTCTTTTTGATTGGCAATGGTTTTGAATGAAAATTTATCATTGAAAATATACGATGTTGTTCCGCCAATCTTTGTGGTTCGCATTCGTGGAAAAAGAGCTTGACCTTCATCATTACTCACATAAAACCCTTTTTGATTGATAAAAGTGAGCGACTGCATCCATTTTTTATGATACAACCGTGTGCTTAAAGTGAATAATTTTGAATCACTGTTATCTTTATTCTTCGCAAAAAAAGAAGGAGAAAATCCGTAGGAAACATCGATAAATTTATAACTCAAATTCACTCCGATTTGTTCACGTCGATTGGGCTCAAATTCTAAATAATTGGCTGTGCCGTCTAAATTAAAGTTAAATACAAAACTATTGGAAGTATCAAAATAATATAAACTGGTTATTACTTTTTCGTCATAATTTGTAAAATGACTGCTTAGTTCAGAATCCTGCTGAGCAAACGAGCAGCTAATTCCTCCCAAAAACAGTAGTATTACAATTTTTACGCCCATTCTTTTGGCTTTTGCAGCACCGATATTAATTTTTCTTCTTCGCTTCCTTCTCCCGGATGATGATCATACACCCATTGCACATGCGGAGGCAAACTCATCAAAATGCTTTCGATTCTGCCATTGGTTTTTAGTCCGAAAAGGGTTCCTTTATCATGAACCAAATTAAATTCCACATAGCGACCACGACGAATTTCCTGCCATTTTCGTTGGTTATCAGAGTAAGGTAAATTTACTCTTTTTTCAACAATCGGAACATATGATTCTAAAAAATTATTCCCCACTTCGGCTACAAAATCATACCACTGTTCCATTGAAAATTCAAGTGATTCTCTGCAATAATCAAAGAATAATCCTCCAATTCCTCTGGCTTCGTTCCTGTGAGCATTCCAAAAATAATCATCACATTGTTTTTTATATTTCTTATAAAATTCAGGATTATGCTTGTCGCATGCTGTTTTGCACATTTGATGAAAATGAATTGCATCTTCTTCAAAGAGATAATATGGCGTTAAATCTTGTCCGCCGCCAAACCAACTTTTTATTACAAATCCTTGTTCATCATACATTTCAAAATACCGCCAATTGGCATGAACGGTGGGAACCATCGGGTTTTTGGGATGAATGACCAAACTGAGTCCGCAGGCAAAAAAATCGGCTTCGCCCACGTTGAATAATTTTTGCATAGAATCAGGTAACTTTCCGTGAACAGCTGATATGTTTACGCCACCTTTTTCAAAAACTTTTCCGTTTTCAATTACTCGGGTTCTTCCGCCGCCGCCTTCGGGGCGTTCCCAGATGTCTTCTCTAAATTTGGCTTCTCCATCTACTTCTTCTAATTTGGAAGTAATTTGATTTTGAAGATTTTGAATGTATTGATAAAATTTATCTTTCATTGTAATGGTCTGACTTACTAAAGCAAAATGCCTTTGTGTTGCAAAAATAGGGGAATTTTGGTTTGGATGAGGGTTATTTTTTGAAATTATGGTAATTCTAATTATGGTAAAATGTCTTTTGTGTTTCTAACAACTGCTTTTAACAAATTAGGTGATAAATCTCTTTTTTGTCCAATATAAAACATGTCTTTATTATTTTTTTTTATTGTAGCAATAGTTTTTGTTTTACTATCAACTTCTATAATAAATGGGCTTCGATTTAATTCTCTTGAAAAAACTATATCAATGATTTTTGCTTCCATTTGTTCGTCATTGGACCTATATTTAACTGATAATATTGTCTTTTTTGAAATAATATCTCTTTCTTTTTTATTTTCTAAAAACAAATAAACTTCTTCATTATTGTTAGTGTAAAAAACAAAGTTTTTAGTTGAAAACACTTTATTTTCATTACTTATGAAAATAAACTCATTATTGTTTTTATTACAACCTAACAAGAATAAAAACACAAATACAGTAACAAAATACTTTCTACGCATAATTTTAATTTATGTGTTTTATTGTGTTCATTGTTTTATCAATTCGAAAATAAAACTTATACCCTTCTACAAATTCTTCTCTTATAATATTATAATTTTCATCAAAATAAACATGTGTAATAATACCGTCATTACTTAAATATTCCTTTTTGAATTTTAATAATTTATAGAATTTCTTGTCGTCAATAGCTATATCTTCGTAACCAATAAAACAAGTTTCAATTAGATCATCATCTACAATTAATTGAATGCAGGTATCCTTTTTTATAAAATATAAATGCTCATTATAATCAGAATCAATATGATACAATTTATCATCATCACATCTATAAATTTCTATTCTTTCTAGTTCTGTTGCATTGTTTTTAATTGTAAAAATAGTGTCTATTCTAAGTCCTTTTTCAAAATGAGTTTTTTTATGAAAGTAAAATCTTAACTGACCCTTTTTGTCTAAAAATTTATAATAACTCTCATATTTATTTTTATCCTTTTCAAAATCATTCTTCCTCTCACAACTTTGGAGAATTAAAATAAGAAATAGAATTTTTGAATATTTTTTTATCATTAATAACATATTGAAATTTTACTAATTGATTTTTTTGCTTAGAACGTTTTTCAAATCTTTAATTTCAGAATAACCAAAAATACAAAACATTTAAAACTCAAACCGCAACTGTACCACCACCGTTTTTTTTACTTCCGTGTTTAAATTATTTAAAGAAATTCCCAACAAACGAACAGATTCTTTTAATTTTTCTTGGTACAATAATTCTTTGGCAGTTTCTAATAACAATGCTTTATCCGAAATAAAATAAGGCAATGTTTTGCTTCGGGTTTGTTGTGAAAAATCGGAATATTTTATTTTTAAAGTTATCGTTTTTCCGGCGATTTTGTGCTTTTGTAAGCGTTTTTCGAGTTCTTTGGCGATGCTTTCCAAACGTTCTTCCATAAACACTTCGGAAGACAAATTTTCATTAAATGTTCGTTCGGCTCCCACCGATTTTGAAATGCGATTGGGTTTAACCGGACTGTTGTGAATGCCTCGAACGATGTAATAATAATGCGTTCCGCTTTTGCCAAAATGTTGTTCTAAAAATTCTAAACTCCGATTTTTTAAATCTTTTCCGGTGTAAATGCCAAATTGATACATACGTTCGGCGGTGACTTTTCCAATACCATAAAATTTTCGGATGTCTAATGCTTCCAAAAAAGGTTCAACTTCATCGGGATTAACAGTTTTTTGACCATTTGGTTTATTATAATCTGAAGCCACTTTTGCCACAAATTTATTAATGGAAATTCCTGCCGAAGCCGTCAGACCAGTTTCTTCAAAAATGCGTTTTCTGATTTCTTGTGCGAGTAAGGAAGCACTCGGATTTCCTTTTTTGTTTTGGGTTACATCCAAATAGGCTTCGTCCAACGAAAGCGGTTCGACTAAATCGGTGTATTCATAAAAAATCTTTCGGATTATCTTTGAAATTTCGCTGTAGCGTTCAAAACGAGGTCGAACAAAAACCAAATCCGGACACAATTTTTTGGCTTGCACGCCACTCATCGCACTGCGAACACCAAATTTTCGGGCTTCATAACTCGCAGCAGAAATTACACCTCGAATTTCGCTTCCGCCCACAGCCAAAGGCTTTCCTATTAATTCTGGAAAATCCTTTTGCTCCACAGAAGCATAAAAAGCATCCATGTCAATGTGAATTATTTTGCGGGATTTTATCTCCTCCTTCATTGGGTTTAACATTTGTTCCGGTTGGGAAAAAGAAAGAAAATGGTCTGCGTTTAAAATGTTGCCAGATCGAAACGGTAATGCTCCGTAACTCGGTAAACGGAATATCTCTGGATCGAAAAGCCAATCCCAACGACAAACTAAAACTTACAATAAAGTTAACTAATCCAATGATTCCAACACCAAAAACACCCCAAAAAATCATCCAAGTATCTAAGGTGTAATTGGAACCGTAAAGTCCTAAAGCAAGATTTCCGCTGGCAAAAGTAATATGCCGAATATCTAAGTTTAATCCGAAAAAAACACCTATAGAAGCGGTTGTTCCCATAAAAATACCAAACCAGAAATTAGAAATAATTCCGGCCCATTTCATCTCGTATATTTTCGCAAACTTTTCCGCTTTCATTTTTCCGAAAGTTCGTTTTAAAAATGGATGTTCTTTAATACGTTGGTAAATTTCGTAGTGTTTATCACGGTTTGCCACACTTCCTGAAATAATTCCGGATAAAAACAAAAAACATCCGGCAATAGCAGCGTGAAATATCGCCATAGAATGAATCGGACTCAAATCGGTGACCAATGTTTTCCATTTTGTTTCGGCAATGTTATAATCAAACGCTAAATCGATTAAATAAATTCCGAGCAAAGAAATCGGAAAAGCCATAATCACATTTCCCACAAAAGCGACAAACTGTGATCGAAAAACGCGAGCAAAAAACACGGCAAAAACTTGGTGTTTTTCTTCCGAATCTTCATTTTTCATTCCTTCTTGCAATGCTCTAATCAGAGCGGCGGCAGTCATAGCGGGCTGTTTGGTGGCTAACGTGAATCCTAAAAGATAAATCGCAATAAAACCAATCGAATAATTCATACTATACAAAAAAGCATAGCCAAAATCGCTAGTATCCAGTTTAGAAAGCAACACTTTGATGATACACAAAATCCCAACAATAAATCCTCCACCTAAAGCAGTATTGAACATTTTAAAATATTCAATTTTTGACTGTGTAATGTATTTTTCTCCTGTTTTTGCAGTATGTTGCGTTACTTCGTAAGATATTAATTGCGTACTTTCTTTGATGAATGTGCGTAAATTATTTCGTGTACAATTGTATTTGATAAGTTTGTAGGCAAGTCGAATGCTATTTCTTTTTTTATCAATTTTTTTGTCAACCGCAAGAAGCGGAAGTAGCACTTTTAAGCGATACAATTGTTGACGAATTCGCAGCAAACTCTGGTTTACATGAATGGTAATTCCGTATTTTGATGAATTGGCAAAGGCTTTTTCTACATATTCTTCGCATTGTTTATGTAAAACCAACAATTGTTTATACGATAAACTATCGGAAGTAATGCAATGACTACTTTCTTCCTCGTGCAATCCATCTTTAATAAGATGTAATTCTTTTTCAAAAGCGGCAAACGGACTTTCATAATGAAAATATTCCGGCACCATCTTCAATACATCTGATTCTAACGCACGGCCGCTCATCCGTTGAGAAATTAAGGACATCGCCATCATTATTTCAGAAAGAACAGAATTTTGTTCTATTGTTTCATAAATCGATTTAAATCCTAACAAATCATACAGTTCTTCAATTTGAGCTTGCGGAATTTTGTTAATCCAAATCGGATCAGTATCGCTGTAAAAAACCTGACTTAAAACATATTCTAATGAATCAATTGGATGTTGAAACGGCAAAATTTTGGCAAAAGCTCTTTTTTTAACTTCATGAAAAAAGGCAGCGTCTTGCAAAATGGCTGCATCAGTTAAAATTTTACTGATTTTCTTTTCAAAAAATAATTCGGTTAGATACGTTGAAAGTTCATTTGCAATCGATTTATTTTCAGTTAAAAAAGTTATCAAATCGAACAAATCAACTTCAACAACCGATTTTGGCTTTTTAGGTCGAATGGATGAAACGATTTCAACCAACACATCATAATTATCTTCTGTTTCTTTCCAACGCCTATTTTCATCAAAGTAAAATTTGATGATTTCAAGCAACGGTTTCTTCTTCTTTCTAGCAAACCAAATAGGCATATAGGATTTTTTTTTATTATACGAATGTATTGAATTATCTTTACCTTACAATATAAAAAAAATAATTAAATGATTGAAATCGAGCGAAAATTTTTAGTGATTTCTACTGCTTTTATCGATGAAGCTTTTCGTGAAAACCGGATTGTACAAGGCTATTTAAGTTCAATTCCGGAACGAACGGTTCGTATTCGAATAAAAGGCGAAAAAGGTTTTTTAACCGTTAAAGGAAAAGGAAATGAATGCGGAATGAGTCGTTTGGAATGGGAAATGGAAATTCCGCTCAACGAAGCCGAACTACTTTTGTCAATTTGCGAAAAAGGTGTGATTGATAAAATTCGTTATGAAATAAAAAAAGGGAATCACGTGTTTGAAGTGGATGTTTTTTCGGGTCAAAATGCCGGATTAATTATTGCCGAAATTGAATTAAATTCCGAACAAGAAAGCTTTGAAAAACCCGATTGGTTGGGAGAAGAAGTAACCAACGATGAAAAATATTATAACGCTTATTTGAGTAAAAACCCTTATAAAAACTGGACAAAATGAAATTAGTAAAACCTTTATTTTTTATTGCTTTTTTTCTATTGCTTTCTTGCGATAAATCATCCGTTTATCAAAAAATTGATAACGATTTTAAAGATAATCGTTGGTTTAAAACAACAATAAAAACACATACGATCGACATTCAAAAAGAATCATCTTATACTTTATTTTTTGATTTTAGACATGTGCATGATTTTCAATTTCCTGAAATTCCGATACAATTTAGAATCGAAAATCCGGATGGAACCGTAAGTGTCGAAAAAATTAATTTATCTATAAAAGATGATAATGGCAAAGACAGAGGAGAATGCATGGGGGATGTTTGTGATTTAAGACAAGTTGTTTTTAGTGACAAAACATTAACCAAAGGAAAACACAGCATTAGTATTTCAAATCAATTTGATGGAGAATATCTTCCAAATGTCATTGGAATTGGATTACGCTTGGAGGAAATTGAAAAAAAATAATATGAAAAAAAGTGTTTTACTACTGCTTTTAGGGACGATTATTGGATGCAACAGCACTAAAACTGACACTGCAAAAATGGTTACACCTCACAAAGAAATTACAAAGACAAATCACGAAACGTTTTCGTATAAAGAAGGTGATTCGACCTATGTTATGCAAAAATATTTTTTGGTTTTGTTGAAAAAAGGAAAGAACAGAAACCACTCAAAAGAAGAAGCTACGGAACTTCAAAAACAACACATGGCTCATATTTCTTGGTTGAGCAAAACCGGAAAAATCAGTTTGGCCGGACCATCCGAAAATCACGAAACGGTGGCAGGTTTTTTACTTTTTAATACCGAAACAATCAAAGAAGCCGATAGTCTAGCAAACCTTGATCCGGCAGTAAAAGCGGGTCGTTTAGAAGTTGAAGTTCTACCGTGGTGGGCAGCAAAAGGAAGTAAATTAAAGTAAAACTAATCCAGCTTTAAACTGTCTTTCACTTCTTCTACAATTTCAATTGTTACTTTCATTGAACCGTAACCGTGATGTCTGGCAATATCACGAAAAGCTCTTTTGCTCAAATCGATTTCTCTTCCTTTGGTAAATGGACCTCTGTCATTAATGGTGACCATTGTAGATTCGCCATTTGCTTCATTTGTTACTCGAACTTTTGTTCCAAATGGTAATTTTTTGTGAGCAGCAGTATATTTTTGATTGTCGAAAACTTGACCACTGGCTGTTTTTCTTCCTGTAAATTTATCGTGATAGTAGGAGGCGTGAGCACCTTTTTTATAGAGTTTAAAAATATAATTTTCTTCTACTTTAATACTATCAATTAAGATGCTATCATTCTTTATTGTATCATTAAGAATCAATCGCTGAATGGTTGGTTTTTCAAAACGTTTTGTTTTAAATGAAAAACTACTGAAAAAGAGTAAGGCAAATAAGCCAAACACGATGAGTTCGGTTCTATGTTTCATAATCCAACTTTTAAGTGCTCGATTCATTTAACAAATAATGTTCCAAAAATGAAAAAACCACGATAAACGTGGTTTAAATTAATTTAGGCTAACCATGAACTCCATGGAAGTCGGCTTAAAATAAGCAATAATCCAATTCCGTAGAAGAATAAAATTTTTCTGAATTTTAGTTCCTGAGCCACTTTTTTATGTTTAGACCAACCTATTGTAATTAACACAATCGCAATAATATTAATAAGGGGATGCTCTAACATAGTGAGACGTAATTCCGAATTTTTCATTGCTCCTTCTATGCCAAAAGCTTTAATTCCTTTTTCCGAAACAAAGAAAACGGCTAATCCTAACAACAATTGAACATGCGTAAAAATCAATGCAAAAAGCGAAATTCTTAAATCTTTAGACTCAAATGATTTTTTGGAAGCATAGCCAATTAATGCATTCACTACAGCGATTAAAAGCACAATAAGGGCCAAATAAGCCCACCAAGAATGAAGTTTTTGTAATAATTCGTACATACCGTTGATTTTTTTGAATAACAAATATAATCAAAAAAAGAAAAAGACCTATTCATCTTTTAAATGAATAAGCCTCTTTCTTTTTAAGTTTAGAAAAATACTATTTTCTATCCAAAAAATACTTTAATAAAAAGCTTGTAGAACTATCGTGCTCTTTCATGTTTCCGGAATTAATTTCATCCAAAATAGAGTTAGCCAATTGTTTTCCTAATTCAACTCCCCATTGATCGTAGCTAAAGATATTCCAAATTACACCTTGCACAAAAATTTTGTGTTCGTATAAAGCGATTAATTCTCCCAAACTTTCAGGGGTTAATTGATTGATTAAAATAGTATTGGTTGGACGGTTTCCTGAAAAAACTTTAAAAGGCGATAAGAATGCAGCTCTTTCTCCTTCAATTCCTTGCTTTTGAAATTCTGATTGAACTTGTTCTGCCGATTTTCCGTTTAATAAAGCTTCCGTTTGAGCAAAAAAGTTAGACATTAACTTATCGTGATGATCCTGATTTCCGTGAAGGGGTTTTACATAACCAATAAAATCCGTCGGAATCAATTTTGTTCCTTGATGAATTAATTGGAAAAAGGCGTGTTGCGAATTTGTTCCCGGTTCACCCCAAATAATTGTTCCGGTTTGATAATTCACGGGGTTTCCGTCGCGGTCGATACTTTTCCCATTGCTTTCCATAATTCCTTGTTGTAGGTAGGAAGACAATTTTTGCAAATATTGTGTGTACGGAATCAACGCTTCGCTTTCTGCTCCAAAGAAATTGTTGTACCAAACACTCAACAAAGCCAAAACAACCGGAATATTTTTGTCAAATGGAGTGGTTTTAAAATGCTCATCCATTTGGTTTGCACCTTTTAATAATTTATCAAAATTATCAAAACCAACGGCTAAACTAATAGATAAACCAACAGCACTCCACAATGAAAATCGTCCGCCAACCCAATCCCACATTGGGAAAACATTGTCGGGATGAATTCCGAATTCGGTTACTTTTTGAATATTAGTAGAAACAGCGACAAAGTGCTTAGCTACGTCTTCTTGTTTGGCAGATTTCAAAAACCAATTTCGAATGGTTTCCGAATTTGATAAAGTTTCTTGTGTGGTAAATGTTTTTGAAACGATGACAAATAAAGTAGTTTCCGGATTTAATTTCTTAATCACTTCATTCACGTGATCGCCATCTACGTTGGAAACAAAATGAACGTTCAAATGATTCTTATAAAATTGAAGAGCTTCAACCACCATTACCGGACCTAAATCGGAACCGCCAATGCCAATGTTTACAATATCGGTGAATTGTTTTCCGGTAAATCCTTTTCTATGTCCGTTAACAACTTCATCTGTAAAATTTTTAATTTTATTTTTAACCGAATAAATTTCCGGCATCACATTTTGACCATCAACCAAAATTTTTGAATCAGACGGAGCTCGCAAAGCTGTGTGTAAAACCGCTCTGTTTTCGGTTTGATTGATTACATCTCCGGCAAAATATTTCTTAATAGCATCTTCTAAATTGACTTCTTTAGCCAAATCCAAAAGATAATTCATTGTTTCTTGGGTGATGATATTTTTAGAATAATCTACCAAAAAATCATTCCATTGCAAATGAAAATTGGCTGCCCGTTTTAAATCTTTTTCAAAAAGCTCTTGCATCGAGACATATTGCATGTCTTCAAAATGTTTTCTCAAGCTTTGCCAAGCTGCTGTTCCTGACGGATTTGTATTTTCTAAAGCCATTTTTATTTAAATTTTAGTGTCGCTATACTGTCTAATTCTTTCTTTAAAGGAGCAATATATTCTAAATATTTTGCTTTGTGTTTTGCATTCATTGGTTCGGTGTTCGGTAATTTTTGCGAAAGCGGATCAACCTGAACTCCATTTTTCCAAAAACGATAACACACGTGCGGACCGGTTGCCAAACCTGTGCTTCCTACTTTCCCAATTACTTCGCCCTGTGCTACATGCTGCCCTTGTCTGACCAAAATTTTAGACATGTGGAGGTATTGGGTAGAATACGTTCCGTTGTGCTTTACTTTCACGAAATTCCCGTTTCCGGCGGTGTAACCAGTGCGTTCAACAATACCTGAAGCAGTTGTTTTAATTGGCGTTCCGTGTGGAGCAGCATAATCGGTTCCTTTGTGGGCTTTCCAAGTCATTTGAACGGGATGAAAACGTTTGGGTGAAAATCGGGAAGAGATTCGGAAAAAGTCCAATGGAGCTTTTAAAAACATTGTTTTCAATCCTTTTCCTTCTTCGTCGTAATAATCTACTTTTTTGGAAAGACTGTCTATTTTATATGGAAAGGCATAAATCTTTTTTCCTTTATGTTCAAAAAACGAACTTTCTAATCGATCTACACCGGCATAAATAGTATCGTTGATGTATTTTTCATAAAACGTAACGGCAAATTTATCTTCTTTTTGAATCTTAAAAAAGTCAATAGAATATTCGTAAATCTTAGCCAAATTATTTGCCACACCTGCATCTACCCCATTTTTGTTCAATGTTTCAGACAACGAACCGTGAATAGCGGTTGCAATAGTTCTTCGCTTGATTGTGATTGGCTTTTGTTTGTTATAGGCCTTGACAATGGTATCCCGAAAATCGACTACGCTATAATTTATATTGTCTTTTTGATAGATAAAAACCTGAAGTTGATTGGGCTTTTGCTTTGATTTTAGTAAAGTAATAGGCTTTCCAACACGAATATCTCGCATGTTAAAACTGTCTTTTACTTGCTCAGTTACTTCGTGAACTTTGAAGTTTCCGATGTTGTGATTTTCTAATAATTTTCCGAAGGTATCGCCACTCTTAATCGTATCTTGAACAACCAAATAATCGTTTAAAGTGAATCCGAATTCAACGACAATTGGAATTTTGGGTTTTGTATCTTCTTCTATAATGACTTTATCAACCTTTTTTTCGCACGAAAACAAACTCAATGCGAATAGTATAGGTAGTATTTTGTTGAATTTCAATTTGTTGCTTTTAATCTAATTAAACACTTTCTTTTTCTCCCCAAGTTGCCAATTCTTCTTCAGACCATAATTCAGGGAAAAATATTCTTCTTTGGTATTTGGGAAGCATGTATTTCTTCCAATCGCTTCCGCCGGTTGCTTCGCCACTTCCATGACCACTTTCGATGTATTTTTTTGCGGCATTAAAATGCCCCATCACCCACGTAATGTTAACCGTGTAATCATAATGTCGCATGGCTTTTACAAGAGCTTCATTTTTTTGATCTTCTTCCGGCAATTGCTTGAACTTTTGCCAAAGATTAATTGTGTTGTATTCTTCCATGAAAGACAAAAATTCTTTCTTATATTTTCTTTCGAATTCTAAAATTAAATATGATTTTTCACCCGTTTTATAATCTTTACCTGCTGCTTGCCAATACAGATGTTCAAGAGCGTGTTCGTAAGGTGTCTCGCGATCAATTGAACTTCTAAAACGGTAATCAATTAAATTAATCAAATCAGTTGAAGCAAATTCTATTAAACGATATTGAGCACTTTGAAAACCGCTTGCAGGCGTTAACGTATTTCGGAATTTCATGTATTGTTCTACTTCCATTCCATCTTTCATAATGGTAAAAGATGTGGTAAGCATGTCGAAATAACGACTAATTCGCATTAATTTTTCGGTAAAAAAAGCAGTTTCAGGTTTTTCAGAATGACAAACTTGTTCAATTTCCCAAAGAATCATTTTAAACAATAATTCATTCACTTGATGATACATGACAAAAACCATTTCATCCGGCAAAGTGGTGCGTTGCGTTTGCAGATTGAGTAAAGCGTCTGTTTGAATATAATCCCAGTAAGTAATAGGTTTTGCCCACAGAAGTCCTTCTAAATGAGTTTCAGTTTTTTGGTTAATTGCTTGAAACTTTTCTTCTAATTTTTCAAGAATTTCATCGTGTGCAGTTGTATTCATCACGGTTTTGCTTTAACGGTAAATGTATGTTTTAATCCTTTAAATTTTTCCAAATCGGCTTTAAGCGATCCAACGGCTAATTCGGCTTTAATTCGTATAGGTAATTTATTGTCGTCATCTGAAATCCAAACAGTTAAGCTTTCTTGTTCCTTAAAAACACGTCCGGCTTGCACATAAGGTCTGAAAATCATGGTGGGAACGAGCCCAAATTTAGTTTTTATATCTTGACGACCAATAAATTTTAGTTTAAATTTTGTTATTTCTTCATCAAAAAACATATCAATGTCAATCGACTCTCCAACTTTTAGTTTATCCACATTGGGATGATTTCTCAAATAATAGAACGTAGATAAAATATCCTGTGTTTTATCCGGCACTTGAAATGTTTTTTCAGTCTTTCGTTTGTAATCTTTAACAAAAACTGTGTTGCTAGCGTGATTAAAAAAACCTTCTTGGTCTTTGGTATAACCACCCTCATCTATTTTTCTAATAAATTGATAGGGAACTCCGGTTTGTTTATCAATAAAACTTTGGTAATCGTCTTCTACTTTAAAGAAAAATTTGGTCATTCCGGTGGTGTACCCGCGACCTTTTGCGTGAAATACTTTTTTGTTATTTCGGGTGGCTTCGCTCACGCTCAATTCGGCAAATCCGGCATTAATTAATCCGTACGTAATTTTAAATTGAAACCATTCACCCACATCATACGCGTCTTCTTTTCGGGGAGAATTAGATTGAGAATCGAAACTGGCTGTCGATAAAAACAGGAATATAAGCAGTAATTTTTTCATAAACTTAGTCTTTTTTCAATAGCAGTTGCAATTTCTGTTCCAAATGTACTAAATCTAAAAAAGACCTCAAAAAATGTGAAGCTTTTAATGTTTTTTTATGATTGTTTTGGGAGAGTAAATCTAGTGAAAGATTAATTAACTTTATCCCCAAAAATAAATTTTTAAAACACAAAGCAAAACAGAATAGCTCTTTGAATAACAAATTGTTTTACGGTTTAATCTTTTCAAATTGTTGCGTAGAGTGAGGTTGTTCCGCTCAATTTGATTAGTGCCATATCTTTTGACACAATGAATAGTTTTTTCTGTAAGCGATTTATAATGTCTTAAACCATCGGTGTAAATTCGTTTAGGTTTAGAAAGTTGTAGCGTATTGATTACCGTACCAAGTGTTCGTAATGTTCTTTTGCCAATTGCAAAACTGACTACTTTTTTTGTTTTTCTTTGCAAAGCATATACTATCCAAATTGGTCGAGACTTATTACTAATAAAACTTCGCATTTCATCTACTTCATAAATCTTACCCATTGAAATTGAAGGCGATTTAATAGCTTTTGCAATTAAAATAATTCTTCTTAAAACAGTTGTTGGTGAAATATTCAATATTCTTGCTGTACTCCGTATTCCAACACCTTCTTTTGTTAGTCGTATAATCGAAGAATTTATGTATTTGCAATAAGCATTGTTAGAATAAAAATCAATACTTCTTGTCTTGCAACTTTTGCAATAAAATTGTTGCTTTCTGTTCTTTGTGAAACCGTTTTTTATAATCTGGTTTGATTTGCAATGTGGACAAATTCCAATATCACTAATTTTGAAACACGTGGTGTCACTTTTCTTCATTACATTCGTTTTAAACCATTTTCAAATGTAAAAAAGACGAACAGCATCGTTCGTCTTTTTATTTTAATTTTTATTTAAATATTGATTTACAAATGGTTAAACTGTAAATTTTGGTTCATCACTAACTTTGGAACATTACCGGATTATTGTCAAAAGCACTATGCGGTGAATAATTGTGATGCACCACCGAATCTTGCACAACCCACCTGCCAATAGCCGGATCATACTGCCGCATATCCATGGCATACGTGTTTAAACCGAGCTCATCTTGGTATTCTTTGCCATTTAGTTTATAATCATAAACTGTCTCATTTGTTGGTGTGATTTGAATACCACCATTATCCATCAGTTTAAGATATTGTTTTCTGCCCATATTATAATTTCGGTGCTTTAAACCAAAAGGATAATAATTGTTTTCCTCTAAAATTGTAAGAACGTTGATTGCCGGATCTTTGGTATAACTCAATCGAACATTGCCCAAATGATCGGTGTAATTGTAAATATAATTAAACACGTTGCCATCAGTTACTTTTACATAGCCTTCGGCATGAGGTTTGTTTTACAAATGGTTAAGTTGTGAATTTTGGTTCATCACTAACTTTGGAACATTACCTACATCACTAACTGTGAAAAATTACCTATTAGCCTCATTTTTATAATTATTTCTAAACAAATAATAACACTGTATAAGTATCAATAAAAAAAGAATCAAATAAAATGAATTATCCAAATATCCAAAATAATAAATTAAAAAAAGAATTAAATTAATAAATAGAAAATAAATATAAATTCTGTAAAT
This sequence comes from Flavobacterium sp. UBA2787, assembly GCA_002352205.1. Lineage (GTDB taxonomy): Bacteria > Bacteroidota > Bacteroidia > Flavobacteriales > Flavobacteriaceae > Flavobacterium. The sequence continues at coordinate 219,930 of DEHZ01000005.1, read as the reverse complement.
TAATTTATATTTCAATTTTTGAATTACCATTATTTTTAAGTATTCATTGAAGTAAATCAATAATAACAAAATTAACGAGTCAGAGTTCAAATATTCAAATGACCAGAACAAACTAAAAATTATCAAAACTAATATTAGTTTTAAAAAAATACTTAATTTCATTTAAATTTTATTTTTTTTTCTTAATAGTTCAACTGCTTTATCGTGTCTTTCCATTGACTTAAACATCTGAATAGCATGTTCTTTTGATGCTTTATGAAAATTATATGACATCCAAAAAATATTTGTACCAGCTAATTTCTTCTTTATCACTTGTCCAGCCCCACCTTCTTTTGATTTTTTAATAATTTCTTTTCCTATTAAGGTATAATCAAATCCTTTCTTTAAACTACCCCATCCTACAGCACTTTTTGTTCCTTCAGATTTAAGTTCAGAAATTAAAAAATTAGCCTCAAATGCATCTTCCCTTTTGACTTTTACACTTACAAATCCTTTTGGATCATATGGATCCCAATATTTTTCTTCAACAAATTCTTCCTTTCCAATTAAGTGCCATTCATTGTTATAAAATATATAATCATTCCCATCTTTAGATGAAAAAATTTCTTTATTTTTATGTGTATATTTATCTGGATGTGGACAATCAGAACATTTACTATTTCCGTCGCCATTCCCCGAAACTCTCCTCGTCTCAAAAAGCTGCGTCATCACATCATGGCTAATGTCACCTCGTTCTAATGGCGTAATGTATTGTCCTCTAGAGTCATACTTTTGTCTTCCAAACCCATCATACAGTTGTGGTATACTACTATCCGCCCCACTTGGGTCTGCCCAAAAAACAGGATTATTATCAAAAGCACCCCGCTCCGCAAAGTCTTCTTAGTAGCAACGCTCCGCAAATGTCTCCCGACTTTGCGGAATGTAAGTTAATCATAACTACTATATTTTGTAATTAAATTTGGATTTAAATTGCTTTTAAGGGATATGTCAACCAATTCAACTTTAATCAAACCTTCGTTACACACATAATTTGAAGCACTTGAATAGAGGTAGTGAGATGCTTTTTCTACTAATCCAGCACGAACGGGATTTAAATGAATATAGTCAATTTTTGACCACATAAATTTTTCAGAATAATTTCTTCTGCATGATTCCCTAATTGCCAAAATTGAAAATTTTTATTTCTGCTACGAGTCTTTGTCGCCAATTGAAAACGTTCTAACATCCATTCTTTTCTACTTTCTGGTTCATTTTGAATTTTTTCTAAAATGGTTTTGGCTGTATATTTCTTAAAATCACGAATTAAATCTGACAGTTTTCCTTCTTTTGACTGAACAATCATATGAATGTGATTTGTCATAATTACATAACTGTATAGAACCATTCCTTTGTTTTTGATGCAATAATCTAAACAATCAATAACACAATCTCGATATGATTTTCTGGAAAAAACGTCAATCCAATCAACAATTGTTGCAGTTAAAAAATGTGGCAGGTTTTGGTCTCTGATGACATATCCTTCTTTCATGGCGTGTAAATTTTAAATAAAAATAATAAACTTTCTGATATTTCTTATTTTATTTTTTTAAATTCCGTAAAGTCAGGAGACATTTGCGGAGCTTTTCATAGGAACTTTATGCTCGAACACTTTGCGGAGCGGGGTTGTTAAACGCAAAACGATACGGCGTAATACCCGGTGTCAACTCCGTAAGTCTATCCATGGCCATAAATCTTCCTAACGCAGCATCATACTGGCGGAAGTCCATAGCTGTTTCAGTTCTAATTCTGCCTGAAACACTCAGTCATTTAATTTGTATTTATACCCGTCCTGCTCATCACTAATCATTGAACATTACCTCTTCCTATTTCCAGATTTGACCACCTGATAATCTTATAGTGACATATAAAGGTACTATAATAATAAAAAAAATCAACAACAGTAATTCATACAATTTTAATACCTTGTAATCAGACTTAGCTTCTGATTTCTTTAATTTATTTTTATAATAATTATTAATTGTAATAAGCCATAATAGTGAAATAGGAAGAAAAGCTAATTTATTAACAAATCTATCTTTACTAAATGAAGGAATTTCAAAATTAAATATACTTCCTAGAATTAAGAAAATTAAAAAAAAATGAACTATTTGAGCAAAAAAAATCAAAGCCACACTATTAAATAATGGATCATAATTATTCTTTTTCTTGTAAAAATTGTAAAATTTAATAAATAGCCAGTAATACATAATTTATAGAATTTAATCAAACAAATTTTGAGTAATAGATTTTCCTGTATGGGCTTGAACAGCCATGTCAGTAATGGTATATACACCTCCTACAATCCATCCTAATGGATTTGAAGCCGCAAGAAAATATAATGTTCCTGTAATAATTAAATCTGCTGTATGATGATTTTCCCAACCATTACTAAGGCCATCGTATACCGTCATACCTGCGGAAGCAACTGTTATTTTTTGTCCAACATTTTGCAAAAACTTAGCCCCACTCAAACTATTCTTCATAGCTTGTGTAACTTTCGGATAATTCCCTTGCCAATAAACTTGTCCCCGATGTATGTATTTACCTGCTGTAAGTGCATGCTCCACCCGACCTGCACTTGCTCCGTACTGCACATAAGAAACCCCTTGTCTGGTGATTTCTCCAATACCAAGCCCAAAAGTTAAAGCACTAAAAAGAGAAGGCCCAGAACTAGATGATCTTTGATGTGTTGAAGCTCCAACTATTCTTTTTACATCTTCACTTTCCCCAAAAAAACTAGCATAAAACACATGAGCCGTTCTGCCATCGGCATCATAAATTCTAAACAATTCGTTTTCTGCTTTACCTTCTGCAAAAAAATCAACAACCCCTGGCGGTAATACAAACTCTTTTACACCTCCCATTCTTTCTGACTTCCTCCTCATCTCAAAAAGCTGCGTCATCACATCATGACTAATATCGCCACGATCTAATGGTGTAATGTATTGTCCTCTCGAGTCATACTTTTGTCTTCCTAATCCATCAAAAAATTCAGGCATACTACTATCAGCACCACTTGGGTCAGCCCAAAACACAGGATTATTATCAAAAGCACTATAGGGAGAATAATTATGATGTACCACCGGATCTTGCACGACCCATCTTGCAATAGCCGGATCATACTGACGCATGTCCATGGCATACATATTGAGTCCTAGTTCGTCTTGGTATTCTTTGCCGTTGAGTTTGTAATCATACACCGTTTGATTGGTGGGGGTAATGATAATGCCACCACCATTCATCAGCTTGGAATACTGCTTTTGCGACATATTATAATTCCGGTGCTTTAAACCGAAAGGATAATAGTTGTTTTCTTCTAAAATCGTAAGAACGTTGCTTGCAGGGTCTTTGGTATAACTCAAACGAACATTACCCAAATGATCGGTGTAATTGTAAACGTAATTATATACATTGCCATCGGTTACTTTTACATAGCCTTCGGCATGTGGAAAAAACTCTAACTCCAATGCATTACTTCCAGTTTTTACATACTGAAAACCATTGAGGTAATCGGTAATGGTGATGAGTGTTCCTTCGGCTACCTTTTTTTGAACTTTTACCCCAGCCGCATTGTAAAGGTATTCAATTTTTCCTGCAACACCAAAATCTACTAACGTGGGTAAGTTTAAATGATTGTATCGAATAATCGATATGTTTTTATTGGCATCGCTCAACATATTGCCAAATCCATCATAGCTATAATCATCTACCGTATCATTGGTGCCATCACTATCGTCTTTAAAACCATTGGGGTTGTTTTGATAATCGGTGACTTTCATCAACTGGTTTTTTTTGGTGGGATGATAAAAATAGGCCAAGTTATCTATTTGCAAGTTTTGAAATTGGTCGTCAAATTCTCCCGTGCGGGTTAGGGTGCTAATGTTTCCATTTGCATCATACGACAGGATTTCGTTATAACTATTGGTTACTTCTACCGTTGCACCGGGTTTTTGATATACGGCACTCAACAATCGGTTCATCTGGTCATAGGAATAGCCGTATTTTCGCAAGACATTGTCTCCGGCTGTACGCCAAAACGTTTCGGAAATATTACCATTGTAGAGTGCTTTTACCGTGTTGTTTAAACTATTATCTACCGTGTTATAATTTATTTTAAACGAAAATAAATCGTTAAAAAGTCCGCCACCACTGCTTAAATCGTTCGTGTTATTTATTTCCAACAACCAACCGCGGATGTTGTAGCGGTAGTCTACTTTTTGCAAGCCTAATTCACCCGTTAGGTTTGTTCCGCCCACATTTTTAGCAATCAATTGACCCAATGGGTTATACTGATTGTTGGACAAACGCTCTTGCACAAGGTTGGGAAGTTTATGCAAGTGTTTCACCAGTCTGCCTTGGGCAGTATATTCAAAATTTTCTTGTACAGCTATCTCATTATCTTGACTGGTTCGCTTGTGCGACGTAATGGTGTATAGGAGCAAACCATCCTCCATATAAGAATCGGTTTGACTAAATCCGCCTAAGTAGTTAGATTGATAGGTTCGCACCGGACGTGCTTTGTAATCATAAATCACATAGGATAACTCACCCACTACTGAACTCGCATTTAAAACCCGTGTCCAAGTTCCGGTAGGGAGTCCTTTGGCGTTAGTTAAAACAGGTTGTCCTTCTACCGTTGGTGGTATGGCAGGTGCTCCCGGATAAGTGTAATTGTCATAATAATTAATGGATAAAATGGTGTAGGTTGTTTTAGGAAAAACAGTGTTAGAATATTGAATGCTTACGCCATTATTGGTTGTGGCTGACGTTAGTTTTGTTTCAAAAATAGGTTCGGCAGCCAAATCTTTTGTGTTCTGTAACGTGTTTCTTCTGGCCGATGTAAACGTGTTTTCACTCACCCATGCTGTATAGGCTACTCTGCCAAAAGCGTCGAATTTTGAAACCATCCAACCTCTTTGTGTTCCGCCAAAAGGGGTTAATACCGGGCCTGATAACACGGGGCGGTCTAATTTGTCATACACAATGAATTCCCAATCTTTGCCGGGTAATTTTTTTTCTACCAACCGATTTTTAAAATCATATTTGTATTGATAACACATATCATTCAAAATCGTGGTCGTGATTGATGATGCGGTATTCACCCCGGGAGGGAAAACATAGGTTAAATTGCCAAAGTCATCATACAAATAATACGTATCTCGAGCCAACGAATTTTCAAAAGTTCTTTTGAGTAGCACTAACCCCTGTTTGTTCTTAAACTCTTGTGTAGTATGATTATTACCGGCGGCTGTTGTCCAGTTTTCATCTTTAACAATTGTTTTGGTCAATTGACCCGCCCCATAAAATCCGGAGTTAACTAAAGCAATGTCGTATAATTTAGTTGTGGAGTTTTTAGTGTTTGACACTTTAAAAAAACGCACTTCGGAGGCCGCGTTTGACTGATATTCAAATTTTACAGTGTGATCAGTTGTACTACTGGGAAAGTCGACCATCCAATGTTCACCGGGTGAACCTTGTTTTAAAACCCTTCCCAAGGGCGAAGCTTCGATTTGTTGCTCACTGTAGGGATTAGTGGTGTTTTCATAGGTTGGAGTATTATAGAAACTAAGGGTTTCTTGATGTGCATTTGGATTATATAACAAACTGGATGTGGTTTCAACATAAGGCATATAACTTTTGGTTGGTCTGCCAACATTGTCATAGCCCACATGGGTTACAATATCACCATCACCATGAGCTTGCTTGATGGCTCTTTGTTGGATTAGGCGTCCGGTTCCATCAAAATAATCCACCTGAACCGTGGCTTGGTTTGGCATTGGATTACTTATTGAACTGGCCGTTGCCACCTTGTAGGTAGTGGTTTTAACATAATTTTGATTCTGACTTTGTCCTAAAGCCAAAAAAGGAAGGAGTAAAAGGATGTATAACTTTTTCATCAGGCTTTAGTTTTGAGTTCGGTAATGGTACTCGTTTTCAGACAATAGTTTTCCTGTGTGATCGGTTACTTTTTCCAGACGGTTAAACTTATCGTAAAAAAACGTCATGATAAATCCTTTGGGGTCGGTAACGGTTTGAACACCCACCAACGGTTTATAGGTAAAAGTACTCACCATCGCATTGGCCATTGAACTGTGGTTTCTTAGAGCATTTAATGCAGTAATAAGATTGGCAGAATTATTGGTGTTAGACGCATCGATAATGGGCGTAATTAGATTGGGTGGTATAGAATTGAAAGCCATATTTTCAATTTTTGCCACCACTTGTGTGGAATTATAACCCCAGATGTAGGACACTTTAATTCCGTTTTCTTGCTCAATTTCCACCGGATTATTATTGCTGTCTATCAGGTTTACTTTCATCTTTTGCACAAGCGGATTGTCGTGTTTAGAGACCGATGTGGATTGTGCTTGGTAGGATATAGTTGGAATACCTAAAAAACCGCCATAGTTAACAACAGGCCATTGGTTAGAATAATTAATAAATGTGGTGTTTAACAACTTTGTGTTTAAAAACACTTCCGTTTTTTCTAATGCAATTCGGTTTAAACTGCTAGGAGTGTTGCGTAGATCATAATAATATTTTGTTGTTAAGGTCTCGTTTGTTACACTACTGGTTTCAGATTTCTCTGCAAGGAGTCTATTAAAAATATAAGTATAGTTGCTATTAATTTCAGTAGGATTAGAATTTGAAAAATAGGAAGTTTCTTTGGATTGCATTAACGCAGTCCAACCGATTGCAAAATTATTATATAATCCTTCGGAGGGTTCAGAAAGATAGTCTTCATCGTAATTATAAACGTTTTCTATTTTCTTTTGCAATACCCCCGCTTCATTGTAAATTCTAACTTCTTTGGCTTTACCATATTTTGTTGAGCTTAAGGGTTGATGAGGGTCATCTGGCATATAATCTTTTGGAGACACAAAATAATAATCAGTTCTTCCGGCTTCTCCTGTTTGAGTTACGCGAACATTTTGATACCAAACCGGAGAAATTCCCTCTCTAGAGGCTGCTTTCTTTGCCCAAAACTCATAGTTTATGATTCCGTCTACTAACAAATAACCGCTACTTCTGTTGGGTTCATCAAATTGGGAATAGTCATAATTGAATTCTTTGACCGGTGTATAGGTAACACCGGGATTGGATAGTGAGTAATAATTTTGCGGCACCGTAGGGTCTTCAAAATAACCAATACGTTTGATTCGGATGCCATTGCCATAATGCCATTTTTTGGGTGTAGAAACCGGAGCAATTTCTTCTACCGTAGCATATCCATTGTGTGGGTAGCTTGAGTTTAAATGGATTTGGTAGGTGCCCGGATTTAACGTAATGCTTTGGCCGGAACAGCAGTTTTGGTTGTTGTTATAATACTCTCTTTTGTATTTCCAAATCGGCTGAAGAGGTGTGCCTGTGTTAACAGATTCTCCAAATGCAAACGTTTCGATGACTGTAGAAGATTGTCTCAGGCTAAATTGAGGATAAAAACTCATCATGGTGGGGTCATCTTCACTGGAATCTACCAAATCCATTTGTTGTTCATATTGATCTATATCAAACTTGAAATATAATTTTTTGGGACTGTTAAGTACCGTAAAACTAAAAGACGTTGCACCTCCGGGAGTAAAAGAACCTCCTGCAAATGAACTTTTACTGAAATTGTGCAAATTGGCTGTAGTGAATGATGTAAAAAAATCGGGGTCATGTTCCCACTCAAGAGGTTCTGTATTTGGGACGGGTCTTTGTTCATAACGATGAATATTGGCATAGGAATACGTATTGGCTTCATAGTCATATAAAACTGCTCCACCCGTAGGATAAATTATTTTCTGAAGTACTCCTTTGGCAACATGTCTTGGAGTAAGTGCTTTTGACTCCTCCGATCTATCATAAACTATATTTCTTAAAACATTAATACGAGTCTCATTACCATACATACACCACTTATCAAATTCATTGTTGTATCCCCATTTATCAATATCGGCAATATGGTTATACTGGTTAATTGCTGGACCTTTGTAAAAAAACTGGTGCTTGATGGTTTGCGTATTATCGTTGTTATCTTGAATCAGTTCAATTAAATTTTGGCCATTATAGATAAATCGAAACTTATTTATCTGATTGTTTTGAACGTCTCGTAATGTTAACGAAGTATATTTTACTTTTGGATCATAAGTTGTGGTATTGACAAGTGAATGTTCTAGTGTAACTTTTCCAACATTGTGAGCAATCACTTCCTTTAAATGGCGATAGGTGTTTTTTTCATTTCCTTGATGATAGTCTTCCACTTTATAAAATGTATCATAGTTAAAAGTCAACAAATTTCCATTTTTGGTATCAATAACCTTGGTTAAATGCAAAGCACTGTTCGTAAGATTTCTAGTTTCCCAGGGATTAAATTGGGGATCACCTCCTGTTTTCACTTTTATATAATTGTCGGCAAGATCAAAAACAAATTTAATCCCGTTGTCGTCATAAATTGTAGCAGATAGATAATTTGGAAAATTATTTGAGTCCACTTCTAAATTTGCCTTTAAAATTGCTCCATTTTTTTCAGAGATGTAAGTTGTATATTGATTCATTCCTTCGCTTTCAACTGAAATACTTCCGGTATATCCCATAAAGTTAAAATGACCCCCTGTTCCATTAAATGAAATTACGCCCGAATTATATAAACTCCAGCCTCTTCCGGTGTTTCCTGAAAGTGTGTCATAAACGGCAACACTGGAAGGGTGATATTTTAAATCAAAATCTACTGTAATATCTTTAGACAAAGTAGGTAAATAGGTTAATGGAATAGAAATGTTAGGCGTTCCTGTTGGAAGATCAACAGGATGGGCATCAAATTTTGCAAATGCATTTACGCTGGGACTTGTTGGCACATAATCTTGTGCTGTTCCTGATATTGAAGTAATGCCTACTAGTAGTAGCATTATAAATTTTAACTGTTTTATTATCTTGTTCATCATTTTGATACGTTTAATTTCTTCTCATTCCTTTAATCACCTTCACCCCATCCTTTTGTACATCCGTTCTAATTTCAATGACATAGATTCCTTCCGGAAGTCCGCCCAAATCTAAAGGAATCGTGCGTTCTTTGGCAATGTCAAAACTTTGGAGTTGTCTGCCCGCTAAATCAAAGACCGAACAAGTGCCTTTTTCATACTCATAACCAATAATCACGTTGGTGTACTGTGCCGTGGGATTGGGGAAGGCCTCGATGGCCAGTTTGTCTTCCTTGCGTTTGTTTTTGTCTTTGAGTTTTACAACCCAAAAATCTTGACTGCCCACAGCTGATTTTTTGTCTCGGGAAGCTTCTCCGCTGGAGGTTCCCGTGAGCAAGTAGCCTCCATCACGGGTAATAATCACTTTTCGCATGACCTCTTCGCCATTACTTCCTACGGTTCGTTTAAAGATTTCTTCGCCGTTTTCTTTTATCTTTATGAATGCATAGTCGTTGATGTCTTCTCTGTCACTCTTTTTGGTTCCGTTTACTTCACTTTTGGCAAAACCGGCTATCAGAAGTGTTTTATCCTCGTTTTCTACAATCGACGTCAAGATGTCTGACTTTCCAAAATGATAGGTTTGTTGCCAGATTTCTTCTCCGTCTTTATCTAATTTAATCACCCAAAAATCAGTTCCGCCTCTATTGCTTTTACTTTTGGTTTCAGATACGCCTGAATTGGAGTTACCACCCAAAATAAAATCACCGTCTCGGGTTTGAATAAGGGTGGCTAATTGATCGTCTTTGTCTCCGCCAAGTGTTTTCTGCCATTCAAGGTTACCTGATTTATCTAGTTTTAAAATCCAATAATCACCAATACCGTAGTTGCGGTTGGTTTTGTCGCCTGATTCAGGAGAATTGGAGTAGCCTCCCACGATGTAACCGCCGTCTTGGGTTTGTTCAATGCTCTTTAAAAAGTCGTTGTACAATCCGCCATAGGTTTGTTGCCAGTCTATTTTTCCTTTTTTATCTAACTTGATAATCCAATAATCCATTGCCCCTCGGCTGTTGCTTTCCTTGTCTCCCGATACTTCCGAAGCCGATGAAGCACCAATAATATAACCACCATCTGCTGTTTGATGAACATCCTGAACCATTTCTTGCGAAGAACCGCCAATTGTTTTTTGCCATTCTTCCACACCTTTGGCATCCAGTTTAAGTACCCAGATATCTTCTTGACCACGGCTGTCTTCTTTTTTATCTCCGCTTTTAGGAGAATTGGACGTTCCCACCAAGATAAATCCACCGTCATTCGTTAATTCAATGCGTTGCAGGAGGTCTGAACCCGAACCGCCGTAGCTTTTTTGCCATTCTAAATCGCCTTTTTCGTTCATCTTCCATAACCAATAATCCAAATCACCTTGATTGACATCAGTTTTTTTTCCGGTTTTCCCCGAAAGGGAACTTCCGGCTAGAATAAATCCGTAATCTGCTGTGGCAACAGCATCAAATAAATAATCGGCATGTTTGCCGCCTAACGATTTTTCCCAAAGGATGTCTTGGGAGAACAAATGCCCACTCCATAGGAAGAAAAGGATGACAAGGGGTTTAAAAGAGGGATAGTGATTTTTCATAAAAACTAAGCTTAAACGTTGATTACTATGGTTTTAAAAATGTTAAAAATTTGAATCGCAATTTATTGAAACCCCAACAAAGTCAATTGCACATTTTGTGCACTTTTTGTTAAAATTTACTAAAACGAAAATCTAGAATAGGGGATGCCTTGTGTTGATAGAAATTTTTTTCATCCAAACGGCATTACCTTCATCAAGTTTATCACAAAAATTAAAAAATTCTATTTAATACTTGGTAGAACAAATCACTTACATGGTGTAGAATTTGTTTTATGCCGCTGTGAAGGGTTAAAATTCGGGTGAAGAGGAGATGATGTAGCAAAAAATAATTTGCTACACATAAGTTTTAAAAATGAATTCTTTTAAAAATACAACAGGTTTATCGCGGAAGAAATTGCTGCGTTTTTGGGGTAAAAAGATAAAAGAAGTTTAGGGGGCAGTTGCACTTTTAGAAAAACAATTGGATCTTGAACGGGTTATAAAACAACTTGATGAAGCGGATGTGTTCATTGCTCAAATCACAGCTCATCGGGATACGTTGTAATTTTAAAGTAATTGAAATTTTACCGCCTCAGAAGAGGCGGTTTTTTTAAAAAAGGTTAAGATTAACAAAAAAACTTTGCTCTATCGAGATATCATCACATCGACCAATCGCCACATTGCCTAACCAAAACCATATAAAAACACAAAACCCAACCGATCACGATTGAGTTGTATGCTATTAACTAACCAAAAAAAACTATAAATTATGAAAATTTACATTACTCAAAAGAAGGTAACCACTCCTTCTTTTTTGCGAGTGCAAAGGTAATTAGTTGGTTATTAAATTGTTAGTTATTTTTTGACTTTAACACATATTCAACAAAAAACGCATTGAAAGAAGGTGTAAAATTTCACTATTCGTAATTTTAAGACAGTTTTATTAATATTTATTCACAAAAAACTTGTTGTTGTCGTAATAAAATAGAAATCCGCTATGTTTCACAATGATTTTATGAAACGTAGCGGATCTTAATTTATAAATAACGTTTACAATGTTCCTCGTAAGGCTTGCTCTCGCTCGATACTTTCAAATAACGCTTTAAAATTTCCAGCACCGAAACCTTTTGCTCCCATTCTTTGAATGATTTCGAAAAATAAAGTTGGTCGATCTTCTAACGGTTTGGTGAAAATCTGCAACAAATAACCTTCTTCATCCGCATCAATCATAATACCTAATTTTTGAAGTTCGTTGATGTCTTCCTTAAATTTAGACATGTGGTCTTTTAAACGTTCCGGAATGGCATCGTAATACGCTTGTGGCGGAGTACTCAAGAATTCAATTCCTCTTGAACGCATCTGGGCAACAGTTGAAATAATATCATCAGTAGCAACGGCAATGTGCTGCACACCCGGACCTTCATAAAAATCTAAATATTCTTCTATTTGCGATTTTTTCTTTCCTTCGGCCGGTTCGTTGATTGGGAATTTAATTCTGCCGTTTCCGTTGCTCATTACTTTACTCATTAAAGCTGAATATTCGGTAGTAATTTGCTTGTCGTCAAACGATAGGAAATTCACAAATCCCATGACATCTTCATACCATTTTACCCACGTATTCATTTCATTCCAACCCACATTTCCAACCATGTGATCGATGTATTTCAAACCAACCGAAGTTGGATTGTAATCCGATTTCATTTCTTTATAACCCGGAAGGAAAGTTCCTGTGTAATTTTTACGTTCTACGAACATGTGCACGGTTTCTCCGTAGGTGTAAATTCCGGCACGAACCACTTCTCCAAACTCATCGCTTTCAACAGTTGGTTCCATAAAAACTTTTGCTCCACGTTTAGTTGTTTCTTCAAAAGCACTTCGGGCATCTTCTACCCAAAGAGCTACGATTTTTACACCGTCACCGTGCTTTTTAACGTGTTCACCAATCGGAGAATCGCTTTTTAAGGCGGTGGTTAATACTAATCGAATTTTGTCTTGCTTCAAAACATAGGAAGCTCTGTCTTTTACTCCGGTTTCCAATCCGGCATAAGCCAATGACTGAAATCCAAATGCTGTTTTATAAAAGTGAGCTGCTTGTTTGGCATTTCCCACATAAAATTCTACATAATCGGTTCCCAACAATGGAAGGAAATCTTGAGCTCCTTCGAATATTTTTTCTAATCCGTATTCTACTGATTTTATTTCTTGTGACATAATATTTTAATTTGTCAATTGGGCAATGTGGCAATGTGTCAATTTAGAAAACTGCTAAAATTGCATTACAAAAACCAATTGGGTTAAGCTTTATTTTTTAATTTTTGAAGTTGCTATTATTTTATTTGTGATTTTTAAAATATCAAACAATTCTATTAACAACTCTTCTGTATCAGGATAACGTTCAAGTTCATTGCATAAAAACAACCAAAATTCTGTTTCATCAGCTTCTTTCATTGCAATTTTAAATTTGTGTATAAAATCGGCTTTGCTTTCTGCATTTTGAGCTTCTTTAATATTTGCTCCAATTGATGTGCCAGACTTGAGCAGTTGATTGGCAACAACAAACTTTTTATTTTCCTCTAATTTTTCAGTGTATAAAACTATTTTCTTTGCAAATTCGAATGATTTTACAAGAATCAAATTGTCCTTGTACTTTTCTTTAAATGTTATCATGGCTTATAAAATTAATGTGTCAATTTTTCAATGTGTCGATGTGTCAATTGACTGATTTGTTTACAAATGTTTTTAAATTATTAATATCTTTTTTTAAATATAAATTCTAATATCTTCATTACTACTATCCCTCATTGACAAATTGCCGAATTGACAAATTGCCACATTATCAAAGCCACGATTGAAAGTACTTTTCATCTGCAACTTTCATCGCTTCATCCGTTACCATCAAGGGTTTAAATGTGTCAACCATTACGGCTAATTCTTTTGTTTCTGTTTTTCCGATACTTCTTTCGTATGCTCCCGGATGCGGTCCGTGCGGAATTCCGGCTGGGTGAAGTGATATGTTCCCTGGTTTTACGTCGTTTCGGCTCATAAAATCGCCATCAACATAATATAACACTTCATCGCTATCGATGTTGCTGTGGTTGTAAGGTGCCGGAATAGAAAGGGGGTGATAATCATACAATCTCGGAACGAACGAACAAACCACAAACGCATCCGTTTCAAATGTTTGATGAACCGGTGGCGGTTGATGAATTCTTCCCGTAATCGGTTCAAAATCGTGAATGGAAAAAGCATACGGATAATTAAAACCGTCGTAACCCACAACATCAAAAGGATGTGAAGCATAAACCATTTCGATGATTTCGTCTTTTTTCTTTACTTTGATGATGAAATCTCCCATTTCATCATACGTTTCTAATTCGGTTGGACGACGTAAATCGCGTTCGCAATAAGGTGAATGTTCTAATAACTGACCGAACCAATTTCGGTAACGTTTTGGAGTATAAATTGGTCTTCTTGATTCTACAATAAACAAACGATTGTCTTCTGTATCAAAGTCGATTTTATAAATAATTCCGCGTGGAATCAATAAATAATCACCATATTTAAAGTCGATATTTCCTAAAAGGGTACGAAGTTTTCCGCTTCCTTTATGGATAAAAATCATTTCATCGGAATCGGTATTTTTATAAAAATAATCTTGTGTTTTATTTTGTGGAGCGGCTAAAGTGATGTGACAATCCGAATTTGTCAACACAATTTTTCGGCTTTCTAGATAATCTTTTTCGGGTGCTACATCAAATCCGTGCAATTTATAGGATTGCATATTATTAGCCTTGGCAATAGATGGAGCTACCGAATATTGTTTGCGGATTTCTTTGACCTGCGTTGGTCTTTGAACGTGATACATATTGGAATACATTCCGTCAAAGCCAACAGTACCAAACAATTGCTCATAATAAAGTTCGCCGTTTGGTTTTCGGAATTGTGTATGACGCTTGGGAGGAATTTCTCCTAATTTATGATAAAATGGCATTTTTTTGAATTTTGATTAAACATTCTATTAATTGTCATATTGACAAATTGCCACATTGGCTAATTAACCCAAATCATTCCGGATTTCGTTTGATGAGGAATTGAAGATAATCTAATAATCCGGGCCAAAAAGCATTCATTTCAAAAATTATTTGAGGTTAGTTTTGATTTTTTTTAATGTTTACGCCCACGATAATACCAAGTCCAAAGGCTACTAAAAAACCAAGAATTACAAACATTTTTTAAGGTTTTATTAAAATATAACACAAATATCGTAAAAATTTGAATACAACACAATTAAAACCAAAAACCTACACTAAACCAAGTATGGTGATCTTTGGTTTCTGGAGACCAACTGTGTTTGATTTCTACGGGACCAAAAATGGTCTCTAAACCATAGCCGAAACCATAGCCGGTGTAGGAAGGCTTGGTGAGCCATTCATCCGATTCAAAAATCTTATCTCCGGCATTCGCAAAGTTAGCAGAGAAATTAACATGATTTTTTTTGAAAATTTCATAATCCAATTGAAAGAGTGCTTTAACATAACTATTCCCTGCAAAACTTAAAAAATCATAACCATAAAAAGGTTTAAAGTTATTTATGGGATAAAAACCATAGCCACCAAAAACAAAATTAAAGAAGGGTACGGTTTGTTCCCCAATAGTTAGACCTCCATCGGTTTGAATAAATAAGGTAGTTCTGTTAAATAATTTTTGAGCAATACCTGCTTCGGCTTTTAGAATTGAAAAGTTGTTATAGGTATTGGTATAATCAGACGAATAGAAAAATGCTTGCACATCTCCATTAAAAGACCAACCTCTTTTTGGAAAATATTTATTATCAAATGAATCATATTTTAAATACCCAAAAGCACTAATATAATCACTGTTTTCGATTAGTGGGTTTCCTGTGTTTAACGTTTCAGATTTTAATTTCAGGTGTTTATACTCCAAACCTCCTGCAACCAAAAACTTCTGAATAAAAACCGTTTGCATGTATATTTGGTTGGTAAAATCTGAAAAATCTACATTAATGGAATTTACATCCTCCGAAGTAAACAAAACTCCTTGACTAAAATCAGTGGTAACATTTCTATTAAAACCGATAAATTTTGACTTGATGCCAAAACTCCAATAAAATCCATTATCAACGTAATAATCTAAGTAATACCTGAAATTATCCCCTAATACTAAATCGGCTGAAAGGATATCATTTTTAAACAACATTTTCTTTTGTGTAAAATTGACTAAAATGCCGCTTTTAAATAATCCATCGTAATGTAATCCTAATTTTAAAAAAGCTCTGTATGGGTTTTCAGTTAAATTTAAATTAATACGGTCGCCTTCCCCATCTTCCTCGATAGTATAATTAATTGACCCAAAATTTTGCGTTGCATTGAGGTTCTCAATACCCTGTTTTAGTTCTGCAAAACTTATTTTTCTTCCCGGTTTAAACCGAAGTTTCCCAACAATATAGGCCCTTGTATAATTTTCTAATTGAGTATGTGTTATAGCAGAAACATATAAACTGTCTCTTTCTGTTAAAGGAACAATTGTTTTTTGTTTATAGTAAGAAGAACTTAGTTTATTGAGTTGTTCAATCACACTTAAGGCAGCCTCTTCACCGGCATCAATAATCTTAGTTCCTTTGTCAAAAGAAATCACAGAATACTCTTCAACGTTTGGTCGAATATAAACATCGGTTCGCTTCTTTTTCTCTTGCATTTTTTGAATCATTTGCAAGTTAGAAATCTGAACCAAAATTCGAGTCGCATCTTTTAACGATTCGCGGTCTTTCAAGTCGTCTTGAACATCTACACCAATAATGATATCGGCTCCCATTTTTTTCACTTCATCAAGAGGATAATTGTTAATTACTCCACCGTCTATAAGATATTTTCCATCAATAACTAAAGGAGAATAAAGTGATGGAAAGGCTCCACTTGCCAAAATGGATTGAGCTAAAAAACCTTGATCTAACAAAACTTCTTGACCTGTTTCAATATCGGTGGCAATACATAAAAACGGAATGGGTAATTTTTTAAAATCCCTTTCATGTCTTACCGTTGCCGTTAAACGGGTAATCATATTATAATTATACAATCCTTTTGATAAAGCGGTTGGGATGCCTATTTTGAACTTATTAAAAGGTAATGCAAAGGCATACCTTTCGTCATTTGCTTTTTCATAGAAATTTTTGGATGATCGTGGAATGAAATCCTGAATCACCGCATCATAATCGGTATTGTTAAAGATACTGTCTAGTTGAGTTGCGGTGTACCCGGACGCATATAATCCGCCAATAATTGCTCCCATACTGGTTCCGCCGATGTAATCTATTTTTATACCAGCTTCTTCAATCACTTTTAAAACCCCAATGTGAGCCAATCCTTTTGCACCGCCACCACTTAAAACCAAACCGATTTTGGGTTGTTTTGGGATGGAATCTTGAGCATGAATGGTGATTGGTGATAGGTAAAAGGTCATGGATAACAAACACAAAAGACAAATCCTTCCTAGCCCCGATAGAGCCGATATCCTCGAAACGAAGTGAAGAGATATAGGCGAAAGCGGGAAAATGGAAACCAAAAAGGCGGGAACGATTCGCTTCAAATTGTATTGAGTTAGATTTTATTTTTGTAAAATTCGTGAATTTTTTTTGCTTTTGATGTACCAACCACAACAGAAATTTCATTTTCGGTAGCTAATGCTAATCTTTTAACACTTTTGAAATGTTTTAGTAACGTAATCATCGTTTTTTCACCGATGCCGGGAATGGTTTCGAGCGAGGTTTGCAAAGCCGATTTGCTTCGTTTATCGCGATGATGCGTGATCCCAAATCGGTGAGCTTCATTTCGCAATTGCTGAATAATTTTGAGTGTTTCTGATTTTTTATCGAGGTACAATGGCACGGAATCGCCCGGATAATAAAGTTCTTCGAGTCGTTTGGCAATGCCAATGATGGCGATTTTTCCGCGTAAATCTAACGCATCTAAACTTTTGAGAGCCGATGACAATTGTCCTTTTCCTCCGTCGATGATGATGAGTTGTGGTAGTGGTTGTTGTTCGTCAAGCAAGCGTTTGTAGCGACGGTAAACGACTTCTTCCATCGAGGCAAAGTCATCGGGACCTTCAACCGTTTTGATGTTAAAATGGCGGTAATCTTTTTTGCTGGGTTTTCCGTCTTTAAAAACCACGCAAGCCGCTACAGGATTGGTTCCTTGGATGTTGGAGTTGTCAAAACATTCAATGTGACGCGGTTCGACCGAAAGACGTAAATCTTTTTGCATTTGAGCCATAATTCGGTTGGTATGCCGTTCCGGATCTACGATTTGAATTTGTTTTAACTGCTCCAAACGATGATATTTGGCATTGCGTTGCGAGAGTTCGAGTATTTGTTTTTTGTCGCCCAATTGCGGAACGGTGATTTTAATTTTGTCGCCAAAATCAAGTTCGAACGGTAAAATTATTTCTTTGGATGTGAGATGGAAACGTTCGCGAAGTTCTACAATTGCGAGTTCAAGAAGTTCTTCATCAGATTCATCAAGTTTCTTTTTGAGTTCGAGTGTGTGCGAACGAATAATGGCTCCGTGAGCAATTTGAAGAAAATTGACATACGCCATAGTTTCGTCTGAAACGATGGAAAACACATCGATATTGGATAATTTTGGGTTGAGAATGGTGGATTTGGCTTGGTAATTTTCCAAAACTTCCATTTTTTCTTTGATTTTTTGGGCTTCTTCAAATTGCATGTCGGCGGCAAAAGCGTTCATTTTTTGTTTGAAATCTTTTAGACTTTCTTTGAAGTTTCCTTTTAAAATTTCGCGGATGGCATCAACGTGTTTTTGATAATTTTCCAATGTTTCCAATCCTTCACACGGTCCTTTACAGTTGCCGATGTGGTATTCTAAACAGACTTTGTATTTGTGATTTTGGATGTTTTGCTCATTTAAATCGTAATTGCACGTTCGCAACGGATATAATTCTTTGATTAAATCCAATAGTGTATTGACAATTTTGAAATTGGTATAAGGACCAAAATATTCTGAACCGTCTTTAATCATTTTTCGGGTAGGAAAAATGCGTGAAAAGGGTTCCTTTTTGATGCAAATCCACGGATAGGTTTTGTCATCCTTGAGGTTGATGTTGTAACGCGGTTGTAACTTTTTAATCAAATTATTTTCCAGCAAAAGAGCATCTTGCTCAGACAAAACCACGATGTGCTTGATTTCGACAATTTTTCTAACTAAAACGGCTGTTTTGTGATTGTCATGCGATTTTGTAAAATAGGAAGAAACCCGCTTTTTAAGATTTTTAGCTTTTCCAACATACAAAATCTTTCCTTCTTTGTCATAATACTGATAGACTCCCGGACCGTCGGGAAGGGTTTGAAGTTGGAGTTCTAAAGAATTAGTCTGCATTGTACAAATATATTAGTAAAAAAAGGAGCGTGCAATAGTTCGCCAACTAACATTTATCATATTTCCTTTCTGATAAACTATTTAGTTTTGCCCGAAATAATTTGATTATGACGTATTGGAAAAAATATACACATCAAGAACGGTTGAACCGAATTCAATTGGCTTTAGAGGAAAACGTGAACTTTTCAAAAGATATTTCATTGGGCTTTCCGGCTTCAAAATTAGATGGAAAAGTGTTTTATGACAATGCTCCGTTTCTAAAAGAAGCTCCAACTTTGCAAACGTTTGTGGCCAATCCAAACCACATTGGCTGTCACACATTAGGTGATTCCGAGAGTGTTTTCAGCGGCACACAACAATTGGAACGAGAAGTTTTGGATGCTATGGCCATTGATGTTTTTAAATCAAAACCCAATGCATTTGACGGCTATATTTCACCCGGCGGAACCGAAGCAAATATTCAGGCTTTGTGGATGTATCGGAATTATTTTCAACAGGAATGCAATGCAAATTTGAACGAAATTGCCATCATTGCTTCAGAAGACACACATTACTCCATCCCGAAAGGAGCCAATTTATTGCAATTGGATTGGTTAAAAATTCCGGTTGTTTTTAATACTCGTGAAATTGACAAGAAGGCTTTGCAAACTATTTTAGAAAAAGCTCATCTAAATGGCAAAAAACACTTTATTGTAGTATCAAATATGGGTACAACTATGTTTGGTTCTGTTGATAATCCGAATGATTATATCGAAATTCTGAACGAGTTGAAATTATCGTTCAAATTGCATGTGGATGGAGCGTATGGCGGATTTGTTTATCCGTTTAGCAATCCAAATTCAACTATAAATTTTTCGCATCCTGATATCAGTTCCATTACGATTGATGCTCATAAAATGCTACAAGCTCCGTATGGAACCGGAATTTTTATTTGCCGAAAAGACCTCATTCATCATGTTCTTACACGAGAAGCAGAATATGTGGAAGGAATGGATGTAACGCTTTGCGGAAGCCGTTCGGGAGCCAATGCCATTGCTGTGTGGATGATTCTTTCTACGTATGGTCCGCATGGTTGGTTTGAAAAAGTAAGTACCTTGCAAGGACGAACCGATTTTTTATGCCGAGAACTAGATAAAATAGGCGTCAACTACTTTAGAGAACCGTTTATGAATATTGTTACCATTCATTCCGAATATATCTCGACAGAAATCGCCAATCGTTTTAAACTCGTGCCACAATCGCATTTGAATGATAATAAATGGTATAAAATTGTGGTGATGAATCATGTGGAACCCGAACATTTAATTACATTTATAGCCGAATTGAAAGCTTCGGTTTATGCATAAAAAAGAACTTCGGTTACATTACAAATCACTTAGAGCTGCTCTTTCTGAACAAGAAATTGAAGAAAAAAGTATGGCCATTGCTAACCAATTACTTCGTTTGAATTGTTGGAATAAAACCTATTATCATTTGTTTTTAACTATTGAAAAACAAAAAGAAATTGATACAGAATTTATTCTGCAAATTCTAGCCGGAAAAGACAAAGAAATTGTAATTGCAAAAAGTGATTTTGAAACCCGAAAAATGACTCATTTTTTATTGACTGATAATACCAAAATCAAAAAAAACGAATACAATATTCCTGAACCTGTGAACGGTTTGGAAGTTCCTATTTCAATGATTGAAGTGGTTTTTGTACCGCTTTTAGCATTTGATCAACAAGGCCACCGCGTTGGGTACGGAAAAGGATTTTATGATCAATTTTTAGCCGAATGTAAACCGGAAACCATCAAAATTGGGTTGTCTTTTTTTGAAGCGGAAGATACTATTGACGGTGTTTTTGAATCAGATATTCCGCTGAATTATTGCGTTACACCATCCAAAATTTATCAATTTGGTTAAGCTGAAATTTCATTGTTAGAAACAACTTCTTCTTTTTCCGTTGTGCCGAAAGCTCTTTTGTTGAAAACAATTAAAATTCCGACTCCTGTAGAAATCGCCATGTCGGCAATGTTAAAAATGGCATTGAAAAAGGTGAAGTAATTTCCGCCTACAAACGGAATCCATTCGGGTAAAGTTCCTTTCCAAATTGGGAAGTAAAGCATATCGACTACTTTCCCGTGAAACCAAGTTCCATACGGATTGTCTGAAAACAAAGTGGAAGCGGCATAATGACTGTCATTAAAAATTACGCCATAAAAAACACTGTCGATGATATTTCCAAAAGCTCCGGCAAGAATGAGTGAAACGGCAACAATCAAATAGTTTGAACTGTGCTTTTTTACACTATCCCACAACCAATAACCAATACCAAAAACCGCTACAATTCGGAATAAGGTTAAGAATAACTTTCCGTGATCACCCGGAATTTTGGTTCCCCAAGCCATGCCTTCATTTTCGATAAAATGAATTCGGAACCAATCGAAAACAACAATTTCATCACCTAATTTAAAAGTCGTTTTGATGTATAGTTTAGATATCTGATCAACTAACAAGATGATTATGACGATCAAATAGGCTTTCTTTAAAGACATTCTTAAGATTTTATGCTGCAAAAATAACAATTATCTCAAACAAAAGGCGAATTATGGAACAAGAGGACAAAACTTTAAACAATATTTAGCATTTCATGCAACCTTTTTTAGATTTTGCATCTCAATTGTACACAACTGTTATTACATTTGTATAACCTAACCAAACTGATAATGAAAACATTAAAACTACTTTGCTTATCCTTGTTTGTGACCTTTTTTGCGAGTTGTAATCAAGAAGATGACAAATCAACAGATACGGCTAAATTTGCTGTTCCTGTAATTAAATCATTGGATGCTTTACGAAGTAACATTTCGGTGACTTCAGCACAACAAACCAACGCGGACGGAAAAATTTACATTGCAGAAAACCTGCTTTTTTATGTAGCTCAAGAATCCGGAATTCACATTTTTGATAATTCAAATCCTTCAAGTCCGCAAAATACGGCTTTCATCAATTTAGAAGGCGTGCATGATATTGCTGTAAAAGGCAATTATTTGTATGCTGATAATTTTGTGGATTTGGTTGTTTTTGATATTTCTGACATAAACAACATCAATGTGGTTAGAGTAGCCGAAAATGTAATTTCCTTCTATCCTATTTATCCTGATGATGCAGAATTTTATGCATACGATGTAAATCCATCTGAAGGGGAAATAATGGTTGGCTTTAGAATTGAAAATCGTGAAAGACCTACTGGTGATGCAATCTTTTGGGCGGATGATGCGTTGGCAAATTTTGAAAGTGTTAGCGGTGGGAATGTGGGAACCGGTGGCTCGTATGCCAAATTCCAAATTAACAACAATGCTTTATATACGGTTGAATCGTATAATTTAAAAGTCTTCAACATCTCCAATCCTACTGAAACTTTTTATGACAAAACCGTCTATATGAACGAATGGTTGGGTGGTGGTGTATTTGAAACTTTATTTAAACAAAAAGAATTTCTTTTTATTGGTTCAACTAACGGAATGTATATTGTGAATGCCTTTGACGAATTCAATCCTTATTTTGTCTCTAGTTTTGCTCATGCAACAGCTTGTGACCCTGTGGTTGTTCATGGAAATACGGCATATATCACTGTTCGTGGAGGTTCAAATTGTGGTTCAATTGAAGACCAAGTCAACGTAATTGATATTACCACTATTGAAAATCCAACCTTAATTTCAACTTATTTACTGAATCAGCCGTTTGGTTTGGGAATTAGAAATGATGTTTTATATGTGTGTGCCGATGGAAATTTGAACGTTTTTGATGCTACAAATTCAACTGAATTAACCTTAGAAAACACCTACGAAGATGAAGTTAAAGATGTGATTGCTTTAGATACACATTTAATTGCCGTTGGAATCAACAAAATCATCCAATATAATTATGGAGAAAATCATACGTTGGAAGTGATGAGTGTGGTGAATTTTTAATTTACACCTGAATCCAACATAAAAATTGTGAATTTTAGAAATTGATAAAATAATTAATACTAATTACCGTTCAAAATTAACCCAGATAGTCGACTACTATTTGGGTTTTTTGTGGTTATACATTTAGGAATTTAAAAGTTCTTATTTAGCTTAACTCATAATTTCATTAACATCAAATCTACTCAGAATAAAAAATTAAAAAAAATTAGGTTGTAATAAATATTTAATTAACTTTGTTTTTCAAAGTACTTTAAAAACATTAAACATGGGAATCAATCTGGAAAATTTTAGAAATTATTTTAATCGAATTGGGGTTAAATCGAGTGTTGCTGTAACTGTTTTGGGAATATGTATGCTTACAATCGCTCTTATCGGGCTAAGAATTAACAACGATGCCATGCAAACGTTATGTGTTTTTAGTTTATTTGTTGGATTGGTTTATGGTGTTATTGTTTCTTTTAAACTAATCAGAAAAAGAGAAGAATTTATCCATCTGGTTCCTTTCTTGATTTTAAATTGGTTTATCGGATGTTTTTGTACCAATGTACTCATTAATATTTTTGAAAACTTACCGGTTTGGGTTTATGTACTTACTTTTTTATTTTGCTTTTCAAATTTTTTCATTTATAGCAATTTCAAAAACAAATGGATTATTCCTATATCCTTTTTTATCAATGGAATAACAATTTTATTAATCATTTACTACGCTATTTATTTAATGCCATTAACCTTCTATTCTCTTGTGGGGATTTTGGCTTTAGGCCTAGGGTTCTATGGTTTGGTTCCATTCATTGTGCTTGTTATTCACACATTTAGATTGGTTACTGTTTTACCAAAAAATAAAAGTAACATTATTTCATTCAGTAGTGGAATAATTTTAACTATACTAAGTTTTGTTGCTTTTACGATACAATTAAATAAAGAAAGTGAAAAAATCAGAAGTCACTCCATTTCAAAAACATTTGAAACCAACACTGATTTGCCAACTTACATCATCGTTTCTCAAAGTTTGAAGCCCAATTTTTTTAATGAAATTTTACTTAAAAAAGACTTGGTTTATACTTCAACAGAGAATTTCTTTGATTCTCAACAGTTTCGTTTTTTTTCTGCTAAACAATATAATGAACGAAAATCGCACAATCCTTTTGTGAATGTGGCTTATTTTTATACAAAAGATTCAGGATTGAGTGTTGATGATCGAATAAATATTTTAAAATCAAATTTTGATAAAAGGCTTGAAACCGAAGAGCAATTGTGGAGCGGTGATGATTTAATTACTAAAAACATCAAAGAAGACGTAAAAATTTATCCCAACGAAAGACTCGCTTATACCGAAATCACAATGGATATTGCCATTGAGGAAATGACATGGAATCCTAAAGAAGCTATTTATTCATTTCAACTGCCGGAAGGTTCGGTGGCAACATCACTTTCATTATGGGTTAATGGAGTTGAACGAAAAGGTATTTTAACTACGAAAGAAAAAGCTCAAAAAGCTTACACTCAAATCGTTGGTATAGAAGCTCGCGATCCATCTTTAATGCAATGGCGAGAAGGAAACAGAGTGGTTGTTAGAGTTTTCCCTGTTAGTTATGATTTACCAAGAACTTTTAAGTGTGGTTTCACAACACCTTTGAAAGTGGAAAACGACAAATTAAAATACCAAAGTTTAAACATAAAAGGTCCAAATATTTCAAATGCTGAAACGCTTTCCAGACTTCAAATTTCGGGCAATGAAAAGTTTGATTCAGATAAGAATTTCGAATTAAAAAATAACTTTTACATCAATGAATCAAAAGGATTGGATAAATGGGAAGCCTTTCTTCCTATCGGCAATTCAACTTATTCAAGTTCGTTCATTTGGAAGGATAATTTGTATGAAATCAATCCGATAGAAAGCGGAAATAGTTCGTTTATTCCATCTGAAATTGTGTTGGACTTGGACAGTAATTGGTCATTAGAGGAAATCAAAAAAATCGTCAATCTCAGCAAAAACAAATTTGCGGTCATTATTAATAATAAAAAAGAAGAAATCAATTCAGCAAACTATGAAACTGTTTTTACTCAATTTGAAAATTTACAGTATTCGTTATTGCCGTTGTATATATTATCTGAAAACAGTTTAATTATAACCAAAAGCGGCTCCTATTCAGCAAATTTTGAAGAATTGCAAGCCTCTGAATTCTTGAATAAAATAAAATCCGGCACTAAGCAAAAACAGTTGAAAGCAATTAATATTTCTTCAGAAATTAACCCGTTTTGGCAAACTATTAAAGAACAAAAATATGTTGAATTTATTCAAGCAGATTTAGAAAATGCATTGAAATTAGTAAAAAACAATCAATTTCTTTCGCTTACAACTGATGAAAATAGGGTAAATATTGAACCAGCCGGCATTTCAATTCATAAGAAAGAAAAGTTAGAGAAACTTTCTAGCAATGGATCAAATCACATCTACAGAATGTATGCTTTTGGAAAAGTATTAGAAGAACAAGTAACTATTCAAAACGATTCTTTAGCAGTTAATAAATATGTCACTTTAGCTCAAGATGCTAATATTGTAACCCCAATTACTTCTTTAATTGTTTTAGAAACAGACGAAGATTACACTAAACACGGTATCGAAAAAAACATTGACACTTTAGGAAACGCTTCTATTAATAACGATGGTGCTGTCCCTGAACCGCATGAATGGGTTTTAATTATCTTAACCTTAGTTGTACTTTTTGTTTATTATAAAAAGAGTAAAAAACAATCGGTTTAAATGAAGTTTTTATATCAAAATAAAATTGCGTTTGCCATTCTCGTCATCCTTTTTATATTGGTGCTGAATTATGAGGTGATTAGTTTTGGCGTTTCAAATGATTTTTTTGGGATATTTTTTTCTGTAATTTTATTTTTTATTGGTGGCAGAAAAACCAACATCAAAATTAGTTATTGGCTTGTTGGATTAATTATTTTGTTTGAATTTATCAGTTTCCGACTCCACACAAAATCGCTTCATTTTCTATCGATTGCTTTTTTTATTTGTTTGATTTATTATAGTTTAACTAAGAAATTTTCGTTCATTGCTTTTATTTGTATTCTATTGTTTTCTGCCGTTTTCAATAAGTTTTTCGAACATTTAACTTCAGAAATTAAACAATCACTCTGTAATATTGTCTATCACACGTTAAAAACTTTCATAGAAATTGATAAAGTAGAAGGAGTAAATTTTTATATCAACGGAGCAAGAATAACAATCGATACTGCTTGCATGGGATTGTCGATGTTTAAAACCGGATTACTTACTGGAGCAATACTACTAACAATAGAAGAAAAAAAGCAAAATCGGTATTTTGGAATAATTCAAATTTTACTTTTCTGTTTAATCGTAATTCTTTTAAATGTTCTTTCCAATTATTTCAGAATTATTGCTTTGATTCTATTAAAATGCACTGAAGAAAACCTTCTTCATCATGCGATAGGATTGTTTTGCTTTGTTGTATATCAAGTTGTTCCTATGCTATTTCTTATGCGATATTTCAAACCAAAGAGTGCAGAAATAAGTACATCCGATTTTAATCCAAAACTCATTCCAATTGCTGTCTCTTTCGTAGTTATTCTTTTGACAAGTTTTGAAATGAAAAACCCAATAAATCATGATTTACTTACGGATATTGATTCACAATACAACCTAAAAGAGGGAAATTGGGTTAATGACGAAGTATTTAAAATTGAAACAAAAGAAAAGCTAATTTACATCAAAACCCCATCGCACAAACCACTTATTTGTTGGACAGGCGATGGTTACAAAATTCTTCAAGCTAAAGAAATTTTAGTTGATACTCAAAAAGTATGGTTTAATGTAATGGAAAAAGATTCCGTTTTATATGAATCTTTATGGTGGTATGAATGTGGCAACAAAAAATATACATCATTTCTCGAAGTAATGTTAATGAAATTAATTTACAACAAACCGATTCGATTGATTAACGAAGTAAAAAGAATTGATTCTGAAAACTAATTCATTTTTAACCAATAGTTAATGTCTATTTTCCACAATTTTCATCATATAATTGACCAATGTAGGCATAGCCTTTTTCTTTAATCACTTTTTTGTCCAATAGTTTAACCAATTCCGGACAATCATTTTTCATATTTCTTTTTAATTCGGCTTTTGCCATAGCAAAAGAAGGTGTACCAATCCACTCACTAAAAATAAACAAGGGCAAATCATACTTTTCATTAATGATTAAGTAATTTTTGATAGTCATTGTATGCATCATATTTCCGCGGGGAACCTGAGCAGTAGTATAAGAATAATAAAGCTTGCTTTTTCCTTCATAACAAAGTCCTAGCCAAGCTTTTTCGGACTCTTTTAACTTTCCTGTCAATCCCGCATGATAATAGGTCTTGGTTGTAATATAACGAATGCCTACGCCATCATCCGTATCAAAATAAAGACCTTTAACCAAGTCAATACTTATTTTTTCTGTTTTAGCTTTTGGTTCTGTTCTGAACTTTAATTTACTATCATTTCCATACGGAAATTCAGCAAAACCTCTTTGCTCCGTACCGTCTTCAAATGTTACGGTTACCTTATAAAAATCAGATGCCTCTAAAAATAAAGGCATCAGGAATAAAATTATAATGTATTTCATGTCGAAAATTTATCGTTGCATATTCTTCGCTTCAATACTCATCGTAGCATGTGGAACCAATTTCAAACGTTCTTTTGAAATTAATTTACCCGTTACTTTGCAAACGCCATACGTTTTGTTTTCTACTCTAAAAAGAGCATTCTTTAAATCGCGGATAAACTTTTCTTGACGAATAGCTAATTGTGAGTTGGCTTCCTTGCTCATTGTTTCGCTACCTTCTTCAAATGCTTTGAACGTTGGCGATGTATCATCGGTTCCGTTATTCAAATCATTCATATAGGCACTTTTGATTAGTTCCAAATCGTTTTGAGCTTTCTCAATTTTTTTTAGGATAATTTCTTTGAACTCAGCCAAATCGGCTTCTGAGAATCGTACTACTTCATCTGTCATATTAATCTATTTTGAAATTATTATTAGTGTTTTTATATCATCAAACTCAATTTCCGTACCATTTTCGAGATGGTCTTCAAAAACGAGCAATTCGGTTAACGTTTCGGACTTTATATACGTTTCATTTGCGATTATGGCTTCCTCTAAAACACCATTTCTCATCAATTGAACTTTTATTTTATCAGTAACTTCAAAACCACTGTCCTTTCTAAGGTTTTGAATGCGATTGACTAACTCTCTGGCAATCCCTTCTTTTCGCAATTCATCCGATATGGTAATGTCTAAAGCAACCGTAATTCCGTTTGCATTGGCAACCAACCAACCCGGGATATCTTGCGATGAAATCTCCACATCATCTTGTGTTAAAGTTATTGAATTTCCCGAAATAACAAGCGTACAGCTACCTTCTCGATCTAATTCATTAATTTGCTCCTGCGAAAATCCCTGTATCTCTTTGGCAATCAACCCCATATCTTTTCCGAAACGAGGGCCTAAAGCTTTAAAATTAGGCTTGATTTGCTTTACTAAAACACCGGAAGCATCATCCAATAACACCACTTCTTTCACGTTTACTTCGGCTTTTATCAGGTCGGAAACTGCTTCAATTTCTGCACGCTGATTTTCGTCAAGTATCGGAATCATTACCTTTTGCAATGGTTGACGTACCTTAATCATCTCCTTCTTACGAAGTGATAAAACCAACGACGAAACCGTTTGTGCTTTCATCATTTTACTCTCCAACGATTTATCAACATATTTTTCAACATAATTCGGGAAATCGGCCAAATGTACGCTGTCAAAATTTTCTGAATGTGTTGCCTGTGTTAAATCTCTGTAAAGCCTATCCATAAAGAAAGGAGCGATTGGAGCTGATAATTTAGCAACCGTAATTAAACACGTATATAAGGTTTGATACGCGGCAATTTTATCGGTACCGTAGTCGCCTTTCCAAAATCTTCTTCGGCATAAACGAACGTACCAGTTACTTAAATTCTCCTGAACAAAGTCGGAAATCGCTCTCGCCGCTCTTGTTGGTTCGTAATCAGCATAACTTTCATCCACCAATTGAACCAACGTTTGCAATTCGGATAAAATCCAACGGTCAATTTCAGGTCTTTCAGTTAATGGAACTTCTTCTTCTTTATACGTGAATCCATCTATGTTCGCATACAACGAAAAGAAGGAATAGGTATTATATAATGTGCCGAAAAACTTTCGTCTGACTTCGGCAACACCTTCAATATCAAACTTTAAATTATCCCACGGATTCGCATTGGCAATCATATACCAACGTGTGGCATCCGGACCGTATTCGGCTAAAGTGGTAAATGGATCAACGGCGTTTCCGAGACGTTTGGACATTTTTTGTCCGTTTTTGTCTAACACTAATCCATTGGAAACCACATTTTTATACGCAACTTTATCAAAAACTAAGGTTCCGATTGCGTGTAAAGTATAAAACCATCCACGCGTTTGGTCAACACCTTCGGCAATAAAATCAGCCGGAAAATCTTTTCCTTCATCAATTTTTTCTTTGTTTTCAAAAGGATAATGCCATTGAGCATAAGGCATCGCACCAGAGTCGAACCAAACGTCAATTAAATCGGCTTCCCGTTTCATTGGTTTTCCTGATTTGGAAACTAATGTGATGGCATCGACCACATTTTTATGCAAATCAACTAAATCATAGTTTTCTTCGCTCATATTACCAATTTCAAAACCTTTGAACGGATTTTCTTTTTGGAAACCTGCTTCAACCGATTTTTCAATGGCGTAATACAGTTCTTCAACCGATCCAATTAAAACTTCTTCGGTTTTGTCTTCTGTTCGCCAAATTGGTAACGGAATTCCCCAATACCGTGAACGGGATAAATTCCAGTCGTTGGCGTTTTTTAACCAGTTTCCGAAACGACCTTCGCCGGTTGCTTTTGGCTTCCAGTTGATGGTATCGTTCAAATCGAACATTCTGTCTTTGATTTCGGTTACTTTGATGAACCAAGAATCTAACGGATAATATAACAACGGTTCATCAGTTCGCCAACTGTGCGGATAACTGTGAACGTATTTTTCAACTTTAAATGCTTTATTTTCCTCTTTTAGTTGAATGGCAATTTCAACATCGGCAGAACGTTCCGGTGCTTGTCCGGCATCATAATATTCATTTTTAACGTATTTGCCGGATAAATCACCTAAACCTTGGATGAATTTTCCTTGTAAATCAACTAAAGGAACAGGATTTCCGTTTGCATCCAACACTAACATTGGCGGAACTTCCGGTGTAGCTTCTTTGGCCACTTTCGCATCATCGGCACCAAAAGTCGGAGCGGTGTGAACAATTCCGGTTCCATCTTCAGTCGTCACAAAATCACCTGAAATTACCCTAAATGCATTTTCCGGGTTTTGATAAGGTAAAACCAATGGCATTAATTGTTCGTAGCGAATTCCGACTAAATCTGAACCTTTGCATTCGGTTAAAATTTGATAAGGAATGTTTTTATCACCTTCTTTGAAATTTTCAAAATCAGAAATTTCTGTTGAAACAAAAAATCCTTTTCCGAATTGTTTACCAACTAAATTTTTAGCTAGAATAACGTTTGTTGGTTGATAGGTATATTGGTTAAAAGTCTTTACTAAAACATAATCAATTTTAGGTCCAACCGTTAACGCCGTATTACTCGGCAACGTCCAAGGAGTGGTTGTCCAAGCTAAAATATGAATAGCACCAAAACCTTGTAGAAAGTTCGGTAATGTTTCCGGTTTTGTTTTGAATTGTGCCACAACCGTTGTATCGGTCACATCTCTATAACTTCCGGGCTGATTCACTTCGTGTGAAGATAAACCTGTTCCCGCTTTTGGTGAATACGGTTGAATCGTGTAACCTTTATACAACAAATCTTTATCATAAATCTGTTTCAACAACCACCAAACCGACTCCATGTATTTGGATTTATAAGTCACATACGGATCTTCCATATCGACCCAATAACCCATTTTTTCGGTTAGGTCGTTCCACACGTCGGTGTAACGCATAACGGTTTTTTTACACGCTTCGTTGTATTCTTCAATCGAAATTGTTTTTCCGATGTCTTCTTTGGTAATGCCTAATTCTTTTTCAGTGCCTAATTCTACCGGCAAACCGTGTGTATCCCAGCCGGCTTTTCGTTTTACTTGAAATCCTTTTTGGGTTTTATAACGGCAAAAAATATCTTTAATCGCACGAGCCATCACGTGGTGAATTCCCGGCAAACCGTTGGCCGAAGGAGGTCCTTCAAAAAACACATACGGTTGTTGCCCTTCACGGGTGGTGATGCTTTGTTCAAAAATGTGGTTTTCCTTCCAATAAGTAAGCACTTCAGATGCCACAGTTGGCAAGTCAAGTCCTTTGTATTCAGTGAATTTCGTGCTCATAGTCTCGCGTTCTAAAAAATCAATTTGCGAAAGTAATGATTTTTGAGATAATATGGTAATATAATGAGTCAATGAGTCAATGTGTCAATGTGTCAATTGGTGATGAGTCAATTGTATGTGCTTAGAGATTATAATTTGACGTTGAAATGACTGCTAAATTTGCGGTAATAAATCCGCTTCAATTCATTATAGCGAAGCTATCAAATCTGTGAAAATCAGCGTTTAGCGATAGCTAATCTGTTTAATCCGTGTTCCATTAGACAAAGTGAAGCGTTTTGATTGTCTCCTTTTCTTCTCAAAATCGTTTTTTTGGGTTAAAAATAGTATCCGAAGTAAGATTATCCAAAGTAATTTGATAAGAAAAGATGTATTCTTCAGGTAATTATACCTTTAAATGGTAATTATACAATTAATAATCAATTAATTGTAATCATATAGATAAAATATAGTCGACCTTTGTATAGGAATAATACTGTAAGTCAACAAAAAAATTATTCAAAATAAGATGAAAAAACCGAATGACAATTTAGAATTAGAAAAAGCCAAAATTCATATTGTAGTTGAGATTATAGAATATATGAAAAATGCCGTGGTGAGCAGAACAATTATAAAAAAAACAACCGGAAATGTAACCGTTTCCTCGTTTGATGCCGGCGAAGAATTAGATGAAAAAACATCACCGTTTGATATGTACATTCAAATCATTGATGGTGTGGCCGAATTAACATTAGAAGGTAAAAAACTTATGTTAAAGCTTGGAGATGGAATTGTAATTCCCGCCCATTCAAAGCATCATTTCAATGCCAATGAACAATTTAAAATGATATCAACCGTAATAAAAAGTGGTTATGAAGATTAAATGAGCACACTCAGCAACGCTACTGTTGCTGATAAAAATTAAACAACTATGATTCTGTATATCAAATACATGATTAGTCTTCGTTGCAAAATGATGGTTAGAGAAGAATTGAAAAAATTGAACTTAGACTATCTTAATATCGATTTAGGTGTGGTTGAAATTTTGGGTGAAATCTCACCCGAAAGATGGGAGTTGTTGAGAGAGAATTTAGCCAAGTCCGGGCTGGAATTATTAGATGACAAAAGAGCTATTTTAATTGAACGGATAAAAAATGTGATTGTTGAGATGGTTCACTATACTGATGAAATTCCGAAAGTGAATTATTCCGATTATATAAGTGAAAAATTACATCATGATTATACCTATTTGTCTAATATTTTTTCGGAAGTCAAAGGAATTACCATTCAACACTATATTATTATGCACAAAATTGAGCGTGTAAAAGAGTTGTTGTTGTATGATGAATTGAATTTAACCGAAATCGCTTTTATGTTAAATTACAGTAGTGTTGCCCATTTGTCCAATCAATTTAAAAAGATTACCGGACTTTCTCCCTCTTTTTTCAAACAGATGAAGTATAAAAGGAATAAAAATTTGGAGAATATTTAATTCATTAAAAAATAGTAAAACATCCTTGATTGGGTGTTTTTTTGTTTTTATAAAAGATTATTTATTTTACTAGTAATAAATCCGTGAAAATCTATTATAGAGAAGCTATCAAATCTGTGAAAATCAGCGGTTAGCGATAGCTAATCAGCAAAATCCGTGTTCCATTAAAAAAGCGAAGCGTCTTTGTGCCATTTGTAGTTAAAAAACCTCAGCAACTCATCATGAAAACACCTCCCCCAACACCTCCAACGACTTCGGCCTCTTAAACCCATCCAAATGAAACGCATAATAATCCAACAGAATTTTAAGTAAAACCTGTCGTTCAGCAGCAACAAAGCATTTTGATTCGCTGTTGAATTTTAATTCAATCAATTTTTTAAATAAAATCGTTTCGTGTTCCGAAAGGCAACTGATGCCGTGATAGTTCGTAAAAACGCCTTCTGTCAATTCAAAAAAAGTAGCGTCTGTTTGCGACACATCGGGATAAAATCCTAAAAAACGAGTCATTCCCAACAATAAAATCAAGTGAAAATTGACCACTTCATCGTGGCCATCCAACCACAGCAAAGCCGTTTCTAAATAATCAAAAAAAGCCTCGTTTTTTTCTTCTTCTTTGATGCAATGATGCAACACTTCCGACAGAAAAAGAGCCATCGAACTTTTGACAATATCATTATGCAAACTCACAAACGGCTGACTGATTCTAATTTCCTTAAAGTACTCCAGCTTGCCTTGATTTTTGTGCGTCGCCTCAATTTCCAACAACGTCAACGGCTGAAAATATCCAATTTTCTGTTGACTCTTGCGAGCCGAAAACGCATTAGGCACAAAATAACTCTTTAATCCATCCGTTCGTGTCAAACACTTCACAATCAGGGATTTTTCCTGATATTTTAAGGTTGAAATAACGATGGCTTTGGTTTTGACTTGCATGCTGTAAAAGTAAACGTTATGAAGTAGGTTTCCAAAAGTCTTTCAGCCTTAAATTTAAAAAAGAGACTTGAAAATCCTCTGTGTTTTCTGTGATTTCTGTGAGAAAAAAAATAGCTAAGCTACGTCAACTACAAAAATCCGCGTTCCATTAAAAAATTTAGAATCCACACCCCCAACCCCTCTCCATCCGCCTTCGGACGAGACAAAAAGGAGAGGAGAGACGAGACATTGAAAACACTACTAACCTAATAGTTTTTAATCCGCTTCAATCCATAATAGCGAAGCTATCAAAATCCGCAAAAATCCGCGTTTTGCATAGCAAATCCATTCAATCCGCGTTCCATTTAAAAAAAGTGAAGCGTCCTTGTGCCCTTTGCGAACTCCTTTGTGCTCTTTGCGGTTAAAAAAAAGGAAGCTACTCCCCCTTAAAACTCCGCACCGCCTCCGTTGCCTCAAGTATCGTATATTCACTCCAATACTTCGGATCATACTGCCGCTTCACATCATAAAAAATATAGCCCGGTTCAAAAGGTTTCACCTCTCCCTCTTGCGGCTCCGTTTCAACGGCGATAATTTCATCTGCAACACCCGTGGTCATTTCGACCAAAAAGTTAAGCTTCATTTTCTTGCGTTCACGCCTTTTCGGATGATTTTCTGTAAATGAAAGACTCCGATCGATATAGATATAACTGGCATTGTACTTTTTTATAAATTGCGGATAATACGTGCCCGACGGTGTTTTTTTCATCAGCACTTCCATCTTATTGTCAAACGAATTAAATTTTACACCTAGCATCCACTTGAGGTTTAGTTTAAAATCACTTTTTTCAGGAGCCAGTTCATACGTATAATACACCAACCCAAAATCATCGGTGTTGATAAAAAGTTCGCCCACATACTTGGCCTTGTTCTTTCTAGGTTGAAACGTGAGGTGATAACACGACATCCCGTTTACAGTTTGCGTACCCTGAAGGGTGTACTCGTAACTGTCTTGCTTACGGATAAAATCCCGTTGGCCGATAAAACCATAACCCAAGGCATAAAAACCGTTACTGTTTTTCAGTGTGTCGGCGGCATTGGCATCACTGCTGATTTCCTTCATCGATGCCTTTTTTTCCAGCGGAATAATACCCGAATTGATGCGATAGGTATAAGGTGATTCCAATTGCTTGAAAGTATGTTCAAAAAATTTATCCTGAAAATTATCCATGTTCAAGCCGTTGCCATCTATTAATTTCAGTGCTTTCAGGTGGTTGGTCACCATACCTTTTGGTGTGAGATACACATCGGTAATGGTTTCGGTAAAGCCGGTGATTTCTTTGTTATTGAATTTTTTTTCAAACGCCTCAATCTTTTCCTGCAGTTCTTTTTTGTTAGCAAAACTGATTTTTTTAAGGTCTACTTCAAACCGTTTGGGCAGATATGTTTCTTTGGTTCGGCTGAAATACCGCACCCGAACACCGGACACTGCATGGTTTTTACTACTGTTCTCCACATACTTTTGTAGAATTTGCGAAGCGGTTAAGGTGGGACCCAACACGACTTCTTTCAGCAACAACGCAGAAGGTTCGAGAGCAATCACCGGTTGGCGAATCAAGTCTTTGATGGCGATATGTATTTCCTGGTACCCGATATGCGTAATATGCACCAACGCTTCTGGCGGAAAATCCTTTTGCAGGAGTGAAAAATCCCCTTCCTGATTGGTAATGACCCCATAATTGGGTGAAAGTTGCACCGAAGCATACCCAATGGGCTCTTGCGTTTGAGCATCAACAATTTTGCCTTTGAGCACTTGAGCGGAAAGGTTTGTACACGACCAAAAACAGCTACTCAA
Organism: Flavobacterium sp. UBA2787; assembly: GCA_002352205.1. GTDB lineage: Bacteria > Bacteroidota > Bacteroidia > Flavobacteriales > Flavobacteriaceae > Flavobacterium. Next base: position 184,336 of record DEHZ01000005.1, on the reverse strand, counting down.
CACCAAGCATAACAAAGTAAAGGTATAGTTCATATTTAATTTGTAAGGTTTCTTCCGTAAACTTACACAAAAGGAAAAGAGGTTGGTGCGGTTTTAAATTTATTTTAAGGTTTTTATTTTTTGTAAAAAATGAAAACCAAAGCAAGTTAGATGCATATTTTCACAATCTGATCGCACTCAAATTGAGCAATCTTCTCATTCATTCGCAGGAGGAATCTCTACACTATCTTGTCATTCCGACGAAGGAGGAATCTCACCACCATCTTGTCATTCCGACGCAGGAGGAATCTCATTACAAAAACACAATTATTCCAAAATGGAATAGCGAATTGTATTTACGAATATTGCAAAATATTTACTGTGGCATACTATTGTATGCTGTTCATTAAATTAATAATTGATAATTTTGATAAAAATCAAAAACCATGAAACCACTATTGAAATATTCATCCGCAGAATACTGGGATTTTATTGAAAAATATTACCCGCTTTACTACAGTTGTGATGATGTTTCAATGTGCAATCTTTTAAGTCGTAAACTTCATGGATACCCAATCTCAACAGAAGATGAAGCGTACATTGAAGGTTGGGATTTCAAAGAAGAACTCATTAAAATTGAAACGAAATTGTTTCAAATTGCTTTAGAGAATTATTTTGAGTTGGTTTATTATTAAGAAAAAATTAACCGTGCACACGCTTTTTTTGTATATTATAAGATTTTTATATATACTTTTGTTAATAATGTTTTTTTATGGCTAACGAACTTAACTTCATTGACCTGTTCGCAGGAGCATCTGGAATGTCTGAAGGTTTTGTAAATGCTGGATTTAATCCTGTTGCACACATTGAAATGAACCCTGAAGCTTGTCAAACTATAAAGACAAGAGCAGCCTATCATTATTTAAAATCCAACAATAATCTTGATTTATATTATCAGTATATCAAAGGAGAAATTTCGAAAGAAATGTTCTTTAATGAAATACCAAATGAAATTGTTGATAGTGTTCTGAATATTGAGATTAATGATGATACGATTGAAGATATTTTTAAAAAAATAAAAACGTCTAACAAAAAAATTGATTTAATAATTGGCGGTCCACCTTGTCAGGCGTATTCTTTGTTGGGAAGACATCAGGAAGACATTGAAAATGATCCAAGAAATAAATTATATATTCAATACGGTCGTTTTTTAAACCATTTTAAACCAAGAGCATTTGTCTTTGAAAATGTCCCCGGAATGTTAAGTGCAAACAAAGGTCAGCATTTTAAAAATCTTAAAGCTTACTTCCGAAGAATTGGTTATGAAGTTTATCACGATACACTTAACGCCGCCGATTTCGGAGTAGTTCAAGCACGCAAGCGAATTATAATTGTTGGTTGGAAAAAAGAAAAAGATTTTGGATTTCCAGAATTTGAAAAGATTGTAAAACAATTTACGGTGAATGATGCTTTTGCTGATTTACCAGTTTTAAAGCCCGGTGAAGGATTCAAAAAAGTTAATTACACTGAAAATAAAAACGAATATTTACAACATTTTGAACTTCGAAATGGTGTTGATTTTGTAACCCAACACATTTCAAGACCTCACAATCCAAGAGATTTAGCTATCTATAAAACCGCTATTCAAAAATGGAATAAAGGAAAAGAGCGATTGAAATACCCAGATTTACCAGAAGAACTTAAATCACATAAAAATCAAAGCTCTTTTATTGATCGATATAAAGTCGTTGACGGAACAGGAGTGGCTCATACCGTAGTGGCTCATATTGCAAAAGATGGTCACCACTATATTCATCCTGACATTAAACAATGTCGTTCTATTTCTGTTCGAGAAGCAGCAAGGTTACAATCCTTCCCAGATGATTTTTATTTTGAAGGTTCTCGTTCAGCAGCATTTAAACAAATCGGTAATGCAGTACCGCCTTTGATGGCTAATGCAATTGCTAAAAAAATGAAAGAATTACTATAATGGATTTAAAATCGCAAAAGAATTTTTTTCAACCCAGAGCAAGACTATTGCTTCAGCTTGGCGACAAGTTAATTAAGAATGAAAATATCGCATTGTTAGAATTAATCAAAAATTCTTATGATGCTGATTCTCGTTGGGCAAAAGTTAAATTAAGAAATGTAGGTGATAAAAAAAACGGATATATTGAAATTTTGGACGAAGGAGAAGGAATGGATATAGAAATAATCGAAAATGTTTGGTTAGAACCCGGAAGCGATTACAAAGAAAATTTATTTAGAAAGAAAGTTAGAACCCCAAAATACAATAGATTGCCAATTGGAGAAAAAGGAATTGGACGATTTGGAGTTCATAAATTAGGAACTAAGATCGAATTAGTATCAAAAAGAAAAGATAAAAATGAAGTTGTTGTAAAAATAGATTGGGATGAATTTGCAAAAAACAAATATTTAAAAGATGCGAAATTTGATGTTTTTGAAAGAACAAATCCGGAATATTTTAAAGGAAATAAAACCGGAACAAAGATAGTTGTTTCTGGTTTAAGAAGTGAATGGGATAAAAGAATGATTCGTGAATTATACAAATCAGTTTTTACTTTAAATTCACCTTTTCACAAAACAGGAAAGTTTAAAGTAGAACTAGAAACTGATGACTCTAAAGCTCTTGAAAAAATGCCAAAATGGGAGGATGTGCAAAAGTTTGCATTGTGGCATTTTAAATGTGAAATTGAAGGACATGAAATCAAAAAATTTTTATACGAATTTACTCCATGGGATAGTTTAACAGGAATAAAAGAAAGAAAATTAACTGAAGAAGATGACTATATTAGCGATAGATCAACTTTAGTTTATGAAGAAAAAATTAATGGAAAAAAGAAAGAAACTATTTTAAATTTATCAAAAAACTATGGTGATAATGAAAATCCAAAATCCATAGGTTCAATAAGTTTTGAAGGATATATTTTTGACAGAGATAAATTAACTCTTGATTTAAGCAATCATCAAGGTGTTGCATTATTAAAAGAGTATCTTGATGAACAGGGAGGAATTAGGGTTTATAGGAATAATATAAGAATTAACGAATATGGAGAAAAAGGGAATGACTGGTTAAACTTAGATATGAGAAGAGTAAATATTCCCGCAAAAAGAGTCAGTAATAATATTATACTTAGTGTAATTGATTTAAATGAAGAAAAAAGCTCTGCTTTAATTGAAAAGACAAACAGAGAAGGATTTATAGAAAATGAAGCATTTAATGATTTTTGTACTGCAATATTATACACTTTAAATATAATTGAAACTCTTAGAAAAGATGATAAAGACTCTATAAGAAGAAAATTTAATCCAACAGAAAAACAAGAGCCCGTTATCAGTAGTTTAGGAAAGTTAAGAGATTTGGTTGATTCAAAAGTTCAGCCAGAGTCAGTAAAAATTGAGATTACAAAACATCTTGTAAAAATTGAAGAAGATTACAATCATATTAATGAAGTTCTTTTAAGTAGTGCAGGTGTTGGATTAACAATGGGCGTTGGTATACATGAAGTACAAAAAGTTATAGCTGAATTAAATTATTTAGTTAAAGAAGAATCCGTTCCCGAAAACATATTAAATTTAGTTAAACATCTAGATGAGTTAATTGAAAATTATAGTGATTTATTTAGACAAGCAAAAAACCAAGAGGAAGACTCTGTAAAATTAATTAACGGTGCATTATTTAATGTTGAATATAGACTTAAAGCACATGATATTCACATAATCAAAAATTATCAAAATAAATTAAATGAAAAGATTGTATGTAGTAAAAGACTAATGCTTGGTGCAATAGTTAATATAATTGACAACTCTATTTATTGGTTAGAAAGGAAAAGAAAAAAAATTGATGTAAGTAATACAAAATTTGAAAAGAAAATTTTAATAGACCTATACAATAATAAAAATCACATTGATATTTTAATTGCAGATAATGGTTTTGGTTTTGGATTACCTACCTATCAACTTACCAAACCCTTTGTAAGCGACAAAACTGTTGGAATGGGATTAGGTCTGCATATTGTTAGTGAAGTAATGAAAATTCAAAATGGTCAAATTCTATTTCCTGAAGTTGGAGAATATGATTTAGATGAAGATTTCGAACACGGAGCTGTAGTTGTATTAAGATTAAACAGAAAGACTATTTAACAAAAAAAGAAAAATATGGTTCTACCAACTAATGGAAAAGTTGTAGTTTTTGATGATAAATATGAAGAAGTAAAAGCATTATTAACTGCGTTAAGTAAACAAAAAATACCTTATTTTTATTTTTATGAAGAAGATGGATCTGATTTACCTGACACACAAATTGAAAATGTTAGACTAGTTTTTTTAGATTTACTACTTGTCAATGACAACAGTGCTAAAGAAGAAAATATTATATCAGCAATTAGTGCAAGACTTACAAAAGTTTTAGAACCTAACAGTAATTATATACTTGTTTATTGGAGTACAAAAGAAGACAAATACGGCAATGCAATAAAAGTTGCTTTTGAAGATAGATTAAGCAAATATAAACCAATATTAACCATTAGTTTAGACAAAGTAAAAGCAAAGACACAAGAAGATCCAATAGCTTTTATCATCGATAATATTCATCAAAATGCTGAAGATTTTGAAGTACTAAAAGTTTTTTCATTTTGGGAAAATATTGTCAACAATTCTTCAGGTGAATTGATAAATAACTTTATAAATTTTATTGATAAAGATAAAAATTGGGATGATTCAGCAAAGTATTTACTATATAAATTAGCTAATGCTTATGGTGGTAAAGAAATAACTCAATTAAGTGAAATTGATAAAATTAAAAATTCTTTCTATACCCTAAATCATACTTTTATAGATACTTTAGAAAATAATATTAATAAATCTTTATATGGTAAAGAAGAGGAATTTATGAATGTTATATCTTCAAATGGTGATGACAGTTTTACTACTCTAATTAATAAAAAATTACTAATATCCGAAGATTCTTTTTCTGGTGATATACCAGGAACATTTTTTTTTATAGAAAATGAAATGCAAAATCAACTAGAATTAATAGAACTTAATCTGAAAAAAGTCAAAGATAACATTAAAATTCCTGAAGAAAGTAGAGAAAAAATTATTGCTAACGCAAGTGAAAAAGCTGTAAAGGAAATCGATAAAGTGAAATTAAAACAAGCAGCCTTAAAAACAAATTATAACAATATTGTCAATTCAATTCTAAGAGAAGAGAATAGAGGTATGCGTAGTGAAATTATACAAAACTCATTAAAAATAGAACTAAATATTTCCCCAATTTGTGATTATGCTCAGCAAAAAATGCCTTGTTGTAGAATTTTACCTGGTTTACTAATAAACAAAAAATATCCGATTGAGAGAGGAAATGCTTTTAATTATATTTCTGATGCTATAATTAATTATGGAGGAATTGATTATTTATTAGTTTTTGATTTTAGATATTTACATTCTGTTCTAAACGCAATTTCAAAGAAAAGAATTGCTGATTTTAAATTAAGACAACAATTATTAGCTGATATACAGGTGAAACTGGGGAGTCACATTAACAGAGCGGGTGTTTTATATTTATAAATATTTAAAATTTAGTAACCCAAATGAACAAAAAACAAAGAGATCAAATCATTGTAAATGCAAAAACTTTTTTCAGAAATGAAATAGTACAAAACCATATTGAAGGTGCGTGTGCAAGAGCAAGTAAACTGTCTGAATACAATGTCAATCCATTTCTTTTTAAATACTTAGCCAATTTTTTAACAGGTAATGATGATGCTGAAAGCATTGCTCGTGCTTTGGTATTACCAAGGATATTAGGTTCTTCCATCAATACCTCTTTTGGAATGAAAATACAGAGTCTAATTAGCACATTATTTCAAGGATTAGGCTCAACCACACAAGGAATCGATATTGAATTTATTGATGAGGTAGATGGTCGTAAAAAATACTGTCAATTAAAAGCAGGCCCAAACACGATTAATCATGATGATGTTAAAACAATTATAGATCATTTCAACGGAGTAAGATATCTTGCAAGAACTAATAAGTTAAAGATTGAATTAGACGACATGATTGTAGGTGTTGTCTATGGCGAAACAGCAGAATTAAGTTCGCATTATAAAAGAATCAGTGAACATTACCCAGTTCTTATTGGTCAAGATTTTTGGCATCGTCTAACAGGTGAAAAAAACTTTTACTTTGAGTTAATTGATGCACTTGGAGAAGTGGCTTTGGAAGTAGATGCGAGCCAAGTTGTAGAAAACACAATTCAAAAACTAGCCATTGAAATCCAAGCCAAGTATAAATAAGGTTACTTGGTTTTTTCTTGATAATACTCATTCAAAAACTTCACAATCGAATACCCCACCTCTTTACCTAAATTCACCGGAACCGCATTCCCAATTTGTTTGTATTGCTGAGCAATAGAACCTGCAAATTGCCAATCATCAGGAAAGGTTTGAATTCGTGCATATTCGCGAACGGTAAAAGGTCTAGTTTCTTCTGGGTGGCAACGTTCCGTTTGTTTTTGTGCTGGGCTACAGGTTAAGGTTAAACACGGTTCATCCCAACCAATTCGGCGAGCAATACCCGTCTTTCCACCGCCTAAATGAAAACTACCACCCATAAATTCTTTTTGAATATCGAGTGGCAAATCACGCCAGTAACCTTTTGGTGGAACTAAATCCAATACCTCAACTTTACTTTTAGGATATTTAGAACCTTCCGACTTTGGAACATCTGAGCTAAACAAATCACCTTTTTTCAGAGCATCGCTTAAATTGTAAATGCGTTTATATGGTTTTGGATAGTCATATTGTAGGTCAATATCTTTTCGAACACCCACCAAAATCAAACGCTCCCGCTTTTGAGGCACATTATAGTGAATCGCTTTTAACACTTGAACCGGCACTACATTATATCCAATTTCATCCAAAATGGAAATCATCCCTTGCAGTGTTTTGCCGTTTTCATGGCTCAACAAACCACGTACATTTTCACCAATGCAAATAGGTGGATTTACTTCTTTCACTACTCTAGCAAATTCATAAAAAAGTGTTCCTCTTGCATCATTTAGTCCAAGTTTTTTACCAGCATAACTAAACGCTTGGCAAGGAAAACCACCCGTAACCACATCTACTTTATCTTTGTATTCTGTAAAATCAAATTGTTTGATATCACCTTCCAAAACATTCCAGTTTGGTCGATTGTTTCGTAGTGTTTGACAAGCCCATTTATCCACATCATTCAAAGCCACACATTTTAATCCAGCTTTTTCCATACCTACTGCCAAACCGCCTGCCCCTGCAAAAAGTTCAATGACTGAATACGTGTGAATAGGTTCAACATAATTGGAAACTGTTTCTTTGACTTTTACATCAATAAAGCCTCCAAACAAATTATCTAAATCTGATTTTTTATATAAGCGATAATTGCTCATGGGTTCTCGAACCGCTAGTAATTTACCTTCGTTGTCCCATCTTCGTAATGTTTCTTTACTTTTACTAATGTATTCAGAAGCCTCAGAAAGTGTAAATAGCTCATCCATAACCAAATTGTTTAACCTTATACAATGGTTACAAATTTAAAAGAAAAATTGACGTAGCAAAATAAAAATATGATAAACTTTACTAATTTTATAAACACTGAAACTCTTTATGATTCCACACAAAAAATGCAACTGTCCTGAAGATGATTGGGAAGAAATTGTTGTGAAAGGAGATTTATATTTCCCGAACAAAACGGTAATTTATTACCACTGTGATTGCTGCGGTGAAGATTTCAGAATTGAAGATTTTGAAACGAGAACAGAAGTATTTATAACAACTTTATTATCAGAAAACCAGTAATAATATGACCCTCCTCCAAAAAATCCAACACCTCGAAAGTTACCTTCACCAATCCAACGAATCCTATTCCGATACATTCAAAGCTGACATTCTCCTCTACTTCAACGAAGATTTTACCGAAGAAAACCCTCAATTTGAATTTTTAAAAGAACTGCAAAGTAAAGAAGCAATTGAGCAGAAAGTTGACTTTCTTCTTTCGCAATTTGTAATTAAATTCGATTCGGAACAAGAAACAGAAGACGACTTTATCCACTACTATTTAGCCCAATAAAAAAGGATAGCTCTCACTATCCTTCCTTTTATTTTTTCAATTGCTCTAACAAAGTTACTTTCTCTTTTTCCGCTTCCAATAAGCGTTCATACAATTTTTTGTTTTCTTCGTAGGCTTCAATTAGTTTTTCTATTGGATTAAAATTATATGTATTACTACTTCCAAAAGCACCATTACTATGGCTAAAGTCAGATTCGTTAAATGTATTAAAGTAATTAAAGACAGCTTCCTCAGTAAATCGTTTAATCCCTTCCACACTCACTTCCAACGCAGTGGCAATCCGTTCTAACATCGCTTGCTCTACCTCTTCGCTGTTTTCAATCACACTCACCGATTGCTGGCTAATGCCTAAAGCTTGGGCCAGTGCTTCTTGTTTCATGCCGCGTAATTCGCGAATCTTGCTGATTTTTCGCCCGATATGTCCTGTTTTTTCTGCTGTGTTCATGGTTCAAAAATACTAAAATAAAAATCAAAAAGGGTTTGGTAAAGTACTACACGTGGCTGGTAAACTACTACTTCCACTGGTTGGCTACGGCAAAAACTGTGGCGAACTTGCGGTAGCGTTCTCACAAAAATACAAATTTTAGCGATTGTTTCACCCTAAAAAGCAAAATTATGAACCCATCCCATCTACACTGCCACAACCACCCCCACCAAGCAGCACTGGAAAAAGCCATCGAACAGATGCTCCTTTTTACACCGGTAGATTCCATCTACTTTTCACCTCATCTTGAAGACTGCACCACCGCAGGCGTGTTCCTCACCATCATCAGCGAGGATAGCCCGTTCGATTGGGATGAACTGGCTACCTACTTTCAACGATTGTATGCAGGCTTCCCCCAATTTGCCTTTCGGCTTTTTGGCAACTCATGGATCAAAGAAGAACTGCAAGACGGCAATCCCTTTTTTGTGATGCACTGCCAACAACAACACCTCATCTACAGTAGCGGAAACACCAAAGAACTCCACTACATCAGCAAACTTAAAACCAAACGCTTCCTAAAAAGCAGCGAACGACGTTTTGAAGTCGATAACCAATCAGCCTTTTTAGTCGGGCTCGATTTTAAGCACTACATGGCTGGGAACAACACCCTGATGGCTGCCTACAACGCCCACCAAAACATCAAATGGCTGTTCGTCACCGCCTCCAGTTTTTTAATCGGCGAGTGGTTTAACAGCAACGACTTAGCAGAACAGCAAAACTACCTCAACGCCTTTACTCCGCTCGCCGGCAAAATTTTTGACCCCGCCATTCCATCCGACGTTGAATTGCTAGACCTCTTAAACCAAGCCCGCCGAACCATTACACACAATACGGCTCCTCCTCAAATCACCACAGCACAACTAAAAATCGTAGAAGAAAAAAAAGAAATCCTCCGCAAAGAAGTACACCGCCTCTTCTATGCCACCCAAACCCGTTGCGAGGCACAACTCGCCCAACGCTTCATCAACACAAAAGAACCTAAACAACAACATAGGCTGGAAGAAGTGATTCACTACATCGTGCAAACGGTAGAGCCTTTAGGTATTTACAGCCTTGGAAAACGCACCCATCGGGAGTCGCTTCGCCAAACAATCCTCAACACCACCAAACAACGCACGTCCACTGCTCACCATTACCTCCTAATCATTGTCAACCGCATCGAGCCGGGCACCGCTGCCCAACTTGCCAACAGCATAAAAAACCAATTTGGCGGTCAACACACCGCCACCATCCTTTTACACAAAAAAACAGCCCTGAATCAAAAACCGGGCGACCAACAGCATTTCTTTTACAATGCCCTGTATCACGGCAAAGTGCTGTACCAGCATCCTACTACACCGCCTTACCTCACCTGCACAGATACCCCCATTCGCGACCTTTCCACCGCCCAACGTTTTTGGGAACAACGGCAAGCCACCGTTACCAAATTGCTGGAAACCCTTCCTGCCGGCTCGGAAAGAGGTAATAAAGTATACCTCTTTACGTTACACCAAAGCGTCATGCACACCTGCCTTGGCCTAATCCGTTTAATACTCGGTTACCGCCCCAATCACTTTTCACTGCCCTATTTGCTTGACTTATGCGACTTCTGTTCGCCACACCGCCTCACCGCTTTCCCTCGCCATAACGAAAAAGACAAAACCCTCCTTAAACTGCTCTCCAGCCACCTTGACCAATGGCATGCCAATGACTTCACCGAAATAGCACAACAAGACTATGAAACACTCCAAACCCATTGCCTAACCTTTATAGAACAATGCAAAACCACCGCAGAAAAGAGGTAACGGTTGTCTGTTATCCGTTGTCTGTTATCCGCCTAAATCTGTTTCATCCGTTCAATCCGTGGTGAATTACCCCTAAAAGTGCTCTCTATTCCGCTTTACCAACAGCCCACAACCAAAAAAAGCCACAGATCGAACGGATAAAACAGATTAGGACAGATTTTAGATCACAGAGAAAGCAAATAAAACATGTCATTTGTAAGTCAAATTATCGTTAATCAAACAACAGTCCACCACTTCCCAGCCCCAATTAACCCATCACCACATCGCCCAATTGCCTCATCGCCACATTGCCTCATCGCCCAATTGCCTCATCGCCACATTGCCTCATCGCCACATTGCCCCATTGTCTAATTACCCCATTGCCACATCAAAAAAAGCCACTCCGAAGAGCAGCCTTTTCCAACTAACAAATGTCTGTATGGCGTAGAATAATCAAGTCATAAAAAATAGCAAAATACTATTCCTCCAAATCAACTACGGCTTTTGCATTTTACAATTTTTTTGTGGTGAAGTGCACCACTGCTAAATTGTGTCGAATGCAGAGCAAAACTAGGGCAACCTCCCCAACAACGCAACTGATGTAGTGCTGGATTCTAGAATCCAATACCCCAAATTCCCGAATTTAGTACCTGCAAAAACGTGTTAACTGACTGACAAACAAAAATGTATAGCCTCGCGTCGAAAAAACAGCACAGTAAAAAATTACAATCGATGAATCCGGTAAATGAGTGGTGTTTTACACCCTAGTGAATCAAAAACTAAAAGAAAATCAAAGAAGAAAAAGAAAAAAGCAACAACCAAACTGCCAAGTTGTAAAACAACTTCATGCAATCAGAAGAAAGAAACTAAAAAAAAGATGCAACAACTACAAAATGTGCTACGTATAGAGATACAAAAGGTTAAGTTATTTCACGACGAAGCACAGAGCTATTTCCTCCATACCATCCCCCTATCCGAAGTAGGGATAGTGCATGAGTAGTGTATGAAAAACATTATGTCAAATAGACCCAATTGACACATTGCCACATTACCCAATTGCCACATTACCTCACCACCTTCACCCTCTCAACCCCATCTTCCATCACAACCTCCACCACATACACACCAGTAGCCACCCCACTAAAATCAAGTTGGTCTCCATTTTGAGGAAGTTGCATCCGTTGGCCATTCAACGAATAAACCGTTAGATTCACAATCGTTTCAGAGGTTTGCACCGTGAGTAAGTTCGTCACCGGATTGGGGTAAACTACAATAGTATTCTTTTCCGGTTGCGGTAACGACAAGGTTACGGGAGAAATTCTAGCCAAAAAAGGAGAAAGTCCAAACTCGTCGTTGTTGGAGTGGTTATACCAACCAAGCGAGGCGTTTCCTTGAAGCATTCCGGTTAGGTAAATATCTCCGTTTACATCTGTGGTGACACTGTTGGCAGAATCAATTGCTTCTCCGCCTGCTGTAAACGCAAAAAGGAGAAGTCCGTTATCTAAGTAATGAAGCAAAACAGCTTCGTGGTTGTTAAAAGTGGTTGTATTAGTGGTGACTTGATCATTCCACTGGGTTATTCCGCCGGAAATAGTGCCCGAAAGATAAATTCCTCCTACACCATCTACCGCTAAAAAGTTCTTTTTACCTAATTCCACCGAACCGTTACCCGGAACTTCTCTTACCCACAAATAGTCACCATTTGCATTTAATTTGGCTAGAAAAAAATCAATTCCGCCGGCAGAAGGGCCTTCTGTCGTAAATCCATCCAATTGTAGCGGAATAAATGTTTCTGCTGCCCAATAAACGCTATCTGTTCCCATCACTTTTACCATGGAGGAAGAGCACGTAATGTCTTCGGCATATTTAATCCATTGAAAAACACCTGCCGGCGAATATTTCACCAAATAAACACTATAATCAAAACTGGTCGGTTGCTCTATTCCGGCATAAATTGAACCTATATTAGCACACGATCCCGATGCATAAATATTTCCGGCACTATCCACTGCTAATGACGTTAAACGATTTACATTTTCTTGTGTAATTAACAGCAACGGATCACCGTTCGGACTTAGTTTCTCAATATAGCAATAAAAAAAATTGTCATAACCTAAATAAATATTGCCTAACGCATCCACCTCAATCGCCTTAAATGTATTTACAATTGCTTCAGGTGTAGACAACACTTTGTGCCAAAGCAATTCTCCCGAAGGGTTTACTTTGAGTAGAATGTTTTGTGGCAATTCGGTTGTATTTGGAATGGAAAAACCTTCGTAAATCAGTTCATCTAAATGCTCAATTGCCATTAGAATATTTCCTTCCGCATCATTCGTTAGCTGATGCATCACGGCAGTTGCGGTAATGGTTTTAGAAAACAAGAGTTCGCCTGATTGCGAGTATTTTTGGTAGAATAAATTCCCGAACATTTCGGTGTACGGAACCGGATTGTCTTTAAACCCTGCAAAATAAACATTCGCCATTGGGTCTGTGGTTGAAATATATCCGGAGGTAGAAAAATTATTAACTGTGGAGGAAGGAGTTTTTACCCATTCTACCGTCTGTGCGTTGACTGAAAAAAAAGTTAAAATCAAAAAATGCGGAAGTAGTTTTTTTATCATTGGTTTACAGCTGGTTAGGTTATAAAGGTAAGATGAAAAAATGATAAAAAGGTTGCTTTGGGAAGGGAAAAATTTTTGGGTGAGGGCTGAGGGGCTGAGTTGCTGAGAAATTCGCAAAACTTCTCAGTAACTCAGTAACTCAGCCTCTTTACTCACTAAGTTTTTTTAAAATGTTCAAAGCTTTTGGCCACGTTTCATTAAAATAATCTACATAATCTTCTTTCGTATCCATTTCAACGGACACAGTCGTTATGCCATTGTTTTCAGAAAAAGAATAATTTTCTAATGCATCGCCCCAACCTTCGACTTCGGGCCCATCGAGGATTTCTTTGTCGCCATCCAAGATACCTAAATGGTGAATGGAGATAAATTGATTTGGGATGTTTTCGGCAATTCGGGAAACCATACCGCCTTTTTTTCCATCTTCACCAAATCCGATGAAATAAATTTTATCGCCTTTGTTCCAACTACCTTCATACGTTGACCCTGGATTGAATGCGTCAGTCCATTGCTCATACGTAGGTTTGGCAATCATGGTGGTATACACTTTTGCTGCCGGAGCTTTAATTTCTGTTGAATAGTTTAGTTTTTTCATTTCGTTTTTGATTTATTAAGTCGTTACACTCCTTGGTTTTTTGCCACGGATTAAACGGATTTATACTTTTACTGTTTTGAAGTTAGGTTTTGTTAAAGTTAACTTTTATTTCCCTCAACATAACTTTTGAAATTATTTAAAATCGCTTGCCAACCTGCTTTTTGCATGTCAACCGGGTTTTGATTTTCTGCTTCAAAAACGGTGATAACGTTGGTTGTGTTGCCTGTTTTTTCAAATAATGTCGTCACTTTTCGTCCATCTTCTAAGGTATAAACCAATTTTTCATTTGGAATTACCTCCTCGTACACCGCTTTAAAATCGAAACCAAAACTGCCGTCTTTGGCTTCCATTCGGGAAAAATAGGTTCCGCCCACAATTGGGTTGTTTTCTGCTTTTGGACAATGCCAATCCTCGGAAGCAAAATTCCAATTGACAATGTGTTTTGGGTTGGTATAATGATCCCAAACGATTTCAGGTGATTGAGTTACTGCAACATCAATCGTGATTTGTATTGCTTTCATCTTTCTGTTTATTTTAGACGTTCCAAAACCCCTTTCCTTTTAATTAAATTCTTATAATCCCACTGAATTGTTTCTGACTTTTGAAGCCACCGTTTCACATCATCTGAATTAATTTCTGAAACCGAATTATAAAAAATGGATGCATCTTTGAATTTCACTCCTCTGGCTTTCAACTCTTCTTCTTCAAAATCGGCACCACTCCAAAACATCAATCGGATGCCGGCTTTTTGTTTGCTGAAACCCACAATCGGATTTCCATCGATAAACCAAACAGGATGAGCATGCCAGATTTTTCTTTCGGTAAATGACAAATGAGCATCAATTAATTCTGCGAGCTGTTGGCCAATGGCTTGGTCGGTTTCGGTGGGAAGTTGGGCGATGTAATGTTTGATAGATTCCATGTTAGATTGTTCGATTGTTCGATTGTTTGATTATTGGATTTTTAGAAAGTCGAAAGCTCCTTTTCTTAAATTAATATCATATTCTGAAAAAGCTTTCAAACACGCTAAAAAATTAGCCCAGCCTTCGGTGTTTCCGCCAAACCATTTGATGCCTTTTTCGGTGTTTTCTTTACCGTCTTCGGTTACGTGAACTAAAGTACTTTTATCTTTTTGTTCGGTTAATTGAATGGTTACCACCGTTTCGGGATCCCAAACAAATGCTATTTTACTATTCGGAATAACTTCGGTAACAGTTAATGGGCATTTTTCTTCAAATTCAGGGAATGTCCAAATGAGTTCTGCGTTTTCTTCCATTCTTCCGGAACTGCTTCCGATAAAATAATTGATCATTTTATCCGGATTAACGATGTTTTCGAAAACCGTTTCAATGGGTTTCTGAATTTGAATTTTAGCTTGGATGATGAGTTTCATGTTTTTATTTTTTTGTAATGCAATACGATGTAATTCTTTGCAATTGATTTTCTTCATTAAATTCGTATAAGTCACAAGCCCAAACAAACGTTTTCGGTTTTTGATTGATGTGAAACGCCGCTGTTCCGTTGATGGCAACTTTATTTCCGTCTACAAGACAATTGATTGTTTCAAAATGGGTGGTTAACGAATTGAAATAGGCTTTCACTTGCAAACACTGCTGCATCACGGCTTCTTTTCCGAGAAATTCACTTTCACCCACCACTTGCCAAACAATATCGTTGTCAAGATACGGAAAAATGGATTGAAATTCTCCATTTGAAAAGGCTTGTGCTAGACTTTTTATGTTCATTTATGCTGGTCGAGTGGTGAAATTAATCATCCAACATACGCCAAATTTATCAACAAAAGAACCAAAATAATCACCCCAAAACATGTCGTCCATTGGCATTTCTACTTTTCCGCCGGCAGATAATCCGTTGAACAAGCGGTCGGCTTCTTCACGACTATCTGGTGTAATGGAAATATAGTTGTTATTACCAACTTTGAGCACGTGTCCGGCACTTGGCAAGCAATCGGAAGCCATCAAATGTTGTCCTTTCCCGATGGGAAGTGCTACGTGCATGGCTCTGTTTTTTTCGTTTTCGGGTAAATTTTCTGTTCCGGGAGCTTCACTCATTTTAGAAAGAAATAATTCTCCACCAAAAACGGTTTGATAAAATCGGAAAGCTTCTTCGGCATTTCCGTCGAAATTTAGATAGGGATTTAACAGCATGATTATATATTTTGTTTATACTTTTTTTGCCACATAGAAACATAGGATTAGAAAAATGAAAAGACGATTCTCTTATTATAGTAAATCATAGCTATGCGAACCAAGAATTGGTCTATGAAACCTTCTTTTACTATGTATCTATGTGGTTTACTATTGAAAAATAAAGTGATTTAAATAACAATTCCTTTTATCTTCTCTTTATTTTCATAAAATACCCAAAGATTGATGAGGAAAAAAACGCCTGCAATTGCTAAGCCCGAAGGCATATAAACGGCATTATGAAGCATGATTCCCACCATCACCGGAAAAATCATTAAAGCTCCCAAAAAACGTGTTTTTGGGAAAATGAATAATAGTCCTGCAAGAAGTTCCACAGCTCCTACGAGTGGCATTAACCATGTGATTGTCATGAAGGCTTCGCCTGCTTTCACTACTTCGGGTTCCAACGGTGGAACGGGCATGTAGTGTAAAAATTTGTCTAAACCGGCATTGATAAACATCAATCCGAATAACGTGAATAAAACTAATTTTACTATTTTCATGGTAAACAATTGATTATTGCATGGAATACAATCCGAACGTATTGTTTTCAGAATCAATACACAAACTGATAAAACCGTGTTCGCCAATTGACATTTTAGGACAGTGCACTGTTCCACCTGCTTTTTCAACACGACTTTCTTCTACACTACAATCTTCACAAGGAAAATAAACAATAGTGGAAGTGTTCGCAGGATTATTGGTTCGGGCTTCTTTCATTTGGACCAAAGCACCACTGACTCCTTGGTTTTCAGAAGAAGAAAAGCAGGACATTTTAAAATCTTCGCTACCATCCGGAGAGTCCATATCATGAAAAGATGTTCCCAAAACCGATGCATAGAATTTTTTTGCACGTTCAAGATTATCCACATAAATCTCAAACCAACAGATTACATTTGTATTCATTATTTATTTGTTTAAAAGGTTGAATAACAAATATAAGAAGTAACTTTTAGAAGAAACTTGCCTTATGACAAGAAAAAAACTAGCTAATTTCTTTTCGGATTCTGCTGAAGGAAGTATCGGTTATTCCCAAATAACTGGCGATATATTTTAAAGGTGATTGCAAAACTACTTCCGGTTTCTCTTTAATTAATTGTAAATAGCGGTCTTTGGCAGAAATGGTGACCATTTCCACCGACCGTTGTTTAAAATGAAAGAGTCGGTTGGTCATCCAAAGTCGTCCCCATTCTGAAAAACCGGGAATGGAATGATACAGTTCTTGAAAAATAGCAAAATCAAGCATCCAACATTCGCAATCTGTTAGAGCATGAATGGTTTCCTGACTCGGAATACGTTGAAACAGGGACAAAACTTCTATTACAATTTCATGTTTTGAATAAAAGTCGGTCGTAATATCATTTCCAATATAATCAAGGGCGAATGACCGCATCAAACCCTTTTCGATTAACAAATATCCTTGGGAAATTTCACCTTTTTTAAGAATAACATCTCCTTTTTTAAACGTTACTTTATAGTGTGATTTAATTAATCTGTCGAGTTCTTCCTGATTGATGAGTGGGTGTTTGTAGACTTGCGATAAAAGTTGTTTGTTCATGATTTTATTGGAAAAGATACAAGCGAATTTAATTAAAAAATGAATGGAAAATTTCGTTACTCATCTAATTAACAAATCTATTGATTTCATCTCTCAAATTAAACCATTCAAAATCAAAACATGAGAATAATGTAACACTTCTGTTAAATTGTATAAAGCATTTTTACAAAAAACAACTTAATTTTATAATTGGACTTAAAAATATACTATTATGGAAACATTTCAATTTTTAGAAGATTATCCTGCCGCTTGGTGGTTTGTATTAGCCGTTATTTTAGTGGTAATATTTGGCATCTTATTTTGGATTTTCACGGTAGATAATACCATTCCGTCCGAGAAAAAAAGTACTCCATTTTTTACCCGTTTTTTCAGACGGTCTTTTCGCAGAAAATCATATCCTGATCATCGTCAAGACATAGATAATGAAAATTCCGGCAGTAGGTTTAAGTAAACTAAAATTATTATTTTTTATATTTTTAAACAAATACCTTAATTTTTTAAGGGTATAAGTTTTATTATTTAACTTTTTTATTATTTTTACCCCTATAAAAATAGGGTTAGTTATGAAAATAGAAAAACGTTGGATAATTTCTTTTGTCTTAATCAGCATCGCTGCCATTAGTGGATTGTTTTGGGAAAGTACTCCCGCCGCCACTGAATCAGCCATTTTTAATTCAGCCGATACAATTGTCACAGCCGATGTGGCTTGGCTGCTCACTTCCTCATGCTTAGTTTTATTGATGACACCCGGTCTTTCATTTTTTTATGGCGGCATGGTGGGCAAAAAAAATGTGATTTCCACCATGTTACAAAGTTTCATCTGTTTAGGTGTAGTTTCCCTACTATGGGTAATTGTGGGATTTAGTTTGGCTTTTGGCGATTCATACGGTTTTACAATTAACGGAACACATTACGGCCTAATCGGAAATCCGTTTCAATTCGCATTTATGGATCAAGTAGGTGTTTTACCTCATGCAAAAATGGCTTCTACCATTCCATTCATCCTTTTTGCTTTGTTTCAAATGAAATTTGCCGTGATTACTCCGGCCATTATCACCGGTTCTTTTGCGGAGAGAGTTAGGTTTATTTCCTATTTATTATTCATTTGTTTATTCACTTTATTCATTTATACTCCACTTTGTCACATGGTTTGGCATCCGAGTGGCTTATTAGGCAGCTATTTTGGTGTGAAAGATTTTGCGGGCGGAACCGTAGTTCACATGAGTGCAGGTTTTGCCGCATTGGCCGGTGTTTTAGTATTAGGAAAACGAAAAAACAGCGATCATATCCCAACCAACATTCCGTTTGTGTTACTTGGAACCGGAATGCTTTGGTTTGGCTGGTTCGGATTTAATGCCGGTTCTGCTTTGGCAGCCAACGCAACAGCGGCGATGGCTTTTGCAACCACAACAGTAGCTTCGGCATCGGCTATGCTGACTTGGATTTTCTTTGACCGATTAAATGGTAGAAAAGTTTCAGCCATGGGAGCTTGTATTGGTGCTGTTGTTGGGTTGGTTGCGATTACACCTGCTGCCGGATTTGTAACTATTCCGCAAAGTATCTTTTTTGGATTTATTGCCGCAATCGTTTCCAACAAAATGTTGTATTGGAAAAGACTCAAATCAGTTGATGACACCTTAGATGTTTTTGCTTGTCATGGTGTAGGTGGAATTATGGGAATGATTTTAACCGCTATATTTGCACAAGGTGAAAATGCGAGTTTGCTTCACGGTGGCTGGGGTGTTTTTAGTCACCATATGATTGCGTTAGTTTTAGTAGCTGCGTTTACTTTCTTTGGATCTATGTTACTTTATAAAGTCACCAATTTTATTATACCGCTTCGTGTTTCGGAAGAATCTGAATTAATTGGTTTAGATTTGTCGCAACATGATGAGAAGTTTTAATACCGAAAAAATGGATAATTAATTTATCATATAAGTCATATAAGTTTAAACATTTTTCAAACTTATATGACTTATATGGTTAAAAATTTAATTGTTTTCTTTGGTTAATTCTTTGTAAATCACATCCCATGCTTTATCGCGGATGGCTTTTTTGTCATCCACAGTAAATCCGGCAGTGGGAATAAATTCGTGGACTTTGGCTCGCATCAAGCCCGGACTTCCACTGAAAAAAGTATAGGAAAATCGCTTTTTATTGTCGTAAAACGTAATTGGAACAATCGGTATTTGATGTTCAATCGCCAATCGGAACGCACCATCTTTAAAATCGGCCAACACAATTGATTCATCATCCGGCACTAATCCTTCCGGAAATATACAGATACTTAACCCTTGATTTAATCTTTTTTGGGCTCTTTCAAAAACGGCCAATCTACTTTTCGGACTATCTCGATCAACTAAAATACAAGTTCGTTTATAGAAAAATCCAAATAACGGAATTTTAGAAAGTTCCTTTTTTCCAACAAAAACAAAAGGATTTTTGGCAATAACGAGCATCAGCATAATATCCGTCATCGAAGTGTGGTTGGCAATCAACATGTAACTTTCGCCTTTTTTAAACTTCTGTTCGCGTTCAATTTTAGTGTAAAAACCCATCCCAAACAAAATCCCTCTGGACCAAAGTTGTGCTAATCTGAAAAAGAGCGGATACCATTCTTCTTTCAAAATAGAAATAATTAATAATGGAAAAAGTATAATGATGATCGAACCCATCAGGATATAAAACCATACCCGCCAAAGAATCCAAAAAAGTAGTTTAAAAATTTTCATGAAGCCAAATGTAAGGAAAGGATTGGGATTTTAAAATCATAAAGTTAACTTTGTAAACTAATTTAAAAAAAAGAATAATTAAGGTTGCAAACTTTCACAACTTTGCGAACTTTGTATCTTTCGAAAAAGTATACTATGTCAAAAATATTAACCGGAATTCAAGCCACCGGAACACCCCATTTAGGAAATTTATTAGGAGCGATTTTGCCTGCGATTGAAATGGCAAACAAACCGGAAAACGAATCATTTTTGTTTATTGCCGATTTGCACTCCGTGACACAAATTAAAGACGGCGAAAGCCTTCGTGAAAACACCTACAGTGTGGCGGCTACTTGGCTTGCTTGCGGATTAGACATCACTAAAGTAATTTTTTACCGTCAAAGCGATGTGCCTCAAACGGCAGAATTGTCGTGGTATTTGAGTTGTTTCTTTCCGTTTCAACGATTGACATTAGCTCATTCATTTAAAGACAAAGCCGATCATTTGGAAGATGTGAACGCAGGTCTTTTTTCGTATCCGATGTTGATGGCTGCCGATATTTTGTTGTATGATGCCGAAGTAGTTCCGGTAGGAAAAGACCAATTGCAACATTTGGAAATTACAAGAGATGTTGCATCTCGATTTAATCATCAAATGGGCGAAACGTTTGTGCTTCCCGAAGCAAAAATCCAGGAAGAAACCATGTATATTCCGGGAACTGACGGAAATAAAATGAGTAAATCCAGAGGAAACATTATCAATATCTTTTTGGATGACAAGGCTTTACGCAAACAAATTATGTCGATTGAAACCGATAGTAAACCGCTTGAAGAACCTAAAGATCCGAAAACTTGCAAGGTTTTTGCTATTTATAAATTAGTTGCTTCCGCAGAAGAAGTTCAGCAAATGACAGCGAATTATTTGGCCGGAAATTATGGCTACGGTCATGCTAAACAAGCGTTGTTTGAATTGGTTTTGGAGCGTTTTAAAACAGAAAGAGAAAAATATCATTATTATATGACAAACTTAGCGGAAGTGGATAAAGCTTTAGCGGAAGGAGCCACCAAAGCAGGAAAAATTGCCGATGGTGTTTTGAAGCGTGTGCGTAACAAATTAGGATTTTTATAAGATGAAGAAGTATATAACGGTTTTTGTTCTCTTATTTTTCGCATTCGGATTTAGTCAGAAGCAAGAACCAGTGTATATTTTATTCAACCAAAATGAAACGGCTACTTGTCAATTTCCAGTCAGAAGAATAGCTCCGGTTAAAAAAATTAAACTGGATTATTCGCAAAAAAGGCATCGAAAAATCAACATCACTCGGTTTATTTTGTGTAGAAATATTTTTGTTTTTGAATTCAAAAAAAATCATTTTGAAACGGTGGATGGTTCGGCCGTAGCTAATTATAAAATGATTACGTTAGACGAAATGATTTCCAAAGAAGAAGAATCGGAATTTAAAAAAGATATCAACCAACTTTTTCCTAAAATTTACATTATCGAAGCCATCGAAAACGGGCAATATGCCAAATATGAAGTGGTTTGGGAAAAATTGCAATAATCAAATCGCTTCAAACAATTTTCCGGGCAACGGACGAACGACTCCTTTTAGTTCCATGTTCAACAAAATTCCGGATATTTTAAAGATTGGAAAATCACATTCCAATGCGATTATATCCATCAATTCCTTTCCTTTTTTCAAAAGGTAATCATAGACTTTTTGCTCTTCTTCATCCAACGAAACAAACAATTGTTTTTGAACAGATTTGGTGGGTTTTGAATCCAATTCCCAATTTAAAATATAAATCAAATCGGCTGCCGAAGTGAGCAAATGAGCCCGTTGGGTTTTAATCAAATTATTACAACCCAAACTATATTTGTCTGTTGTTCTTCCCGGAACAGCAAACACATCGCGGTTATAATCGCTTGCCATCGTTGCAGTAATGAGTGAACCTCCTCTGTCTGCACTTTCAATCACAATCGTAGCTTCAGAAATTCCGGCAACAATGCGGTTTCGCTTGACAAAATTTTCTTTGTCGGGATTAGAAGAACTCCAAAATTCGGTTAAAAAACCGCCGTTTTTCTCCATCTTGGAAATAAACTTTTTGTGCGTTTTGGGATAAATTTGATTTAAACCGTGAGCCAACACACCAATTGTTTGCAAGTCATTCTCCATTGCTGTTTGGTGAGCTATAATATCCACTCCATAGGCAAAACCGCTAATGATTACAGGATTTAACGGTGATAAATCTTCGATTAGTTTTTTGCAAAAGTCAATTCCGTAACTCGTGATTTGTCTAGTTCCAACAATACTAATTGTTCGTTTGGATTTTAAATCAATCTCACCAGAAGAAAATACAACCGTTGGTCCATCGATGCATTGTTTTAATCTTTCAGGATAATCTTCATCTAAAAAAGAACAAAAATCAATATTTTCATTATCAATAAATTTAATTTCTTCTTCGGCTAATTTAAAAACAGATGTATCTTTCAGTTTTATAATCAAAACTTCGCCAACTCCATCAATAGAAGCTAATTTATTTTTTTTAGATTGAAAAACCTTTTCTGCTGAGCCGCAGTGGTTGATGAGTTTTTTGGCAACAATGTCACCCACTCCTTCTACTTGTAGTAACGCAAGCGTATAAAATAATTCAGATTTTGTCATGGCGTATAATTGAATTTCAAAGAAACATCTTTTTTATATTTCTTAAAAATTTTTGACAAAAAAATTACTCAAAAAATGCTTTTGCTACCATTTGTGAAACTATGTAAGAAATCTAATTCAATGAGCCCGAAATAGTTATCATTTTGACTGAAATTGTTAATAAAATTTGTGGATAAAATTTTGATTCGGCGGTTGAATATTTTTTCTTTGTTGCTATGAGAATTGAGCAATATATATCCCAATTATTATATAGATACCAGTGTGTTACGGTTCCTGGTTTTGGTGCGTTTTTAACTGAAAACCGTTCGGCAAGTCTTTCTGAAGACACGAACACGTTTTATCCCCCAAAGAAAGTTATTTCTTTTAATTTTCATTTAAAGAATAATGACGGTCTTTTGGCTAATCATATCGCTCTTGCTGAGAAAATTGAGTATGAAAAAGCGATTTCTTTGATTGAAGAAGAAGTAACTTCTTGGAAATATACCATTCAAAAAAGTGAATCTATTTTACTTAAAAACATTGGAAAACTTTCTTTAAATAGTGAAAGTAGTTTGGTTTTTGAACCGGCAGACAGTTTGAATTATTCTACGCATTCTTTTGGTCTTACCTCTTTTGTTTCTCCACAAATTAAACGTGAAACATTTAAAAAAGAAGTGGAACAATTAGAAGAAAAGGCTCCAATTCAATTTACACCTGAAAAAAGAAGCAAATCTAATTCTTGGATGAAATATGCGGCCATTTTTGCGATTGGTTTCGGAATGACCGGTTATTTTGGCAATCAATGGTATGAAAAGAAGATTGCGACTGAAACATTATTAGTTGAAAAAAATGTTCAACAAAAAGTAGAGGATAAAATTCAACAAGCGACTTTTTTTATCGAAAGTCCGATTCCTTCTGTTACTATGAATGTGGAAGAAGAGAACAATAATTCTTTTAATTATCATATTGTAGCCGGAGCTTTTAAAGAAGTAAGAAATGCAGAAAGAGCCTTGCAATCATTAAAAGATTTAGGTTATAATGCTAAAAAAATTGCTCCAAACAAATACGGTTTACATCCTGTTCTTTACGGTAGTTATCCTTCGATTGAAGAAGCTCAAACTGCATTACAATCCATTAAACAATCGCACAACAAAGATGCTTGGATGCTTGTTTTATCATTAGAAAAATAAACCCTTTGCCCATACAATCTTGATTAAAGCTTCTCATGGAGGCTTTTTTTATTTGCTCTAACGCCAAAAGAATCGGTGTTGTTTTTCTACCTTTGCAAAAAAATAAAAATGCAAGTAAGATATCCTTCCGATTCTTTAACTACGTTAACCGACGTTGTTTTGCCTGGTGAAACCAATCCGTTGAACAATCTTTTTGGTGGTGAATTATTAGCCAGAATGGACAGAGCGGCCAGTATTTCTGCCAGACGACATTCCAGACGAATTTGTGTAACGGCTTCTGTGAATCACGTTGCTTTTAACAAAGCCATTCCGTTAGGAAGTGTTGTTACGGTTGAATCTAAAGTTTCCAGAGCGTTTAACACCTCGATGGAAATTTATATTGATGTTTGGATTGAAGACCGTGAATCGGGAAATAAAACCAAAGCAAACGAAGCAATTTACACGTTTGTTGCGGTAGATGAAACCGGAAATCCCATTCCGGTTCCACAAATTGAACCACAAACGGAATTGGAAAAGCAACGATTTGATGCAGCCTTACGGAGAAAACAATTAAGTTTAGTATTAGCCGGAAAAATGAAACCGCATGATGCAACGGAATTAAAAGCGTTGTTTGTTTAAATAAAAAAGCCTGAAAGTTTTAATTTTCAGGCTTTAATTATTTACATATTATACAACCAGCTTTGCGGATTTAAGAACGAATCGTTCTGCAGAACCGAAAACTTAATTGCTGTTTTTCCGGATGATTCGTTGGTTCGGATTCTACCGATGGCTTGTTTTATACCTACTTTATCTCCTTTGTTTACAGAAACTGTACTTAAGTTTTGATAAACCGTAATAAAATCTCCGTGTTTGATGTAAACTGCTTTGTTTATAGGCGATAAAACCTGAATCAACATCACTTCTCCGGCAAAAACAGATCGGGCTGATGAACCTGATTCTGTTGTAATTTCTACACCATTACTATGAATAGTTAGGCTTGGCTGAACCGGATGGGGTTGGTTACCGAATTTTAATGAAACGAATCCTTTTTCAACCGGCCAAGGTAATTTTCCTTTGTTGGATTTAAAATTATCCGACTCTATTTTGCCTTCGGCAGTTAATACAATTTTTGAAGATGAAGTTCCGGTAGAAGCTGTCTTTGTTCCTCCTTTTTTAGCGGTTTTTTTATTCTCAGCTGCAATTGCATCACGAATTGCTTTTTGAATTTTCTTGTCTATATCTTTCGCTTCTTGCTGCTTTTTCTTTATATCGGCAACAATTTTCTTTTGATCTTTTTTGATTGATTTGACAAGTTTTTCTTGTTCTTGTTTCTCTTTAACAAGTACTAATTTCTCTTTTTCCTGTTCTTGAATAATCTTTTCTTTTTCGGATTTTAAAGCTCCTAATTTTACGTTATAAGCTTCTAATTCTGTAGATTTTACTTTTATATCATCGCCTTGACTTTTTCTATAACCTGCATACTGCTTCATGTATTGCACCCGTTTGTAGGCTTGCGTAAAATCTTTAGACGAAAGGAGAAACATCGCTCTACTTCGTTCTGAACGGCTTTTATATGACTTGACAATCATGTTGGCATAGTCTTCCTTGAGAACTTCTAATTCGCGTTTTAATTTATTTATTTTTAATTGATTGGTATAAATATCATCATTAAGCAATTTTGCTTGCTTTTCATTCGTTTGAATAAGTTTTTCACGCAATTCAATTTTTGCTTTTTGCTGTTGAATAACGTTCACAACAGATTTTTCTTTACTTCTGTTTTCTTGCAGAATACGTTCATTCATTTTTATTTCTTCCAACAATTGCTCTTTTCGCTGTTCTAATTTCTTTTGAGCTTCCGATTGAGCAAAAAGAAATGTGGTCGAGAGAATAAGCAAAAATGTCAATACCGACTTTATCATGTTTGGAGCTTTAATTTTCTATAAAAATTTGTTCATAACCACCCGGCACACTGTACGGAAACGATAGTTCTTCATTAAAAGTAACCGAATTATAGTCTAACGAAATGGTGTTTTTTTCATTTTCATGAATGGCTTCGATGAGAATATTTAATGGCAAAATGGCTTCGGTATATTCTTTATGATTTGGATAAAAAACGTTCAATTTTCTATTTTTTGCCACTTGTTCAATTTCTTGTCTTTTTATTAAAAAATTGGAAGCTTCAAAATAAAATGACTTTACGTTTTGTTTGTCGTTGATGTCTTTCAGTTTGTATAATTTATCTTCAATTGTATTTGAATATTTTCCCTTTCTCAAATCATCCATTGCTTGACCTATTAGCATATTTTGTACTTTGAAAAAATCTAAGTCGGTTCCGAGCCAATTACTTAAAGTGGTGTAATCGCCTTCAAAAAACTTGTTACCACTTTTTTCATAATATTTCACTTCGGTTGGTGTAATCAAACCTTTCGCCATCGTTATTCCTAAAAAACGGATGCTAACCAAAATCATTTCATTTTTTTTAATTCTAATTTCTGCAGAAAAACTCAATGATTGATTTTTGTCTTTATACTTAGCATTTGCTCGAATGTATGCGGTTGAAAAATTTTTCTTGACATCATAATGGTTTTCGATTATTTTTTGAGTTGCCAAATCATCGGAAGCCTTCCCTTCCGAAATTCCTTTTGTGGCTTTACATCCAACTAGTGTGAAAATAAATATCAAGACGAATAAAAACTGTTTCATTATTTAATTTCTTTTACTAGTTTATCGGCTTTGATAAAATAACTTTCTTTTTTCTTGGTATCGCCAAGCCCATTGTATGCTTCTCCTAATTGGATATAAAAATTGGCTTCTAAGGTTTTATTATCAACAATATAATCTACACCTGATTCTAATTGATCTTTTGCTTTTTTGAAATTTTTCAATTGATTATTGGCCAAACCGGCGTAATAATAAAAGTCGGGTTGTAGCGGATACAATTCTAATTTTTCTTCCGCTTTTTTTGCTAAAACTTCAAATTGATTATTTTTTCCGTATGCATTAAACAGCAAAAGTACATTTTCTATATCATCCGGATTTGATTTGGTATGCATTTCATAATATTTAGCCGCATTAGCCCAATCACTTTTTTGTTGATAGAATTTACCCACTTCTTTGGCAACTTTTACTTCTCTATCGTCATTAAAATAAGCAATTGCACTTTCTAAATCAGAAGAAAAATTGGGATTATTTTTAGTGAAAATTAGAAATTCATTAAAAACTCTGTGTTTTATTTTTCGATCAATTTTAGGGCTTTTTAGAATTTTATGCATCGCCGAAGCTGCATTTTTCCCATCATTTTTATCAATGTTGAATTTGAATAAACTTACTTGTGCCCAATCGGAATTTGGAATTTCATTTTCCAACATTTTGGCAATTTCAAGTGCTTTTTCCTCTTGATTATTTTCAGAATACAAATAAATCAAAGCCACATAATTGTCTTCTACTTTGGGATTGTTTTTGATGGCTTGCATTAACTTTTCCGTTTCTTGACCTTGGTATCGAGTAGTTGTCATGATTTGACTTCGGAATTGTTCTCTTATCTCCGTTTTGCCAACAGTTTCCGTCAACTCATCAATTAATTTTAGAGCTTCATCATACTGCTGTGTAAACATATACAACGAAACCAAATCTTCTTTGTATTCTTTTTTAAACTCGATGAGTTTTTTCATGATAACAATCGCATTAGTATAATCGCGAGTTGCATGTGAGACATCATACAAACCAACCCAATACCAACGGTTTTTTGAGTCAAGTTGAGTTGCTTTTTCAAAACTGTCGTACGCATTTTTATAATCCTTTTGAAAAAGATAATTTTTACCTAATTCAAAATGAACTACCGGATTATTTGGTTCTAATGCTAAGCATTTTTGCAAAGCGGTTACGGCTTTGTCATAATTTTCGATGCCTTTTTCACGCAAAGATTCGTAAAAAGCCACTTGAAATTCATCGGTTTCCAATGCAATATCTTCCGGCTCTACTTGGGAGAATGCGGTTATGGATTGGAAGAGGATTCCAAGGAAAATCAAAGTATGTAAAGTACGTTTTATCATTTTTTACCTTATCCCTCCCGAGAGCAGTAATTTTTAAAATTTTATTCTAAAACTGAATAATCTCCAATGCTAATGCTGGTAAATTTGCCATCAAACGAAGCGTGATTTCCAATCATTGCATTGTCTAAATTGGCATTCTTAATATGGGCATGTGTTTGAACCAAACTGTTTTTGATGGTTGAATCAATCACATGACAACCTTTTCCTAATGATACATTTGGGCCAACAGTTGTGTTAATCAAAACTACATCTTCTCCAATATAACAAGGAGGAATAATTGTTGCGTTTTGTAACTTAACATCAGCAGCTACTAAATTTTCTCCATCGTTATGTAAAAAACCTAGCATTCTTGTATTGGTTTCAACGGTTACATCTTTGTTTCCGCAATCCATCCATTCGTCTACTTTTCCTGGTACAAATTTCATGCCTTTTGCCATCATTTGCTTAATTCCATCATTAATTTGGTATTCGCCACCGTGAATGATGTTATTATCAAGAACAGCTTGCAATTCCTTTTTAAGAACGGCAACATCTTTGAAATAGTATATTCCAATGACTGCTAAATCGGACACAAACTCTTTTGGTTTCTCAACTAATTCGATAATTTCTCCATTATCATTCAAATTTACAACGCCAAAAGCTTCCGGCTGATCCACTTGTTTTACCCAAATCACGCTATCGGCTGATGTATCCAAATCAAAATCGGCACGAATTAACGTATCGGCATACGCAATTACTGCAGGTCCGCTCAATGAATCTTTAGCACACATAATGGCATGACCTGTTCCAAGAGCTTCATTTTGATAATAAATAGTTCCTTTTGCACCTAATTTTTGAGCAATAGCGATTAATTCATCTTCCACTTTTTTACCAAAACTTTCGTGAATGATAAAAGCGACTTCATCAATCGGTTGGTTTAAAACTCCGGCAATGTCTTGGACTAATCGGTGTACGATTGGTTTTCCGGCAACGGGAATTAATGGTTTTGGAATTGTTAAAGTATGTGGTCTTAATCGTGAGCCGCGACCGGCCATTGGAACTATTATTTTCATATTTTTTTATATCTGTTTTTTTTCGATGGCTAAAGCCAACGGTAATTTATCTGTTTTTATTTTATTCCGATGGCTGAGGCCAACGGCTATTTAACTCCTGTGCTGCCGAAACCGCCTACACCACGTGATGTTTCAGATAATGCTTCCACTTCTATCCATTCGGCTCTTTCGTGTTTGGCAATGATTAATTGGGCGATTCGTTCACCATTTTCGATGACAAATTCTTCAGGGGATAAATTTACTAAAATAACCCCGATTTCACCACGATAATCGGCATCAACTGTTCCGGGTGAATTTAACACGGTGATTCCTTTTTTGGCAGCTAATCCGCTACGTGGACGAACTTGTGCTTCGTAACCAATTGGTAGTTCAATAAACAAACCGGTTTTAACGATGGTTCTTTCTAATGATTTTAAGGTAATTGGTTCTGATAAATTGGCTCTTAAATCCATTCCGGCAGAAGCAATTGTTTCGTAGTTAGGTAATGGATGTTGTGATTTATTGATGATTTTGATGTTCATTTTAAGATGATTTTTTTAATATTCGTAAAAGTACATTTTTCTCATTTCTGTAAATAAAATAAAAATAGAGGAGTAAAAATCCGATTCCAACAAAGTAGTTTTCTCTGAAGCCGTAAAAATACACAAAAGAAAACAGGATGGAAAGGCCAAGATAGCCGCCAATTTTATTTTTATCATACGGGATTGGATAATGACGATTTCCGAGATAATAAGAAATGGCCATCATACTTCCATAGGCCGCAATTGTTGCAATCGCAGAACCCATATAACTGAATTTTTCTATCAACAAAAAGTTGATTGTTAAGGTGATAATTGCTCCAACAATTGAAATATAAGCTCCCATTTTGGTTCGATCTGTCAACTTATACCAGACAGAAAGATTGGTATAAATTCCTAAGAAGAAATTCGCTAACACAATCAACGGAACAACTTTCATTGCTGACCAATAGGTTTCATTCGGAATCAAAAATAATTTTAAAAGATCGGCAAATACAATGACAAACAATGAAATTAACGAACCAAAAATCACAAAATATTTGGTGACATCGGCATAGGTTTGCGGTGCATTTTCGTTTTTAGCATAGCTAAAGAAAAATGGTTCAATTCCCAATGAATAAGCGGTTCTGAACAGTACCATAAACAAACCGATTTTGTAACATGCGGAATAAGCACCAATTTCAGATTTGCTGATGTTGAAAATTTCCAGCAAAATTTTGTCAAAATGTTCATTGATGGCAAACGCTAATCCGGCAATTAAAATTGGGAAACCATAGCGAAGCATTTTCTTCCACAATTGAGCATCAAAATACCATTGAATATGAAAATAATTGGGCGAAAGAACAATTAAGGTTAGTAAACTCGCAATTATATTCGCAACAAAAATATACCCAATTTGAAAGTTTTCTACATACAAACTGGCTAAAAAACTATCCGGATTGGCTACCGCAATTTTAGGCAAATACAGTAAAAAGAAAACATTCAAACCTAGGTTGATGGCGACATTTCCAATTTTAATAATGGCATAAACAATTGAGCGTTGATAGGCTCTCAGTTTTGAAAACGGAATGATAACCAATGCGTCCAAGACCAAAATCCAAATGGTGTAGGTAATATATTCGACATCAATTCCGGAAAGATTTGCTAATGTATTTCGGAATAAAAGTGAACCAATTAAGAATACAATTGTTGTCCAAAATATGGAAATTGTCGATGTTCCAATGACGGCTCGTTTATCGTCGTGAGAATTGTAAAATCGGAAAAAAGAGGTCTCCATTCCGTAGGCCAAAATCACATTAAATAATACCAACCACGAAAAAATAATTGAAACTTCTCCGTATTCACTGGGGTTGAGTATATCAGTATAAAGCGGAACCAACAAAAAACTCAACATTCTGGGAAGCACAGTGGCCAGCCCATAAATGGCAGTTTGTTTAAAAAGTGATTTGTAAAGTCCCAAAGCGGCTGATGAATTTATTTTGCAATCAAGCAAAATTAACTATTTATTTGACTTTTCCGTTATGTTGGTGAATTTGTAGTGTTTTATTTTGCCGTTTTGAGTGAATTCTAAAACGGCTTCGTTAGAATTTAATTGAAATCGTTGTTTTTGAGGAATAGGTGGTAGATTTCCATATTCATTTTCAGGATTGGCATCTAAAATTAAATCGGGTTTAATGAAAATGGCTTCTGCTTTTTTGCCGGAAATCATTTTAATTGCTGCGGTTTGGTTTCTGAAATAAAGTTTTTCAAGTTTGATGTCTTCTGAAATGGATTGTTGAAATTCAATGACAAAATGAGTTTGATTACCTTTTATTTGATAAAAATAATCAGAAATTGAAATGGGAAATTGGGTTTGGAAGGTTTCTTTTGAAGCACATCCCAACAAAATTAATAAAACTATAATTGAATAACTTTTCATCACTTCTCCTCCAAAAACTTTACAAAATGAAATCCTTTCGGCACAAATCCGTGATTAAAATAGAATTTATGAGCCGAGAAATTATTCGTATACGCATCTAAAGCAACTACTTTACAATCTAAATCACTGGCTTTCTGATTCAAATATTCTGTCAATAATTTGCCAACTCCTTTGGAACGATGATTCGGATGAACTATCACATTGTCTAATTCTAAATATTTTCCGCACCATAATTTAGTTCCTACCCAAAAACCGGAAAGTCCAACGGCTATTTCGTTTTCAAAAGCAACTAATTGTTTGTAGTTGTTGGGTAGCATTTCGTCTAACAAATCACCGTAAATTTGTTCGGTAAATTCAGGATACAATTGCTGAATTAAAGGCAATTGTTGAAGCATTTCATTTTTCGTAGAAAGTTCTTTCAGCGTTATCATTTAATCTTTTAATAAAGTTTCATTAAACAAATTCAAAATTCGAGTGTATTCATCTACCCACGAATAGGTTTCTTTAAATCCGTGTGATTCTACTGGATAAACGGCCAAATCCCAATCTTTTTTTCCTAATTCGATAAATCGTTGCGATAAGCGAACAACGTCTTGAAATTGCACATTATTGTCCACCATTCCGTGCATCATCAATAATTTATCTTGCAATTTATCGGCAAAATAAATCGGTGAACTTTTTTGATAGGCTTTTGGATCAGTTTCAGGAAAATTCAAAATATTTCCGGTGTAACCGTGGTTGTAATGTGCCCAATCCGTTACCGAACGCAAAGCTGCTCCGGCTTTAAACTTGCCGGGCTGAGTGAGTAACGCCATTAAGGTGATAAAACCACCGTACGAACCGCCATAGATGCCAACTCGGCTTGAATCAATACCTTTTTGTGAAACCAAAAATTGTTTTCCGTCTAAATGATCTTCTAAATCTAATCCGCCCATGTGACGGTAAATTCCGGTTCGGATATTGCGACCATAACCATCGCTTCCACGATAATCGATATCTAAAACAGTATAACCCAAATCGGTCAGCAAATTGTGAAACATATATTCGCGATGATAGCTACTCCAAAAATTATGAGCATTTTGCAAATAACCTGCTCCGTGCACAAAAATGATCGCTGCTTTGTCTTTGTTTTCCGATTTTGGTTCATAAATTCTAGCAAAAACATCTGTTCCGTCTTTGGCTTTGAACGTTATAACTTCAGGTGATTTCCAAGGATAATTATCAAACGTTTTAGTGGTTGAAAAGGTAATTTGCTGCAAAGTCGTGTTCGGCTTGTTATCAGCGACATACAATTCCCACGGCTTATTTTTAGAAGAATAACGAATCAGCAAGGTTTTTTCGTCGGGAGAAATTTCTACTTCGTGAGCTCCTTCTTTGGTTAGAATTGGAGTCATTTTTTGGGAAGTGATATCTAATTTATAGAATTCTCGATTGCCCGGATGTGTTGTGTTTGTGGTGATATAAAATGATTTTCCGTCGTTGGAAAGCTTGACATTTCGAACTTCCCATTTGCCTTTGGTTAACTGGGTTTTTTGTTTGGTTTTTAAATTCATCATGTACAAATGCGAAAAACCAGAGGCTTCCGATTGAAAATAAATGGTTTGATTATCTTTCAAAAACCCCAAAGTTCCTCGACTGAAGGCATAACCCGGAATTCCCGGACCATCTATCCACGCTTCGTCGTGTTGATGATCGAGTTCAGTGATGGTTGCCAAATTCAAATCCAATTGCACAATCCATCGGTCTTTGTTGTCTTGACTTCGGATTTCTAAGACGGCTAAACTTCCATCTTCGTTAAAAATTGGAGCCTGCATGACAATGGCTTTTTCTGCTTTTTCTTTGTCTTTTAAATCATCATATTCTTTGTAATATTCCGGGAATTCTGAAATGCCGGTTAAATTAGAAAATGAAACAAAAACAACAGAATCTTTTTCAACAGAATAAATACCTAATTTATGTTTGGAAAAATTTGCTGTTGATACTTTTGCACGTGCATTAGTGTTTTTGGTATAACCATCGGCGGTAATAAATTGTTCTACTTTGGTTGGATTGGATGTTGGATAATCTGATTGCCTGAATGTGACAAATTTTCCATTTGGTGATGGCGTAATTTGTTCCATCGAAACTTTATCATAAAAAAATTCTTTTGGAAATGCTTTTTCATCTGATTCGGATTTTGATTTATTCCATTCTTTTAAAGCTTCCTGATCGTTTACAAATTGAAATAATTCTTTTTGTTGATTGCTTAAAAAGTTCTCTTTTTCTTTCTTTTCCGAGTCTTTTCCTTGTTTGAAATTAGTGAGTTGAATCATCGAAAAATCAGTCAAATTCAATTGAAAAATGTTATTATTTTGTTGGAAGAAAATCAATTTTGGATTATTACTTCGATGAACATTCGAAACTCGACCCGATGAAACAATTACTTTTTTATGGGTTTTTGCCTTTTTATCATACGAAAACAAATTACCATTTTGGGTATAATACACTTCATTAAATTGCTTTTGATTGTCGAAATTCTCTTCCGTAAAGGAAATATCCTTTTGAAGTAATTCCGGTGATTTCATTCCTTTTTTCCAGAAGTAAGTGCTGTTTCCTTTTTCGTTTTTCGGATTCCAATCAAAACAAATCACAGAACCATCAATCGACCAACGGTGATTTTCGGGTTGATGTCCGATAAATTCGTCGCCTTTCATGATTTCTGAAAGGGATAATGTTTGGGAAAAAGTAATTTGAATCAGAATAAATGCAAAAAAAGAAAAGTAATATTTCATCTTTAAAAAATTAGATTCTCAAAGATATAAAATAAAAAAGTCACGCTATTTACGTGACTTTCTTAAATATATGTTATTTTGATTATCCTTTCAACGCTTCTGTTACAACAAAGAAAAATGAATTAATCTTATTTGGAGGTTATTGCGTTTTTTTTTAATTCTTATGTTTGTAACGTTTTGTTCAGACTTCATCGTAAAAAGAAATACTACATTAGTTTATGAAATAATTTTGTAGATTTGATATATTAACTTTCTAAACTGTTATTAATAGTTTTTCAGTTTGATTATTTTATTCAATTGAGCCTAGAATTATGAATAGTAAACATTATCTTAAAATATTTTTACTTTTATTTCTTGTAGGATGTAGTGAAAGTACAAATGAATTTGTTTTCACAACTCTTGAAAACAATGTATATTATATTAAAAACTTTGTTTTTTATATTAATAAAAATGAAGAAGTTTATTTATATCTAAACAACAAAACAGAACGAGAAAATATTTCAAAGTCACCTATTAAATCAGTCAAATTTAATTTTAATGATGAAGTAATCGAAGGTAAAATTATTGATATAGTTTTTTCTAGAGAATTGAATCGAAGTCCATTTATTATTGAAGTTGATAATAAAATTATTGCTCCAATAAAAAAAGATGATAAGTATATGTTTTATCTAGGTCAAAAAAATGAAATATCTCACACTATGAAAGCTGCTATTAATAACGCTCAAATAATGTTGAATAATTAGTAAAGTCCAAAATTGATTACTTTTTCGAAAATCCATCCCACAAAAAAAGCCGTCCATAAAGACAGCTTTAATTTGCATTAAAATATTTTGATTATCCTTTCAACGCTTCTGCTCCACCAACAATCTCTAAAATTTCATTAGTAATCGCTGCTTGACGGGCTTTGTTATAAGTTAATTTCAACTGATTTCTCAATTCGGTTGCGTTATCCGTTGCTTTGTGCATTGCGGTCATACGAGCTCCGTGTTCAGAAGCAAATGAATCACGAATGGCTTTGTATAATTGTGTTTTTAATGATTTTGGAATCAAGGTTAACACAATTTCTTCTTTGGATGGTTCAAAAATATAATCTGAACTTGCTACAGCAGCACCAACAACCGGAGCTAACGGTAAAAATTGTTCTGTTTGAACGATTTGTGTCGCCGCATTTTTGAATTGGTTGTACACAATTTCGATTTTATCGTAATCGCCTGAAATGAATTTTTCTGTTAATAATTCAGAAATACTTGCTACATTATCAAAAGTCAACGCATCAAAAACTTCGCTTTTATTGGCAATAACAGAGCAGGTTTTTCCTAAAACATCATTTCCTTTTTTACCAATGGCAACAACATCTACTTTTTTACCCACATACGAATCGGCTAATACTTTCACTTGTTTGATAACATTGGTATTAAAAGCACCACACAAACCTCTGTTGGAAGTGATGGCCACAATTAAAACCTTTTTTACCTCACGTTGAGTTGTGAATTCTCCACCAATTTCGCCTTCCATCGAAGCACTTAAACTTTGTAGAATTTCGGTTAATTTTTCGGCATAAGGTCGCATGGCTGTAATGGCATCTTGAGCCTTTTTTAGCTTTGCGGCAGAAACCATCTTCATCGCCGATGTGATTTGCATCGTGGATGAAACGGAACTAATTCTATTACGGATTTCCTTTAAATTTGCCATTTTCTATAATGAGTCGATGTGTCAATTTATCAATGTGTCAATTAATTGTCTAATTAACACATTGTCTAATTGACTAATTAATTATATTTTGCTGAAACTTCTTTCGCTGAACGGTCTAAAACATCAGTAATCTCATCTGAGAATTTACCGGCTTTTAAAGCGTTTAATGTATCTCTGTGTTTGTTGTTCAAGTATTCGATGTAATCTCTTTCGAATTCTTTTACTTTATTTACAGGAACATTTCTCAACAAGTTTTTAGAACCTGCATAGATAATTGCAACTTGATCTTCTACTGTATACGGATCGTTTACGGCTTGTTTCAAGATTTCAACGTTTCTTCTACCTTTTTCAATTACGTTTAATGTAACCGCATCTAAATCTGAACCAAATTTAGCAAACGCTTCCAACTCACGGAATTGAGCTTGATCCAATTTCAACGTACCTGATACTTTTTTCATTGATTTAATCTGAGCATTACCTCCTACACGTGATACCGAAATACCTACGTTAATTGCCGGACGAACCCCAGAGTTAAATAAATCACCATCCAAGAAAATCTGACCATCTGTAATCGAAATTACGTTGGTTGGGATATACGCCGAAACGTCACCCGCTTGTGTTTCAATGATTGGTAAAGCGGTTAATGAACCACCACCTCTTACGATTGGACGTAAAGAATCCGGTAAGTCGTTCATGTCTTTAGCGATATCATCATCAGCAATAATTTTTGCTGCTCTTTCTAATAATCTTGAGTGAAGGTAGAAAACGTCTCCAGGATAAGCCTCACGTCCCGGTGGTCTTCTTAATAAAAGAGAAACCTCACGGTAAGCAACTGCTTGTTTAGACAAATCGTCATAGATAATTAAAGCCGGACGACCTGAATCACGGAAATATTCTCCGATAGCTGCTCCGGCAAACGGAGCATATACTTGCATTGGTGCAGGATCTGAAGCATTTGCTGCCACGATAACCGTGTAAGCCATTGCTCCTTTGTCTTCTAATGTTTTAGCGATTCCTGCAACCGTTGACGCTTTTTGTCCAATGGCTACATAGATACAAAACACAGGTTGACCTGCATCGTAAAATTCTTTTTGATTTAAAATGGTATCGATACAAACGGTCGTTTTACCCGTTTGACGGTCACCAATTACTAACTCACGTTGACCTCTTCCAACCGGAATCATCGCATCAATTGATTTGATTCCTGTTTGCAACGGTTCAGTAACCGGTTGACGAAAAATTACTCCGGGAGCTTTTCTTTCCAATGGCATTTCATAAAGATCTCCACCGATTGGTCCTTTCCCATCGATTGGATTTCCTAATGTATCAACGACACGACCTACCATTTGCTCACCTACTTTTAGGGAAGCGATACGTTGTGTTCTTTTTACGGTAGAACCTTCTTTAATACCTGTTGAAGGACCTAACAATACTACCCCAACATTGTCTTCTTCCAAGTTTAATACGATTGCTTCCAATCCGTTGTCGAATTGTACTAACTCTCCGTATTGAGCATTTGATAACCCGTAAACACGAGCAATACCATCACCCACTTGAAGTACTGTTCCTACTTCTTCTAACGATGCACCTGATTCGAAACCAGATAATTGTTTTTTTAATATTGCTGAAATTTCAGCAGGTTTAATTTCCGCCATTGTTTAATTATTTTTTATCTAATTAATTTCCGTAATTCTTAAATCGAGGTGAAAAATCGCTTCCGTATTTTTGTACTAACCGATCTACTTTTTCTTCGTCTAAATCTCCTTCAGAATTAAAAATTTTGGATTTGTATAAAATTTCTATAATGTTCTTGTTTGTTTCCTGAATTTCAAAACTTTTCTTCAAACCAATGAAATTTACTTCAACATAACCAAATCTTCCTTGAGGATTAGCTTGTGTTTTTGGAACAGCTCCTTCAATAAATATATATTTAAAAAAAATAATTTCTTCGTCTTTTAAATTATATAATGAACATGTTGAATCAAAAGTCCCACAGTCTGTATATTTCATCCAAACAACATCATCAACAATAACATCTCCCTTTTTGAATTTTACCTTTTGAGAAAACCCTAAAAAAGAAAAGAATAAAAATAGAATTGTAATAATTTTTTTCATATCAAATTAGTTTGAAAATTCTCTCTTTAATTGTTGCAATCTGTTTGCTACAGATGCATTGTATTGTTGATCGCCAATTCTCAAAATAAATCCTCCAATGATGGATGGATCTACTGTGTTGATTAACGTAATTTTCTTATTTGAAAACTCTTTTATTTTTGCCAAAACTTTTGCTTCTAAATCTGAATTGATTGGGAAAGCAGTGGTCACTTTTGCCACTTCGATTCCGTTTAACACATCGTGTTGAGCATTATATTGCTCTGCGATTTCTCCTAAAATCTCGAAACGTTTGTTTTCTTTTAGCAATAAAAATAATCCTTTGGTATCGTTTTGAACGGATGCAAATATTTCAGACAAGGCATCAAATTTTGCTTCCGGTTTTACAACAGGACTAACTAAAAAAAGCTTTAATTCCTCATTAGAATTTACCGTTTCGTTAATCAATTTCATATCTTGATTCACCGCATCGGCTCTTCCGTTGGAAACAGCATTTTCTATAATTGCTTTGGCATATCTAATCGCAGCTCTTGACATACGGATTAATTTAATTTAGCATCGCCTAACATTTTCTCTACCAATTTGGTTTGAGCTTCTGTGTTGGCTAATTCGCTTTTTAATACTTTTTCTGCAATCTCAATTGACAACGTTGAAACCTGATTTTTCAATTCGGCCATGGCTGCATTTTTCTCGCTTTCAATAGCTGATTTTGCTTGAGCAATCATTTTCTCGCCTTGCGTTTGAGCTTCAGATTTTGCATCGTTAATCATTTTTTCTTTGATTTCACGAGCTTCTTTCATCATAGCATCTCTTTCTGCTCTGGCTTCGGCTAATAAACGTTCATTAGAAGCAGTCAAGTTTTGCATTTCTAATTTTGCTGTTTCAGCAGCAGCTAATGCATTGTTGATTGATTCTTCTCTGCTTTTAACAGCTCCTAAAATAGGCTTCCAAGCAAACTTTTTCATTAAGAAAAAGAAAACCACAAAGATGATCGTTGTCCAAAAAATTAAACTTTCCGGTGAAGTTAAGTTCATGTTTTATATAGATTAAAATTGTTTTACTTTTTTAAAAACAGTTTCGCAACCAACCGTTGCGAAACGTGTTCTTTTTTTTGAAAATTACTTTGCAATTAAAGCAACAACTACTGCGAAAAGTGCAACACCCTCAATAAGAGCAGCAGCAATAATCATAGCAGTTTGAATTTTTCCAGCAGCTTCTGGTTGTCTTGCCATAGCGTCCATAGCAGATCCACCAATTTTTCCAATACCGATTCCTGCTCCAATAACAGCTAATCCAGCACCGATTCCAGCTAATACCATAATGTTAAATTTATATAGTTAATAATTAAAAAAACTCAATTTTAGTGGTGGTCGTGCTCTTCTACAGCTTGACCGATAAACAAGGCAGACAACAAGGTAAATACATACGCTTGAAGAGCCGCAACCAACATTTCCAAGACACTCATGAACAATACAAATGCTCCCGAAACAGGAGAAATCCATGCTGTTTTGAAAATATAGATTAATGAAATTAAACTCAATATAATAATGTGTCCCGCTGTAATGTTAGCAAAAAGACGAATCATCAATGCAAAAGGTTTAGTAAACATTCCGATAATCTCTACCGGCCACATAATCGGGTATAATGCTTTTGGAACCGGTGGAGCAAAAATATGTCCCCAATAGTTTTTATTAGCACTAAATGTAGTGATTAAAAAGGTAATGAATGCTAAAACGAAAGTGAAATAAATATTTCCGGTTAAGTTAGAACTAAACGGGAAGAAAGGAATTAATCCGATTAAGTTGTTAATCCAAATAAAGAAAAAGATGGTTAACAAATACGGCATGTATTTTGCATAATTTTTATGTCCGATGTTTGGAATCGCAATATCGTCTCTAACGAACAAAACCAATGGTTCTAAGAAACCGGCTAATCCTTTGGGAGCCATTTTATTTTTGT
Source organism: Flavobacterium sp. UBA2787 (assembly GCA_002352205.1). GTDB lineage: Bacteria > Bacteroidota > Bacteroidia > Flavobacteriales > Flavobacteriaceae > Flavobacterium. The sequence continues at coordinate 144,401 of DEHZ01000005.1, read as the reverse complement.
TGTATGAACGAGCAACTGCCGTAAACAATAAAAACAATATGATAACTGACATCAACATCGAGAAAACCAATTTGGTAATTGAAAAGTTCAACGGTCTTGCGGCAAAATTTAATCCGCTTTTGTCTGACTCATCAGTAATTTCAGCAAATTTATCAGCATAATAAATTACTTCTTTGTAACGAACGAATTTTTCTCCATCAATTTCAACCACTTCTATCCCTTCGTTATCATGGTGAAATTTTGAGGATGAAAACACTTTCAATCCGTTTTCTGTCCACAAAATAACAGGTAAATAAAATGTGATTGGATGACCATCCCAGTCGGCAATGTGAAATTCATGCGAATCACCAATATGCGAATTGATTAAGTCTGTGGCATTAAACTCTTTATCTTCTGAATGTGATCCTCCTGCAAAACCGGAAATCGGTAACAGTGATACTAATAAAACCGCAATGAACTGAATGGTACTTTTTGCTATTCTCATTTTTAAAATTTAGCAGAATTTAATGTCGTTAAAATTTCGTGCAAAGGTACATATTTTATTAATAAACGAAAATATATAAACACAATTTTTAAATAAAGGTGTAATTGAAGGTCCTTTTTTACGGATTACTCAATCATTCTGCGTTTAATAGTCGCACAGAATGAATGGTTTCAAATAATAAAAAAAGAAAAAAGGGAATAAAAAAAGCTCCAACATCCGGAATTTTATCTTCAAAATCAGATTGAATTAATGGAAGAAGAAACACTACCGATGCCACCATCTTCAGAATTCCGGTGGCTAGAAAAGTATATCCGGTTTTATCAAAAAAAGTGACATTGACAAAAACTAGAAACAAATACAACAAAAAAGTGAGTATAAAATGGAAAGCATAAATGCTATATAGCGAATAATAAAAAGGTGTTTCGGCAAACAAAAAACGAGTAATTAGTAATTGAGAAACAAACAAAAGGACGGAAAAGGGTATGAATTGTTTGATAAAAGGCAGTAATTTTTCTTTCATACATTATTCTTTATTAAGATTTTTCACTTGTTGAATCACATTGTACAAAGCTATAAAAACAGCTAACAATGAAAAAATAATAGTATAAAGTGAATTTTTATTTTGTTGTTTTTCGTCGAGCCAATTACCAAAATATACTCCGGCAAAAATAATCACGCCCATTTGAAATGGAATGTTCATTAAAACCAACCATTTATTAAGCGGTTTTTTCTTCGATTCCTGATTCATTTTGCGGTGGTAAAGTTTTCACGTTGGGCTTCATGACACAGGAAGCACTGAATTCTGCTCCGGGTTCTACGGCTAGTTTTCCACAAATCACTTCACCATGAATTATTGCTTTTGATTTGAGGCTTAAGATTTCACTTACTTGTATTTTCCCTTCAAACTTACCTTCAATGTCAGCATTTTTACAAACTATATCTCCTTTTACAATTCCGCCTGGTCCAATCACGATTTTTCCTTTGGAGTGAAAATTTCCAATTAAATGACCGTCTAATCTGAAATCTGCAGATGTAGTAATATCACCTTTTATAATTGTTCCCTCTACAATTCTGTTCGTTTTTCCGAGTAAGTCTGTATATGATTTAGAGTCTTTTTTAAACATAACTATCCTTTTTTTGGTCTTTCACCTTCAGAAGGTGGCATAATAGCCGATCTGGCTTCTTGCGTGTTGTTTCTGCTATCCCTCGTATTGCTTTTGGGTGCAGTTTGTGGATCGTTACCCGATGGGGGTTGCATACTTCCACTACTTTGTGTAGGTGGTAATTTTGGGTTTTGTGTTGGAATAACCACTTGTGGTCGTTCTTGCTGTTGTTTTGCTCTTTTAGGTTTTGGACTATACGGTGGCGGAACAACTCGCAAACTCGGATCGAGGTATTCTTCTAAATTCTTTTTCATCTGAACCACTTTATAATTTTCAGAAGAAATAACGATGGCTTGTTCTGTAATTTTATAATCTTTAAACTCTTTTAAAATAGAAACAACTCCTTTGGCATATTCTTCATCTCGCAATCCATGAATTACAAAGAAGTTTTTATCCATCGTATACAAATCGATCGAAGTGGTTAATTGCGATTGATTTCTTTCTTTGATGAATTTCGTAATCTTTTCAATTAACGTTTTTACTTTTTTATCTTCTAAATTATCAGCATAATAAAGTACTTTATAACTGGTTGCTTCCACCTGATCAAAATATAAACTTTCTAAATACGGAATGTTATCATACAATAACTCTTCGGCATCTTTTCCTTCATCTGAATTTGGATAGGTTAAGGCTACATAATTTAATGCTTTTTTATATTCTGCCAATCCTTTAATTTTAGCTACAATTTTAGATTTTAGCAACTCTAATTTTGGCATGATTTCATCTCCGGTGAATTTTTCTATTGCAAAATCTGTGTTAGCAAAAACTTCTCTATATTCTCCCTTTTCATAGGATTTATAAAGATTTTTATACACAATTTCAGGATCGTCAATCAAATTTTCTGCAGAAGTTCCCGATTTTGAAAGTATTTGTGCATAGCGGGAATCCGGAAACTGCGTAATAATTTTGTCTTTCATTGCCAAAGCTTTGGCAGGATCAGTGATTTCGTAAATTTTAAACAAATTATACATTGCCGGTAATACCAAACGTTCTTCGGGTTTGCTTCGCAATAAAATCTCTAAACGGTCTGAAGCTAATTGATATTCTTTGAATTTTTCTTTATAAATCACACCCAATTGATAATATGCAAAGTTTCTTTCTTTGGCAATACTATCCAATTCTACTTTTGCGGTTGGTAATTGTGAAATATAAAAGTCAGGTGAATATTTTGGATCAGCTTCTTTTGCTGCTACAACTTCTTCTTCTTTTTGTTCTTCGGGTTCTTCTTTTGTAGATTGTGTCAACCTATTGGAAGACAATCGCCAATTTCCATCAGGGTTTCTTTTTCCCCATGTTTTAGCAAACTCTCTTTTTCCAAATTCTACAGTAGTTGGGTTATAGAAATAGAATTTTGAATCTCCTGAAAATCCGGCTCCAGCAGAATTTACTGCCGGATTACCAATACTATTTCGATTGCTGATAGAAAGATCTCTAGAATTTTGAAGATTTGAGGCGGCTATTTCAGCTTTTTCAGCTTGAATTAAGGCTAACTTTTCAGCTTCTTCCTCTTTCTTTTTAAGTTTAGTAATATAATCTTCAAAAAATGCAATTTTATCAGCGACTGAAAGTGAAGCTACATTTAAAATACTGTCGTTACGTTGAGCAATTCCTTCATATTTGATAACATCATCTAAGTTATCCCTTTTCTTTTTAAAGGCATTGAACTCACGCGTTCTTGGTTTTAGTAAAGCTAAAGTACTATCATAATAATGTCCCGCGGTTTGGTATTTGGCTTTGTAGAAATAGATTTCACCTAAATTTCGATAATTTGAAGCCAACAAATAATTGTCTAATGATTGTGCTTTTAGTGATTTATTATAGTTTTTTACCGCATTATCCGGTTGTTTCAGTCGTTCATAAACCAATGCTTTTTCATGATATAAAACATCAAGATACGGACGGTTTTCTCTGTCTTCTAACAATTTTTTGAATTTTTCAAAAAGAACAATCGTATCACCTTTGGTAACATCATACTGCTGAATTTGCTTTGCGTGAGCCTGAATAGTATATCGTTTTGGCGAATTTCTTTTCATATCAATAACCGATTGATAATACGCAAAAGCACTGTCTTTTTCTTGAATCGATTCAAATAATTGTCCTAAAATGAATTTGTATCGGGCTTCTTCTTCGTCTTTTTTAGTAAACTTTGTGGCCAACTTCAATTTAGAAATAGCACTATCTTTTTGTTCTAAATTTAAATAAGCTTGGGCTAAAGTAGCATTGGCATCGGCAAAAATTTGGTCTTTAAATTTAATTTCACTTAAAAGCTTGGTAAGATTATTAACCGCCAACGCATCACTTTCAAGTCGAACATTGGTTTTTTCTCTCCAAATTTTAGCTTCATAAATTTTATCACTGGCCGGACTTTTATACAAAATATAATTGAACGCTTCTAAAGCCGGAATAAACCGTTGGTCGTAATATCTTGATTTACCGAGTAGTAAGTGAGCTTCATCCATTTGAGGGTTTTTTTCACTTCCGCCAATGAGCATGGAACGTTTTTGAATGGCTTTAGTTGCTTTTTCTTCTGCTTTTTCAAAATTGGCATTTTTGGCTTTTTGTCCGGGTAAGATTGCTTCTTCTTCCGTTTGCATACGTTCTATCGGAAGAATTTCCCAAAAATTGTCTTTGTAGGTGTCTCGAACTTCATTTAAACCGGCCTGAAGAGCCAACTCACCATTAAACAAGACGTTGTATTCTGTGTTGACCGCATGAAAATTACGGTTCATAAACTTATCCTTTTTGGTAGAACAAGCTATCAGAACAGTAGCGGCGATAAAGAAAATAAAATATTTTAGAGTAATGGATTTCAAAATAAAAACGTTTAAAGGCATAACTAAAAACTACTGATTTTAGTATATAGCAAGGGTAAAAATACGTTTCTTTTTGAAATAGAGAAAAATATTGCGGTTTTTTTGCAATGAAACATCATTTCACGAAAAAATTAACGTGAAATGATGTGTTATTTTGTTGATTTAGGCAGCAAAAAACGCTTCTAATTCTTTTAAAGTTTCTGAGGAAGGAACTAAATCGAGAACAACTTCGCCTTTTTGTAAAGCGACAATTCGGTTTGAAACTTCTACCGTATGTTGCAAATCGTGACTGGAAACCAAGATGGTCACATTCGTATCATCGGCTAATTCTTTGATGATTTTTTTCAATCGGATTTGCGTGGTAGGGTCTAAGTTCGCAAATGGTTCGTCTAAAATAATCACTTCCGGTTCTCCGATTAAAGCGGCAACAATCCCCACTTTTTTAGAGTTTCCTTTGGAAAGATCGCGTAAATATTTTTTGTTTTTTAAGATTTCTCCGTTAAAAAAATCTTCGTATTTCACTAAAAAACTATCTACGTCGGCTTTGTTCCATCCGCGGAGTTCGCCAATAAAATAGAAGTATTCTTCCGGTGTTAAATAACCAATTAAGAAACTTTCATCGATAAAAGCAGAAGTGAATGGTTTCCATTTTTCGCTTTGGCTAATTTGAATCGAATTACTTGTAATCATTCCGGTTGAAGGCTGAATCAAATCTAATAACAAACTGAAAAAAGTGGTTTTTCCGGCACCGTTGTTTCCCACCAATCCAAAACTTTGACCTTTTGGAATGTCTAAATTAGTTATGTTTAAAACGGTTGTTCCGTTGTATGTTTTGGTAAGATTTTTTACTTGTATCATAATTATATGGTTATGGGTGATTGGTAATGGGTAAATGGTTAGTTTTTTTGTTTGTATGCTGCGATGGTTTCGTATTTCTGTGTTTTGTAGATATTTTCAATCCAATTGAACACTTTTGATTTAAAAGCAAATCCTAAAATTCCGGCTAAAGCGATAAATCCAAGTCCGATGACTTCATCAAAAAACAAAATTCCTAAATAATATAATCCCAACGGAACCAGAATTTGCGGAATAACTAACAACAACGTTTTAAAATTGAATGCTTTTTTGTCGCCAAATGCATTTTTATTACTCATTAAATCGATCGGTGTTTTGGTAAAAGCACCTGCTAACAAAACGATGTAGGCATTAATTCCGATATTGTAAACCGCTGTTACTAAAATCAATAAGTACGATTGCCATCCAAAATAAAGGTAGAAACTGGCACAAACGGCTGCAATTAGTGTGACAATGACCATTAACCACCATTTTGAACTCAAATATTCGCGGTATTGAATGTTTTGACTCATCATTAAATTATAATACGAACTATCCCAACTCGGCACAAATTGCCCGAAACTGAACATGAATCCACCGGTGACAAAAATCCCTCCAAACACTTGCCAAACCGGTCCATCATACACTTCAATTGCACCAGAACCGAACAAAAGTCCGTAGAAAAGAAACAAAACACTCATAATAATCACCGATTTTGCTCTTTTATTTCGGGTGATTAAACGAATATCATTTTTAAGAAATGTTCCTAACGTTCCAAATTGATCAAGCCATTCGAAATTTTGCGTTTTGGCAATATCGTGTGTGGTTGATAATCCGGCATCGAGGTATAAATTACTTTTGAAAAAACTGTGTACAATTTTATAAACTAAAATTAAAGTCGCAATTGGTACAATTACCATCCAAACATAATCATACAATCCTTTGAAAAACAGAACAGTATAATTGGTTGCGTCAAATAAATCATAATAATGTAAAGCTCCTAAAACTGCAAAAATGACTACTACAGCATAAAAAACAGCGTCTTTTTTGTCGATCAAAATGTTTAAAAAATTGATGATTAATACCATTGCAATCATTCCAACCAGCCACGTGATTACTCCTAAAACATCAAATCCTTCAATCAATAAAACTACAGCAAGCGGAATAAAAAAGAACAAATGCATTATGTTGAAAAAAGATAACGCCGATTTTCCTAACGTATAATTGACAATTGTATCTTTTTTGATGTTGATGTACAACAACGGTCGAATATTCATAACCGGTGTTTTTTGTAGAAAAAACCGAAAAACCAAATCGCATACAAAATAATAAAGTATAAATCGGTTTATCAATTGAAATGGCTCAGATTCTGTAGCTTTTTCGATAATATAATAAGAACCTGCTCCTAACGCCAAGAACATTACCATAAAATACAAGGCTCCAAAAATCATTAAAATTTTAATTGCCAAGTTGGCTTGAAAAGATGCAGATCTTATAAAAGACTTCCATTCGAGTGAGAGAAAACGTTTTATCATAAGTTGGTTCGTTTGGTGGTTATTTATCTACTATGGTTTGAATGTTTGACTACACTTTTAACGTTTTGTTACATCTTAATTTGAAAAAGCATATTCAGGATACGTTTGTTTTAGATATTCTTCGGCTTTGGAGGGGATAATTTTTGTAACTATAAAAGTTGCTAAAAACACCGAAACCAAGAAAAAACTAATTCCAAAAAGAACATAATCATTTGGCAATCCGTTTCCATGATTTGAAAAAACATTAATTAAATGAAGAGGCAAAGCAAAGACCCCTGAAAAAGAGCCATATCCATAAATAATTTCTTCAAACATCCATTTTTTTCCGGTTTGATTTTTACGTTTTTTCATTTTTCGCTTCTCATAAACTAAGGCAGCTATCAACAAAACAAACCAAAGAATCATTCCGATTCCCATAAGTTCATAAAAGAAAATGTATTTAAAAAAATAAAATAAGCCAACCACAAATGAAATAGTAATAATAATTTTTGGAATGGTAAAAAATTCTTTAAAATGTTTCCAAATTAGTAAATGATATTTTTTACTTAAAGCCGATTGCCTCTTTTCTACCACATCCATAAACCCAAAAACACCAAACTTTTTGAACTCTTTTTGCAAGGCTTCTTCAAATGATAATTTCGGATTTTCTTTCCATTCTTCTTCAATGGCATTGGAAAGATGATCGACCAATTCGGTTTGCAAATCGTAATGTTCTACAAAATGTTCACGAGTGAATCGGTATAAACGATCTATTTGCTCTTGGTTGACTTTTAGTTCCATATATGCTTATTGTTATAGTATTTTTTGATACGATTAACATAAAATAATAGAAAAGCTATCGAGAAAAAAAGTATTGAAATATCAGTCCAGAAAATAAGATTATAATCTTCTACGTGAGTTGGGTTTGAAAAAGGAATAAAAACATAATAAATAATTGAAAGAACAAAAAAAGATTGTTCAACAGCAAAAAATCTTTTCTTCTTTATAAAATTAAAATAACTGAAATGGAAAATTCCAAACATAAATAAACACAAAAGCCAATAATGATGAAACTCTTTAACAAAATAAGATTTATCAATTTGAAGCTGAAAAAAGAAAATTCCAAAAAAGAAAAAAGCAGCAAATAAAATCACATGAGGTTTCAATAAAAACAGTCCAAAACTTTTAATAGGTTCAAAAGATTTGAATCCGCTACCGGAGAATTTTTTTAAAAGTTCTTTCTTATTCAAAATCATAAAACTTTTAAAAGCATCATAAAAATCAATGTTTTCAGTTTGCATTTTTTCTTCAACAGCTGAAGCGATATGATCGGTGAGTTCCATACGAATATCGTCATAAATAATTTCACTTTTTTTGAGATAATTATCAATGAATTTGAGATTTTGTGTGGTTAATGTTTTCATCTTAATAACTCAATTTCGGATTAACAATGTTTTGCATATTCTTGATAAATTCTTCCAACTCAGCCAATCGGTTTACGGTTTCTTTGTTACCTTTTTCAGTAAGTTTGTAGTATTTCCGCAAGCGGTTATCTACCTTTTCTACTTCCACTTCCAACAGACCTTCGGCTTCCAATTTGTGCAACGCGGGATACAAAGCACCTTCAGTAATGTTTAATTCACCCAATGTAATGGCTTTTACTTTCTGCGTGATTTCATAGCCATACATTCTGCCCTTTTCTTCCAAAAGCTTCATTATTATTGTGTTAAGACTTCCTTTGTATAGTGATGAGTTTTTCATTTAATGCAAATTTGAAACACAAATATACATAACTTTCTTATACATAAAACTCTTATGTATAAATTTTTAAAAAATATGCTGTTTTCAAAAACTGTGGTTTATTACCTTTGTAAAAAATTAATCCATGTCAACTTTCTATAAATTAGCGGTCAAAGAAATCACTCGTGAAACACCGGAAGCCGTTTCTGTTCTATTTCAAGTTCCTGCTGAACTTCAAGCCAACTATCGATTTGTGGCCGGACAATATATTAACTTAAAACTCACTTTAGACGGAAACGAAATTCGTCGTGCCTATTCCATTTGTTCTACACCGGAAAGTGGTGAGTTGCGAATTGCCATTAAATCTATCAAAAATGGCTATTTTTCTAAGTTTGCGAATGAGCAATTAACGGTTGGAAAAGTGCTAGAAGTTGGCACTCCCGAAGGAAAATTCACATTTGAACCCGATGCCGCACGATTAAAAAATTATGCTGCTTTTGTCGCCGGAAGTGGAATTACTCCAGTAATGTCGATTTTGCAAACTGTTTTGGAAAAAGAACCTAACAGTACTTTTGTACTGGTTTATGGAAATAAATCGAGTAATGAAACCATTTTTTACAACCAATTGCACGATTTGCAGTTGAAATATGTCGGACGATTTTTCGTGCATTATGTTTTTAGCCAACAAAAAGCCGATGATCAATTGTTTGGAAGAATTGAAAAATCAACCGTGAATTTTGTTTTGAAAAACAAGCATAAAGAAAAGGAATTTGACAAATTTTACCTTTGCGGACCGGAAGAAATGATTAACACTGTGAGCAATGTTTTAAAAGAAAATAACGTCAAAGAAAAAGATATTAAATTCGAATTATTCTCGGCTTCATCGTCAGAAAATGAAATTAAAAAATCGTTGGAAGGTCACACAAAAATTACTGTTTTAGTTGATGGTGATGAAACTTCTTTTGAAATGTCGCAAAAACAATCCTTGTTGGAAGCCGCTTTAAAACAAGGTTTAGATGCTCCGTATTCTTGTCAAGGTGGTATTTGCAGCAGCTGTATCGCTCGAATTTCTAAAGGAACTGCCGAAATGAAAAAGAACACCATTTTAACTGATGGTGAAATTGCCGAAGGGTTGATTTTAACGTGTCAAGCTCATCCGACATCGAGTGAAATTTTTGTGGATTATGATGATGTTTAAATCGGTTATCCGTTGTCGGTTGTTGGTTACTTTGATTGCGAATAGAAATCAATTAAAATGAAAAACAAACTGGAGATATTTAAAAAAGCTCAAGACCTTTTGGATGAACCGGAAGTGCAAGAGCTTTTGGAGTATTGTGACCGTTTGGAAGATGAATTAGTAGATTTTAAATTTGAAAAGACCAACAACAAAGAATTGATTATGCTCGATATGATTCGCGAGGTAATCAAAGGTTGCAACGCAATGGAAAAAGAGCAACTTGAACATGAACGATTTGGTTTTGAAGCTCCTAATTATGCTGAAGCGATTTCAAATCTAAAAACATACATTTTAGAAATTTGCAAAGACAATAAAATTTACTTGTAATCTGAAAACTGTGACTGCGACTGAAAACTAAATTCCCAGCAACGAATGAACACTGAACACTATTTTTTCCGGTAAAATACTTCGCATCACATCTTCATAACCTTCCACTTTTTTATTTCCATAAATGGATGTTGGTAAAAGCGGAAATTTCTCTCTATCAGAAACAAGGCAATTTTCCAACGGCTGATTAAATGGAGAAAATCCGGCATAAGGATGTGTAGCTCCCCAAAGTGTGATGACTTTTACACCCAACATCGCAGCAATGTGTGCATTTCCTGAATCCATAGAAAGCATTACGTCTAAATTAGAAATCACTTCTAATTCTTGATTGAATTTCAATTTTCCGGCTAAGACGATTACGTTAGAATGATTATTTTGAAGTTGGTTTAATTTCTGAATTTCTTCATTTCCACCACCAAAAAGGAAAATTTTGATTGAATTATTTGTAGCCAATTCATCAATCACTTTTTGCATTAAATCTAAGGGATAAACTTTACTCTGATATTGAGCAAAAGGTGCAATTCCGAGCCAATTCTGATTTTTATTTCCGGTAATTTTTAGAATTTCATCTGACAAAACAGCTTTAGTTGGAAATTGTGGATTCGTTAAATCAATTGAAAACCCAAGTTCTTTAAACGTTTCCGTATGTCTTTCAACCATTGATTTTACGGGTTTAAAAACTTTGTTTGTCAAACTTGTTAAGGCTTTTTTTTCTGCTCTTCCTTTGTCTGTGAACGCTACTTTTTTTCCGCTTAAAGCGAATAAGACTCTGACAACTTTAGATCTAAGAACATTATGCAAATCGGCGACAGCATCAATCTTCAATTTTTTCAAATCCGAAAATAATCTAAGTAATCCGAAAAATCCTTTGTGGCGATTTTGTAAATGAACTGCAAAGAAATCAACATTCGGAATTCCTTCAAAAAACGGTTTAAAAAACGGTCGGGATACGACTGTGATTTTTACTTCTGTATTTTGTAACACTAAGGCTCTCAACACAGGCACTGTCATAGCGACATCTCCCATGGCTGAAAGCCTTATTACCAATATATGTTTTGGTTTAGACATCAATTGATGACTATTTTTTATTTTGATACAAAACCGGATTCAATTCTTCATCATTGTACATTTTCATTTGTTTGTACACTTTCATGAATTTATCACCGCTTTCGATGTCTTTCAACAATTGATCAATGGACGAAAACATATCGCTTTTTTGTTCCAATAAAATGTTTAATTTTTCTTGACATTTGGCTCTGTGTTCTGCGGAAGCTTCAATTCTATTAGCTTCTTCGCTCATGTGATAAATTTTTAAAGCCAAAATAGAAAGTCTATCGATTGCCCAAGCAGGACTTTCGGTATTGATTTTTGCTTCCGGTTTAACCGAAACAGAACTGTATTTTTGAAGAAAATAACTATCAATATATTCCACCATATCAGTACGAACTTGATTGGAAGCGTCAATTTTTCGTTTTAAATCCAAAGCAGCTACCGGATCAATTTGCGGATCACGGATAATATCTTCAAAATGCCATTGCACCGTGTCAACCCAATTTTTTGCATATAATAAATGCTCGATTTTATCCTTTGGATAGGGGTTGTTAACCGGTTGATATACATTATCATGCAAGTGATAATCGGCTATACTTTGTTCAAAAACAGAAAAGGCAAGTTGTGAAAACATACTATTAAATTTTAAAATACAAATATACTTTTTATACCTTTATCAAACTAATTCAAAACTAAAACGTTTATGCACCTTCATTATATTTCGGAACAAAATAGCATTCTTAATCATTTTTTGGCACAAATTCGTGATGTTTCCGTGCAAAACGACAGTATGCGTTTCCGAAAAAATATTGAACGAATTGGCGAAATCATGGCGTATGAGTTGAGTAAAACTCTTCCTTATATTGATATTGAAGTACAAACGCCACTTGGCATCAAGAAAACAACCGCTTTAGAAGATCATGTGGTTTTATGCTCCATTTTGAGAGCAGGTTTGGCGTTGCACACCGGTTTTATGAATATTTTTGATAATGCCGAAAACGGTTTTGTATCGGCTTATCGTCATCATCCGAACAATGATGACTATTTTGATATTTTGGTTGAATACCAAGCCGCACCTTCTTTTGAAAATAAGACATTAATTTTAATTGATCCAATGTTAGCCACCGGTCAATCGATTGTGGCGGTTTTGAATAAATTGCATTTGGAACAAAAACCGAAAGAAATTCATATTGCGGTCGTCATTGCTGCTCCTGAAGGCATTGCTTATCTAGAAAAAAATCTTCCTGCCAATTGTCATTTGTGGGTTGCGGCTTTGGATCAGAAATTAAATGAGAAAAATTACATCGTTCCCGGTCTAGGTGATGCGGGCGATTTGGCTTATGGCGTAAAATTATAGTTGGAAAATAAAAAGCAGAACACCACAAGCTAAAACAGTTGCAGTCACAATTTCTTTTAAAACCGAATCTTTATTAATTTCAATAAATCCTGTTGCCAAAACTGAAATTGGCATCAATCCAAAAAGAAGTAATGAATTAGACTTTTCGGGAGAAATTATATAAATCAGCACACTTATTAAAGAGATAAAAATCACTTTTTTATAGGATGCCAACATAATTATTGGGCGTTTAGACATGGTGAAAATCATTGAAAGTAAAAAAACTACTGAAAAAAGTGCATACAAAACCAAGGCTGCGTTGCTTGCTGATTTTTCTAAATAATAAAATTCAAAATCAGTTCCTGTTTGATTCCACACCACATCTAACCATTCTTTATCAATTAATAACGAAAAGAATATAAAAAGAATTCCCACCGTAAAAAAAGCGATAAACGGTAGTACCCAATTTCGATAATCGCCTGAAACGTGGAAAATAATGGAAACAAAAACTATAAAAATGAACAAAATACTCCAAAAATGAAACAATGCGGCTATGAAAATCCACAGCGAAGCATCGAATATTTTTTCTTTTGGAGTGAGTAATGATTTCATCGAAATCAACCTTCGCATGGCTAGTAAAATAAAAAAAGATGATAGTACGATCTTGAAGTTATCAAACGCAGAAGGAATAAATAACAGAAATGAAACGAAAAAGAGTGCCGAATAACTATTGTCTTTGCTTAATCCGTTTCGTTTTGCGATAAAATTTGTGATAAAAAGTGAAGCAACTAAAAGTAATAAAATCACACCCTTTTGAATAACTTCAAACCATGAAAAAGAAGCACCAGAAGCAGTTCCGGCAGATTGAAATTGATAGATAAAATAACACAAAACCAATAAAACGGTAACTAAAATATAATTAAATGGTCTTGATTTACTAAAAACGCTTGCAATCATAAGGATATTTTATACTTTTGTGACTGTAAATATAATACTTTATCCCATGAAAGACTTTTTTGAAGGAATTCAATATTTGTTTGTTGATATACTTTTTGCTCCATTGGACGCTTTGAGAGGATTAGAATTATCAAGTTGGTTTGGTGCAAACATCATTAACTTTTTATTCATGATTATTTGTTTTGTTGCTTTAGTTTACTGGGCAAAACAATTAAAAATTCACAAAGACAACAACGAAGAAAACCAAGATACAACGGCTCATTCTTTTTTTAAATAGGAGTTAAAATTTGTAAATTCTTATTTTTTTAAAGATCAAACCCGATATCTTTTCTATAATACATCTTATCAAAATGTAGTTTTTCTATACTTTGGTAAGATTTTTTTATGGCTTCATTAAAATCATTACCATAGGAAGTTATTGCTAGAACACGACCTCCGTTTGAAACGATATTCCCATTATCAAATTTTGTTCCGGCATGAAAAACGATGGAATCTTGCACATTTTCAATTCCGGTAATGGTTTTACCTTTTTGAAAATCTTCGGGATAACCACCTGAAACGACCATAATTGTTGTGGCACTTCTAGAATCGATTTCAACTGAAACTTCGTCTAATTTTTCGTTGGCTACGGCCAAAAACAATTCAACTAAATCTGATTTTATTCTTGGCATAACCACTTCGGTTTCCGGATCGCCCATTCGAACATTGTATTCAATCACCATTGGTTCGCCTTTCACATTAATTAAACCGATAAAAACAAAACCTTTGTATTCGATTCCGTCTTTTTGAAGACCTTCTATTGTTGGTTTAACGATACGTGTTTCGATTTTTTCCATCAACACAGCGTCTGCAAAAGGAACGGGCGAAACGGCTCCCATTCCGCCTGTATTTAAACCTGTATCGCCTTCGCCAATTCGTTTATAATCTTTGGCTGTGGGAAGAATTTTATAATTTTTGCCATCGGTTAAAACGAAACAACTTAGTTCGATTCCGTCTAAAAATTCTTCGATAACGACTTTTGAACTTGCGTTTCCAAATTTTTGATGCACCAACATATTTCGCAATTCGGTTTTCGCTTCGTCCAAATCATTTAAAATCACAACTCCTTTTCCGGCCGCTAAACCATCTGCTTTTAAAACATAAGGTGGCGATAAAGTTTCTAAAAATTTACATCCATTTTCAACTGTTGAAGCAGTGAAACTATCATAAGCCGCAGTTGGAATTTTATGTTTGATTAGAAATTCTTTGGCATATTCTTTACTTCCTTCCAATTTTGCTCCTTCTTGTGATGGACCAATAACCGGAACTAATTTTAAATCATCATCGTTTTTAAAGAAATCGAAAATACCTGCTACTAATGGATCTTCCGGACCAACGACAACCATTTCAATTTTTTCTTCTAATACAAACTTTTTAATCGATTCAAAATCAGTTGGTTGCATTGAAACATTTGTTGCAATTGAAGCCGTGCCCGCATTTCCGGGTGCCACAAAAAGTTTGGAGCATTTTGAGCTTTGAAGCATTTTCCAAGCCAACGCATGTTCGCGACCGCCCGATCCAAGAAGTAAAATTGTCATGTTGTGTTGTTGTTTGAGCTGAACAAATTCAGTTTTAGTTGTGCAAAAATAACTCGTTTTGAACAGAAGTTAAAACGAAGTGGCAAAAAATGTGTCCAATTTTGGTTTTCGGTTGATGGTTTTGCTATTTTTGAACAAAATAGTTTACAGTGTTTAATATTCTTGATTTATCTCTTAAATTAAATGGTTTTCCGTTAGAAAAAGCAAAAGCTTATTTTAATACGATTGTTGCTACTCCAGAAAATGAATTTGAGGCTTTTACAAATCAAAAAAGGATAGAAATTGTATCCTATCATTTGTCCAAAAATATATTTTATCAAAATTTAGTAAAAAATAAAAGCGTTGATTTTAAGTTGGAAAATTGGGAAGATTTACCCGTTTTAACCAAAACTGATTTTCAAAAACCGCTTTCTGAAAGATTATCTTCTGATTACAACATCAAAAATGTTTACATAAATCGAACTTCCGGTTCAAGTGGCGATCCGTTTGATTTTGCTAAAGATAAATTCTGTCATGCCTTGGTTTGGAGTTCAATTTATCATCGTTTTGGTTGGTATGGTTTAGATTTGAACAAAGCTTATCAAGCACGATTTTATGGCTATCCTTTGGAGTTTTTGAATAAGTATAAAGTTAAATTAAAAGATTTTTTAAGTAATCGATACCGTCTTCCCATTTTTGATTTATCGGATGAAGCATTGGCAAAATTTGTAGCTACTTTTAAATCAAAAAAATTTCATTACATCAATGGTTATACTAGTTCTATTGTGATGATGGCTAAATATTTAGAAAAAGAAAGTATCGTTTTAAAAACTATTTGTCCTACTTTAAAAGTTTGTATTGTTACTTCGGAAATGCTTTTTGATGATGATAAAATTTTATTAGAAAAGCAACTTGGTGTTCCTGTCGTAAACGAATATGGTGCTTCTGAACTTGACATCATTGCTTTTCAAAATAAGGAAGATGAATGGATTGTAAATAATGAAAATCTGTTTGTAGAAATTTTAGATGATCAAAATAATCCGGTACCATTTGGAGAAGAAGGAAATATCGTTGTGACTTCTTTGTACAACAAGGCTCATCCGTTTATTCGTTATAAAATTGGCGATATTGGTATTCTTGAAAAAAAATCTTCCAAAAAAATAATTTTAAAAAAATTAACCGGGAGAACAAATGATTTTGCTTTTTTACCTAGTGGAAAGAAGGCTCCGGGAATGACTTTTTATTCCATTACAAAGACCGTGATGGAAGAAGACGGAAATTTGAAAGAATTTGTTATTACCCAAACAGAAAAAAATGTTTTTGAGATTGAATATGTTAGTGAAAAGCCACTATCTAAGGAAAGAATAGTCTATTTCGAAAGAAAATTAACCGATTATCTTGAAGAAGGTTTGACATTTACCTTTATTCGAAAAGAAAAATTGCAACGCAGCAAAAGCGGAAAATTAAAACAATTCAAATCACTCGTAAATCAGAATTTATGAAGATTACAATAATCGCCGGTGCGAGACCTAATTTCATCAAAATTGCACCTATTATCAGAGCAATTGAAAAGAAAAAATCGGAAGGAAAAAACATTTCTCATCGGTTGGTGCACACTGGTCAACATTATGATAAAAATTTAAGTGATACTTTTTTTGAAGAACTAAACATTCCAAAACCTGATTGTAATTTGGATGTAAAAAGCGGTTCGCAAGCGGTTCAAACTGCAGCGATAATGGTTGCTTTTGAGCAGGAACTAATTCAAAACCCGTGTGACTTAGTTTTGGTGGTTGGCGATGTAAATTCAACAATGGCTTGTGCGATTGTGGCCAAAAAAATGAATGTAAAAGTTTGTCACGTAGAAGCCGGAATTCGTTCCGGAGATATGACAATGCCGGAGGAAATTAATAGAATCGTAACAGACAGCATTACCGATTATTTTTTTACAACTTCAAATACCGCAACCGAAAATTTAAAAATTTATGGAGCGAACCCTGATCATATTCATTTTGTGGGAAATGTGATGATTGACACTTTATATCAAAATCTCAACCGAATTTCTGCTCCCTCGTTTTGGAACGAATATCAATTGGAACAGAATAATTATGTGGTTCTTACGCTGCATCGACCTTCCAATGTTGACGAAGCGGCATCCTTGATTGACTTATTGCAAGGAATTGATGAAATGGCTGAAGACAAAAAAATAATTTTTCCAATCCATCCCAGAACGAAAACAATTTTGGCCGATTATGAATTGAATTTAAAAAACATAGTATTTGTAGAACCTCAAGGTTATTTGAATTTTATGTTTTTGATTAAAAATAGTTTTGCGGTGATAACGGATAGTGGTGGAATTTCTGAAGAAACAACGGTTTTAAAAATTCCTTGTTTTACGTTACGAAATAATACAGAAAGACCTGAAACACAATTAATTGGAACTAATACGTTGGTTGGAACATCAATCGAAAAATTAAGAAATGTGTATGCTGATTTTTTGAAAAACGGTAAAAAAGAATCGGGAATTCCTGAATTATGGGATGGAAAAGCATCTGAACGAATTGTTGAAATACTTTTGAAAAAGTAATGGAAGAAATCCTAATCATATCCAATTATTATCCGCCGGAAAAAGGGGCTGCTGCTAATCGAATTGAGCAGTTGGCTTTAAAATTAAATCAAAATAAGTATAACGTTACAGTGGTCTGTCCGTTGGGAAATTACCCAAAAGGAGAGCTTTTTCCTGAATATAAAGGAAAGTTTTCAGTAACAGAAATGCGTCAAGATATCAATGTCAAAAGATTGTGGATTTATCCCAGCAATAGTAAAAATTTTATCATTCGAATTTTCTCCATTTTATCTTTTTCAGTTTGTCTTTTTTTCTTTTTGTTGCTAAAAAAAACACCTAAAAAAGTAATTGTTCAATCACCACCTTTACTGTTATCATTTATTTCTGTTTTTATACTTTCATTCAAATCGAAAAAAATCATTTTAAATGTTTCCGATTTATGGCCATTGGCGGCAATCGAATTGGGAGCGATGAAAGCAAATTCATTGTCACATAAAGTTTCGTGCTTTTTAGAACGATTTATTTATAGAAAATCTACACTGATTTTAGGTCAATCAAAAGAAATTATTGACCACGTGAAATCGATTGTCCCTGAAAAAAGTTGTTTTTTATATCGAAACTTTCCGGACCACAAAACATCTGAATTTACGTTATCATCTACTTCAGATGAACCGATTAAAATTTTTTATGCGGGACTTTTAGGCGTAGCTCAAGGTGTTTTTGAATTGTGCAAACAGCTAAAATTGAATAATTTAAATATAGAACTTCACATTTTTGGTGACGGAGCAGAAAAAAAGCAAATTGAAGATTTCATTAAAAATAATTCGGAAAAGAAAATCATTTTTCACGGTATGATGGAAAGAAATCAATTGTTAAATAAACTTACAACGTTTGATATTGCTTTGGTTCCTTTAAAAGCGAGAATCTACGGATCTGTTCCTTCAAAAATTTTTGAATATGGTTCGCTGGGTTTTCCTGTTTTATATTTTGGAGGAGGAGAGGGAGAAGATATTGTGAAAGAAAATAATATGGGCTGGATTGCACCTGTTGGCGATTATGAAGCTTTAAATAAAGAACTTGAACTCATTTCTGAATTGCCAAAAGAGAATTTTAGTGAAATGAAAACTGATTTATTTCAAAACTCTAAAACTTCATTCAATTTAGATAAACAAATAGCGGATTTACTTTCAAAAAAAGTTTTTTAGTATGCTTTTTCTTCTCCTTTAAAAATGTTTACTACCGTTTGAATGATGATTTTAATATCTAACACAAAAGACCAATTTTCGATGTAAAATACATCAAATTTGATACGGTTAATCATGTCTTCATCGGTTTCAATTTCGCCTCTAAAACCTTTCACTTGAGCCAAGCCAGTGATTCCCGGTTTCACATAATGACGAACCATGTATTTTTTTACCTTATTACCATAGGCTTTATTTTGTGACCAAAGATGTGGTCGAGGACCAACAACCGACATATCACCGACCAAAACATTAAAAAATTGTGGCATTTCGTCTAAACTGGTTTTTCTTAAGAAACGGCCTATTTTGGTTACTCTAGGATCATTTTTAGAAGCTTCTCTTTCTGTTGTTTGATTAATTTGCATTGATCTGAATTTGTAACAAAAAAATTCTTCTTCATCTAAACCAGGTCTTCCTTGTTTAAAGAAAACAGGTCCTTTTGATTCTAATTTAATCAAAATTGCTAAAATTGGCATTAACCAAGACAACAAAAAAACAATAACAAAAAGTGAAAACAATATATCAAACACTCTTTTAAAAGCTTTGGTTGTTGGTTCGTGCAATAAGGTTCGTTGCAAAGAAAGAACCGGAAACATTTCGTAATAATCAATTTTAAGATTTTTAGAAAAAATTTGTTTAGTGTCCGGAATAAATTTTATTGTTATGTTATTTTCGTCTGCAAATTCAACTAAATCCTTTAATTGTTCATTTGTAATTTCATTAAGTGAACAATAAATTTCATCTATTTTATTTTCAATTACATAGTTTTTGATATCTGCTACTTTTCCTCTTACTTCTTCGTTTGTTTTTTTATCTGAAAAATAACCAAAAAACCGATATCCGTAGTCATTTCGCTTTTCAAAAAGCTCTTTTAGGTTTTTAGCTTCTTGGGTATAGCCAATAATGATGGCATTTCGGTAATTGCTACCAGTAATGATTCTATATTTTTTTAGATAGTAAAAAAGTAAATACTTTAATAAAACAACAAGAACAAAGCTAATTGTCATAAAAATAGCAATGGCTTTTCCGCTAAAAATAGATTCTTTAGCAAAAGGAAAATAAGCTATGATTACTAAACAAAAAACAACAAATTGTTTAAGAATTTTGGAGAGTATTTCCACCGGAGTTGTAAACCGATATACTTCGTAAAAACCTACAAAAAATGAAATTATTAACCAAGTAATTATTAAATACGGTTCAAAAAGAAAAAAATCTACACGTAGTTCTTCAAATAAAAGTAAAGATAAAAAAACCACAACAAATAAGTCTAACAAAACACTTATTGGTCGGATGTATTTAGAATATCTTCCTTTTTGAGCTGCTACCATTTTTTAATGAATGAATCCTGAGAAGTCTTTATGTTCTTCTTTTAAAAGTTCATCGGTTGAAAGGGTTTTAAAATAATCATAAGTGATTTTCATCCCTTCTGATCGAGAAATTTTTGGTTCCCATCCTAGTATTTCCCTAGCTTTTGTAATATCCGGTTGTCTTTGTAAAGGATCGTTTATTGGTAAAGGGAGATAAACCACTTTTTGCTTTGTTCCTGTTAGTTTTATAATTTCTTCTGCAAAATCCTTGATAGTGATTTCGTCTGGATTTCCAATGTTTACCGGCAAATTATAATCTGATAAAAGTAGTCTGTAAATTCCTTCTACTTGATCATCTACATAACAAAAAGATCGGGTTTGCATTCCGTCACCAAAAATAGTTAAATCTTCTCCACGAAGAGCCTGGCCAATAAATGCCGGAATTACACGACCATCGTTTAATCGCATTCTTGGACCATAGGTGTTAAAAATTCGGACAATTCTAGTCTCTAAACCATGAAAAGTGTGGTATGCCATTGTGATTGATTCTTGAAAGCGTTTAGCTTCGTCATACACTCCTCTGGGTCCAATAGTATTCACGTTTCCGTAATATTCCTCTGTTTGTGGATGAATTAGTGGGTCTCCATACACTTCAGAAGTGGAAGCAATTAGAATTCTTGCTCTTTTTACACGAGCTAAACCAAGCAGATTGTGTGTTCCTAATGACCCTACTTTTAGAGTTTGAATAGGAATTTTTAAATAATCAATCGGACTAGCTGGTGATGCAAAATGAAGAATATAGTCTAATTTACCGGGAACAAATACAAATTTTGTAACATCGTGGTGATAGAATTCAAAATTCTTCTCTTTGAATAAATGTTGAATATTTTTTAAATCACCGGTAATTAAATTATCCATTCCGATAACATAATATCCTTCCGCGATAAAACGGTCACAAAGATGCGAGCCCAAAAATCCGGCTGCTCCTGTTATTAGTATTCTTTTCATATTACATTTTTTTTAGGGGCAAATACTCTTTTGAGTTAAACAAACAAAAGAACAATGTAAAAAACATCACGCCTCTTTGTCTCCACAAAAAAGATTCTGTCAAAAATAAACTTATCATCAGAATTGCGAAAGCAATTTGAACAAAATCTTTGTTTTTTGTTGCGTTTTTTAAGTTTAAAGCAATTAAAATTATTAAAATCAAAAAACCAAATACGCCTAATTCTGCAAAATTTTGAATATATTGGTTGTGAAAGTTCTTTGTTTGATAACCTTCTTGGCTTTCGTTTCCTCTAAAAACATCATATTGAATTGCTTTTTCTTCCAATTTTTTATAGGAAGCATTTAAACCATATCCTTTCCAAAAAACACTTTCTTCCTGAAAAAGTTCAAGAAACATTCTCGCTTGATATACCCTGAAAGCCGTTCCAGGGAAAAAATCGTTGGGTGAAAACTTTTCGTTTGTCCAAGCTTCTTTAATACTTAATACATTTATACCTTCTAAACTTTTATCTATGTCTAATACTGTATGGCTGATGCTTTTTTCTGTGTTTGATTGAAATTCTGCTTTAAATCTATCCTTGATTTTTCCAATAAATAAAAACGAGCTGACAATCAATCCAAGTACAATTAAATTTCGCAATCTCATTTTATGACCGCTTTTTGAAAAAAAGAAAAACTCAATTAAAACTAAAAGAATAAAAACAATAATGATGTTTTTGGAAGACAAAAGAAATACAAATACAAAAAGTAATAAAGCAAAACTTGTTTCTAGTTTAGATTTGATTTCTTTTATAAAAAAGTAAAAAAATGCAATAGATACATATACTGAAACGTGAATGGCGTTTACCTCTTTGGTTACTAATTCATGATAAAAAAACACATTTGTATCGCCGGTCATCAAAAACCTTACAATGGCCTTAATTAAGTAAAAAACTACATAGAGTACAATGGCATAACTGTAGTATTTAATTATTTTTTGTCGTTGTTCTTTTGTAAACGGTTTCATAATCATGAAGCACATTGGAATGAGTAACAACCCAATTTCTTTGGGAATAGCTTTTAGGGTTGCCTTAGCATCAATACTCCAGAAATAGGAGATTGCCATTAAAAGGAAAAGTGCACTAACTACTAAAAGTGAGTACTGAAATTTAAAAGTTTTGAATTTAAAAAGAACAGAGAACAAAAATATACCTAAAAATACATTATTTATACCTAATGGCATTGAAATGGTACAAAGTAAAAGTAAAAAAGGAATAAATGAAAAATGTTCTTTATTTTCCTGTTTTAGATCGTGCCATACATTGCTCAAAAAGACTGAGGTATTCTCCATTTATTTTATCCCAATTAAATTCGTTTACTATGGCTTCAAAGTTGTTTTGAATAAATTGCAAGTTATCATTTTTTTTGATAGTGAGCAGTAAATTTTTTACCTCTTCGGCATTAGCGAAATAATAACCGTTTTGTTTGATTATTCCTTTGTTAAAATCATTGTTGTGAGCTAAAATCAATGCTTTGGACGCCATTGCTTCTAGCAAAGATGGGTTTGTTCCGCCCACTGAATGACCATGAAAATAAAGTTTTGAGAAATAGCGTAAGTTATTAAGATGTTCCAAGTTGTAAATGGCTCCCATAAATCGGATGGAAGCATTATTTTGGTATCTATTTTTTAAATATTCTCCGTATTTGGTGTTGTGGTTACCGATAACAAGAATTGGTGTTTCGTCTTTACTTTTTACAACCCCATCTAACACCATTTGAAGGTTATTTTCGGGTTCAAATCGGGCCATAATCATGTTGAAATTTTCTTTTTCAACGTGATATTGCTCTAAAATAGCTTCATTTGGATTGGTAAACGGATGAGCTCCATAAGCGATATAGGTAGAGTCTTTTTTGTATCTTTTCTTTAAAAAAGTTTGAATTCCCAATGAGTCAGAAACCAAATAATCACTACTAATTGCTGCTAATCGTTCTGCAAAACGCAAGAATTGTTGCACCGGTCGGCTATATTTGGAACGTTTCCATTCGATACCATCCATATTAGTTATAATAATTGGCTTTTTTGGAAGAAGAAAATACCAAATGGAATTACTGGTGTAGCCCAATTGTAAAATAATGTCAAAATCTCTTTTACGAGAATCTTTTATGCAATTATAATCGTAAATAAACTGACCAAAAGTACCGTATTTGTATTCAGGATCGTGTTGGTGAATGATGTTTACACCATGAAATGTTTTTTCCTGAAATTTATGATTGTGCGAGTTATAGCAATATACCTCGTGCCCTTTTTGAACCAGATATACTGAAAAAAATTCTGCAAATTGTTCAAATCCTCCGTAATAGTTTGGTATGCCTCGGGTGCCGAGTATTGCTATTTTCATCAAGCTTTTTGGTAAAATTTTTTAACAAATGTAAAAAAATTATTTCGCTTTTTTTCGCTTGCTACTATTTTCTTCTAAAGCATTTTGAAATTGATTTGCCGCAAAACACCAATTATATCTTTCTAAAACAGCTTTCTTTTTCTTCATAATATTCTTTTCATTCAAAGCATTTTCAATAGCTCGAACCAACCCATTAGCATCTAAAGGATTAAAAGAACAATCTTGGTTAAAATAAAAATCAGCCATTGCTGTAGTGTTTGAGCACACTGTTGGGACTTCACAAGCTATTGATTCCAGTGGAGGTATTCCAAAACCTTCTGCAATTGATGGATACACAGAGATAGTAGCACCTCTGTTAAAAAGCAATAAATCCTGAAAACTTATATTACTGAATTTAAAAACAGTAGCTTTTATTTCATCAGAAAGCGAATTAAAATATTTTTTATATTCTTTATCATCTAAAGCGTGATTACCAATAAAAACTAGATTATAATTTTGATAATATCTTTTTTCTACAAAAACTTTTAAAAGTAAAAGGTGATTTTTTCTTGGCTCCCATCTACTAACAAATAGAAAATAGTTTAAAACATTAAATTTATTGTACACTTCATTTATGGCATTTTTTTTGTCAAAAGATTCAAAAAAAACATTTTCAACTGCATTTTGTGTGACATATATTCTTTCAACATTAAAATGATGCTTAATTCTTGATTTAGAATATTCTGAAACCGTTAGCACTATGTCAGATTTTTTTGCACTAAATCTAAAAAGGATCCTTTTAAAAAATCTGTAAAAAAATGGAAAATAGGAAGGATAATCTAAAAATAAAACATCATGTAAACTAACTATATATTTACATGATTTAATAGGTGAAACTACATACTGAAAATGAGCATATTCAATTTTATGCTTTTTAATTAACATGGGTATATCTATCAATAACCTATAAAATTTGCTTTGGGAATTATATTTCAGATAGGTTATATTGTTTTGAAACCCAAAAATTGAACTTAGATTATCTATGTCGTGAGCTGCAAAAAAAAAATGAATATCATTGTTTTTTATCATTTCCAAATACAGTCCCTGAATGTATGTTCTTGTTCCCTGAAAACCACCATCAAAAATATGACAGTCAATGAATATACTTTTTTTACTCATGTTTATTTAAAGCTTTTTCTTCTTTTAAAATTAGTTCTTTATAGGCTAGAATGAATCCGAGTAAAATTGATTTGTTGTCAAGTTTTAAATACAAGCCAAGTAAAACCCAATTTGCTAAAACCAAAAAGACACCTGTTCCAATTAACAATAAATTAATGTTTTTAACCAATTCAATATCTGTTTTGTTTTGTTTTAATAATAAATAAATAAAATAAAAACAAAAGAATACTCCAACTAATCCAGATTTCAAAAATATGGTAAAATATGTATTGTGTAAAATTGCTGCTTTTGTAATATAGGTACCGTCATTTGTCCAAACTTTTTTTCCAAGTTTAATTGTTGAACCCATCCCTTTACCAAATAGAATCCCGGTTATTCCCTCGCTCTTGACTTGTCTGACTGTAATTATATTTTCGTATGATCGATAATTATCATTAAAATCTTGCCAATCATCCTTGTCAACTTTTGTTTTAAATGCTTCTATCGGAGCATTTTTAATCTTATACAAAAGTGCTTCCATTCCTGTTCCATTTCTAGAAAGATTCATGCTATAAATATAGCTATAACCAATTATTACTGCAATTAGAAAAGCTCCAATAACAGTTAACGATTTTTTATTTAAAACAAAATAACCTTTCATTGCTAAAATCAATATAGCAAACTGAATAAAGTTAGTTCTTGAAAGATATAAAAAACTGGATAAACCAATAATTATAGCCACTGTAAAAAACTCCTTTCGACTTAATTGGAGTTCAAATTTTTTATAAAAAAGCACAATTACTAAAGCATAAACTTCATAATCACTAAAGAAACCTCCATAATGTCTTAATTGATGAATATTACGAACATTATAAAGCAGGACACTTGAAAAAACAATAATTAAATGAACAATTGCTATAATTAATCCTGTAACTATAATTGTTTGAAAGGGTTTGCAGTTATGATTTCTACAAAGTTGATAGCCAATTAAAATTCCCAAAATTGGTTTAACAAGATAGGTAAAATCTCTTATTTTGATAAATAGGGGGTAATCTTTGTTCAAGCCAACTATAAAAGCAATAATTATAATGGCAGAAAATGAGAAAACATATTTTAAAACAATTATAGAATATTTCTTCTTAATACTTAAGAAAAGAGTGGTTAACCAAACTAAAAAAGTAACTTCATATACGTTAAAATATGGCAAAATGATACATAATGCAAACAGAAACTGGTAAGGAAACTCTTTAGAAAAGGTTAGTTTCATGAAATAGTACTTTGACTGTTAAATCGGTCTTTAAGGATAAAAGAATATAAAATCAAAACGATAAATTCAACAAATAATATTGAGTATAATGTTCCGATAAGTCCGTAAAAATAGGAAAAAATTAGCATTAAAACTACATTTAGCAAAGTGCTATAAATGGTAACTCTAACATAAAATCTGTTTTCTGAAAACGCGAAAATTAATTGTCTTAGTGGTTGAGATAATGAAATTAAAAATGGAATTAATAAACCTATTTTTAATAAAAAAGAAACTGGAGCTATTTCATTACTATCAATATTAAAAAAGGAAACGATGTAATCGGAATTAAAAAAGAAAACCAACGAAACCACAAAGAGCAGTAGGAAATTCAATCCGTTATACTGTTTCCAAACCTTTAGTCCGCCTTGTAAACTTTTATTTAATTCGTGACAAATATTGGCATAAACAAAATAAAAAATCATATTGAGGTATGTTTTGAAAAGGGAAAGTAACTGATCTATAATTCTGTATTGTCCTGCAGCAAAATCGCCTAACACATAACTAACAATCACGATGGGAAAATATTGGTGAATGGATAGAAAAAATTGAGAAACGCTAAATGAAAATTCTTCTTTTATAATTGTTTTTCCTTTCTTTAAATTGGATAGTGTAATCTTAAATTTAAAACTATGGATTAACCAAAAAAAACCTATCAAACTTGAAATTAATAAACCTAATCCAAAAAAAAGATTCACGTATATAAAGTCAGATTCTTTGTTGATAAAGAAAAAAACTCCTGCTAAATAAATAGTTTTTGAAAGTATGTTAATAAAAGAAATCCATTTGAAATTTTCAATCCCTTGAAAAAACCATGCTGGATTAAAACACTGACCAACGACAATAACTAAACTTAAAAAAAACATTTCTTTTTCTCTTGAAAAAAAAGGTACTATAAAAATTAATAGGCTAAAAAGGGTCAAAACAAATATCAACAGTATAAATTTTGATCCATAAATCGCATTAATTTTTTCATTTAAAACAGTTGGATTTTCTCTGTGTATGGCAATTTCGCGAACACCAATGATATAGGAGCCGTAGTCAATTATTGCATTTAGGATTAATGCCATCGAAAACCCAACACCAATTTTACCAAGACCTTCTTCTCCGCAAGTAGTTATTAAAAAAGGAATTACGATTAATGGACTGGCTAAATTAATTAGTTGTCCAAAACCATAAATAGAAAAATCGTACGCCTTTTTTTTTGTAAAAATACTCATGCGAATTCAATTAACCTCACGGGTTACTGTAAGATTAACTGCGAAACTACTGCTTTTTTTGGTAAAAACTATTCATATCATCAAATGCTTTTGATTTTAAAAAAGGATTAAAAACAAAAAACCCAAGATATAATAAGTGTTTAGCAATAGGTAACTTAAATAATAGAGAACCAAATAACCCTAGTTTTTTCTTGCTTAAAACATGTATGTTCATAGCATTGTAATAATATAAGTCAAATTTTTTGGCTATAGTTTCAAATGATTTAATTGAATAAAACGATAAATGCTGGCCGTGTTCCGAGCAATAATACCACCAGTCTGTATGCTTTGGTGCCGGAATTGAAATTAAGTCGGTAGTTAGAATTATAGTGTCTGTAAGTTCTAATATTTTTTCAATCTCTTCTATAGGTTCTACAAAATGTTCAAAACTTTCAAATGTGGTTACCGCATCATATTTCCGGTTTAATTCGCCTTCAAACCCTCTTGCCAATTCATTTTTTGTATAAGGATCATGCCAAAAATAATTAAACCCTATATCACGCATAGCTCGTGTAAAAACTCCTAAACCACCCGCATAGTCTAAAAAAAAACCCTTCTTATTAAAAAAAAGGCAAATGATGGAGGTTGTAATTTTTGACATTCTCTCACTTCGGTACATTACCCCTGTGTCGGAGAGATTCATTGAACTGATATAAGCCTCTTGTAACCAATGCGGTTCTTCCGTTTGTGCAAACCCACACGCCGTGCACTGAAAATAATCGACATCGTACTTATAAAGTACCTTGGCATTGAATATTTTTTCGGACTTGTTGTTGCAAATTTTACAGTTCATATAACGTTCTTAATATTTTTCAAATATAGGTCTTTATATTTTTTTATAAAATAAAAGCCACCAATAAGGTGGCTAAAGCTTTTATTTAATAAAAATTCTATCTAATAAAAATAACATTAGGATACGATGCTTTTTCTTTGTACAAATCTGCTTTTTCTTCCGTATTTATTTGAATAAAGGGATCTGCAACAGTAGTTCCGGTAACTTTTACAATTGTTCCATCAACTAATTCCAACTCTTTAATATCTTTTAATAACTCCCGATTAGTATCTGTAAGATCAACCAAGAACATATTCAATTCAATTGCCACTCCATTATTCCAATTCTCGTCTGAATAATTACTCAAAACGATTGTTTTTTCATCTTCAACTATTGGTGAATTTGTTTCTTTTTTAACTTCTTCTTTACAACCAACAATTACTATTAAACAAACTATGTAAATTAATTTTTTCATTTTATTTCTTTTTTTCAGTGCAAAAAATATTTCTTTTTTTCAGTGCAAAAATATTTCTTTTTTTCAATTGAAAAATTATTTTGACAACTATTTTCCAATACTATTATTTTTTCTTTTATCCATTTGATTTTCAATAGTTTTTTAAAAAATCAAATACGGTCAACCGACTCAACTAAATAAGTCTTTTTACTATAAATCAATTCTACTATTAGCGACAAATATTTTATTATTATTGCTAGTATAAAAAACAGTCCTGAGAAACTACTCGACATTAAAAGCATGGTTGTTGTCCATCCTTCAATAGGTTTTTGATCACTGAAATAAACTATAAAGGCATAAATTCCTGAAAAAAGCGTAATACTAAACAATAAAAAGGTAATACCTATTGCAATTTGGAAAGCTAAATTAGTGTAGATAATAATAGAATTCAAAGCCATTTTATTTCTGAAAACACTTTTCTCTTTTGTGCTTTTAAAATCTAAAAGCCTCTTTTGAGTGTAAGCAAGTGAATCCATTTTTAAACCGCTATTTGCATATAAAGCTTTTCTGTATGGAATTGCTTTGCTGATAGAATATGCTCTGTTAATTGCTCGTCTTGACAAAATTCGAAATCGTTCTGAACGAAGTTTGTATCTGCTTTTTGAATAGTTATTAAAAATTTTATAAAAAAAACCGGACAACAATGAATTATCTTTAGTAGGAGCTACAGAAACTATATCAAAACCTGAAACAATATGATGATAGGCTTTCATAATATAATGTTCATCATAATCGAGAGTTAGGTCGTCAAACTCATAAACAAAATCACCCATAGATAAATCGATGCCAGCTGTCATTGAAACTTCTAATCCTTGTCGGATACTCATATTTACAATAGAAACATTAAATTTTTTAAGAAGTTCATCATTCTTCATCCTTTCTACAGAATCATCATATGAACAGTCGTTTACAATTATAATTTCAAAGCTTTCAAAATTATTTTTGAGAACTTGAATAACTGTTTTTAAAAATTCAACAATACGATCTTCGTCATTATGAAGATATATTACTGCAGAAACTAATTTTTTTTCTTTACTAAGCGTTCCCATTATAAAATTTCATTTAAATCGTAAACAGTATTAATTTTTCCGGATAAAACCGAAATAAAAGTTGGATTTATACTGTGCTTCTTTATTATTGTTGGTCTTGAATCATCGATTTCAGAAGCTTTTAATATCGGCTTAATTGAAAACAAAGACTCAACATATTTTATTTCTACTCCATCTTTTAAGTATTTTTTTGCCATTCCACTCATATATTGCCATGCAGATTTTGGTCTAGCTATACAGCTATTGCAATTACCTAATCGCTTTGGGCTACATGTGTTGTTACTTTGCTCTTGGCAATCAAAGGTAGGCAATATATCAAAACTTGTTTTATGCGGTGTTTGAGAAACTGCCGTTAGTGAATGTAACCCTGTTTTACCAAATGGCATTAGTGAAAAAAATGGACCATCCATTACTGTTATTCCAACATTTTTTAATGATTCACTAACTTGACAAAGTATAATCTCGCATAATTCATATTTTATGTCGACTTTTTCAAAATTTAATTCCTCCAAAATTTGATTAATTGATGCATACGTTGCGTTCAGAACAAATTCGGCTTCAAAGAAATTATAATCTTCTGTTTCAATTAGATAACTTGATTCATTCTTTATTATTTTTTTTATTCTAGCGTTAAAAAGAACTGTTACATTTTCCATTTTATCTAATGCAGACATAAAATGATTTCCAATCATTTTAGCATCATAAGTACATTCTTTACTCAAAAAAGAACCTTCAATTAAATCTTCTTTAAAATAATCGGAAGTATTTACCGGTTTACAAGGAATGTTTGAATCTGAACAAAATTTTATAAATTGTTTCGAATTGGTCCACGAAAAATTTTTCGAGATAGCATATATCTTATCAAAGTCATCTTTTATAGAAAAATTAAAATCATTATGAAAAAGATCATAATAACCCGCTGATTTTGTCGCGGTTGTATACGACCTCGGATAGTGATAACCCATGTGAACTCTTGCTTGATTGATATATGTTGCTCTTTTAAACGGATCATCATCAAATTCTAAAACAAGTACTTTTTCGCCTTTTTCTCCACAATATTTGGCAGCATAAAGTCCGTAAATTCCGGCACCAATAATAATTTTATCAAATTTTTGGTTCATGTTTTATTTAATGAATTTAAAATTATTGGGGTAGGCTATTTTTGAACGATAAGTTTCTAAAGGCTCTGCAATTTCTACATGAATAAAATTACCTGTGTTCCAATATTTCGTTATGTTGATAACCTCTCCACTGCTCATTTCGATTTTTTTATGGGTTTTAAGCTTGCTCAAAGTTCGTTGTGAATTATCCATTAATACTACATTAAAGGGAATTCCTACGCCTCCAGACCAATTCTCATCAGTAATATTACTTAGATAAAAATCAGTGTCTTTTAATGAAAACGTACTTTTTCCATCTTCTGATATCAAAGCAAACTTACTTATTTTTAATGGTTTTTCTGTGGTCATACTGATCTTAGAAATTTTTTCATTCCACCAGTGAATGTTTGAGCTTAGTCGTATAGCATAACTATGTTTTCCCTGATTTGACCTGAATAGATATTCCAGTTTTTTATTGTTCTTATCATCAAATATGCTTACTGTTGCTGCTTGAATTGTGTCTGACTCCATTTCAACAAATAAATAATAAGGCTTGTTTTTTGGAGTATTTGGATCTAGCTGTAAAATGACATTATTCTGATTTAAAACGTCATTGAACTTAGCAACCGATTTAAATAATTTTTGATCAGCTAGTTCGCCCCAAACCATAGGTATTTCACCTAAATTGTAATTCAGAGTTTCACTATTTGTTATAAGTTCTGTTTCCCTATTTTGAATTGTTAGTTGATTCAAAATGATTTTAGAAGCATCAACATCAATTCTAACATCTTCAATAGAAGTTGGTGTATTTACTTCAAACTCATAGTTTCCTAGTGATGGAATTTGAAATGTTTTTGAATTTTCTTCTGAAAAATATTCTTCACCACTAAGCCAATAATATAATTGAACTGAACCAATAGATAGTGCTTCAATTTTTACTTTTATAGTTTTTGGATTGTTTTGATAAACGGAATCCTTACTTTGATTCGACTTATAAAGTCCGAAGATAAAAGCGTCGTTTCCGTTTTTTGTTAAAACTAGATGATTGGTTTCATTGGTTTCTACTACTATGTCGTTTTTTTGTATTTGTTCGATATTTTTTTGAGAAAAATCATTAATAGCGAAACTCTGGTTTGAGCTTATATTTAATTTGTTTTTATAGGTTTGAATTTTTTGATTTTCGACATAAATGGTAAAATCTTTTAACTTTAAAAATGGTGAATAATTTTCATTTATGTATTCTGAAATTTTATAATATTTATATTCAACAGGAATGCCGTCAATTTGATGCCAAATATTTTCTTTATTGGGCATTAATATTATTGGGATTTTAGCTTTTTTTAATTGTTCCAATGCGAAATCTTGTGATCTGTCCCCGTTAAGAAGTAACGGAGTCTGATTAACATATAATGGATTTTTTCTCCCAACTAATGCGTGATAATAATTCGTAGAAGAAAAATCAAAATACGTTTCATCTTTATGTAATAATTTATCTAAAATCTCCTTAAAGTATTTTACTTCTGCTAAGCTAAAAGTTTCACTAATTCTGGTACTATTAAATGCATAAGATGGTTGGAATTTTTCGTTAAAGGGAGCAGACGCAAAAGCCTCTTTAAAATAACTTCGGCTTTTATTTTGAAATAAAAGTGTTGTTAAGTTGATTATAAAATAACTTATGATTAAAGTGGAAAGAAAATATAAAAGATTATTTTTTCTCTTAAATATATAAATATAACATATTAGAGCCAGTGGGATTGTACTCGTGATAATGACTACATTGTTAAACAAAAAATTATGCCTAACAATTCCGCGAGGAATATTAAAATAAAAAACTAAACTAAAGAAAACGAAAAAAATTAAAGCTGCTAACTGTGATTTGTTTTCAATAATTTTATGAAAATACGATTTAACAATTATTCGCTTTAAAATTGTATTTGCTAGTAAAAACAGAGTTAAAACAGGTAAAATATAATACGTTAATCGGAAAAGAACGTGTGTAGTGTTACCCAAATCTTCATAAGCCCAATTTTGATTGGACATGGCAGTAGTTAAAAGTTCCAGTAAGCGGGAGATTGGGTTTATGCCTTTAAACAAACACAACACAACAAATAAAAGTACAGTTGCAGCTATACTAATCGCTCCGGTTTTTAAGAATGATTTAAGTTGATAAGATTTTTGAGCAAGAAAATGAATTAGAAAATAACTTACGATTCCCGCCATTGCAGAAGCAAATCCTAAGTCTAATCTATACATACAAAGAAAAATTATTGAGCCCCAAAACCAGTAAAATCGT
Organism: Flavobacterium sp. UBA2787; assembly: GCA_002352205.1. Classification (GTDB taxonomy): domain Bacteria; phylum Bacteroidota; class Bacteroidia; order Flavobacteriales; family Flavobacteriaceae; genus Flavobacterium. Next base: position 111,466 of record DEHZ01000005.1, on the reverse strand, counting down.
TTGTTCGCTTTATTATTAAACAATGAAAATAATTGTAATGCGATAATTCCGCTAAATATAAAACTAGAAATGACAACACTTAACATAGGAAAACATAGCAATAAAATAAATGCATAAAACCCTCCTAAAATCCTTTTTAACAAGAAATAAACCAACAAATAAATGAATATAAAGATATAGCTTGAGTATAAAAAAGGAGACCAAGGCTCATATCCATTTAACAACCCAAAAACATAGGCAAATAGTTGATTTGACAACATATGAGCATCAAATGTCTCAATAATAGGAATACTCCCGTATCTAAAAAAATGGTCTACAGATATTCCATGATTTGCAAACTCAAAAAATTCATTTTCAGGCCCAAACATTCGCCATGGTTGCGAAATCATAAAAGCCAGACTTATAATAAGTAAAGGAAAATGATATTTTTCAATTGGATCAAAAAGAATTAATTTAGAATGTTTTCTTTTATTCAAAAAACGATAATAAAGCATAGAAATTATAATTCCGAGAATAGCAATTACTGCAAATAATTCTTTTGGTTTATTAAAAACATAATTAGTTTTAAGGTTAATTATATTGAAAATTTCTAATGATATTGAAAAAGCAATTATTATCACTGATAGAGGAATGGTTGCTAAATAAAATCGTTTATAGCTTTGAACTTCCTCTTGAGAATTATAATTGTTAGATTTAAATTTTTTTACTAAAATAAAATGAAGTATAGCCGAAATTATAAAAAAAACAGAAAAGAACACCAATAAATCAGCTGAAACCGGAAGTGGAATATTTTTTATTAGTATGGTTTCAGGAAGTATTTTAAAAATACCATTGGACTTAATAATTCTATAAAGCAAGTAAGCAAAAGGAATACTTGTAATTAAAGTCCATAATCCATTATTAAATGTGTTATTTGCTGTTTCTTTTGAGAAAAAGAAAAAATAAAATCCTAGAAATACTATAAAAAGTTCCGCTAAATCTAACTCTACAAAAAATAAACTTGTTAAAACAGAAGCTATTCCTACGATAGATATCTGTTCAATTTTTTTGAGAATACGTTTATCTAAAGTTGGATTAACAAAACGTTTATTAACAAAATAAAAAAATACTGAAAAGAAAAAAACAGTTATCAAAACCAAACTAAAAAACACAAAATAATAAAGTCTTACCCGCGAAGAAATATCAAAATTATGCAATGCCGCATTTGAAATTATATGATTTGAAAAATTAGAAATTGCAGGTTTAAATTCTAAAATACTATTCAAAAACGGAGCGTTTATCAAAAAAGAACAAAAGAAACTAAACACTAGTAATGATTTAACAAATAGTGGATGTTGATTAAATTTTTGACGAATATTTTCTAAAAGCATTATTTTCATGGGTTATAATCTCCTTTAAAATTTTTGATTAATATTTTAATTAAGTTACCATTTCCTTTAAAAAAACTAATTTTGGTGGGTGTTTTCCCAGTTTTTGGATAACTTCTTGTAACTGGTACTTCAGCTACTTTTAATCCCAGCTGCGTGGCTCTTACTGACAAATAAGCCAACAATTCATAAGTTACAAATACATCCCGAAAAGGCTGTACTTTAGGGTGTGATAAATAGTTTTTGGAATAACAGCGAAAAGCATTCGTAGAATCTGTAAATCGGTGCTTTGCCGTCAGGGATATTATTGGAGAGTGTATGAATTTTACCGCCAAATGCCTTATTAATGGTGTATTTATTGCATTTCCACCCTTTAAATAACGTGAACCTTGAACAAAATCAAAACCTTGATTCAGTTTGTCTACAAACAAAGGAACCGATTCTATACTGTCTTTATTATTGCCGTCAATGGTCACAATACCTTCATAACCTCTTTCTAAAGCAAACCAAAATCCCATTCGGAGTTGAGCTCCCTGTTTACCAAAATCTTTTTTTACCAGTAGTGTGTTCACTCCTAGTTTTTTTAATCTTTCATGCTCCATTGATTCATCAGTAGAACCACCGTCACACAGAATAATATCAACCAAATTATGAATATCAAACTCTTTGGCTCGTTGAAGTTGTTTTAAAATTCGATCTCCTTCGTTAATAATAGGAATACACAAACAGTACTTTGTTTTTTTTGATTCAAATTCATTTGATTCAAAATTTGGAACACCCTTGATGGCTTTATGAAGCATCTGATAATTGTTTTAAATAAAGAATTGTGTTTTTAACTGATTCTAATGAATTCAAATTTTTCATTTCAATGGAAACATAATTGGTGTATTCATTTTTGATTAACATATTGATTAATTCCTCATGAATTTCTCTTTTTTGTATGAGTTCCAAATAAGGTTCGCTAATGTGAATATGATTTATCCACTGGATATTTTTTTCAATGTCATTCAACTTCTCTTCATTATATAAAAATGTTCCAAAGTCAAAATTAACCTTTAATCCGTCTGAATCAATTTGTTTGACAAAATCAAAAGCTTGATTTGTTGTGTTAATAAAATTAGTACCGTATATCTCCGGATTAGGTTCGAGAGCTAAAATTGTGTCTTTAGAAGTAGCATAATTGCCCAGTTCTTTAAAGAAATCTATTGCAATTTGATTTTGATTTTCCCCAATAACTCTATTTTTGGGTGAGCCAAAAACTAAATTTTTACAACCTATGGATTGGGCAAAATCTATTGATTTTTTTATATAATCTGAAATTAATTTTCGCTCTTCCTCAGAACTAAAAATTGCTTCATTTTTTCCAAAACAAATGGACTGCATTGATGAAATTTCAAGTTGGTATGTTTTTTTTAACCGCATGGAAAATTCTGTAGCTTCGTTTAATTTTTCATAAGGATTCTCCTGAAAAATTCTTGTTGGAGCTATTTCTAAACCTGAAAAATTGACTTTTTTTAAAAAATCATACATTTCAAAATCTTCTTCAGCAGACCATGCTATATTAGATATTGATAGTTTCATTATTTGTTCTCCTTAATAAATAATTGAATATCATTTAAGAGTGATTCTTTATTTCGAATGTATTTTTCAGAATCATTAAATTTTATAGCATGTATTGAATGAAAATTGTAATGTGGTGGATTTATTGCTATTTCATTTTTAAACTTTTTGCCGAATACAGATTCATAAATTTCATTTGCCGAAATGGGCTCTGTGGCTAAATTCAATTTTTTAATTCCCATTTGTAATGCCATTGAAATATCACTCCATAAATGGTTCAAATTATAAAACTGAAAAATGCTTCGACTATCCGTAAAATTAAGTGCTGAAAAATTTATACTTAAAAACTGCTCTTTTAATTGCTCTTTTTCATCTGCAGAAATTGGATTAAGTTTATAAAAAGCATTCTCCTGTTTTGTATAATAATCATTAATCCATTGATTTGTTATGGCTAATTCTAAAAACTTTTGCTCAGATAACATTGCTGGAACTATATGGATTAAATCATAAATAAAATTCTTTTTAAGGTTTTTTCCAAATAATGCGGGTAATCTAACAATAAGATAATCTTCTATGTTTTCTTCAACCCATCGCTCTAAATATAGTCTGTTTTTGCCATAAGCTTGATTACTTTCATATTCAATTAGGCTATTTTCATGAACTAATTGTGGAATTGGATAAACATCTACTGTAGAAATTAAAATTAGCTTTTTTGAGTCTATTTTCTTGATGTTTTCTATTGCAGTTTTGATGATTTCAAAGTCTTTTTCGGGTTGGCTATTTGCCAAAAACTTTTCTGCTCTTACACCAGAATATATTAATATATCAGATTTACAACCAAATGAATCTTCTATATTTGAAGAATTAAAAATTCCGTCGAAGCGGGTTTGATCAATAAGATTTGACCCAACAAAACCTGAATAACCTACCAATATTTTGTTTAAACTCATGTCGTTTATTTTATACTTGACTTTTAAAACTCAAAGATACATTTTGTTCCCACTAATTAAAAAAGAAAAACCATTAATTAAAATTTAACTATTTTTGCAAAATTCCTACTAATATCTAACCACCCATGAAATTACAAAAAACGATCTTTTTCGTAAGTTTACTATTTTTGTTTTTTAGTGTAGAAGCCCAAAACATTGTTATCAACGAAATCATTACATCTAATTCTACCGTTAACACAGATGATGATGGAAGTTATGAAGACTGGGTAGAACTCTACAACACAGGAACAGAAATCATTAACCTTTTAGGTTACGGATTATCAGACAATGACAACCTTTTTAAATGGACTTTTCCTAATTATTCTATTCAGCCCGGAGAACACTTACTAATTTGGTGTTCTAACAAAAACAGAACGAATCCCGATTTTCCACTTCATACCAATTTTGCTATCAGTGCCGGCGGAGAAACAATTTCACTTACATATCCAGATGGTACTATTGCCGATCAAATTCCTGCCATTGTTATCCCTCAAAATTTTTCATACGGAAGGGCTCCAAGTGGCTCATCAACTTTTTTAATTTTTCAGGAACCAACGCCTGGGACATTAAACCCTAGTGAAGGTGCCGCTGATGAATTGAGTGCCCCTCAATTTTCGGTAAATTCAGGGTTTTATACTGATGGTTTTACACTTACAATTTCTCATCCCGACCCAGAAGTTAATATACTTTATTCCCTCGACGGGTCTGAACCAATGGCAGAAAATCTTGGAGGAAAATCATACCTCTACAAAAATCAGTATGAAGAATTTCCCGGACAAGAAACAGGCGAATTGCTGGAAGAATCATTTTCCACTTTGATTTACACAAATCCGATTGAAGTGATTGATCGAAGTGAATTACCTAACAAAATATCCTCAATTTCTTCCACATTTCATCAAAATCCCTTTTATACTCCAGACTTTCCAGTTTTTAAAGGAACCGTAATTAGAGCAAAAGCTATAAAAGAGGGTTCTCTTTCTAGTGAAACAGTAACCAAAACCTATTTTATTTCTCCCGAAGAATCAAACCGTTATTCTATTCCGGTAGTTTCTATCAGCTTGGATGAAGAGCATTTTTTTGAATATGAAAATGGAATATATGTTGCCGGAAAAGATTTTGACGATTGGCGGACAAATAATCCTGACGGTAATGCTCTTTGGTCTGATGCAAATTATAAAAGGAGCGGTGATGAAACCGAAAAAAAAGCCCACTTTAGTTTTTTTAAGAATGGAAACGAAATTATTAATCAAAACATTGGTTTACGAATTAATGGTGGTTTTACAAGAATTTCTCCAAATAAATCGCTTCGCTTATATGCTCGTTCAGAATATGGTAGTAGCACTTTTAATCACACTTTTTTTGAAAATTCATCTTACTCAAGTTTCAAACGATTAATATTAAGAAATTCTGGAAATGATTTATCTTCAACCTATTTTAGAGATGCATTTATACAAAGAACAGTTAATCACTTAAATTTTGACACACAAGCCTATCAACCAACAATTACTTTTTTAAATGGGGAATATTGGGGAATTTTAAATATGAGAGAACGTTTTGATCGTCATTACTTCGAACGTGTTTACAACATCGCAGATGGCGACTTAGATTTCTTGGAATACAATGGTTTTTTGGTTCAAGAAGGTGATTTTGAACATTATGCTGCTATGTTGAATTTTATTGAAAGTAATAATCTAAATAACGTTGCTAATTTTAATTATGTTACTACACAAATGGATACGGAAAATTATGCCGACCATTTTATTGCTAATATTTATGCCCGAAATACGGATTGGCCGCACAATAACATCGAGTTTTGGAGAAAAAGAACCGAACAATATGAACCCGATGCTCCTCATGGCCAAGACGGCAGATGGCGATGGGTGCTAAAAGACACCGATTTTGGTTTTGGTGGCGATGGCGGACCACAATCTTATGAACATAACACCTTAGCTTTTGCAACTTCAACCGGTGGCGATGAAACAACAAATCCGGAATGGTCAACCCTAATTTTACGAAAATTACTTGAAAATACTACTTTCAAAAATAATTTTATCAATCGTTTTGCTGATTTGATGAATACAACCTATTTACCGGAACGTGTGGTAGGCATCATCAACGAAATGAAAAGTGGTGTAGAAGCAGAAATTATTGAACACGGACAACGTTGGAATTCCATTAACTCGTTAGAGTTTTGGAATTCTAACATCGATGTGATGATCGAATTTTCAAACGAAAGACCAATACATCAACGAAATCATATTTTGGAAAAATTTGAAATTGAATCAACGTTAGGTGTCCAATTAGATGTTTCTGATGAAGAACACGGTTTTGTTAAAATCAATACAATTGAAATCATTCCTGCAACACCTGGTGTTCAAGAAAATTCCTATCCTTGGTTAGGAATTTACTTTAAAAGCATTCCAATCACATTAAAAGCCATTGCGAAACCCGGTTATGTGTTTAGTCATTGGTCCGGAGCTTCAATAAGTCCGGAAGAGGAAATTACAATCATTCCAAACACAAACATTCAGCTTACGGCTCATTTTGTAGCTTCTGAAGAACTAGAAGATGTTCCTATTTACTTTTGGGTAATGGATAGTGCTGTTCCGAATGATACTCCATTAATTGAAATCAATTCTTCATTTGAAATTCCTGGAGAAGGAGTACTTCTTTTTGAGTCGTGTTTAGAAGGCTATCCGTTTGACAACACTCACCCAAATTGGAGAAAAGCATCCATGGAACGCAGGAATAGTCCAACCGAATTAAACTATATTCCGGAAGCTAACAATGATATACCATTTGAAACCGCCAATATGCGTGGTTTACAAATAAAACAACCTTTTCAACAGAATGGCCTGGAAAACCAAATGATTTTTGACTTTTCAACTTCTGGCTATCAAGATATTTTGTTTGGTTTTGCTGCCAAAGATGAAGAGGCTGCAGATGCTATTTTGGTTGATTACTCAATTTCAGAAAACACGCCTATTTGGACAACTGATGGGTTAATCTCAACCTCTTTAGACCTGTCTGATGAGTATCAATTATATGAAGTTGATTTTTCTTCAATTGAAGCAGTGAATAATAATCCAAACTTAAAAATTCGTCTCCGTTTTGAGGGAGAAAACATGACACAAGATAATGGCAATCGAGTAACATTCAATAACTTTAGCATTAAAGGAATTCAAGAAACTTTTGATATTGTAGATCCAATTCCAGCTCTTCAATTTAATATTTATCCCAACCCGGTTTCTGAAGAATTGTATATTGTTCATGGATATAAAGCAGTAGATTATAAACTATTTTCAGTAGATGGAAAATTGGTTAAAAACGGACTTTTAAATGGTTTAAAAATAAATATGTCTAATCTTCAAAGCGGACTTTATATTCTTCAACTAGAGGTAGATGACAAAAAAGAAATTAAAAAGATTGTAAAAAAATAATAAAATTAATACCTAACAAAAGTCCAATGATTTAGTATTCTCATTGGACTTTTTTATTTGTTAAAACAAAAATTAAGCGTTTTTCAGACTCTCCTCCCAATGTTTAACCTCAACTCCAAAAGCATTTTTAATCTTCTTTTTATCCAAAACACTATAATCCGGACGTTTTGCAGGTGTTGGGAATCTTGTTGTTGGAATGGGTTCCAAATTAATCTTGATGTTATTAAATTCAAATATTTTCTTAGCAAAATCATACCAGCTGCATTGGCCTTCGTTGGAGAAGTTGTAAATGCCAAAATTGTCGGTTGTCGGTTGTCGGTTGTTGGTTAAGATAATTTTAATCAAGACTTCTGCTAAATCGACAGCGTTTGTTGGCGTTCCGATTTGATCGTTTACAACTGATAGTTTATCTCTTTCAGAAGCTAACCGAAGCATGGTTTTCATAAAATTATTTCCAAACCGCGAATAAACCCAAGATGTACGAATTATAAAATGTTTATCCCACGTTTCTTGAATGGCTTTTTCGCCGTCTAATTTGGTTCGACCATAAACACCTGTTGGATTTGGAAAATCCTCTTCTGTATAAGGAGAATCTTTAGTTCCGTCAAAAACAAAATCAGTGGAAATATGAAGTAAAATAGTGTTAAATTTTTTACAAACCTCTGCCAAATTCTTTGCTCCAAAAACATTGATTAAATGTGCTTTCTCTAGTTCACTTTCTGCTTTGTCAACGGCTGTATAAGCTGCAGCATTAATGCAACAATTGGGTTTAAATTGTTCAAAAAGCTGTTTAATGTTGTTTAAATTAGTTATGTCTAACTTACTTGAATCACAGAAAACAAATTGAACATCAGAATGGATTGAAGCAATGAATTGTAGAGCCTGTCCCAATTGTCCGCTAGCACCTGTAACTAAAACTACCATGCTTTTTTTGCGTTTTCTAACGTTGGTAAATGGGTGTCTTTTTCTGAAATAATCAGTTTTTCGGTTTCAAAATTCCAATCAACTCCAATGGTTGAATCATTGAAAATAATTCCACCTTCTGATTCTTTGTTATAAAAATTATCGCATTTATAAAAAAAAGTGGCTGTTTCACTAAGTACTAAAAAACCATGTGCAAATCCTCTTGGCACAAAAAATTGTTTTTGGTTTTCGGCAGATAAAATGACTGCTTCATATTGTCCAAAGGTTGCAGAACCGGGTCTGATATCTACGGCAACATCTAAAACTTCACCTTGAATCACACGAACCAATTTGGCTTGTGCAAATTCACCTGTTTGATAATGCAATCCTCTTAAAACGCCTCTTGATGAAAACGATTGATTATCCTGCACAAAATGCACCGACTGTTCAAGGGCATTTTGAAAAGTTCGTTCATTAAAACTTTCCATAAAATAACCACGTTCGTCTATAATTATTTTTGGTTCTATAACAAAGCAACCTTTGAGCTTAGTTTCTGTAAATTTCATAGTAATAATGTGTCAATTTGACAATTAGTCAATTTGCCAATATTAGAGTAAACCCATTAAATGAGTTCCGTAACCGCTTTTTAATAATGGTTCTGCTAAACTTTTTAACTGATTTGAATCAATAAAACCCATTTTATATGCTGCTTCTTCGATAGCTCCAATTTTTAAACCTTGTCTTTCTTCAATTACTTGCACAAATTGACCGGCTTGCATAAGCGATTGAAACGTTCCGGTATCTAACCAAGCTGTTCCTCTGTCTAAGATACTTACTTTCAAATTTCCTCGGTTTAAGTATTCTTTATTCACATCTGTTATTTCTAATTCTCCTCGATGACTTGGTTTTATGTTCGCTGCGATTTCCAATACATCATTATCATAAAAATAAATTCCCGGCACAGCATAATTCGATTTTGGGTGAGTTGGTTTCTCTTCAATAGAAATAACTTTTCCATTAGCATCAAAATCAACTACACCATAACGTTCCGGATCGTGCACATGATATGCATAAATGATTCCGCCATTAGGATTGCTATTTGCTTGAAGTAGTTCTGCTAATCCGGTTCCGTAGAAAATATTATCTCCTAAAATTAGAGCAACTTTATCATTACCAACAAATTCTTTTCCAATAATAAATGCCTCTGCCAAACCGTTTGGATGTTCTTGAACAGCGTATTCAAAACGACAGCCTAATTTACTACCATCACCTAAAAGCTGACGAAATAAAGGTAAATCATGTGGTGTAGAAATAATTAAAATTTCATTAATACCTGCCCACATAAGTGTTGAAAGAGGATAATAAATCATCGGTTTATCGTAAATTGGCATTAGTTGTTTACTAACGGCCAATGTTAACGGATGTAATCGTGTACCGGATCCTCCGGCTAAGATAATACCTTTCATTTTAACTGTTTGTTTGTTTGCTTTTCAATGCTTGCTTTTTATAAAAACTTAAAATACCTTTAAAACTAATAAATAAAAGCAGAAAAATAAACGGAATAATGAATTTCATTTTACCATTTGTTCCTTTGGTGTTTTTACGATTTAAAATAACACTAGTTTCTTTTACTGTTTTATCTAAAATCACCAAATCTACACGTTTTTGACCTTGGTCTCTTATCAGCTCATCTTTAGTTTTTATCACTTCATTTAACTCTGTATTCTCATTGTAATAAACTAATTTATCACTGTGAGAGCCACTCGTCTTGTTTTTAAATTGATTCATTAAAGCATCTATCTGACTGATAATAGAGTCATTTGCTTTCATTTTAATATCAATATTGTTTAGGTATTCTTTTTTTATTTTATTAAAATAATCACTATCATTTAAAAAACTTAAAATTGGCTTAACCGTTTCATCTTCGGTAGATTTTTTTGAGGTTGTAAAAGAAATTGTGTGAAAAGGGTAATTTTTACTAGTTAATTCTTGTTCAACAATTTTATCGATACTTCCGTCTTCGGCAAATAATTTAATTAACTCAAAATTTTCTTCGTTGTTTCTAATAAATTTATAAACATCAATTATTGGCTCAATTTCTATATTACCGAATTTTTTTGTGTTTTTAATTCCAATTTTTTTCAGAAAATTCGTGTCTCCTTCATTAATTTTAGATTGTAATAAATCAACTTTTGCATATACATAATCAGTGCTTCCAAAATTTGGAGAAACAATAATTTGGTGATCATATGATTTAATTTTTTTATCTAAATAAAATCCTATTCCTGCTCCAACTATAAAAAGAACTATTAGTACAATAATGTTTCTTTTGATAAATAGAATAAATCGAAAGACCATAGTTAATAAACTTTCAAAAATTCCATTAACTTTTTGGGATATTTTTGTTAAGTCAATTTCTTGATTATCAGAATTAATGGGTGAGTTTGAGCTCATACTTGTTTATTTAGAATTAAAAATTTGTTCTAATATTTTTATGGTAATTAAATACGTTGGCTTAACACCGGTAGTTCCTAAACCACCTGATGCCAAAGTGCTTCCTGTTTCCAACGGATTGTCAGAAGCGTAATACGCATAACGAACTTTTACGTTTTCTGGTATACTTTTTCTAATTTTCGAAGCAGATTGAATCGCTTTTTGATAATAAGCTCCTTCCATTTCCAAACCAATTACACCCCAAGTAGATTCATGGAAAAATTTCAACAAATCTTTGTTTTGAAGCGATGTTCCTAAAACGGTCACCATTGGTCCGGCAAAAACCGGAATGTCATTGCCATAAAACATATTGGGTGACAATTGGTTTTCAAACGGATAATTATCCCCAGTTCCTTCGTTAATGTGAGCAGACGGAATCATAATATCGCCTTTTCCTCCTTGAAGAATTCCTGCTTTTCCCATAATAGAAACGGATTCTACATTTAAAAATGTTTGACTGTTATTTTCTTCTTTGTAAGCTTTCAATAATTCATCGATGGTTTCATAGGCTTGTTCGCCAAAGGCATAATCCATCACAATTAAAACAGGTTGTTGCTTGGCAATTTTCGCTTTTGGAAAGGCGGTTTTAGAAAAATCTATTTTTGCCGTATCAAAAACTTGCACATCAATGTTGGTTCCTGAAGTGTCAAGTAGCGAAATCATTCCACTTTTCAGAGCTACATCTTCCACTTTTTTACGTAATTCATTTGCTCCTGACTTACTTAATTCTTCATATATAAAGAAATCCGGTTTGTCTTTGAATTTTGTTTTTAAAACATTTGTTGCAAAAATTGAATTCATAACACTATGCATGTTGGCACTAATGATGTGAATCGGTCTGTCTAACAATTCATTTTCTTTCAACACATCTTTGATACGAGTTGCCCAAAATTCACCGTGAATATGATGTCCAAGACGTTCCCTCAAAATTGGACTAAAAGTGATAGTTCTTTTGTTATTTTCTAAAACTTCTTCAATCGCAATTTTTCCTAACCAATAAATAATGTGTAAAAAACGATCCGGTTTTTCGGTTGTTCCAAATGAATCATAAATGTCTAAAACTTCCGAAAAACTTCTTCCTAACACATTGGATGCATGCGAAATCGCTTTTTCTTTATCAATTTGGGATAATTTTTTTCCTTGTAAAACATACTGTTCTACTTTTTGCCAATCGCGAGTTACTTCTAACTGATTTTCATCTAATAAAACGCGGTCTTTAATTTTATGTGATTCGATGAAAATAAACGTCAAGTGCGTTAGAATATCATAAATATCAGAACGTCCTCTGGTGATTTCCACATTCATTTGTTCTTCGTCAATTCGGTAGCAGTTTCGTCTTCTTTTTGGCGGAACAATCGCTTGAAAATGCGATTTAGAATAACCTTCGTCTGAAGTTAAATTGATGTATCGACACTCTTCAATTCCAATCGGAAGTCGTTCGATAACATATAATAATCCGTTTAATTCTACTTTTTCTTCGGCAATGGTTCCATAAATTTCCGGACGCAATTGCAATAATGCTTCTCGTAATGTTTCACCCGAAACACCCATTGGCTTATAAAAACCACGGTTAAACAAATGACGCATTGTGATGTATAATCGCTCAATCGCTGAAGAAGATTCTTGTGCTCTTGAACGGGATATGTTTTTTATTTCTTTCATTAAATTCTATTTTCTAACTGGCAAAGGTAGTTTTTTTTAACGTATTTTATGAAAATGTCATTCAGTATGATTGATGACTATTTAGATTTCAACTTATCTGCAATTCCTCTATCATTACTCAAACGAGGCAATTTATTTTGACCACCCAATTTTCCGATGGATTTCATATAATCTTGGAAACCGTTTTGTGAAACTTTGGTCACAATCAATGTTCGCAATACTTTCCCAACAATTAAATCATCATAATAAGCATTTTGTTTTCGCATGGCATCATCAATTTTTAGAGCAAAAACCTCTAAATTTTCAGGTTCGTTTTCAAATTCTATAAACCATTCGTGATAAGGCAAACCTGTTTCAGGAGAAATTTGTGGAGCAACCGTAAACTCGTTTACTCGAATTGACGAACCTTCCATCGCTTCTTTCAAAGCATGTTCTACTTCTTTACCGATGACGTGTTCGCCAAAAGCAGAAATAAAATGTTTGATTCTGCCGGAAACAATCAATCGATGAGGCTTTAATGATGTAAATTGCACGGTATCACCAATGTTATAACCCCAAAGGCCTGCATTTGTGGAGATAATTAAGGCATAATTGACTCCTAATTCAACTTCGCCAATGGTATATCGTTTTGGATTTTCGGTAAAAAATTCATCCGCTTTGATGAATTCATAAAAAATTCCAGCGTTCAATAATAGCAACATTCCTTTTTCATTTTGCTTGTCTTGATAAGCAAAAAATCCTTCGGAAGCCGGAAACAATTCAACTGAATCAACTTTTCTTCCAATTAAATTTTCAAATTTCGCACGATACGGTTCAAAATTCACTCCACCATAAACATACAAACTAAAGTTTTTAAAAAGTTCGCCTACTTTCTTTCCTGATTTTTGCTGTAATTTTTCAAAATACATTTGAACCCAAGCCGGAATTCCTGAAATAACTGTCATATCTTCGTTGATAGTCTCATCAACTATAGCATTCACTTTGGTTTCCCAATCTTCAATGCAATTGGTTTCCCAAGAAGGCATTCTGTTTTTAGTCAAATATTTCGGAACATAATGAGCCACAATGCCTGATAATCGTCCTAATTTGATTCCGTTTTTAACTTCCAAAATTGGACTTCCTTGTAAAAAAATCATTTTTCCTTTTAAAAAATCAGCTTTTCCGGTTTCATACACATAACTCAACAAAGCATTTCTGGCGGCACTAATATGAAAAGGAATTGATTCTTTGGTAAGCGGAATGTATTTTGCTCCCGAAGTAGTTCCGGAAGTTTTGGCAAAATAAACCGGTTTTCCAGGCCACAAAATAGCTTCTTTTCCTTGAACAACTAAATCAACATAAGGTTTTAGAGCTTCATAATCTCGAACCGGAACTTGGTTAGCAAAATCTTTAAAAGACTTAATTTTCTTGAAATGATGGTCTTTTCCAAACTTTGTTTGAGAAGCCATTTTAATCAAATCATCAAAAACCTTTTGTTGCGTTTCAACTGGCTTTGAAGACCATTTTAAAGTGTCTTTATTTACTTTTTTTGCTAATAATTTAGCTGCAATAACTTTGATTATCATATTTATTCAAAATCAATAAATTGGGTAGGGTCGATGGTAAATCCATCTTTCCAAAGTTCAAAATGCAAATGAATTCCGGTTGATTCTTTTCCTGTAGATCCGGCCAAACCAATTACTTCACCTGTTCGCACAACATCACCTTGCGTTTTTGTCAAAGTAGCTGCATGTTTATACACCGATAAAATAGCATCTCGGTGTTTGATGATAATTACGTTTCCTGTTGAAGGTGTCCAATCTGCAAAAACTACAGTTCCATTAGCTACCGATTTAATCGGAGTGTCTTTTGGAACCGCCACATCAACGGCAAAATGTTTATTTACGGCACTGTATTTTTCGGTTATATGTCCTCTTACAGGAGGAAACAATACCAAATTTACTTTTGATTGAGCTTTTTCAAAAAGGTTGTATTTATCTTCCATAGCTACTTGTTCACGCAGTTTTAATTCCTCTTCAGAAGGATTTAATTCCTCTTTCGAAATATCAACATTTCCAGGGTTCAAAATAGAATCCTTATTGAACTTAGCATACTCTAAGTCGCCGGTTAGAATCTTTTTAATCGATTGGATATAGAGTTCGTTTTTCTTTACTTCCAAAGCTAAAGAATCGGATTTTACAGCTAAGATAGTAGCGTCTTTTTTCAATTTATTAGAGGCATAGCCAGGAATAAATTCCCGTAAAGGTGTAAAAGCAATAATATAAGTTGTAATAGAAATGATTAAAATAGCCGAAATGGTTACCACCACAAAAACATTCATCAAATTAAGTTTTAATGAAAAAATCTCTTCAAATGATTCTTCATTTAAAATTACCAAGCGGTTTTTGGTAAACAATTGTTTTTTTAGCCGTTGTCTTTTTAGTCTTTTGCCAGACATGTTTTTATTTTAATATACAAATATAAGAATTAAAGCTTCTTTAAAAAGCGTCATTTTTCTTGTTTTACACAAATATAATCCACTTTAACGCAGTTTTTAGTTAAGAATTGCTTATATTCTGAACAACTACATTAATTTATTTTTACCTTTGTAGTCTCAATTTAGATATTATGAATGTATTAGCAATATTTTTAGGTTTTATTGGTCCTTGGCAAATAGGTTTAATCATTGTCGTGATTTTGCTTTTATTTGGTGGAAAAAAAATTCCGGAATTGATGAAAGGCTTAGGAAGCGGAATCAAAGAATTTAAAAATGCCGCCAAAGAAGACCAACCGGCCGACAAAAAAGAAGAAGACAAAAAATAATACGTTTTGTTTCTATACATAAAATTCCAAATACTATCATTTAAGATTTGTATTTGGAATTTTTTTTGCAAAGAAAAAGTCACCGAGAAAAACTCCCGATGACTTAACAAATATATATGAAGGTTAATTATTTTATTCTTCTTTTTTAGCCTCTTTTTTGGCTTTTATTTCTGCTTCATTTTTTGGATCCATTGCTTTTAGTGCTTCAGCTTCTTTTGCATCTTTCTCAGCTTTTTTGGCTTCAGCTGTTTTTTCCGTTGTAGTTGTGTTTACTTTTTCCGTTTTTTCAACTTTCTTTGTTTCCTGTGCAAAAACAAATACTCCTGACAATAGCATTACGCTTAAAATTAACTTTTTCATTTTTCTTGGTTTTATTAGCTTATGGTTGATTAGTCATAAACAATAAAAATGCCGAATAAAAAATAAATTATAATAGCTGTTGAAAGATGGAGAATGAATTGTTTTTAATTAATTGATTTTCAGCTATTTAATTTTAAAAATATTAAAAGTTGTTTTTTAAATTTAAAAAAACAACTTTTATAAGAATGAGTAAAATTAGGTGAAATTTAAAAATCAATTGTGTAAAAATTACTCGTTTTAGTTATAGAATCATCGTCAACTGAATCCTTTTTCTTACTTCATCCACTTCAACCACTTTTACTTGAATGTGTTGATGCAATTTCACTACTTCATTCACATCCGAGACAAAACCGGCTTTGAGTTGTGAAATATGAACCAAGCCACTTTCTTTTAAACCTATATCTACAAAACAACCAAAAGCGGTGATGTTGTTGACAATTCCGGGCAAAATCATTCCTGTTCTTAAGTCTGACATTTTTTTGACATTCGGATCAAATTCAAAAACTTTTGCCGATTTTCTCGGGTCAAGTCCTGGTTTTTCTAGTTCTTTTAAAATGTCTTTAATTCCTAAAATTCCAATGGTTTGGTTGGTATAATTTTCGGGTTTGATTAAGGAAATTTTTTCTTTATTTCCTATTAAATCAGTTAATGAAATTTTCAAATCTTTCGCCATTTTTTCCACAATTGAATAAGCCTCAGGATGTACTGCCGAATTATCCAATGGGTTTTTCCCGTTTTGAATACGAATAAAAGCTGCTGCTTGTTGATAGGCTTTTTCGCCTAATCGTGGCACTTTTTTCAATTGCTTTCGATCTTCAAACGGACCATTTTCCGAACGAAAATTTACGATGTTTTCAGCCATTTTTTCGCCAATTCCGGAAACATAACTCAACAATGATTTACTGGCGGTGTTCAAATTTACCCCAACCGAATTTACGCATCGAACCACTACAGTATCCAATTCTTCTTTTAATTTGGTTTGATCTACATCGTGTTGGTATTGTCCCACTCCGATTGATTTGGCATCAATTTTTACCAATTCTGCTAACGGATCTGAAAGTCTTCTTCCAATAGAAACGGATCCACGAACGGTTACATCATAATTTGGAAATTCATCGCGTGCAATTTTAGATGCTGAATAAACCGATGCTCCCGCTTCAGAAACTACAAACACTTGAATCGGTTTGTCAAAAGCAATTTTTTTGATGAAAAATTCCGTTTCACGACTGGCAGTTCCGTTTCCGATTGAAATTGCTTCAATGTTGTACGCATTGACCATCGAACGAATTTTTTTCATCGCCATCGCATTTTCATTTTGTGGCGGATGAGGATAGATGGTTTCGTTGTAGAGCAAATCGCCTTTTTCATCCAAACAAACCACTTTACAACCCGAACGATAACCCGGATCGATGGCCAAAATTCGTTTTTCACCCAAAGGCGGAGCAAGCAATAACTGACTTAAATTTTGAGCAAAAACTTCAATGGCTTTTGCATCCGCTTTGGTTTTAAATTCTTGTAGCGTTTCGTTGGAAATGGCTGGTTCTAACAAGCGTTTATAGCTGTCTTTTATGGCTAATTTCAGTTGATGTGCGGTTTCTTTATTGTTTTTAATGGTATTATTTTCGATGAATTCCAATGCTTCTTCAGGCTCGATTTCGATATTCATTTTCACAAAACCTTCTGCTTCTGCTCGCAACATGGCCAATAATCGATGAGAAGGTGCTTTGGAAAGTGGTTCAGCCCAATCAAAATACTGATTAAATTTTTGAGCATTTTCATCGTCTTTTTTTGATTTCACTACTTTAGTAGAAACAACTGCTTTTCGTTGAAACAATCGACGCAAATTTTTACGAATAAACGTATTTTCATTGATCCATTCGGCAATAATGTCTCTTGCTCCTTGTAAGGCTTCGTCTTCATTGGCTACTTTATCGTTCAAATATTTTGAAGCAATGAACTCAATATCATCGCTGTTTTGTGCCATAATAATCTTCGCCAACGGTTCCAATCCTTTTTCACGGGCTGCATCGGCTTTGGTTTTTTTCTTCTTTTTGTATGGTAAGTAGAAATCTTCAATTTCTTGTAAATCGAAAGAATTTTCAATTTTCAATTTTAACTCCGGAGAAAGTTGTCCTTGCTCTTCAATTGCCTTTAAAATAGATTCTTTTCGCTTAACAATTTCTTCAAATTGCTTGTTATGTTTAAAAATTTGCTCAATTTGCACTTCATCTAAATTACCGGTTTGATCTTTCCGATAACGAGAAATGAAGGGAATTGTGCAATCTTCGGAAAGAAGTTGTAACGTATTTTCAATTCCTTTAACCGGAAGTTGTGTGGCGTTTTGAATATATTGAATTTGATTCATTATAGTTATTTATAGTGGTAAAATGTGATTTCTTTTTTTGTAAGAGTAGTATCAATCCTGCACAATAAAATCCTTCGGATCAACCTTCTGAAATTCCGGTTGAATATTCACGTGATTGATATTGAATTTTTCATAAAGCACTTCTTCAATTTCATGCAATAAATCGTTGAATTCACTCATTTTAATGTCGGCTGCACAGTCGAGATGAGCTTCTAAATGCAATTCTTCTTCGTTTAAATGCCAAACGTGAATGTGATGTAATTTGCCAACTCCTTTAATTTGATGTACTTCTCTAACAATTTCTTTAATGTCGATTGTATCCGGTGTAAACAACATCAACATTTTAGTAGATTTTATAAATAAATCTGTTCCAACAATGATTAAATAAACAGCAATCAACAATGTCATCACACTATCTACCCAATAAATTTGGTAGAATTTCATCAATAAACCACCGGTTAAAACCGCGACAGAAGCCATCATATCAGTGAATAAATGCAAATAAGCCGATTTCATATTCAAATTATGAGCCGCATCTTTACGAAGTAATAAAACAGAAAATCCATTGACAGCAATTCCTAAAAGTGCCAACCAAATCACTAAACTGGATTCAATGGGTTCAGGATGTGCTAATTTAATTATCGCATGATAAATCAATATAAATGCCACAACTATCAACGTGGAGGCATTAATAAACGCTGCAATCAATTCAGCTCTTTTATAACCAAATGTGTGACTGATGGAAGCTTTTCTTCTGGATAATTTATGAGCCACCAAACTAAAAATGAGCGAAAGCACATCGGAAAAATTGTGTAATGCATCAGAAATTAAAGCCAAACTTCCTGAAACAATTCCACCAATCACTTGAGCAATCGTAATCAATGTATTGAGTAAAATGGATAAAATCAGATTTTTTCCGGTTACATTGTGCTTGTGGATTTTTGGGTTGGTGGACATTTAGGTTTTTTGTTTTTTACGAACAACTTATTTTATTCACTCGATTCTGATGTCTTCCTCCTTCAAAATCAGTTTTCAAGAAAGTTTCCACCATTTCAACTGCTTGCGGAATCGAAGTAAATCGAGCAGGAATACTAATAATATTTGCATCGTTATGCTGTCTTGCCAAAGCCGCAATTTCTTTTGTCCAACACAAAGCAGCTCTAATGCCTTGGTGTTTATTGACAGTCATAGCGATTCCGTTTCCGCTGCCGCAAATGACAATTCCTAAGTCGGCTTTTCCTGTTTCTACATCGCTGGCTACGGGATGACCAAAATCGGGATAATCAACACTGTCGGTTGTGTTGGTTCCGTGATTAATGACTTCATGACCTTGTTTTTCTAAAAAATCAACGATGGCTTTTTTATAATCCGGACCAGCGTGATCGTTTCCAATAGAGATTTTCATTTGTAGTTGTGTTGTTATTTTTATCTTTACAAAAATAATCAAATTCAATCAGCTTAGGATGAAATTTAACGGTCAGGTTTGTTCGTTTGATGATAATACGTTGTATTGGGAATTACACATCCCGATTCCGCCGGCTGTTTTTGAAAAACTAGTCAAAGAAGCCAAAGATAAACGGGTGGTTTGCACACTTAACGGAAATTTTTCTTTTCATTGTGCGATGTTACCAAAAGTGACTTTTCATTATATTTTATTGAATAGAGAAATCTCTAAAAAACTGAATTTGCATTTGAATGATGATGTAAAAGTTGAATTAGTTAAAGACGATAGCAAATACGGTATGCCACTATCGGAAGAAATGGAAGAAGTCTTTTTCAGCGATCCCGAAGGAAGCGATTTGTTTCATAAACTCACACCGGGAAAACAGCGAACGTTAATTCATGTAGTAAACAAATACAAAAGTTCTCAACTTCGAATTGAAAAATCATTCGTTATTTTAGATCATTTGAAAAACCGAAAAGGTGTTTTGGATTTTAAAGGGTTGAATGAGGATTTTAAGAGTTTTAAGAATAGATTATGATGTTACCACGAATTCACGAATATAGTAGATTTAATTTGTGAATTCGTGGCTAAAAAAAAATTAAATGATAAAATACGATTACATCATCCTTGGTTCCGGATTATCCGGTTTGCTAACCGCTTATCGGATGGCGAATGATGCGTGGTTTGATGATAAATCGATTCTAATAATCGACAAAGAAATTAAAAATCAAAACGACCGAACGTGGTGTTTTTGGGAAGAACCAAATGGCGAATTCGATTCCATCCTATCCAAAACTTGGGAAAAAGCATTCATCGGAAATCAGGATTTTCAACAATCTTTTGAAATGAATCCTTATTTGTATAAAATGATTAGAAGTAGTGATTTTTACAAATTGGTATTCGATAAAATTTCAAACAAATCCAATTTTACGTTTGAAAAGGATGAAATTTTAAATTGGAAAACAATTGAAGATTCGGTTGAAGTTCAAGGAAAAAATCAAACATATTCAAGTCATTTTCTATTGAATAGCTTTTTCGATGTCAATCCAATTCTCAATCAAACTAACTATCCCTATTTAAAGCAACATTTCATCGGTTGGTTCATCAAAACCAAAGAAGCAATTTTTGATGATTCAGAAGTAAAATTTATGGATTTTACAATAGAACAAGATGGAAACACTCGATTTATGTATGTTTTGCCAACTTCCAAAACCGAAGCTTTGTTCGAATATACGTTGTTTTCTGAAGATTTATTAGAAAAATCAGTTTACGAAAAAGCGATTCAAAACTATCTTCAAAATCTGGGTATCACCGATCATGAAATTGTAGAAAAAGAAAGTGGAAACATTCCGATGACTTGTTTTCCGTTTCATAAACAGAATTCGGAACGCGTTTTATTCATAGGAACGGCCGGTGGTTGGACAAAAGCTAGTACCGGTTTTACTTTTTTCAACAGTAAGAAACAATCTGAAAAATTGGTTGAATTCTTAAAAAGTAATCAAAACCTTTCAAAATTTCATCAAAAAAACCGCTATTGGTTTTACGATTTAATTTTGTTAGAAGTTTTACATCAAAATAATGAATTAGGAGCTCAACTTTTTGGAACACTTTTTAAAAAAAATTCCATTCAAAATATCTTTCAATTTTTGAATGAGGAAGGTACTATTTTCTCCAACTTAAAAGTGATGTTAACGTTACCAAAATGGTTATTTATTAAGGCTACTTTTCGGGCTTTGTGGAAGTTGGTGTAGCCGTTGTCTGTTATTTGTTATCTGCTGTTTGTTATCTGTTTTTAGTCGCAGTTTACCCGCAATCTTGTCATTCCGACGAAGGAGGAATCTCAATAGGTCATTCACATTATGAGATTCCTCCTTCGTCGGAATGACAAAAAACTCAATAAACTCTTTTTAATTAATTTTTCACTAAACCTTTGATAATCTTATAATTATCATAAACTAAACGTTAAATCTTTCCATTGTTAACAGTATTTCATAATCGCTTGATAATGAGGTAACATTAAATTAACATAGGTTGTTGATAAATTCAGATAGAATTTTAGAAGTATTTTGAAGAAGTATGGAAATTTTTTCTAATCAAAAATTGAAATGAATAAATCAACTTTTGTTTTGATTTTTTACTTTAAAATTATCAACTTTTTAAAGTCGGTTTTCAACAGTTTTTCACAACAAACTTATTAATATTTTACATCAAAAATTGGATGTTAACAACTGTTAATAAAAACTAAAATTTTCTTCATTTTGAGCATTTTATCTTTTTGTAACCTTGTTAACAAGTCTGTATAACTTACGACAACTTTTAAAATCAAGTTTACCGGATAAAGTTATTGTACAAATGAACACGCTATAATAACCATCATAAATTTTAAATTAATTTAATTTTTCTTTTTGTTGTATTTAATAAATGTTGAAAACTATTTTAAGATGGAAGTTAGAAGATGGTATTTAAAAAGTTTCTAGTTTAAGGTTTCAAGTTGTGTATTCTTTTTAATTTTGATTACCTTTTTACATCTAGTTAGGAAATCAGTTAAAATCTGCGTTTAGCGAAGCTAATCCGTTTCATCCGCGTTCCATCGATTATAAAGATTTCTAAAATTTTATAAATCTGTGTTCTTTGATTAAAAAAAAGTCAATTCTGTGTTTTTCGTGCTTTCTGTGAGAAATAACTATTCTACAATCCGTAAATGACTATCCAAATTATCTAAAATACCTTTTACCAAAACCACATCATTTCGATGCACTTTCAATTTAATTCCGCCATAAGCAATACTTGCAAACGGATCGATCGATACAATCGTTTCATTTTCAAAAAAGTACTGAATGCCTTCGTTTTCTAAAATAGTTTTTAAAACCGCAATTTCTGTGGGTAAATTAAAAACTGCAACGGTCACAAAGTCTTTCATTTTTCAAATTTGCATAAAGATACAAAAGTTATATTTTCAATAAATCTGTATTTCAAATTCTATTTTCTGCTATCTTATTCGTAATTTTCACCTTTATTAGAAAAGAATTATGAGTAAGAAACCCAGAAAATTAGGTAAAAAAAATAAAGATTTTACCGCACAGATATTTAAAATTCTGTCAAAAGAAACCAATAAATCATTCACATACAAACAGATAGCTGTTATTTTAGAATTAGATGATACTAAAAGCAGAAACGAAATTATCCGCGATTTAAAAATTTTAAAAGCTCAAGATAAAATTCACGAAGTAGAAGTTGGCAAATACCAAATGGTTTCCAAAGCCGAATATTACGAAGGAACCATCGATATGACTTCCCGAAAAACAGGCTATTTTATTTGTGATGAATTAGAAGAAGATGTCTTCATTCCGTTTATCAATTTAAATCATGCGTTGGATAACGATAAAGTAAAAGCCTACATCTACAACCGAAGAAGTTCTCGCCGACCCGAAGCTGAAGTGTTAGAAATTTTAGAACGTGCCAAAACTGAATTTGTAGGTGTGATTGATATTCAAAAGAATTTTGCTTTTGTAACTACTGCCAATGCTAAAATGTACACCGATATTTTCATCCCAAAAAATAAAATGGGCGATGCCGAACACGGAGATGTAGTTTTAGTAAAAATGGAAGATTGGCCCGTTAAAGCCGATAGTCCGTTTGGATCAGTCATCAAAGTATTAGGAAAACCTGGTGAACACAATACAGAAATTCACGGAATCTTAGCCGAATATGGTTTGCCGTATGATTTCCCGATTGAAGTGGAAGCATTTGCCAACAAAATTGATACTTCCGTTACCGAAGAAGAAATTGCCAAACGTCGTGATATGCGAAAAGCATTAACGTTTACAATTGACCCAAAAGATGCTAAAGATTTTGATGATGCGTTGTCGTTTGAAAAGTTAGACAATGGAAATTATGAAATTGGTATTCACATTGCCGATGTTTCCCATTATCTGCAAGAAGGAACGATTTTGGATGACGAAGCTTATAAACGAGCCACATCGGTTTATTTAGTTGATCGTGTTGTTCCGATGCTTCCGGAGGTGTTAAGCAACGACGCGTGTTCTCTGAATCCACACGAGGATAAATTTACCTTCTCTGCCGTTTTTGAAGTTTCTCCCAAAGCAGAAGTAATCAATCAATGGTTTGGAAGAACCGTGATTTATTCTGATCAACGTTTTTCGTATGAAGAAGCTCAACACATCATCGAAACCAAAAAAGATATCATTCCGGCCGAAATTTCGTTAACCGGAAATGATTATAAAGTTCATGAAAATGTGGTAGAAGCTACTTTAAAATTAGATGAATTAGCTAAAATCCTTCGTCAAAAACGAATGGCAAACGGAGCAATTTCTTTTGATAAAGTGGAAGTAAAATTCAATTTGAATGAAAAAGCAGAACCGGTTGGAGTTTTCTTTAAAGTATCCAAAGATGCCAATCATTTAATTGAAGAATTTATGTTGTTGGCCAATAGAAAAGTGGCAGAATTTATAGGAAAACAAAAGAAAACGTTTGTGTACAGAATTCACGATGAACCAAATGAAGATAAATTGATCAATTTGCAAACGGTAATTTCTAAGTTTGGCTATAAAATCAATTTCAAATCGAAACAAGATATTTCCAAATCATTGAATACATTGTTGAATGATGTAGTTGGAAAAAAAGAACAAAATTTAGTAGATACGTTGACTATACGAAGTATGAGCAAAGCGGTTTATTCAACTGAAAACATTGGTCACTACGGATTAGCATTTGATTATTACTCACATTTTACATCACCCATTCGTCGTTATCCGGATGTGATGGTGCATCGTTTGTTGCAATATTATTTGGATGGAGGAAAATCGGTTTCGGCAGAATTGTATGAAGAAAAATGTGCTCATTCGTCTGATATGGAAAATTTAGCTGCTAAAGCAGAACGCGACAGTATCAAATATATGCAAGTGAAATACATGCAAGACCATAAAGATCAAGAATTTTTAGGTGTAATTTCCGGTGTTACCGAATGGGGAATTTATGTAGAAATCATCGAAAACAAATGCGAAGGAATGGTGCGAATCCGCGAAATTAAAGATGATTATTATGTGTTTGATGAAAAACAATATGCGTTAGTAGGCGAAGTTTCAAAAAACATTATACAATTAGGTGACGAAGTTTACGTTAAAGTAAAAAATGCCGATTTGGTTAAAAAACAATTGGATTTTCATTTTATTAGAAGGAAAGAATAGTTATCGGTTTTCTGTTGACAGTCATCCTGCAAGGTTTTTAGAACCTTGTAGGGATATTACTTATTTTATTTTTTCATTTTAATAAAACAACAGTTTTGTTATATTATAAAACTTAAAATATGAAAAATATTATCCTTTCATTAGTACTTTTATCTCTATTTTCCTGTGCATCAAAAAAACAAGAAGATGATCTAGTTGAGCAAAGAAAAAAAATACTTTTAGAAAGATTTTTGAATCTTGAAATTAAAACAATTCTAGAAGAAAGTCCGGAATTAAACATTGGTAGTGAATTAATTTTAAAAGATAGTACAACTGCAGTTCAGGTTGCAGAAGCCATTCTTTTTAATAAATACGGCAAAAAACAAATAAAAAAACAAAAACCATATACTATTTTCTTTGTTCAAAATTCTTATTGGGTTATAGAAGGTTCATCGCCAAAAGATAAAAAAGGAGGTGTTTTCTTTATTATTTTAAATGCACAAAATGCTAAAGTTTTAAAATTAAAACATACTTAGTGGTCTTAAAATTAAGTTTTAATTTGGTATTATTTTTGAAATACATCAATCTCAAAATCATCCTATCATGAAAAAAATCATCTTACTTTTTATTTTAGCTACTTCTCCCCTTTTTGCTCAAACGGTAACCAAAAGTCCGGGCGATTTTACAACGGTAAAAATATTTGACAGAATTTCAGCTCAGCTCATTCCATCCAATGAAAATAAAGTAGAAATCAAAGGTTCAAGAGCTTCAGAAGTGGAAGTGATTAATAACAATGGCGATTTAAAAATCCGCATGCCGCTGACAAAATTATTAAAAGGTGAAGTTATTGAAGCCACCGTTTACTACAAAAAATTAGAAGGTGTTGAAGCCAGCGAAGGTTCTTATGTGAATGCTGAAAAAACAATAAAAGCAGTTAATTTTAATTTGAATGCCAAAGAAGGAGCAGAAATTAAAATTGCTTTAGATGTACAAAAATGCAACAGTAAAACTTCTACAGGTGGAAAAATTAATATTACAGGAACTACTCAAAATCAAGAGGTTATCGTTACTTCCGGAGGTGAAGTAAATGCAAGTAAATTTAATTCCAATCAAACTACTGTGAGCATCAATGCGGGTGGAAATGCCAGTATTCATGCCACCGATTATGTAGATGCCAAAGTGAGAGCCGGCGGTTATATTTACATCTACGGAAAACCAAAACAAATTGATCAAAAAACAGTTTTAGGAGGTTCAATTAAAGAAATGAATTAAGAATTGTTCATTTTTTGAATTTAAAATTCTAAATTAGCATTTAGAAAGTTTCGTAACTTGAAACTTTAAACCTGAAACAAACTTCAATGCTTAACGATATTTTAGCTGCCATTCCGTGGGGAATTCTCTTGGCTTTCACCATTGGTCCTGTGTTTTTTGTACTGATAGAAACCAGTATTACCAAAGGATTTAAAGCTGCCATCACATTTGACTTTGGTGTTGTTTTTGGCGATTTGGTTTTTATTCTGATAGCTTATTTCAGTACCAATCAACTTTTGGAAAAACTCAAAGACGATCCGAGTTTATTCATATTTGGAGGTGTAATTATGTTTGTTTTTGGTTTAATTTCCTTTATCAGAGAAAAAAGAGTAAAAAAGAAAAACCTCAACCCAGAATTTTTAGCCGATTCAATTCCGAAAAACAATTATTTAGGACTTTTTTTCAAAGGATTTATACTCAATTTCATCAACATTGGTGTGTTGGGTTTTTGGGTGGGAATCATCATCGTCTTTGGTCCTCAAATGAACATGGAAACCGACCGTATTGTTCTGTTTATGACGGTGATTATCATTACTTATTTGATTACCGATGTCGTTAAAATCATCTTAGCTAAACAACTTAAAAACCGTTTAACACCCTATATCATTTATAAAATAAAACGCGTTATTAGTGTAATTCTAATGATTTTCGGGTTCTTTTTAATTATTCAAGGCTTTTTTCCTGAAGAGAAAAAAATGATTAAGGATAAGTTTGAGCGGTTGAAGGATTGATTGATTTTTTTATTAAAATTCAACTTTACAAGAGAATCACCAACATTGCATCGCCAAATAAACTTCAATTAAAAAACAATTTCATATTATTGCATAGAAATCTATGAACTTAAGAATCTGTTGGTTTAACGTCCCTTTTTTAGAATAAAAACACACGTTTACTCAAAAGATAAAATCAAGAAAATGCAACTTTAATGAAGAAAATTTTAGGAATTTCTGCTTTCTATCACGATTCTGCTGCGGCAATAACCATCAACGGTAAAATTATTTCTGCCGCTCAAGAAGAACGTTTTACAAGAATTAAACATACTCCCGATTTTCCTACTAATGCCGTAAAATTCTGCTTGGAAGAAGCCGGTTTAGAAATTGATGATCTTGATGCTATCGTTTTTTATGACAAGCCGTTACTAAAATTTGAACGTCTCTTGCAAACTTATTATGCTTTTGCACCCAAGGGATTACTTTCTTTTTTAAAAGCAATTCCAATTTGGTTAAACGAAAAAATGTTTCTTAAGAAATTAATTTTTGATGGTTTAAAAGAAGTCGGTCCATATGATAAAAAAAAGGTAAAATTACTGTTTCCAGAACATCATTTATCGCATGCAGCAAGTGCTTTTTTTCCTTCACCGTATGAAAAAGCGGCAATTTTAACCATTGATGGTGTGGGCGAATGGTGTACAGCTTCCATCGGAATGGGAGACAATAAACAAATTTCATTGTTAAAAGAAATGGAATTTCCGCATTCTGTTGGATTGTTATACAGTGCGTTTACTTATTATTTAGGATTTACCGTAAATTCGGGTGAATATAAATTAATGGGATTGGCTCCTTACGGAAATCCGGAATCGGAAGAAACCGATCGCTTTATTTCAATCATTAAAAAAGAATTGGTCGATATAAAAACAGATGGTTCAATCTGGCTAAACCAAAAGTATTTTAATTACGCTACCGGACTCAGAATGGTGCATGATGATAAATGGGAAAAATTATTTGGTTTCAAACGACGTGATGATGAAGATGAATTGGAACAAAAACACTGTAATCTTGCTTTAGCAATTCAAATTGTTACCGAAGAAATTGTCATCAAAATGGCAAAAGAAGCAAAAAGAATAACCGGTGCAGATTATCTTTGTATGGCAGGTGGTGTAGCATTAAACTGTGTTGCCAACGGAAAACTACTCAAGGAAAATATTTTCAAAGAAATTTATATTCAACCCGCTGCAGGTGATGCCGGTGGTGCTTTGGGAGCTGCTCTGGCCGCAAGTCACATGTATTTTGATGAAGAAAGAGAATTCAACAATACAACCGATTTAATGCAAGGTTCCTACCTTGGTCCGGCCTATTCGGATAAAGAAATTATGTTGATGAACAAAAAAGTGAAAGCAAACTTTAAACACTATGAATCATTTTCAGAGCTTTCCACTTTCATCGCATCTAAATTAGCAGAAGGAAATGTAGTGGGATGGTTTCAAGGTAAAATGGAATTTGGTCCAAGAGCTTTAGGAAACAGAAGTATTTTGGGCGATGCCAGAAATCCGGAAATGCAGAAAAAATTAAACCTTAAAATCAAATACAGAGAAGGATTCAGACCATTTGCACCTTCTGTTTTGGCAGAAAGAGTTTCTGATTATTTTGATTTAGAAACAAGTTCACCTTATATGTTGATGGTAGCTCCGGTAAAAGAAAACAGACGAAAAACTTTACCGGAAAATTATCATTCGCTACCGCTGTGGGAACGATTATATTTTGAAAGAAGTGATGTTCAATCGATCACGCATTTAGATTTTTCTGCCAGAATTCAAACCGTTCATAAAGAAACAAATCAACGTTATTGGGAATTGATTCATGCTTTTGAAAAACAAACCAATTACGGCTTAGTTGTCAACACTAGTTTTAACGTTCGTGGCGAACCGATTGTTTGTACTCCTTTTGATGCTTTTCGTTGTTTTATGAGTACCGAAATGGATTTTCTAGTCATCAATGATTTTGTTTACACTAAAACGGAACAAATTGATTTTGAGAACAGAGAAAAATGGTTAGTAAAATTTAAAAAGGATTAATACCGATGAAAAGTTTAAAACCTATTCTTATTTCCGTTTTTATTACCCTTGCTTTATTGGAAATTGGTACACGATTTATTTTAACCGAATCAAACGGACATGAATATGTTTTAGGAAAAAAAACAAAGTACATTTTACCAATTCAATACCAAGATTCCAAAAAACCAACCACTCAAACGGATGGTTATAGAATTTATGATTCGCTGTTAGGATGGTCGCATGGAAAATGGAAACAAGACGGTATTTACTTTTCCGATAGTAATGGTTTTCGTTGTTCGGAAGAAGATTTTAAAGCTAAAATTAAGACCCAAAATCATTATGATATTATTTGTATAGGTGATTCGTTTACACATGGTGATGCTGTAGTTTATGAAGATACTTGGCCGGCAATTTTATCCAAAAAAACAAATCGTTCTGTCTTAAATATGGGAAGTGGTGGTTATGGAATTGATCAAGCTCTACTTCGATTTATGAACAATGAAATTACATGTGATACCATCATTTTTGGTTTAGTTTCAGGTGATCTTGAACGTTCTTTATCAACTGTTTACAGTTATTATGGAGGTGGAGTTAAAACCAAACCAAGGTTTAAGTTTGAAGAAAACAGCAATAAATATTCGTTGATAAATGTTCCTTGTGTTAAACCAATCGAATTTGTTTCCAGACCGGTTTCCGAAAGAGCAAGAGTCGTATATGAAAATATTGAAGGATATAACAATTACTTGGAATTGGAAGATAAGATTTGGACAAAGTCTGCTTTCTTACGATTACTATACAGCACAAAAGAACAAGTAAAACACCGTAAACCGCCGGTTTATATGAATGATAATGAAGATTTTAAATACTGTTTAAAAATTTTCAGTACTTTTAAAGCGTTTTGTGAAGCCAAAAACATTGTTCCAATTGTTGTTTTAATTGACAATAACAATAGTTTCGGCGATAGATCAACGGCAAATACAAATACGTGGAATTTATTAAAAACCAATCTTGAATCGATGAATTTAAAAACGGTAGAGTTTCAAGATGATTTTTATAAAGCCTACAATCAAAAAAAATCAAATGTAATTCATGCCACCGAAGGTGTACATTTTTCGCCGGAAGGAAATGAATTATTAGCAACTAAACTTTATAATTATTTTAAATAATATGCTTACATTTTTACAAGACATGCTTGGTTTCATGAAAGAGCGAAAAAAATTCTGGCTAATTCCGGTTATTGTTGTTTTATTGCTCTTGGGTGTACTCATCGTTATTGGTGGTGGTAGTGCAATTGCACCGTTTATTTACACATTATTTTAATAGTATGAATCCAAAACAAATAAAATCGAATCCAACCAAAACGGTATTAGTTATCGCTGTCGGATTTTTAATCATTCATTTCTTTTCCGGATGGAAATGGGCTCTGAATGTTTCATTAATTGTTGGCGTTTTAGGCTTACTTTCAGATTATTTAGCCGAAAAAATTGATTATCTCTGGATGAAACTCACTTGGGTACTCAGCATGATTGTGCCTAACATTCTTCTTTCGTTGATATTTTATATTTTCCTCACCCCAATTGCTTTGTTATCAAAAGTATTTGGCGAAAAGAATCAACTATCACTCAAAAACACGCAAGATTCTTTATTCAAAGAAAACACCAAACCGTTTGATAAAACCTCTTTTGAAAAGACGTGGTAGAGGATTTTTGAAATGAGTTTAACATAATCTTTTTATTTATTCAAGTTTTTTTATGAAGAAAAAGAAATGATTAAGAAGAAAATTGAAAGGTAAAAGGATTATAATAATGAAAAAATTTCGACTTATACTTTGTTTGTTTTTTTGTCAATTTTTATTGGCACAAAATGATTCTGCGTCAGTTTCAAAACCAAAGTTGGGAGTAATTTCTGTTGATAAATTGAATGTAGTTTATAGAGGAATTCAAAATCCAATTTCAATTGCTGTACCAAACGCAAAATCATTTACCGCTTCTGGATTAGGTGTAACTTTTAGTAATGGACATTATTCCATTTCTCCCGGACAAGGAAATGAAGTGGTTGTTACATTAGAAATAATTTTGGAAGATGATACAAAAGTGGTTGAAGAACAAGTTTTCAGGATAAAAAACATTCCTCGACCTTTAGGAAAAATAAATAATAGAAATTGTGATAATAGCTATGTTACTATGGATTTAACAGAGCTTAAAAATGCAAAAATTTCAGTTCATATGGAAGATTTTCTATTTGACTGGAATTTTGAAGTAACAAATTTTGTGATTAAAAGGGAAAAAAAGCCCGCTATTATAGTAGATGGAAACACTATCAATGAGTATACTTTTAATGAATTAAATAGAATAAAAAAAGGAGATATAATTACAATAGCAGCTATTAAATACAAAGTGTATCCAAATATTAATGCTCTTTGGCCTAATATTCCACCAATTCTGATAATAATTACTGATTAACCACTTAAGGTACACTTAAAATTCTAATTTAAACCTCCAATTTTCCTTGAAGCTTTCAGGGGCTTCACCCTACCGAAAGCGATCGGGAGAACCGAAGCAGTCGGTTTTGCATTATCTTTAATTAATTTTTTCTAAAAATTTACAATAAAAAAAACCTGCAAGTTTCCTTGAAGGTTTCAGAGGCATCGACCTCCCGATAGCAATCGGGAGAACCGGAGTAGACGGTTTTTGCGTTATCTTTAATTAATTTTTTCTAAAAATTTTAAACAAAAAAAAGAGCTACTTTTCAGTAACTCTTCTTGAGGCATCGCCCGGATTCGAACCGGGGTAGACGGTTTTGCAGACCGGTGCCTAGCCGCTCGGCCACGACGCCTTATAATCGGATGGCAAATGTAAATAAAAAGTTTAAAGTTAAAAAGCTAAACTTCAAAAAACTTTTTCTAAAAGTAAACTTAATCCTAAATTTATGAGATTCCTTATTCTTCGGAATGACAATTTTACGCAGAAAACCCGTAACCCGCAACTTTTCAACTCGCAACCTTCTAACTCCTGTACTCTTCCATCACCACCGTAACTGCTTCTACATCACCACCAATAGGCGGATTCAGTTTAGAAACCGAGACGATTACTCGTGAAACAGCCGGAATTTCATCAAAAATGCGTTTGATGATACGATGAGCGACGTGTTCTAATAACTTAGAGCGAATGGCCATTTCTTCCACCACTACTTTGTTTAAGTGAACATAATCTACAGTGTCGTGCAATTCATCTGAAGTGGCCGACTTTCGCATATCGGTTTTAATTTCCAAATCAATTGAATAATCTGAGCCGATTTTGCTCTCCTCCATCAAACACCCATGAAACGAAAACGTTCGGATGTTTTGTAATTTAATTGTTCCCATTTGTTGTTTTTAATAAGTACACGGACAGTTGCTGATGCCTTGGAAAATATCTATACCAAGCGTAACCATGTGCGTACCCGAATTGTAATTCACCAATTTATTGAGCGTGATTTGATAGGAATAAGCGAAATAAAAATTACTTCTTTTTAATCCCAACATCGGACCGATATTTAATGGCTCCAACAATTGATCATTTAAAAACCGATAGGAAATACCTGCCCAGTAATAATCATCAAAGTTATAAAAACGAAGCTTCAAATTCAAATCGGTGGTCGATCTTTGATCACTTTCAAAATATTGAAAAAATCCGGATGGTTCCACTTCAAAATCACTGTTGGATGAACTTCGCCATTTATAACCGGAAAACACTTGATAATTACGAAGTTCAAGAGGCTCAATGTCATTAAAAATATCTACATTTTTGTTTAATAAATTGGCAACGGTAAAACTGCCGTAGAAACCGTTTTTACGATACAAAAAACCAACATCTACATTGTGATTGGTTAATCTTCTGTCGTCGGTAACTGCCATATCTTGACCGGTGAAATTTTCAATTTCAATTCGAAACTGATTTAAAGCATACGAAATACCAAACGAAACAAATTGTTCAGCATATTTATCAATTACAATGTGATGGGCAAAACTCACTTTTGCTCCCGATTGACGGGTGTTTCCGTTTTTATCGTTGTACAAATACAAACCAATTCCTGATTGATCGTGAATTCGCATATCGGCAGCAAGCGACATATTTTCGGGTGCATCTTTGATTCCAACCCATTGTGTAAATCCGTTGGCTCTGATTTTTACATTGTCTCCAATTCCGGCATATACCGGTGAAATTATAAATGGATTATCGGCTAAATATTGCGTAAAGGATGGTAGGTTTAATTCCTGGGCTTTTCCGTTTAGAAAAGCTAGCAAAATGAAAAACGGGGCTATTTTTTTCATGGTTGTAGGTTTTTGGGTTAAACCAACTCCAAACTTGTGGCAATTTGAAGTTGGCATTTTTTTATTTTTTTTATCTGTAAAGGGTAACGTTTCCAACAAATTGTCTTCCGCCGTCTAGCGTGATGGTGTACCAATAATCACCGGTAGGTAACAGTGATCCGTTGTAGGTTCCATCCCACTCGCCTTTGTGTCCAAATTGCGTAATAATTCTTCCGTAGCGGTCAAAAACCTCTACGCGTGCTTTTGGGAATCCTTCTAAATTTTCAGGAACCCAAGTATCGTTATCACCATCATCATTCGGAGTAAAGAAGTTCGGAATATCAATGTCGATAAACTCAATATAAATCTGAGCTTCGGCAGTACAACCATTTTCATCTCTCACAACCACCGTGTAGGTTCCGGTAGCTAAGATTTGGAAAACACTATTGTATCCATAGTCTACTCCGTTTAGATAGTAGGTGTAATTTCCACTTCCTCCGGTTGTTGTTGCCGTAAACTGATTTTGATACGTTTCAGTTAAAGTCAACGTAATCGGAATGTAATTTGAAATGGTAAATCCGATAGTTTCCGAACAACCATCCTCATGAAGAACAGTTATCGAATGATTTCCGTTTGATAAATTAGTAAATACATTTCCGTTTTGATAGGCTCCGCCGTCTAACGAATACGTTACTTGAGATTCAACATTTTGCATCACTTTGATGGTTACGGTATTAAAGGCTGAATCGCCTAAACAACCATACACAACATCAGCTCCGGGAGAAATTGATATTCCACCATCAACTGCAACTTGCAATGTTGTTACACATCCGTTGGCATCTCTCACATAGATGGTATAAGTTTGCCCACCGGCTAAATTTTCAAACAAAACACGGTTGGGTGTATAATTGTTTTCATTATTCAAACTGGTTGAATATGGAGCAGTTCCGCCATTTATATCAATTTCAATTGCACCTACATTGTCACCTGCACACAAATCCGGGAACATGGTTACTAAGGAAGCATCTAATGAAGTTGGTTCGTTAATGGTGATGTTTAACTGGGTAGTACAACCAATTTCATCCCTAACAATAACCGTATAATTTCCGGCAGGTAAGTTGGTAAATGTTTGGTTTGCACCAAAATCTGTCAAGTTTGGAGAAACTGCAAATTCTAATTGTCCGCTTCCACCAAAGGCTGAAACTTGGAATGAACCGGTTGATTCACCATGACAAGTTACATCTACTTTAGTAAATACAGCTTGAACAGGAGTTGAAGGTGTGATTGTAAATTGAACTTGTTGTTCACAACCATTTGAATGTCTCACTCTGATGTTATGATTTCCAACTGCAACATTGTTGAAAGTTGCTGATGTTTGGAAAGCTCCACCATCCAATGAGTAAGTTACATCATTTTCAACAGCTGAATTTATACTAACTGTTACGGCATTTCCAACCACATTTCCTGTACAAACATACGTTACAGCAACCGTTGGATTAATAGTAACCGGAGCATCTAACGTTACCGGGATGGATGAAATACAACCATTCGCATCTCGAATGAATATTGTATAGGTTTGTCCACCTGTTAAGTTAGAATAGTTAAATTGATTCGCAACAAAATTATTTTGGTTATTTAAACTTGTTGAATAAGGAGCAACTCCGCCATTTACAGCAATTGTGATGCTTGCATTTCCGTCACCGGTACATAATTCTTGCACTAAAGCGGAAACACTTGAAGTCACAACTGTCGGTTCGGTGATGATAACTTGTTCTGTTAAACTACAACCAATTCCATCTCTAACGATAATGTCATACGTTCCCGCAGCTAAATTTGTAAACACATTGTTTGTGGTAAATGTGGTTAAGTTAGGCGAAATTGCATATTCAATTGTTCCGCTTCCTCCTGTTCCGTTTATCGTTACACTTCCTGTTGAGTCACCGTTACAAAGTGCATTTTGAACATTTGAAATTGTAACACTTATCGGTTGAATGTCATCGATAATGAAATTAACAGTTTGAATACAACCATTGGTGTGTTGAACTGAGATCGTATGATTTCCAACCGGAACATTTGTAAAAGTTGGTGATGTTTGGTAAGTTCCTCCGTCTAATGAATAAGTCACATCATTTACTACTTCTGAATTTACACTAACAGTTACGGTGTTTCCAACGACATTTCCTGTACAGAAATACGTTATATCAACCGTTGGTATAATTGTTACGGGAGCATCTAACGTTACAGGAATGGATGAAATACAACCATTCGCATCTTGAATGAAAATGATATAAGTTTGTCCGCCTGTTAAATTACCATAAGTAAATTGATTGGCTACAAAATTAGTTTGGTCATTTAAACTGGTTGAATAAGGAGCAACGCCACCATTTACAGCAATTGTGATGCTTGCGTTTCCGTCATTGGTACATAATTCTTGCACTAAAGCTGAAACACTTGAAGTCACAACTGTCGGTTCGGTGATGATAACTTGTTCTGTTAAACTACAACCAATTCCATCTCTAACGATAATATCATACGTTCCGGCCGCTAAGTTTGTAAACACATTGTTAGTTGTAAATGTGGTTAAGTTTGGCGAAATCGCATATTCAATTGTTCCGGTTCCTCCGGTTACGTCGATGGTTACACTTCCTGTTGAATCTCCGTTACAAAGTACGTTTTGAACACTTGATAAAGTCGCACTCAACGGTTGATTATCATCGATATTCACATCAACTGTTTTGGTACAACCGTTGGTGTGTTGAACTGAAATAGTATGATTTCCGGCTGGAACATTCACAAACACATTTGAAGCTTGATATGTTCCACCATCTAAAGCATATTGAACATTTCCAACTGCTGATGCATTGACAGAAACGGTTACGATGTTACCCGGTACATTTCCTGTACAATTATAAACAACTGATTCAATGGCAGGAATTACTTCTACCGGAGCATCTAAGAAGATATACGCAATTGTTTCACAACCATTGGCATCTTTTACGAAGATGAAATAATCAGTTCCGCCTTCTAATCCTGAGAACGATAATTGTCCTTCAACAAAAGCACCCGGATCTTGGTTATTTAAACTGGTTGAGTACGGAGCTGTTCCTCCGGTGATTAGAACGGTAAACGAACCATCATTATCACCTAAACACAAGTTTTGAACCACTGTGGTTAAATCAACATCCG
Organism: Flavobacterium sp. UBA2787; assembly: GCA_002352205.1. GTDB lineage: Bacteria > Bacteroidota > Bacteroidia > Flavobacteriales > Flavobacteriaceae > Flavobacterium. Next base: position 75,337 of record DEHZ01000005.1, on the reverse strand, counting down.
CGACTAATGGAGCAGGTTCTGTGATTTCGATATCCAATAAAATAAAACATCCGTTTTGATCTTGAACGATAATATCATAATTACCGGGAGCTAAATTGTTGAATGTTCCGTTATTGAAAAATTGATTTAAGTTAGGCGAAATCGCATATTGAACAGTTCCTGTTCCTCCTGTAGTTTGGATGGAAACACTTCCGTTTTCACCACCGTTACATAAAACATTATTGACAGTTAAGTTTGAAATCATCAATTCTTGCGGATCAGTGATTTGGATTAGTGATGAAACTGCATTACAATCCACACTATCCACCTCAACAATGTAATTTCCGGATGGAAGATTGGTAAACATTCCACTGCTTTGTGGACCGGCAATTATGTTATTCGCACCATCTAAAAGCGTATAGCTGTAATTTCCTAATCCTCCGGTTGTGTTAGCAATAATGGTTGCAGTACTTTCTCCAAAACAGTTGATGTTGGCACTGTTTAAATTCAAATTCAATTCTAAATCAGGAATAGTTTCGATTGTAATTTGATTGGTTTGAACTACGGCACAATTGTTAGCATCTCTTACAAAAAACTGATACGTTCCTGGGCCAACATTGTAAACCGTTGTGTTAGTAAAAGTGATTCCGTCTGTGCTGTATTGATACGGAGCCGTTCCACCCGAAGCAGAAACAGTGATGACCGCATCATTTTCACACGTTAATGAACTAGTCAATGTTAATGAAGCAATAACACTTGTTGGTTCAGTTATGGTGATGATGTTGGATGTGAAGTCACAATTCCATCCGTCTGTGATGGTGATACTGTAAATTCCGGCACCTAATCCGTCAAAAGTTGGACTCGTTTGTCCGCCTGAACTAGTTACAATCGTTGTTCCGGTTGAATCATACGTATTCAAAATGTATTGATACGTTCCTTGTCCTCCGATTACATTTGCAGCCGTTACAGAAGCATCTGTATCACCATTACAAAGTAAATTAGTATTGGTAGAAGTAAGATTAGCCGAAATTAAACTCGGTTGAACTAGAATAACAGTTGAACTTACTAAACATCCGCCTGCATCTTGTACTGAAACTGTATAATTTCCGGCAGTTAATCCTGTAAATAAGGAATTGGCTCCAAAAGGTTGAACGGTTGTAGCAGTCGTGTTATTTACCAATTCATATTGATACGTTCCCCACCCTCCGGTTGCATTGGCAAAAATTTCACCTAAATTATTTGTACAAGTCACATTTGCTGTTTCATTCGCTGTTAAAACCAATGGCTCACTTGGCGAAGAAACTACTGCAAAGTTGGATATAGCTGTACAGAAAGGTGTTTCAGTAGCTGTTACAACCACTTGATAATTTCCACCCGATAATCCTGAAACAATGAATGGATTTATGGCTGTATTTCCGCTTCCGGAAGCAACCGTATTTCCTTGAATGTCAATTACATCATAGGTTACATTTCCTATATAACCTAAAACATTTACAGTTATAGTTCCATCTGTATCGCCAAAACAAGTTACTGCAGATGAGTTGATTATAGTTGCTTCGATGGTATCAAAAGGAGCAATTTCGTAAGGAGCTGTTATAAAATAACAATCTGTTTCATTATCGGTTACTTGGAAAGTATAAGTTCCTGGCTCAGTCAAAGTAAAAATGGCACTAAATACACCACTTCCCGGTGTGATAGCAGGCTGACTTCCTAGTGGTAATAATTCAAAAGTGAAATCACCAGAACCACCGGTTACACTAATTTGAACGGTTCCGTCATTTGTACACGTTAAATTCGTTACCGTTGTTGCAGTAACTGCAGTAATGGTTGGTAACGGATTAATGTTCACAACAGTTGTCGCCAAACAATTATTAGCATCGCGAACAGTCACAGTAATGTTTTGAACACTTCCATTATCTACAATTGTAAATGTGTTGGATGCGAAGAAATTCGTTCCGTTAATGCTGTAAACATAAGGAGCTGTTCCAAAATTAGCAGTGGCTGTAATGGTTGATGTTTGAACCACATTAGAAGGATCACAAGCAAAATCGGTAGCTATTGCAGCAACTGTTAATAAAGCCGGTTCATCAATTACAATGATTTCTTGTAATGAACAATCTCTGGCAGAAGTCACAGTAATCGTATAAGTTCCAGCCGCTAATCCTGTGAAAACGCCATTGTTTTGAGAAATTGGAGCATTTACACCATCTGTTAAAACATACGTATAAATCGGATTATCGTTGGATGATGGTAAAGTCACGGTGATACTTCCGTCATTTCCGCCATTACAACTTACATCATTATGAACAGTGGTAAAAGTTACAGGAGTTGCAGGCTCTAATTCAATTGGAGCTTGAGCTGAACAGCCTGTGGTTGTATCATTTATTACCACCACATAATTCCCTGAAGCCAATCCGTTGAATATTGGAGAAGCTTGAGCCGCTACAATTACACCGCCTACATTGTTTTGTAATTCGTATGTAAAAGTTCCGCTTCCGCCGAAAGGTGTTACGGTAATAATTCCATCGTTATTAGCACAAGAAGTTTGAGCCGTAATTGCCGGAGTTAAATTCAAAGGAGCAGGAATAGTAAGGTTTACAGTATGAATACATCCGTTAAAATCTCTCACTCTAATTGAATAATTTCCTGAGTTTAAATTGGTATAAGTGAATGTTGGAACCGTTTGTGCTTGGAAAGTTCCGCCGTTTAAACTAAATGTATAAGGAGCAATTCCGGCAGTTGTTAACGTTACTTCAATGGTGAAATCGCCTTGAACAGCTGTACATAAATTGGTTACAGTAGCTGAAATTTGCGGAGAAGGATCCGTCGGTACAAAAACAGGTGCTGATTGAATACATCCGTTGGCATCTCGAATATAAACTACATAATTTCCGCCTTCAACATTGAAAACATTGGTTGCACTTCCCGCCCAAGTTAGTACTGTTGGAGCAGGATCACCGGCAATTACCAATTGATATTGATAAGGAGCTGTTCCAAATTGGCCTGTTGCAGTAATTCGTCCTCTGTTGTTCTGACAATTATCGTTTCTGGTAACATTCGCAGTTACTTGTAATAAATTAGTTGATTGAGAGATGGTAAATGGTACTGATGCACTACTACATCCGGTTAATGTTCCTCCATTTTCAGTAAATAAAATGTAATAAATTCCGGGAGCTAAAGGGCCAAGATTTGTTACAGAAATTGGTCCGCCTAATGGTGAAGAAGTTCCTGTAATTCCGGTAGAAATATTCGATTGAGAATTAAATACTTCGTAGGATACACTCGTCGCCGTAGCATCATAATTATCAAATGTAAAATTCACAAAACCATCATTACTTCCGGTACAACTCACATTTCCAACCACATCTAACACAGAAGTTAAATTGGATGGGGTGTTGATTGGCGTATCAGCAGTTTTAAAATAATAACAATCGGTTACTAAATCGTGCACTACAAACGTGTACGTTACACCCGGAACTAATCCTGTAAAAGTAGAAGTTTCCGGAGTTCCAACATCTGACGGTTGATAGTTTGTTGAATATGGTAAAACATTCGTTTCTAAAATCGCAAACTCATACGAACCACTACTTACTGCAGAAGTTACTGTAATGACAGCTGTTCCACCGTTCACACAATCAGAAGTTGAAGTAGAAACATCAATAATCAAATCACTTGGAGGTGAAGCGATGATGATATTATCAACTAGTAAAACACATCCGTTGGCATCAATAACTTCAACATTATAAATTCCGAAATTAAGAATCTGGAAAGAATGATTTTCATTGGTTACCGGAGTATAAGAAGCAATAAATCCGAAATTATTATTTAAAATATAAGTATATGGAGCTGTTCCACCGGCTACACCTTGCACGATTATTTCACCATAAGAAGTACCACCCGGATTGTTACACGTAATATCTACAGTAGCAATTGTGAAAACAATCGGATTAGGTTCAGTTAATGTAATAGATGCTGTATCGGTACACGAATTAGCATCAGTTAATGTAATTTGATAATTTCCGGCTGTTAATCCTGAAGTTTGAGTTCCGTAATTTACACCTGTTGTAGTATTGATTACTTCTAAGACGAAAGGAGCTAATCCAACCGCATTATTGGTATTGATTTGAATTTCTCCTTCATTTCCTCCGTGACATAAAATTCCTTGTAATTCTATAACAGAAGTGATTTCAGGTAATGTCAACGGTTCAACAGTAATAGTTTGACTTGTAAAAGTACAGCCTTGTGCGTCGGTTATCAAAAATTGATAATTTCCGGCATTGGCAGTAGAATACACAAAGTTAGTTCCAACCACATTCGTGGATGATCCAAAAGCTCCCCCGTTGAAAGAAACTTGATAGGTAAACGGAGCTAATCCGCCAGCGATTGCAGCTGAGATTTGAGCATTTGGTGATGCCGTACAATCCAAACCTTTCGTTAACGATAAATCGCCTGTTAATTCAGGTTGAATGGTTTGTGAAACAGATGAGGTACATCCATTGGCATCCGTAACAATTACCGTATAACTTCCCGGAGTTAAATTGGCAAATGTGTTTGAATTTTGTGATGGATTTCCATTGATACTGTACGTATAAGGAACTACACCACCCGTCACTGCAATTACTAATGTAGCCCCATTAGCGTCAAAACATAAATCGGATGACGATGCAATTACAGCAACAGGATTTGTTGGCGTAGTTAGGTTGAATGTGTTGCTCACAACACAACCATTTATATCAGTTACCGAAATTGTATAAGTTCCGGCTTGTGTTAAATTTGTAAACGTGGCATTCGATTGAGGCCCTACCACTACCCCATTTGGTTGAGTAAGTTGGTATTGATAACTTCCCCATCCGCCGGCAGCAGTAATGATTACACTTCCGTTGGAATTACAACTGATTTGATTGGCAACAAATGTGAAAGCCAACGCACTACTTGGTGCTTCAACAATAGCAGTTGTTGTGTCAGTACAATTGGTAACAGTATCTGTTATCGTTATCGTATAAGTTGAAGCTGTTAAACCTGTTAACGAAATAGTTGATAAATTTGAATTGTTTGCTGATGCAACAACCGCATTTGAACTATTTACGATTTGATAATTGTATGGATTTGAGTTGGTTACTGTAAAAGTAACAGCTCCATTTGAAGCTCCAAAACAAACCACATTGCTAATCGTTTGACCAATTACATCAATAATTGGTAATGGATTAATAGTGTAAGTTTCTTGATATGTACAACCATTACTATCAGTTACTTCAAACGTGTATGTTCCGGCAGTTAATCCAGTAAACACAGGATTAGTTCCGTTGTTCACGGTTTGTCCTGCAGGAGCGATTATTTCATACGTAAACGGAGCTGTTCCGCCAACTGTTGTTACTGTTACCGTTGCATTTTGTGCCGGACACGTTAACGCTGTTGCATTAAAAGTTAAATCGGTTAATTGATTAGGTGCAACTAAGGAAATGGTATTGGTTGTAAAAATACATCCATTCGCATCTTGAATATAGATGGTGTAATTTCCTGATGTTAAACCTGCAAATTCCGAAGAAGAAACAAAATTCACACCATCAATACTAAATTGATACGGAGCAGTTCCACCAGTGATACTACCCGGAACAATATTAATCGTTCCCGCATTAGTAATACAAGTATAATTTTCAGTGATCTCAGCAACACCAGTCATTGGCGTTGGTTCGGTAATTGTGAAATCTGTTGGGAATTCACAGACTCTGTTTCCTTGTGATTGAACTAAAACAACAGTGTAGTCTCCAGCAGGTAAATTGTTGAAAATACCTGAATTGTTAGTACTGATGATGTTTCCGTTTTCATCTAATAATTGATAAGAAACCTGAAAACCATTTGATGAAGTTAAATTGTAGATAATTGATCCGTCATTCTGACCAAAACAATTTATATTTTGAACAGTTGTCGTGAACTGAACATTTGGAACTAATTCAATTGTTACAGGATTTGATAAAGCTGTACAATTATTTGCATCTACAACAATGAAAACATAAGTTCCTTGTTGACCAAATTCAATGTCAAAAATAACGCTAGTTTGGTAGTCTGCTCCTGTTGGATTTAACAATGTTCCATTATAGCTATAGATTGCAAAAGAATAAGGTGGTTGTCCTCCTGAAGGATTGACTAAAATATTTCCTTGATTACAAGTAATATTTTGAGAAATGGAAGCAACTAAAGCCAAATTATTTTCATCTTCAATAGTCACTGTTCCGGTAAATGAACAACCATCTTCTGTAACAACTGTAACCGTATAAGTTCCCGGATTTAAGTTATTGAAGGTATAATCGTTGTCAACAACCCATCCGCTTGTTGCAGAAATTGGATTGGTGATACTAAATTGATATTGCGGCTGTGCTCCTGTTGCTTGTACACGAATACTTCCAAAACCATTACAATTGGTGTTTTGTGGAATCAAATTTACTTGGAAATTGTTCTCTTGAATTCCGATGTTTGGTAGTTCAAATACACAACCATCTGTCACACCAATTTGTGTAACTTGAACCGTATAAACTCCCGCATCTGAAATTGTAAACACAGGATTATTTTGGTAAGGAACTAAAATGTTTCCGGTCATCTGATCAACTAATTGAAATTGATAGTCCGACGGAAGATTAGTAATCGTGATGCTTCCCGGCGTATTACAAAGTATGTTAGTTGTTACATATTGAATGTCTAATAAATTCGTATATACATTAAAATAAAAACGAGTAAAACATCCATCTTGGTAATTGATTGTCAAGCGATATTGTCCTGCCGTTGTTACATTAAAGTTGGCACCGGTTCCTACTTGGTTCCAAGAACAAGCCGGATTATTATTGGCACACGTATCAATGCCAACCGGAGGACAACTCGTTTCATTCAATACTTCCCAAACGATACTGGTTGCATCGCTGATTCCGGTTTGAATAAGCTGACTATCATTCGTTCCACATAAGAAAATATAAGGCAATTGTTCTCCATTATTCGGACAAATCACCACCTCATCGGCAAAAGGAATCACCGGATTGGTTTGTGTTGCTCCAAATAATAAAACATTGAAAGTTTGAGTAATTCCAATACACGGAGGAGTTGCGGTATTCACAACTGTATAGGTTCCAACGTTGGAAACAGTAATGGTTTGTGTATTTCCGATTACTTCATTGGCACTATTGAACCAAGTATAGGTTTCATATCCATTTGCAGCGGTAAGCGTTATATCACTACCACATAAATAGGCTTCGTTTTCAAAAATACAATCGTCGATATCGACCAAGAAATTCGCCGGACCCGGTTGACCAAATCCACAACTGTCTAGTCCGGCAAAACTTGGGTCATTTGATATCCAATTGTTATTTAAAACCCCACGATAAGTGGCGTAGGCTTGATTCTGAATTAAATTTGAACAAGCATCCTCCAATTCACTACATGTTGTAGCTACTTGAACACGAATGCGAATAGTATAAACAGGATCGCCTATTTCAACTAAGTTATTCGGTAAAGTAAAAGTCAATTCATCAAAAGCAGGATCGTGTGTGAAAGTCACCCCGGGAGCTCCACTCAAATCCACTGAAATAAAACTGGTATTGATTGGTAATATGTCACGAATTGTTGCATTCGTTGCATCATCGTTACCCACATTTTGAAATGTAACAACATAATCTAAGAATTGCCCCAGGTTGACATCAGCCCCACCGATGTCGTTTCCTGCTAAATCTTCGACTGTTTTTACTAATTTAATATCCGGTTCTATGACTTCAATATTGAATGCATTGAAGAACATAAAGTAAGTATCTTGTGTTGAGGTAATCCGAAGCGTTGCCCCAGTTTCATTATTCGGAATTACGTTGTTGAGCGGATTTGCTACTGTAATAATATCTCCGTCATATCCCAACGTATTTAAACTATTGGGAACTCTATCTACAAAATCAGTATCATTCAGTGTTAATCGGCTATTAAAAAAATTGTTGGTTACATTTAATGTGTTTCCCAAAGCGGTAAAAGTTGCGTTTGAGTCAGCTCTAAATAACAACTGATCTCCCGTGATTCTATTATCACCTTCTAAAGCTGCTGATGCTAATTTTGCTCTTACCGGAAACGGCGGTGGTAAAGTGGTAAATCCAGAGTAAGAAATATCCGTTTGACCAATAGTTGCTCGCACTCCTGCAAAACCATCATATGCAGTAATAAATTTTCCGGTCATCGTTGGATTTTCATATACAAAGAAAATTGTCCATCCGCCGGAAACTCCTCCTCCATTTATTTGTCCTTGCGTAGCTCTAATGTTTGCAACAGTATATTCTCCTTCCGGATTGGCTAAACTTGTTACTAATGAAGTAATATCTGCAAAACAAGAATACGGACTATTCGCAATAAAATCGGGATTTGTAAATCCATCAAAAATTAATTGTCCGGTTATATTTTGATAAGTTCCACCAGGTAATTTTAATCTCACTTGGTTAAAATCATTTTCACGAACGTTATCCCCATCTCCCGGAGAAGTAGAGAAACCGTTGTTAAAACGATAGGTTGCGGACCAATATAATCCGGCGTAAACAATTTTGTTACATCCACTAGCCGGTAAAATTAATGATGCACTACTGGAACTAAACGTACTTGGATCACCATCAATATCTATGTATCGCATATTGAGGTTATCGTTATACTCCGATGAATTTCCAACCGTATTATACGGATCATTTGGTGTGTTGGAATTGGTTTGTCTGTTTACAATTCCGTTTGAAATCAACGTCATATCTCCTTTTAAATTTCGTTCATAGCGAACCGTAAAAGGAACGGGAACCTGGGCATAGGCAGCCAAGTTAATTAGCAAAAAACAACCGAGTAGGAAGATTGTTTTTAATTGTGGTATTTGGGGCGTTTTCATTTTGGGGTGTTTATTTTATGTTAATGTTCATAATCCAAATTTCATCAAAGTAGGTGTTGTCAACATTCGTGTAATAGGAGATTAGGGCTTCACTCCATTCTGAATGTTTTTTTAAATAAACATACCTGAAATTGTTTTTTGGGTTAATAAAATAATTGGCTTTAATTCCTCGCTTTTTTAGCTTATTGATAAAATCATCAGCAAAAGCAGGATCAGAAAAAACATTGGAAATAATGTAATATCCGGGTTCTTGATTATCTACCTGCAAATAGTTTCCTTTTTTGGCAGTAGCTCTTTTTTTGTCGGTCAGTCTGGAATAATACTCTTTGATTTCTTCATCTGTTAGGGAAAATTTTGAATTGGTATTTGTTTTTGGTTCTTCTTTTTTGAGTTTGGAAATTTTAGATTCCAAATCAGTGTTTTTTGAATTATTTTTAGTTGATGGTAATTTAATTTCTTCTTTTTTAGTTGATGATTTCATCGCTGATAATTTGCTGTTCAAATCATTTTTATCTCCTTTCACTACAACTGTTTCACCATTTTTTACAGTTGTTTTTGTTGTGGCTTCCACTGTTGTTTCTTCTGTAACCACTGTTGTTTTCGGATCGCAATTGCAATCTTTTTCGGCAATGGTTACTTCTAATCGTTCGATGTATTGCATCATATTCTCAATTCGTTTTTCAAAATCGGCTTTTTTCATATTTTCAAGCGAATCTTGTTTGACAATGATTTCTAATAGTTTTAAATTATTTTCGTCCAACGTCATTTTTAATTTTTCAATTTCGATGTCTTTGTTGTAGGATTTCATTGTTTCATCTTCATCATATTCTTCTTCCTCTTCAACTTCAGCAATCGCTTTTGATGGTTTTTTCTTTTTCAAAACCGATTTTTTCTTCTTTGGAGCAGGCTCAATGATAATTGGTTCTTCGGCCATATCTTCATATTCTTCTTCGGCAAAATCCTCTTCGTATTCTTCTTCAAATTCTTCTGTTTTTTTCAACACTTTTGGCTTTCTAACAACTGCTGTAGGCTTTTTTTTTGATGATTTTCTGTTGTATGTTTCTTCGCTCTCTTTTCCTGCAAATCGATACGAAAGTGTGATTTCGTGCGTTGGACCAAAATTCACTAAACCATCATTTATCACTCTTTCATACGTATAACCTAAAGACAATTTTTTGGTAAAATGAGCCCCAACGCCAATATTCACTCCAAAAAAATCATCAATTCCGGCTTGCACCCAACCTAAATTTGGAAAGTTGGTTATCACCGAACCTCCATACACAAAATCATCCGTCTGATTCATTTTTCCACGGGCAATTAATCTGAAAAAACCGTTTTCAAACAACCCTTCTTGATTTTGCATTTGATGATGATACATCGCATGTCCGGTGTACGTTTTTTGCGAATAATCCTGAACCATTTCGCTGGATTTAAAATCATAATCCACGAAATTTTCGGCATAAACTCCAAAGTCAAAACTTCCCCAGGTTACATTCAAACCCGGTTTTATTGTTAATATCGAATTATTTCGCAACGCCATAATAGCCGGATCAGGTTCGTTGGTTACGGCTCTGTTTCGGTCCACACCACTGTTGTAATATGCGATGTTGAAACCTAAAGTCAACTTTATTTTTTCACGAATCGGAATTTGATAAGCATAGTTTCCAACTCCACCAAAACTGGTAATAATTCCTAAATTCTGTTGATAAATTCCAATCCCTACTCCTGCTCTTTCACCGTGTTTACCTGAATAAGAAAGCATATATAATTCCGGCGAATCATCAAATTGAATCCATTGATTTCTGTGGTAAAGTGTGAGGTACGAATCGTTTTCACGAACAACCGAAAAAGTCGGATTCATCATAAATCGATTCAACAATAAAGTGTTTTGCGTAGGTATCGTAAACGTCAAAACAGGAGCATCTTGTGCTTGCAAATCGGCAAACACAAATCCTGTTATGATTAAAACGATTACGTACTTTTTTATCATTTTTATTCGATTACGGTAATGGCCCCTCTTTTAATAATTTCGTCGTTTTCAGAAATGGTATAATAAAAAACCGGTTCTGATTTGGCATATTCTAAAGTTGAATTTGGCCAGTTATTTTGATAATTTCTCGCTCTGAAAACTACTTTTCCTTTTGGTGAATAAATAATCACCTCAACATCTTCTTTATTAATATATTCGTTCGGAAGTGACCAAAAGTCATTGATTCCGTCGTTGTTCATCGTAATTACATTTGGCACAACAATGCTTGTGTTTTCAACTACAGTAACCGTAAATGTTTTAGTGAATTCACAATCCCCAATCGTTCCGATAATTGTGTATGTTCCGGCTTGTGAAACAGAAAATGAATTTCCGATGGCAATAATTTCATCGTTCAAATACCAAGTGTAATTATCAACTCCGCTGGCAATTACTTCATTTGAACCGCCTTGAATAACAGTAATCGCATCGGATATATTTAAAGTAATTCCGTCTGTTGTAATCACTTCAACTGCAATTGTGTTTGATGAATAGGTACATCCGTCAAAATCAATAGTCATAAAATAATTTCCGGGTTCGGTTACTGTAATTGAATTTCCAGTTCCGATTTCAGTATTATTTTCAATCGAAAACCATGTCAAAATATAATTTGTATTGGTGATGTCTGATGATAAGGTTACACTCCCACCCGATTCACATAAAGTACCTTCGGTTGATAAAGTAAAATCATCTGAAATGCCTAATTTTATAGTAACAGTATTAGAAATAATCGTACTAAAACCCGGTATGGTAACTCGTAATTCATACAAACCATTTTCTAAATAAGAAGCAACATTATAGGTTGTATTGGATGATGAAAGCACCAATTCTCCGTCCTTATACCATTCATAAACATAACCATATGAATTGTTTAAAATGGACATTGTTTCAGATGAACTAACCGCGTTAAAGTTTGTAATTGACAACGTTGCTTGGTCACTGTCACAAGGAGAATAACCTGTATTTGCAGCAATTGTCACATTGAAAGAATCAGGATAAACCAGTTCTGCAACAACTTCTTGTGTTGCATCACAACCGGTTGTTTGTGTAACGATTACTTTGTAAATGCCATCTTGCGTCACATTGATTGAAGCTCCGGTTTGTCCCGAAATAATTGCGTTATTTCTAAACCATTCGAAAGAAGGATTCACCGCATTGGTTGTTGCAGTTAAGGTTTTTGTTTCTCCCGGAATGATAATCGATATTGCCGGTAAATTCAAACTTGCTGTAATGCTGTTTAGTTCTAAATTCACCGTATTTGATGTAACCGTACAAGCTCCATACGAAATTACTAAATGATAATTTCCCTCTTGATTTGTGGTATAACTTGGTTGAATTGCTCCCGTAATTAAGGTGTTGTTTCGATACCAATTGTATGTAAAAATACTGTTGGTTACAGAACTGTTTAATTGAACTGAGTTTGTTCCACACAAACTTCCAACCGCGGTTACGACCGGAGTTTCAAATTGCAAAGCAATCGAAATCGCATTTGATTCAATTGGTGCAAATGTTGGGATGATAACACGTAATTCATACAAACCATTTTCTAAAAAAGAAGGAACGGTGTAGGTTGTACTAGATGATGAAAGCACCAATTCTCCATCCTTAAACCATTCATAAACATAACCATACGAATTATTTAAAATGGATAATGTTTCAGATGAACTAACTGCATTAAAATTAGTAATTGATAAAGTCGCCTCCTCACTTCCACAAGGAGAATAACCAGCATTTGCTGCAATTGTCACGTTGAATGAATCAGGATAAACCAATTCCGAAACAGCTTCTTGCGTTGCATTACAACCTGTTGTTTGTGTAACAATTACTTTGTAAACACCATTTTGTGTAACATTAATTGATGAACCCGTTTGTCCTGAAATAATTGCGTTATTTCTAAACCATTCAAAAGTTGGATTTACAGCATTGGTTGTAGCGATTAAGGTTTTTGTTTCTCCCGGAATGATAATCGATGTTGCCGGTAAATTCAAATTGGCTGTAATACTGTTTTGTTCTAAATTTATCGTATTTGATGTAACCGAACAAACTCCATACGAAATCACTAAATGATAATTTCCGGCTTGGTTGGTTGTGTAACTTGGTTGAATTGCTCCGGTAATTAACGTGTTATTTTGATACCATTTATAAGTAAAAATGCTGTTGGTTACAGAACTGTTTAATTGAACTGAGTTAGTTCCGCACAAACTTCCAACGGCAGTTAAAACGGGTGTTGGAAGTTGCAAAGCAATCGAAATCGCATTTGATTCAATAGGAGCAAAGGTTGGAATGGTAACACGGAGTTTATATGATCCGTTTTGTGTTGCATCGTTAACTGTATATGTTGTTCCGGTAGCTCCTGCAATTGGTGCATTATTCAATAACCACTGATACGAAAAATTTGAATTTGGAAGAGAAACTGTTACATTTCCGGAAGAAGTTTGTGCAATAATCGAGCTCAACGACAACGTAGAAGTAGTCACATTACACGATTGATAATCGCCTGAATTTTGGATAGTTACCGTAAACCCAATTGGATATTGAACTACAACTGTCAATTGTTCAGAAATCGTGCAACCTTGTGTTTCAGTTACCGTTAATTGATACGTTCCGGGTTGCGTAACGTTGTAATTTGCAGTAGTCGCACCCGCAATAACTACGTTATCTTTTCTCCATTGATAGGTTGGCGTCGTCGCATTGTTAACCGAATTAATTTGAAGTTGTTCACCCGGAATGATGACTTCATTCGCATCCACATTCCAATCGATATCCAATTCAATTAATTCTAAAAAGATGGCATTCGACTCAAAAACACAACCACCAAACGTAATTCTTAATTTATAAATTCCTTCTTGTGCAGCATTGTAAGTTGGTCCGGTTGCTCCCGAAATCGCAACATTATCTTTAAACCATTGATAAAGGTAACCTGTATTTTGATGAGATGATGTTAAAAGTCTTGGCGTTCCATCACAAATATAATCGACATTTCCGGCCGATGAAATCGATAAATTTATTCCAGCGGTCACGTTTACTGAAACCATATTAGAATAGGAATTCATCACACAACTTCCATAATCCACAATAGCATAATAATTTCCCGATTGTGTTACGGTTAACGAAGGACCGGTTGCTCCTGAAACTTCAGCAAAATTGCGGTACCATTTATACGTTAAACCGGAATAGAATAGAGGAGAGGCCGGTGTTCCTGTGTTATCAACTTGTAATGTTATATTTCCTCCTTCACAAAAAGAAACCGTTCCCGAATTATTATTAATTGAAAAAGGTTGATTGTGAACAGCGTAATAAGCTGAAAAAGCAGTACTTACCGGACTTGTAACTGCCGGAGCGGTACTTCTAACTCGAATTCTGTATGCTTCTCCGGCAACCGTTGTTGGCATTGCAAACGAAACATTAACCGGAGAAGTAGTGCTGGTTGAGGTGGTTAAAGTTGTTGCCGTTCCAAAATTTCCCGACGGATCAGAAAGTTCCACAATAAATTGATTTCCCGCCTGAACATTTGAAACCGGGAAAAATGTAAAACTAAGATTGTATGAGTTAAATCCTTGTGAAGCACAAGCTTGAGTGAACCCTAATGAAGGTGTGCCAATTACTATTGTTTGGGCATACCCATTTCCGATGCCGTTAAGCAACATCAGAAACAAAAAAGAAAAGAATAATTTTCTTGGGGTAATTTTCCAAACCATAAAACACTCTTTATGTCGGACTGCTTTTACCCCAAAAGCAATCGGTTGTTATTTTGTAATTTAAATAGGCACTACACTACACTTAATTACGAAAAAAACGATAAATGGTTTTCTGTTTCTATCTGTTTTTGAAATTTGTTTCACTAAAAGTATATAAATATTTAGATGACTAAGTAAATTTAACATTAAAATCGATGAACGGTAAGCAGGTTTGCGGGAAACCGTAATTACCCGTATTGAAAACCGTAACAACAATTGCAGTTGGTCGATTATTTAGAAACAGACTAACTTTTTGGTTGAATTTTTTTAAAAAATCATTTACGGCAAATAGGTAAATTTTTCCGTATTTTTGTCGCTCATTTTATTGATTATGTCAGAAGAAAAGTCGCTCAATTTTATTGAACAAATTATCGAAGAAGATTTAAAGAATGGTTTTGCCAAGGATAAACTTCGTTTTCGTTTTCCGCCGGAACCAAACGGATATCTTCACGTGGGTCACGCCAGTTCTATTTGTTTAAATTTCGGATTAGGAATAGATTATCAATCGCCGGTAAATTTGCGTTTTGATGATACCAATCCCGCCAAGGAAGAACAAGAATATGTAGATGCCATCAAACGCGATGTGCAATGGCTTGGCTATCAATGGGCTGAAGAACGCTACGCATCTGATTATTTTCAGGAATTGTATGATTGGGCAGTTGAATTTATAAAAAAAGACAAAGCCTACGTAGATAGCCAATCTTCGGAAGAAATGGCAAAACAAAAAGGTACGCCAACGCAAGTAGGCACAAATAGTCCATACAGAAATCGTTCTGTTGAAGAGAATTTAGATCTTTTTGAACGTATGAAAAACGGAGAATTTCCGGAAGGAACTCACGTTTTACGTGCCAAAATTGACATGGCTTCAACAAATATGTTGATGCGTGATCCGTTGATGTATCGAATTTTACATAAACATCACCATAGAACAGGCGACAATTGGTGTATTTATCCAATGTACGACTGGGCTCACGGCGAAAGTGATTATATCGAAGGAATTTCGCATTCACTTTGTACGCTGGAATTTTTACCACACAGAGAATTATACGATTGGTTTTTAGATCAAATTTATGATGCGAATAAAGTTCGACCGAAACAACGAGAATTTGCGAGAAGAAACCTTTCACATACGGTTGTAAGTAAACGAAAGTTACTTCAATTGGTTCAAGAAGGTCACGTAACCGCTTGGGATGATCCTAGAATGAGTACAATTTCGGGGATGAGAAGAAGAGGTTACACGCCGACTTCCATTCGGAATTTTGCCAAAACAATTGGTATTGCTAAACGAACCAATTTAATTGATGTTTCACTTTTAGAATTCTGCGTTCGCGAAGATTTGAATAAAACCGCTCCTCGTGTGATGGCTGTTTTGAATCCGATAAAATTAGTCATTACCAATTATCCTGATGGTCAAGAAGAATGGTTGGATGCTGAAAATAATCCGGAAGAAGAAATTTTGACGTATAGAAAAGTACCTTTTTCAAAAGAATTATACATCGAAAGAGAAGATTTTCAAGAAGAAGCCAATAAGAAATTTTTCCGTTTAACGTTGGGAACAGAAGTGCGTTTGAAAAATGCGTACATCATCAAAGGTGAAAATGTGATCAAAGATGCTGATGGAAATATCACCGAAATTCACGCTTCATATGATGTTGATTCTAAGTCGGGTAGTGGCACAGAAGCCAGTCAACGCAAGGTAAAAGGAACGATTCATTGGGTTTCTGTTCCGCATGCCGTGGAAGCAGAAGTTCGTATTTATGACCGATTATTTACGCATGAAAATCCGGATGGAGACAAAGAAGTAGATTTTAAAAATTACATCAACCCAAATTCATTAGAAGTGATCACCGGATATGTTGAACCAAGTTTACAAACTGCTCAATCCGAAGATAAATTTCAATTTCAACGATTAGGCTATTTTTGTGTGGATAAAGATTCTACTGCAGAAAAATTAGTTTTTAACAAAACGGTTGGCTTGAGAGATACTTGGGCAAAAGTGGAAGCGAAGGAATAATTTACTACAATAACCAAAAACTATAAAAGCCACAAATTATTGTGGCTTTTTCTATTATTACTAATTTCTATCGATTTGAAATTTCTATTATCAAAAACAATCAAAAATGGCTTTTTTAGAGCTTTTTTTAGAAAGAAAAAATAAAAGGCAATGTGATTTTATGCTTTGCTCAATGAAAGTGAATTTAAACGTTTCTAATTCGTTTTTGATGAATTTCTAACCGTTTTTTCATCCTTAAGAAAACAAAAACGAAAATTTCTGCGTTTTCCGTGTTTTCTGTGAGAAAATAATTTTTCAATACTAAGATTTCTCAAATTTGCCAAATCCGTGTTCCATTAAATTTAGCTTTCAAATCTGTGTCCAATTATAACAAAAAAAAGAGACCCGAAGGTCTCTCTCATTTTATTCTTCATCTTCTTCGGTCGTACCGAATTCATCTTTAGGAGCACTTTTTTTATTTGCTTTTTTAATAGCACCTTTTTTCATCGCTTCACCAACTTGGTTACTGGCGGTAAAACTGGCTACCATATTGTTTAGCATATCACTTCCGGCTTGTGGTGAATTTGGTAATAAGATTAGGTTAGAATTTGTATCGGCACCAATTGCTTGTAATGTATCATAATGCTGAGTTACGACAATTAAAGCAGATGCTTCTTGCGAATTAATTCCAACGCGATTCAACACATCCACACTTTCTACCAAACCTCTTGCAATTTCTCTTCGTTGATCGGCAATACCTTGACCTTGAAGTCTTTTACTTTCGGCTTCCGCTTTTGCTTTGGCTACAATTCTGATTCTTCCTGCTTCTGCTTCATATTCTGCAGCTGTTTTTTCACGGTCGGCAGCGTTGATTCTGTTCATCGCATTTTTCACTTGAATATCCGGATCAATATCGGTAATCAACGTGTTAATGATGTCGTAACCATAAGTAGTCATCGCTTCGTTTAACTCACGTTTTACTGCAACTGCAATATCATCTTTACGCTCAAAAACATCATCTAATTTTAATTTTGGAACTTCGGCACGAACCACGTCAAATACATACGAAGTGATTTGATCGTGCGGATATTCTAATTTATAAAAAGCTTCATACACTTTTTCCTGAATCACTTTAAACTGAACAGAAACTTTCATTTTTACGAATACGTTGTCTTTCGTTTTCGTTTCGATGATAACATCCAATTGTTGAATTCTCAAATTTAATCGTCCGGCAACTCTATCTATCACAGGGATTTTAAGTTGTAAACCGGATTGTCTGGTGCTACTGAATTTTCCAAAACGTTCAATCACCGCAGCCGATTGTTGTTTAACGGTAAAAAATGAGGCTAACAGTAACAAAACTGCAATAGCAATAAAAATGTAAGTAAACATAGAAAAATAGTTTTTAGGTTATATGTAATGATACGAAATTTCTCGTACGTTTGTTACAACTTAATTCACTATTAATGAAAAGATATTTTTTAGCATTAGTTTTACTTGGTTTTACAAGCACAATTTCGGCTCAATATGGTAAAGGTGATTATAACCATATTGGTATTAGTTTAGGGATAAACCAAACCGATTTGTATACAGATAATTTTAATATAAAACCCGGCACGAGTTGGACAGGCGGACTGTCTATGCGTGGAAATTACTACAACAATTTTTCGATGATTTACGGAATGAGTTTCTCCGAAAATAAATTTGCTATTGAAACATTTTCAGGAATTTCTCAAAAAGAAGTCGATTTAAAAATGATGGCTGTTCAAGTACATTTATTATTATGTTACAAAATAGGAGGAGGTCCGGTTTCATTAGATTTTGGTCCTGTATTGCAAGTGAACAGTAAATTAAAGTTCAACAGTTCCGATGAAAATAATTTTATTGTTGGTAATGAATTGCTTCGTGTTCAAGACATTGAAGACATCAACCCGATAAATTTTAATGTTTACGCCGGAATTTCCGGTGGTTTTGAAAATATTCGTTTGAGTTTGAGTTATCAATATGGCGTAACCAATATTTTGAATAATCTCAACAAGCAAGATGAAGTTGCTCTTGTAGCCGATGGAAAACTAAAGGGAAACCTTGGAATTATTGCCGGAAACATTATATTTTATTTTTAATAAGTAAGGCTCCCGAAAGGAGCCTTTATTTTAATGTCCAGGTTCATAAATCAACCTAAAAAATGTACTAAATCGTTCGTTTTCCCTACTAATCGGAATTCCGGTTACAATTCCAATCAATAAATTATCTGCAATTCCAACTCGCATTTGCGGACGAATCGTCATATCAAAATCGGTTTTAGTGACTTCTTTATTGAATTCAACACCAATAAAATTTCGCGTTCCCGGAATCATATAATGAAAATTGCTGTTAATTTGCCAGTTGGTGTGTGTTGAATTATCTTCAAAATGATGAATAAAAGCAGGGCCGGTGTAAAGTAGAGTGTGAAAATTATTTCCCCAACGTTTTGCTGCTACAAAAAACGGATTGTAAACATTTCCAACAAATAATCTTCCATTATGGTAATTATCAAATTCATTCATTTCAAATTCGTGAATGTAACCAATTGCTAACGAAGTTTTTTGTTTTTCAGAGACATAAAATGAATACTGAGCGGCAAGTTTTACACTGTTAAGCTTACTTCCCGGAGCCATCCCGTTTTTGTTGGATGGATAAATCGTAAAAGGCAATTCGACTTCTAAACCCAAACGGTCAATCGGAGCCCATTCATATTCTACCAATGCTAAATATTCATCGTATTCATTGTTGTCGGTAATTCCAAAACCAACGTTCCATTCTTTTTCACCTTTTCTGGCTCCTAAATCACGAATTAAATCGATGTAAAGTGGCTCTGCGTGAAGTACTTTTGGTTTTTCGGTTTTGGTTAAAACTTCTTCGATATACAGACTGTCTTTTGTTGTATTTTCAGTTTGTGAAAAGGAAATTTGGCTTAAAAAAAGCATTGAAAAGAAGCATATCATTTGCTTCAAATTAAATTTGTACATAATTGTTTAATTTTAAATTATACGAATGATTTAAACTGTTTCCGATTGGAAAACAAGTTGTTACGAATAAAATAAATTAAACTTCCGGTGGAGGAGAATGAATTTCTAGCGAAGGTTTTAAGAAAATAGTTTTAGAGTAATGAAAACTCTTTTTTATCGGATTAAAAACGATTAGTTTGGTATTGATTTCATAAAAAGGCAACACAAACTTATCCATCGAAAAACCTTTTTTCATGGTTGGATTTTGTTCGCTGTCGTTTGCGTTATTTTCAGGAATAGCCTCTTCAAAACCTAAAACTTTTTCAAGAACTAATTCAACAATACTTTCTTGTTCGTTGTATTTTTTATGTTTTTGCTCTTTTTCATCAAACAAAGAAGTGACATCTACACTGATATTCAACAGGTAGAATGCCATAAATCCCCAAACAAAAGTGGTTATTTTAGAATGTCTAATTGCATTTAGCATGTCACAAAAGTAAAACCTTTTAACAAAATTAAATTTTTTCTATCGCTTTTAGTATTCTTTTAACGGTTTCTTCTTTGCCGATAAGTTCAATAATATCAAACAAGTGCGGACCTTTTAAAGCTCCAACCAAACTCAATCGAAGTGGTTGCATTACTTTCCCCATCCCGATTTCGTTGGTGGTCATCCAATCTTTCAAAATCGTTTCTATGTTTAAAGAAGTAAAATCATTAATTGATTCCAAAACTTCTATCACTTGTTTCATTAAAACCGGTGTTTCTTCTTTCCAATTTTTTGATGCTTTTTCGTCATACGAAGTAGGTGCAACAAAGAAATAATCGGCTAATTCCCAGAAATCTGACACGAAATTCGCTCGCTCTTTTATGGATGAAACAATTTTGATTAGTTTATTGTTTTCAACAGAAATTCCTTTTTCTTTTAAAATGGAAGAAAAACTTTCCGCCAACTCTTCATCAGTTTGTTTTTGCAAATACTGATGATTAAACCACTTATTTTTATCCGGATCAAATTTAGCTCCGGCTTTGTGAACGCGATTCAAATCGAATTTTTCCACTAATTCGTCTAATGAAAATATCTCTTGATCAGTTCCGTCATTCCAACCTAATAAGGCTAAAAAGTTAATCACTGCTTCCGGAAAATAACCCGTTTCACGATAACCGGATGAAATACCTTCCTCTGTTTTCCACTCCAAAGGAAAAACCGGAAAGCCCATTTTATCGCCATCTCTTTTTGATAATTTTCCGTTTCCGATGGGTTTTAAAATCAACGGTAAATGTGCAAATTCAGGGGCTTGCCAACCAAAAGCTTTGTACAACAAATAGTGAAGTGGAAGCGAAGGCAACCATTCTTCACCACGAATCACGTGAGATGTTTCCATCAAATGATCATCAACAATGTTGGCCAAATGATAAGTTGGCATTCCATCACTTTTAAATAACACTTTATCATCTAATAAGTTCGTGTCAAATTTAATATCGCCACGAATGATGTCTTTCAATTCCAAAACTTCATTAACTGGTGTTTTAAATCGAATGACAAAATCTTCGCCGGCAGCAATTCTTCTGTTCGTTTCTTCGGTTGACATCACCAATGAAGTATCTAATTTCTCACGGTTATGCCAATTATAAATAAAGGTCTTTCCTTGTTCTTCGTGCTGTTTTCTGTGTAAATCCAACGCTTCGGCTGTATCAAAAGCATAATATGCCCAACCTGAATTTATCAATTGATCGGCATATTGTTTGTACAACGTTTTACGCTCACTTTGACGATACGGTCCGAACTTTTCGTTCTTATTTACCGTTTCTGAAGGAGCAATTCCTAGCCATTCCAAAGCCTCAAAAATGTACTGCTCAGCTCCGGGAACAAAGCGATTTTGGTCGGTATCTTCAATTCGTAAATAAAAAACACCGTTATTTTTTTTCGCAAATAAATAATTAAACAAAGCTGTTCTCACACCACCAATGTGCAATGGTCCGGTTGGACTTGGTGCAAAACGAACGCGTACAGGTCTTGACATTTTTAGTAAATTTTTTTTGCAAAGATACATTTTATGAATTTTATTTATGAAATTGTCTCAAAAAATAACCTCCCCCCAACCCCCTCCAAAGGAGGGGGAGACGAGACGTTGAAGATTGGGCTACAATTTTAGATTAGAAGTAATTGCCGTTATGTTTTTCTCGGGGAAATTTTATCAGCAAAATAATCCGTGGAAATTCGTGAAATCCGTGTCAAAAAACCGATTAGAACTGTTAATTTCATTAGAAAACATTTAACTTTTGACTATCGAATAAAATTGTACTTTTATCAGTTATAAGTAAAAGCCTCATTATTTTGGAAACAAAGTCATTGATTTATCAAAAGTTAGAAGCATTCATAAAAAAATACTACACGAACGAACTTGTAAAAGGAGTCATCTTATTTGTTGGTTTTGGGTTGTTATATTTCTTTTTTACGCTTTTTGTAGAATATTTTCTTTGGTTAAAACCAGTAGGAAGAACGATATTATTTTGGCTATTTATCGCCGTACAATTGTTTTTGTTGTCGCGATTTATTTTGTTTCCGCTGTTTAAGTTGGTTAAACTTCAAAAAGGAATTGATTACAACCAAGCATCACAAATCATTGGAAATCATTTCACTGAAGTGAATGACAAACTGACTAACTTTCTGCAATTAGCCGAAAATAATCAGCAATCAGAGCTGCTTTTGGCTTCCATCGAACAAAAAGGGAAAAGTTTGCAACCGATTCCGTTTAGCAACGCCATCAATTTTAAAAAGAATACAAAATACCTTCCGTGGGCGATTGTTCCATTGTTGTTTTTGAGTTTCTTTATGTTGTCGGGAAACAGCGATATTATTGCTGATAGTATGAATCGAGTGGTGCGATATAACGAAAAATTTTCACCACCGGCTCCGTTTTCTTTTGTGGTTTTAAATGAAAATTTACAAACAGAACAAGGGTTGGATTATGTTCTTCAGGTAAAATCAGAAGGAAAAGTCATTCCAGAAAATGCAATGATTTTTATTGGTGACGAAAGTTATTTTATGGAAACCACAAAACCCGGCGTTTTTGAATATCGTTTTACAAAACCTTCCAAAAATGTTGAATTTCACATTGAAGCGAATGCAGTTTCTTCGGATGATTATGAGCTTTCAGTAGTGGCAGTTCCAACCGTTTCTAATTTTGAAATGGTATTGCAATTTCCATCGTATTTAAATCGAAAAGCTGAAATCATCAAAGGTTCCGGAAATGCCATTGTACCAGAAGGAACGAAAGTGAGTTGGAAAATTAATGCTCTTTCCACATCAAAAATTGAATATGCTGATGGTTCCGGTTTTACAAATTTTGTTCAGGAGAATAATGAATTCAAATTGTCTAAAAGTGTTAATCAAAACACAGAATATCAAATACTTACTTCAAATAATAAAGTTAAACATTACGAGAAATTAAACTATCAAATCTCAACTATTAAAGATCAATTTCCCACCATAACGGTCAACAATGCACCGGATAGTTTGCGAATAGAGAAGAATATTTTAATTGGTCAAGTTTCGGATGATATTGGACTTTCTAAATTGCAAATCGTCTATTATCCGAAAAACAATGAAAAAGCAGCTTTAAAATCAGCTATTCCGGTGAAGAAGGATGTTTTTGATCAATTCATTTACACTTTCCCGGGAAATCTTCGGGTAGAAGAAGGTGTTTCCTATGAATACTATTTTGAAGTGTTTGATAATGATGCGATTCATAATTACAAAAGCTCAAAATCTTCTGTGTTTTCCGATCGAATTAGTACGGAAGAAGAACGGGAAGATGAGCAATTCAAACAACAAAATGATAATATCAACAGCATTCAAAAATCTTTAAAAAATCAAGATAAGCAAATGTCTGAGTTGGATAAGCTTCAGAAAATGAGTAAAGAAAAAGAAAGCTTAGAATTTAAAGACAAACAAAAAATAAATGATTTCATCAAACGCCAGAAGCAACAAGAGGAAATGATGAAAGAGTTCACAAAAGATTTGAAAGAAAATTTGAAAGAATTTAATAAAAACGAAAAAGATGAATTAAAAGAACAACTTGAAAAACGTGCGGAAAATGCTGAAAAACAATCGGAAGAAAATCAGAAATTATTAGACGAACTTCAAAAACTTTCGGAGAAAATTCAGGATTTAGACATTGAAGAAAAGTTAGATAAAATTAAACAAAATTCTAAAAATCAATCGAAAAATTTAGAGCAATTGGTTGAACTGACTAAGAAATATTATGTTGAAAAGAAAGCGGAACAATTGATCAAAAAATTAGACAAATTAGCCGATAAACAGGATAAATTATCAAAAGAAGATAAAGAAAATTCGGCTGAAAAGCAGGAAGAAATCAATAAAGAATTTGATAAAATTCAGGAAGAATTGCGTCAGTTAGAAAAAGAAAACAAAGAATTGAAATCACCGGTTGACATTCCATCTGACGAAAAACAAGAAAAAAGCATCGAAGAAGATATGGAAAAAGCTTCGGATGAACTTCAAAAAGACCAAAAAGACAAAGCCAAGCCTAAACAAAAAAGTGCCGCTCAAAAAATGAAGCAAATGAGTATGCAAATGCAAGAAGGAATGGCGGGTGCAGAAATGGAACAAATGGAAGAAGACGTTAAAATGATGCGTCAGATTTTAGATAATTTATTGGCTTTTTCGTTTTCGCAAGAAGACCTGATGAAACAGTTCAAAGGATTAAAAAAGGGTGCTCCTTCATACAATAAATACCTTAAAATTCAACAAGATTTGAAACAGCAGTTCAAACACGTTGATGATAGTTTGTTTGCGATGTCGTTGCGAAATGAGATGATTACAGAGAAAGTGACGGAAGAAATTGGAAACGTGCATTACAACGTTGATAAATCGATTGAATCATTAGCGGAAGCGATTATTTCCAAAGGGGTTTCGCACCAACAATACACTGTTGCAGCATCCAATCGTTTAGCTGATTTTCTGTCTGATGTGATGAATAATATGCAAATGTCTATGGCTGGAATGGGTTCCGGTGGCGGAAAACCTAAACCGGGTCAAGGTAAAGGCGGTGGTCAGTTGCCGGATATTATTCAGAAACAGCAAGGCTTATCTGAGAAGATGAAAGAAGGAATGCAGAAAGGCGAAAAGCCAGGCGATGGTGAAAAAGGCGAGAAACCCGGTGAAGGTAAAGACGGTGAGAAAGGTGAAAAGCCCGGCGGGAAAGAAGGCGGCAAAGATGGCGATAAAGGCAAAGGAAATCAAAAAGGAAATAAACCGGGTGAAGGAAGCGGCGGCGGTCAAGGCAATAATGATGGCGAAGAAAACGCTCGTGAATTAATGGAAATTTTCCAAGAGCAACGTCGTTTACGTCAACAGTTGGAAGACGAATTGAAGAAGCAAGGTTTAACGCCTGGTGGACAAAAAGTGTTGGATCAAATGAAAGATGCAGAGAAACAAATTTTAAATAAAGGTTTTAAAAATGAAGTGCTTCAGCGGATGTTGAATATCAATTACGAAATGTTGAAACTCGAGAAAGCAGTTCAACAACAAGGGGAAGATACCAAGCGTCAATCGGAGACAAACAAGAAGGAATTCAATAATTCGGTTAAACCACTTTCACCTGAATTACAACAATATTTGAATAGTGTTGAAATTTTAAATCGACAAAGCTTACCTTTACGGCCAAATTATAACCAAAAGGTTCAGCAATACTTTAAGAAGAATGATTAGTTTTAACTATGAAACCGATTTTGAATTAGGTGACGAAAAGTCGTTTTCCAATTGGATTTCGGCCATAATTTCATCGGAAGACAAAGAAGAAGGCGAAATCAACTACATCTTTTGCGATGATGATTATTTGCATAAAATCAATGTGGAATACCTTAATCACGACACGTTAACCGACATTATTAGCTTCGATTACAGTGAAGGAAATTTTTTACACGGTGATATTTTCATTTCAACTGAAAGAGTGCAAGAAAATGCTTTAGAATTCAACGTTTCTTTTTTAGATGAATTAAAGCGAGTGATGGCTCACGGTGTTTTACATTATTGTGGTTATAAAGACAAATCGGAAGACGACGAAAAACTAATGCGTCAGAAAGAAGAAGAAAAAATGAGGATGTTCCACGTGGAACAATAAATGAATTTAATGAAGTTTCCGTGAAATGTTTCACGTGGAACAATCAAATAAAACTATGTTTCAAGATAAATATGATGTAATTGTGGTTGGTGCTGGTCACGCAGGTTCAGAAGCAGCAGCAGCAGCAGCCAATATGGGCTGTTCAACGTTATTAGTAACAATGAACTTGCAAACCATCGGACAAATGTCTTGTAATCCTGCTATGGGCGGAATTGCTAAAGGACAAATTGTGCGTGAGATTGATGCATTGGGTGGGTATTCTGGAATTGTTTCAGACAAGACAGCCATTCAGTTTAAAATGCTGAATAAATCAAAAGGTCCGGCAATGTGGTCGCCACGTGTTCAGAGTGACAGAATGCGGTTTGCCGAAGAATGGCGTTTGATGTTAGAAAATACTCCGAATGTTGATTTCTATCAAGAAATGGTTGCTGGTTTAATTATCGAAAACAATGTTATCAAAGGAATTAAAACTTCTCTAGGCATTGAAATCAAAGCCAAAACAGTTGTTTTAACGAATGGAACTTTCCTTAACGGATTAATTCATATTGGCGAAAAACAGTTCGGAGGAGGAAGGGCCGGCGAAAGTGCTGCCTACGGAATTACCGAAGATTTAGTCAAACTCGGATTTGAATCTGGTCGAATGAAAACCGGAACACCACCAAGAGTAGATGGACGTTCATTGGATTATACAAAAATGAGAGAGGAAAAAGGAGATGATAAACCGCATAAATTCTCTTATTTAGATTCATCCAAACCATTAATTCATCAAAAGTCGTGTTGGATGACGTATACCTCAGAAACGGTTCATAATTTATTACGTGAAGGTTTTGATCGTTCTCCTATGTTTAACGGTAGGATTCAAAGTACAGGTCCACGTTATTGTCCTTCAATTGAAGATAAAATCAATCGTTTTGCTGATAAAGACAGACATCAATTGTTTGTTGAACCGGAAGGTTGGAATACGGTAGAAGTATATGTAAATGGATTCTCTACATCATTGCCGGAAGAAGTGCAATTTAAAGCCTTACGTTCGGTCGAAGGATTCGAAAAAGTTAAATTCTTTCGCCCGGGATATGCTATTGAATATGACTATTTCCCACCAACACAATTAAAACATACGTTAGAAACCAAGTTAGTAGATGGTTTATTTTTCGCTGGTCAAATCAATGGAACGACTGGTTATGAGGAAGCCGCTTCACAAGGATTAATGGCAGGAATCAATGCCGCTTTAAAAGTGCAGGAACGTGATCCTTTTGTGTTGAAAAGAGATGAAGCCTATATTGGGGTTTTAATTGATGATTTGATTACAAAAGGTACAGAAGAACCGTATCGAATGTTTACTTCAAGAGCAGAATACAGAACGTTATTGCGACAAGATAATGCCGATGAACGTTTAACACCAAAAGGATTTGAATTAGGATTAGCTTCAGAAGAACGCTTAATTCGAATGAACCATAAGTTTAATGAAGCGGAAAAGATGGTCTCTTTTTTCAGAGAAACCAGTATTTCACCTGAAGAAGCAAATCCGGTTTTGGAAATAAAAGGAAGTTCGCTAATGGTTCAATCGGATAAAATGTATAAAGTGTTTTCGCGACCTCAAATTGATTTGGAGGACATTGTTTTATTTGATAAAGTAAAAGAATATATTGCCGTTAATAACTTGGATGAAGAAACAGTTGAACAAGCAGAAATTCAAGTGAAATACAATGGCTATATTGAAAAAGAACGTAACAACGCAGATAAGCTAAAACGTTTAGAAGATGTAAAAATTCCTGAGAATTATGATTTTGATAAAATCAAATCGTTATCGTATGAAGCAAGAGAAAAGTTTAAAAAAATTCGTCCTGTTACAGTATCTCAAGCATCCAGAATTAGCGGAGTAAATCCAAGTGACATTTCAATATTATTAATTTATATGGGAAGATAGCAAGTGTTCAGTTTAATACTTATTATTTAATTGTTCCACGTGAAACTATTTCAAAAATCTCAACAAAGACAGCTTGTTCAAACAGCAAAAAGCATTTTTATATCTAATGAATTTTTCAAAAGAACCGTATATTAAAGTTAAAGATTATTCCGTTTCGGGAGAACAATTTGAATTGTTGATGGATGAAAATCTTCAATTATTAAAAACGTATCCGCAACCTGCATTATCGGATTTACCGAATTATTACGAAAGCGAAGATTACATTTCACATACAGACAATAAACGATCTTTATTTGAAAAAGTCTATCATTTTGTCAAACGGAAAGCAATTCGAGACAAAGTAAGTTTGATAGAATATTGGAGTGTTGAAAAAGGAAGTGTTTTAGATATTGGTTCAGGAACCGGAGATTTTTTAGCCGAAGCAAAACAACAAAATTGGAAAGCGGTAGGAATGGAGCCAAGCGATAAAGCAAAAGCTCTCGCAAAACAAAAAGGAATTTGCATAATCGATACGTATCCTGAATTAGAAGATCATTTTTTTGATGTTATAACAATGTGGCACGTTTTAGAACACGTTCCGGATTTGGAATTTCAAATTAAAGAACTGAAACGATTATTAAAACCGGATGGCGTAATTTTTATTGCGGTTCCCAATTTCAAATCGTATGATGCAAATCATTACGGGAAATTTTGGGCCGCTTTTGATGTGCCAAGACATCTTTGGCATTTTTCTAAAACGGCGATGGAAAAAATTTTTGCTCAGGAAAATTTAAAATTGAAAAAAGTTCAGCCAATGTGGTTTGACAGTTTTTACGTGAGTTTACTATCCGAAAAATACAAAACCGGAAAGATGAATCCGTTTAAAGCATTTTGGATTGGTTTACAATCAAATTTAAAAGGAAGAAAGAGTTTAGAGTATTCTTCACACATTTATATCTTCAAAAACAGCTAAAAAATCATTTTAAAGCTCATTTTCGAAGTATTTTAGCATTCAACAACTCTTTTGTCGATTCAAACCCATTAATTGATTTAATCCAATCTAATGAATCAAATATAAATAAATTAAAACTATTTACTGTTTAAAAACAATTACATTTTTCTATACTTTACATTTTTTGAAAATGTAAATCAAATTTGCCAATTAAATTGGAATTATTACTTTTACCAAAATTTTATAAATCAGACAATCATAATGAAAAAATCAATTTTAGTTTTCGGCTTACTTTTGGCCATGGCATCGTGTGAAAAAGCAGTCGATCAAAAAGATTTCAAAACAGCTTATGTAGATACGTCAAAACTTTTGGATGAATATACCGAAGCAAAAGATATTGAAGAAAAATATAAATCGAAAGGCGAAGAAATGGGCAAGCAATTAGAGGCTGAAGTAGCTCGTTTTAGAACGGAAGCAGCAGCTTTTCAAAAAAATGCTGAAACTTACGGACCTCAATGGGCTCAACAAAAAGGAGCTGAATTGCAAAGAAAAGAACAAGAATTATCATATGCTCAACAAGCTATTTTACGTCAATTGCAAGAAGAGAGCGGAAAAGAAATGGACAGCCTAGTGAAAGATGTAAAAAAATTCATCAAAGACTACGGTAAAGAAAAAGGATATAATTACATCTACGGAACAGGTGATGCTGCAACGGTTTTGTATGCAAAAGAAGAATATGATATTACCAATGACGTAATTAAACTACTAAATGATAAATACAAATCAACTTCTTCGGATGATAAGAAAGACGAAAAAGCGGAAGCAAAAGTTGATTCAACAAAAAAATAAGCATTAGATTTATTACTATCAAAGCCTCTCTTTTTGAGAGGTTTTTTTGTTTTATAAATGTTCTAAATACTTATTTTTACAAATTCAAATTATATAAATTCAGTACATGGCTTTCATAATTATTCAAATATTTGTAAATTTCCACCTTTAAACTCAACGCCAAATGGAAATTACAAACGATGCACGCCAAGTCCTGCAATTTATCAATCAAACGCAACGCTCTATTTTTCTAACGGGAAAAGCCGGAACAGGAAAAACCACTTTGTTGCGGAAAATCATTCAAACAACTCATAAAAATACGGTTGTAGTTGCTCCCACGGGAATAGCTGCTTTAAACGCTGGTGGAGTTACAATTCACTCGATGTTTCAACTTCCTTTTGGAGGTTTTATCCCAGAAAATATCGCCGGTTCAAGCATTTCACAACACCAAAAATTCGAGACTAAAAATACCTTAGTGAAGCATTTTAAGATGAGCGGCCAAAAGAAATCGGTGATGCTCAATATGGAACTGCTCATTATTGACGAAGTCAGCATGCTTCGAGCTGATTTATTAGATGCCATCGACTTTATGCTACGAAAAGTTCGCCGAAGAGACATTCCTTTTGGTGGAGTGCAAGTGCTTTTTATTGGCGATTTACTCCAATTGCCACCCGTTGTTAAAAATGATGAATGGCAAGTTTTACGAAAATATTACCGCGGAATTTTCTTTTTTAATGCAAAAGTTATTCAAGAAAAGCCACCGTTGTACATTGAATTATCAAAGATTTTTCGTCAAACGGATGAGCGGTTTATTTCGGTTTTAAACAACCTTCGCAACAACACCATTACGCCACAAGACATGGTGGTGCTAAATGATTTTGTAAAACCCAATTTCGACATCAAAGCCAATAAAGGATACATTACTTTAACAACTCATAATGCCAAAGCCGATTCGATTAATGCCGAATCATTAGAGGAATTGGAAGGAAAATGTTATCGTTTTAAACCTGAAATAGTGGGCGATTTTCCCGAAAAAATTTATCCCGTAGAAGAAATTCTTCAGTTGAAAGTGGGTGCTCAAATTATGTTTATTAAAAACGATTTGTCAGCGGATAAGAATTATTTTAATGGGAAAATGGGTTTCATCAAATCATTATCCGAAGCAGAAATAATTGTGCACTTTCCGGAAGAAAATAAAACCATCGAAGTTGAAAAATACGAATGGAAAAACATTCGCTATTCTGTTAACGAAAATACCAAAGAAATTGACGAAGAAACACTCGGCACATTTGTTCATTATCCGATAAAATTGGCTTGGGCAATCACGGTGCACAAAAGTCAGGGATTAACGTTTGACAAAGCTGTTTTGGATGTTTCACAAGTATTTTTACCGGGACAAGCCTATGTGGCACTTTCACGCTTACGATCATTGGAAGGTTTGGTTTTGTTGAAGCCAATTCAAATGAACGGCATTTCCAACGACCAAGATGTAATGCAATATGCTGAAAATAAAGCAGATGAAGAAACAATCGTGAATGCTTTACAAAAAGAAACGCAACGGTTTATTCTTCAATACATTAAGAATAGTTTTGATTGGGAAGCAATTGCTCAACAATGGCGAAATCATCGCTTTAGTTATAATAGCGATGCTGAAAAATCAGAAAAATCAAAGCATCAAAACTGGGCAGAAATTCAAGAACAGAAAGTTTCAAAATTAGAAGATCCGGCAAAAAAATTCAGATCTCAACTAGACAAACTTTTTCACGCTGATGATGTCAATATTCCTTTTATTGCAGAAAGAGTGAAAGCAGCTAAAGACTATTTCCTTCCAAAATTAAATGAAATTATGTTTGATTTACTTTTGAAAATGGAAGAAGTCAAACGTAAAAAAAGAGTCAAAGAATTCTACACCGAGTTGAATGAACTAGAAGAAGGTACACTAAAAACCGTTCTTCAATTGTTTAAAGCTGTTAAAATGGTGGATGTTTTATCGGAAGGAAAAGAAATCAACAAGGAAAATTTAACTTCCAACGAAATTCAAAACTACCGAAGTATTCTAGTTGAAAACGTGGTTGAACATTATAAATCCATTCAAAGCACATTAATCGAAGAAGAGGAAGAAGCTGATTTTGATCCATATCAATACCTTCCAAAAAAGAAAAAAACCAAAGAACCGAAGAAATCAACTTTACAGGAAACCTACGAATTATGGCAAGAGAAAAACTCTGTAAAAGAAATTGCTAAAATTCGTGTTCTAACCACACAAACGATTTATGGCCATTTAGCCAAGCTTATTCAAGCCGGAACTATTTCTATTACAGAAGTGTTGCCCGAAGACAAAATAGAGCAATTGGCAGCCGCGTTCAAAGGCTACAACGAAGAAAGCTTGACCGCTTTAAAAGAACAAGTAGGCGATCGATTTACGTGGGACGAGTTGAGGATGTTTAAAGCGAGTTTGTAATTTGATTTAATTTTTTAAATCTCTTAATTCAGCCAATACACTGCCAAAACAGCCGGAATATAATAAATCACAATCGTTCTGGCACCATCATAATCTTTGGCTAAACGTTGACCGAAAAGTAAAAAAAGTAACGTTACACAACTCATTATGGCGGCATAAAAACCATATTCACGGTTGCCGTTATACAGCAATTGAATCAAGCCGGCAATGGCTAAAATTACGGTTACTAATTCCAAAAGCAATACAAAAGCCAATGCTTGTGGAACCATATTTTTGATAACGGTTTTAGAAAAATGTTCTTTTAACCAAGCCAAATTGTCTTTCCAATAAAACAATTTATCATAACCGGACTGCAAAAAAGTAACGGTTAAAAGTAGCAAAATCAGAAAAGAGGCGGGGTTGTTCATGCGTTTATTTTTTATGAATTAAACGAGTCAATTTAATTGATAAATCGGTTAAAATAATCTTCGCATTGCCATTGCGTTCAATGTGATACATGGCATCGTTGAGTTCTTTATAAATATCCAAGATATTATTTCCGTTTACAAACGGAGCAAAATTTTCCAGTTTAAATTTTTCCACTTTCGGCTCCAAATAAACCAACGATGTCGCTTGATAATTCAGCAACAACGCCTGTCTAAACATTTCAATACAAAAAGATAAAAATTTCTTTTGCGTTTCGCGGCCCAATTTGGCAATTTCTTCGCTCCAAGTAATTAATTCGTGAATAGCGGCGGCGTTTCCTTTGGCTTTAAAAGCGGCACGAACCCAAAGCACAAACCATTGTTCAAAAGGCAAATCTTCATTGTCATCGCTCAATAATTTTAAGGCTTTGTTGTAATTTCCTTGGGCTTGATGAGCAATTTTTGTGGCTGTTTTTGGGTCAAGTTGTAGTTTCTCTATCAACGCTTCGGCAATCACACTTTCCGGAAGTCCGTTAAAATCCAACACCTGACAACGTGAACGAATGGTTTGAATCAAATCTTCTTCTTTTTCGGTAATTAAGATAAAAACCGTTCTATCAGTCGGTTCTTCTAAAATTTTCAGCAATTTGTTCGAAGCGGCAATGTTCATTTTATCCGCCATCCAAATAATCATCACTTTATAACCGCCTTCGTACGATTTAAGAGAAAGTGTTTTCACAATTTCTTGAGCATCATCTACACGAATTTCACCTTGTTTGTTTTCTACACCCAAAATTTTGAACCAATCAAACAAACCACCGTAAATGTTTTCTGCTAAAAAAGTTCGCCAATCTTGAATAAAATCAATGCTTTTGGGTTTAGTTTTAACGTCATCTGTAGTAACAGTTGGATAAATAAAATGCAAATCCGGATGTGCAAAATGTTGAAATTTAAGATTACAAGCTTCGTTTCCGCCTGAATTTTCATTTCCGGTATTGTTGCACAACAGATATTGAGCATATGCGATTGCCATAGCCAATGTTCCTGAGCCTTCCGGACCAACAAAAAGTTGTGCATGCGGAATCCTTCCCAATTGAACACTGCGAGTTAAATGATTTTTTATATGGTCTTGGCCTAATAATTGTGTAAATTGCATAAAGCAAATATAAATTATTTTTTTTGCCGATAAACGGGTTTGTTTTGTATATTTAAAAATACAAATTTTAACAAATTCAAGTTAAATTATTTTGTTTGTATGAAAAAAGAAACCATTTTTGGCACTTTAATCGGTAAAATATGCATTTTATCGTTAGGCTTTAGTACCTTTGAGCCCAAATTAGTAGTCCCAAATCTAAAATTGCTCCTCATATAATGAGTAAATTTATGAACCGTAAAAGATATAAAAATTTATTTTTAATACTTTTTTTTATCTGTGTCAATTGGTGCCATGCTCAAATGGCCGTCCCTTTTAAAGAGCGATACAAAGCGAACATAAAAGGCGATATGACTATTATTGCCAATTCCATTCTAAATAGGATTGATAAAAAAAATTCCCCTAACGATCCGTACAACGACCAAAGTATTGATGCTATTACCAACGATGAAATTGATATGGAATACATTGATATTGATACCGATAAACAAACTTTTTCTTCGAGTAGTGCAGCGTTATTTCAAAAAAATGAAGCGGCAAAAAAAATTGTTTATGCAGGACTATATTGGTCAGCCACCTACAAATATGAAAGCGGCTACAAAAAAGGAGAAGATAAATTTGTAGCTTTCGATAACACCAGAGAGCCTTTTGAAGAAGTTTTGGTGAAATTTCCCGATCAAAAAGAATATTCAACAGTTAAAGGCGAAATTATCTTTGATGGTTTAAAGCACAGAGAATTTAAAGACGCTGCCCCTTATGCGGTATATGCAGATATTACAGAACAAGTCAAAGCTCTTGATAATCCGTTTGGGTTTTATATGGTGGCGAATGTTCGAGCTACACAAGGAACGCTCATTGGTGGTTCTGCTGCGGGTTGGACAATGATTTTTGTGTATGAAGATGCATCAATGAGTGAAAAATTCATTGTTTCACATGATGGTTTTGCCGGAGCTTCCAGTGAAAGTGTGAATGTGGTTTTCAAAGGTTTCAAAACCCAACCGCAAGGAAATGTTCAGGTAAAATTAGCCGGTGCAGCATTAGAAGGAGATTTTAAAGTAGATGGCGATTTGTTCATGTTTGGTTCATCAAAAAACAAAGATTTTACAAACGTTAAAACAGTTACACGTCGATACAGTAATTTTTTCGATAGTTCCATTACCATCGAAGATGAACATTTTAAATACCGCATTCCCGATGGTAAAAACACGTTGGGTTACGACTCATTTTTAACCACATTATCAAATTACAATAACCGTTTTATTGGTAACAATGCAGACGAAGCCACCGTTCGATTCAAGTCGTCGGGAGATGTATTTTATCTTTTTTTTAGTGCTATGGCTATTGAAACAAAACCAGCGACAATAGCAACAGCGGACAACACTAAATTGGTTTATGAAGATAATAAGTTCAAAGTATTTGATAAAAATACAAATGAGGAAATAGTGCAAAATCAAACTGCAGAAGATTCGACTGCTACCTTGTTGGCTATAAAAGCTAAAGAAGCGTTTAGTCAGGAAACTTTAGAAAATTCAAAACAAATTGCTGAACAAAACGAAAAGATTAACGAAGTAAAAGAAATAAAGCAAGAGACAAAACCTGTTGAAGCTTCAAAACCGGAAACCAAAAAAGAAGTTTTAACACCACCAATTACAAAAAACGAAGCTGTTGTTAAAAAAGATGAACCAAAAACTGCTGTAAAACCGGATGTTACAACTGTCACTAAATCAGATGAAGTTAAGTCAAAAATAAATCCTATAGTTGTTGCTCCTGAAGCAGTTAAATCAGAAATACCTAAAGAAAATAAATCAGTAGAAGTTTTAAACGATATTGACTCGCCAAAAGGATATTATTTAGTGGTAAATGTGTTTAACGAAAGAGTAAATGCAGCTCGATTTATGAAAAGTCTACGAGACAAAGGATTAAATCCAAATTATTTTACCAATCCCGCTAATAATTACATGTATGTTTATTTGGGCTATGTAACTTCTAGAGAAGAAGCAGAAAAGCTAATAGAAAATAAATTGAATAATTTATATACCGAAGAAACTTGGATTTTAGTAGTAAACATGAACAAATAATCGCAAACATGATTATTATCAATCCTATTAAATTCTAAAATTTTATATTTGTCTTTACTTTTAAAAAATAAAAACTATAAAACCATGAAAACGTTGTTCGACTTCAATTTTAAAAATAAAAAAGCATTAGTTCGTGTTGATTTTAATGTTCCGTTAGATGAAGATTTCAATGTAACAGATGTCAATCGAATTGAAGGAGCAAAACCAACCATCGATAAAATTTTAGCCGACGGCGGTAGCGTGATTTTAATGTCGCATTTAGGAAGACCAAAAGGTGTTGAAGAAAAATATTCACTCAAACATATTGTTGCAAAAACAGAAGAAGTTCTGGGAGTTAAAGTGAAATTTGCCCCTGATTGCATTGGAAGTGTTGCCGAAAAAGCCGCTGCAGATTTAAAACCAGGCGAAGTTTTATTATTAGAAAACCTTCGTTTTTATAAAGAAGAAGAAGCCGGTGATGTCGATTTTTCTAAAAAATTAGCCTCTTTAGGTGATATTTATGTGAACGATGCATTTGGAACAGCTCACCGAGCACACGCTTCAACAACTATCATTGCTCAATTTTTTCCGAATGATAAATGTTTCGGAACTTTATTGGCCAAAGAAATTGAAAGCTTAAACAAAGTTTTAAAAGATAGCGAAAAGCCGGTAACAGCCATTTTAGGCGGATCAAAAGTTTCGTCAAAAATCACAG
The DNA here is from genome assembly GCA_002352205.1 of Flavobacterium sp. UBA2787. Classification (GTDB taxonomy): domain Bacteria; phylum Bacteroidota; class Bacteroidia; order Flavobacteriales; family Flavobacteriaceae; genus Flavobacterium. Next base: position 39,109 of record DEHZ01000005.1, on the reverse strand, counting down.
TTATTGAAAATATTTTAGACAAAGTAGATCACATGATTATTGGTGGCGGAATGACGTTTACATTCGTGAAAGCCTTAGGCGGAAAAGTAGGCGATTCAATCTGCGAAGATGATAAAATGCAAATGGCTTTGGATATTTTGCATTTAGCGAAAGAAAAAAATGTGCACATTCACATACCTGTTGATGTGGTGGCTGCCGATGCTTTTTCAAACGATGCGAATACCAAAATTGTCGACGTTCGCGAAATTCCGGACGGATGGCAAGGTTTGGATGCCGGACCAAAATCGTTAGAAAATTTCAAAGAAGTGATTATGAATTCCAAAACAATTTTATGGAACGGTCCATTGGGTGTTTTTGAAATGGAAACGTTTGCCAAAGGAACAATCACGTTAGGAAATTATATTGCTGAAGCAACTGCAAACGGAGCTTTTTCACTTGTTGGTGGAGGAGATTCTGTAGCCGCAGTAAAACAATTCGGATTAGAACCAAAAATGAGCTATGTCTCCACAGGTGGTGGAGCGATGTTAGAGATGCTGGAAGGACGAACATTACCAGGTATTGCTGCAATTTTGAGTTAAAAAAAGTTTTTTAACAATAAATAAACAACTTATAACGTTTAACTTAATTATGTTTGCAAGTACGCTTAATCTATTGACAAATAAAACATTAACCACGAAAAAATGAATTTACGAAATACCACACTCCTCGTTGTTCTATTTTCTGCGACTACTTTTTATGCCCAAGAATCAACACTTGCGGATGTAAATGTGTCTGTAGAACCAAAATTATCCTATTTAGATTCCATTAAATCAACCTTTCAAAAACACGACATTGCTGCTTGTGTAGAGGAACGTTGGATGACCGAATTGAGCAATCAGGATTTGTACAGCGAAATGATTGCGGACATCGAAAACACTAATGTTGATGAAAAAGTTGATTATGATTTATCAACCGAATTATTGAAAGAACGATTAAAAGCGTTAGATGCAAAATCTGCTTTTCATATCGAATATAATCCTGGTTTAGAAAATATCATCAAACATTATCTTAAAAATAGAAAAAGATCGTATGAACGTTTGATGGCTTTGTCACAATATTACTTCCCGATTTTTGAAGAAGCGTTGGCAAAATACAATGTTCCTTTAGAAATTAAGTATTTGGCCGTTGTTGAGTCGGCTTTAAATCCAAGAGCTGTTTCTAAAGCCGGAGCAACCGGATTATGGCAGTTTATGTACGGAACCGGAAAACAATACAATCTTGATATCAACACATTTACCGATGAGCGAAGTGATTTGTTAAAAGCAACCGATGCTGCTTGTCAATATATGGTGAACATGTATAAAATCTTTGGCGATTGGGATTTGGTTTTAGCATCCTATAATGCCGGACCAGGAAACGTGAGCAAAGCAATCCGTCGTTCTGGTGGAAAGCAAAACTATTGGAATATCAGACCTTTTTTACCAAAAGAAACCCAAGGATATGTTCCTGCTTTTTTGGCAACAATGTATGTGTTTGAATACCATAAAGAACACGGTATCGTACCACAAAAACCAATTGTAAATCATTTTGCGACAGATACCATCATGGTTAAAAACAAAATGTCGTTCAAACAAATTTCAGAATTGTTAGATATTTCGGTGGAACAATTGCAGTTTTTAAACCCATCGTATAAGAGAGATTTTATTCCTTACCAAACAGATAAAAAACATTTTGTTCGTTTACCATTGGATAAAGTAGCGGTATTTACATCGAATGAAAATCAAATCTATGCGTATTGCGATTATGATTTTAATAAACGTGAAAAACCATTTTCTTCACAAGAAATGTTAGCAGATGCTTCTTCAGATGCCTCTGTCGTATCTAAAACGAAATACCATAAAGTAAAAAGAGGAGAATCGTTAGGTTTAATTGCTCAACGTAATGGTGTTTCTGTCACAGAATTGAAACGTTGGAACGGATTAAAATCGAACAACATTGCAGCAGGAAGAAGTCTTAAAATAATCAAAGAAGAACGAGTTGCAGTTGCTCCTAAAAAAGTGGTCGAAGTTCCTGTTTCCAAAGCAGTGGTTTCAAACGATACAATCAAAGTAAAATCAAAATCAGTCGAAACAGCCAAATTTCATGTTGTTGAAAAAGGAGAAAGCTTATTTAGCATTTCTCAAAAATATGATGTAACGAGTGAAGAATTAAAAGAGTGGAACAACCTTGAAGAAGAAACAATTCAGTCGGGTTCAAAACTACTTGTGAGTGCTTTAGTGAAACAAAAAACAGAAAATCACATTGTTCAAAATGGCGAAAATCTTAATGCAATTGCTAAGAAATATAATGTAACGATTGATGAACTTAAAGAATGGAATGAATTAGAGGATAATAACATCAAATTAGGATCAACTTTAAAAATTATGGTTCCTGCCGATGAAGAAGTTGTAGTGGCAGAAGTAAAAGCGAAAAAGCCTGAAAAACAGTCACCTTACAAGTCTGAAAAAGTATATATTGTGCAAAAAGGTGATTCATTATTCAGTATTTCGCAAAAAATTAAAGGCGTAACGGTGTCAGATTTAAAAAAATGGAACGGTATTAGTGGTAAAAATATTAAACCGGGAATGAAACTTAAAATCAGCGGATAAAAAAGGTTCATTTCACCAGAAAACACCATCATGAAAAGAGTTGTTATTTTACTGTTTGTTGCCTCATTGTTTATTTCTTGCAAAGAGGAAAATAGAGAGGATATTCTAAAAGAATCTTCCGGAAAAATCAATCATTTGTCGGTTATTATCGAAAACCAACTTTGGAATGGCGAAGTAGGAGATAGCATTAGGAACATTTACGCCGCTCCGGTAGATGGTTTACCGCAAGAAGAACCCTTGTTTACTATCAAACAATACGCTCCCAACTTATTTGAAGGTTTTATGACCAATAGCCGAAATATTTTGGTTGTATTGAAAAAAGAAAACAACGATTTTGAATTGGTTGAAAATGAGTTTGCCAAACCGCAAAATGTAGCTCATATCACCGGAAGTTCGGTTGCTGAAATTGTGAGTTTGTTGGAAAAACATTCGCCGGAAATTATCAACAAATTCAAGCAAACGGATATTGCTGAAAATCAACGCAGAATTTCCAAGTCGTTATTGAACGATGCTAAAATCAAAAAGAATTTTAAAGCCAGTTTAAAACTTCCAACGGCTTACAAATATATCATTGAAGAGGATAAATTCTTTTGGATTAGAAAAGAACTTCCTTCCGGAAATGCCAGTGTGTTGATTTATGAAGTTCCGTTAAGTACGATTCAAAAAGATACCAACACGGTTGCCAACATCATTCAAATGCGTGATTCCATTGGACAAAAACACATTGAAGGCACACTTCCCAACACTTATATGATTACGCAAGCTGCCTATTCGCCATATTTTTTCAATATTATGTTGAATGGCAAAAAAACCTATGAAACCAAAGGAACATGGGAATTGAAAAACGATTACATGGCCGGACCATTCATTAATTATGCCATTCGAGATGAAAAAAACAATCGTTATTTGGTGATTGAAGGTTTTTGCTATAATCCTTCGTTGGCCAAACGTGACATTATGCACGAATTAGAATCCATTCTCAAATCGGTAAAGATTTTATAAGTTTCGTTTTCTGGAAAATGTATCTTCAAATTTCATTAAATTCGCAGGAAGTAACTTGTGAAACTGTTTTAACCAAGTTTAATAGAATTGATTATTAATATTAAACAAAATTAACTTGGTAAATTAGCCACGAATTCACAAATAAAAGTCTAACTGACAAAGTTATATTAGTTCATCTTTGATGAAAATTAGAATTATAACGAATTGTTTAACGCCCAAATTATTAGTGAATTAGTGGTAAAAGAAATGATATAATCTGTCGAACAAACATTTTTTAATGAAACTACAATTCAAAATAAAGCGATTTAACGAACTTTCTTTGTCAGAACTATATGAAATCCTGCAACTGCGTAGCGAAGTGTTTGTAGTGGAGCAAAATTGCGTTTACCAAGACATAGACGGCAAAGATAAGAAAGCTCTTCACCTTATTGGAACATGGGAAGACGAAATAGTCGCTTACGTTCGCATTTTTAAGCCCGGCGATTATTTTGAAGAAGCGTCCATCGGCAGAGTAGTGGTGAAGCAAATTTACCGCGATAAAAAATGGGGATACGATTTGATGCAAGAAGCTATTGCAGCAACTAAATCAGAATTAAACGAAACCAACATTACCATTTCTGCTCAATTATACCTTCAAAAATTCTATGAAAATTTAGGGTTTGTGCAAACGAGTGAGGTTTACTTGGAGGATGATATTGAGCATATTGAGATGAAACGGAAATAATGAATTTCCCATTGATAAACTGAAAAGTCTTTCTAAGTCTTATTCCCAATAAATAATTTCTCTATTAATAACTACTTTACTTTCGGGACAATAATCACATAAAATTGATTTTTGAATCCAATTATTATTTTTATCAAATAGAGAGTATTCATAAGCTTTAGTCTCCCTTTTATTAAATCTTCGAATAGAATACTGAGTTTTTAAAATTATATTACCTAATTCATCATACTCATATTCAAATATTTCTTCATATTCTTCATTATAACCTTCATCAGCATCAACATCTCTGTTTGAGTAATAATATCTTTTTACTAATTGTTTTTTTTTATTATAAATTGAAACATTGTTTTTTAAAAAGGAATAATGTGTGTGTTCTTTATCTGAAAAACTACCGTATTTAAAATTTAATAAATCTCTTCCTGAATCTGTTGTATCAATACGACCCTCATATTCGGTTACTCTGAAAGGAGATGCAGAATCTGTTTTATTATAGTGGTCATATTCAAAAATTTTCTTCTGTTTAATTTTGTCTTTGTAAAATCCGGATGTGAAATAAACAGTTGATTCTATAACGTTTCCATAAGAATTATACGTGTAATGTTTTTTATGATTTTCATTTTGTTTTTTGCCGTCTAGAAATTCATATTTCAAGATTTCATCTTCAAAACCACCATAATTTACAATATTTCCTTCCTTGTTAAAATAGACGTGAATGTTTCGTGCTATGGAACTAAAACGTGAGTCAAAAATTTCTTCTTCATGAAAATGAATCAATTTATAATAAATCATTTTCACATTTCCTTTTAAATTACATCGTTCTAAATCGTTTTTGTAAAGTTGACTAAATGAAGTAGATGGTAAAACTATGATTAAAAAAAAGAGAATCGAATTTTTGTTTATCATTTTTTAATCATTTGTATTTATAGACAAAAGCAACAGTTTAATTTTTTTTAAAATATTAAACCAAAACAACCCTACACCTTCGTAATCACCAATTCCACACGTCTATCCAATTCCGGACTTTTGCCCAACGGTTTGGTATTTCCGTAGCCTTTAAAAGTCATTCTGGCTTTGGGTACTTTCTTTAAAACGAGGTATTTGTAAACCGCTTCCGCACGATTGTGCGATAGTTTTCGTTTTTTGGTCCCTTTGTCTATAGCTTCTTTGTGATTAGGAGGCGTGCAACACACGTGACCTTGAATTTCTATGTTGATGTTTTTGTTTTTCAACAACATGCGAGCCATTTTGTCTAATTGATTTTTACTTTTTAGGGTGAGTTTGCTGCTTCCTCTTTCAAAAATCATATCCGAAAGCATGATGCGATCGCCAACAATGTTTTCTTTGTTAAACATCGTATAAACTCCCGGAATCTTCAACTCTTCTTCGGGTTGAGGTTTCATATTTAACACCACATCCACCCGACGGTTTTTAGAACGAACTTCAGGAAGATTTTCCACAATATCATCATCAATCAAAATGCGACCTTTTCCCTCGATAGTGACAATAATTTTGCTTTTGATGCCGCTTTTCGTGATTTCGGCTTTTACTTTATTGGCTCTTTCAGTCGATAATTTTCGGTTGTAATCGTCTTTTCCAACATCATCACAATAGCCAAAAATCTCGATGCTTTCAACTCTTGTACTGTCTGTTTTTTGAATAAAATTAACTAACTCAGTTGCGTATTTTGATTCAACATCCGATTTATTTGTTTCAAAATAGATGGATTGAACGATTTCCTCCTGAGCAAAAAGTCCAAAATGCACCAGAAATAAAAAGCAAAATGCCCACTTTTTTATCATTTTAAAAGAATTTTATTGTATTCGGAAGCGTTTGCCAAAATGGAAGTTGCCTTTTTAACTTCAGAATTGTTTTGAATATAGTATTGATAAAGCCCTTCTTTGTATTGATAACGTTTGATTAATTCGTCTAACAAAAGTTCTTTAATTTCCGATTGATTTTTGTTAAGCTGAATATCTTCGCTTTTCCGCAACGCATTCATTAAGTTTTGGTATTCCGTTTTAATGTTTTCATCAATTTTTTCAACTTGAGCAGCTTCTAATGTCTTTTTTAGTTGCTTTTCTGTCTCCGTGTCAAACGAGAAGTTTTCTTTCTTCAAAAACGCTTTAAACTCATTAAAATCAGCATCAGAAATCGTCGGAATCTTTGTACCTAAATTCGGATTCTTGTAAAAATAAACCGTAGCATAATTAAAAATAGCATCGTTCCGTTGAAGAGCTTCCGTAATCGAACTCAACTTTGTTTCGGCCAATTCCACATCGGGCTGAATTCCACCACCATCATAAACGGTTCTTCCTTTCTTGGTTTTAAACGCATTAAAGTTTTTTGCATCGGTTTTGATGGCTTTTCCGTCGGCATCTTTTTTAGAATAATCTAACGCTTGAATACATCTGCCGGAAGGCGTATAATAACGAGAAATTGTCACTTTTACCTGCGTTCCATAAGTCAAATCCAACGGACGTTGCACCAAACCTTTTCCAAAACTGCGACTTCCCACTACAACAGCACGATCTAAATCTTGCAAAGCACCTGCCACAATTTCACTCGCTGAAGCACTTTTTCCATCCACCAAAACAATCAGCGGAATGTCTAAATCAATGGGTTCACGAGTTGTTTTATAGGATTGATTATGTTTTTCAATTTTCGATTTAGTAGTTACAATCACTTCGCCTTTTGGCACAAAAAGATTGCAAATATTCACGGCCTCGTTGAGCAATCCACCCGGATTTCCACGTAAGTCTAAAATGATTTTTTCCGCTCCTTGCGTTTTTAAATCCAACAAAGCAGCTTGGGTTTCAAATGATGCTTTTCGGTTAAATTGCGAAAGCACGATATATCCGGTTTTGTCATCTACTTTTCCATAAAACGGAACGGCTTTTACATCCACTTCGTCCAACACAATAGTTGTGTTTTCAGTTTTTCCTTGACGGATGAACTTCACGTCAACTTTAGCATTTTTGGCACCTCGCATTAAGGCAGAAGCATCTTCTTTGTAGTCTTTCAGGTTAACATCACCAATTTGGAAAATCTCGTCGCCAGCTTTCAATCCTGCTTTGTCGGCAGGATAACCTTTGTACGGTTCTTTGATGATGATTTTACCATCTTTTCTAGTAATCATCGCACCAATTCCGGTGTATTCGCCTGTGTTGTTAATTTTAAATTTCACCACATCACCTTCGTTAAAATAGTTGGTGTACGGATCTAAATCGGCCAACATACTTTTGATTGCTTTGTCCATCATTTCACCCGGATTTGTTTCGTCAACATAGTTCATGTTCACGGTTTTAAACAAATTAGTGAAGATTTCAATTTGCTTGGCAATTTCAAAAAAATCTTCTCTGAAACTACTTCCAACAAGTAAAAATCCACTTAAAATTACGGGAATGATATAGCGTTTTTTGAATTTTTTAAACATGAAAAAAGGTATTATATTTTTTGATTAACTTCATAGACATGAACAAAGTGGCATCTAAATTAAGAATAAAATTGTAATAAACTGTTGATATAACGTTAAACCCGTTCGATAAAGTATCAAATGCAGTTTTGTAAGTCAAAAATCAGACCGATTTGATCTCTTTAATAAACTTTTCAAAAAGTTGAATCGTTTTTGAATGCATTTCATCAAAAGTCATCGCTTCTTTGCTTTGGTAAAAAAACATAATGGCGTAGGGTTTATCAATGTTTTCCAATAAGATTTTTTTGTTTAACCGATAACATTCACGCAGCAACCGTTTGTAGTAATTTCGATCGACTGCTTTTTTAAAATACTTCTTAGAAACCGAAACACCGAACTTAATTTTCTCGTCATTTTCTAATTCCACTGGAGCAAAAACCAATCGCAACGGATATTTGGAAACCGATTTCCCGTCCGAAAACAGTAAATCAATCTGCTTTTGACTTTTAAGTTTTTCGTGTTTGGGATAGGTGAAGGTCATGCGGCAAAAGTACGAAAAGGTTTTGAGTGTGGAGAATTGGATTGAAAAGTTAAGTTTTGAGCTATTTTGAATTATTTATAACTGGTAATTTAACACTTTTATTATATTTTACTTGTTTCATGTTCCTCAACAGAATAAAATATAACTTTGTGCAAGTGAACCCGAACCGTTTAGAATCAAATTAATATGAAAGTAAAAGCCATTCTTTTTGCATTGCTACTTACAGTTTTGAATTCATGTAAAACCTATACCATTCCGCCGGAAAATTTTAAAAAACAACTTTCGAAAGTTGAAAATCAGCATCAAAAAACAATTTATCAAGCCTATGATCTTGACAATTTGGTGGTGTATGATAGTAAGGGAAATGCAACCACGCTACCCAATTCTCCTGCTATAGAAATGCGGGTTACGCAAAAGAACGGAAAAAAAAATGCCTTCTTTTTTGATACAGTTTTTATAGAAAACGACACGTTGAAAGGAGAAAAATCGAGAATTTTAGGGTTGATGAACCACGTTCCGTTTGATCAAATAACCAAAATAGAAGTGCAAGAAGGAGTAAAAACACACTACTAACGAAGTGCTGAATTTAAAGTCCTGAAAATTGATGAAAAAGTAGATAGAATGAAGGAAGATTTAGGAGAGTTTACAGAAAAACCCAATTTTCCTATTGATTCTATTGCTATTAGTTATTCACATTCTGAAAATAGGCACTATGCGGTAGCCAATTTTAAACAAAGCAAAACAGAAATTACCTTTATTTTCTATAAAAACAACAACAACTTAATCCGAATTCTAACCAGAGAAAAAAGTCCGATTGATGAAGAGGTCTCGTATATAAATTCATTTTATGTGGAGAACAATAAAATTTTTTATGAAAAGAATTTTGTCACTACAAATGAAACAAAAGGAAGCATAAAAAAGGATTATGAATTTTACCAATTTAACAAAGCTTTAGAAGCTCGTGTTTTAAAAGGAGTTTCGTTGGAAATTTATAAGGAATTGGAGAAAATGATTAACTAATTTTTTGCTAAATCATTCTTTGCAACCATTTCTCACCTTTTTTCAGGTAGGTTAAAAATAAAGTAATACGTCCCTGAACGTATTTTACCACGTCCATAGACGTATTCTACCACGTCCACCAACGTATTAAATGACGTTCGGAACCCCATTTACCACGTCCTCTAACGTATTCTACCACGTTCTGAACTACTTTTACCACGTCCTCTAACGTATTAAATGACGTTCGGAACCCCATTTACCACGTCCCCTAACGTATTTTAATACGTTCCGAACCCCTTTTACCACGTCTACTAACGTATTTTAACACGTCCAACAACCACTTTTAATACGTTGGTAGACGTGTTTTAATACGTTCGGAACCACTTTTAATACGTTACCCAACGTGGTAAAAGTAGTTCAGAACCCCTTTTAATACGTTACCCAACGTGGTAAAAGTAGTCTGGAACCCCAAAAAAGTAGTTGACCAACGTGGTAAAACCAGTTAGGCAACCTATAAAAAGTAGTTCAGGACATGAAAAAAGGAGTCTGCAACCCCTTATATTACGTTGACCAACGTGTAAAAAGTAGTTTTTGGTTAGGGAAATGGGGTTTTGGATGGGAGGATTGGTGGAATTTTTTGGTTGATGGCGGGGAATGTTTGGGATAGTTGAATTTATTGTAAATTTGAGAAATAAGTTAAAAAAAAAATCTATAAATTGATTTGTAAAAGTCTTTAATTAAAAAGAATAATTATTTTAAGGATTTTTTAAAAAAAGTTGTCTTTCAATTCTGAAATTGTAATTGGTTTAAAATTATTAGGCATAGAAGGATATAAGCTTCGGAAGTATCGTCTAGCTTGAGCTTTTAAATCAGGATTAAATATATAATAGTAATTTTGATGAATATTTGTGTATCCAAAGTCATTTACATGTTTTTTTGAAAACTTTTTTTTATCCCTTAAGTCTTTAGCTTTCAAATTTTTCATGCTTTTGTAATTGAATCTAAACTCAACAAACATTATTTCTTTATTTCCAAACTGATCAATAGCAACAAATAATGAATCCATAGATTTCTTATTAGTTCTGTGTTCAGACTTAGCTATTTTACTTTCAACACAGTCCATATCAAGAACTATATCTTTATTGTCAAAAAAAGGCATTGTTTCGGAACACCCATCTCGATGAATTAAAGTATTCAAGTTTGCGAGACAAGCTTTTAAACCATTCTTCAAACCAAATTTAATAGTCGATATTCTTGAATATTTCATATTAAATACCGTATTTTTCTATTCTATCTAACGCTATATTGAAAGACTCGAATATGGGATCTATTTTAATCCCTAAATCTTCGTATTTATATGAAACTCCACTTTTTTTTGCTAGGTAAAAATTAACAGAGTTTAAAGAATTTTCTTTCTCCGAAATGTATCTTATTGCACTTATAAAATCAGGATTGTGACTAGCAATAAAAAACTTGGCACCAATATATTTATTAATTAAGATTATTATTCTTGCATATTCTACGATCCATTGAGGGTGCAAATTTGATTCAGGTTCATCAAATACCAAAAGAGTTTTACTATTTATATAACCTAATTTTAAAAGCATTTGTAAAATACTAAATGATTTGACTCCAGTTGCACAATCTAAAAGGTCAAAAACCTTACCGTCTTCGTTTCTACTAAATGAAAAACTCATAGAGGAAAGTATGTCGTCTTCATATTTAACATCTCCTTTTAAAATTTCAGTTTTAATTATATTTGTTATATATTCATTAGTATTAACATACTTATTACTGAGTAACAAATCATTTAAGTAATTCCAGTGAGGATTGTCATCACTATACTCACCAAGCATCATTGGTGTATCTATATATATAGTGTTTTGAATCCCGTAGGGTATTGATAGTTTATTATCTTTGAGGGAAAGTAAGGTTTGATCTATCTCTAAAACGTCGAGTTTTTTTGGAAGTTCATTTGTATGAAAAACTTTTTCTAATTCGTTTTTCAACAAAAAAGTGTTTCTTGATTTCAACAACTTGAATGAACTATCAAAAATATCTGTTGTTTTTTGTTTTAACTTTTCAATTGGTAATCTTGTAGAATTTTCATAATTCTCTTTAATGCCAAGTAAATCATTAGCGACGAAAACTAGCCTTCTATAGGCCATCTTACTATCCTCTTTAGTATCTAAATTTACTAATAGATTAACGCGGTCTAATTGAAAGAGAAGATTTTCTAAAATATCTACGGTTGGAGTTTGAGTGTCTAAAATTTGATTTAGATTATCCAAATCCTTCATTAAATCATTTCTAAAGCCTCTATCTGTTTGACGAACATCTCTAATGGCAATTTCTAAAAACCTCAAAATACCATCTAATCGAACCTTTAAGTTTTCAGCAACTAGTACGTTATATGATGAGCTAATTTTGAAAATATAATATAAAATTTTAGAGAGAGTGCTTTTGCCACAGCCATTTTCACCTGTAACGACCGTTATTCCATCAATAGCAATATCAGCACTAAGAATCGCTCTGTAGCTTTCAATAGCAATTCTAATTTTAGATTCTTTAGACATAGTTTTTGCTTGGAGTAATATTCAAAATATTATAAACAAAAGTAATAAAAAAAGACTACACTACTAGGTGTATTTAGGTAAAAGAGTTGAATAAATCATAAATCAATCTTTTTATTGCTAGATAATATAATACTCTTTAATTTACAAAACTTATTAACCAGGATTAAGAAGTTAATAATTATTTTTTAGATGGTAGAGCTTTAATTTTTGATTTTATACTTTCAATTGATTTTACATCTGGAAATTCTTTTTTTAAATCTGTAGGAGCTTCAATATTAGGATATATTTCAGCACCTTCAAAATATAATTTGGCTAATTCATTTAATGCTAATTTGATTCTTTCTATTTGTTCAGGACTTTGACCTTTATAAAATTTGTTATATATAAATTCTGCTTCATTTTGAGCTACTGCATTTTCAGCAATTTTATTTTTTTCGTTAATTTCTCTAGTTGCTTCATTAGATAATTTTAAGGCAGTAACTTGTTCTTTAAGAAGTCTTCCTTCTTGAATTTTTTTATACACAACTGCTCCTCCCCATGAAAGAGCTGCAACAAGATGAAGAACTGTAGCTCCTCCGTTTAATAAAATATCAATCCAGTAACTACCTGTATCGAAGTTAACAATCTTATAATTGCCTTTAATATCTTCATGAAAAATTGTTTGATTAAATATTTTGTCAAGACTTTTAGATGTTTCAACAATATCTTTAAAAGAGTTTGGATTTGGTATTTTAATGCTAATCAAGTCTTGATTGTCTTCATATATTATATTTGATAATGCTTCAATAGTTGCTTGTATGGAAACATTTAAATTATTAATAATTTGAGACAAGGCTACAAATTCTTGTTTAGTTATAACAACGGTATCTATCGTTGATTCGTAGAAGCTTAAAGTTTTTAAAGCATTTATCTGTGTTTTAAATAAACTACTTCGATCTAAGTAATCAATTCCTTCACGTAGACTTAAAACTTTACTTAATTTATAAGTAACTGGGTTACTTGCTCTTTCGACGGCATTAGTTATTAGTAGTTTTTTTGCTTTTTCTAGAATATCTTTTGTGATTCTTAGTCTCATAAATTATATTTTTAACAAATAAACAAAATAATTTCAAAAAATTAATTAAAACTTAATATTAGATAAATCAAAGTTCTCCAAAGTCTTCTTATATAGCACGAAGTTCTGCGAGCGTCTCCCGACCTCGCAGCAAAATAATTTCAATTAAATTACATCATTAAAACAGTAAAACAAACTAGTTTAATGTTCTGCATTTCAATTAATTAAAACAACGTTGATTAAAATTATATAACAAATAAAAAAAATTCCATAACATAAATTCTACATTCTTGCACAATCTTTGCTTATCAACTTATTATTAAACATAAAAAGTAAAGATCATGAAAGCAATTAAATGTATACTGTTAGGGTTATTGTTGACTAGTTTTACGATGCAATCGCAAGTTTCTGTAAACGTAAACTTAGGTACGCCACCCGTTTGGGCACCGGCAGATCGAGTTGAGGTTCAATACTACTATTTACCGGAAGTAGATGTTTATTATGATGTTCCCGCAGAACGATTTATTTATATTCGAAATGGTCGTTGGCATCGTTCAGCAGCACTTCCTGCTAAATACAGAGGTTACAATTTAAGAGGGGCAAATGTTGTTTACCTTACCGATTATAGAGGAAATGCACCTTACAAACTTCATAAAACTCATAAGGTAAAATATGGAAAACGTGGTAATGTTTATGTAGTTAAAGAAGCTAAACATAAAGGTCATCACGGAAAAGGTCACGGAAAATCTAAAGGACATGGAAAAGGTCATAAAGACTAATTATTAGTTTTCCGGTGATTATTTGCACACTTGAACGAGTATTATAAACCACTAATAAAATATAGAAATCCGGGCAGTACGTTCGGATTTTTTATTTAATTTGTACTCTACACTAATCTCCAAACAGTGGTCAAGAAAAAAATAAAAAGAAGTTTACGCATTTCACGCTACATAATCTATAAAGAAACCTTGGTGGACTACAAAGAACACTTTTGGTCATTTTTGGGAGCATTTGTGGGCATCGGCCTCATTGCTTATATTCAAAGTCATTGGCTAACCAAAGACGAAAATATCTTCCTTATTGGTTCATTTGGAGCGTCGAGTGTGTTGTTGTATGGTGCTATTCAAAGTCCGCTCGCTCAACCCAGAAATTTAATTGTGGGTCATTTAATTTCTGCCTTTATTGGCGTAACAATCTATAAATTTCTACCGGAAATTATTTGGATAACGGCTCCGCTTGCCGTGGCTCTTTCTATTGTGGCGATGCAAATGACAAAGTCGCTTCATCCGCCCGGTGGTGCAACTGCACTAATTGCTATAATGGGTTCCGAAAAAATCAAAGTTTTGGGTTATTATTATGTTTTATCGCCTGTTTTAACGGGCACATTGATTCTATTTGTGGTGGCGTTGGTGTTCAATAACATCACAAAACATAGAAAGTATCCTGCAGATAAGCGTTTGAGAGCATTTTTTGGCAAGTGAAGAGAATCAAAGTTGGCTTTTAACCAAATAGAATCAATTTTTTATCTTTGTCATAAAATTGAAAACACACAAAAATGAAAAAGATTCTACTACTGCTTTTGTTAGGACTAGTTTCCTGTTCTAAAGATGAGTACACCCCTGTAGAAAGAGGAAACATCAATTATCCTTCTTTTGACACAAGCAAAATGATAGGTGCATGGGTATATGAAACAATGACTTTTAATGGAGAAACGTTTCCTTATCCTCATAATCCAAACTGTACAAAAGATGTTTTTGGCTTTTTTAATACTGAAGGCAGACGTTTTTTATACGATGAAATAATTCATGTAAACGATGAGTGTTCTGTTTCTCAAACCAACCTAGAATGGAAAGTGAATGGGGACAAATTAATTTTTTATTTTGGCGAACAATTAGTTTTGATATATACTGTAATTTCTATTGACGATGACTATTTTATTGTTCGAAGAATAGCCGATTTTAATGATGACGGCATAGAAGATACCTTAGAAATTAAAGCAAAAAGAGAAGATCCTTTTGGATGGTTTAACTAAAATCTTTTTAAGAAAGTTGTTTCCGTTTAGTAATTAGATATAACTCAAAAAATCCAGCTCTCGAAAGTCTTCTTATAAAGCAAAAAGCTCTGCGATACCGATAATTATCGGGACGACCTCGAATCATACAAACAAAAAATCCGAACTCACGTCCGGATTTTTTTTATTTCGTTATAGGATAACTATTATTCTCTTGATTCACATCGGCCATTAAACCACTCGGGTCAATCACCACCGATTTAATTTTAGATTTTGCTTGTGAGAGTGGCAATTCATACGTTGGATACGCCCAATCCCAGCCTTTCAAAACCGTTCTTTTTACTTGAGGATACGGGTTTTCTTTTTCCCATCGCATTAATGGATTTGGTATATAAAAACTTTCTACGGAGCCGTCTTCATACGCCACCAAAATATCCAACGGCATTGGCATTCTTCCGATGCGTTCTAAGGTTAATTTACCGCTGTCGTCTATGTTTTTAATGCCGTAATCAATCGTGTTGGTAGTTTGTGTCCAATCCACCAAATACCAGTCTAAAACCGCTCCCGAAACGCGTTCTGCCGTGCGTTTAAAATCATTTGGCGTAGGATGCGTGAATTGATAATCGTGGTAAAAACGTTTTAAGGTTTTAAACATGTTATCCATCCCAATCACATAAGCCAATTGCGTCAGGAAAACAGTTCCTTTGCTGTAGGATGAAATACCGTAAACCATATTTTCATCATAGCGATCGGCGTGCGTAGATTGTGGTTGCTCACGACCCGTGCTCACCATATAGAAATAGTTGTTGTACGCACTTTGAAACGGGTTATCGTCTTCTTTTTTATTTTTAGGAGGCATTACTTCGGTCATTGCCAAATCGGAAATAAAAGAAGTAAACCCTTCGTCCATCCATTCGTGCTTACTTTCGTTGGTCGCCAACACATGTTGAAACCACGTGTGGGCCAATTCGTGAGCAGTAACGCCCACCAAACTGCCTAATGAACGTTTTCCGGTGATGAGGGTACACATGGCATATTCCATTCCACCGTCGCCACCTTGAATAACTGAGTATTGTTTGTACGGATAAACACCAATTGTTTTATTGAAAAAGCTTAACAATTCCGCTGTTTTGGGTTGTAAAGCTTTCCAGTTTTCGATAATTTCTTTATCATTTTTATAAAAGAAATGAAGTTCAACACCATTTTCTCCGATGATTTTATCGTGAATGTATTCGTCATCGGCACCCCAAGCAAAATCGTGCACCATTGGAGCTACGAAATGCCACGTTAGGTTTTTGGTTTTTCTGGGATGTTTGACTTCTACACCTTCGTCTTGATAGCCGTGACCGATTTCATTTTTGTTTTGCAAATAGCCTGAAGCACCAATGGTATAGGCTTTATCAATCGAAATTTTTACGTCATAATTTCCCCACACACCGTGAAATTCTCTGCCAATGTATGGGTCGGCATGCCATCCTTCAAAATCAAATTCACACATTTTCGGATACCATTGCGTCATCGAAAGAGCAACTCCTTCAGCACTATTTCTTCCTGAACGACGCACTTGCTCCGGTACTTGTCCATCAAAATCTAACGTAAAGGTCGATTTTGATTTAGGGAGAATTGGTTTTACTAACGTAACTTCCAAAATTGTCCCCACTACTTTTGTTGTAGCCACTTGACCGTCTTGTTTGAAATTAGTGATTTTTAAATACCCAATTTGATCGGGTTTTAAAGTAGAAATTCTACTTTCAGTTACTTCTTTATCGGCAACTTTAAAACTTTTCACCATTCGTTTATCGGGATCGGTAATCGTTTTTAATCGAATATCCATTTCGCTTCCCGGTTGAAACGCATTAAAATACAAATGATAAAACACTTTGCGAAGTGTGTCGGGTGAATTGTTGGTATATTCTAATTCTTGAGTCCCTTTGTATTGAAAGGTTTTCACATCCATAAAGAAATCCATTTTATAATCGGCTTGTTGTTGCCAATAGCCTGGATTTGGGTTGTTTTGAGCGGAAAGAAAATTAGAAAAAACAATAAAAAGAAGCACGGTAGCCTTTCTCATACAAATAGATTTAGGTTTTATTTTGAAACGTTTCCTGATGATTTAGCCATTTTGTCAGCCATCAACAACGCATTATAAGCATTCACAATTTTTCCGGAAGTGGATAATTCAGCAAACGGTAATTTGTTTGTTGGATCTCCGCCCACCACAACTGTTTTGTTGATGGAAACACCACTTTCTTTCAAAATCATTTTCACTTGCGGAGCGGTTAAAGTTGGGTAATAAGAACGAATTAAAGCCGCAACTCCGGCCGCATTTGGCGATGCCATCGAAGTTCCTTGTTGGTGTTCGTATTTGTTATCAGGAACTGTAGCATAAATTTTTACACCTGGAGCAAAAACATCTACATCGGTTTTCCCGTAGTTTGAAAATTCAGCGACAGTTTTAGCTCCGTAATCAAAGTTTAAAGCACCAATTTTGATGAAGTTATCGGCAATTTCTTTATCGGCAATTCGGTCATTTGGAAAGCTTTCAACAACGTTTAAATCATCACCATCATTTCCGGCTGCGTGAACAAATAAAACATCTTTGCTTGCTGCATATTTAATAGCTTCATAAACCCATTCTTTTTGAGGAGAAAAGCCTTTCCCGAAACTTCCGTTGATAATTTTTGCACCATTATCAGCTGCATATCTGATGGCAAGAGCGATATCTTTGTCGTATTCATCTCCGTTTGGAACGGCACGAATGGCCATAATTTCTACGTTGGTTGCCACACCGTCGCCACCTAAATTATTTCCTCGCACTTGAGCAATAATTCCGGCTACGTGCGTTCCGTGTAACGCGTGTTTTTTATCCGGACCCCAAACTTGGTTGTTTCCATAGAATTTGGTTGAGAAATCTTCGTAGTTATCACCTAAAATTTTTCGACCATCGTATTCTGTATTTAAATTGTAGTTCAATTGGTCATAAACGTGCTCTTCATATTCTTTTACGCCTTTCATAAACTCTTCGCGGGAAGAATTCGCTAAAAACTGAAGCATCGCCATTTTATATCTTCCTAAGGTAGGGTTTGAAGTCAAAATTGATTTCACATCTTGCAATGTGTAATTTTCCTTTTTCAAATGCTCGGCAATTCCTTTGTCGGCAGCAACAATAAAATCGATTTGTTGTTTGTTGGATAATGCTTCTTCTTTCTTTTCCTCTAGTTTTGCAAGAGCCTTTTTATAGGTTTCAGAACCATCATCACCTTTTCGTACGATACGAGTTAACTCAAGGGTTTCGTGAACAATATCGCCTAAAAAGTTCCAACCGTGAATATCGTCAATGTATCCGTTATTGTCGTCATCAATTCCGTTTCCGGGAATTTCTTTAGCGTTTGTCCAAACACGACCTTTTAAATCTTCGTGTTCGATGTCAGTTCCGCTATCAATTACGGCAACAATTACTTTTTGACCTTTTTTATTTTTCAATAATTCTTCGTAGGCACGATCTACACTCATACCCGGAATCGTGTCTTTGATTAGGTCTAAATGACTCCAACGCAACAATTCGGCATCAGAAATTTTACTGTTTTTTAATGGAACCGTTTCAGAAGATAATGGTTTTAAGTTGGTGAAGGATGATTTTGAAGCACCACATCCGGTTAAAATTAGAGCAGATAAAAGAGTAAATGCTGTTGAACGTATCAATTTCATAGTTAATGTTTTGTAAATTTAATCTAAAAGGCAAATTTCATAAAAAGAAGTTCTAAAACCACTCATTTTTGATTTTTTTTATGATAATTATCCATTTGCTAAACCGATTGACCTTCGATACAAAGATTTCTTTAGTTCAAAAGATTTCTGTTATTTGACTTTAAGCAGAATAAATGGATGTTATAACCAACAAGCTTAACATCACTAAATAGGTGATAATTCGTAACATAACTGATTTGTTTTTTTTGATTGATGATTGAAACTATTTACAATTTTGACTGATTTTTTTCAAAACCCTATCCACAATTTCTAACTCAGCTTGATTAATTCCGGTTAGTGCGATTTGACGGTTTTCTTGAACTACTTGATATACTTTTTCGATGGTTTTTGAACCCAATTTTGTGATTTTTAGAACTGATTTTCTTCTGTCGTTTTGATCTTTTTTTCGTTCTAAATAATCTGATTTTACTAATAATTCGATAATTCGTGTCACAGAAGCATTGTCTTTAAAAACCATATCAGCCAATTCATTTTGAGCAATATCCGGGTTTTCGTTAATGGTTTTTAGCACAAGCCATTGATCGATTGTGATCTTTAATCCGTTTTCTTTTAATCGTTTTTGAGCAAACATTCGATACGTTCGAATACTTTGATCCATCGAATAAAAAATAACACTACTTATTTTTTCCATATTATAATTTTAATCAAAATTAAAAATGATTTATCAATAATTGATATATCAATTAAATAATTAATACAAGTTTAACAATTTGGAAGGATTGAATTTTTAAAGGTTTAGGATGTCCTTACACGAAAAAACCTCTTTCAAACGAACACCTTTTTCGGTTTTTTCAACAGTGATTATTTCGTTGTGAGCATCGTGTTCTAAAAATAAATAGTAATTATTTTCAGCTGCGGCATTCATAAATTTCGCTTTTTCATCCAAAGTTAAAAGCGGTCTGGTATCGTAACCCATCACATACGGAATCGGGATATGTCCTGCCGTAGCCAACAAATCCGCACAAAAAACGATGGTTTTATCTTCGTATTGGATGTGAGGAAGCATTTGCTTTTCGGTATGACCATCCACATAAAAAATTCCGAAATCCATTTCTTCCGAAAAACCAAAATCACTGTTTGGTCTTTTGATAAAATTCAACTGACCGCTTTCTTGCATCGGAATGATATTTTCGTGCAGAAAAGAAGCTTTTTCACGTGAATTTGGTTTGGTTGCCCATTCCCAATGATTTTCATTCGTCCAGAATTTTGCATTTTTGAAAGCGACGTCATAACCGGTTTTATCCTCATTCCAATTTACACTGCCGCCACAATGGTCAAAATGAAGGTGTGTCATAAAAACATCCGTTACATCATCCCGATGAAAACCATATTTTGCAAGTGATTTATCTAAAGAATGTTCGCCCCAAAGCGAATAATAACCAAAAAATTTATCCGATTGTTTGTTGCCCATTCCGGTGTCAATCAACGTCAATCGATTTCCGTTTTCAATCAATAAACAGCGAGCAGCAATGTCGATGAGGTTGTTTTCATCTGCCGGATTTGTTCGGTTCCAAATGGTTTTTGGCACCACGCCAAACATAGCTCCGCCGTCGAGTTTAAAGTTTCCGGCTTCAATGGGGTATAGTTTCATAATTGTAATTTGATAGTAAAATGTTTCGCAAATTACTAAAAACTTACCTTTTTAAAGCGTAATTATAACTATTTTCTATCCATCCATTCGTTATAAAAATGTTAGGAATCCTTTTAAAATTCCTATTTTGATGTATCTTTGCAGTTAATTTAGACAAAATCAAAATAGCAAATGATTAAAGTTTCAGATACAGCCAAAAAGAAAATCATCAATTTGATGGAAGATGATGGTTTTGATGCTGCCCGAGATTACGTTCGAGTTGGCGTAAAAAGTGGTGGTTGCTCCGGTTTGTCTTATGATTTAAAATTTGACAAAGAAATTGGAGAAAACGATAAAGTATTCGAAGACAACAATATACGAGTAGCTGTTGAAAAGAAAAGTTTCCTTTATTTAGCCGGAACTATTTTAGAATTTTCCGGTGGTTTAAATGGAAAAGGATTTGTGTTTAACAATCCAAATGCGAACAGAACGTGTGGTTGCGGAGAAAGTTTTTCGCTTTAAAAATTAAATTATTTTCAACCGTGAAAGAGTTCAAAACGCTGTTAGGGTTAATATAAAAAAAATGGCAAAATATACCGAAGACGACTTAAAAGTCGAATTAGAAAGCAAAGAATATGAATACGGATTTTATACCGAATTAGACTCGGAAACGTTTCCTATTGGGTTAAATGAAGACATTGTCCGTGCGATTTCTATGAAAAAAGAAGAACCGCAATGGATGACCGATTGGCGTTTGGAAGCTTTTCGTGCTTGGCAAGAAATGATCGAGCCGGAATGGGCAAATGTACATTATGAAAAACCCGATTTTCAAGCGATTTCGTATTATTCTGCTCCAAAAAAAGCAGATCCAAATAAAACATTAGACGATGTTGATCCGGAATTATTAGCGATGTATAAAAAGCTCGGAATTTCGATTGATGAACAGAAAAAAATGAATAATGTGGCGATGGATATTGTTGTGGATTCTGTTTCTGTAGCTACGACTTTCAAAAAGACATTAAACGAAAAAGGAATTATTTTCTGTTCGATTTCTGATGCAATTAAAGAACATCCGGAGTTAGTTCAGAAATATTTAGGAACCGTTGTTCCGCAACGAGATAATTTTTATGCCGCTTTGAATTCCGCTGTTTTTTCAGATGGAAGTTTTTGTTATATTCCAAAAGGCGTTCGTTGTCCGATGGAGTTATCAACTTATTTCCGAATCAATCAAGCCGGAACAGGTCAGTTTGAACGAACGTTATTAATTGCCGATGAAGGCAGTTATGTTTCGTATTTAGAAGGTTGTACTGCACCAAGCCGCGACGAAAATCAATTGCACGCTGCTGTGGTTGAACTTATTGCGATGGATGATGCCGAAATAAAATATTCAACCGTTCAAAACTGGTATCCCGGAAATAAAGAAGGAAAAGGTGGTGTTTTTAATTTTGTGACCAAAAGAGGTTTGTGCGAGAAAAACGCTAAGATTTCTTGGACACAAGTTGAAACCGGTTCAGCCATTACTTGGAAATATCCTTCAGTAATTTTAAAAGGAAATAACTCAATTGGCGAGTTTTATTCAATAGCCGTAACCAATAATCATCAGCAAGCCGACACCGGAACAAAGATGATTCATTTAGGGAAAAACACTAAATCAACCATTATTTCCAAAGGAATTTCTGCCGGAAAATCACAAAACAGTTACCGAGGTTTGGTTCGAATTAGTGCCAATGCCGATAATGCCAGAAACTTTTCACAATGTGATTCACTTTTGATGGGAAATAATTGTGGAGCACACACTTTTCCGTATATTGAAAGTAAAAACACATCTGCAAAAATTGAACACGAAGCAACGACCTCCAAAATTGGAGAAGACCAGGTTTTTTATTGCAATCAACGTGGTATTCCAACCGAAAAAGCAATTGCATTAATAGTAAACGGTTTCAGTAAAGAAGTATTGAATAAATTACCAATGGAATTCGCCGTGGAAGCACAAAAATTGTTAGAGATTTCGTTGGAAGGTTCGGTAGGTTAAATATGTTTCAAGTTTCAGGTTTCAAGTTATGCCTGAACGAAACAAAAGAACAATCAAAAAAGATAAATAAATATTAAATGTTTCAAAAAGTGAATAAAACGAACTTGAAACATTAAACTTGAAACAAAAACAAAATGTTAAGCATAAAAAATTTACACGCTTCCATCGAAGACAAAGAAATATTAAAAGGCATCAACCTTGAAATTAAAGCCGGAGAAGTACATGCCATTATGGGTCCAAACGGATCAGGGAAAAGTACACTTTCTGCTGTAATCGCCGGAAATGAAAATTACGAAGTAACCGAAGGTTCAGTTGAATTATTAGACGAAGATTTAGCCGATTTAGCTCCGGAAGAAAGAGCTCACAAAGGCATTTTCTTATCGTTTCAATATCCCGTGGAAATCCCAGGAGTTTCGGTAACGAATTTTATGAAAACGGCCATCAACGAAAGCAGAAAAGCTAACGGAAAAGAAGAAATGCCGGCTAATGAAATGCTAAAATTGATTCGTGAAAAATCAGAATTATTAGAAATTGATCGTAAGTTTTTATCTCGTTCATTAAACGAAGGTTTTTCGGGGGGAGAGAAAAAACGTAACGAAATTTTTCAAATGGCAATGTTAGAACCCAAATTAGCCATCTTAGACGAGACCGATTCAGGTTTAGATATTGATGCTTTGCGAATTGTAGCAAATGGCGTGAATAAATTGAAAAGCCAAGAAAATGCCGTTTTAGTAATCACGCATTATCAACGTTTATTAGATTATATCATCCCTGATTTTGTTCACGTTTTGATGGACGGAAAAATCGTTAAATCCGGCGGAAAAGAATTAGCTTACGAGTTAGAAGAAAAAGGTTACGATTGGATAAAAAGTGAATTGGTTTAACACAATATTGTCATGCTGACGAAGGAAGCATCTCATTATAAGATTCCTCGTTCCTCGGGTACGAGAGCTATGCTCGAACTGGCGAAGTAATGACAAAAGAATAACAAAATGGATTTAAAAGAAAAATTAGTATCATCTTTCATGGCCTTTGAAGAACGAATCGATGTAACCGCCGAGTTGCACGACATTCGAACTTCTGCCATAAAAAACTTTGAAAATAAAGGTTTCCCAACCAAAAAAGAGGAAGCTTGGAAATATACATCACTGAATTCAGTATTAAAAAACGACTTTTCTGTTTTCCCAAAAAGAGAAAATTCAATTGAATTTAAAGATGTCAAGAAATTTTTTCTACACGAAATAGACACCTACAAATTAGTGTTTATCGATGGAAAATTCAGTTCGTTTATGTCGTCAACAACGCACGAAGGAATAGATGTTTGCTTACTTTCTTCTGTGTTAACAAAGCCAAAATACAAAATGGTTTTGGATACTTATTTCAACCAAATCGCCAGCAAAGACGAAAGTTTAACCACATTAAATACTGCTTTTGCACAAGAAGGAGCGTTCATCAACATCCCAAAAAGTAAAGTAGCCGACAAACCAATTGAAATCATTCATTTCTCTACTGGAGTCGAAAGTGCGTTGATGGTGCAACCTCGAAATTTGATTATTGTAGGCGAAAATGCTCACGTGCAAATCATCGAACGTCATCAAAGTTTAAACAGCAATCCGGTTTTGACTAATTCAGTAACCGAAATTTTTGCTCAAAAAAGAGCGATTGTCGATTATTATAAAATTCAAAATGACGAACAAACAGCCAATTTAATTGACAATACGTATATTTCTCAAAAACAAGAGAGTAGAGTTGCGGTTCATACCTTTTCGTTTGGTGGAAACATTACCAGAAACAACCTGAATTTCTACCACTTTGGCGAACGAATCGATTCAACTTTAAAAGGAATCACGATTATTGGCGACAAGCAACACGTGGATCATTACACGTTGGTGAATCACGCCACACCCAATTGCGAAAGCCATCAAAACTATAAAACCATTTTAGGCGGAAGTTCAACCGGCGTTTTCAACGGAAAGATTTTCGTGGAAAAAGAAGCCCAAAAAACCGATGCTTTTCAGCAAAATAATAACATTTTATTAAGCGACAAAGCGACCATCAACGCCAAACCACAATTGGAAATTTTTGCCGATGATGTCAAATGTTCACATGGCTGCACTATTGGTCAGCTCGACGAAAGTGCGATGTTCTATATGCAACAACGCGGCATCCCGAAAAAAGAAGCCAAAGCATTATTGCTATATGCATTTTCCAACGAAGTCATCGAAAGCATCAAAATACCTGAACTCAAACAACGCATCACGAAGATTATTGCGATGAAATTAGGAGTGAATTTGGGGTTTGATTTGTAGTTTACAAAAAGTTGAAAAGTAAATTTTTAAAACTTTTAATCCTATTTTGTCTTTTTTGGACTCAGTTTTCCAATGCTCAATTTTTTAAAGAAAACTTTTATTACGAAGGTGAGGTTGGATTTATAGCAGGCTTTTTTGTTACCAATCAAGACGAAAAAACAGAAGTGTTTTCAATCAGCGGATTGAGTTTTAGAGGAGGCGTTGGCGTTCACAACAACGAAGGAAGTTTGTTTATTGGAATAAACTCCGGAATAGAAGGAAATTTCAGGCGAGATACCGGAGTTTTACCCGTTTACTTAAACAGTAAATTCTTTATTGATTTAACCGAGAAAACCAAACTCTTGCTTTCGTTTGGCTATGGAAGAAGTTTTCAAATTGGAACTGAAAATTACTCAGGATATCTCCGAAAATATACAATTGGTGTCACAAAAGAAACAGAGAAAGACAACTATTTCGGCGTGTTTTTTGAAATAAATAACCATGGTTTTTATTTTCCCGACGGCTTTAAGGCTGTTACATTGAATGTTGGAATCAACTATACTTTTCTGTAAATAGTTCGTTTTTTAATTCTTTGAAGCGAATGGTTCGGGCATTTCAGGAAACCATATTCCCGCTTTTCGTTGCAATAAAAAAGTCCCGAGAAAAACCGGAACTTTTTTATTTCCACTGCAACCTGCCTGCCGGTAGGCAAGGTCGGGCTAGAGGATTTACTGTATTGAACTTCAGGGAAATTTATTCTTTTGAATTTCAAAAAAAAATTTCTTCAAACTTTGCGTCCTTTGCGATTTTTCCTTTGTGCTCTTTGCGGTTAAATTATAACTTAATAGATGAAATAACACCTTTCATCATCCCATTAAAATCAAAATCCTCATCTTCCGTCAATCCAAAACGAACAATCACCATTTCTTTACTCGGAATAATAATCACTTTCTGACCTTGAAATCCGCCACAGAAATACATATCTTTTGGCACATCAGGATATTTCCCGCCGGCGTTTAGCCAAAAATGACCACCATATTCTCCGTTGGAAGTGGGTGTAGGAGTCGCCACATACTTCGCCCAACTTTTATCAAAAATTTGCTCACCATTCCAATTGCCTTCGTGCAAATAAAGTAAGCCAAATTTCGCCCAATCACGAGCCGTTGCCCATCCATACGAAGAACCAACGAAATTTCCGGCCATATCAGGTTCAATCAACATCGAATGCATTCCAATTTTATCAATTAAAGACGAATACCAAAAATCCAAATAATCCTGATGATTTTGAAATTGTCTTCGCAATATTCCCGACAGCAAATTCGTTGTTCCCGAAGAATAATTCCAATGTGTATTCGGTGCAAAAGCAGCGGGTTTTTCCAATTGAACTTTCGTCATATCTTCCGCTAAAAAAAGCATTTTAGTTACATCCGAAATTTTCCCATAATCTTCTTCCCATTCCAAACCGGAATTCATTTGAATTAAATTATGCAATGTAATTTTTGATCGTTCATCATTTGCCCATTCTTTCACAGAAGCAGGTTTATTAATATCAATTTTACCTTGTTGTTGCAAAATTCCAAAATAAGTAGCCGTGATACTTTTCGTCATTGACCAACCCAAAAATTTAGTGTTTTTAGAAAAACCATCTTCATATTTTTCGGCAATGATTTTATCTTTATAAATCACTAAAAGAGCTCTTGTTCGCTTAATTTTTTCACCTTTTTTATCAAATGCATTCGCAACCGCTTGATTTAATTTTTCATAATTCACATCCGGAAAAATTGAATCTTTTGGTTCAAGATTTCCATACGGAAAAGGTAAATTCGTTTCGTTTTTTGTTCGATTCGGAACCAAATAGGGCTTCGCTTCATCAAAATCATCGTTTATCAAAGTAGCTCCCAAGCCTTCTCGGTAAATGGCTTTTCGTTTTTTTAATCCAAAAGCAGAAGAAATGACAAATTTTCCTTGTTCATCAATTTCGTTTTTTGCCAATCGAACACTTTCAATATCATTATCTCCATTCTCAATAACTTCTAGCGGTCTTCCATCAATAAAATATCCGGAAGCGACACTTTTTGCAGAAAAACCGGAAACAATATTCAACTTTGGATAAGTTGTTATTCCAGTATAAATAATAAAAAGTACAATAGCAATACCAAGAAATTTGAAGAATTTTTTCATTTGAAATTTATTTAGTGCAATGTATAAAATTATCTCAAATGAAAATCAATCGTTGGCATTTTCAGTTGATACAATTCATAAAAATTCGTGAATTCGTGGCAGATACGCAATCCTTTTTACTACTTTTGTATTTAGAATTTTTCTAAATAAAAAATGATAAACATTCAAAAAATTAGAGCCGATTTCCCGATACTTTCTCAAACCGTAAACGGAAGACCGCTTGTTTATTTCGATAACGCAGCAACTTCGCAAAAACCACAAGTGGTGATTGATGCAGAAGCCAATTATTATAAAGAAATTAATGCCAATATTCATCGTGGTGTACACACGTTGAGTCAGTTGGCCACAGATGCGTATGAAGCTTCACGATTAAAAATTCAACAGCACATCAACGCAAAATTTAGTCACGAAGTGCTTTTTACTTCCGGAACTACGCACGGAATTAATTTGGTTGCGAGTGGATTTGCTTCTTTTTTAAAACAAGGAGATGAGGTGATGGTTTCTGCGTTAGAACACCACAGCAACATTGTTCCTTGGCAAATGTTGTGCGAAAAAACCGGAGCCAAACTGGTTGTGATTCCGATGAATGAATCGGGTGAATTAATTCTTTCAGAATACGAACGATTACTTTCAGATAAAACCAAAATTGTAACCGTAAATCATATTTCCAATGCATTGGGAACCATTAATCCAATTAAATGGATGATTGAAAAAGCCCACGAAGTGGGTGCAGCGGTTTTAATCGATGGAGCACAAGCAACTCCGCATCTAAAACCAAATGTGCAAGACTTGGATTGTGATTTTTATGTATTTTCCGGACACAAAATCTGCGGACCAACCGGTACAGGAATTTTATACGGAAAAGAAGCCTGGTTAAACAAATTGCCACCCTATCAAGGCGGAGGCGAAATGATTGCCACCGTTTCTTTTGAAAAAACAACCTATGCGGAATTACCTCATAAATTTGAAGCCGGAACACCCAATATTGCAGGAGGTATTGTGCTCGGAACCGCCATTGATTATCTCAACGAAATAGGTTTTGATAACATTGCAGCTTATGAAAACGAATTGTTAGAATACGGAACCAACAGATTGTTAGAAATTGAAGGATTAAAAATTTATGGCACATCCAATCAAAAAACTTCCGTAATTTCGTTTAATATTGATGGCATTCATCCGTATGACGTTGGTACGATAATTGACAAGCTAGGAATAGCGGTTCGCACCGGACATCATTGTGCTCAGCCGATTATGGATTTTTATCAAATTCAGGGAACATTGAGAGCTTCATTTGCGTTTTATAACACCAAAGAAGAAATTGATGCCTTGGTAGAAGCCGTTAAAAAAGCAAAACTAATGTTGTCTTAAAAACAGATTATGAAAACTATTACAATGATTTTCCTTTCGCTTTTTTTAGCAAACAATTGTAGTCAAAAGGAAAAAGAAGAGATGAAGAAAGCGGCCATCGAATACCAAGCCATTTCGAGAGGAAGTTATGTGAATATACAAATCCAAAATGAAACCCTTTCCATTGTTAGAAAGAGAGATGAAAAGGCAAAAAGCTATCAATTGGCAAAAGAGGATTTTAAAGAATTAGCTGATTTGTTTGTAAAAATTGATCTAAATCAACTGGAAAACTATAAAGGACCAGAGGAAAAACGTTTTTATGATGGTGCAGCAATGGCTAATGTCAGAATTGTATATGAAGGAAAAGTTTATCAATCACAAACCTTCGATCATGATAGTCCACCAGTTGAGATTGAAGCGTTTGTAAACAAAATAGTCTCGTTTGTAAAAACAGAAAACAATGACAATTAAAGAAATACAAGACGAAATCGTTGACGAGTTTTCAATGTTTGATGATTGGATGCAACGCTACGAATACATCATCGAACTTGGAAAAACATTACCGTTGATTGATGAAAAATATAAAACCGAGGAAAACATCATCAAAGGATGTCAATCAAAAGTGTGGTTGCAAGGCGAAGAACAGGACGGAAAAATTATGTTTACAGCCGATAGCGATGCCATTTTAACCAAAGGAATCATCGCCATTTTAATCCGAACATTTTCGAACCAAAAACCATCCGCCATTTTAGAAGCCAATACCGATTTTATTGATGAAATAGGATTGAAAGAACATTTGTCTCCAACTCGTGCAAACGGTTTGGTCTCAATGATAAAAAAGATAAAAATGTATGCGTTAGCTTTTGAAGCTAAGAATTAAAAAAAAGACTTATTGACTTTGTGCCTTAGTGGCAAAAACAAAACTTAGAAGTAAACAAAATGGAAGAATATAAAGACGAAATAAACCTAGGCGAATCGGTTGTAAAAGTCCTCAAAGGAATTTACGACCCCGAAATACCAGTCGATATTTATGAACTCGGATTAATCTACGACGTAATGATCAACGAAGACAATGATGTAAAAGTTTTAATGACTTTAACATCACCCAATTGTCCTGTTGCCGAAACATTGCCAAGAGAAGTAGAAGAAAAAATAAAATCACTCGATGCCGTAAAATCGTGCGAAGTAGAAATCACTTTCGACCCACCGTGGAGCAAAGATTTAATGAGCGAAGAAGCAAAATTGGAATTAGGAATGTTGTAAAAAAGTTTCAAGTTTCAGGTTTCAGGTTCAGCAACTTGAAACTTGAAACTTTAGACCTGAAACAAAAGACATGAACGAAATCATCAACAAAGTGGCCAATTCTTCCTTAGAAGTGTTCGATTTAGAGGATTATTATCCCACCGGAATCCGAACACAAATTGATATTGCTCATTGGCTCGAAGAAGGATTTTTACTTAAAGAAAAAAATTTCCGCGAAGCGTTAAAAAACCACGATTGGTCGCAATATCAAAACCATTTTGTGGCGATTTATTGCTCTACCGACGCTATTTTACCGGCTTGGGCAACTATTGTGGTTACGGTTCATCTTCAGCCGTTTGCAAAAAAAATCATTTTAGGCAAAAAAGAAGAAATCGACACCTTATTATATAGCGAGATCCTCAGCCAAATCGATTATTCCATTTACCAAGGAAAACCGGTCATTCTTAAAGGATGTTCCAAAAAACCGGTTCCGGAATCAGCCTATATTTTTGCTATTCAAAATCTACAAAAAGTAGCCAAAAGCGTTATGTTTGGCGAAGCTTGTTCTGCTGTTCCGTTATATAAAGCTCAAAAATAGACGGCCTTTAAGCAGAAAAAAATTGTTAATTTTAGAACAATTATTAACTTTGTCCCGCAAAATCTTAAAATTTAAAGGATGAAAAAAGTAGTAATTGCACTTAGTTTCATGTTTGGGCTACAAGTTTCAGCTCAACAAGAAGTAGTAAAAAGTGTCGAAGAAGTAGTTAAAGCTGTCAACGACACCACACGAACCAACGGGTGGATTAAAAAAGGAAACATCTCGTTCTTGTTCAATCAATCAACATTTGACAATTGGGTTGCCGGTGGCGAAAACAATATTTCAGGAAATCTCGGACTCAACTACGATTTCAATTACAAAAGTGAAGATTGGTCTTGGGACAACAAAGTAATTGCATCCTACGGTATCGTGAAAACCAAAAACTCAGAGTTTGAAAAGAAAACCGATGACCGTTTCGAGTTTAATTCACTTGCCGGAAAAAAAGCTGGAGGATATTGGTATTATTCCGCTTTTCTTAACTTCAGAACACAATTCACAAAAGGTTTTGTTTACGGAACAGATGAAAACGGCAGAGAAATCAGAACCGAAAACACCAATTTTATGTCGCCGGGTTACCTCACTTTTGGTCCGGGTATGATGTGGAAAAAAAGCGATAATTTCAAATTCAATTTAGCTCCATTATCATCAAAAATGACTTTTGTTGACAAAGATTATACTTCTGTTCCGGGCTATGTTGACGGAAGTTATTTTGGCGTAGATGAAGGAAAATCAATGCGTTACGAGCTCGGTTTCTACGCAGCAGGTTACTATAAATTCAATTTATTCGAAAACGTTTCTGCCGAAAATATCCTGAGTTTATATTCCAATTATCTCGAAGATCCACAAAACGTAGACGTTGATTATCAGTTAAATATCGTAATGACCATCAATAAATTCCTATCCACCAACCTGTCGTTCCAAACCATTTATGACGACAATGCATTTCGCGGTTTCCAAACCCGTCAAGTGTTGGGAGTGGGCGTGAATTACGGATTTTAATAATATAATTTATCCCCAATCTTGTCATTCCGACGAAGGAGACTCGAGCGAAGCGAACAGGCGAAGCAAATCTCTTTTTTCGGAATGATTTTTTTTTGGGGCGAACGGCCGGGCTTTCCGTTCCAAGTTTTTCAAAAAAATTAAGTTTTGCAAGCCACCCAAAGAGCTTCCGTTGGTCGCTTTTGTTTGTCAGCAAAACTAAAAATTTTTTTAAAAAAGCTTTCCACTGCAATCCCTGTCGCAATCTGTGCTATAAACTATTCCTCATCCACAGCATCCTTATAATCCGGATACAAAAATTTATTATACGGAAAACGAGTCACGTGAATTTCCCTCACAGCTTCATACACTTTTTCTCTAAATTCTTCAAAATTCTCTTTATTCGTCGCAGAAATAAACAACGCACGATCTTCACCCACATTACTCATCCATGTGGCTTTCCATTCTTCCAACGAATAATGCTTACTGGTTTTTTCAATCATCAAATCATCTTCATCAAATTGAGCAGGTTTGTAGGCATCAATCTTATTAAAAACCATAATTGTGTGTTTATCGGCACTTTTAATATCTTGCAAAATCTGATTTACCGAGGCAATATGATGTTCAAAATCCGGATGCGAAATATCAACAACGTGAAGTAGTAAATCGGCTTCACGTACTTCATCCAGCGTACTTTTAAACGATTCCACCAACTGAGTTGGCAATTTTCGAATAAAACCAACCGTATCCGAAAGCAAAAACGGTAAATTCTTAATCACCACTTTTCGCACAGTTGTATCTAGCGTTGCAAATAATTTATTCTCTACAAAAACATCGCTTTTTCCAACCGCATTCATCAACGTCGATTTTCCCACATTGGTATATCCCACCAAAGCAACACGAACCAGCGAACCACGATTTCCGCGTTGCACCGACATTTGTTTGTCAATCGTCTTGATTTTATCTTTCAACAATGCAATTCGGTCACGCACAATTCGTCTATCGGTTTCAATCTCTGTTTCACCCGGACCACGCATACCAATTCCACCACGTTGCCGTTCCAAGTGCGTCCACATTCCCGATAATCTCGGCAGCAAATATTGACACTGAGCCAACTCAACCTGTGTTCTGGCATAAGAAGTTTCGGCACGTTGAGCAAAAATGTCCAAAATTAGGTTGGTTCGGTCTAATACCTTACAATCCAAAATTTTAGTAATATTTTTTTGTTGAGAAGGCGAGAGTTCATCATCAAAAATCACGGTAGAAACGTCGTTTTCAACAATATATTTATGAATTTCTTCAATTTTCCCTGTTCCAACAAAGGTTTTAGGATGAGCTTTTTCAAGTCGTTGCCAAAAACGCTTAATCACTTCACCGCCAGCAGTAAACGTTAAAAACTCTAATTCATCTAGAAATTCATTCAATTTAGACTCATCTTGTTCTTTCGTAACAATTCCTACTACAACTGTCTTTTCAAAACTTGTTTTTTCTTTTTCTAGCATATTCAATTAAATGTCTTGCAAAATTAAGCAATTCAGAAGCTTTTCTGACCAAATTAAAGAAACAAAAGAAATAAATATGTTGAATTATTTAGTTAAAAATTAAAATAATGTTACATAATTCTTAATTTTTGTTAAATTTGGCTCTCTAAACCTACGAAAAAAAATTACAAAACAATCTAAACTTTCATTTATGAAAAGAATTACTTTACTATTACTGTTGTTTTTGCTGACAGGAACAGTTGCGTATTCTCAGGTTCCTCAAAATTTTGAGGGCGGAATACCACCCGGTTGGACATTTTACAACAACGCATTCGGTGCCTTTCAGTGGACAACCGTAAATGCTGTAACTACACCTCCAACAGTTTGCCAGGGCAGTATTTCTGCTTTTGTCAACGGTAGAGAAAATATTGGTGCCGGTAACACTTCTGAAAAGTGGTTAGTGTCATCATTAGTTACAGTTCCTGATAATGGACAATTGTTATTCTCAACCCGTTCAACAATTAACGGTTTTGATAATACAACGTATCAGATTAGAGTTTCTACTGTTTCTCAGAACAGTGGTTTTTCAATTGTTGCTCAATGGACAGAAGCAGAATTAAATGCTGTTTTTAATATCTGTGAAGAAAAAGAAGTGGATTTAGCTCTTGCCGGATATGAAGGGCAAGACATTTATATTGCATTCGTAATGTTAGTGACACAACCAACTGCTGCTCCAACCGGAGACAGATGGATTGTGGATGATGTTCGTTTGGTTGAAAGATGTATTAATCCTGAAAATATTCAAGTTGGCAGTATTAGCCAAGTTGGAGCAACAATAACATGGGATAATCCGGGCGGAGCAGACCTTTTTGAAGTTGAAATAGTGGAATTTCCTAACACACCAACAGGGGTTGGCGTAGAGGTTGGTCCGGAAACAACTTATCCTGCAACAGGATTAAATGAGTCAACTCAATATGCTGTTTATGTTAGAGCAATATGTTCACAAAGTAATAGTGAATGGGTAGGGCCGGTAAATTTTACAACATCTTCACCGGGATTAACATGTGATTCTGCAATTCCGGTAGGAGGCTTACCTTATTCTACAACCGATAACACAGCTAATTATTTAGATAATATTGATGGTAATCCGGGTGCAGGTTGTGGAGCTGCCGGAAATTTTTTAAACGGTAACGATGTTTTTTATAGCTATACCGCTGATTTTGATGGAGTGGTAAACATTACCATGACACCAACAGGAAACAATTCAGGTTTATTCGTTTATAATAGTTGTGATAATGTTGGGGTAAGTTGTATTGCAGGTGTATCAAGTAATAATGCTACACCAAGAGTTATAGACTTACCTGTTGTTTCAGGTCAGACTTATTATATAGTAATTTCTACAAGCGGAACTCCTGCTACAATTGCTTACACTTTATCTCTACAAGTAGTAAACTGTCCACCTCCAACTAATTTAGGAGCAATTGGTGGATTGACAAGTGCCGTTTTAAATTGGGATGCTAATGGAGCTACATCATGGGAATATGTTTTACAAACTGTTGGATCTACAGTTCCTGCAGGTTCAGGTATTCAAACTAATAGCTTTGATAACGTAAACGTAACCACATTATTTGATGGTACTCCAATTGCGGCTTCAACACAATATCAATATTGGGTAAGAAGAGATTGTGGAGACGGAACATTTAGTGCTTGGGCCGGACCTTATATATTTAATACGACTACATGTGAACCAGCGGATCAATGTTCATATATAATTAGAACTAGAGACACATTTGGAGATAGTTGGAATGGTAATATCATGGAAGTTAGACAAAATGGTATTGTTGTTGCAACAATAACCGGTCCAACAAATGCTGATGGACAAAATCCGGTTGACTTTGTAGTTCAATTATGTACAGGTCAACCTTTTGATTTATTTTGGAGCGTTGCAGGAGGATTCACAAATGAAGTTCGTGTACAAGTAATAAACGATTCAAATCAAACTGTTTACAGTATGGAAGTTGCTTCCGGCGGCTTAGCTGGAACAGTTTTATACACCGATTCTTTAGTAGAATGTGGTGTGCCGGAATGTTTACCTCCAACAGGATTAGCAACAGTGGCTGGTCAAATTTCAGCAGATTCTGCTCAAGTTGAATGGGATGTTGTTCCCGGAATTACAGAATATGAAGTAATTTGGTTACCATCGCCTTCCACATCACCGGGTCCAGATGATTCAGGAACATTAACTACTGAAAATCCATTTTTAATTACAGGATTAGATTCAGGAACAATTTATAATGTTTACATAAGAGCAATTTGTCCAACAGGAACAAGTAACTGGTCAACTGCTTTAACATTCAATACAACAATTTGTGATATAGCCGACCAATGTGCTTATATCATTAGAACACAAGACACATTTGGTGATAGTTGGAATGGTAACATCATGCAAGTTAGACAAAACGGAATTGTTGTTGCAACAATTACCGGTCCAACAAATGCTGATGGACAAAATCCGGTTGACTTCACTGTTCAATTGTGTGATGGATTACCATTTGATTTATTTTGGAGTGTTGCCGGCGGATTTACAAATGAAGTTCGAGTACAAGTAATCAACGATTCAAACCAAACTGTTTACAGTATGGATGTTCCTTCGGGAGCTTTAGCCGGAACCGTTTTATATACTGATTCATTAGTAGAATGTGGTGTGCCGGAATGTTTGGCACCAACAGGCTTAACTATGGTGGCCGGACAAATTTCAGCAGAATCTGCAGAGGTTCAATGGGATGTTGTTCCCGGAATTACAGAATATGAAGTAATTTGGTTACCATCGCCTTCAACTGTACCTACTGCAACTGCTACAGGAACATTAACTACAGATAATCCATTTTTAATCACAGGATTAGAATCAGGAACATTATATGACGTGTATATCAGAGCAATTTGTCCAACCGGAATCGGAAACTGGTCATCTGCTTTAACATTCAATACTACAATTTGTGACTTAGCCGACCAATGTGCTTATATCATCAGAACGCGAGATACATTTGGAGATAGTTGGAATGGCAACATTATGGAAGTTAGACAAAACGGAATTGTTGTTGCAACTATTACGGGTCCAACAAATGCAGATGGACAAAACCCGGTTGACTTTACAGTACAATTATGTAATGGTTTACCATTTGATTTATTTTGGAGTGTTGCCGGTGGATTTACAGGTGAAGTTCGAGTACAAGTAATCAACGATTCAAACCAAACTGTTTACAGTATGGATGTTGCTTCAGGAGGCTTAGCCGGAACTGTTTTATATACCGATTCATTAGTAGAATGTGGTGTGCCGGAATGTTTACCTCCAACTGGAGTTTCTATCGTTACTGTTGGTCAAGAAACAGCTGAGATTGGTTGGGATCCAATACCGGGATTTACAGAGTTCGAAGTTATTGTACTTCCAACAGGTTCTCCTGCTCCAGGAATTGACGACACAGGAACAGTTACCACAGATAACCCTTTTGAAGTTACTTCATTATCACCATCAACAACCTATGATGTTTATGTTAGAGTAATTTGTAGTGAAACAAGCATTAGCAATTGGACTACTGCGTTTTCATTCAATACTACGCAAATACCGGTTGATTTAAATTATTCAGAAGATTTTGAAGCAGCTCATGGATGGTCTTTCGTAAACGGAACTTCTATCAATAAATGGGTTGTTGGAAATGCTACAAATAATGGAGGAACTCAAGCAATGTACATTTCTAATAATAATGGAGCTACAAATACTTACACAACATCACCTGCAACTGTAGTTCATGCTTACCGTGATTTACAAATGCCAACAATATTGAATGAAGTAAATCTATCATTTGATTGGAGAGCAGTAGGAGAAGGATTTGGCGGTTTCCCATTCGATTACTTCAGAGTTTGGTTAGTGCCTGTAACTTTTACGCCAACACCAGGAGTGCAAATTAACGCAGCCAGTGGAGGTCAACAATTAGGTGCTAATTTTAACAATAGTGCTAGTTATGTAAACCAATTATATACTTTGCCATTAGCAGCATTTTCAGATCAAGTACTTCGTTTAGTATTTGAGTGGAGAAATGATGGAGGTGGAGGAACTCAGACACCTGCAGCTATCGACAATATTAATGTTAGTGTTTTAACCTGTCCTTCTCCAAGTGAATTAACAGCTTCAACCGAATTAGGTTCATATTCTGTAGATTTAACATGGACTCCTTCAGGAACTGAAACACAATGGGAAGTAATTATTCAAGAATTAGGAAGTGGAGTTCCAAACGCTTCTTCAACAGGAATAATTGTTAATAGTCCAACATACACTTTCCTTGCATCTGAAGATGTGTTTTACGAATTTTATGTAAGAGCAATTTGTTCGGAAGACGATAAAAGTTTTTGGTCGGGACCAGAGCAATTCTCAATCTACATCCCGCCAGGGTGTGCATCTGTAGATGTTGTTGGTGTTGGTGTTGATATTGTAGATGGTTCAATTGTAGTTTGTCCTGATTCTGATATTGAAGAAATTAACCTTGCAGCTTCCTTCTATGGAATTGCTTCAACTACTTCTTATGCAGTAGAATCAATTACCTATGAACCTCCATTCCCTTTCACTGGTGGTACACAAACATCTGTTGACACAGATGACGTTTGGTCTGATGCTATAGATTTACCGTTTAATTTCTGTTTCTTTGGAGAATCTTTTACACAAGCCAAAGTAGGATCAAATGGAGTTGTACAATTTGGAAATGGAATGACAGATGGTGGGGGTTGTCCATGGGCCTTTACTCAGAGTGTTCCTAATCCTGCATTTCCAATTTTAAATGCAATATATGGAGTTTATCAGGATATAGATCCTTTCATTAATAATGCATTTGCTTCACCAAATATAAACTATCAAGTTTTAGGAACTTATCCATGTAGAGCTTTAGTAGTAAATTTCTCCCAAGTTGCTCAATTTGGAACAGGGTGTAATAATAGTGCTGCCGTTGGTGCACAAACAAGTCAAATTGTAATATATGAAATTTCTAATATTATCGAAGTTTATGTAGAAAGAAGAGTTCCATGTACATCTTGGCAAAATGGAGTTGGAGTTATTGGTATTCAAAACGCATTAGGAACTGTGGGTTATACCCCTCCTGGAAGAAATACAGGAGCTTGGTCTGCTACAGAAGAAGCTTGGAGATTCCTTCCAAATGGAGAATCTGATGTTGATTTCCAATGGTTAATGAATGGTGGTTTTTATAGCAATCAAAATGATATTTCAATCGTTTTAACACCAGAACAGCAACTAGAGTTAGAAACGAACTTAACTCTAACACTTGAAATGGAAGCAATTGCAACCTATGCAACATGTACGCCAGGTGAAGAGGTTACTACTTCTAAAACAGTTGATATTGTTTATATTATTGAATTCCCAAGTAATGATCCAGTTGATTTGGAATCATGTAGTGCTACAGGAACAGCAATTTTTGACTTAACACAAAATAACGCTACCATTTTAGGCACTTTTGATCCGGCATTATTTTTAATTACTTATTATTTATCTGAAGAAGACGCATCAGTTCCTCAAAACCCTATAGAAAATCCTGCAGAGTTTGAAGGTACAGATGGTCAACAAATTTGGGTACGCGTTTCAGATTTAACGAATACTTGTTCTTTGGTTAAATCATTCTTCTTGAATTTTGGAGATGATATTGTCACACCAATTGTAGAGTTTGAATATGATCCTGCTGTAATTTGTGTATCAAGCACAAGTGGTCTTCTATTGCCAACATTAGCAACTGACTTCAATATAGGAGGAGTATTTACATCAACAACTGGTTTAGTAATTGATCCAACAACCGGAGAAATTAATTTAGGAACTAGTACTGCCGGTATTTATGAAGTAGTTTATACTTTAGAAGCACAAGGCTGTACAGAAGGAGGAACATACACTTTTACTATAGAATTAGTAAATGCAGTCACTCCAATTACAGAATTTAGTTACGATGAAGCAGAATATTGTAAGTCTGGATCGAATCCTGTTCTTGTACCTGCCGAAAACTTTGATATAACAGGACAATTTACTGCAACTCCAGCAGGATTAACAATAGACGCGTCTACAGGTGCAATTGATTTATCAACTAGTACTGCAGGTGTTTATGAGATTACTTATTTAGTTTCATCTAACACAGGTGTTTGTGAAATCAATGAAAGCCATACGGTAACACTTACTGTTATCGATGTTGTTGACCCTGTTTTCGATCCAATTACAACTACTTATTGTATTGATGCTACTGCGGATGTATTATTAACAACATCAACAAACGGTATCACAGGAACATGGAGTCCTGCCACAATAGATACTACAGTAGCGGTTGTTGATGCAGAATATATATTTACACCAGATGCAGGACAATGTGCAAATATTGTTACATGGTTAATTACAGTAACAGAAGAAGTTACACCAACATTTGATCCAATAGCTACTGCCTATTGTTTAAACGCAACACCAGACGCTTTACCGGCATCAACAAATGGTATAACAGGAACATGGAGCCCGTCAGCAATAGATACATCTGTAGCGGTTGTAGACGCAGAATATGTGTTTACACCAGACGCAGGTCAATGTGCTGTTCCGGTTACTATATTAGTCACCATCACCTCGGAAATCCTTCCAACATTCGATCC
>DEHZ01000009.1:4449-79379 GCA_002352205.1 Flavobacterium sp. UBA2787 | reverse complement strand
GGATTTTACTGATTAAACGGATTTTATTAGTCTTTAAACGCATCCAAAGCCGGAGATGGTTTTCCGTCGGGAAGCCAAGCACTTAAGTTGTATTTGCTCCAGCTTCTTGCTCCTTGTGGTTCCCAATATAAAACGCCTAAGCCTTTGTTATTTGGTACATTTTTTACGGCTTTGATGGTTGCTTCTAATAAGGCTTTCGTGTTTTCGATTTTATCATCTTCGCCACCTACTTCAACAACCATTACTTCTTTGTTGTATCGTTTTACTAAATCGTTGAGGTTGAACTCTAAATTAGCTATTGTTTCGGTGTAATCTTTTTTTACCCAAAATGGATAATACGAAAGTCCAATTACATCATATTTTACTTTTTGAGCTGTGGCATTGTCATAAAACGTTCTGTATTTTTGGATGTTGTCACCTTCGTCCAAATGCACAATTACTTTGATGGATTTGTCAACCGCTTTCACAGCATCGTATCCTTTGTTTAATAGTTTTCCTAATTGAACCCAATTGTCGGTGCTTCCATCCGGCCAAAGCATACCGCCCGGAATTTCGTTGCCCACTTGCACCCATTCTGTTTTAACGTTTACTTTTTTTAATGCGGTCATTACATCAAATGTATGATCGTAAACGGCATCGGCCAATTTATCAAACTGAAGGTCTTTCCAAGCGGCAGGTTTGTTTTGTTTGCCGGGATCTGCCCATGAATCTGAATAATGAAAATTGATCATAATTCTGAAACCCATTTTTTGTGCTCGCAATGCGAATGCAACAGTTTCTTCTTTGCTGCAATGACCACTTTGCGGATCATCGGAAGGATTTACAAAAACACGTAGACGAACTGTGTTCATTCCTTTGTCTTTTAATAATTGCAATGCATCTTTTTTTGTTCCATCTGTATCATAAAATTGATAACCGGTTGCTTCCATTTGGGGTAGCCATGTTACATCGGCACCTTTTGCAAATTCCTGAGCGTTACTTTTTGGTGTTGATAAAAGAGCAACTAATACGATTGTTAGAATTAGATTTCTCATACTTAATCTTGGTTAAATACGGCGATTGCCGGTAATACTTTGTTGTCAAAATCCCATAAGGCTTGGTTTTCCCATGATGAACCGTTGGTGGATTCATCACCTCTAAAAGCGATCCATTCTCCGCCCCAATAGGCAAAGCCGATTCCGCTTTCGGTTTGTTTAATTACATTTTTAACGGCTAACAAATAATTTTTTTGACCTTCA
Organism: Flavobacterium sp. UBA2787; assembly: GCA_002352205.1. Taxonomy (GTDB): domain Bacteria; phylum Bacteroidota; class Bacteroidia; order Flavobacteriales; family Flavobacteriaceae; genus Flavobacterium. The sequence continues at coordinate 78,141 of DEHZ01000009.1, read as the reverse complement.
GGAGTGGCAGGATATGCAGGGATGATTTGATCTTCTAATCCCACCACATTATTGGTCCAATCATTCCAACCCAATGTAAAAGGATAGGATGTTTCGGCTACAATTACTTTCTTGTTGTGCGTTTGTCCTAAAGAATTAATTGTTGATTCTAACTCAGAAAGATTTTTTCCGTGCCAAATTGGGTAGTAGGAAACACCGATGTAGTCATAATTAATCGGACTCATTTTGTTGAAAAACCATGTTGCTCCTGCACCGATTCCGGCATAATGCAGCATGATTTTTGTGGTTTGTGATTTTGCTCTTACGGCGGTGCTCGCGGCTGAAAGTAATTCTAAACACTGACTTTCGTTGTTTATGAGGTGACCGGATGGCCACATGAATCCGCTATTGATTTCGTTTCCTATTTGAATGATATCCGGTTGAATTTCGGTTATAATTGAAGAAGTATAATTGATGACTTCTGTTTTTAAATTATCAAAACTTAACCCTTGCCAAGTTGCGGGTATGGATTGTTCTCCCGGATCTGCCCAAGTATCTGAGTAATGAACGGTTAGCCATACTTTCATTCCGGCTTGTTTTACTCGTTGAGCAAACGCTTTTACTTGATTAAAACTTGATTGATTGTCGATTGGGTTTTTCCACAGGCGAATGCGAATGGTGTTGCAACCCGCATTTTTTAACGTTGTTAATGCATTTTCAGCTTGGTTAGAACTGTTGAAATAGGTTGTGTTTTCGCTTTCAATTAAAGGCAAGAATGACATGTCTGAGGCTCTAATGAAATTGTCTTCCGGAATAATTGGTTCGTTTTCAGGTGTTTTGTCGTCATCTGAACAATTTATTAGTACTAAAAGTAGAGAAATGAGTAGCAGCAATTTTTTCATGTTTATTTATTTAGCAGTTTTCAAAAGCAAAAATGGTTTGGTGGTAATATTGTTCTCCTTTTTTTAATATAATAGAAGGAAAATGAGCATGATTGGGAGAATCAGGATAATGCTGGGTTTCAAAACAAATGCCACTCAGCGGATGATAATCGGTGTCTTCTTTTCCTTTGATTCGGCCGAAACAATTTCCACCCACATAAATATGCACACTTGGTTGATTTGTAAAAACACTCATTTTCAATTGATTTTGCTTGCTGTATAACGAAGCTGCAATTCTATTTTTTTGATTTAAAACAAATGTGTTATCAATCGATAATGGACATTTTTTTTCTTCCGAAAAATCAAAAGGGCAATTGGCAACATTTAAAAATAATCCGGTTGGAATGTTATCTAAATCAGTTTCCAACATTTTTGTGGAATTGACAAACAAGGTTTGGTTGCTGATGTTGTGCTGATGCCCTTCTAAATTGAAATAACTGTGTTGGGTAAGGTTCACAATTGTGTCATCTGTACTGAATGCATTGTATTCTACAATTACTTGGTTGGATTCTGTGAGCATGTAGGTTACTTCAACCACCAAAACACCGGGAAAATTTTCTTCGCCATTTTGGCTTGCATATTCAAACGTAATGGAAGGGAAATCGCCATTGGTGCGTTTTTTCATCTTCCATATTTTTTGTCCGAAACCTTCTTTTCCACCATGTAATTGATGATTTCCATGGTTTTTGGTCAGGAAAATTCCTTTATCATTCAACAAAAAAGATCCTTTATTTATTCTTCCTGCTACTCTCCCAACAACACAACCAAAGTAAGGAGCACTAGGCAATTTATACGAATCAACGTAGTCTTCTACATTATCAAACCCTAAAACAACATCCACTTTATCGTTGTTTATTGTTGGTACTTTTAGCGAAGTTATGGTTGCACCATAGTCCATTACCGACAATTCCATGCCATTTTTATTTGTTAACGTATAGCAAAAAACTTCTCTGCCGTCTGAAATCATTCCGAATGATTTTGTTTTTTCAGGGTAGTCTAATTGAGAAAAATGTTTATTTTCTATCATTTTTTTATAGATATATCAACAAAAGTAGGAAAGTTATTTTCTCTTCCATACCAGTACCTACCAGTTTTTTATTATCTTGCCACCAGTTTTTAAAATGCTATATATGAAATTGATTGTTGTTGATACTCAATCCGGCATTCCCAAGTATAAACAGATTATCCAGTCTATTGAAATTGCAATTGCGGAAAATCGGTTGCAAAAAGGGGATAGGCTACCATCGGTTAATAAAGTGAGTTTGGAGTTTTCAATTTCGAGGGATACTGTTTTGTTGGCGTATGATGAGTTGAAAAAAAGGGGAATTTTGTTCGCTATTTTAGGCAAGGGGTACTATGTGAAAAGTGTTGAATTTAGTTTTGAGCAACGTTATTTTGTATTGTTTGATGAATTAAATGCCTTTAAGGAAGATTTGTATACTTCTTTTTTGGAAACTATAGATAACAAGGCACAGGTGGATATTTATTTTCATCATTTTAATTTGTTGATGTTTCAAAAGTTGATTAATGAAAGTAATGGCAATTATTCTAAATACATCATTATGCCCACCAATTTGATAGGGGCTGCTGCTATTATTAAAACATTGCCTAAAAGTGATGTTTATATTTTAGATCAAACCAATGATGAACTGCGTGATTATCCTTCTGTGCATCAAAATTTTGTGAAAGATATGTATTCGTTGTTGTTAGAAGGAAAGTCCAAAATTGATTTGTATGACCAATTGATTTTAATTTTTCCGGGTCAGAAGGAGCCCCTTGGCATGGTGGAAGGCTTTGAAAAATTTTGTTCGGATTATCATTTTACACACCAAGTTGTCTCCTATTTTGAAGCAAAGTATATGCAAAAAGGAATCGTTTTTGTCATTCCAAATGATCGTCAGTTAGTGGAAGTAATTGAGTATGCAAAAGAGCAGAATTTTAGATTGGGAATTGATTATGGCATCATTTCGTATAATGATACCCCGTTAAAAAAAGTAGTTGAAAATGGCATTACTACTATTTCTACTAATTTTAAAAAGATGGGAAAATCGTTGGCTGAAATGGTTCTTACCAATCAAAAATTTCAACTTGAAAATGAGTGTCAATTGATTGTGCGAAAATCACTTTAAACGGCACTACCATCCTCTTTTTACCGGCTAAATAAATGTTTGAGAAAGAGTAGTTCTATCTTATTTCTATGTTGAAAAGCTAATAAACTATGTAGAATTAATTCTACAAAACATTATTTTTTTGTTCTACAAACCTTTGTAGTTTTACTATTATTTTTACAAACTATAAAAATTGTTTGTAGCATTTCTTTTTTTTTGGGGAAGTATGTCTGTAATTAATTGGTTAACTATTTGAATATTATTTATTTAAGTATTTATAAACGATTAATTTTTAAAAAGGGAAAAGGTATAATTTTATAACAAATTCAACATTGAATACACCTATTTTTGAACGAATCGTGTCTCGACTTTCATCGTCTGAACACCGAAAGCCTATTCATTTGGTTTTACTTTTATCGCTCATTTTGTTGCAATTGCTTATTGTATTGTTGTGGTATAATGAATCGGTTAATGAAAAAAAATTAGAAAAAATTTCTGATGCCCTTCGTGTAGCAGATGTATCGCAGTCGCACGTTGAAGCAGCTCATTCCAATTTTAACGCCGCTCAAGTTAGTTTGCAGGATTATCTTCAGTTTAGAGATGTTGGGTCGTTGGAAACGTATCTTCAACACTTGGACAGTATGGTGTTGCACTTAGATACTATACCCTTTACTAACCGCGACAACGAAAAATTAAAGCGGGCGGTGCATCAGCAAAAATATCTTCAGTATAGTGTTGATCAATTAAAGCACAGTATCGATTCCATTTTTCAAGGTCAACCTATAGGTTCAGACGGTTTGCCTTTGCAATTGAATAAAATTAACTATAAAGATATATTGGACAGTGTGGAAGTTGAATCCCATTTGGAAGCCGACAGTTTGGCCAGAAAAGGATTGTTTACTCGTTTAATGAATGCCTTGTCGGGTAAAATTGAAATTCAGAAAGAGATTTTGAATCAGAAAGTGACGATGAAATATGGGAAATTGGAAGAAACGGGTTCGCTTGAAGAACAATTAAAAAATGTTTTTGAGAATTCCGATAAACATTATCAGCAGCAGTTTAGAGCCATTCAAAGCCGATATGAAACGTTGCGAAATCGTGACCTACTTCTTATTGCCGCCAACAAAGATTTATCTGAACAGAGTCATTCCCTTTTATCTCAATTTAAAAATTATTTTGTAAATTTAAAAACGGGTAGCAAGGAGGCATTTGAGCAGCAACAGGATACGAATCAAACTATTCGCTTTTATGCTATTTTGGGGATTGTACTCCTTATGTTATTGTTGTCTGCGATGCTTTACTTTTTTACTCGATTGGCGTATGACAATGAAGCTAAGTTATTGGAAGCTCAGGAAACCATTCAGCAAAACTTGAGTTTTAAAAATAAAATTGTTGGTATGTTGAGTCATGAAATTCGCTCTCCACTGAGCTTGATTTCGATTTACAGTAAAAAAGTAAGTAAACAAATTGAGGATTTAGAAACGAAAGAGGTGTTTAAAACGATTCAATTTACCACGAATTCGTTGTTGATTATGGTGAATCAGGTGTTGGATTTTTCCAAAAATGAAAACAGCCGTTTGGTTTTAAATAAAAAAGAATTTGATTTGACCTCTGAATTGAATCAGATTATTGCTAATTTGAGCACGTTGGTTGAAAACAGTGGTAATGTATTACACGTTCAGGCGAATGCAAAAGAACCTTTTTTGGTTAACAGTGATGCCACCAAAATACATCAATTGTTATATAATGTTGTGGGTAATGCCAATAAGTTTACTGAGAATGGTCGTATTCAATTAACGATTGATTCTCAAAAAATAAACAGTAAGCAATACCATTTGAGTTTTCAGGTTCAAGACAACGGTAGAGGTATTTCGGAATCTGACTTGAAAATTATATTTGAAGGTTTTTATAAAGGAATTAATCCGACCCAACTTAATGATGTTGGTACCGGTTTAGGACTAAATTTGTGTAAAGAAATTGTGCAGTTGTTTGGAGGCAATATCAACATCGAAAGTAAACCCAACCATGGTACGAAAGTTGTATTTACTATTCTTGTTGATAGTCAGTAACACTGTATAGCGAGTGAATATGAAGAGTAATACGAAAATTAGTTTTTTAGTGGCCGATGATCATACCGTAGTTCGACAGGGACTTTCGATGATTATCAAAGAGCTGTATACATATGCTACTGTTTTTCAGGTGGAAAACTTTGTCTCTATTTTAGAGGTTTTGAAACAGAACCCTATTGATGTGCTTATCTTGGACATTAATTTTCCGGATGGAAACAGTATTACGATTATTCCGGAGGTAAAAAAAATACGTCCGGAATTAAAAATCATGATTTTTTCGGCCTTTGATGAGACGGTTCACGCTCTGCGTTTTTTTAATGCCGGAGCCAATGGTTATTTGAACAAGTTGAGTGAAGAAGATGAGATAAAATTTGCTATTTCCACTTTGGTAACTCAAGGAAAATATATTAGTGATGTTACTAAAGAAAAGATTTTGAATTCTTATTTACTAGGAAAAAAAATAAACCCTATCGAACATTTGTCCGGTCGTGAAATTGAGATTGCCCGTTTGTTGGTAAAAGGGTATGGCAATCTTGAAATTTCGAATGCGTTAGACATTCAAAAAACCACTGTGAGTACTTATAAAAAGCGAATTTTTGAAAAACTGCAAATCGATAATCTCGCTGAATTAATTGAACTGTTTACTTTTTTTAATGAAAAGGTTTAAAAGTTGTTTTTTGTAGAATAAGTTCTACATAATTGAGTTAATTGTTCTACACTCTGTTCCTTTTTTTCGTTTTACATTTGCTTCATACAATAAGGGGTCAATAACTGTTTGAGACTTGTTGTGCTAATAAAGATTTGGTAAAAGCCTTAACGTTTACTAACTATCAGACAGAATACAATTATTTATTTGAGTAAAAGCAGATCGTCTGATAAGTAAATTTTTTGAGAAAGAATTGTAATGTTTTCTATAAGTGTTGCAAGTATTTAGTTGAATTTGGAATACACCCCCACGTTGGGGTGTTTTTCATTTTATACCTTTTCGATGAAGGGTTCGCCTCCAGCGGATTAGCTTGTTTTATGGGGTTTAGGGTTTAAAAAGAATAAAAATATCGGTAATATACTTGCTATTTATAATAATCGTTGTATATTTGCACTCGAAACATCGCGGGATAGAGCAGTAGGCAGCTCGTCGGGCTCATAACNNGTCACAGGTTCGAGTCCTGTTCCCGCTACTAAAATCAAGCTTCATAGAAATATGAGGCTTTTTTGTTGCTATAAACTTAGTAAAATCAACACTTCTATTTTTACTTCATCTCTATTTTACTTCACTTTTATTAAAAAATAGGCATACAATTAGGTACACCATTTTTGAAATCAGGTACACCATTAAAAACAGTTAGAACAATGACTACAAATACTTTAAAGATATTGTTCTTATTGCAAAAAGTAAGGACTAATAAAAGAGGAAATGCTCCATTAAGATGCAGACTAACTTATCTAGGAGCAAGGAAAATTTTTTCTACAGGATTATTCATAAATCCTTCTAATTGGAATAGTACATTACAAAAAGCAATTCCAACAGATACAGAGCATTCTCAAGTAAATACTCAATTAAGCCTGATTAAGCAAGAAATTAATCAGGCTTTTTTATTTCTACAGGTTCAGAAAGACCAGTTTGATGTGGATGATATTTATTTAAAATACAAAGGAGAAGATGTAAAACAAGCTAAGTCATTAATAGAGGTTTTTGAATTACATAATTCTAGAATGGAAAAGCTTATAGGAAAAGAATATTCAAAGTCAACATATTCAAAGTTTGTTGAAGCTAAACAACATACTCAGGATTTTTTATACTACACAACTAAGAAGAGAAATATACAATTAGAGGATATAAGTTTGAAGTTTATACAAGATTTTGATTTTTATTTAAAGACTCAAAAGAACTTTAAACAAATAACAATCAATAAAAGTATTCAAAGAGTTTCTAAAATCATTAAGCTAGCTTTAGGAGAGGGGTTTTTAGTCACAAACCCTTTCTTATTGTACAAGCCTAAAAAGGTAATAAATAATGTTACTTATCTTACTCCTGAAGAGTTATGTAGTTTAGAAAATTATGTCTTTTCCCAGAAAAGGTTAGAGCAAGTAAGAGATATGTTTGTTTTCTGTTGTTATACAGGATTACCTTATCAAGAGATGGCTAGTTTAGAACCTAAAAACATCGTAAAGAAATTTGACAATAAACTTTGGATTGATATGTATAGACAAAAAACTAAAAAGCAATTCTCATTACCACTTCTCCCTAAAGCTTTAGACATTTTAGACAAATATAAAACTGATAAAGAGCTTCTGCCTATAATTTCAAATCAAAAGTTTAATTCATACATTAAAGAAGTAGCTGAGATTATTGGGATTGAAAAAAAGCTTACTCATCATGTGGGAAGAAAGACATTTGCAACTACAGTTCTGCTTTATAATGATGTTCCTATGGAAATTGTGTCTGAGTTATTAGGACATTCAAAAATGTCCACTACACAAGAGCATTATGCGAAAGTGGTTCAGAAAAGAGTGAGTGAGCAAGTATCTAACCTTTCTGACAGATTAAAGAAATGAGTTTCATAAATAACTATGTTGTATTATATTTACAACATAGTTATTTTTATATGGATTTACCAAATTCGCATTTCAGAGATTATCCAATTGAGTTTAAAGAAATAAACCCGAAAGACTTCCCTTTGTTTGAAGTCAATAATAAAGAGATTATTCATCCTAATGAAGAAGGCTACATTAATGATTCTATGCAATCCAAAATACAACTGGAAGAAAAAAATTCTGTTGTATTAAATGCCTTTGTGGGTTGTGGTAAATCTTATGCAATTATTCAAACAATTAAAGAATACTATAACAATACCAATTATTTAATCATTGTTGCTTCTCCATATGTTAGCCTTGTTGAACAATATGTAAATGATATTCATAAAGACGCAAATATTCCAAAAGAAGATATTTATAATTATACTGATTTAGGAAGGGATTTTAATATTCCATATTTAAACAAACGTGTTCAAGTTCTTACAGCAAATACTTTACTTGGAAATCCAGGAGAAGATGGATTCAAAAACTCTGAGGTCAAAAGAAATTATCTTAATGCTTTGATAAGATACTGTGAAGATAATGGTACCAAAGCAATATTTATTTATGATGAAATTCATGATGCTATCCAAAACTTTCAGGAAGAATTCATTTTTAATCTATGGAAATGGAAAGATGTAATACACAAGAATTTTATCATAAGTGCTACATTCAATGAAGCTTCAAAGATTGTAATAGAATATCTAGCTGAACTAACTGATAAAAAAATACAAATTTTAGAATCTGAAAGGGTTAAAATACCACAAAAGCAGAGTAAATTATATCTACATTTCAGTAGTGAACATAATTTTACTAATGAAACTTTTGAAATTGTAAAAGTTGTAGAAGATTTGTTAAATAGGAATAAAGAAATTGATATTTTGTGTTACTCCAAAACCCTAGCAAAAAGCATACTTCAAGATAAAAAAGGAATTGGTAAAAAGCTAAAGGATAGATTTGGACAACTAAATAATTGTACTTCTGAATTAGTTTCTAACCAAAGAACACAAAATGAAGCACCTAAAAATAGGTACAAGAATGATAAATGTAATATTGGTACTAATTTCAAAACTGGTGTAAGTATCAGAAAAGAAAATCATGGATTTATTATTGTACTCCCACCACGTGCAACAAGATTGTGGTTTAGAAACAAATATGGAATATTTTCAGGTGGTATAAATGATATTATCCAAGCTTTAGCTAGACAAAGAGAAAAAGGAGAAATACATATTATTTTACCTAGACCAGATAGATTTGATAGTACTTCACTTGAAAATTCTGAAATGACTCAAGAGCAAATAAATGTATTCATGGAGGCATACAACAAAGTACATTATTTCAACCAACAAGAAGAGCCTGTAAAATACTTCCCTTTGAATATGCAAAGCTTTTTGATGTCAGCATTTTATCATAATGAATTAGAAAATAATGTAGCTAGTGAAATTGAGCTTATAGGTGGATTGAACAGAACAGATTTAACTAGATTAGATTTCCCATCATACAATTTATTTACTCTTAACAGAAGTGAAGAATACATAGCTAATACATTCAAATTCTTTGGAGAAGATATTGCTGCTTATGTAGCTTATTGTGCTTTCACCAACCAGTTTATGAATTGTGAACTTGCAGAAGTGAATTATAAAACTGAATTATTTTTCAAAGAAAATGAAATCCAAAAAGGCTTACATAAGATGTTTAATAAGTACATTGGAGAAGATTACTACCAATCTTTGATTTATCACTCTAACTTCAAAATGATATATTCTGATTTTAGAAAAGTTCTTTTTGAAAACTTCAACCTCAGATATCAAAAAGCTAATAGTAATAATTGGACAGTAATAAACCCTTACAACAATCCTAATTTTGAGGTGCAATTAGTAAGATTCATAGCACTTAAATTTTTTGCAAATGCATTTAATCATTCTGTTTCCAATTTTGATAGATTTAGAGACTTAGACTATAGTAGAAGTAATTACTTCCTAGATTGTATTACTGTAGCCAGTACAATTAATCTAACAGAAGTAAATTATTCCGAAGAGACCAAAAAGAAAATTAGAATATTTTACATCTTAAAACACTTTAGAGAAAAACTGATTGAAAACATTAGAGAATACGACTCAAATAATTTATCTTTTAGATACCTAAAAAACAAGCCAACAGGTGTTTTCAATGAAAATGACACTTTACTTTTTAATGAATTGATGAGTTTGATTAGATATGATGAACTATTAGAGAATAATGTTTATGAGTTCAAAAGAACTTACAGCATTAATACTTTATACACTAGATTGATAGAAGATAATTTTGAATTTACTTCTGACAGATTGCCTTCTGGTAGCAGACTACATATAAAGAAAATCATTTCTGTTAAACCATTACCTAATCCTGCTAGTGTAATTAATCTGCTAGAACCAGCAGAATACATCAATATTGACCTAGATGAAAATTGGATGATTCAAAACTATGGAAGTTTAGAAAATTATGAGGCTAACCAAAAAACTATTCTTGAAGCAATTGAAGAATATACTAAATCTCAATAGTATAAAATCCGTCCATTTTTTGTAGAAGTATATTATATGTTTTCAAAAAGTGGACGTAACTAAACTCTCCCAAAGCCTAGAAGTCCTTCTAGACTTATAGAAGTATCTCTATAGCTTTAGTATATACTTTACAACAAATAGGGTTTCTTTCTAATCTTCCCACCCTAGAAAAATCTTTTGATTTAACAACGCACGAACTTGGAGGAGGAGCTACTCTGTAGTTAATTTTGGTAGCTTTAGATACACAAAGTTAACTATTTTTTCTGAGATATTCCACTATTTAAACCCATTTCAAAACATTTTAAAGCTAATAGCCAAAAGTAATTTTTGGCTATTTTTTTATACAAATTAATCAACTTAAACATTATTACTATGCATTTAAAACAATCAGAAAGAAAACAAGTAAAGCTCCGTTTAGGGATAAGTGGAGCAAGTGGCTTTGGTAAAACCAAGTCAGCATTATTATTAGCCTTTGGTATGACAAATGACTGGAGCAAAATAGCAGTTATTGATACTGAAAATTCATCAGCATCATTATACTCAGATTTAGGCAATTTCTATGTGATAGACATTTCAGCACCTTATACACCTGAAAGGTATATTCAAGCTATTGAGCTTTGTGAGAAATCAAACATTTCAGTTGTAATTGTGGATTCCATTACCCATGAATGGAATGGTTCAGGTGGATGCTTAGATATTCACGAAAAGCTAGGTGGTAGATGGCAAGATTGGAGTGTAGTTACACCAAGACATCAGGCATTTATTGATAAAATTCTACAGTCTAGTTGCCATATCATTACAACAGCTAGAAGAAAAATGGATTATTCTTTAGATGTTGGCAGTAATGGAAAAACCCAAGTGGTAAAACACGGTACTAAGGAAATTACAAGAGATGGTTTTGAATATGAGCTTACTGTAAACTTTGAACTTGTTAATGAAAATCATTTAGCAAAAGCAAGTAAGGACAGAACTGGCTTATTTATGAATAAACCCGAATTTGTCATCAATTCTGCTACAGGGAAAAGAATTCTTGAATGGTGTAATTCAGGAACCAATCTACAAGATGCTAGAGAGAAAATTAAAGCTACCAAAACAGTTGAGGAATTGAAAGTTTTATACAATCAGTACAGCAATTGGAGAGAGCTTTTAGAGTATGATTTCAAAGTTCAAAAAGACACAATCAACTCAAAAGAATTATTGTTAAACCCAAAATCATTTTCAACAAATGGACACACAACTCATCACTGAAAATTCTACTACCATAATAGAGAATAATGGTAGTACTACAGAAGCAACATTGGTATTACAAAGAGTAAATCCAAATGGTAGTAAAACTATGTTAAATTACCCCAATGGTGAAAATATAGATATTGGAAATGAGGTTATGCTACCTAGTAAAATTAATGAGCTAGAAGTTATTCAGACTATTTCAAAACCAACACAGGATAGCTTATTTGTGCCCAAACCATTTATTGAAGCAAACACTTCAGAAATCAGTTTAAACACCTTAAAAAGTGATTGTGTGATTCCTGTGTTTTCAAAAGATAATGAAAGGACTATTGCACATCAGGAGTTTATAGAAATTGCAAAAGATTGTTTAATTAGTATATTTCCAAATCAATCATTTGATGAACCTGAAGTTAGAGTAAGCCACCAAATTAAAGGCAGAACACCTGATGCCATTAACAAACAAGCTAAGGATTTACTAGACCACGAAAGAACTCAGTACTTTGAAAGAATGGCATTCATTATAAGAATCCCAAGTATTGTAGATTCTATCAATGGTAATGAAATTGCTTTATGTATTGGTGGAGTTAGAAGTTATAATTTAGAGAACTTATACAACAAGAAGACTATTGAAAAGTTCAAATTTTTTATAGGCTTTCAAGTTAAAGTATGTTGTAACCTAGCTGTATCAAGTGATGGATTTGTTGAGGAAATGCGTGTAAGTTCTTATCCAGAATTGCAGAATAAGATTTTAGAGGTGCTACATAATTTTAATGCAGAAAAGCAACTAGCACAAATGAAACAACTATCTGAACATTCTCTTACAGAGCATCAATTTGCTCAATTATTGGGTAGAACAAGACTATATCAGCACCTACCAAAAAAGGATAAAATGAATATCCCTGCCCTGCATTTTAATGATGGTCAGCTAAACACAATAGCAAAAGATTATTATGAGAATGCTAGTTTTAGTAGAAATGAAAATGGAGATATAAACCTTTGGAATGTTTATAATCTCTTTACTCAAGCCAACAAGACAAGCTATATTGATACCTTCCTAGATAGAAATGTAAACGCCTTTAATTTTTCAAATGGCTTGTTAAAAACACTAAATGGTAGCTCTAACTATCATTGGTTTTTGAGTTGAGAAGAACCCAATCCCCAGTTAAGGGATTGGGTCTATTATACCTTTTTTGATGGCTAGTTCTTTTAAATGAATATCAGAGTGGTTGAAAATGTTGCTTTTTAATGTGTTTATCAAACTAGTGTTTTGTGAAATCATAACCTGATTAAATAAATTTTCGTCATAAAAGTTAATTTTGTTTACTAAGATTTCTAAGATTCTATGTTTATGGCTACTCATTAGTTTATCAAAAAACCAAAATATTTCCGGGGATAAAATGTAAATATTATTATAACTTCGTATTGCACGAAGTTTTAAATTTATTTGAGATTTAAGAATATTAACATCTATAAAAGATTTAATTTTAATTATTGTTTCATCTGAGATTTGAATAGAAAAATTTTTAAACCCTAAATTTACAAATGAATGAATGAAATTTTCGTTGAAAAATGCTATATCTATCCTATCCAAATCCAGAAGCTTTTCAAAAAGTTTATATTCTTTACTAGAAGTATTTTCAAGAAAAGACTTGTTGCTTTCAATATTGCTTAAAAGATATTTATTAGCTTTATCAATTATCTCAATTTTTAAAAACTTATTTGATTTTACTATTATTTCTGCATCAATATTCGAAATATTTATTTGGTAATTTTTTGAATTATTATTTAAGTAATCTATAAGATTAAAAACTTCAGTGTCAATAATTTTTGAATTTAGAATTGTATAATTTTCTAACATTAGATTAAAGCTTTCTTCATCTAATTTGAGTTTATTTTCTTTTAGAAAGCTTACTGTAAAATCATTTATACTTTTAATATCATTAAATTTAATAGCTAAATCTAAAAAATTATATAATTTTTGAAAAGGTTTATGGTTTATAACTTTCCTACTCACATTTTGAGATATAGAGACATCAAATCTTTTTAATGCTTCTCTAAATTTATTTAAAATACTATTTGTTTTTGTCGAGTCATAATTAATAAATATTAATAGAAATGCATTTGATAAATCAACATTTTTATTTGCAAGTACAATTAAATCTATGATTGATGAAAACGTTATATTTGAAATTTTGTCAATATTTATTTCATCATACAAAGTGCTATAAAGAATTAATGTTTCAATTTCAGCAATACTGGTTAAAGGCTGATTATTCCATTTAGTGTTTATTTCTGAAACAATAAAGTCTAATTTTTCTATTTGATTTAAAAATGAAAGCTCATCTCTATACTCAAATAGTTTTGATGAACTTAAGTGGTTATCAAATGGGTCATCAGTTAAGAACCTCTTCAAATCATCAATTGTTGGTTTTAATTTCGTTTTTTTATAGAGTTCTTTATCATTTCTTATACACTCTATAGCTAACTCTGGCAAAACTTCTTGTTCAGCAATATTTAAATCTTTAAAACTAAAGCTCTTATTTTTACTAATAAAAGAGTTGATATTTTTTAAAAAATCTATATATAAAATTTGTTTTTCTTTTGGGAACACATTTATTTCATTAGATAGATTTCCAGCTATACTTATTAATGATTTGTTTATCAATTCAATTTTTGACTTTCTAGAACAGTTATTACAAACACCAATAACAGTTTCGTTGAAAACTGTGAACCTATTTTTAATTATTCTCTTGTAGTAGTACTCCCATAAATCACAGTAAATACTTTTTTTGTTTTCTTTAATAAAATAAGGCTCTAAATTGTTTAAAATGTTTGTAACCTTATCAAAATATATATCATTTGTACTGCCCTCCATACCCGCACTATCAATAAATTTTTTAAAATATTTATGGAAATATGAATGAAAATATGGTAAACTTAAAATATCAATATCAAATTCTTTATTATTCTGTAATCTGTCTTCTATAACATTATGGAGCAATGATTCTTGTGCATCAGAATCTTTATCAACCCCATAAATTATTTTAGCTAAATTAAGTTCAAGTTTATCATCCTCCATGAAAAATGTGTCTAACTTTTCTAAATAGTTGCTTCTGTTGATGATATTTTCATTGATTATACCATTGAAAAGTATATCTTTTTTCAATATCACAATTGAAAAGTATCTTAATTGAATTGTAGGGTTTTGGATGTAATGTGTTGCAAGTTGATTAATAAAATTTATAATTCTTCTCGGGGTTATTTCTTTCTCATTGTTTTCATAAACTTTTAATAAAATTTCAATTTCATGTTCCTTTTCATTTATATTAATTTTATCAAATGTCTTATTAAAACATAACTTAAAGAATAATTCCCAATTTGAGATTAAAGGTGGTGGAACTTTAAAAGTTACAGCGAATGTTTTTTCCAAAAGACCAATGCCAATACCTTCTTCTTCAAATGAATTTATAACTTTTTTTGAATCATAGGGTATTATTAACCATATGTTTTTTAAAAAAATTGAATTATTATTCTCAGCAAAAAAAATATTTATAGTTGACCAAATACTTTTTAATTTTTCATTAGTTAATCTATCTGTATTATCTATAGTCAGAATAAGCGTTTTGTTATGAGCTATTAACTCATAATCAATATCGTTTAAAAAATTTCTAAATCTCAAATTAGATGGTTCAGTTTCTGTTATGGTTTCATCTGAATTTGTTTCTAATTTTTCTCCTGAAATCCAATAAAAACTCTTACCTACTAATCCCCAAAAAGTTAGTTTAGATTTGTCTTTCTTATCTTTTTTATAGTTTACTTTATAATCATTATAGAATGATTTAAAAAACAATATCAAACTTATCAGAAAAAACAAATATGGAACTAATTTATATATATAGGTGGGACTTATGCTGTTAGAAAAGTTTATGTAAAATTCATTTTTTATGTAATTTAATGAGTTGTCATAATAACCATATAATTTACCATTAATTACTTGCTTCTTTATTTCATTAACAAACTTAATGATAACAAATCCTATTACTAAAAAAATATAATACAGTTTTACTTGAGGAAAGTGCTTAGTATTTTTAGAAATTCTTTTTTGTGATAATTGAGCCTCTTTATCAATCCAATTACTAGAATTAAAAGAATCAATATTATTTCTCAAAGAATTGATTAATTCAATTATAATTGATTTTCGAGTTAAATCTTCTTGATGTGTCCATGTGTCAAAAGTGTAATGGAGGTATTTGTCTTTTAAATCATTTCTCTTTGAAATCTCCTCCTCTATAATCTTAATAATATTTGATTTTCCTGTACCCCAATCACCTTCTAAGCCAATAATTTGTTTATCAATTAAATTAGATTGATTTTCAATTATACTAATTATACTATTAGATATTTTCCGATGTGATTCGGCTTTAAATAAATCTTTTCCTTCTGGTATGTTTGAAAGTATTTTAGGGAAGTTTTTATTCATTGGATGATATTAATTTATTAAAAACTATCTGACTTGATATTTTTGTTTGAATAATTTTTCCATTATCTAAAATATTAACAAACCCAACTTTACATTTTTTTTCTAATTGATTATAATGGAAAGTTCCTTCTTTATCAATTTGGTTTATTCTTGGATAAAGTAGCATACTTTTGTTAGCTTCCCAATGTAGATTATAAGTAAACATCTGCTTCAAATCATCATCAGATGGATTATTAGCATTTATAATTTTCCATTTAGTATCAATAATAAAATTTTCATTTTGGTCATTTGTAATAACAATATCAGGTCTTATGGTTTTGTGTTCCCAAAACTTATCTGAGTTTTGAAATGAAACTTGATAGCCATTTGGTTTATGCTTTTGTAAAATTCGATAAATATACTCTTCCCATAATTTATTCATATCAAACAATAATGTTAGCATATTATTATTTCCTGAATTTAAGTTAGGTGAATAATTTAAAATTATCATTTTTGCTATATCAATACCCCTCAAATATGGTTGTGTTTTTCTATCATTTACAAGTTTTTCAAAATGATTTTTATTAATCATTACTTGCTGATAATCTTGAAATTCAAATAAAATCCTATTCAATTTGTCTTTTAAGTTATTGTTTACTAAATCCTTTAGAATCAATAATCCTCTATATAATATTTGATGCATTAAATGGTCTTTATCATATAGCTGATGTTCACAATAAAACCTTTCTTTATGAATTAGATTTTTTTGAATATTTTGAGAGAAAACTAACTTTCCTTTTAGAGCATTTTGATTACTCTGAATTCTTCTGTATTTCTTAATCAATCCTTTTTTAATAAGACTTTCTAATTCATTCAAATACATTTCAAAATACACCTCTAAAATAGAATTGTACTTTTTATTCAAATTAGTTTCGGAAACATTATCAACTTGAATGTGCTTACAAACTTTTAGCATATTTAAAAGTACTTTTTGCCAAGTACCTTTATCAGGATTGTTACTATTATCAGCTTTAGGTAATATTTCTATAGTCAAACCACCTATTTGAATGACTCCAACATAACTATTAAATAAAACTCCTTTGTTCACTACAGTATAGTATTTGTTTTGATTCTTTTCATTGAAAAGAACCATTGCATCAAAATGATGTTTTTTGAAATCTTGATTTTCATCATATTTCAATTTTTGATACTCAAATACTTGTATGAAGTTCTTTTTACTCATAAATTGAAATAAAATCTAAAGCGGATAATTCATCACAATCTTTTATTTGATATACTTTCTTTTCAGTAACAAAATCCACCTCTTCATAAGCTGAAAATTTAGCTAAAATTCCACTATTGTTATTTCCATTTTTAACTGATATGAAATTTTCTCCTAAAACTAGCCCTATTTTTCCAAAATCACCAAAGAAGTATTCCTCTAACAATGGAATAATCTTGTTTTTAAACGCACTTTTTAATTCTTTAAAGTCCTTTAGATTAATGAAAAATGAATGCCCAATTTGATGGTCTTTATCTATTAAAAGTTCAATTCGTTGGTTGATTTTTTCTAGCATTCTTACTAAATCAATATCTTCTGCATCCTTTAAAATTATATCAATTAATTTTTCGGGTTTAGATGGCATTTCAACAAATGAAAATCTTCTTCTTAATGCTGTATCCAATGATTCAACACTTCTATCAGCAGTATTCATTGTGCCTATAATGTAAAGATTATTTGGCACTGAAAATTTATCTTGAGAATAAGGCAAAACAACTTCAATTTCTTCTTTGTTTCCTTTTCTTTTATCTTCTTCAATCAGGGTAATTAGTTCCCCAAAAATAGCAGAAACATTTCCTCTGTTAATCTCGTCAATGATAAATACATATTTTTTATGATAATTAATATTTGATTGATTGCTTAAAGAACTTTCGAAATCTTTTAGTGCCTTGAAGGCGGCATAATAATTTGTTGTCCAGCCAATATCTGTTCCAACACCTCTTAAGTCAGTGACAACATCTTTTATATCCTCAACTTTTTCAAATTTTTCGTATATTCTTTTTAACTTTTCTTTTTTAATTATTTCATTGGAACTTGCTTTTTCTCCTTTTGTTATCAATTCTTCATTCTCAATATCTAGAAGTATTACATTTGATTTTCTTGCAGGAAATTTGTGGTATTCATCTTTTTCTAAACCAGAAATTATTTTCTTTAATTGTTTTAAAAAAACAGTATATAGACCATCAAAATTCTCATATAATTTTGTGTCAACCAAATTGAATTCTGTAAGCTTTTGCGTTTCTATAATATTTTCACAGAAATATTTAAGAATTCCGCTCTTAACTTCGTAGCTTATGTTATTATTTGAGACCTTTGGCTTTATTCCCTCAATAAAATCCTCATAACCCATACTTTGATGAAAAGTAGTAAAGTGTATTTGATTTGCTATTGATAATTCATTATACCTATTTAAGATAATGTCTCTTTCTTCATGCGTAGAATCATTATAAGTTTTGTTATCAATTATCTCGATAGCTAATTTTTTTGTTGTGTAGGTTTTTCCTGTTCCAGGAGCACCATATAAGATTTGGTTTAATGAAGTGCTTGGGTTACTTTTGTTTTCCATCTGATTAATCTTAATTAAAGCAGCATTGTTTTTAAGTTCAAATTCTATTTTTTTTAAGGTATCCTTATTTGTAAGTTGATAAAATGTAGTTTGACTTCCATCAGTTATTTTGTAGTTTGACACTTCCTTTTTCAACCATTCCACATCTCTATAATGAGCAAATGGTTTTGACTCCTCATAATTATAATCAGAAATAATTTTACCAATTGCTAAAACTGTGTTTCCATCCATTAATGTAACTATATCATTAATTGAAGCATTTGAATAAAAATCATAAATTTCACCTGCTTTTCTTGATAAAACATTACTCGCTTTAAAGTTAAAGCCTTCATTTAAAAGTAATTGCTGAACACCTTTTTTATCATCAATTTCTTGCTCTTCTAAATCTCCAATTTCATTCCAACCAATTGCTATATAATTATCATTTAGCATTTGATTGAAAAAAGAACTCTCTCCATCATTACTTCCAACTCTCCAGTATTTCTTACCATCATTAAAATGGTTAGCAATTGTATAAATAAAATCTTGTGTTAATAAATGAAGGCTATCATCATCATAATTTTCAATTTCAGATGTAAACTCTTTGTATAAGTTAATAAAATCTGAATCTCGTTTAATAAAATTTAATACTTCATTTGAAAGGTCAATAAATTTAATAATATTATTATAATCTCCTGCTTTAATTTTAGGTAATTCAAGTTTTAAACTAAAATTTTTAAACATAGTAAACTTATACAGAAAATATTTTTTTGGATATTGCAATGACAAATAAAGAGCTATAGCTCTAAAATCCTTATGGCTATGATAATTGATTTTCTTGTCAGGTACTAATTTTTGTAATTCAGGAAGTTTTAAATTATAAAAATCTATAAAACTTTTAATTCTTTCATCTAATTCAAGTTGTTCATCAAATAAATTTTTAAATTCATTTATTGTTTCATCTTTAAAATTTTCAAACATCCAAAGTGTATGCTTTATAGGATAAAAATTACCACTTTCCCATAAATTCTTTTTACCTTCCACTAAAAAGGCATTTTTAAACATTTCAGGAATATCAATAACATTCCAATCCCATTTTTTATAAACTTGATTTAGAACACCCCATTTATATTTTTCTTGGTGTTCAGATTTTGGAAGCTCAAAGTATTTTTTGTAATCCTTCCAGTATTTTTCAAGTTTGTCTAAATTCATATGATATTGTATTTTGTTTATTATTTTGAAACCCAAATTTTTAAGTGGAATATTTGTTTTATCTCCACCACCTAAAGAATGTTTGTTGTTATCAATTTTAATCCCTTGAATTCTTGCAGCTTCTCTTACCACTTCTTTTGGTGGATAATAACTCCCATTATATTCAAGGTCATAACTTGTGCTTTTTTCTAATACAGGATTACTATCTTCAAACTTTTGTAGAGCTTGTAAAACAGATTCTTTAGTAACAAGCCTTGCTAAATTTTGTTTCATTGTAAAAAATCTTTGAAAATGTTAAATTTAGGAAATTAATATCACTCTTTGTTAAAATTGTTTTTGAAAAAAATATGGACTAATAAATTTTTTCCTTTGAAACCTAACTTAAAAAGAACCACCACTTAAAAAAAACATCCTACACAACTACATAGAATTTTTATCTATCTGCTCTGATAAATATTTATGGATAAATCTTTAAAACAAAGATATCTTCAAGTATTTAAAATGCTTCTGTTTGTGGAGTTTGGTGTGGTTTTATATAATTGTCTCTATCGCCAGATTTGCACTACTTCTTAAATGAACATGTTTTAACATATTATCAAACACGTCAAGTGCTTTATTTATAAGCTTTTTTTCTTTATTAACCTCTGAAACAAGTTTACTATAAATACCTAGAATTAACTGAATTGGCTCTTTGTCATAATGTCCTCTCTCTTGAATGTTAGGCAAATTACTAAAGTCAATATATTCCAACAGGTCCATACATTCTTTTGGGTAGTCCTTTGAACATTTTAAAAGATATTGAAGAAAATATCTTGGTTCTTTTTTGCTTAATTCTGATATTGAATACACTTTAAGAAAATCAAAAAAAACATTAAAATTACTTGGTTTAAATTTTCTTAAAATAATACAAGAATATTCCCTAGCAAATTCTTTATCTGTTTCATTAATAAATTCATATAGTATAGATAATGCATTTTCATTAATTGTTATGTCATCTTCATTAATTAAAAATTTTTCTGCAACATCTATTGCACATAACTTTGCATCTTTACCGGTCTTAATAAATTCTTTATATAATTTTTTATTGACATCCAAGCCTAATAACCAACTTGAAACTAACAAATAACTTTGTTTGTGAAGCTCTGAAGTATTTAATAATCTGTTAAAATAATCCTCCATAACATTATGATACTTATTGTTAAAATACTGTGCTGTGTTAATGGAAGATTTTAGTATTTCTACATCATCAGTTTTTGTAAGTTCCACAAATATTTTAAAAGCTCTTTCTATGTTTAAATAATTTAGATATCCTAAATAATGTAAAATCATAACCTTTAAAGAATCATTACACAGAGGATTATGAATCACATCTTCAATAGTTGAAAATATTATTTCTTCAAAATTATTGTCATAATAACATAACATTAGTGTTTGAAGTGCAGAACCTCTTACAGAATTTGTGGAATCAAAAAGAGGCTTAGTAGGGTTGAGTTCTCTTTCTTTATGAGGGTAATTGACAACTGTCCGTTGCAAATAACTAACTATATCTATATCAATATTTCTGTTTTTAATAAAATACTCTGCTTGGTGGTTGAACATACTTGTATAAAAAAACTCACTAAGATTTAAAAAAATAAATTTTTTGTAAAGAGTTTTTACTCTGTCAGGGTTATAATTACTCTCTATTAATCCATCTATACCCCGCATAATATACTGAGGAGATATTCTATTATCTTCAAATAATTCATCAATAAATTTATAAAATTTATCAGGACACTCTTTTACTTTATCCTTAAAAGCCGTAGAATGCAGATATATACCCCCTCTAAAGCTGTGTGATGATTTATAGTTTTCATCGTATTTCATCATACTTCTTTTCCAACTCTTTAAATCCATTTTTTCATAAGCAGATTTGTTTAAGGGTGTGCCAACAGCTCCATGTGTTACACTAGATACATGTAATGCTTTACTGTGATTTATTTCTCCAAATTTTCTTTCAAGCTCTTGATATGTTTTATAAAGAGTACTATTTGTTTTTATTTTTTCAATTGGTAAAGACTTAATAAATAAGTATTTTTTCTTTCCAAAATCATTTAGATGAACCTTTCTATTTCCATCTGTATCAGACCATATATGATAGTCATATTTTGTTCTTATGCTTAAGAATGTAGAATTTATTAATGCTGTTTGACTCTCATCCAAAGAAGTATAAACACTACTAATTAGATTTCTTAATAGCAATTGAAAATTATCATCACTTCCTCCAAATATATTTTTCTTATTTAATATTTCTATTAATTCTACTACTTTATCTTTATGGTTTATAGGGTAAGCATTTAAACCTCTTACTAATAACTTAAGAATTGATACATTGTCTGTATCTTTAAATTTATTATAAAAGTCGGTAACATAATTAATATTGCTATTTTCTATGAATTTATACAGATAGCTTTTAAGATTTTTCTCTCCACGAGTAATATAAGAATTATCAGAATTTGAGAATACTGAACTACCATACAGAGTTGATAAAACATTTTCATATTTAAAGTAGTCAACCTTATTTTTTTCTGATAGTTGTTGGTATAATTTGAAAAGAAATTCAAAAGTTTCTTTTGGAGAAATTTCATAAAACTCCTCAATTGTACTGTCTAAAGAATGCTCAAACGAATAATCATAATTATATTCTTCATAAACATCTAGAATTGGTTTCGTCATCTTTTCGTAACCATAATCCTTATTAGTTGGAAAAATCTTTTTTAGAATTTCATAAAACCAAAAATTATCTCTTTTCACTTTAGATTCTTCTACGTAAGGAATATACTTCTCAAAATAATGCAATAGCTTTTCATTAGACCAATCTTCTATCTGAATAAGCAAGCTGGATATAAAATTATTTTTATTATCAAAATCTTGTTTGTCCAAATAATCAAGTATTAAAAGAGGACATTCTTTCATATTGTTTCTGAACAGAAGCCAATTATAATTATGTTTTTTTGCCTTTAAAAGATTATAATCTTCCTCACTATTACCTCTATTTTCAACAAAAAAATAACTTTTAGGAATGTCTTCAGAAATAAAAAGTTTTATCCAATCCTCGCTAAATATTGAACTTACAAATACCTCTTCATAATCTGTATTATTTAAGATAATATTAGTTACAATTTCTTTTTCTGAAATACTTGGTTTTTTTACTAGACCTAGTTCACTTATGATTAGTGATTTTATGTGAAATCTATAATTTTTCGAATTTAAAACATTTTTTATTTTTATGTGATATGCATTTATATCATATTCTCTTAGATACTCTAAAACCATTTTTATAACAGACCTTACATATAAACTTTGCTCATTTTCTAAAATATAGTTCTCTAAGTCACATTTGTTTTCTACAAATTGTTTAGCAAAACAATACTCATAAAAGGTTTGATGAAAAAACTGTACTTCTTTATCATATTCAATTAATAAGCTATTAGAGCTTAAAAACTGAATCTCAGAATGGTAATCATCTTCATAAACATTCCCTACAGAAATCCTTTGTTCATTGTACATTCTTTGAGATATTATGTAAATAAGCTTTTTAAGATTTAAATCTTTTGTAGGAGAAATATATTTTATCCAAAGTTGGTCATACAATTCTTTTAATGAAGAAATAGTGTCAACATCTTTTTTAATGCTACTTTCAAATATTCTACAATAAATATCTAAATGATTAGGAGTTCTTAACAACTCTAAAACCTTTGCAGAAGAACAATTTATTCTAAATTTGGATAGAGTATTTTTTACAGCATCTACGGACAGTGGGTTTACTGATATTATTTTATAAATATCAGAATTGTAAATACTTAATTCAGCATCATACTTTAAATCATATGACCTTGACGATAATATTATTCTTGTATTTTTATTTTCTTGTAAAATAGAGATTAGTCTAATGTATGTTTCTATAAACTCTCTGCTAGAAGATAAGGTAAGAGACATTGCATCTATTTGGTCTATTATTACCACAAGCTTATCTCCACTTTCCTCTGTGTTTTTAATAATTCTATTAAAGGTTAGTTGGTCATTAAATAGTTTTTTTTCAAGTTCAAAGATTGATTTGCAATAAAATTTGTCCGCTTTAATACCTAATACTGTAAAATTCTCTTTGTCTAGTTTATTATATAAGTCTTTTAAAATTGCTGACTTTCCAAGTCCTTTTTCTCCTTTTAAAACTAGAACATTTCTTTTGTTTGTAGGTAATACAGCATTAATCCAATTATATATTAATTCTGTTTCTGTTCTTTGAATATGTGTACTGGTATTATTTTCAATATAATTTTTTACTTGTAACAAAGCATAAGAAGTGTTTTTTAATAAAGATTTTATATCAACTGTTGGAGTGATATTTCTTTTTACAATTTCTTCATGTATTTCACTTATTTTAATACTGTCCTCTAATTCAAATGCAGTATTATACAAATTAAATTGTTTTAATAAACTTACTAATTCATTTCCATCTTTTAATTTGATAAACTCATTTGATAAATTATACTTAATTTCAACATTATTTTTCCATGAACTCCACCATTTATTTTGTTGTAAATCAAGTATATTAATGATACATAATGTCCAGCATTTTGTCTCAAATTCTTTAGATTCAATTGCTGTTTTAAAAGATTCTCTAATTTGAGATTTTTGTGATTCACCCAGTCCATCAACAAAAAATTTACATTGTATAACTTCAATAGGTTCTAAACCTATTTCTCCAATAAATATATCAATACCTCCATCTCCTTGATTAACCCTGACAGTTCTAGGTTCTTTTACAGATATTTTTTTGTATAAACTCTCACATATATCTTGAAACTTTGTTCTAGCACTTTCTAAATCAAATTTTTCAACCAAGATTAACCAATCTTTATTCATTCTTTTAATAACATTTAAATTGTTTAAATTTAGAAAATTTATACAACATCTTCTTATAATTTTTTTAGAAAATATTTTTAGCTACAACAACAATATTCATACGTGACCTTACGTAAAAACACCCCCCACCTATATTTGAAAAGGGAAAACTCCCCACCCAATTATATAGAGTTTTTTATTTTTTATGCTTGATAAAAAAATCTTAGGATAATTCTATAGTGTTGAGATTTGTTTAGGCTTTTAAATCTATCAATCTTGATGTTTGAACTGTTACTTTGTTTTCATTTTTTAAGTATTATTTTCTTTACTTTTTGGGGCTTTTTGTTTGATTTAAAGTAATTATAACAGCTATAATTGTACATCTGAAAGCCAATAATTTTTTTGTTTTTAAATCCCCACCGCCACTAAATACCCTCACTTATTGAGGCAGCCTGTCAAACCTGTGTTTAATTCTATTTCGAGAAAGTACATTTTGTATAAATTCAAGTTGATAGCTGAAATTTATTAGGTGTATAAGTAGATTTAGATTAGACAATGTTCAACTCAAAAATTAAATTAATGGTACGTATTGTAAACTATTTAAAAAGACAAGCAGAGGATGGTAGAGAATTCTTTGTTTTAGAAATTTCGGGAGGTATTGAAATGGTAAAAAGCCAAACCTCAAATCAATTTTATGCTACAACTAAAAAAGCATTTATTTCATCAACATTTGATGAGCAAACCTGTAAAGCTCTTATTGGTACAGAAATGCCCGGTAATGTAGTGAAACAAGAATGTGAACCTTACGAGTATGTAAATAAAGACTCTGGACAAGTATTAGTACTAAACCACAGATATGTTTATGCTCAAGAGGAAGATACTATCTCAAAAGAAGATAAATCCATCCAAAAGCTTCTAGCAGAAGAACATACTTTTTCAAGTAATGGTCAACACAAAGAAGAATTTGTAATGTAAAATTTTAACTCGTCCATTTTCTGTTTAGCTATATAATAGATATTCAAATTATGGACGAGTTTTATTTTTTCTATACTTATGGAAGTAGCTGAAATTAAAGTTTCTTATTCAAATACTAATCCTGATAGAGTTCAAGTCACTAATAGCCAAATTATGTATCAAGTGATTATGAAACATTGGAATATGAGTATTTTGGAATATCAGGAAGAAGTAAAAGTAATATTGCTCAACAGGGCAAATATTGTTCTAGGTATATTTGAAATGTCAAAAGGTGGTATTTCAGGAACTGTAGTTGATGTCAGAATTATTCTAGGTGTAGCTTTAAAATGCAATGCATCAAGTATAATATTAGTGCACAATCACCCGAGTGGTAAGTTAGTTCCTAGTGAACCTGATAAAGCAATTACAAAGAAGCTAAAAGAAGCATGTAATTTGCTTGATATATGTCTTCTAGACCATTTAATAATATCAAGATTTGGATATTATAGTTTTAGTGATGAAAATGAATTATGACCTTACAATTTGGTATAACTACTATATAGTAAATATGCCAAACTGTAAGGTTTATTTTCATTCGTGAAGGAGTTTAAATAACACCCAAAAACTGATAAAATTAGAATGTAATTAATTTTTGAGATATAATAATATAGCCAAAAGTTATAAATATACATTTATTGTATAACTATTTTGATACATCTTTTGGTCTAAAAGAAACTTCTAAAGTAATTGGAGGGTTAATACTAAATAGCCAAAATGTTTTTATTTAGCTTCAAATTGTACTAAGTCATTTATAGTAGTTTCCAATGCAACTGCTATTCTATATAGTGTGTATATGGTTGGATTGGTTCTACCTGATTCTATTCTAGAGATATTTGTTGTATCAATATCTCCATCAATTTTACCAACCAAATCAACTTGAGTTAAACCCTTACTAACTCTTAATTCTTGGATTCTTTTACCTACACTTTTTAATAATTCATTCTTATCCATAACTTGACATATTTGGCAAGTCAAGGAAAGATTTATATGTTTGTAACTTAATGCCATATATGGCAAGTTTATATCAATTATGGAAAATTTAAATCATCATATTTTCTCTAGAAGAAGAAATGAAAAATCTGTTGCTCCATTAAAAGAATTAGTTACAAAAGCAGTTGCAGAACTTGATAACAAATTAAATAGAGAAGCAACTTTTGATGACTTTATAGAAAGTTATATAAAAGGAAAGAGTTATAAAGAAATTGAGGAAAAATATAATTTTTTATCTGATGTTTGGATGTTAACAGGAAGACCAATTGATACTAACAAAACCTACAATAAGTATTTTAGTAGCTCGGAGGAGCTTTTTAGAATTGCTGAAAATATAAATAATAATCAACATTCGAGTACTACTAAGATTTCTAAGTTTAATCAAATCTTTAAAAAATTACTATTCAAAATAAACAATAACTTTATAGGTATCACCCTTTTGAAAGATAGTGAAATTTTAATAATATCAACTGGTATTGGTTTAGTAATATCAATTATACTGGGCAATTTATTTCCAAATTATTCATATTACAGACTGAGTAAGCAACAAGGACAAGCAATAGAAGTTTCAGAAAGACTCTCAACTTATTCAATAGAAAGCTTTAATTATTCTGTTGCAATAGTTTCATTTATAATAGTATTAATATCACTCAATTTAATATTTAAAAAGACTAAAGATGAACTTAAAAAAGTTTGATTCTAATGATGTCTTTAAGGTAGCTATTATAAAAACTTGGTTAATAGATAATCACAACAGCTTTCAGTATTTATTAAATGAAATAAGCTGCAATAAATGGAAAGTTTGGCTTGAAGATAAAGCAACTCATATTTACCCTTGCGTATGTTCTAAGAGAGACCAAAATTGCATATTTATTGAAACCTATTACAAGTTAGAAGAAATAGTAGAACTGCACAGTAAAGAGGAATACTTCAATACACTAGTAGAATCATATAAGCTAATTGCACAAGATAAAAAGGGAGTTTTAGACTGGTATAAGAAGTATCAAAGTATAGCTTCTGAGTTAGTATTTGAAGCTGAATTATCTATTCTGATACAATTAGAACCATATAAAAGTTTAAAAATCAAACTCAATGAAAATGAGTTTAGAAATATCATTGAATTTCAAAGTATTTTCAATGAATTAGAGTACAACCAAATTATTAAACCCTAAAATAAATCATATGAAAAAATCACTTATTCTAGCACTACTATGTACTATTATTGTATCATGTGCTTCAACAAAACAATTTAAAAAACTTACTGATAATGAACCTTTGCCAGCAGATAAAGCTAGAATTTACCTTGTAAGAACAGGCAATTTTGGTGGGTTTGTAAAGTTCAATGCTTTTTTAAATGAACTGGATAATCAAGTTGGTGTAGTTGGACCAAAAAGTTTTATTTGTTTTGATGTGCCACAAGGAGAACAAAAGATTATTGTTAAAGCTGAAACAGAAAGATTCTTTACTATAAATGCTCAAGCAGGAAAAACATATTATCTAAGATTAGTTCCAAAAATGGGAGTGAATTATGCCCGAGTAAATTTTGAAATGCTCTCTAATGAAGAAGGTTCAGCAGAAGTAAAAAGGTTGAAATCTCCTAAAATGCTATATGCTGAATAGTAGAAGAAATATTGAATTTAACCACCTACAACAAGGTGGTTTTTTTATACCTAAAAGTTATGAATCAATTAAATATACCTTTCAAGTTAGGTATGCAATATGATACTTGGGAGTTTGATTTGGAACTGGCACATGATAGATTACAGGGTTGTGATAGTTATATTTACATTGGTAAAAAGTTTAATAAGTTTCTTAATTATCATAAATATAAAACTGAATTAATTTTCAATCTAGATACTCTAGAAGCAATATTAATTTCTTTTGATAATTCAAATTCAGATTATAATGAATTATCTGAAATAGTAAACTTAAAACTAAATTGCTTTTCAGAAAATCTTGATTACGAAGAAATTAAAATTTGTAGATTTGTAACCAAGACTAATGAGGTGTGGGTTATTAAAAACAACTCAAAACTATATTTGTTAGTTTCAAATTCTAGGTACTCAAAGAATATAATTAATACTCTATTATGGTAGTAAAAATTATAAAAAGGCACACTTTTAGGCATACTCAAAATCTGAAATCTTGTAAAGTGCTGATATGATTGCCTGAAGTGTCACAGGTTCGAGTCCTGTTCCCGCTACTAAGAAAAAACTCAGCTTTAACTGAGGTTTTCTTAGTACGCTAACCCTCTAAGGTTTTAAATCCTTTGTGGGTCAAGAGAGTTAAAATTATTCCACTATCATGAACTGTTTTTTTCTAACGCCATCACTCATCATAATAAATATGTCGTTGTTAAAGGTGCCGTAAAAAGGCAGGTAATAGTTATTTCCTTTATTGTCTTGAATTTTATTGTATTCCACTTCTCCATTTTCCGAATAGGTAAAGTCATATAGTGCACTGGATTCAAACCAACCTTTAGAAACTTTTGTTCTTCCGTCTTTTTTTTCAGTTAAATTTTTACCGGAATTTAGAATTACGTGCAATTTATCGTCTTTTAAAAAGGCATTGTACGAAGGTGAATTAGCCCTTTTAAAAATGCTTCTTCCCCAATTGATTTCTCCGGTTTTATCAAATTTTAAAATCAAAATATCATCATAATGATAATTGGTCACCCAATATCCAGCCCCATTCATTCCGGTGGCTACGTATGTTGTTGTAGTATAGAACTCCTCTGCCAACAGAAATGTATTTCCTAAGTTGTCTCTTATTATATAATCTACATAAAAGGAGTTGAGTTCTTTTTTATTTTTGTCGTGTCGTTCTGCTTTTGCATCACCGTATAAATCGTTGTACACATCTGTTGGCAGAACATTACTCTTCTTTGAGTTTACGGATAGCGTGGAGGTATTAATCTCAAAATTACAACCCCCTTTTATGTTTCCGGCTCTTTCGTTGGAATAAAATCCAACTAAATTTAACTTGTTTTCATAAAAATTAATCGCAAGTGAAGAGATGAACAGCTCTTGTTCTAAACTAATTTTAAGACTTTTGTAGTTGTCTTTTGAAATTTTATTTAATACAAATTCATAATTGGCATTCCCTTCCTTTTTTTCTGATTTTCCACTAATAAATAGTTTTCCTAAAGGATATACTGTGGCATTGTCATCGATAAATAAATCATTGGGTTCAAAATAATTATCTGCGTCTTCTTGGTATGATTTTTCGAAAACTAAAGCTAATGTTTCCGAATCAAAAACATGTACTTTATACGAATTTAAATTCTTTTTAATGTTGTCGGTAGCAATTGCAATGTATTGTCCGTTGGGTGAAATCGCTACATTGGTTCCACGTTTGTTTCGCCCAGTAAATAATCCTCCTTTTTCTACATCGGCTGTAAAAAGCTGTTTTTTAGAATGCGTATTATTTTCAATATTGAAGGTATTACAATAAACGATTCGTTCTCGTTTACTGGGAGACATCACAGTAATGTATTTGATTTCGTCACCATAACTTACATAACCGTCGAAGCTCTCTTTTTTATCGCTCTCCACAATTTTTGACGTTATTTTAGTCAATTGTTTGTCAAAAACATCCACTAAAAAGTTTTTTTTGTTGGCTCTTATCAATCCGGTTTTACCGCTATTGGTTGTGTGAATTGCTAACACACCCATATCTACTAAAATATCATCCTTAAAAGCAGTACTTTCAGTAATTTTTAATTGTGTATTCCCTTGAGCATTTAGTAAATTGAGCGATAAAAATACTAGTAAACAAATTATTTTTTTCATGACTTAATTGAAAAAGTTTTTACTAATTAATATTAATGTTTAACAATAAAAAATACAAAAGGAATTCTCCCACCGAAGACCGCAAGAAAATTGTTTATGGAATTTCAAATATAAAAATTTTCATGCAATTTCAATAGTTGGTTTAGCTTTCATGAGAAAAATTTTTCTTTCTTTCAGAATGAAAAAAAAACAATTTATTCGAACTAAAGTTCATATTCGCTGATTTGTATCGTCAAGCAACGTGATTTAACTAACTTATTTAGTTCTTCTTCTCAAGTTTCATTCATTTTGAGATGGATTGTTTATACACTTCATCATAAATCTGCAACATATAAAAAATGTTATGTAACATAATTAAACAACAGAACTATATTTTTGTTCAATATGCTTAGTGCATTCAAATAACATTAAAAGTATACGGGTTAGGATGGAAAAGGAAACTGATAAAATTTTGAAAGAACAATATGTACCAAATGCAGAATTCTATAGTCAAATAGTGGATAGTTTACAGGATTACGCCATTTTTACGGTGGATAAAGAGTTAAACATCAATAGTTGGAATTCGGCTGCCACAAAAATATTTCAATTTACTACCGATGAAATTATTGGAAAGCCATTTGAAATAATTTTTACTAAAGAAGATATAGAAAGCGGCATCCCTAAATTAGAAATTGATGTTGCTTTAAAAGAAGGAAGATCAAATGATGTTAGATGGCATTTACGTAAAGATGAATCTACATTTTATGCTGATGGTTTAGTATTTCCACTGAAAAATGAAGAGGATGAAGTAATTGGTTATGTGAAAATTTTGAGAGATATCACAGCAAGAAAAGCCTCAGAAGATGCCATTAAAAAATATGCAAAAGAGCTGGAAGAATTGAATACACACAAAGAAAATGTGCTTGCTATTTTGTCGCACGATTTAAGAAGTCCGTTGGCGGGAATAATTCAAGGTGCAGAATACTTAAAATTAAATTATGATACTATTGAACCCGATTTAGTTAAAGTGTTATTGGATGAATTTCATATAGCTGTAATAGATGAATTAGCAATGTTAGATTATCTAGTGGAGTGGGCCAGAATAAAATATGCAGCCCAAGCATTTGAGCCCACCAACATCAGTTTGAATGAAGCTGTAACCAAGGTTTTTAAGACTTTAAAAGAGACAGCGGCCATCAATGCAATAAATTTCAGGAATGATGTTGATGACGATTGCGTCGTTTTCGGGGATGCTAAAATGGTCAATTCTATACTTCATAATTTAGTTTCTAATGCGATTAAACATTCTGAAGTTGAAGGAAAAATTGCTGTATCGGCCAATGAGAGTGAAGACATGATGATTGTAAAAATAAAAGATTCCGGAATAGGAATGTCTAAAGAAACGCAAGAGGAACTTTTTTCACCTCAAATGAAATCACTCTCCAAAGCAGTAGAAAATGATAAAGGTGCCGGAATCGGACTATTGTTAGTTAAAGGTTTTTTAGAAAAAAGCGGCGGTACTATTTGGGTTGAAAGTTTAGAAGGGAAAGGCTCCTCATTTTATTTCACTTTGCCAATAAATAAGTTATCGTTAAAAAAACAAGTAGTAGATAAAGTTGATGAGAATTAACAGTTATAAATTTCCTTTGACCGAATTAAATTTCTACAAATAAAATTATATAAAAAATAAAAAAATTGTGTAAGAAATTAAATCACAACATTTTGCTTTTAGTTTGCATCTTAAATTAAATTCATATTTTTTTGAAAGGAAACGGGTGAACTAAAACGTTTTCATTTCTAAATAATAAAACAAAAGAATATGTACGTGAATAATAATCCAGAAAATCAATAAATTGATGATTTTAAAAAGTATCATAAAGATGTAGATAATAGCATAATCAAAGTGGTTAAAAATATACCGGTTTAAACACGTTACACTTTAATTAGTTGTAGAACTAATTACAATACATTATGACGGAAAAAGACAAAACACTGTGCGAAGAATTAAAAATGCTTTTGGTATCTCTCCAAGAAAACGAAAGGGGTTTTATGATAGCTGCTATCCACACATCTAAGAGTGAAATTAAAATTTTTTTTCACAGAAAGGCGTTGGAAAGTAAAGAGTTTGTTTCTGAATTTAAGGGCGAATTAGATTTTTTAGACTATCCGGAAGAGGACGAGCAAAGCATTTTGGCCTATGCAAAAGAGGTGTGGTTTGATTTTAATTGGTTTTTTTCGACTTGTGATGATGAAAAAATTCTGCAAAAAATCATAACTGATGAACAGGAAATAATAAAGAAATATGATGCTGTATTAACCTTGATTCTTCGGCCTTCCACTCGGGTACTTTTGACTTTGCAAAAAGAGTGTATTGAAAATGATTTGAACCACAATAAAATTTTCTTTTATTATTGTAAGTAGACGAAATGCATCTAAAAAAATAAAAAAAAATGTATTGTATTTCATTTGAGTTAATAATTGATTTTTTTCGATTAATCCAACATATTATTTCAGACTACTTTTATCATATAAACATAAAAATATACTATGAAGACCTTACAAGATTTATTTGAACACCAACTAAAAGATTTGTTTAGTGCAGAAAGTCAGTTGCTTGAAGCACTGCCAAAAATGGCTGAGAATGCGAATGACAGTATGTTAAAAAAAGCTTTTGAAGACCATTTGGAAGAAACTAAAGAACAAAAAAAACGATTGGGAGAGATTTGTGATAGTTTAAACGTTTCTCCGGAAGGCGAAACTTGTAAAGCCATGAAAGGGTTGATTGCTGAAGCGGAAAGTTTTATGAAAGAAGTAGAAGATAAACATTTGATGGATGCCGGTCTGATTGCCGAAGCACAACGAGTGGAACACTACGAAATTTCTGGATATGGAACAGTTGTTAGATACGCAAAAGAGCTTGGTCATGACGATGTTGCTGCAAAACTGCAGAAAACGCTGGATGAAGAATATGGTGCTAATGAGAAGTTGAATAAATTAGCAGAGAATAGACTCAACCAAAAAGCTATGTAAGAATCACTTTTTTGCTTGTACTGCCTATATTAATTAAGAAATCTTGTACCTACTTTTCTTACTTGTATGGGCAGTATTTTTTTTAAAAACAACAGTATACAAATAGATACATCGGCACATTATCAAATTGCCACATTCACCCAAACATGTAACTTTTCCTCAAACGGAATCCCTGCATTCGCTGGACTCGTGGATCGTTTCAATTGATAGCGGTTTGACACTTGAACCTATTTTTTGAAATACTTTACTACTTTCTGTCTGTTAAAAAAACATCAAAAACCTAATCGATAAATACAGTATTAAGAATATATATTACTTTTGTTATATAGTTTTTTATATGGAAAACAATTACTTTACTGAAAGCCCATTCAAAACATTTATTTCCTTCCATAAAGTTATTAACGTTTTGGAAGAAATTGCCTTGTCTTCAGTAGACTATCGATCTAATTATGCAAAGGCATTACTAAAAGAAGTGAGTTCTAAGCCGGAATTAATGACTGGAATTGACGATTTTAATTTTATAAAGGAAAATGAGCAACTGATTACTTATTTATTGGCTGATTTATTTCCTACCGCTTTAACGCATAATGAAATAAAAGCAGTTACACTTCCATTCCAAAATATTACTTTTAATTATACTGAGCGATTTAAGAAAATTCTAAACGATGCAGGTCAAACATTCGACATGAATATTCGAGATTTTGATGAACATCAGTTTTATATCATGAACTGCACGTTAATTCTCAATGCTCATTACAGTCAAAACATAGACTTTGGTAAACCATTATTTTATGATATTCCGGATGCCAACGGAATTATTAGGCATTACAGAATATTATACAATGCTGATTTTGTTGAAATTTTTCCCAATGAAGAAGTAAAACACTTATCGAAAAATGAAATAGAAGAACTCATTGATAATTATGATAATTTGCAATTGTGGAAACAAAAGTTTCCGCCCCATTCGTGGATATTGAAAGGTTTTGTAATTATAACTTTGGTGGATGTTACGGTTGAAAATGCAGTATCTAATTTAAAAACCTATTTACTCAGACCCGAAAATAAAGATTCGGAAAGCAAACAAAAGTCTAATTCAATTTTCCGTTCCGTTTTCAAAGTACCTGATTTGCAATTGGGATTTACGATGTATAATGAAGAAGAAGATCGGTTTGAAAAGCCGGTTTTTAAAGAAGAAACCATGTTTAGTTTTATTCTTTTAGATCAAAAAGATGCGGATTGTAAAAATGCTTTATGCGGTTGTTCGTATGAATATTTGATTGAAAACAAAAATGTATTTATTATTCCCGATGTTACTGAATTTGCTAAACAAGAACAAAATAAATACTTTGCCGAAAAGCTCTTAAGTCAAAATATCCAAAGTTGTTTGTTGGCTCCTGTAATTAAAAACAATAAGTTATTGGGTATTTTGGAGTTAGCTTCTTCCAAAGTAAGAGCGTTAAATTCGATTAATGCCAATAAACTTGAATTGATTATGCCTTTTTTGGAAGACACTATTATTCGAACTTTTACAGACATGCAGAATCAATTGGAAGCTATTATTCAAAAAGAATATACGACTATCCACCCAAGTGTGTATTGGAAATTTAAACGAGAAGCAAAAAATTACTTTCAAAATATAACGTCTTCAAAAGATTATATTTTAAAAGAAATTGTTTTTAAAAATGTTTATCCGTTATATGGTCAAATCGACATCAAGAGTTCTTCGGAACACCGAAATGAAACGGTCAAAACCGATTTGAGGAATCAGCTCAAAAACATTATTGACATTTTTGATACACTCAAATCTACTTCAAATTTATTAATCGTAGAACAACGTAAGTTTGAATTGAAAGAGTTGTTAAATGAAATGGATGCTCCTTTAAAAACTGATACAGAACAACAAGTTCAGAGTTTTATCGAATTAGAAATTCATCCGATTTTGACTACTTTACAAAATGAAGAATCGAAAGTAAAAGCTTATTTTGACAACCTTGATCCAAAAACAAGCATGTTCTATCATGCTCGAAAAGATTTTGATCATACGCTTTCGGTCATTAATAAAAAGTTGGCCTCCGTTTTAGATGCAAAACAATTGGAAGCCCAACAAATTTATCCTCATTATTACGAACGTTTTAAAACAGATGGCGTAGAGCATAATTTATACATTGGCGAATCGATTGTTCCAACTATTCCTTTCGATAAAATGTATTTAAGTAATCTTCGATTATGGCAGTTGCAAACACTTTGCGAAATGGAATTAGAACATCATCGTATCAAAGACACATTGCCTTATTCGTTGGATGTAACGTCATTAATTTTGGTTTTCAGTTCACCAATTTCTATTCGTTTCAGAATGGATGAAAAACGATTTGATGTAGATGGTTCCTATAATGCACGTTATGAAGTGGTGAAAAAACGCATCGATAAAGCCAACATCAAGGGAACCGATAAACGCATCACTGAAAAAGAGAAAATCACCATTGTTTACTCACACAATCAAGAAGAAGCAGAATATTTAAAATATATCAAATACCTACAATTCAAAAAGATTTTAGAACCCGCTTTAGAACGATTTGAGGTGGAAGACTTGCAGGGTATTTCAGGTTTAAAGGCATTTAGAGTAAAGGTGTTGAACACTGAAATCTCAGAGAAAAAATACTCCTATCATGAATTGTTGGATGAGTTGAAGTAATTTTAAATCTCGTCAATCAAATGTTGATGATCTGCTTTGACAATTCCGCGAAGGCGATTTTTGATTAATTGATTTAAAATTTCATCGTTATCAAATCGTTCAAAAAGTTTAAATTGATATAATTTTTCGTCGAAATCAAGCAAATTTAATTCGCAAAATAACGTCAGATTTACTTCTGAACGAATGAATCCTTTTGCTTTAGCTTCTGTTAAAAAACCTAACAACGTTTCAAAAATTAGTTTTTTACGAAACCCTTCATACTTTTTCATCGATTGATGATAATAACGTTTCAAACTATATAAAAATTGAGAATCGGTTTTTCTTAATTCTTGTAAACCAAGTTCATATAACAAAATTACTTTGGCTATCGGATCAATTTTTAACTTGCTTATTTCTTCGGTTTGTTGCTCAAAATGAACCCATAAGTATTCGACACATTCGCTAATTAATTCTTCTTTACTGCTAAAATATTTGTAAATCGTTTTCTTTGAAATAGCTAATTCTGACGCTAAATCATCCATAGTTACATTTTTACTGCCGTATTTTTTAAAGTAAGTTAAACTTTGAATCAGTAAATCTTCTTTGGTCTCCGATTTCAATTCCATACTAATTAAATTAAAAAAACTGCCTTGAAATGGATCAAGGCAGTTGATGTGAATTAATAACCTCCGCCCAATGCACGATACAATGAAATAACGGCATTAAGTTGTTGAAAGCGATTGTCAATTGTACTTAATTCTGTGTTTAAAGCATTGTCTTTGGCCGTTAACACTTCCAAATAATTGACCATTCCGTAGCGTAATAATTCATCCGAATAATCCGCCGCATTTTGAAGCGATTCCAATTGTTTGGTTCGAAAGGCTAATTTTTCGGTTTCATTTTCATAGGAAGCCAACGCATCTGAAACTTCTTTTCCGGCGGTTAAAAGCGTTTGCTCAAATTGAAGATAAGCTTTTTCCTGATTGGCTTTGGCTATTTCGTGACGGGTTTTTATTTGTCGCTGATTAAAAATCGGTTGAGCTAACCCAGTTATTACCGAAGCAAAAAGCGAGTTGGCACTAAACCAATCTTTCAATTCCAAACTCTGAAAACCTCCGTTGGCAGTTACGGTTAAGGATGGATAAAAATTGCTTCGGGCAACATTGGTCATTTCAAAGGCATTTCTAAAATTCATTTCCGCCGAAATTACATCGGGTCTTTTGCTTAATAATAAAGCAGGAATTCCTACTTTTACATCAGTGGTCATATTTTGGTTTTCAAACAAACCTCTTTCGATGGTTCCCGGAGCTTGTCCGAGTAAAATACTTAACGTGTTCTCCAAAACTTTTACGTTGTATTTTAAATCTTCCAAAATAACTTGAGTTCCGTATAATTGAGCTTCCGTTTGTTTTACGGCAACGGCATTTACACTTCCGGCATCTTTTAATGCTTGAATAGTTTCAACACTTTGGTTTCTGTTTTCCAAAGTTTTTTCGGCCACTTTTATTTGAGCATCCAACGCCAACAATTGAAAATAGGTTGACGAAATACTTGAAATCAATTGTGTTTGAATCGCTTGTTGAGCTGCTACGGTTTGCAAATAACTGGCGGCAAAAGCTCTTTTGTTACTTCTGATTTTTCCCCAAATGTCTGCTTCCCACGATAATCTTCCAGACAATTCATATTGATCTAAAGCTCCGTTGAAGAAACTTCCAAACTGACTGTTTTTAGCCAATTCTTGGTGCGTCCAACTTGCATTGGCAGAAAAAGTGGGTAAATAACCAGCTTTTCCTTGTTTCATATTGGCTTCTGCGGCGGCTAAATTTTGCAATCCAATTTTAAGATCATAATTGTTTTGCAATCCGGTTCTAATGTGTTTTTGCAAAATAGGGTCTGTAAACAATTGTTCCCAAGAAACGGTCGCCAACGAAACGCTGTCTTTGACTTGTTCAGTTCGAAATAATTTTTCGGTTTCTATGTTCGGACTTTGATACTCTTTCGCCACAAAACAAGACTGCATTACTAAACTTGAAATAATGACAACCGTTATTTTTGATATTTTTAGATAGTTCATCTTACTTTTTATTATAAAATTTCTGGATCAGTTTCTTTTGATTTTCCGCTAATTCGTTCTTGTAATCCTTGGAAAATAACGAACAATACGGGAATAACAAATACACCCAAAAGTGTTCCCACTAACATTCCGCCAACGGCACCCATTCCGATTGAACGGTTTCCAACGGCTCCAACACCCGAAGCAAATGCCAACGGAAGTAATCCGAGAATGAACGCGAATGAAGTCATCAAAATAGGTCGTAAACGAGCTTTTGCTCCATCAATCGCTGACTCAAATAATCCCATACCGTGTCGTCGTCGCTGGATGGCAAATTCGACTATCAAAATGGCATTTTTGGCTAATAATCCAATCAACATAATTAAAGCTACTTGGAAATAAATGTTGTTTTCTAATCCAAATAAATTCACAAAACCAATCGCTCCGGCAATTCCGACAGGCAATGACAAAATAACCGAAAGTGGTAACACATAACTTTCATATTGACCTGCCAAAAGGAAATAGACAAATATCAAACTCAATAAAAATACGCCTGCTGCTTGTCCGCCAGCGATGATTTCTTCACGCGTCATTCCTGAAAATTCATATTCGTAGGTTTTCGGTAAATGTTGAGCGGCAACTTCTTCCACAGCTTTAATGGCATCACCCGAACTAAAACCTGGGTTTGCTTTTCCTGTGACACTAATTGATTTCAATAAATTATATCTGGCAACCGATTCCGGTCCGTAAACACGTTTTAAATTCACAAATTCGCTGATGGAAACCGTTTCATCTTGAGCATTTCTGATGAAAATATTATCTAATGATTCAGGAGTTGCTCGGTCTTCCGGTTTTGCTTGAATCATCACGCGGTATTGCTTTCCAAAACGATTAAAATCGGTTGTATATAATCCACCATAATAACCTTGTAACGTATTGAAAATTTGATTGATAGATATTCCTGCTTCTTTCGCTTTTTCAACATTTACATCCATTTCATATTGTGGGAAAGAAGGATTAAAACTCGTCATCGCATATTGAATTTCCGGACGAGCATTCAACGCTTGTAAAAATTCGCCTGAAACTTGGCTTATTTTCATCCAATCATCATCGCCTTTATCTTGCAGTTTTAATTCAAATCCGTCGGCATTTCCAAAACCTTGCACACTTGGTGGTGTGAAAAATAATAATCGAGCATCTTTAATTTCGGCTGTTCTCCCGAAAAGTTCGCCCACAACCGCATCAACTGATTGATTGTCTTCTTTTCGCTTGCTCCAATCTTTTAATTGAATAACCGAGAAAGCATACGAACCTCCGTTTACATTATTCAATAAACTGAAACCAACAACATTCATTCTGGCTTCAACAATATCCATTGAAGCAAGGATTGAATCATATTCATTGACAATTTTTTGCGTTTGTTCCAACGTTGCACCGGGTGGTAAAGTGATATCTGCCATAATTAAACCACGGTCTTCTGTTGGAATAAATCCTGAAGGCGTAGATTTAAAAAGTAATAACGCAATTCCGGAAGCCACAATTAATCCTACTACTGCAATCCATTTTCTTTTTAATAAAAATCCAATTGAATTGACATATTTGTTCGTAATCGAATCAAAACCAGTATTAAAAGCGGTGAAAAATCGATCTTTAAATCCTTTTTTATGATGTTCTGAACCTTCGTGCGGTTTTAATAATAAGGCACAAAGAGCAGGACTTAAAGTCAATGCGTTTACAGCAGAAATTAAAATCGCAATTGCCAACGTTATCGCAAATTGTTGATAGAAAACTCCCGAAGATCCTTTGATGAAAGACACCGGCACGAATACAGCCGACATTACTAACGTGATGGAAATAATCGCTCCGGTAATTTCGCTCATCGCAGAAACGGTAGCTTCTTTGGCAGATTTGACTCCTTCATCCAACTTGGCGTGAACGGCCTCCACGACGACAATGGCATCATCGACGACAATTCCGATGGCGAGAATCATCGCAAAAAGCGTTAACATATTGATGGAATAACCAAATAATTGCAGGAAGAAAAATGTTCCCACAATCGCAACCGGAACTGCTATCGCCGGAATTAATGTGGATCGGAAATCTTGTAAAAACAAGAATACCACAATAAATACTAAGATAAAAGCTTCGATTAATGTTGTAATTACTTTTGAAATAGAGGCATCAAGGAATTTTTTAGTGTTGTAAGGCACAACATAATCTACACCTTTTGGAAAATCGGCTTTAGCATCTTCCAAAATGGTCATTACTTCTTCAATAATTTCTTGAGCATTGGAACCTGATGTTTGGAAAATACCAACAGCAACACCCGGTTTTCCCATTCCCATATTATTAGTTCCGTAATTAAATCCGCCTAATTCAACGGTTGCTACATCTTTTAATCGAAGGAAATTTCCGTTTCCGATGGATTTAATGATGATATTTTCATATTCTGAAATTTCAGCTAAACGACCTTTGTATTTGATTACATATTCATAAACTCCGTTGGCATTTTCACCAAATTTTCCGGGAGCAGCTTCTAAATTTTGTTCTCTTAAAGCAGCTTGAATATCGGATGGAACGACTTTGAAAGCTGCCATTTTTGCAGGATCAATCCAAATTCGCATTGAATAATCTTTGGCTCCAAAAACATTTACTTGTCCAACTCCTTTTACACGTTGAAGTTTTGGTACTAAATTAATTTTAGCATAATTCTGTACAAAAACCTCATCATATTCCGGATTATCCGAAAACATGGAAAGAAACATCAACGCACTCGTTTGACTTTTTAACGTAGTAACCCCCGTTTGGATTACAGCTTCCGGCAATTTACTGGTTGCTCTGGCTACACGGTTTTGCACGTTTACGGCGGCAATATCGGCATCAACACCTAATTCAAAAAACACATTGATTTTGGCAGCACCATCGTTACTGGCAGACGAAGTGATGTACGTCATTCCTTCCACACCATTGATTTCTTCTTCAAGCGGAATGACTACACTATTTAAAACTGTTTCTGCATTTGCTCCGGTATAAGTGGCGTTTACTTGCACAGTTGGCGGAGCAATTTCAGGATATTGTTCGATGGGCAACGACATCAAACCCAATATTCCCAGGATGGTTATGAGAATAGAGATTACTGTTGAAAGAACGGGTCTTTCAATAAATACTTTTAACATATTGATTAAGTTTGAGCGTTATTATTTTTGTGAAGTAGCGGTTTGAGCTGTTTTTTTAGATCCGTCGTTGGGTATGATTTCCATTCCGTCACGTAGTTTTGAAACACCTTCAATAACAACCAAATCTCCTTCGTTTAAACCTTCGGACACAATATAATTGAGTTCTGAAGTTCCTTTGGTTTGGATAACTTTGGTGGATACTTTATTTGATTTATCAACCACAAAAACCAATTGTTTTCCTTGCATTTCCGAAACGGCAATTTGCGGAATTAAGACGATGTCTTTTTGTTCTGTAGGCAATTGAATGGTTCCGCTGCTTCCGCTACGTAAAATTCCGTTAGGGTTTTTAAATTCGGCACGTAATTGAATGCTTCCGGTTCTTCCGTTTATCAAACCATTGATTGTTTCAATTTTTCCTTTAATTTCATAAGGTGAATTATCGGCTAAAATTAAATTTACTTCCGGTAAAGATTTGATTTTATCCGCCATCGTTTGTCCGCTGAAAGTTCGATTGAATTGTAACAATTGTTTTTCATTCATCGAAAAATAAGCTCGCACGTTTCTGGCATCGGAAATGGTTGTAAGCGGTTCCGGATTGGTTGAACTGACTAAACTTCCTTCTTTATAGGGCAAACTTCCAACAACTCCATCAACCGGACTTGTTATCGTTCCGAAATTAATATTGGCTGCAATGCTACTGTAATTGCTTTGAGCTTGAGCTAAATTTGCTTTAGCCGTTTCTAACTGCACATTACTGATTATGTTGCGTTCTACCAACGGAATCATTCGATCAACCTCAACTTGAGCTGCTCTTACTCTCGCTTTGGCAGCGGAGGCATCTTGATTTAAGGTTTGTGTTTCTAATTTGAACAATAATTGTCCTTTTTTGACAGGTTGACCTTCATCAACATAGATTTTTTGAATAAATCCGTTTACTTTTGGACGGATTTCTACATTTTGTTGCCCTTCGATATTGGCAGAAAACTCTTGATATACAGTTGTGTTTTCTTTCTTTATTTTTTGAACAGTAAATGGCATTGGCCCCATTGCTTGTTGCTGTGGAGCTTCTTTTCCGCAGGATATGATTAGAAACGCGGCTATTGCTACCGTGAAAATTGACTTGTTTTTCATTTATTTAATTGATTAAGAGGTTCTGATTATTGTTGTTCTAATTCATTAATTTTTTTAATTGAATCGAGAAGGAGTTTTTCAAAATTTTGAACATATTCTAGGTAAACGTTTAAGACGCTTCTTCCTTTTTCGTAGTC
The DNA here is from genome assembly GCA_002352205.1 of Flavobacterium sp. UBA2787. Lineage (GTDB taxonomy): Bacteria > Bacteroidota > Bacteroidia > Flavobacteriales > Flavobacteriaceae > Flavobacterium. The sequence goes on along the minus strand of DEHZ01000009.1, from coordinate 35,567 downwards.
GGCAGAAATTCGATATTTTTCATCGAATGCCTTCACTTTATGAACTATTTCAATTTCTGAATGAAGAATTTTTAAGTGATTTTGAATTCTATCAGCCAAATTGGAAGGACGGAAATGCTTTCTTCTATCTCCTGGTAAAGTGTAATAATTGATTTTTTCCAGTTTTAGTAAAAGATTTATATTGGTAGAAACAGAGCTTTTGCTGGCACCGGTTACTTCAACCAATTCTTCAAAAGTGAGTCCTTTTATTCTACAGTTTAAGATTAAAGTTCCTAAAATTCTTGAAGACAAAGGAGGAAGATTGTGATGGGTTTCAAAGTGAATCCCGAACATTTCGATGAGTTCTTGTTTTTCTTTTTCAATAATATCCATGTCATTTCAAATTAAATTCGGGACAAAGATAATTATTGGTTCGTTTACAACCGAACCAAGCGAACTTAAATTTTTGTTAAAAGTAAATTGTGCTTATTTTTATGCTTGAAAATAAGGTGTAGATTTTAATTTTTATCATGAGTCAGAAGAAGTTTCAATAGCTATTAAACTCCTGAATTTTTAAATGCAAACACAAATGTTAATACAGAGACGATTATTCCAACCATAAAAATGTTATACGTTATTCGTAGTAAACGGTATTTTCGTTCCAAAACCAAACCCAAATAATACAAATCTTTGATCATCGAGTTGTATAGATATTCACGGTCTTTCATCATTACATTCACAGCATCTTCATAATCTTTGTAAGGCATTTTATAAAAATTGCCAAAAAACAAAAGATTCACTTTTCGTTCTTCCACATCTTTTTGTGTAAACGTACCTGAAGTTACTTTAGGTCGGGTTGAAAGTATTGCAAAAATAATAGTAACCACACTAAACATAACCAAAACAAAAGTAGGTATAATTAAATGTACGTTACTTGGACTGTCTAATTTAGGAATCAATGTAGACAAACTTATCGAAATAATAATTGCATTAACCGAGAGCAAAATATTTGCTTTACTATCGGCAATTTCACTTAAACGAGTATGATTATTGAGTGTTACACGAAACATTGTATCGATGCCACGTTCAGGCTTATCTTCTTTTATTTTTTTTGGGCTATCTGTTGAATTTGCATCAAAATTATTCATGAGTTTTTTTATCCTTTTTTCAATTCTAGTGATGTTTTTTTCCTTGCTCGGTTGCCAAAAAGTCAATGCAAACGGGGTATAAAATTGGTGTTTTTGCGAAAGCATTTGTAGGTTTTCTTTAGCCCATTCTACATCTGTAAAACTCTTTTTACAAGTGGATTGCCATTCTTCACGCAAAAATTCGCAAATAGTTAAATAATTATCATTCGCAAAATGGAAATAATCTGCATCACGAATAATTTGTTCTAATTCATTTTGTGGTTGATGTGTAAAGACCGTTGCCATTATCAAATCAGCAACAGCTAAAATGAATTGTTCTTCACAATTATGCTCTTTCAAAAATTCGGTAGCAATTTGAACACTTGCCACTTCATGTTTTTCAGTTCCAAAAATATAGCCTGTGTCATGGAACCATGCTGCGATTAATAATTTTTCAGTATCTTCGTTTTGAACTTGTTGATAGTCTGTAATTTTTGTAACTGATTGAACTACACCCACTGTATGATTAAAGTTGTGGTAAACAAAAGTAGTGGGTAACTTCTCTTTTAACAAAGTTGACACATGTTGTTCAGCAAGTCGGATCAAATTCATATACTAAATTTTATTTTCTACTAAATTATGAAAATGTTTTCTGTTTTCATTAAACTGGTTACAAATTATAAAAAAGGAGTACTGCTACTTTCTTCGTTATTCATGCTTTCTTGTGCTACGCATTCTGTTCAAGTTGGAAAAAGTGCAAGTAGTGCCGTTTATAATCAAACGATTGACACCTCAAGAATAAGTCATAGTTTTTTCTTTATTGGCGATGCAGGAAACACGATCAACCCGGAAACTATAGAAACACTTAAGCTTTTGAATAACCAACTATCCAAAACGGATAAGAATAGCACTTTAGTATTTTTGGGAGATAATATTTATCCGAAAGGAATGCCTGCCAATCAAAATGACCCAAACAGAGCGGATGCCGAAGAAAAATTAACGATTCAACTTGAAATTGCTAAAAAGTTTAAAGGTAAAACCATCTTTATGCCCGGCAATCACGATTGGTATAATGGTTTAAAAGGATTAGAAGAACAAGAAAAATTTGTCACAACTTTTTTAAATGAAAAAAAGGCATTTTTACCTAGAAAAGGTTGTGCCATTGAAACCGTAAAAATCAACGATTATATTGGAATGATAGTGGTTGATAGCGAATGGTTTTTGCAGGATTGGGATAATCATCCAACCCTAAATGACGATTGCGACATTAGAACCAAAACTGAATTTTTTGATGAACTAAAAAGTGAAATCAATAAAAATCAGAACAAGTTTACTATTTTGGCAATTCATCATCCATTGATGAGTCATGGTCCACATGGCGGAAATTATTCACTTAGAAAACATTTATATCCAATAAATAATAAAGTTCCGCTTCCTATTGTAGGGTCCCTAATTAATCTTTTACGGAAAACTACTGGTGCAAGTCCGCAAGATTTGCAAAACAAACAGTACCGACACCTCATCAATATGATTAAACCAATGATTCAGAATCGAGATAATGTTTTGGTGGTATCCGGTCATGAACATAATCTTCAGTATATTGAACATGACGGTGTGAAGCAAGTCATTAGTGGAGCTGCCTCCAAAAAAGAAGCGGCGAGAGCCATTTTTACAAATGATTTTTCGTTTGGCGGTTTTGGATTTTGCACTTTAAAAGTATATGAAAACGAATCAGCTTTACTTACTTTTTTCGGTACTGAAAATAGCGAATTAAAAGAATTACATTCCGTTAAAATTCCAAGTCCAAATGAAGGATTAACTGAAACTAATTACTCAGAAAACAACGCTGTAACTGTCAAAACATCTATTTATTCACCTGAATCAACACAAAAAAGTAAGTTTTACAAATTTCTTTGGGGAGAACATTACAGAGAATACTATGGTTTGCCAATAGAAGCAAAATCCGTTCAACTCGATACACTTTTTGGCGGAGTAACTCCAACCATTTCCGGCGGGGGAAATCAATCAGAATCACTTCGATTAGAGGACAAAAACGGAAAAGATTACGTGATGCGTGCCTTGAAAAAGAATGCCACTCGTTTTTTACAATCCATTTTTAGAGATCAAAATGCTGTATCGGGTTTTCAAAATACGTATGCAGAAGAATTTATTTATGATTTTTATACTTCCGGTCATCCTTTTACACCTTTTATTGTTGGTAAAATGGCTAATAAAATTGGAATTTATCACAGTAATCCAACATTATATTTTATTCCGAAACAAAGCCGTTTAGGTAAATTTAATGATTCGTTTGGAGACAAATTATATTTGGTTGAAGAACGCCAAACAAACGAACATCTTGATTTAGAAAGCTACGGAAAACCTCTAGATGTATTGGGAACAGATGAGGTACTAGCAAACATTCGAAAAGACGAAAAATATCAAGTTGATGAAGAATCTTATATCAAAGCTCGTTTGTTTGACATGTTAATTGGCGATTGGGACAGACATCAAGACCAATGGCGTTGGTCGGAATTTAAAGAAGGGGATAAAGTGATTTATAAACCCATTCCTCGCGACCGAGATCAGGCTTTTGCAAAAGTAGATGGTAACTTAATTAGTTTACTTCTTAACATTCCCGGAGTTCGACATATTACCAATTTTAAAGCTGATTATCCAAGTGAAAAATGGTTCAACTTTTCGGCACACAGCTTAGATGTGGCTTTTATTAAAAATGCGACAGAAGAAGACTGGAAAAGGCAAGCCAATTTCATAATCAACGAATTATCAGACGAAGTTATTGACAAAAGTTTTGCCTATTTACCAAATGAAATTAAAGATGATGATACCACACTTTCTATCAAAAACAAATTAAAATTCAGAAAAAAAGGATTAGAAAATTTTGCTTTAAGCTATTATGCACTGCTTCAAAAAAGAATCATTCTAACCGGAACGGATAAAAAAGATAAATTTCTAATTGAACGTTTATCTCATGGAAACACAAAGGTTTCATGGTTTCGATTAAAAAAAGAAGGAGAAGAATTTCAATTTTCAAGAACCTACAACAAAAAACAAACCAAAGAAATATGGATTTATGGCTTGGATGACGACGATCAATTTGAAGTAAAAGGAAAAGAAAAAAATAACATCACTATTCGATTAATTGGCGGACAAAATCACGATAACTATGCAGTTGAAAATGGCAAAAAAGTAAAAATATACGATTATAAATCAAAGAAAAATACCGTAAATGTTCAAAACTGTACGGCTGTTCATTTAAAAGATGACTATGAATTAAACGAATACCATTATAAAAAACCAAAATACAATCACACTTTTTTAATGCCGATGATTGGTTTTAATCCGGATGACGGTGTAAAAATTGGCGGAACATATAGTTTTGTAAAACAAGGATTCATCAACAATCCGTACACCGCCAAACACAATGTGAATGCTAATTATTATTTTGCTACAGAAGGTGTAGAATTAGGTTATAAAAATAGTTTTACCAAATTGATTGGTGAATGGAATTTAGAAATGGAAGCCCGTTATACTACTCCAAATTTTAGCATCAATTATTTTGGATATGGCAACGAGACTGAAAATTTTGACAGTGAAGAAGGAATGGATTATAATCGCGTTCGAATTCAAATTTTAAAAGTGGCTCCGTCTTTAAAATATGTTGGTCGTTTTGGCAGTGAAGTTACCATTCAAACTTCCTTTGAAAATATTGAAGTAGAGGAAACTTCCAATCGATTCATTAATGAACCCGGATCCATAAATTCTGAAGTTTTTGAATACCAGCAATTTGCCGGAGCTTCATTTAAATATGCTTTTAAAAACTATGATCGAGAAGCTAATCCAACCATCGGAATGCGATTTGCTATTCAAGGAACATGGAAAACCAATTTATCCGACTTTAAACGCAATTTTACTTATTTGGAGAGTGAATTAGGCTTTAGTCATCAACTAATTACATCCAATAAATTAATTTTAGGAACGTTATTGAAAGGAAAAATGCTTTTGAACAATAATTTTGAATTCTATCAAGGAGCAACATTAGGTGGCGATTATGATTTGAGAGGTTACCGAAATGAACGTTTTCTGGGGAAAGAATCGTTCTTTCAAAGTACCGATTTACGTTGGAATATCGGGAAAATAAAAACTATAATTCCAATGAGTTACGGAATTCTTGCTGGATATGATTATGGAAGAGTTTGGTTAGATGGAGAAAATTCTAATCAATGGCATCAATCTGTTGGAGGAGGAATTTGGCTCAATGGATTAGATTTAGTAACAGCACGTTTAACTTTTTTCAATAGTCAAGATGGTAACCGAATTGCTTTTGGATTAGGTTTTGGATTTTAATTTTATGATATATGGATAAGTTCCTGAAACTCTTACTTGTATTTTTTGCCTGTCAACATTTTATTTACGCCCAAACGGATAGTCTATCCATTCATCGCGACACGTTGGTTTTTAGCGAAATTAAAAATGATACACTAGTTAAAGAAACCATTTGGCAGAAGCTTAAATATGATGCTCGAAACGGTGCAAACGGTTTTCTTTACACATTTGCACAACCTACCCGTTGGGACAAGAAAGACCTTGCGTATTTTGGTGGTACTTTGGTGGGAACGGGAATTTTATATCTAACCGACGAAGAAATCAGTAGTTTTTTTAGAAGACAAAATAATGATATTCCACCTTCTGTCAGTGAATTTGGTTTTCGATTTGGAAAACCATTAGTAAATTATGGTCTAACAGGAAGTGTCTATTTGGTTGGATTACTCTCAAATAACGAAAAAATTCGTTACACAGGAGTGCTTATGATTACCTCTGCCAGTGTGAGTGGTTTACTTCAACAAGTGATGAAAACAGCGGCAGGACGAGTGAGACCTTCAACGGGATTAGGGCATGATTATTTTGATCCTTTTAATGGCACACCAGCTTTTAGTTCTTTTCCTTCAGGTCATACGGCTTTATCCGTTACAACTTGTTATGCTTTGTCAAAACAATTTAAAAGTCCATGGATTAAAGGAGGCTTTTATGTGTTAGGGATGGTTTCACCTATGTCAAGAATTTGGGAAGGTGCTCATTGGGCTTCGGATGTCTTTTTAAGTACCGTGATGAGTGTGGCCATTGTTGAATGTGTTGATTCTTATTTGAAAAGAGATGCTAAATATAAACTCAATCCCGAAGAACAAAAAAATAAAATTTCGTGGAATGTTAGAATGGGTTATAACCAATTAGGTTTAGTGGGTACTTTTTAAGGTATGAATTGAAACCTCATAGAGATTTCCACCTCTTTTTTTAGTTCTTTCATCAGCAATTAACAGTTTATCATTGTCTTTAAAACTTACTGCTTCTTTTTGACTATAATGATTTAGAGCAAGTTCTGTTATTTTACCACTTAAAAAGTCATCATCGTTGAATTCTTCAAAAAGCCAAATGTTTTTATGACCTAGCAAGACAATTTTTTTTTCATCGGGGCTAATGGCTGCACCTGTTATAACGCAAGAATTATAATTTGCACAGGTTTTAAATTTTCCAATTAACTGAGCAGAATGATTTCCGACAATTGCGGGGATTTTGTAAATTAACGTAGTCCCGTCAAATCCTTTACTTCTGTTTTTTGTGAATAAGTAAAAAGCGTTTTGATAAATAAAAAAAGCTTCACAATCATATAGTTTTTCTTTTTTCTTAGCCGGAAAATGAGTTTGCTCGGGATAATTAAAATTTATTTTTTCTACAGGTAATGAAGGGTTATTTGGTGAAATTTTATAAATAGCTAAATCTTTTCGATCATTATCATTATTTCCAAAATCGCCGATGTATAAGTTATTATTATCTCGAGTGAGGTCTTCCCAATCAATATTGGGGATGTCATCCAATTTAATAGTATGTTCCACCATACCATCGTACTTTATTCCGTATATTTTGGATTTATTTCCGCTGTCTTCAATCATCCAAATTATACTATCGGTTGCAACCATGCCGGAGACTTCAGAAAGATTTTGAGGTAAAGAAACAATTAAATTTACAGCATTATTTTTATCATTTTGACATGATACATAAACGGTAAAAATCACTAAATATAAAAAAGTAATTTTTTTTATTGATTTTAGGAAGTTATTAATAACATAAATTATAACAGCAGTTTTCAAAAGTTTCAGCGTTTAATTAAGGAGGAAATTTTTTCGAAATGGATTTTCAAATCGCTTTAGCAAAGTTATTAAAATATGTGTAACTATGTCTATAACTTGATTTATCTCTTTCATGGACGTATTATTTAGCAAAGTAGATTTAAGTCTTGGTTTTCTTAATGAAGAAATTATTTTCATAGCCCAATAACTAGAGTTACTAATGGATCAGTTTTTAAACTTTCATACTCTTTGTCGGTGAATTCACATTTTGAATCGATTAGTTTTAATTGGTTTTTTGTACATTACAAATTGACAAATTACTTCATAGCCACATTCCCCCAAACATGTAACTTTTCTTCAAACGGAATCCCTGCATTCGCCGGACTCGTAGAAGGTAAAGTCATTAACTGATAGTGATTGGCTAACTGAACATACTTTTTGAAATACTGTGCCGCTTTTTGTCCATTAAAAAAGATTTTTACAATTTTTGGATGAGTAGCTAAGAAATCTGTAAAATCATTCGGAATTTCTTGTTCAATGGCACTGTCTAAACTTCCTTCTCGCACGCAATTTTGCAGTACATCCCAAAGGGCAATGTTATGGTTTAGAACTAACTTTTTTCTAATTTCATAATCGGTGGAGTAGGGTTCCTCAAAAATTGAAAACAATAATTTCCAAAAAGCATTCCGTGGATGACCATAATATTGGTTTAACGTTAATGAAGCAATTCCGGGCATTGTACCCAAAATCAATACCTTTGCCTCTTGGTTGGAAATGGATGGGAAGGAGTGGATTTTCATTTGGTGGTTGTGGGTTTGATATATTTTAATTGCGTTAATTTACTTGTTGCGGTTCACATTATAATTAAATAACCACTTACTTTTTAGAAAAACAATTTATTAAAATCATTTTTCTTGCAACGTTTTTATTTTGATTACTTCAGTCAATTTTTGTAGTAATCTTTTGGAAACATATCTGAAACCTAATTCCAGAAAAATAAATCGTAGCATTACAATTGCCATCATAAGCTTAAAAATCAGCTCAAATTTATGTTGAATCATTGCTATAATCATTCCGGAAAGCGTGAATAAAATTATCAAAATAAATAAGATTTTTAAGATTTTCCCCGTCTGAATTTCTAACGTTCCTTTTTTATTTTCCAATTTTCCGTGTACAATGCAAAAATCTCCATACAACTTTTTTGATAGTTTTAGTTCAAATTCATTTTCTTTGATTTCGCCAATAAATAGTTGATTATTCCAATTTGTAACATACTGTTCTTTTGATAAAGTATAATTTTTTAAATTTGAAATCGCTGATTCTTTATCATTGAATAATTCAATTGAATACTTATTTTCAGGGAATAGTTTCATTGATTTTGATCCACTTAATTTATACCATTCTTTCCGGATTTCCCATTCGTTTTAATAATCGCAAATGCGAAACAAGTCCGCCCCAATAACTTGTTTGATTGGGTTTTATATTGTTTTCAAGTAAAACACCATACAATATTTTGTTGAGTTTTGGGTAATGAATATGATGGTAATGCGGAAACAAATGATGTGCAATGTGGTTGTTGAAGCCACCCAAAATAAAGTTGGCTGTTTCGCTAAACGGATGCATATCGTTTGAACTTTTAATTTGATTCATTAACCAAGATGTTTTGATGTAGCCGTTTTCATCGGTGGTTGGGTATTCGGTTTCTTCCACGTGATGTGTCATGAAGAAAGTGAAAAGTAAAAATAGGGATTGTGATAAATGCATGAGTAAAAATCCGATTAGCACCACGTACCAAACTTGTCCGGAGAATAGTAGTGGCAATAGAAGAATAAAAGTGAGGTAAACGAGTTTTTGCGTCCAAAAGGAAAAGTGGTATTTTACACCTTTCTTTTCTGTGTATTCATCTTTGGAAAATAGAATAACAAAGTCTTTTATAAAAACCCAAAAAAGCGAATAGGTGGTGTATGCCAATGGTGCATATAGGTGTTGATATTTATGATACCAATGGTATTCACTGTTTGGGATTACTCGAATTAGTTTAGTGATTTTAAGGTCAGAATCATAGTCTTTTACATTCGGTGCATAATGATGTGATTGAATGTGTCGTTGTTTCCAAGCTTCTGCGTGAGCACCCACAATGGTGTAAATAAAAATAAAGCAAAGGTTGTTTAGTTTTTTGTTTTTGAAAATAGTGTTATGTGAAAAGTCGTGCGAAAAATTGAAAGCAAACAGTAACGAAACAAATCCGTAAAGTATAAAACTAAGAATAAAATACAAGGAACTATTTGCTAAATATAAAAGAGCATAAGCCAACACCGAAAAGAAGAAATAGAAAATGAACTTCGTCCAAATTTTCCATAAGAAACTGCGTTTGTTGATGTGTAGTTTCTCATCTACTTGTCGGTAAATGTTTTTTAGCAAATCGCTGTCTTTAGCAATATGAATGTGCTTATCTCGCAAAAGGAATTGGTTTAAAAGTTTGTTGTGTTCCCATCCCTTTTAAAAAACGAAAATGGGAGGCAAGTGATTTTCGGTAGGGCATTTCCATATAAGTAAGTCCATGTTTTTGAGCTGTCTCACGAAATATAGGAAGAATTTCCAGATAATGAACGTGACAAATGTTCGGTAATAAATGATGCAAGGCATGAGCATTGAAACCGCCTAATGTCCAATTGAAAAAAATGCTGTCTGCGTTGTAATCTACAGACGTACACATTTGTAATTTTGGCCAACTCATGTTTAGCTTATTGTTTTGGTCAGGTATAGGATGTTGTACATAATCGGATAAATGGGAAACACCCAAAACACCCACAAATAGAATTGAAACGATAAAGTGATTTAGCAGAAACGCTAATAAAACGGTTGTCCATCCAAAAGGTAATAAGTAAATTGGGATGATAATCATATAGCCAATATAGAGTAGTTTGTAGATAACCAGCTTAACTACTTCGTTTTTGGGAATTTCAATCTTTATGGTTCTACTCGAATAGTTCAAAAGCATTAACGTTTCACGAAAGAAAAACCAATTGATGGAATAAAGAAGGTAAAGGAATGGTGCATAAATGAATTGGTATTTGTGGAACCATTTTAATTCTTGAGTTTCCGTCATTCGGAACAATGGATTGTTGAGTACATCAATATCGCTTCCTTCAATATTGGTGTAAAGGTGATGGGATTCATTGTGGTTTTTTCCCCAAACGTAAGCATTGTTTCCTTGCAGATTAAAGCTGATTGAAAACAAGAGTTTGTTCCAAAATTTGCTTTTTACGGCCACTCCGTGAGCAGCATCGTGCGAAATGTTGAATGCTGTTAGTAACACTGAAAGTCCCATTAACAGATAAAAAGTGTAAAAACCAATTGTTGTAGTGCTTGTAATCATAAGTGCATAAAACAAAATATCTAAACTGAAATACAGTATGATTTTGAAAATCATAATCGTATTGCCAGTTTTCCGAATGCCTTTTTCAGCAAAATACTGTTCGATTCTTTCATTCAATTCTTTATAGAAATCAGAGCCTTCGTCTTTAGAAAATTTTAGTTTTTTCATTGGAATGGTTTTTTTTGATAATTTAAACGATTGAATGGGTTAAAAAAAAATAAATTTTAAATTACAAAGCATAACAATTGTTTAAACGATTATTTGCTAAAAACATTATATTTCGTTATTATTATCCTTTTCCTAAGCCATTTTTTTCTGTTTTTCTAAACTGTCTTCAAGCCATTCTCTTTGTTTTTTTCCTTAATTATAAATCAAACTACTTCTGAGCATAATCTAAGTTGCTCATTTTTTATTAATGAGTTTGAATTTCATACTGATTAGTATTCTTGCAAGACGGTTGGAGAAGAGTTGGATTGATTAGTACATTCAACCTTTTTACTCAATTTTTTCTTCAAGTAATTTAAATTCTTTATCTGAATAATTTAATTCAGTCGCTATTTTTCTTAACTTGGTTAGGTTAATTTTCTTTAATGGAGAATAATAAACATACTGTCCAAAACCACCTAACTCACCCATCGGGCTATCACTTTCTTTTTTCGAGTTTAATAATGGTTTTACAACAAACAATATCTCTTTTATTCCTTTTTCTTCATCAAATTTTATCATTTTTTCAGGTAAATTGGGCGGAATCATTGTCATTGGTAAATTTGCAATATGGGGTAAATATTGTTTCATAAGTTCCCAAGAATCTTCATCTTTTACTGTTGCCATTATATCAGCTAAGTTTGTAATTGTGCAGGTTGAAACATCAAGTTGAAATAGTTTATTTACTTTTTCAATAGAAGGTTTTCCAATTTGTATTAAAATTTCTGTTGCTTTTTCTTCAACTCCATTACCATGATTAGCATGAAGTTTTAAAATGAGTAAACAAACATCAATAGTGAAATTTGGATTATTTTGATTTACAATGTTATTTAATTTCTTGATTTTTTGATCTGATTTATTTTCGTTTGTCCCAAAGAATTTCAATAATTCAAAGTTGTCTTCCGAGTATTCCAAATCAGAAAAGTAAGGAACATTGTCAAAATAAATCGCCATGTTTTTAAATTTGGTAGCTTTGTCTTCATCATTTTTAAGGGCATAAATTTCTGCAAGTTTATCATAGATCATCCCTTCTTTGTTGTTATTTACCAAAAGTTTATTTAATTCGGTTTCGGCATCATTTAATTTATTTTGAGCAATATAATTTTCTGCAATATTGAATACAGCACCGTACTTGTAATCTTCATGATCTGTAAGCGTTTTGAATAGTACTGTTGATTCGTCATATTGTTTTAATAATTGTTGAATTTTAGCAACATAAAATGTTTCTTCACTTCCTTTATATTTGGTCATTAAATAATGTAAATCAACCAAAGCAGATTTTAAATTTTCTTCTTTGAATTGTTCTTCATCATATTTTAATGAATTTGCTTTATATACTGAACTGCCATCAATATTTTTTTGCCCTGTTCCAAGTTGAGCCATTTCTAAGCTCATTTCAGATTTTCGTTTTATCAATTCTGGCACACTTCCAAATTTTTGAATTCCATTTTCAATGATTTCTATACCTTCAAACCATTTGCCATTTCTAAATAAGGAATAGCTATACGTTTCATAAACCTGAAAACAATCATTGTTATTGTCATACATTTTTTTTGCAATTTTAACTGCTTCGGCACTATTGTTTTCTTGAATTGCAATAAATGACGCTTCCAATTCTCTTTTGATGCTTTCATCACATTCAATAAAATTTTCAGTAGTGAGTTTTTCATATTCAAAAGTGTTTCTTTTGAGTTTTTGAGAAAATACTAGTATGGGTAAAATTATCAGAATAATAAGGATTTTCATTTTACTTCGATTTATTGTTGTTTTCATGTATTATTAGTTTAAAATTATCTCCATTTAAAAAAGGAAAATTTACTTCTTACAATTTTAGCCAATGTGTCAAATTTATACTATTTTCATTTCACAATTTGGAAAATATATGTTGAAATTTATTTCATGCAGTAAATAATATGATAGATAGCATTGAATGGTTTTTTTATGCGACGTCTTCTTACAGCAAATTCATGCATCAATTACATCCAATGAGAGGGAGGCATAGCATTGGCGATAAGCCTCCTGCTATTGAGATTCCAATTTTTTTAGATTTAAGCGTGAAATACAGAACATTATTCTCAATTTTTTCAGGAAGTTCGTCCGGCATGCCCATATTGTATATAATGGCATTGTCTAGATTGTTACTCAAAAAAGCGATGTTGCTCATTCCTCGTGGCGAATCCATTTCTCCAATACCGATTATTTTGAAATTCGTAATTATGTGATAGGAATTTTGATTATCTAAATCCATTAATTTTCCTAAATACGTAATTTCCGTTTTTGAGTACTCATCTGTTATAATTTGCTTTTCGTTAATTTTATCTTCAGCAACAAATTGTTTGTAAAAATTTAGTTCAGATAAACCGAAAGCATTTTTTTCTATCAATAATTCTCCATCCATGCTTTTGTCAAAAACTAATGTATCTAATAATAGATCAGATTCATTTTTTTCGATATTGATTTTTACAGCTTTATTATCAGATTCTAATTCATTCATACTGTTTTTCTGTTCAGATTGACATCCAAAAGCTAAAAAGGTCATTAGTGCGATTAAAATTTTATTCATTTTTGAATTCATTATTACTCAAACATATAATTAATAACCTTTCGAATATCCTATCATTTTACTAAAGTAAAAAATAATTTTAACCTATCATCTTCTCGTTGCTGTAAGTTTATAAACCTTAGCAGAATATTAAAAATTAGAGGTAAATTGGGTTTCTATCTAATCCGCTTTTCCTTGTTCCATTAAAAAATGGTTAAGGGTTATCGTGGGAATGGGTAATAGGTTAGAGAACTATATCTTTTCAAATAAAAATTGATTGATTTCTATTTTTTTGTGTTTTCTGTGAAAGCTACTCTTCTTTCTATTCCCAAATTAACACATTTTCCAATTCTCAATGTTAACTTTTACCCTAAACTAAAAACTTAACATTGCCCTTTAACACAAATGACTTAAATTTGCTTAACACGTAGTTATCAATACGTTTACAATTAATTTACAATAAAAAATATGGAAGAAAATAAATCACCCGAAGCCACTTCAAATGAAGTAAAAAAGACGACCACAGAGAATAAGCAACCGGAGGCTAAAAAAGCCACTCCGCGTAGAACACCTGCAGCTGCAAAACCAAGTACGGCAAGAGCTGCCATAGCAAAAACGACTACTGCTAAACCGGCCGCTCCAAGAACCACGGCATCAAGAACAACTACGGCCAAGTCTGCTGCTCCAAAAACGACGGCTACTAAGCCATCTACACCTGCGAAACCAGTAGCAAGTAAAACGCCTGCTTCAAAAACGCCTGCAAACGCAACACCAAAAGTGAAAGCTGTAAGCAAAGTTGAACAGAAAGAAGTTGAAACTCCGGAGTCAATCCAAAGTCAACTTAAAAAATACAAAAAGATGAGGGATAAAATGAAAGAAGAATTGAAAAAAGAAAAAGCTAAAAAAGCCAAAGCGAAAGAGAAAGCCAAAAAGGCAAAAGAAAAAGCCAAAGCAAAGGAAAAAGCTAAAAAAGCAAAAGAAAAAGCAAAAGCGAAAGAAAAAGCTAAAAAGGCAAAAGCAAAAGGCAAAAAAGCCACTTCTAAGAAGAAGAAATAAAGTATATTGTTTTACATAAACTCACTTCTTTCTATTTTTTAGAAGGTAGTGAGTTTTTATTTGGATGGAATTTGTAAATGACTTACAGATGGCTGGTTCAAATTATTTTGGAATAATTCTTTAAATTTTTTTGTCAATTCAACTAGGGTAGAGTTATCTCGTTCAATTAGCACAAAATAGTTAGTTTGCCAGCGTTGCGTTTGTTCTGCTTGTTTGCTGTTAGCATTATCCCAAGGCGGATAAACTCTAATTCCTCTTTTTCCTTGTTTGCCATTACTTGTGATAATTCCTTTTTCCACCAATACAGATTTAGGAAAAATAAATTGCCCTATTTTGTCACCGCTTTTTGAAGTAATTACGATAAAATCAAGGTCAGAAACGTCAAAAGGTGCTGTTATACCTTCGTTGTTTCGTTTCCAAATCGTTACAAATTGCCCTGTTTTGGTGGGTGTGATTTTAGAAACTCGGTATTCCACTTTTTGACCGTCAAGTTCAAATGAACAAGCAGCGTATTCACTACTTTCTGAATGTAGTTTTAAGTTTGTTATAGTGAAACCACATTTAGCATAGACGTCCAGTATGAATTTTAAATCGGAAGATATTGGAAATTCTCTCATCATCATTTTGTTTATCTTCCAAAACGATAATATTCCGCCAACGCATGTTCTTTTCCATTCAAGAAATCAACAATCATTTCCATTCCTTGCACCGAAAAAGTGATGCCGTTTCCACCAAAACCCAACACAAAATGGGTGTTCTCATATTCCGGACTTTTCCCGATATACGGAAGACCATCTTTTGTACTGCCAAACGTTCCTGCCCAACTGAAATCTTCAGTAAATTCTACTTCAGGCATTAACTCCAAGAGTTTTGCTTTTAATTTATCTGCTTTTCGCTCTTTAATTTTTTGTTGAAAGAACTGAAAATTAAAGTTAGAATCTTCGCCACCAATTAAAAAACGACCATCATCGGTGCTTCTCATATAAAGATACGGATCGTCAGTTGTCCAAATCAAAGTGTTTTGAACATTTTTGTTTAATGAAATACCTTGTTCACTAACCGTTGCATACGTATAAAACAAATCGGCTATTTTTTCTTTAAGTAATTGGGTGCTTTCGAAACCGGTGCAACAAATGATTTTTTTTGCTTCAATCACATGCTCATTTTTTAGAATCACTTTGGGGCGAAAGTCGGTTGTGTCAATTTTCTCAATTTCGGTTTGATCATATACTTTCATTCCTCTTTTCACATTCAATTGAATGAGTTCATGAGCCAATTGATACGCGTCAACACTTGCTGCCACATCTGATAAAATTCCGCCGTGTGTGATGAGTCCGTATTTTTTTTCAATCGTTTTGGCATCCAACCATTTTACACTAAGATTATATTTATTCCGAATGTCAAATTCTTTTTTCAGCCAAACTGCTGCTTTTTTGTTGTGAGCCACATACAAACTTTTTTGCATTTTAAATCCGCACTTGACTTTGTTTTTTTTTACCAAAGCTTGTAAATTGAGAATTGCTTCCACACCCGCTTTATAGCATTTCACAGCACCTTCTTCGCCAATCATTTCGACTAATTCATACAACGGAACATCCACTTCGTATTGCAACATACTTGTGGTGGCACTGCTGCTTCCCATGGCAATGTCTCTTTTGTCTATTAACATTACTTGGTGTCCGGCTTCCATCAAAGCATGACTTATCAAAGCTCCTGTAATTCCGCCACCAATCACCAAAATCTCGGTTTCAAGATCTTCTTGTAAGGAAGGATAACTGTATAAAATTCCATTTTTTACTAACCAGAATGATTCAAATGTTCGTATACGCATGGTGATTTTTTATTTAGATACTGCTCTTTTATATATATAAACCCTTTTCTACTACTAGTAGATAAAAGTGTCTTACAAATATAACAATAAGACTGTAAACTTTACTTGATTTAAAAACCGTAGCCTGCTTTACCTATTTTTAATGTTAATTTATTCTGTCATAAACTTTAATTAATGTTTAATTATATTCAAAATTAGATTCAAAAAAAGTCTAAATAATCTGTTGTCGATTAACATTTTAGTAATAAACGAAATCGAAAATTAACCTCAATCGAGTTTATGATAATTTTTGAATAACATTGAATATTTTCACATGGAGTAGTATTGCAAAATATAATTAACACAACAACTATGATGAAAAAATTATTTTTATTTGTACTAATTTTTGTTTCAAATTGGGTAACAAATGCTCAGGAAACTGGTATCATTTCGGGAAAAGTAACTGAAACAGAGGGAAACTTTTCGCTTCCGGGAGCCACGATTAAATTGAATGTTGGAAATAAATATACCATTTCCAATCAAAATGGAGATTATGAATTTTTGAATGTTCCGGCTGGAACCTATCAAATTGAGGTTACTTACATAGGATATCAAAAGCAATCACAAGAGGTAAATGTAGTAGCCGGTAAAAACGTTTTAATTAATTTTGTTTTAATTCCAGGCTCAGAAGAACTTTCTGAGGTTGTTGTTTTAGGAGATCGTTTGCGTGGTCAAGCTAAAGCAATTAATAAACAAAAAAGCAATCAAAATATTACGAATGTAATCTCTTCCGATCAAGTGGGTCGTTTTCCTGATGCAAATATTGGTGATGCGTTAAAGCGTGTGCCTGGAATCACGATGCAAAATGACCAAGGTGAAGCAAGAAATATAATCGTTCGCGGTTTAGCACCAAGTTTAAATTCGGTGACTCTAAATGGCGATAGAATTCCGTCTGCTGAAGGAGATAACCGTAATGTTCAAATGGATTTAATTCCGGCTGATATGATTTCAACAATTGAAGTCAATAAAACGCTAACTTCAGATATGGATGCTGATGCGATTGGAGGTTCTGTAAATTTAATTACACGTGCTACGCCAAACGGAGAACGTATTTCCGGTACATTAGCGGGTGGGTATGGTCCGATTCGTGAAAAAGGCAATTACACCGCTGGTTTTGTCTATGGAAACCGTTTTTTTCAAAACAAATTAGGGGTGGTTTTCAGTGCCTCCTATAATAACAACGATTTTGGTTCCGATAACGTGGAAGCAGTTTGGGTTAGAGGAGAAAAAGATCAAGTTTATATTGAAGAATATGATGTTAGAAAATATGATGTACGACGTATTAGAAACTCATTTGCATTAGCAACTGACTATAAGTTCAATGAAAATAATAGTATTTATATTAATGCTATTTATAATTTTAGAGATGACTTAGAAAATCGTTACCGTGCACGTTACCGTGGCATTGACCCTATTTATGATGCTAACGATGATATTATTGGTTTTGAAGGCGATGTGAGAAGACAAACTAAAGGTGGTATTGATGATAGTAAAAACAAAAACCGACGTTTAGAAAGACAAACAGTGCAAAACTACTCTATTGGTGGAGATCATTTATTGACTTCTAAATTAGCGATGGATTGGTCTGTTAACTACGCTCAAGCAAGTGAAGATAGACCTAATGAACGTTATATTGAATATCAAAACCGAGGGTTAGATATGAATATGAATTTAAATGACACAGAATTCCCATTAATCACAGCTGTTGGAGATAATGTAGCGGAGGATTTTGAATTTAGAGAATTAACACAAAATCAAGATTATACGGAAGAAAGTGAATTAGGTGCAAAATTAAACTTTAGAATACCTTTTTCAGTAATTCAAGATCAAAAAGGAAGATTACGTTTTGGAGCACGTTTAAGAATTAAAAATAAAGATCGAAATAATATTTGGTTTGAATATAGTCCGATTACTGAATTTGGCAATTTGAATACCATTCCAAATTCTTTTTATGGTGGAGAAGATTGGCAAGCCGGTTCTCAATATGTGCCCGGAACATTTGTAAGTAATTCTTTTCTGGGAGGTTTAGATCTGAATAATACCGATTTGTTTGAAAGTGAAGCCGTTCCATCAGAATACTTAGCATTAAATTATAAGGCGAAGGAAAATATTTATGCAGGATATATTCGTTGGGATCAGGATTTTAATGATCGATTATCAATGATTGCCGGGTTACGTGTAGAAAATACGTACATCGATTACACTGCCAATTATATTTTAGATGAAGAGGATTTAGTTGGTGAAATCAACAATACGAACTCGTATACAAATGTTTTACCAAGTATAGCTTTTAAATATAATGGTAATAAAGATTGGGTATATAGAGCTGCTTTTACAACCTCCATTGCTCGTCCGGATTATTTTGCTTTATCACCATTTATTAGCGTAATTCCCGATGATGATTCTGCTATTGATGCAGGAAATCCAAATTTAAAAGCAACGTATGCCTATAACTTTGACTTAATGGTTGAAAAATATTATAAATCAGTAGGTTTATTATCAGGGGGTGTTTTTTATAAAAATTTAAATGATTTTATTTACACCTATCGTGATAATCAATATACTAATGGTAAATTTGCAGCTGACTTTCCTGGTCAAGAAAACCCAATACCAACAGAAAATCCGGGTAACTGGTCGTTAACACAACAACGCAACGGAGATGAAGTTAGTGTTTATGGATTTGAGGTTGCTTTTCAACGTCAATTGGATTTTTTACCTGGTAAATTTTTCAAAGGTTTAGGTGTTTATTTAAACTATACATTCACTGAGTCAGAGGCAAAAGGTATCACCAATTCTGATGGGGAAGCAAGAACAAACGTTAGTTTGCCGGGAACTGCTCCACACATGTTTAATAGTTCATTGTCATGGGAAAACAATAAATTCTCAGCTCGTATTTCATTAAATTATGCATCTGATTATTTAGACGAATTAGGAGGCGAAGCTTTTGACGACAGATACTACGACAAACAAATGTTTTTAGATGCCAATGCATCCTATAAAATTACACCGCGATTGAGAATTTTTGCCGAAGCCAATAATTTAACCAATCAACCGTTACGTTATTACCAAGGAATTTCATCAAGAACCATGCAAATGGAGTATTATCAGGCCCGTTACAATCTTGGTTTAAAATTTGATTTGTAAGTTTATATTACTTGTTTAAAAATGTTTGACAGGGTGAAAATCCTGTCAACATTTTTTTAATTTTAGAAAAAATGAAAAAAAATAACATTATTTTTATTCTGCTTTTAGTCTTTCATTTTGCAGAAGCTCAAAAGTATTTAGAAGAGGAAAAATCGGGATACAAAGGCGGATTTATTCCCGAATTAAAATTATTGGACAAAAGCGAGAATTTTTTAGTAATTGGCGATTTTGGGCGACATGGCGATTATTATCAAAAGGAAGTCGCCAAACAAATGACAAAAGCAGCAGCTACAATTGATTCGGATTTTGTGATTTCTGTTGGCGATAATTTTTACCCAAACGGAGTTCAAAGCACGCAAGATTTGCAATGGAAAGCTTCTTTTGAGGATATTTATTCCAGTCATCAATTGCACAAAGATTGGTTTATCACGTTAGGAAATCACGATTATAACGGCAATATTCAAGCCCAATTGGATTATTCAAAAATTAGTCGTCGTTGGCAATTGCCTAATTTGTATTACAAAAAAACGATTGAATTGAAAGGCGGAAATAAATTATTGATGGTTTTTATCGATACTAATCCGTTTATTGACAGTTATCATTCCAAAGGCGAACAGATGGAAGAAAATGTAAAAACGCAAGATACCATCGCACAAAAAAAATGGCTCATTGAAACGTTAAATACAAATGATAAAAGTATTAAATGGAAAATAGTCATCGGTCATCATCCAATGTATTCCGGAGGAAAAAGAAAGAACAGCATCGATACCAAAAACATGGAAGATAAGTTTGCTTCGCTTTTTGATCAATACAAAGTAGATGCTTATTTGTGTGGTCACGAACATGATTTGCAAGTGATAAAACCAAAAAACAGATATACTACACAATTTTTATCAGGAGCAGGTTGCGAAGTTCGTCCAACCGGAAATCGTGAAGGAACCTTGTTTGCCATTTCCGAACCTGGATTTATGACTTTTTCTGTTACTGAAACCAAGATGTTGGTGCAACTCGTCAATGCTTTTGGAAAAGTAGTTTACACAACTGAATTAACTAAATAGAAATGAAAAAATTAGCCTTCCTATCATTACTGTTTTTAATCGCTTGTGGTGATAAATTAGCCCCGGTTAGAGAAGATGCTTTGCGACCTACTGTTGTAACCCAGCCTTTGCCACACGATACAGACGATCCTGCTATTTGGATACGTCCTACAGACCCAACCAAAAGTCTTATCATCGGAACAGATAAAGATACCGATGGTGGTTTATATATGTATGATTTGGATGGGAAAATCATCAAAAAATCAGAAGTTTTAAAACGACCAAATAATGTTGATGTTGCTTATGGTTTATTAATCAACGGAAAGAAAGTGGATATTGCTGTGACAACCGAAAGAGAAAGCAATAAAATCAGGATCTTTTCTTTACCCGATTTAACCGCAATTGACAACGGTGGAATTGAAGTTTTTGTAGGCGAAACAGAACGTGATCCAATGGGAATTTCGCTTTATACGAGACCATCAGACGGAGTTATTTTTGCTATAGTGGGAAGAAAATTTGGTCCATCAGGAACCTATCTTTGGCAATATCAATTAACTGATTCCGGTGATGGAAGTGTTAGTGCCACAGTAGTTAGAAAGTTTGGTAATTTCAGCGGTAAAAAAGAAATTGAAGCTATTGCTGTTGATAACGAATTAGGATACGTTTATTGTTCCGATGAGCAGTTTGGTGTTCGAAAATATTATGCTGATCCTGCTAAAAATGACAACACCGAATTAGCCATTTTTGGTCAAAAGGATTTTAAATCTGATCACGAAGGAATTGCCATTTACAAAAAAACAGCTACAACAGGATACATTTTAGTTTCTAATCAGCAAGCCAATACTTTTATTGTGTATGCGAGAGAGGGAACAAACGGCAACCCGAACGACCATAAAATGTTGGCAGAAATTCCAACTTCCACGATTGAATGCGACGGAGCCGATGCAACAAATATCAATTTAGGCAACAAATTTCCAAATGGACTATTTGTAGCCATGAGCAACGGAATGACTTTTCATTTGTATGACTGGAATGAAATTCAAAAGTTGATTGATTTGCAGAAAAAATAAATTTTTTGGTTGGGAGGATGGATGCTAATTTATTAATCCTCCCAACTTTTTAAAAGATAAGAATAGTCTATTTTGGTGATGCAAACGAATAGATTGTTAGCACAAGTTATTTTTTATACTTCTTTAATTTTTGAGCATATCAATTTGTTGTTTAGCAGATTTCTTGGCTTGTTCATCTCCAAACTCTATAGTTTTTTCATAATATTTTATTGCTTTTTTTAGATCACCTTTAAGTTTATAACCATGAGCGATATTATTTAAAATTATAAAATCTTTTGGATTAATTTTTTCTGCTTTCAACAGCGGTTCTATGCCTTTGTCGTACTCTCCAACAAGTAGATAAGTTATTGAAAGGTTTGAAAGACTTTCAATGTTTTCCGGATAATAGTTCAAAATTTCATTAGCTATGTCTCTCATGTTGACGAGCAGTTTGTCATCACCGGTATTATAAAGCTGTACTTGGTAGTTCTGTAAAGAAGAAAGAAAAAATTCTTTACCATTGTTGTGTTTTTCATTATTCGTCCAAGTCCACTCATTTTTGTTTGTAGCCGAATGTTTGATAGTTTTAATAATCTCGGTAGTAAATTCATCCCAATTGGACACCAGTCCCAATACATAGATTTTGCCAAACCGCATATCTAAACGATCCGGAAAACGTTTTATACCTTCGTCAATCTTAGTAAATCCTTTGTTTAAATCGCTTTCAGAATAGTAGATGTCACTACCAAGATAGCCGGCTGTTTGGTTTAAACTGTCTTTTAATTCTAATGCGTTTCCATTTGGCTGTTCTGAAGTTAAGCGAATAGTTTCTTGTTTGGCAATTTTAACATGATAATTAAAATAACTAGTATACAGTTCAGCATCATTCGGATTAAAATTTTCCCATTCTTGTAAAACCCTCACTAAATTGAGTGTGTCGTTCTCTTGAAAATATTTTTTAAAGTCCGTGTGATGGTTCTGACCAACCATTAGTTGTGTGAAAACCATGACTATAAATACACTTACCTTTTTACGCATTGTTTATTTATTAATTGTTTGATGAAACAGAAAAGAAATCAACAGCTCTTGTTTTCCGGGTTAATTGATTTACAATTCAAAATGTATGCAGCTTCATACAAATATACTGTTTTACCAGTATAGTTTATGACACCTTTTTTGATACACAGAAATAATAATGGAATGTATGAATTGGAAATTGTCAACTACGTTATCTAACTCAAAATTATATAAATTTCTTTAAAAATCTTGTAATTCATCTTTATCACTTTCTGCAGAACTTTGTATTTATAAAAGTTAAATAATTTAATATACTGATTAAAAAGTATTAAAATAATGGTTTTATATATAAAAATTAACGAAAAAACGTTTTAATTTTTATTAAAAAGAATGTGTAAATTCTTTGAAAACCTTTATTTAAAATAGCTGTAAACCATTCAAAAGCCTGTGACTTTTTAGTGCAAATAGAAACAAAGTTTTTGTCTAACAACTATTTGTAATTAGTATTTAAGACAACAAAATGAAGACGATTACTATCATATCAAACACTACTGCTGCAGTTTTTAATGAATTGCATGCACAATTGGGAGGTACTCTTATCATAAAGTCCCGTGAGTATGTTTTAAAATTAAACAATGATTTGGCTGTAGGAACAATTTGTGGTGTTGCGGTTGAAAATACCATTACCTATATTGAATTTAATTTGACTTTTAAGTTGAATACTACGATTCTTTATGAAATGAATGGGCAACATTTTTTACATTTTGCCTATTGCCTAAAAGGAGAACTATTTCAAAGTTTTATAGAAAACAAAAAGAAAAACAAAATGTCGCAGTTTCAAACGGGTATCTTTTCAAACCGACTCGACAAAAAATCATATTTCTATTTCAAAAAGGAGAAAGAGATCAAAGTTTCTATCATTACGTTTGATACTTCTCACGTAAACGATGCTGACTTATTTGATTATATTCAACATAAGTTTTTTAAACACCCCTGCAATGATCAATTTGCATACATAGGTTCATACAACCTAAAAATAGCCGAGAAAATCCAAGAATTAAAAACCATTGAACAAAATGGTTTAGCGAGAAATTTGCTGATTAGTAGCATCGTCTATTTAATTTTGGCTTTAAAAATTGAACAACATTCCAGTGATGAAGACGCTGATATAAACGTATCCTCCTCATTGACCAAGAAAAATATGGAGGCTATTCAAATGATTTCACTCTTTATAAAAAATAACCCGGAGCTTGATTATTCCGTAAAATTCCTTACTAAAAAAACAGGACTCCCTCCTCATAAACTGCAAATAGGGTTTAAAATTTTGCACAACAGAACAGTGGCCGATTATGTCAGAAATGCTCGTGTGGAAGTAGCCGAAAACTTAATTAGAACAACAGAACTAAACATCTCTGAAATTGTTTACAGTGTTGGATTGACCAGTAAAAGTTATTTTTCCAAAATTTTTAAAGAAAAATACGGATGCAATCCAAAACAATATAAAAATCAATTAAATGAACGAAGTTCTTCGGCTTAAATAGCATTAGTGTTTTTATGATTTTAGGTAAAATTTTGAATACTAATGTGCTGAAATTTTATACTCTAAATCATTTGCTGTGATGTAGTTGTCATGTATTTAAAGTAGTAAGTGGTTTAGGTTAAAAGCGAAACCACTTTTTTTTTGAGTTATTTTTAAACTTTTTTGAGTCATTTAGCAAAGCTGGAAACAAGTACATTTACTTAAAAAACAAAATAATTTAACGGTAATTATTAATTAAAATAAATAGTTATGATTGGCAATCATATTGACTAAGACGAGTTAGAAAATTAAAATTTCACTAGTCGAAGCTGTATATCTAATTAGTATTTCTCGAAAATACACCATGTATGAAAGCTATTGAAAAAACGCTAAATGATCAATTAGATGTACTATTGGATCTACTACTCGAAAATCACGAAGGTTTTCAAAATGCAAATAAGTTTGCAACAAATGAGAACCTGAAAATATATTTTGAAAAAAAATCGCAAGAATGTAAAGAATTTGCCACCGAACTAATTGGCGAATTTGAATTCTTAGGCATTTTGGATGAAAACGAAAGTTTACTAGACTACGTTAAACGAGCGTGGACTTCCATAAAATGGGTTTTTTCTACCTATGATGATGAAAAAATTATTAACGAAATATTTTCTGCCGAAGAAGAGTTAATTGAGCAATATGAGGCAATTCTACAATTAGAGTTACGGCCTTCTACCCAAACTTTACTGAGCTTGCAGAAAGAATGTATTCAAAGCAATCTCAACTATACAAAGCAGTTAAAACAGTTGCCAAAGTGGACGTAATGTGTCAATGTGGTAATGTGTCAATTTGTTGCGGTGAGGTTTTAATCCTCCCAACCACACAACGTTAATCCGAAGTCTTTTGTCTCCTTTTGGTTTCTTTTTTAATTTTAGGTATTTGGTGAGGGTTTTGTTTGGATTTTGCTAACGTCCCGACGCTTGGCGAGGTTGGGGACTAAATTAAGATTTAATTTCGGTTAAGCACAAAATTTCCAAGCACAAGACCAACTTTAAATTAAGCCTAAAACCCCAATCTAGCCAAACGGCTGTTAGCGGTTAGGTCGTTTCAAAACGGAAATTTCTATTTAATTCGGTTTACTTTGGTTTCATTACTTTAATTTAGAATATGAGTCATTAAACACAATATTGGTTATTTTAGCTTTTTCAAATAAATCTTTTACTTTATCAGTACAAACTTTTACACCAGTATCTTTTAATCTAAAAATGTCTGAGCCATCCCAGCCTTTTTTATCCCATTTTATAGGTTTAAACATCGGAACACAATCATCTTTGTCTCTATTTGTAACTTCTCCACCAACTCCAGTTATGTGAAAACCATAATAATTTTCTTCAACTTTATCAATTTTAATTGGATAACAAGACCAGCCAGAGATTTTATTTTTCTCTAATAACAACTTCACTCTTTCTGAAATTGCAAAATTTGTACATTCACAATATGCAATTAAATCAAGTGGTTTTTGACCTCTATAAACTTTAAAAGTATTATTTTTTATAAGCGGTGTTGGGTCTTGTGCTATTTCCCAGGAATCGTATTTTATTGTTGACTCAATAGCTATTGCACCTCTTTTTTGGAAAATTGTACTAAATGTATTAAAATTGATTTTCTCTTCTTTTTTCATTTCAATTTTTTTTAAGAAACTTAAGATCATAATCATTTTCATTTATAATTGTTTGTTTGCGTAATTTTGGTTTCGACTTACCGCTAACTTATCGCTAACCGCTACAAACTTTCGGTTATACACCTCGTTTTGGAACTATAATCGAAAGTTTTACTTTTTTAGCGAAATCAAATATATCCTTTTTTACTTTGATTTGAAAGTAGTTAGAATTGATTTTTGAAAAATGACTTGTAGAATTTCTTTATTAAAATGTAAAGTATTTTTGCAATTACTCACGTGTAAACAACACTTCCATTTTACCCTGTTTTAACTGCACTGTTTTTTCCTCCGGATTAAAAATAAGCTTAATATTCGCCGGGTCAAAGGTAAATGTATGATTTTCGAACGCACTCATCGGAATGGCTCCCTGTCCGGTGGCTTGCGTCATTAAAACGTTATCATTTTTAAAAATGGTTAGTTTTAGCGGAAAACCTTCGCTGGCATAAACGCCCAGATAAGCATCTAAATCTTCCGATTTGAGCGTAACTGCTTTGAGACCATTGCTTTCTATCTTTTCATTATATAAAATTTTACGCACTTCTTTATGCGGTAAAACGGTTAAAACAGATTCATTATTTTGCAATAAAATGATGGTTTTGTCATGGTCGATATGCCTTTCGATAAAAGTAATATAACCAGCCCAACCTCCGGAATGATTTACAATTTTGCCATATTTTTCATGTTTAGAAACAGCCCAGCCAAAACCATAGTTGGTTTCTTCTCCGTTGGTAGTTTTAATAGAATTAAAAATAAGGGCTTTGTCTTTACCATTAACTAATTTGTCTGTATATAAGGCTCTATCCCATAAAAACAAGTCGCCCAAAGTAGAATTCACCATTCCATCACCCACAATTCCGTCGAGGTAATAGGTGTAAAAGGTTTTGCCAAAACTATCTGTTAAAACTTTTTTCCCCAAACTGTCAGGCACATAGCCTAACGCATAATTGTCTATTTTTTGCGGAGCATATCGGCTTCTGTACACCAATGTATTTTTCATTTTCAATGGGTTAAATATATTATCCTTCAAATAGTTTCCGAATGATTTTTTAGATGCTTTTTCAATAATTAGACCCAACAATGCATAGCCGGTGTTGCTGTATTCATATTTTTCATTGGGTTGAAAAACCACAGCAGGTTTGTGGGTTGCCATCAAGTTAACTATATCCTGATTCACTGCGAACTTAGTTTTGTCCCAATGTTTTTCAAATAACTCCATGTAATCGGGAAGTCCACCCGTATGATGAAGCAAATGACGAATAGTTATGTCGCCATAAAAATCCAGTTCAGGAATGTACTTTGCCATCTTATCATCATAGTTCAATTTCCCTTGTTTGGCCAATAAAACGATGCCCATAGCCGTAAACTGCTTGGAAACTGAAGCCAATTCAAATACCGTTTGCGGATTTAATTTTTGTCCCGTTTCTTCGTTAGCAAGTCCGTAACTTTTTTCAAATACGATGTTGCCTTTTTCAGCTACTAAAACATTACCGTTAAAAGCTTTTTTAGCGTGCAAAGCGGTAAACAAACTGTCTAAACGTTCACTTTGACTTTTTTGTGCGAAACCGGAATAGGATAGCGTAGAAACCAAAAAGAGAAGTGCAAGCTTTTTCATAGTTAGGATATTTTTCAAGAATTAAATGTACTAAAATAAATGTAATCTTTGTGCAGTTGAGGAATTATAAAACCCTTTTTAACTGCATCACCATATTTTTAGCTAGTTTTTCATAAGCTCCGGCAATTCGGTAGCCTTGATCAAAATCGAACATTCCTTCTTCTAAACCAATTGATCGGGTGTATTCCACTTTCAAAAGAATTTGTGTTGGGTTTTCAGTTTCTGAGATGGTTATGATTGCACTAATTTTGGCAGGTTCGGTACCGGCCACAACATTATAACCGGGATAAATCCAAGTGGTTTTTACGTTCAAGGTGTGCTTAGCATTACCGTCTTTGACTAGCTTAATTTCACCTTTATCAAAACGCTTGTTGAAGTAGTCAATAAATTTTGGCTCATATTTAGCAGAACGATCAGCATACCAATCCGTTTTGAATTTTTCTGCTTCTCCCTCTTTATGGGCTCTTTTTTCCATTTTTTCTTTCAGATACTCTTCTTCCGAATCAAAGCCATGCACTTGTAAATCTGAATAATCAAAAGTTACAGTATATGCTGAAATCCCTTTCAGGTTTTTAAAATTCCCTTCGAGTATTTTTTGTTGTGAAAAAGTGACAATCGCCCAAAAAAGAAATATAAAAAGAAAATACGTTTTCATAGTATTGTTCAATAATTTAATTGTTTACTATCTCCTCCCAACTACAAAATGTTAGTCTCAGCTCTTTTGCCTTTTTTAAAGTAACTTTTTTGGTTTATTTTTTAGTAGAATGTATGTGGTGAGTTTTGTTAACGGTTTCGGGCTTTGCGTTGGTGGGCTTTTGAAACCGTAAACTGTCTGCCAGCACCAGTGTTATTAATTGCTCAAATGTTTCTATTCGCACAGTTCGCCCACTAACGCAAAACCCGTGTTAGCCCTAGTCATTTATTTTTCGTTGGGTTAATTTTTAAGTCTAACACTTCAATCACTTCACAGTCGGCCGAAAACATTGCTCCCTCTCTAAAATTTCCTTTTACACCAATTTTGATTTTGTCATAATGTAAAGGTCTCATTTCATTGTTTATTATCCACATTCTCGCAGTGCCTTGGTTGGGTACTGATTTGTCATTACACAACAATACATTTCCTTCCCTGTCTTCAAATTCTGGCCAAATCATATACATTTTATTTTCGGTCTCTCCAACAAATGAAAAGTCGCAACGTATTCCCTGATATGGTTCTCCAGTTTTTCTTCCACCATCTTCAGGACTTCTAAATTTGTATTTTACTCTGAAGTCTGCTTTATGTCCTAATCGTTTTTCGTAGGGTTCGTGCATCACTTTGATTTTAGTCTCTTAATTTCAGCGATTAATTTAGGAATGTCTTGTCTTGCATGTGCAATAAAGTCTTGGTCAGCAGTCGTTGCACCAGTCAAGTAAATGTCTTCACCTCGTTTGTCGCTCCAAATATCTTCGCCCTCAGAAATGCCAGTCATAATAAAACTGCTCCCGATTTCAATGTCACGTCCTTCGATCATTGATGTCCACGGTCCAGGTGTTGTCAATTTACAGCGGTCTTCTATTTCTTTAATTTCATTGTCTGTCATGTCTTGTAATAATTGGGGCTAACTTGTTTATATGTATGACAAAATCATACTATTGCATCCATATTTGGATAGCTTTGTATGATAATCATCATACTTTATTGATTTATCAAATATAACAAAAGATAGTAAAAATTATCAAAAGAACTTTTAATTTGTTAAATTTTTTGTGCTAACATGGGTGTAAATTTTAGTTGTTTAACTGCTGTTGTGCACTAACAATTTTTGAATGACTTATATTATTTCTTTCTAATAAATGCCTTGCATAGCAATAACAAATTAATGTAATAGAATACTTATTTGATGTGGTCTAAATCCCCACGCACGGGGTAGGAGAACCTCTTTTTTGCCGTCTTGTACTCCTTTTTTGGGGTTGTTTACTGTTTTTATGGGGTGTTTTGCTCCATGAATGGGGTTATGCAAGTGGTTTTTTGGGGTCTCAAACTCCTCGAATGGGGTTCCGAAGTCCATGCATGGGGTTCCGAATTCCAAAAATGACGTCTCTCTACGTCAAAAATGACGTCTACCAACGTCAAAAATGACGTCTGCCTACGTCAAATGATAGGTGATAGTATATTTGACAATACTTTTATAGTATGTAAGAATCCTTTCGGTACGCAATTACAGTACGAAAAGCAGAAAAGCGATAACAGACAACTGCCTATCGCTTCAAACTAAAATGTGCTTTGAATTCTTTCTCAAAACCATCATTATTGGTGTAAAGTAATGTAAACCAATAATCGGTTGAAGGCATGTTTTCACCATTATAAGTGCCATCCCAGCCATTTCCGCCGGAAGCTTTTAGGGTTTTTAGTAATTTCCCATAACGATCAAAAATGTAAATTAGCGATGTAGGCTGGTTTTCCAATCCGCTAATGTTCCAAGTATCATTAAAACCATCACCGTTCGGCGTAAAGAAGTAAGGGTAATTCAATGAATAGACGGTTAGCACCAACTCACCACAACCATTTTTATCCCTAACAATAATAACGTTTTCTCCTTGAAGAACATTCGTAAAATAATTACTGCTTTGAATTGGTCCGTTGTTTAAAATATATTCATAATCACCCGATCCGCCCGTTACAGTAACAGTAATCACTTGGTTTTGATCAAAATCTTGTCCCACGGTGGCACTTCCAATGGCTATGGATGAAGCCGAAACTGTTGCAGAGGAAGAACCCGAACAACCTGTTATGGTGTGTGTGGCTGTTACGGTATAAAGACCTGTTGCTGTGGCTAAATGATTGTTTTGTGTGGTGGGCAGAACATCTCCATCCAATGTCCAAACAAAGGTGTAATTGGTGTTCGAAAGTCCGCTTTCCAACAAAATAGGAGCTAAAATTTCCCCGGTCAAATTATCTACACAAACATAACTGTCTGTTAGAATTGGCTCAGGCAGATTAGTAACCTCAATTGTTTCTGAAACCGTCGTATCACAACTTCCTTGAAGGAAATAGTTGATGGTGGTTATTCCGCTTCCAATGGCTGTTATATTTCCGTTGCTGTCGATAGTGGCAATATTCGTGTCGCTGATAGACCAAGTTCCTCCGGTTATTGAAGATGTCCACTGTGTAGATTCACCAACACAAAGTGTATCTACTCCGGTGATGGAAACTGCAATAGTATTTACAGTGACAGTCAACGTAATCGGCAAAGCACACTCAGTAGTATTTGGTGTAAACACATAATTTCCACTCGTAATAGTATTGATAGTGGATGGATTCCATGTTCCAATGATTCCATTCGGCGATGTAGTATTTAAAGTTGGGGCAGTTGTTCCGCTACACAACGTTAAAGATGTCGCAAAATCAGGTGTAACAGGATTATTGACCGTTACTGCTAATGTTATTGGCGAAGCACATTGATTTGCATTCGGTGTAAAAACATAGTTTCCACTTGCAGCAGTATTAATAGTGGATGGACTCCAAGTTCCCACAATTCCATTTGGTGAAGTTGGATTTAGAGTAGGAGGAGTTGTTCCGCTACATAACGTCAAATTCGTTGCAAAATTTGGAACAAGTATAGGGTCAACCGTTACAATTAAAGTGACTTGCGAAGCACATTGATTGGCATTCGGTGTAAAAACATAATTTCCGCTTGTGGTAGTATTTATGATAGAAGGATTCCAAGTTCCAGCAATCCC
>DEHZ01000009.1:0-4301 GCA_002352205.1 Flavobacterium sp. UBA2787 | reverse complement strand
AAACATAGTTTCCACTTGCAGCAGTATTAATAGTGGATGGACTCCAAGTTCCCACAATTCCATTTGGTGAAGTTGGATCTAGAGCAGGAGGAGTGGCTCCGCTACATAACGTCAAATTCGTTGCAAAATTTGGAACAAGTACAGGGTCAACCGTTACAATTAAAGTGACTTGCGAAGCACATTGATTGGCATTCGGTGTAAAAACATAATTTCCACTTGTAGTAGTATTGATAGTAGATGGATTCCAAGTTCCAGCAATCCCATTGGGTGAAGTTGTATTTAAAGTTGGAGCAGTTGATCCACTACACAATGTCAAAGTTGTAGCAAAATCAGGAACAATTGTAGTAGTAACGTTTACCACTAATGTTATCGGCAAAGCACACTCATTTGTATTGGGAGTGAAAATATAATTTCCGCTCGTAATAGTATTGATAGTGGATGGATTCCATGTTCCAATGATTCCATTCGGCGAAGTAGTATTTAAAGGTGGGGCTGTTGATCCGCTACACAACGTTAAAGATGNNAAACATAGTTTCCACTTGCAGCATTATTAATAGTGGATGGACTCCAAGTTCCAACAATTCCATTTGGTGAAGTTGGATCTAGAGTAGGAGGAGTGGCTCCGTTACATAACGTCAAATTCGTTGCAAAATTCGGAACAAGTATAGGGTCAATCGTTACAATTAAAGTGACTTGCGAAGCACATTGATTTGCATTCGGTGTAAAAACATAATTTCCACTTGTGGTAGTATTGATAGTAGATGGATTCCAAGTTCCAGCAATCCCATTGGGTGAAGTTGTATTTAAAGTTGGAGCAGTTGATCCACTACACAATGTCAAAGTTGTAGCAAAATCAGGAACAATTGTAGTAGTAACGTTTACCACTAATGTTATCGGCAAAGCACACTCATTTGTATTGGGAGTGAAAATATAATTTCCGCTAGCTGTATTATTTATCGTTGATGGATTCCATGTTCCCACAATTCCGTTTGGCGAAGTAGTATTTAAATTAGGTACAGTATCTCCACTACAAAAGGTAAGTGTTGTTGGAAAATCAGGTGTGACATTCGTATTCACAACAATAGTCATTGTAGTTTCAGTAGCACACTGTCCCGCATCTGGGGTAAAAGTATAAATGGTAGTCGTCAAGTTATTCAAAGTGGGTGACCAACTTCCGGTGATGCCATTATTAGAAGTGGTTGGTAAAGGAGCTAAAAATTCACCTTCACATATAGGATCTACTTGTGTAAAAAGAGGCAAAATATCTTCTGTTACATTAATTGTGATGAACTCTCTACATGTTTCTCCATTTACGGTTACATCCACCCAATATTCTGTTGTTTCTGAGGGTGTAACAGCAATATCCATTGTTGTATCTCCGGTTGACCACAAATAAGAAATGTTATATTGTAGATTACTTACTGTAGTTGCCAATACAAACACACGTTGTACCATCGTATCGCCAAAATCATTAATTACAATACGATCAATTGCCATCGGTGAAGGCAAAGGAATATTTATTCGGTCTAATCTACGGTTTCCGTTTCCACTAGTCCAATAGTTTACTGTATTGACATTATTTATCATACTTGTGAAAGCTGCACTATTATTGAAATCTCGGATATCGTCGTCGCCAATTAAATCTTTAACATAAACCAATTGGTTATTGTTATAAAACTCAACATTTAACAGTGCTGGCATTCCGGGAGAGCCCCAATATGTATTGGCAAATAAACTAAAATCAGTTATTATATTACAATCAGGTTGTAAGGTTAGCGACCTAGGATTAGGTCCGGAATCATAGCGTGCACTCCAGCTATTTAATGCATTTGCCCAAGGATGGATGTAAAACGGCACTCCATTAAATACAAAATTTCCACTTTGTGCTCCGGTTAATAAAGTGCTTCCACTGAATGATGTGTCGGAAGGATTACAGTTATAATCACTTGAAAAATCTAAAATAGTAAATTCATCAATAGAAAAATGAGTTTCTGAAACTGATAAATTTACTGTTTCACCTTCGCAAATAGTAGTGGCACTAGCTGTGATTTGTGTTTGTATTAATGTAACTGAAACAGCAAATCGCTCACTGCTTTCTACACCATTTATGGTTTGAGAAGCAAAATATACTTGACATTCTACTAATGGTGTGGATGAATCTAAAGGTGTACCTCCAACAGCAGTGTCATACCATAAAATATCTGTGCCATTGGCAGTTAGTGAACTCACAGTTGGGTTTTCTGAAAAACAAATTATTTGTAATGGATTCCCGGTGGGTGGTGTATCGATAATTATTGTTACTACCAATTCAATACTTGTAGCACATTGATTTGGATTAGGTGTAAAAACATATATTCCTGAAGCAGTATTACTAACCACTGACGGACTCCATGTTCCGTTGATACCATTAGGAGAAACAGCAGATAAAGCAGGAATCGTAGCACCAAGAGAATAAGTAGCCGAAGTAGGGAAATCGGGTGTAACAGAAGGGGAAACTGTAATGGTTACTTGATCTGTAATGGTTAATCCACAACTGTTGGTTGCTGTTAGCGTTACTAAGATTGATCCTGAAGCATTGGAAGGAATTGTATAAGATGTTGTTAAAGAAGTAGCATCATTAAAATTTCCACTTGTAGCTGTCCATTCTACAAAGTCATGCCCTTCAGCTGTTCCTGTTAATGAAATATTATCTCCTGGACATGCTGTGATATTCGGATTGTTAATGTCAACTAAAAAAGGTTGAACAGGAGCCGAACAGCCATAGTTTACATAGGTCGCAAGTCCTGAAGGAGTAAACAAAACTGTAGCACCGTCAGAAGAAACATTTTGACCTGTTGGATTAACTAAAAGACTTCTGTCGTAAGTGGCTACATCAAAACAAGCACCAAAAGTCATCGTTAATGTTCTTAGGCCAGCTCCGAAATTGGCAAAATGTCCAGTTGTTGTTGTTGCGTTATTTTGAAAAACAATGTAAATATCTTCAGTAAGTGCTCCAAATGAGTTCTGCGTGGTATCAAAATTAAAACTTGTCACTAAAATAACAGATGCATTAGCAGGAAGAATTCCTCCGGTAGGTTCAATTAATTCTCCACAACCACCTGCATTTAAAATATCTGTATTAAGTGTTGCTACTTTTGTGGCTGTAACGGCATTTTGAACTAGTCCTTGCCAACCATTATTTGGCCAATTTACATTCATTGTTGCCGTATTAAGAGGGGCTCCGCCAACTTTAAAACGAACCATTTCATTAAATCCTTCTTGTCCACCACAAGCATCGACCAAAATACTTTCTATTTCAAAACATTGACTGTATGTGTTTTGTGTAAATAGGAAAAAAAGAAAAAGTTTTAAAAGTATAGTTTTCAAATCAAAAGAATTATTACAAAATTAATTTAAAACAAGCTAATAGTTTAATGTAAGGGCATTAAGTAAATGTTATTAATCCAATGAGAACTAATTTTGAAGGCAAAGAGTTAATCATACAGATCAATCTCGTCAAGAAATTAAACTATTACAGTATGTAAAATATATTTGAATTTAGTTAACCTGACGATTAATATAAACCCAACCGGTTACTTGTTTACCATCTGATTTATTAAGTAAATAGTAGTAAGTTCCATCAGGTAATTCATGACCGTTGTCTGATTGACCATACCATTCATTTAAATAATTATTCTTACTGTAAATTTTTCTTCCGTATCTGTTAAAAATAGAAATACTTTCAACACCTAAACCGGTTAAATCAAACGAATCATTTAGCCCATCATTATTTGGAGAAATTCCTTTTGGAATTCCACAAAAAGCATTAAAAATGGTGACTTCTCTTGTTTCTTCGCAACCTTCATCAGTAACTATTTTTAATGAAAAAGTTTTTGGAAAAACGTTTGTAATGCCATTAGAGTTCAAAAGTTCTGTTACATTTAAAAATGATTCTTGACTTAATATAGTTGAACTATTTTCCAACGTCCACTCATAATTAGCATCAGTTGAAGGATTTTCGATAATACTTTCGATAATGAAATTTCTATCATCACATTTTTCATTAAATGTAAAATCAAAATTAGTAACCGTCACAGCCAAAATTAGTGGTGCAGCACATTGATTAGGTTCCGGTGTAAAAGTATAATTTCCACTTGTTGTATTATTGATGGTCGCAGGACTCCAAGTTCCAACAATTCCATTTGGAGAAGTTGTGTTTAACGTTGGAGTAGTGGTTCCGGAACACAAAGTCAAAGTTGTGGCAAAATCAGGAACTATATTATTTGTTACCGTTACAATTAATGTTACTGGTGAAGCACATT
>DEHZ01000010.1 GCA_002352205.1 Flavobacterium sp. UBA2787 | reverse complement strand
ACAACGTGATTGTAACACAAGGTAATGAAACGAGAACTGTGAGAGTGGTTAAAAAGTAAAGCAAAGTTACTAAGGAACTGAGGTTCTAAGCTGCTGAGTTTATTAAATAGAGAAACCTCCGAGAAATCGGAGGTTTTTTGTTTCTATATCGACTATACTGAATTGCTTGAATATATTGACAAAAACTAATGTAATTACTTAAAACTAACGAGAATGAATCGTAGAGTATTGAATGATTGTTTTATTTCATTTTATAATTTGAGATGGACATTTATTTAAAGGCCAATAAATAATTATTGAATTCAATTTTATCAATAATGTGTATTTCTACGCTTAAAATATTTATTAAATCTAATGAGATTATTTACATTAGAAATAGATTTTGAGCTAAGAATATAACTTTAGTTATCATATTCCTAAACGTCTCTTGTAAAATTGTATTGATAAATTTCTATTAGAATTAAGATTTTAAAGTTTATATCAATTAGCAATCATCAAAAATCATATAAATAATTCTGCTTTAAATATAATAACAAAAAAAAAACAGTAGTAAATAATTTTACTACTGTTTTTAAAAATATTAATCTTAATTAACTAACTTACTTACTTGAATAATTAAGTAGATATCTTTAGTTCATTAGAACTTTTACAGATTTTTCTCCTTCTTCAGATTTTACATTCACTATGTAAAGACCTTTATTTAATTCAAAGTTTACATCTGAAGTAGTATTAAATGATTTAACTAAAGCTCCTGTGATTCCGTAAACTCTAACTTCTGTATTAGAAACCACATTTTGAACATATACTTGATTTCCTGCTCCAAAAACATTGGTGGTAAATTTGTCTAAATTATCTAAACTTAAAGTTGTTTCTACAGTTGCACCTGTAACTTCTACTTTGTAAAGGTTAGTTGCTAAATCACCATAAATATATAATGTAGTAGCTCCACCAGTATAGTTAGCAGTTAAAATTGGGAAATCTCCATTTCCATTAGCATTTGTTGTAGCAGAACCTACTGCTTGCGTTCCATCAGAAACATACAACGTACGCACAGCACCATTACTTCCAGTTCTAAACCATACTTTTACAGTACATGCTCCACTTACACCAAAAAACAAGTAGCGTTGCGTTGGCATTGGCTGAAATTCACCTGCCGGATAACCACCACCATTCATTTGAAATCTTTGTGTAGCAGAAAATCCATCACCAAAAGTTAAGTTATTTGCAGTTACCGCACCAAAGTTTGTGTTTGTTGGGATTGGAAAGAGTCCTAAATTATCAACTACCATTGGATTATTACCAATTCCGGAAGACAATGGCCAAGTTGTTGTATCATTTCCAAAATCCCAAATTTTTGTTTGGGCATTTACAATAGTTCCAAAAAATAAAATTGGAAGAACAATAGAGAGTAATTTTTTTCTCATAATTTATGATTTTAAAGTTATATTTATTAAAGTAATCGATTACGTAAAAGTAATAAAAAAAATGATTTTAAAAATTTTTTATTTGATTTTTTTTGATTTAAATATATTTATTAGAGAATTTCTTCTAAAAATACAATTAAAATATACTGTTTAGACCAAATTAACTATGATTTAATGAATTTGAAATAATGTGTTTTCGTATCAATAGTTACCCTTCCAAAATATAATCCAGATGACAAAGTTTCCAGTTCTAAGGTTAGTATTTCATTCGGCATTACAGATTTTGAAACATTTTGAAGCGTTTGACCATTTGAATTAAACAACTGTATTTGTAAAGATTCTGATTGAATTAAGTTAAATTCAATATTCAAATTATTTTTTACAATTGTTGGATAAACTAAAATTAAATCATTCTTTGTGTAATCCATTGTATTCAAGCTTTCACATTCATTTGGAGAAATAACACCTTCGGCAGAAACTAGTAAAGTTGCTCCTGCACCACAAGTTACATCGGTAAGTAAACCTTGGACTTCGTCTACTGGAATTGCTGTTGAAGTATAATTTGGAGCCGAAACTGTTCCGATATTTGAAGCACCATCCAAACAATTATTATATGAAATAGCTACAGTTCCTCCATCTGAACTAATATAACTTGTATAAACGTTATTAATATCTGTAAAATCAGTATTTTCAACATAACAAGTTGTATTATTTACGCCTCCACCAAGTCCTAATGCTCTAGAATTTGAAATTCCGGTATTATAATAGCAACTCAAAATATGCAATTGTGCATTTCTGGCTCTTGGCATTCTTTCTCTGCAACCTAATCCCCAAAAACAATTTTGAAATGTTACACTAAAATGACCATCTGCAGGAGCATCATTACTTCCTGAACCAACTAAATTTGAAAATCTATGGTCATTTGATCCTCCTGAACCTGATGGAACCGGTGGTTTTAAATATGTAAATTTACACCAAGAAACGGTAACATTATCTGTGTTCCCTTTCATGTCAAAATTACCATCTAAACCGTCTTGAAACTCACAATGATCTACCCATAAATTGGTGCATCCGTCGGCAGTAAGTAAATCTTCACCATCAATGTCAAAAGCTCCAGGTCCTTCAAAAATTAAATTTCTGATGATTACGTTGTTAGAATTGGGTCGCAAGTAAATAATTCCTCCACCCGGATGAGCTTGTGTGTTGGTAATTAATCTAGCTCCGGGAAGTCCGATTAAACTTTTATTAGTGATAACTGCACGCAATTGTTGACCAGATGGTACCGTAACTACTCCTGAAACCAATATAACTTTTGAACCGGATGATTGCATTTGAGTTCGTAAATTTGCCCAAGTCGTTACTGTTATTGGGGTTGCGTCTCCCCCTCCCGTCGTTGCTGCTCCATAACCTTGCGGTGTAGCCAAAAAATAATCTTGGCTATACAGATTAAAAAAGCTTGTTAAAATAAAGAACATGATACTAATTTTTTTCATAGGTGTATATATTTAATAAGTTAGAACTTTTACTGATTTATTGCCATTTTCTGCATTGACGGTTACTATCCAAATTCCTGAAGGCATTACTACATTTGCATCTGAATTTATTTCTAGTGATTTTACCAAAGCACCCGTCATTGAGTAGATATTAATATTTGTTTTAGTGGTTACATTTGAAAAATAAACTATGTTTTTTAATGTCAAAACACCTACTGATGTAATTGAATTGTAATTGTCAATTCCTAAAGGATCATTCGCAATTAAATTTGGTAACGGATCCCAATCGTCATTTCCTTTTGTGAAATTGAAAGTTGTAATTGGTGTTCCATCATTTAAAATTGGGTTTGTTAATTGGGTTGACCAACTTGCTCTACTTGGACCATTGTTTACACCGGAAAGTTCGATTGAACCATATTCATACATTCCGCTTGAAATTCCACCTAAAGTATTTTGCCATCCTAACGGTAAAATCAATGAATTATCAATAAATCCGGGATAGTTTGAGGTTTCAATAGTTGTATTATAAAAAATAACTTCGCTTGTCGTAGCTGACCAAGGGCGACCAAAATAGCCTGGTTTTGAACGATAAACAGAAGCCGTTTCTACCAAAGGTTCTGCTGTTGTAACCGTACATTCATACATCAAATAACCTCTTCCGGAAGTTTGTTGGGCAGCAGTAATGTAAGCTAGATCATTGGAAGCATCACTCGTGTTCATAACCAAATTAGTTTTATAAAATACGGCATTCATCCCACCAAAAATATAATCAACAGC
Organism: Flavobacterium sp. UBA2787; assembly: GCA_002352205.1. GTDB lineage: Bacteria > Bacteroidota > Bacteroidia > Flavobacteriales > Flavobacteriaceae > Flavobacterium. The sequence goes on along the minus strand of DEHZ01000010.1, from coordinate 751,642 downwards.
ACCCATTACATCTCCTTTGTAAACAACAACTCTCGCTCCTGTTCCACCAAAAAATGAATCTTGACGCCCCACTACTCTACATTTATTTAAAATTGCTTTGTCTGTATTGTTTACAAAAGCGATTGCTGCAGCTCGTTCAACTAAAATTCTGTTTTGAACAGATGTATTTCCGAGATTAGTTGGTCTAACACCAGGACTTCCGGTTGACCAAGCGACAACGACATCTTGAGCCTCTTTCTGAGAAATATATTGGTTGAATGAATTTTCAAAAATGATGTCTTCGGCTTCAAAACCATTCGCTCGTACAACAACTGTTGCGTTCCAAAAAGAACCATTTGTTGTTCCTGCTCCTGCGTTATTATGGGAATAAGTTCCGTTTTCTAAGTTGACATTTAAAACGTCTTGGTTCCATTTTTGGTTACTTCCCATACTGTAATAATGGTAACCGTGACCGTAGTAAGCAGTTATTCTGACGGCTCCATCGGTAATATTCACACCATTATCAACTAAGTTAGTATTTGGTGTTGATGAAGCATTTTTTAATGTAATATTAGGTTGATCAATTACTAGCATTTCTTCATAATTTCCTGAATCAATCATTATTGTAACTCGTTCTGTTTCGTTTCTAACCATATAGGAAACCGCCAACAAAGCTTCATTAATTGTTTGATAATCTTTATCTACACCAACAGTAATAATTGACGAATAGGCTATATTTGGAATGACTCTTATTTCTGTTAAATAGGTCGTTAATGTAGTTGGACCTCCAACGGTTATCGTAACATATCCAGCGGAATCTCCTGTATAAGAATAGGATATATTTTCAACAATAGATGTGCTGTTGGTTGCTGTTGTAATGGCTTCACCGCCTTCAATTGAGAAATTTGCTGTGTAATAATAGTAAATTTCCACTTTAAATCCTGGATTGATTGGTACTTGAATGGTTGCTCCGGTTTTTGCGGTTAAATGTCCTGAGCTTACTACAGTTGTTACTTGTCCGGTTAAAATCATTCCTTTGTAAGATGCTGAAGTCGATGTTGAAATTACTTGATCATTGAACGACCAAACCGTTACCGGAATAAAAACTAAATTTTTGCTAGCAGATGAATTATTTACAACCAAATTTGAAGTCAATCCCAATTGAACCGGATAATCATCTAAACCACTGAAGGTGATTTCATACGTTCCATTTCGTAATGAGATTGAGCTTAAATCCGCAAAATTATAAACATAACCCGCTTCATTTAAATTCGTGAATGTAAGTTGTAAACTGTTGATTTGTAACGCATTTAATCCTTCAACATTTATCGTTATCGGATAAACCATTTTTTCTGAAAAAATGATATCTGCCGTTGAATTTTCAGCTGGAATGGTTAATGTATTGGCTAAAATTTCAAAATCATTCACGCCATTTGCAGAAATCGTATATTGAATATTTGCTTCTAATTGAACAGAATACGTTGAATTGGATGTATTCACCACCGGCGAAGGAACATAGTTTGAACCACTTGATGTATCCGGTGTAAAGTTTAAACTTAAATTTGAAATAAAATCATCCAAACCAGAAATAGAACCAGTAACTGTAAATAACGAAATTCCTAAAATACTGATATCGTGATTAACAGTTGGTGTGACAACCCCGTTGCTATCAAACGTTTCACCACTATTAATGATGTATCCACTCGCATCCACCAAAGTGACAGCATAAATATAACCAACCGGTAAATTGATAGTATATGCATTTGATTCAACTACCGCATCCCACGATTTTCCAGCGGCATTTGTAAAAACCAAGGAATAATTACTTGGAATTCCGGCTGCTTGTGAAATATCGATGTTTCCGGTAACGTTTGTGTAAACGGCATCTTTTAGATAAATTCGATAAAAACTTGCTTTCGCTAATTGGTCATAAATCCGATATGTCCCAGCTGTTTGGGCAACAAATTTCACTTCTGTTACACTTCCTGATGCAGAAGTTGTTGGAAATGTATTTGTTTGTAAAGATGGATTTGCTTCGTTGACGAACGTCAGTAAACCATCAGTATCGCCTCGGGCAATGATTGTGATTTCATCGTCTTCATCAACTGTAATTCGTAAGTATCTGTTGTTTGGTAAACCAGCATTCGTAGTAACTGTTCCATTACAGTAAACTCTTCCCGAATAAGCAGCAACACTGGCAACATTGGCATCAAAACGCGTTAAATTGGTATTGGTTGTTCGTAATCTGTCGCTGGCATTTCCCACCCAAGAAAGTGATCCTGCTGTAAATGCTGTGGGGAAATTTACTCCGGCAGTTCCGGGAGTTACATCTCCATACCAAGCATTGATAACACTTTCGTTTAATTGGTTGTTGTATTCAGATTCATTAAGTTGTGTAGCTCCAAAATCCCAAACATCTGTATTTTGGGCATACATCATTGATGTTACAAACATCAAACAGAAAAGTAAATTTTTTTTCATCTTTTTTTAGTTTAGTGATGCTTTCCAATCATCATATTTTTTTAAAACTTCTTTTGGTTCGTTGGTGTACCACGCATAGCCTGTTCTTCGTTCTTGACCAATTTCTGCCATACTGTATTTTTTCACACCATCTCGATCACAAAAGAAAGGTTTGTTATCATTTAATTCCATAAACCTAGCCCAAAGTGGTGGAGCAACAGGACTTTCGACAACGATTTTGTCTTTTTCATCATTTTTTCCGGTGGAGATGGTTTCAATTTTAATTCCGTTAATTTTTATTTTTTCAAACCAACTTACCGCTGAATTCACAGCAGTAATTACTTCTTTTGACGGATTTTCGATTGACATCAATAACAACACAATTTTAGCTGATTCTTTTCCGCTTAACGACGGTAATTCGTAAGGTCTGGCTTTGGCAGGTTCCAACGTTTCATTGTCATGTTGTGCACACCAAGCGGTTAATATTCCGTTTTGTTTGTATTGCGTTTTTAGAATGCAATCGATTCCTTTGCTAAAAGATTCTTCAGCCATTTTAGTGATTTCACCAGGAACCGAAATTGAGTAGAAGTCGGATTTATTTTTAACTTCTTTCAACACTTTCAAAACATTCACCATTGCATTATCATTGTAGGTGATATGTGTGTAATAGCCTTTTTTTATTGGATAAAACTGTGGCCAACCACCATTTTTATATTGAGCTGTGATTAGATAAATAACACCTTTTATGAAAGCGGTTTTATATCGCTCATCAGGATTTGATTTATAAATTTTTGATAGAAAAAGCAATTCCTGACACGTTGCACCGTTATCAATCGTACATCCATTTGGATCTGATTTTAGAAGTTTTAATGCTTGCTTTTCTTTTTCTGAAAGTTCATTTTGAATTTCAGTATTTTTTGGCCAACCACCAATATCGCGTTGGTATAACAAAACATTTTCTGCTATATTTTTGGCTTCTTCGGTTGCAAACCAACTTTCATCATTATTTTCTATGATATTTTTCCAAGTGATTTTTTTTTCTTGAGCAAAGTTGCTAAGAGAAATTAATAATGTGAAAGCGATTATGCTATATTTAAATTTTTTCATTTTAATTTTTATTAAATCGAATTCAATTTATATTTAAATTTTTAGCAACATTGAATTCTTAAACTTAAAAAACTCATCATTTTAAATGAACAAAATGATGAGTTTTTTAAAATGTAATTCGTGTGGATTATGGATTTTTAATAGCCATAATCATTTACTAATAACCCATTACTGTTTTCAATAAACACTTGCCAAATTGGCCAAAATTGTCTGGTATCCGGATCTAGTCTATAGATTGCATTTATTTTGGAATCAGTAATTGAACTCAAAGGAGTTGCTGTCCATCCAGCACCCGGATCATCGAATTCACCTCTATTTAATCCGTAAATTATTAATGTTTCATCATCAGCTGCATATCGAGTGTAAAGTGTAGTTGGAACATCTGCATATTCTCCTGCTCTATCTCTTAAATTAAATAGTTTTTCTTTTGCTAAATCTAAATTTTGCTTCAGTAAATTCCATCTGATTAATGCTTGTTTACGTTCCATTTCACCTGTAAATTCAAATTTATGCTCCTCAACAATTGCATTGAACATGGCTTGTTTTGACGTTAAAGCATTTACATAAGCGTCAACTTTAACTGCGTGATCTGCTGGGTTGAAGGCTCTCATTCTTAGCATTTTCAGATAGACTCCGGCAGCAGCTGGTCCTTCTATTTCATTAGCTGTTTCAGCAGCCATTAAAATTACTTCGGCATAACGCATGTATAATTTGTTTACACCATCATCATTAGTAGAGGTTACAAAACGCGACATCCATTCATAGCGATATTTACCAAAATACCAAGTATTAAAGGGATTTAATTGTTGTCTTGCAAAACCGCTCACTGCAGCTCCATATCGATAAGGCACACAAGTTACATTTCTTCTGGTATCAGATTCGTCATAATCGTAAAACACATAAGGTAATGGACCAGATTGTCCACCTCTATTGTTTCCATTAGCATGATGCTGATTGTTGTTAGTATGTCTTACAGCAAAAGTGAATAACATTCTTCCTCTACCATCTCCAAAAGGTATCTCCCAAAGAGATTCGCCACCCGCTGTGGTAACATCTTGATTGTATTTTCTCCATAATGTTTCAAAAGAAGATTCTAAGTTACAAGTACCACTTTCGATAACGGAACGACATTCGTTTAAAGCTAATTGATGCATTGCTGTAACAGATAAATCAGGGTCATTACTTCTTCTGATTCCATCTGGATATTGTTGGAAGCCACAAGCTGCTAAAGCTAAACGAGCACGAAGACCTTTTACAAATGCTTTGTTAACTCTTTCAACGCTTGTTGTTGTTGCATTTCCATTTGGCCATGGCACTAATGTTGCGGCTTCTTCTAAATCTTGAATTAATTGTTTGTAAATAATATCTCTACTCGACTTAGCAATATAGATTGTTTCACCATTTATTGGTTCAAAACGAGCAGGCACATCACCCCATGCTTTTAGTAAGTCGGCATAATAAACTGCTCTTAATGTTAGAGCTTCTCCTAAAAGATAACCTAATTCAGAATCTGGAGTAGGATTTCCATATGTACGTAATCCTCTAATACATAAGTTTGCTCTTTCTATACCACTATACATCATTGCCCATGCATTATTCAATGTATTCATGTTACTATTATTAGGTTTAGCATCATAAACACACAAATCAGGATTGTCATTGGAAGTTGTTTCAGACGAATTGTACCATTCAGTATCGGTATTAAAACCATACCAAGGAAGAAAACGACCACGGTAAGAATTGGTTTCACCAAAAGGAATTTTAATTCCATTAACTGCTCCTTCAGCAAGTCCGGGAGTAGAAAAGATTATTGACTCATCTAAAGTAGATTGTGTTTGAGATTCTAAAAAATCATCCTCACAAGAAACCAAAAAAGATAAGAGTATGATGACTGAAAATATTACTATTTTTTTCATTTTAAATATTTTTTTAAATTAAAAATTTAGGTTTAAACCAAAAACAAACTGTCTGCTACGAGGATATCCTGAATAATCTATACCCGGTGTTAAAGGCGTTGAACGTCTTGTATTAACTTCTGGATCTAGACCCGAATAATTTGTTAAGACAAATACATTGGTAGCAGTAGTATAAAATCTTAATCTATCTATACCAATTTTAGACACAACTTCTTTTGGCATTGTATAGCCAAGTGTTAAAGTGTTTAATCGTAAGAATGATCCATCTTCAATTGCCCAATCAGTAAGTACATACCTAGGCATATAAGGAGACCACAATGAGGTTCCAGCATTAAGAGCTTCTAATGCAGCAGGATCCGTAACTAATTCTCCGCTTGATGGGTCAATATTAGTCCACCTTACACCGTCTGCCATAGTAGTGGTTAGGTTTCTATATTGACCATTTGGGTTAGAAATGGTAGCAGTAGTATGTTCAACTTTGCTAGCGTTGTAAATATCATTACCATAACTCCAGTTGAAAGCAGCTGATAGATCAAAATTATGAGCGTTTGCATTAATTACAAAACCTCCAGTATGACCTGGATTAGCGTTTCCTATTACAGTACGGTCATTTGCATCTACAACTCCATCGCCATTTATATCTTTTAATTTCATTGATCCGGGTCGAACCGCACCCACTATAGTAGATGCATTTGCAACATCCGCTTTTAAAATATATTGACCATCAACAAAATCAAAGTCAGATACTTCATAACGTCCATCACTTCTATATCCATAAAACTCGCCAATAGACCCTCCTACTTTTACATCGTATTCTTCTGTAATTGCTGACGATGCCCAATTAGATCCAGGTCTATATATTCCAAGTTCTCCTAATGAATTAATAGTATTCATGTTGTGGGCAATGTTAAACGAAAAATTTAATCCAAATTTGTCTTTTCTAATTGCATCAACAAATAATGAAGCTTCAAAACCTTTGTTTTCAATTTCACCTAAATTTCTATATTGTGTTAAATAACCCGAACCTGGTATAGGGAAATTAATTAATAAGTCATTGGTTAAATTTTTGTAAACTTCAAAAGATCCACTTACTCTACCTTTAAACAGTTCATAATCCAAGCCTAAATTTTGAGTAACAGTTGTTTCCCACCTTAAGTCGGGATTTGCCAGTACATTTGATGCTGCCCAAAAACTTTCAACGCCATTAATCCATGTTGAATTAAATGATAAATAGTTTTGAATAGTTTGACCAGTTATAATATTATTATTACCGGCTTCGCCATAACTCACTCTAAGTTTTAATAAATCAAGCCAACTTACATTTTTCAGAAAGCTTTCTTCTGAAACTTTCCATCCAGCAGCTACTGAAGGAAAATATCCCCAGCGATTATCACCTAAAAATCTACTTGAACCGTCTGCACGATAAGTTGCAGTTAAAAGATAACGATCTTTGATATCATAATTTACTCTTCCAAAAAAGGATAGTAACTCATCATTTGGGTTATTGAAATTATTAACAGATTGTGGCACTCCTTCTGTTGTTAAATTAATTGCATTGTTAAAATTGAAAAATTCTGGAAAGCCATGAATCACATTTGTTAATAGGTTTTCTTTATTAATAATAGTTTCTTGTCCAACAAGCACTTTTAATCTATGATTTTCTCCTAAATGTTTTTTAAAATCATAATCTAAAGTATTTGCTGTTCTAAAACGATTGTTTTCTCGATTTGTAAAAATTAAAGCCGGAGAACCTTGGTTTTCAGCAGCTGGAATATTGTTTATGTAAAAAGTGGAGTTACCGTAAAAACGATAGTCTAAATTTCTAAAATTATCAAATCCGAAATCAGATTTAAATTGTAATCCATCAATTATTTTCCAAGTCAAACCGCCAAGCATATTATAATTTCTTCTATCTTGTAGTCTATCATTGTCAGCAACAGCAACAAAAGGGTTAACCAAATAACCAGCAACATTTTCATCTGTATCATCATCAAGTAAACCTGGTATTGGAATTGGAGAATAACCAACACTGTGTCTAAAACGAGCATCAGTAGATGAAAATTCTCTTTGTTCATTCGCTCCACCACCTCTAATTTCTGTATCAGAGTAACGAATTGTAAACGCTAATTGTACTTTTTCATTTAGCTTACTTTTAAGGTTTAATGACAAGTTATTTCGTTTAAAGCTTGAACCAATCATAATAGCTTGCTCATCAAAATGTACATAATTGAAATTGTAATTTATTTTATCAGAACCACCACGAATTCCAAGTGTATGACTTTGCACAGTGCCTGTTTGACCATAAATTTCTTTTTGCCAATTTGTATTTTGAGCATTATCATATTGACTTATATCTTGATAAGTTCCAAAAAAATCTTCATACGAGGCTAAATCGTTTTCTAGCGTAGCGAATTCATATTGCCAATTAGCAAAATCTCTCGCTCCAAGTACATCAATTGTATTAACAATATTTTTAAACCCTGTAAACATATCATATGAAACACTCATTTTTTCACCAGTTTTACCGGTTTTAGTTGTAACTAAAATTACACCGTAAGCACCTCTAGCTCCATAAATTGCTGTGGAAGACGCATCTTTTAAAACAGTAATATTTTCTATATCTGCTGGAGCAATATCATTTAAACTATTTACAGGAAATCCATCTACAATAATTAAGGGAGAAGCGTCTTGTGTTAATGATCCACCTCCTCTAATTCTAATTGATATGTCAGCGTCAGGAGAACCTTCTGATGATGTTACTCTAACACCTGCAATTCTACCAGTTAATGCTTCACCCACATTAGAAATAGGCTGTTTCTGAATTTCAGTTCCCGAAAGTGTTGAAATTGATCCTGTTAAGTCAGATTTTTTAACCGAACCATATCCTACTAAAACTACCTCATCCAGTGATTCCTGATCTAAAGCTAATTCGATATTAAGTGTGGTTCTTCCTTTTAACTCAATCGTTTGCGTTTTATAGCCAATAAAACTCACAACTAATGTTGCGTCACTGGATTTAACATTAAATTTAAAAGCTCCATCAAAATCGGTTGAAGTACCATTTGATGTTCCTTTTTCAATAATATTAACTCCGGGAATTTCCAGTTTATCGGCTGCGTCAACTACTTTACCCGATATTGAGACGGTGTTTTGAGCATAAGTTTCTTGCAGTCCGAATACGGAAATAAAAATAAATAGTGTTAGAGTATATCGTAACCTATTTAGTACTAATAATTTTGCTTTCATAATCTGCGTGGTCAATTTTAGGTTTGTTTGTTTTCTTAATTGCTTGTTAGGTTTACTTTTTTGTTATTTATATAGGTATCGATTAATTTTAAATTTTTTACGTGCTTCAATGAAAAGTTTTCTTTTACAGTATCTATTCTTACGTTATTAAATGTGACGTTTTCGATAGGCGAATTTTCTAATCCATCGGCAAAAATGGCATATTTACCAGCATTTTGAACAGTTATATTTTCCAATAAAATATTTTTAATTTTTGGAATAAAATTTCCGTCCTTCTGACCAGCATAAACCGAATAGTTCATTGTAATATGCAAAACAGCTTGTTTTACTTTTCCCACCTTAATGTTTCTAACATACACTCCATCTACCGTTCCTCCTCTTTTAGTATTGGTTTTTAACCGAATTGCTCTGTCAAGTTGAGGACTATCCATAAAGCAATCTTCTACAAAAACATTTTTTACTCCGGCAGACATTTCACTTCCAATCACCACTCCACCATGACCGTCAATCATTTTACAATTTCTAACGACAATGTTTTCACTCATAATACCTACTTTTCTACCTTCGTGATCTCGTCCTGCTTTTATGGCAATACAATCGTCACCTGTGTTGAAAGTACAATTTTGAATGATTACATTTTTAGAATATTCAGGATCACAACCATCATTGTTTGGTCCGTGGCTATCAATAGTTACACCGTCAACAATAACATTTGTACATTTTAATGGATGAATAATCCAAAAAGGAGCATTAATGATTTTAATGTCTTTGATTAAAACATTTTCGCAATCAAATGGTTCTATAAAATTTGGTCTCAAATACTTATTATTTCCAAAAACTCTTTTGTCAATCGGAACATCTTTCTCAGCCATTTTCATCAAAGCAGGTAAATTCAAACTGTCTAATTGCGAAGGTTCTCCTGGCTTGTAACCATATACATCGCCTTCAGAAGTTTTACCTTTCCAAGGCCACCAATAGGTATTGTTAGCTTGACCATTTAACGTTCCTTTACCAGTAATTGCTATATTTTTTTTGTTTTTTGCATAAATTAGCGGAGAATAATTCATCAATTCCATTCCTTCAAAAGATGTGTGAACTAACGGATAATAATCATCCGGATTAGTGCTGAATAATATCTCTGCTCCTTCTTCCAAATGAAGATTTACATTGTTATCTAAATGAATTGGTCCTGATAAGAATTTTCCTGTAGGAACAACTACTTTTCCACCACCGTTTTCTGTACAAGCTTTGATAGCTAATCGAAAAGCTTCAGTATTCATCGTTTTTCCATCTGCTTTTGCACCGTAATCGAGTACTGAATAATTTACATTTTTGAAAGTCGGTTCTTTGGTTGCGACTAAAATTGCTTCCATCTTACCCCACGGATTTTCTTCGCTTACTACTCTAGTTTGGTTCTTTTCTCCACAAGAAATAAAAAGTAGTACAAGGTTTAAATAGATAATTGTTTTGTAATTCCGCATTTTAATTGCTTTCATTTTAGTAAATGTTGTTATGTAATCGATTACCAAAAATAATTAATACAATAATAATAACCAAGCTTTTTTTTATAAAATTAAAAAATAATATAAAATTTATGATTTATTGATAATTGAGACCTTTGTTTTCAAGTCTTTTTTTTAAATAAAAAAATAAATATTCAATGTAATTGTTACATTTGTGTTCATAAAAATCAAAGATTTAGTAAAATATACCTTTAAGTTTATCTCTTAATGAAGAAAAAAACCACTATCTACGACATCGCGAAGAAGCTAAATATTACAGCCGCTACAGTTTCAAGAGCTTTAAACAACAACCCAAATATCAGCGATGCTACCCGTGAGCTTGTTGTGAATATGGCTACTAAAATGAATTATGAGCAAAACCGACTTGCTTTAGCTTTAAAAAGTGGAAAGAGTAATAACGTCGGTGTTGTGGTTCCAAGAATTGACAGTAATTTCTTCGGTTCTGTAATTCACGGAATTGAAGAAGAATTAAACAAACATGGTTATCACGTTATTATTTGTCAAACAGATGGAGTTGAAGCAAAAGAAGTGGCCAACATTGAAGCACTTTTGAATTCCCAAGTAGATGGAATTTTGATTTCAACTTCGAGCAATAATGTTTCAACTTTTGATCGAATTATGAAGAAAGAAGTTCCGTTAGTGTTTTTTGATAGAAAAAAAACAATGAAAAATGTGAGTTCTGTCACCATAAATGACTTTGATGGAGGCTACAAAGCTACTAAACATTTAATTGACACAGGCTGCAAACGTATCGCCTACTTTTCAGGAGATACGAATATTGAAATTTTTAAAGATCGTTTTTTAGGTTACAAACAAGCTTTGGAAGACAATAATGTAGAGTTCGTAAAAGAATATATTGTTCAAACAAAAAGTACAATTGAAGAAGGTAGAAAAGCAGTTAAAAAACTTTTAAAACTTGCTACACCTCCTGATGCTATCTTTTCTTCGAGTGATTTCGCTGCTTTAGGAGCCATTCAAGAATTGAAAGCGAAGAATATTAAAATCCCAACTGATTTTTCGGTTATTGGATTCAGTAATGAACCGTTTACAATGTTTATGGAATTGTCTATCAGCACAATAGATCAGTTTCCACTTGAAATGGGAAGAATGACTGCTAAAGTGTTTTTGGAACAAGTAAACAATTCGGATAAAATTAAAATTGAAAAGAAAGTAGTTTTGGAGCCTGAATTAATTTTAAGAAAATCAACTCGAAAACTAATAGAGAAGTAATAAAAAATCCGTTTAGCTATAGAACTAAACGGATTTGAAAAAAAATACTAACTAAAAAATTATAATGAAACTCCTCGTTTCCAAGGAATAAAATCATCTTGATTCAATTGGTCAGCTTTGGAAATAATTCGTCCGCTTGCCACTTCAATAATATATTCTAAAATGCTATCTCCTATTTCTTCGATGGTTTTTTCGCCACTTATCACAGCTCCTGTATCAATATCAATAATATCATTCATTCGCTGAGCTAAAATTGTATTCGACGAAACTTTAATTACCGGAGCAATCGGATTTCCTGTTGGAGTTCCTAAACCTGTTGTAAATAGAACCACTGTTGCACCGGAACCAACCATTGCAGTTGTACTTTCTACATCATTTCCGGGTGTATTTAGTAACGTTAATCCGGATTCAGAAACATATTCACCATAATCCAAAACATCTGTTACGGGAGAAGTTCCGCCTTTTTTGGCTGCTCCTGCTGATTTCATTGCATCGGTAATCAAACCATCTTTGATGTTGCCGGGAGACGGATTCATATCGAACCCAGAACCTGCATCAACAACGGATTTTTCATATGCTTTCATCAACGATAAAAACTTATTGGCTTTTTCTTCGGTGACGCAACGGTTCATTAATTCTTGTTCAACTCCGCATAACTCCGGAAATTCTGCCAAAATACTTTTTCCTCCTAAAGCAGCCATAATATCAGACACGTGTCCTAAAGCCGGATTAGCTGAAATTCCTGAAAAACCATCCGATCCACCACATTCTAAACCAATACAAAGTTTGGATAAAGGTGCTGGTTGACGCTGAATTTGGTTAGCCCTTTTAATCGCTTCAAAAGAATCTTTAATAATCGTTTGAAGCATTGTATCTACCGTTCCCATTTGCTGTTGCTCGTAGATAATTACTTCTTTATTTAAATTTGGATTGATGGCTTTTAGCGTATTTTGAAACAATTCAATTTGCAAATTTTGACAACCTAAACTCAACACTGTTGCTCCGGCTACGTTGGGATTATTCACATAACCAGCTAAAAGTCGGGCTAAACTTTCAGAATCTTGTCTAATCCCACCGCAACCGCCTTGATGTGTGATGAATTTTACTTCAACATTATCAAATGCATTGGTGCTTTTTTCTTCAATAACTTCAGTTTGACTGGTGTTGTTGACTAACGATCGAAGTAACATTTGATAGCTATCCGTTTTCTTTGGCATTAATTCCTTTTCGAAAACTTCTTTTAAGCGTTCGATGTTTTTATTTTCACAAAAAACTAAAGGAAAGAATAACCAAATATTTCCCGTTCCTACTTGACCGTCAGCACGATGATAACCCATAAACGTTCGGTCTTTCCATTTGTCAACATTTGGTGGATTCCACGAAGTTGTTTCTGTTTTTTGAGAAACTTTTCCGCTTTGATGCTTCACGTTTGATGTAGTTAACACCTCACCTTTTTGTATATTTTGACTCGCTTTTCCAACCAAAACTCCGTACATAAAAATGCTATCGCCGGTTGCAAAATCAAACTCTGCAATTTTATGTTTTGCCTTCACAGCAGTGGCTGTCGTGATTTCTTTTCCTTCAAAAGCGATGGTTTCGCCTTGTTCAATATCAACCAAAGCAACAATTACGTTGTCGGTGGGATGAACTTTTATTAATTTCTTTTGCATAATCGTTTCGTTAAGAATCATATTGATTTTTAAAACTTATAAATCCGTTTTCAATTCCTTTATTTTCTATTTCTGTCAAAGCAAAAACGAGTGCTTCTGTTAAACCATTTACTGAATTTAAGTCTTTATCCCAGAATTCTAAATTTGAAAGTGTTTGTTTAACTACATCTTCATTATTATTTGATTTCCAGCTGTTTTCAAAAAATGAAACTATTTCTTTTGTATCATTAATTGGTAAAATTCTGTCTTGCCATTCCTTCTTATAAAAACGAATTAAACAAGCAAATGAGAATGTTAAATGAACCGGTAATTTTTGATTCATTTTTACATATTCCAACAAACTTGGAAGTACTCTCACTTTGAATTTTGAAACTGAATTTAAAGCAATATCAGCTAATTGATGTTTGATAAACGGATTTCTGAAACGATCTAACACTTCATCTGCAAATAAATCCAATTCTGCTTTTTCCATTGGAAGTGTCGGATTGATTTCGTTGAAAATTGTTTTCGTCACAAAATCTTCTGTAAATTTATTATCCAATGTTTCTTTCACTGTTTCATTTCCATATAAAATTGAAAAAGGAACCATTGCCGTATGAGCTCCGTTAAGAATTCTCACTTTTCGTGTGCGATACGGTTGCATATCCGACACAATTTTTACATCTAAATTCGTTTTATGAAAAGGTAATTTTTCTTTCAACTTTTCATCGCCTTCAATTACCCAAAGGAAAAAAGGTTCGGCAGTTACTAAAATATCATCGTGATAGTCTAATTTATTGTTATAGTCGTCAATTTCATTTCTAGGATAACCGGGTACAATTCTGTCTACCAATGTATTATGAAAAGTACAACTTGCAGTTAACCAATATTTATATTCTTCGCCTAACTGCCATAAATCGGCTAATTTTAGTAAAATTTCTTTTAAAGTATCTGCGTTGTAATTAATTAATTCGCATGGAATAATGGTCAAACCTTTGGAAACATCACCATTGAAATGTTTGAATCTTTCGTATAAAAACACAGACAATTTTCCCGGAAATGAATTGGGTGGTTGCATTTCTTTTTTGTCTGAATCAACATACTCAATTCCGGCTTCAGTTGTATTTGAAATAATGAATTCAAGTGTTTCAACTTTCGCTAAATCAAGGTATTCCTGAAAATTCTTGTATGTATTTATACCTTGTACAACGTTAGTAATCAATTCAATATCTTGAATCTTTTCGCCTTTTTTTACACCATTCATAAATAAAGTGTACAAGCCATCCTGTTCATTTAATAAGTGAACCATACCATTATCAAGTGGTTGAATAACAGCAATTCCGCCATTAAAATCAGCTTTTTTATTTAAGATTTGAAAAGCATAATCAACAAATGCTCTTAAAAAATTTCCTTCTCCAAATTGAACAACTTTGATGGGATATTTTGTTGAAAATCCGATACTTTCTCTACTTAATTTTTGTTTTACTAGATTTTCCATTTTTTAATATTTGATTACTTTATATTTTGGTACTAATGTTTTCATGATTCCCCACGCAATAAGGTAGGCAACGGCACAAATGGAGAAGATAATCATGTAACCTTTATCAATTCCGTCTGAAACAACAGCACCTGATTTTTCTAGTTCTGCGAATAAATTTTCAGGAATACGATCATTTATATACTGCGGAAATTTCTCTAAAAACGGCACTCCATCCACAGTTGTCCACGTTTTATGTGAATAATCAAATAAAACTCCGGAACCTTTATTAATTAAAAATGAACCAATTCCGCCCGCCATTCCACCAATTCCTGTGATGGTTGCGATGGCTCTTTTTGGAAACATATCCCCTACTGTTGAAAAAATATTTGCTGACCACGCTTGATGTGCCGCACCAGCAATTCCGATAATGATAACCGGGATCCAGTATGAAATATCGCCACCAGGTTGGGCTAATAAAGCTAATAACGGGAAAAATGCAAAAATTAGCATAGCTTTCATTCTACCATCATACGGATTTAAACCTAATTTATCAACGAAATATTTTGGCAACCATCCACCGATAATGGATAATAATGTGATGACATATAAAACCACTAACGGAATGGCACTTTGTGTGCTATCCATACCATAAACCGAACTTAAATAGGCCGGTGTCCAAAATAAATAGAACCACCAAACGCCATCGGTCATAAATTTACCAACAATAAAAGCCCACGTTTGACGGTATTTGAAACATTCTTTTAATGAAAAAGTAGCGTCTTTTTCCTCTTGTGTTTCTACAGGAGCATCTACTTGATCTTGGTTGATGTATGCCAATTCTTCTGCATTTACTTTTGGATGAACTTCGGGTTTTTTGTAAAGAAATATCCACAATCCCATCCAAACAAAACCTAATGCACCAATGATGATAAACGCCATTTCCCAGCCTAATGCTTTAGCAATAAACGGGATCGTTAATGGTGCTGCCAATGCTCCAACTGTTGCTCCGGCATTAAAAATACTGGTGGAAAATGCTCGTTCTTTTTTGGGAAAAAATTCGGCTGTCGCTTTGATGGCAGCTGGAAAATTTCCGGCTTCACCGACGGCTAATACAAATCGTGCAAAAATGAATAAGGTGACACTCGTACTAATAACCAACGAAGTATTATTGATTGTACTGATGATTTCTTTTGATTCCGCAAAACCAACAAACCAATTTCCTGTGATGTAACCAGCCGTTGCAATTCCGCAAAAAGCGTGTAATACCGCACCGACAGACCAGATTCCGATTGCCCAAAGAAAACCTTTTTTGGTATCAATCCAATCCACAAATTTTCCGGCAAACAGCATACTGATGGCGTAAAAAATCGAAAACAATGCGGTGATATTTCCGTAGTCATTGTTGTTCCAATGGAATTCGGGTTGAATGAAATCCTTCCAAGTAAGTGAAAGCACTTGTCGGTCTAAATAATTAATGGTAGTCGCAAAAAATAATAAACTACAAATGGTCCATCTGAAATTTGTTGCTTTTTTAGAAGTGGTTTCTTGTGTCATAAGGTTTACTTTTAGGCGATTTTGTTCCTACTGTATTAATTATTTTATGTTTTAGCTGATTTGTTTGATTAGTTTTTCAAACAATTCAGCACAATTTTCATTTATTTTAAAATTGGATTGTTCGTGATTGATTTGAATAAATACCGTTGGTAAATTTCTTCGTCGTGATGAACTAATCTCGCTTTCAATGTTTTTGTTGATGGTAAGCACAATTGCGGCATCAACGCTTCCATCGTTGATATCTTCTAAATAATGTTGAATTTTTGAAACCTCTTCAAACGATTGAAACAACATAATTCGATAGCCTTTTTTAGAAGCACATTTTTGAATGTCATACAACATTTCACTGTAAAGTGCATTATTTATTCTGGGAACAATAATTGCAATGATGCTCGATTTACTACTGCGTAAGGCTAATGCATTCTTATTTGGTCTGTAATTCGTCTTAAGAGCAAATTCTTGAATAATCTTTTTGGTATCGACATTAATATCATGCTTATCGTTCAACGCTTTTGAAATCGTTGAAATGGAAAAACCCGTTAAATGTGATATTTTTTTTAATGTCGTCATTTTTAAAATTGTTTTTTTCCTGTTGAGTGCTTTCTGTTAGTGTGAGGACTAACAGTTGCACTCATCAGGGTGTTAAAAAAATTCTATCGTATGGATTGAATTACTTCTAAAACTTTTTTGGTTTCAGCTTCAATCGTGGCATAATCTTGATCGGCCATTAATTGTTTACTGATTAATTTACTTCCCATTCCAACCGCAGAAACGCCTGCTTTGTACCAACCTGAAATACTTTCTTTGGTTGTATCAACTCCGCCTGTTGGCATAAATAATAATTTTGGAAAAATATCTTTAATACCACTTAAAAATTCTGGTCCAAGCATATTTCCGGGGAAAAGTTTGATGAATTTTACGCCGGCATTTTCAGCGGCAATAATTTCCGTTGGCGTCATACAACCCGGGCTGTAGAATAAACCCTTTTCAATCAAAAATGTGGCTACTTCAGGAACAAATCCGGGACTGATAAAGAAATCTGCTCCAACATTTAGAAAATCATTTGCCTGATCTAAATTTTTGATAGTTCCAATTCCAAGTAATAAATCCGGCATTTCAGCATTTCGAACTTCAACCATTTTAGCGAAGTTTTTCAAAGCAGCTTCACCACGGTTGGTATATTCTACGGCTTTAATTCCTGCACGATAAATGGCTCTAAGTACTTCAATTGTTACATTTTCATCCGCATTAAAATACAAGGGCAAAATTCCTTGTTTTACAATCGCTTCAGAAACTTTTTGACTATTACTCATCTTTTAAATTTTTACTTTAAATACTAATTTTTTTATTACATCATCACCAATCATTGGAGCGTGCACATCTTCAGGATAAAATATAACAAATTGATTATCTGTTAATTGAAAAAACATATCCGGTTCGTCATTAAAAAACAAAACATCTTTTTCAGTGCTATACTCTCCGTTTGGCGTTACACATTTTTCTCTTGGTTTCCAAGCGATCGTTTCTACTCCTTTTGCACAAAATTGAATGTCGATATTTTGATTGTGGCATTCAAATTTGGCTAAACTTTCTTCCTTCGTTTTTCCTTTTTTATTGCTAACAATTACTTTTAAACCATCAGTAATTTCAATTGTTCCGTCTTCTAGAGAATCAATGTCGTTTTGTTTCACAAACTCAAATGCTTTGGCAAACAACGGATGTAAACTGGTATATTTTGATGCGTTATTTAATGTATCTACTATCATAATTATCTTGCTACGCGGCCGGAAGCATCGCCTCCCATTAATTTTTGAACTTCGTCAACTGTAACTAAGTTTGCATCACCTTTGATAGTATGTTTCAAACAAGAAGCAGCTACAGCAAAATCCAATGCGTTTTGATCATCATCAGGATACGTTAATAAACCGTAGATTAATCCACCCATAAAGCTATCTCCACCACCTACTCTATCTACGATATCTGTGATTTGATATTGACGAGTTTGGAGCATTTCTTTTCCATCGTATAAAACTCCGGCCCACGTATTGTGAGAAGCCGAAATTGAACCTCTCAACGTCGTAATTACTTTTTTAGCTCTTGGAAATTTTTCCATCATTTGCTTACAAACTGATAAAAATGCTTCTGCTTTTACATCGTGTCCGTGCGTTTGAACAGCTGCACCATCGGGTTTGATTCCGAAATGCATTTCTGCATCTTCTTCGTTTCCTAAAATTACATCACAGTAAGATGTCAGTTCGGTCATAATTGCTTCTCTGTCGCCACCGTATTTCCATAATTTGGCTCGGTAATTCAAATCGGTTGAAATGGTTACACCCATTTTGCTGGCTACTTTCACAGCTTCCAAACAAACATCGGCAGAACTTTGAGAAATTGCAGGCGTAATTCCGGTCCAATGGAACCAACTTACACCTTGAAAAACCTCTTCCCAATTGATCATTCCTGATTGAATTTCCGCCATCGAAGAATGTGCTCTATCATATACTACTTTACTTCCTCTACTTACAGCTCCTGTTTCTAGGAAATAAATCCCTAAACGATCACCACCCCATACAATTTTATCAACACCAACGCCTCTTTTACGCATTTCCATCATGGCACATTGACCAATATCATTTTTTGGTAAACGGGTTACAAAATCAACCGGAATTCCATAATTAGCTAATGAAACCGCTACGTTTGATTCTCCACCACCATATACAACATCAAAATTGTCTGCTTGTGAAAATCTTAAAAATCCTTGTGGTGCTAATCTTAACATTATCTCACCGAATGTTACTACTTTTTTTGACATTATTTTAAAAGTTTTGTTATTATGTAATTTTGTTTCAGGTTTAAAGTTTCAAGTTATCTCGACACTCTTCCGCCGCCGGAACCTCCCATTAATGCTTTTATTTCATTGACCGTTGCTAAATTGATATCGCCTGAAATGGAATGCTTCAAACAAGTCGCTGCTGCGGCAAATTCTAACGCGGTTTGATTGTCATTCGGCCAAGCAATCATTCCGTAAATGATACCTGCCATAAATGCATCACCGGCACCAATTCGATCAATTATATGCGAAATATTGTATTTCTGCGAATGCAATAATTCTTTACCGTTCCAAAATGAAGCACTGATTCTGTTAGACGAAGCATTTGCATCCATTCGTTTGGTGGTTACAATGTTTTTTAATTTTGGAAAAGTGTTCATCCAATTAGAAAAAATTTCTTCTTGGGTATCCTTTTCATTTACTTTTATGCCTAACACTTTTTCCGAATCATCAATTCCGCCTAAAAGTAAATCGCAATGTTTTACTAGATTTGGCATAATTTCATTGGCATTTTTACCGTATTTCCATAAGGTAGGACGATAATTTAAATCCGCTGAAATCGTCAATCCCATTCGTGAAGCAACCGTTAATGCTTCTTCACAAATTTCAGCTAATTCTAGTGTTAAAGATGGTGTAATGCCCGACCAATGAAACCAATCGGAATCTTTGAACGCATCTTCCCAGTCAATCATTCCTTTTTTTAGGGTTGAAAACGAAGAATCTTCTCTGTAATACACCACTTTTCCCGGTCTTTCGGATGCACCTTGTTCAAAATAATAGATGCCGAGTCTTTTTCCTTGAATAAACGAAATAGGTTCAACACCAAAAGAACGTAACATGCTTAGCGATGATTCGCCTAATTCATTTGCCGGAACCGCCGTAATAAATTTTACGGAGACTCCAAATTTTGATAAAGAAGCTGCAACATTTGCTTCGGCACAACCATAATACAAATCAAACGACCTTGCCTGCGTGAGACGTAAATGACTCGGAGGCGAAAGCCTAAGTAAAAGTTCTCCAAATGTTACTACTCTGCTCATTTTACTTTATAAAATCTTCCCGCATTGGGCTAAAAACGTCAATTAATAAACCATCTTCTAAGCATACAACACCGTGTTCAAGGTTTGGAGCAACATAGAACGAATCTCCTTTTTGTAACAACTTGGTTTCATTGTTAATTGTCACTTCAAATTTGCCTTCTGCAATATGAGTGACTTGCGAATGGATGTGATGATGCATCGCACCAATTCCACCCTTTTTAAATTGCACATTGACCATCATTACCGATTGATCGTGTCCAACAATTTGTCGCTCGATATTATTATCAATAGTTTCCCAATTAGTTGATTTATTTTCGAAAAATGCTTTGCTTTTAGCCATTTTCAATTACTTAAAATTAAAATAGTTTTTGGCGTTATTGTAACTAATATCGGCTACCATCTTCCCTATCCATTCCATATCATTTGGCAATTCGCCTCTTTTGATTTCATCGCCTAAAAGATTACATAAAACTCTTCTGAAATATTCATGTCTTGGAAAAGATAAAAAGCTTCTGGAATCGGTTAACATACCAATAAAACAACTGATTAATCCCATATTTGACAAGGCATTCATTTGTTTTGTCATTCCGTCTTTTTGGTCTAAAAACCACCAACCGGAACCAAACTGCACTTTTCCTTTAATGCTTCCATCATTGAAATTTCCAATCATAGTTGCCATTACTTCATTATCGGCAGGATTTAGATTGTATAAAATCGTTTTTGTTAATTTATCTTTCGAATCCAATGAATTCAATAAAGCAGATAGATTTCTGGCTTGTGAAAAATCGCCAATCGAATCCCAACCTGTATCCGGTCCTAAAACCCGGTGCATTCTGGCATTGTTGTTACGCAAGGCTCCCAAATGGAATTGTTGCACCCAACCGTGTTGATGATAATTTTCACATAAAAACAATAAAATGGCTGTTTGGAATTTAGCATCTTCTAAAGAAGAAATCAGTTGATTTTTTCTTCTCTTTTCAAAAATGGAATTGATTTCACTTTCGGTATATTTTTCAAACTGAATTTGATCTAATCCGTGATCGGAAAGTTGACAACCATTTTCATTGAAATAAGCAATTCTTTTACTTAAAGCATTACATAAATCAGCATACGTATTTACTTCAAAATCAACCACTTTTGACAATGAATCAATGTAACTATTATACGTTTCACTTGCAATTAAAATTGCTTTATCAGGTCGGAAAGCGGTACTTACTTTTACTGAAAAATCGTTATTGGCTAATTGCTTATGGTATGCCAAATCATCCGTTGGATCTTCTGTTGTGCAAACCACTTCGGCATTGGCTTTCTTTAATAAATTCTGACAAGAAAACTCAGAAGTACTTAATTTTTGAGATGTAGCTTCGTAAATAGCTTCCGCTGATTTTTCATTTAATAATTCATAAATATCAAAATAGCGAGCTAATTCCAAATGCGTCCAATGATACAACGGATTTCGCATTGTGTACGGAACCGTTTTTGCCCATTGAATGAATTTATCTTTGTCTGAAGCATTCCCGGTAATGAATTTTTCATTCACACCCAACGTTCGCATAGCTCTCCATTTGTAATGGTCGCCATTAATCCAAACGTCTGTTATATTTTTAAATTGATTATTTTCAGCTATTAATTTAGGCGATAAATGATTGTGATAGTCAATAATAGGCTGATTTTTAGAATAGTTGTGATACAATTCTTCAGCATATTTATTTTCTAACAAAAAATTATCGTGTATGAATTTCGTACTCATTATAATTGTTTTTTAATCTTCATTCGATGGTTTTCCGATGGTAGCTAAAATTCCACCATCCACATAAATTATTTGTCCGTTTACAAAATCACTCGCTTTTGACGATAAAAATATTGCTGCTCCTGCCAAATCTTCGGGATCTCCCCAACGTGCTGCCGGAGTACGACTGATGATGAAATCGTTAAACGGATGACCGTCTACTCTAATCGGAGCCGTTTGAGAAGTGGCAAAATAACCCGGGCCAATTCCATTTACTTGAATGTTGTGTTTTGCCCATTCTGTTGCTAAGTTTTTTGTCAGCATTTTTAAACCGCCTTTTGCCGCAGCATAAGCCGAAACACTGTTTCTTCCCAACTCACTCATCATCGAACAAATGTTGATTATTTTACCTTCTTTGCGTTCAATCATTTGTTTCGCAACTAATTGAGACATAATAAA
This sequence comes from Flavobacterium sp. UBA2787, assembly GCA_002352205.1. GTDB lineage: Bacteria > Bacteroidota > Bacteroidia > Flavobacteriales > Flavobacteriaceae > Flavobacterium. The sequence goes on along the minus strand of DEHZ01000010.1, from coordinate 729,440 downwards.
TGGACCAACTAAATCCACATCAATCACTTTTCTGAAATCGGCAACCGGCATTGTGATGGCCAATTCTCGTTTGATGATTCCGGCGTTATTCACTAAAATATGGATGTCACCAACTTCTTTTTGAATTAATTCAACGTGTTTAGCGGCATCAATTTCATCGGTTACATCAAATAAATAACCTGTTGCTTGATAGCCTTTGGATTTGTAATACGAAATCGCTTCCTCCATCTTGGATGGCGTGGTTCCCGTGATGATTAATTGAGCACCGGCTTGAGCTAATGCTTCGGCAATTGCCATTCCTAAACCGTGCGTTCCACCGGTTATTAAAGCGTTTTTATGTGTTAAATCGAATAATTTCATTTTATCTTAGTTCGTTTGGTGGACAAATATCCATATCGCTATAATCTAAATTTTCACCCGCCATTCCCCAAATAAAGGAATAGTTTGATGTTCCGGCACCTGAATGAATAGACCATTCCGGTGATAAAACCGCTTGATTATTTTGCATAAAAATGTGACGTGTGTGTTGTGTTTCTCCCATAAAATGAGAAATGGTTTGACCTTCTTCTAAATCAAAATAGAAATAGGCTTCCATTCTGCGGTTGTGCGTGTGAGCCGGCATTGTATTCCAAACATTTCCGGGTAATAATTCGGTTAAACCCATTTGCAATTGACAGGTTTGAACGATTTCATTCACAATCAATTTATTTAAAATTCGTTTGTTAGCCGTTTTTTCTTCGCCTAACTGAATTACGATTGCATTTTCTTTGGTAACTTTTTTATTTGGAAAATAAGTGTGAGCGGGTGCCGAATTGATATAAAACAAAGCCGGTTTTTCTTCATTGCTTGAAAAAACAACTTCTTTTGCTCCCATTCCAACATATAAAGCTTCTTTTTTGTTTAGTTCAAAAGCTTCTCCGTCAACCGTTACCGTTCCTTTTCCGCCTACATTGACAATTCCCAACTCGCGACGATCTAAAAAGTTTTCTGATTTTAAGTACGGAATTGTTTCTAGTTTTAAGTCTTTTGAAACCGGCATAATTCCTCCCACAATGTAACGATCGTACATTGAATAGGTTAAATTTATTTCATTTTCTGAGAATAAATTATCAATTAGAAATTGATTTCTGATTTCTTGTGTGTCATATTTTCTAGCATCAATAGGATTTGATGCATATCTAAAACTGAAATTTGTCATGAGTATATTTGTTGTAATCGATTACACAAATATAATAATTATTTTTAATAAAACTAAAATATGTATAATTTTTAGAGATAAAAAATAAGATATATGAAAAAAAGTGGACTTAAAATAGCTAAAATCTGATTGTTATAATCAAATCTGTAAAAAATCTAACTTAAATTTAGTAGTAGGATTTTCTCAAATCTCCCGTGATGACTTTTTGAAATGAAATGATTCTTTCCGTTAGTAATTATAAACGGAATTTCATCATTTTTATGAATTTCAACCGAAGAATTTAGTTCTGAGATATTATTAAATTGTAGATTTTTTAAAGCAATTGTATGCAACATATCGCCTTTTTGAACTGTTTTGGTGTAGTATTTATTTTTATTAAAACAAACAATTCCGGAATCGTACTCAGTATTTTCAATTTTTAATGGATAAAATCCTCGCAAACCATTTTCTTGTCGGATGATTTTATAAACAGCTTCTTTCTTACTCCACAATATCCAAACCATAATTGTTCGATTTTCTGCAGAAAAAATAAGATTTTGCTCTTTTGTAGTAAATAGTTTATCGAGGTAACCTTTTCGTTGCCAATTGCTTTCTACTTTTGCTAACGCTAAATCGATGACATCATTTCCAATCATTTTTCAGCTAATTTGGTTTCGATGATTTCCAACGCTGCTTGAACATTGAGCATTCTTTCCATCGATGCATTGTCAATCACAATGTCAAAAGCTTCTTCAACATCCAAAATAACATCTACTAAATTAGCAGAATTTATCTTTAAATCATTGATAAAATCTGTGTTTTCATTTAAATTCTCAAAAGCTTCCTGATTTTTAATATATGGTTTTACAATAGTTTTCAGTTTGAGAATGGTTTCTTCTTTGTTCATCTTCTTTTTTTACGAAGGTAAGCAACTTAGCTAAACTTTTTGAAAACAACACAAGCATTAACATCGCCAAAACCAAAACTGGCTTTTACAGCAATATTGATTTCTTTTTGAAGAAGTTGTTGCGGAATTTTTTCTCTATTAACCAAAGTTTCAATTTCCGGATGCAAATCTTCACAATTAATTGATGGGAAAATAAATCCGTGATGAACTTGCAAAACAGTTGCCACGCTTTCAATGCTTCCGGAAGCCGAAAGACAATGTCCAATCATTGATTTTAATGAATTGATATATGGAAAATTGGATTTGGATAAACCTAAAGCTTTACTCCAATTAAAAATCTCTAAACTATCTTTAATTGTGGCAGTTAGATGTCCATTTATTGTATCAATTTCATTTGAATTTATAGTTGAATTTAGCAACGCATCTTCAATACATTTTTGCACAGCAATTGAGTTTGGAGCGGTCATTGTTCCTTCGCCTCGTTGTCCTCCGGAATTGCTGTTTCCACCTAAAACTTCCGCATAAATTGTTGCATTTCTGGCTAAAGCTGAATCTAAATCTTCTAAAATTAAAGCTCCTGCTCCACTTCCGGGAACGAATCCGGAAGCACTTGCACTCATTGGTCTAGAGCCTTTTTCAGGTGAATCGTTGTGTTTGAAGGTACAAACCCGCATTGCATCAAATCCACCCCAAATATACGGACCGCTGTCGGAAGTGCTTCCCACCAACATTCGTTTCGCTTGTCCGGAAACGATTCGGTCGTAGCCCATCAAAATGCTTTCTGTTCCGGTTGCACAGGCGGAAGAATTGGTGGTTACTTGATTTCCTAAACCTAATTTAGCCGCCAAATACGCACTCACGCCACTATTCATCGTTTGAGCAACAGCTGTACTTCCTAACCTTCTGGTTTGAAAATCATCAATTTTATAAATACTTTCCCTGAATTTTTCGATTCCGGATGTTCCTGATCCAAATATTGTTCCGCTCTCCCAATCGGGATTTTCGTTGTTTTCAATGGATAGACCGGCATCTTTCCAAGCATCTATTCCGGCGATAACACCGAATAAAATTCCGGAAGCGTTGAAGTTTTTTAATTCTAATTCTGTAAAATATTCTTTTTTAAGTTCTTCCGATATTTCAGGTTTTCCCGAAATTTGACAGGAAAATTGTAATTGTTCTAATTCTGCATCGTATTTTATTCCCGAAATTCCGTTTTTGATGGCGTATAAAAAGTTGCTCACTCCTACACCATTGGGAGCAACCACGCCTAATCCGGTTATCACGACACGTTTTTTTTGCATTTTATTTTATTATTATTCCTGACAAAGTTCCGCTACAAACCTCTTTATTTTTATTATTCATCATTCGGACTTTACATTTTAATTTTCCAAAACGGAAATACACTTTTTCTGAAATAACGGTGACTTTTTCGTTGGGATAAACCGGTTTTAAAAATTCAACTTCGGAGGATGAAAAGGCGATTTGCGAAACATCTTCGTTCAAAGTCAGATAAATTCCCAAACAAACCAAGCCAATTTGAGCCATTGTTTCAATTAAAATCACACCCGGCGTAATTGGATTATCTTTAAAATGACCTTTGTAAAAATCTAATTTTTCATCAAATATAAAAGTTCCTGTTACTCCATTTTCATCAATTTGAAGCAATTCATCTACAAAAAGAAATGGCTTTTGGTACGGAAGTTTACTTAAAATTAAATCGGTTTCTTTCATTACAATTTGATTTTAAAGGCTTTCACCTCCATCAACCTTAATAATAGTTCCGTTGATCCATTTGGCTTCTTCTTTACAAAGTAAATAAACCACATTGGCCACATCTTCAGGAGTTGTTAATCGCTTAAAAGGATTTCGTTTTATAGCAAATTCTTTAATTTTTTCACTATTCGGAATGAGTTGAAGAGATTTTGTATTGGTCACACCTGCTTGAATGCAATTACTTTTGATGCCAAATTCTGCAAATTCAAAGGCAATTTGTCTTGAAATCGCTTCCAACGTTGCTTTGGCAGCACTCACGGCTCCGTAATTTGGAATTGGTCGTTGGCTTCCTTCACTGGTAAAAGATATGATTTGGGCATCGTGATGAAATAATTCAGCTTTAAAAACTGCTTTAGTCCAATCATACAGCGAAATTGCCATCGCATTAATAGTTAATAAAAAATCATCTGTTGACAATGAATTTTCGGAAGTCATACTTTTTAAACTTCCTTTTGCAATGCTATGAATCAGACATTTTACTTTATCAGAACCAATTTTAATCTTTATTTGATTAATGATTTCTTGCCGTTTTTCAGGTTGTAAAGCATCGATGTTAAAACTCAAAAAGGAAATTCCGGTTGATTTGATAGTTTCAAATTCATTTTCAATCTCGGGTAATTCCACTCGCGTATTTCGGTGAATGATGCAAATATTCATTCCGTTTTCGGCTAATTTTTTAGCAGAAGCCAATCCTAATCCGGAACTTCCTCCGAGGATGATTGCCCAAGTATGTTGAAATTCCTTTACCATTCTAATAAAATTCGTTGTGCTGTAAATCCGGGACCAAAACTCAACATCAACCCTCTTTGACCTGATTTTGGATTTTGTTGCATAATTCTTTCCAAAACAAATAAAACGGTTGCACTCGACATATTTCCGTATAATCGCAAAACTTCTTTGGTGTCGTCTATGTTTTTGCCTAAATCTAAAAATAAATCTTCGACTAAATTTACGATTTTTTTCCCACCCGGATGAAAAATTAAATAATCAATATCCGAAATAGATAAATTGTTTTTTTCTAAAAAAGGATGAATAATCGCTGGAAAATGTTCGCCAATAGTTTCAGGAACTTCAATATCCAAAACCATTTTTAAACCTTTATTCGTCAAATCAAAACCCATCATTCGTTCTTTATCGTAAAAATGATACATTGCTTCATCAACAAGCATTGGTCCTTCATCTTCGGGAAAAGAAGACAATAAAGCACACGCGGCTCCATCACCAAAAATCGCAGCACTGACAATGTTTGCCATCGAAAAATCATCCAATTGGAAGGTTGCTGTCGGACTTTCAATGGTAATCACAGCTGCTCGTTTGTTGGGATTGGCTTTAAGGAAATTTTTGGCATAAATCAGTCCGGAAACACCACCAACACAACCCATTTCGGTCACCGGAAGTCGAACAATATCTTGTTTTAATTGTAATCGATTGATGAGATAAGCATCTAGGGACGGAATCATAATACCGGTGCAACTCACAGTAATAATATAATCAATGCTTTGCGGACTCCATTTTGCTTGATTTAATGCTTTTTGAAGCACTTGTTCGCCTAACACAATCATTTCTCGTGAATAAATGGTGTTTCGTTCTTCGAAGGATTGGAGCGAAAAAACTTCTTCCGGATGCATAATCGAGTAGCGTTTGTCCACTTTTGCACCTTCTACAATTTTTTTGGCTTTTCTGATAAACCGCTCTTCTTGACTGTGAAGCCAATTATCCATTAATGGAATTATTTCCGAAGTTTCGCGGGAATATTGCGGAAGTTGCGTTGCAACGGTTATGAGTTTTACAGCCATTTTAATTTATTTATTTCCGAATAATCCATTGGTATCTAAACGCCCATTTCCATTGAATCGTTTGTTCTTTTGCGTTAATTTTTCGTGAAAAACCAATCAATTCTTCCTTTTTGAACCCTTTTAAGATAGAAAGTAAACCATCTTTTTTGGGCATTTCTTGTAATTTAAAGACAAAACAAACCAATTGAAATAAGTGATAGGCAATGGAACTTCTGTGCAAATCATTTATAACAATTCCGAGCTTACTTTTTGCTAAATAATCTTGCAAAATCATATTAATTTCGTCATCACTAAAATGATGTAATGTTAAGGTAAACAATGTAATATCACTATTTACTTGATTTATTTGTTGATGTAAAATATTTTCCTGAATATAGTTAATATTTGGGAAATTTTCAGATAATTGTATGGCTTCTTTGATTGTATAAGCGTTCGCATCAATCCCAATTAAATCAAATTGATATCCGTTTGAATGTCCGAATTTTGCAATTTCTCGCAGCATGTCGCCATTTCCGCAACCGACATCACAAATGCTAATTGATTTAGATTTATCAACAGATTTTAGTAATTCTTTTACGCCGTTTAATGTTAACTTGTTTCCGCCTAATTTTTGATTTATTGACGCGATGGTTTGTAAAGCGGTAGTTAGCTCATTTCCTTCCATAGAAAAATCGTCCATTAATTCTTCTTCTCGGTTGCGAAATTTGGTGTTTACAAGCATTATTGAATTGGCTTTCCGTGCGTTTTTTGAATTAGGAAAGGTAGTGATTTTGGGAAGACGATTAACCATTTCATCATCATATTACTCAGAACTGGATTAAGTAATAATTTTGAGAGCATTTTACCCATTTGAATGCGTGATTTGAAATTGAAATTCCATTGATTAGTGTAGTTTATTTCGAATTCCTTGCGATTTACTATCCCATTTAGAAAATCAATCGTACATTCACTGGCTATTTTGGCACTGTGAATGGCCATCGCCATTCCGTTTCCACATAGCGGATGGATTAATCCTGCAGTATCTCCGAGCATTAAAATATGGTTTTCAACTTGTTTTTTGCTTTCAAAGGAAACTTGACTAATGGTTAGGGGTTTTTCAAAAAGCATTTCTGAATTGTCAAAAATAGCTTTGAGTTTTGGATTTTTACTTAAAACATTCGACTGAAAATCGGAAATAGCTTTGTGTTTTTTAAAAGATTCATATTTAGTTAAATAACAAATATTAATAATGTTATTTTCCACTTTCGAAACACCGCAATAGCCTCCTTCAAAATTGTGTAATTCTACTAAATCATTGGGAAAATTACCTTTGTAATGAGCTTTTACAGCTAACCATGGTGATTTTCCTTGAATAAAATTTCGCTGAAGTTTGACATCTAAATTTGATCGTTTACCAAAAGCTCCTAAAACTACTTTTGCTTGGAAAGTTTGGTTATTTTCGGTTTGAATGGTAAATGAATCGTTTGAAAAACCAATTTCATTTACTTGGTGATGAATGATTTTACAACCTGATTCTTTGGCTTTCTCGCAAAGGTAATTATCTAACTGATAACGACTTATTCCAAATCCGCCTAAAGGAAGAACAGCCGAAATAGATTTTCCGTTATTGATTGAAATTGATGTTTTATTGATGTGAGTTGGCTGTAATGATTCAATAAACAAACCCAATTCTTCTAAATAAGGTAGCACTTCGTTTGATATGAATTCGCCACAGACTTTGTGTTTTGGATAAGTGTTTTTTTCAAATAGAATAACCGATTTTCCCTCTTTCGATAAATGAATCGCGGCGGTTAATCCGGAAAGACCGCCACCGATGATTGCTATTTGGGGAGTTGGGTTCATTTGAGCTAAATTAATACAAACAATTCATTTTTGCTTGTTTTTAGAAATAAAAAAAAACGCTCGTTAAAAGCGTTTTAAAAAAATTATAGCAAAAAATTAATCTTCTATTTCATAATAAACCAATCGTTCCTCCCAAGTGTAGTTTGAAGCAACAGCGTGACAAACAAATTTTACTAGTCCTATATTTTTTTGGTAATTATATTCTATGGTTTTAGAGATTAATTCGGGTTGTGTTGCCGCTGGTGTAAAAACACCTTTATAAGGCATAATTGTGTAATCATTTCCTTCTACATTCATAGTGGTTTGTTCATATAATCGATGTTCAATAGTTCCATAAGGCTCATCAACTACATAAGTATAATTAAAATCAGAACCAGGATGTAAAACAAATCCGGAAGATTCTTGCACTGTATTTTGTGCTGTATCTTCATTAATTTCAACTAAATGACCTTGGTTGTTTACACGAACGTAGGTAATTTTTTCATAAACAATAGTATTACTATTTATATTAACTCTTTTGGTTGATTTTTTTGCAAATGACAGGCCTGAAATAGTTACTTCATCTATGATTTTAATTGTATCAACAACACCATTAAAAGTGAATTCAGTAGGATTAAAATTCGTGTTTTCATATTTTTTGTAAACCCATTTGTTACCAACATTTAGGTTAAAAAAGCTTTCATCTATAGAAGTGGTATTATCATCTTCAGAACAGGATAAAATTGAAATAGCTATAAATAAAAAAAGTACATTTTTGATGATGTTTTTCATGTTTTTAAGTTTGGTTCTATTCAAAAAACGAACTTTTTTTAACTTTATTTTAGTAAGCTGATGATTTTCAATTCATCTCACCCAACAAAACACTCCAAACTTCCTTTTGATTTTCGCCAAACGATTTTAAATTTTCAGAAAAATAAACCTTTTGTTCAATTTCGATGATGGTAATTTGTTTGTTTCGTTCTATTTCTAAATAATAATGATTGATCCAATAATCATTAAAAAACTGAACTTTCTCGTTCTTTTTTCTGGTCTGGAATCGAATATTTTTTTCATTTCCCAAAAGATTTAAAAATTCAGCGAGTGAAACTTTTTCTTTTTTGGAAGAAAGAAAATTTATAATCGACACATTATCTTCCTTATAAAGAGAATGAACAGCCGTTTTAATTTCTGTTATTAAATAGTTTGAAATAGTTGGATTTGTTAGCAGTTGAGCATATTCATAAAAATCATTCACTTTAGAAAACGAACTTTCCTGATAAGCTTGCAATGTTTCAACAGAAAAGCTTGCTTTCATACTTTTCTTTGAAAAACTCGCATCTTGAGCCATTCCAAAGCAAGAAAAAAACAATAATACGATAAGTAAATAATTGATTTTCATATTTATTCCTGTTTAATTCGAATGAATTGAATTTGATCTTCTGAATTATTTTTAATTTCTAAAATTAGCATTTTTTTGATGGTTGATGTTGGAATGACTAATTTTTCTGAAAATTCTTTTTTGTTATAATATTCGGCTCCCAAATTGTTATGCAACATCACGATAACTTCCAAATCATCAGACAAAATCTTCTGCAGTTGCTCTTTTCGAGTTTGCCAATCTTTGATGTCTGATTGCATAAACGCTTTGAGCATCAACGCATAATCGTCAGGTTGCATCAAAAGAATTTGCGTTTCAGTATTGGATTTTGCAACTTCAACTTCCTTTTTTTTGTAAAACGGACTTTCAACACTGATTTTTGTTTCGGGTGAAACGGATTCAATTGTCGCTTTTCCATCTTCTACTTTTAACGGAACTTTTTTATCATCATCAATTTGATAAACTTTCACATCTTCATCAGCAATTTTTTCTTGCGTAAATTCATCTTTAATTTCAATGGTTTGTGAATTCGTTGTCGTTTTATTTATCCAATAGAAAATGAAAAGAATGATTATCAACCCTACTCCTATCATCCAAAAATAATTGCTTTTCTTTTTAGTTTTTTGAACAATAGAATTTTCTTTCTTATTTATAAAAACAAACTCATCCCAACCTGAAAATCCACAAAACTGACACAAAATATCCAACATGTCTTTTCGTGGTAATTTTTCATTGGTTTCCGGTTTTAAATGCGTGTAAATCCACTTTTCGCTAATGCGTTGCTTCAGTTTATCTTCAATTAAATCAATTAAATTTTGAATGTCTTGCGAACTGAATTGTTTCCAACCACCTTGAAAATAAGGATAATGCTTTTGATAATTCAATAGCACTTCGTTTTTCAATAATTGAAATAATTGTGGATCGTTCATCATAAAATTGAATTCGAAAATAAAAATACGCTTTTAATTCGATACTGTAAAACTACTGTAAATGTTTAGAAAACCAATTACAATCAGTTGAAAGTGGTTTTGCCAATCCTTTTTTAGAATGTCAAACTACTATTGCATCATAAACTTTTAAATCATAAAAAATGAAAACAATTTTCTTATTACTTAGCGTTTTTTCTTTATCAATTAGTAATGCTCAACACGGTGCAAATGAACTGTATCGAAATGGCGAAAAATACAATTCTACTGTTTATCAACTGAATAATGGTGAACATCAGCGTGTTTCGCAAACCAAAAACGAAGCGGTTTATCGAATTAAAATTTTAAATAATGCAAAAACAGATGCGTACATTGTAACCTTTGGATTAAATCAAGAAGCTCAAACGGTTAAGGAATGCAATGCAAAAATTAATCAACGAATTCAAGGTTTTAAATCGGTTGCCAAAAAATTGGGCATAAAAGAAGATGAAATTTATGTAGATTTTATTACTCAAAATAAAATTTATGATTACGAATCAGAAACCCAAGGTTCGCAAGTGAAAGTGAATCAGGTAGATGCCGGTTTTGAAATAAAAAAGAATGTCATTCTTCGGTTTTCCAATCAAGTTTCTTTTGATGATTTGGTGGAAAAAGCTTCTGATTTTGAAATACATAATATCATTAAAGTCGATTATGTTAATTTGAATGCTGATAAAATTTATGAACAAATGTTTGAAGAAGCTCAAAAGTTAGTTCAAATTCGAAAAAAACAAATGGGCAAACATATTGATGAAGGTCCCGAAGATGTTCCGACAATTGGAGTTAGTTTTGTAACCTTATCGCCTACTTCGCAGTATAAAACTTTTCAAGCATTTGAAACATCAGAACTTAGTTATTCCAACAATTCACGTTACAGTGATAAGCACGTGATCAGGCAAGAAGAGCGAAAAAGCAAAACATTCTATTATGATGGTTTGAATCCGCAAGGATATGATAAAATTATGAATGCTGATTCGCCTGTGGTTGGGATGCAATATGTGATGGAAATTACTGTGACGTATCGGAAAAAACAGTAACTAAGATGTTCTGTTTTTTAGTTCTTCCCGTACTTCTTTTAATTGATTAGTAAAGATAATTACAAGCGGTAAAAAAGCAACAGGTAAAAAAGTTAGCACTGAATTTTTCATTTTTATCATTAAAAATATACCGCTAAAAAGCATGATAGCCATAGCTGTAAGCATTAATATTGTCGAATTTTTCAAAGTTTTTTCTTTATACTTTAATTCCTCAACAGATAATTTTGATAAATCTTGCTTTTTCATAATTTCAAATAGATTTAAAAAAACCGCTTGAAATCAAATCAAGCGGTTTACAAAAATATAAAATTGTTTTACAACTTTCCGTCCTTAATTTCCTCAACAATTTCAGGATTTAATAACGTAGTAATATCACCAAAATTAGAATAATCTCCTTCCGCAATTTTTCTCAAAATACGACGCATGATTTTTCCGCTTCTTGTTTTTGGTAAGCCTGAAACAAACTGAATTTTATCCAATTTAGCAATCGGTCCGATTTGATCGGAAATTTGTTGATTAATTTCTTTTCGTAAATTATCTTGATTTCTGCTTTCGCCTGACTCTTTCAAAATAACAAAACCGTACAAGGCATTTCCTTTTACATCATGCGGGAAACCAACAATTGCACTTTCTGCCACAGCCGGATGTTCGTTGATTGAATCTTCGATTGGAGCTGTTCCTAAATTATGACCGGATACAATGATTACATCATCTACTCTACCCGTAATTCGGTAATAACCTACTTCATCTCTCAAAGCTCCATCTCCGGTGAAATATTTTCCCGGGAAAGCTGAAAAATAGGTTTCTTTATATCGTTCGTGATCACCCCAAATCGATCGTGCCATTGCCGGCCAAGGGAATTTAATGCATAAACTTCCTGTCACTTGATTACCTTCAATTTCATTTCGTAATTCATCCATCAAAACCGGCTGAATTCCGGGTAACGGCAAAGAGGCATACGTTGGTTTTGTAGGTGTTACAAACGGAATCGGCGAAATCATGATTCCACCCGTTTCGGTTTGCCACCAAGTATCCACTAACGGACAACGTTTTCCGCCTACGTGGTCGTTGTACCAGTGCCAAGCCTCTTCATTAATAGGTTCTCCAACAGATCCAATTACTTTTAAAGATTTTAATGGAAAACGCTGCACATAATCGATACTTTCTTTGGCTAACGCACGAATGGCAGTTGGAGCCGTATAGAATTGGGTGATTTTATGTTTTTCAATTACTTCCCAAAAACGGCTAAAATCAGGATATGACGGAACACCTTCAAAAATTACGGTTGTTGCTCCGTTTAGCAAAGGTCCGTATAGAATATAAGAATGTCCGGTAATCCAACCAATATCGGCTGTACACCAATAGACATCATTTTCTTCGTAATTAAATACATTTTTAAAAGTATAGGCTGTATAAACCATATAACCAGCAGTAGTATGCAACATTCCTTTTGGTTTTCCTGTTGAACCGGAAGTGTAAAGAATGAATAATGGATCTTCTGCATCCATGATTTCTGCTACGTTATTCGGAATTGCTTCATCTAAAAGTGGTTGCAACCAAAGGTCACGTCCCTCTTTCATGTTTACAGTTGTGTGCGTTCTTTTGGCAACCAACACTTTTTCCACACAAGGTGATTTTTCTAATGCTTCATCAATAATACCTTTTAAATCAATGGTTTTATTTCCTCTAAATCCGCCATCGGAAGTGATGACCATTTTACATTCGCTATCGTTAATTCGTGTCGAAACAGCCGAAGCAGAAAATCCTGCAAAAACAACTGAATGTATTGCTCCAATACGGGCACATGCCAAAACAGAAACAGCCAATTCAGGGATCATTGGTAAATAAATACAAACCCTATCCCCTTTTTTAATGCCTTGATCTCTCAACACATTTGCCATCTTAGCTACTCGTGCATAGAGTTCATTATAAGTAATATGTTGAGCTTCTTCGTCAGGATTATTAGGTTCAAAAATAATCGCTGTTTTATCTCCTCTTCGTGCCAAATGACGATCAATGCAATTTTTAGTAATATTTACTTTAGCGTCTACAAACCATTTGAATTTTGCCTCTTGCATGTCAAATTCAAACACTTTATCCCATTTCTGATACCAAGTAAAATTTTCATCGGCAATTCTATCCCAAAATTTTCGGGGTTCACGCACCGATTTTTTATACATTTTGAAATAATTCTCGAGGTCATGTATTTTATAGTAACTCATGATGTTCTGTTTTTGGTCTAATTTTTATGTAAAAATAACGAATCTAATCGTTCGTTGCAATGTATCTTTGCTAAAAAGATATAGATAAAATTGTGTTTATGATTTTATTTTTGCTTTGAAACTGCATATTTTTCAATAACTTCAATTATTTCATCAATGATTAGTTCGTCGTCTATGGTTGATGGAATTTGAAATTCAATTTTATCAACGATATTTCGTAATAATTTACGTAATATTTTTCCCGAACGTGTTTTGGGTAATCGTTGCACAATCATCACATTTCTCAAACAAGCTACTGCTCCGATTTGGTCACGAATTAAATGAACAATTTCGTATTCCAATTGAAAATGTTCTGTTTCATTTCCGGTTTTCATTACCACCATCGCTAACGGAATTTGTCCTCGTAATTCGTCGTTCACACCAATCACAGCACATTCTGCCACAGCTGGGTGCGAAGCTACAATTTCTTCCATTTCTGCGGTTGATAATCGATGCCCTGCAACATTGATGACATCATCTACTCTTCCTGTTATAAAAATATAATCTTCTGCATCTTTAAATCCGCCATCACCGGAGAAATAATACCCCGGAAATTTTGATAAATAACCTATTTTAAAACGTTCACTATCATTCCATAAATCGAGCATCGTTCCCGGTGGTAAAGGTAATTTTATAACAACAAAACCTTCTTCGTTGGCACCTACCTCTTCCCCATTATCATTTAGAATACGAATGTCATATCCAGATACCGCTTTTCCGGCAGAACCCGGTTTGATGGGTAAATATTCTACTCCCATCATATTGGCTATCATCGGCCAACCTGATTCTGTTTGCCACCAATGATCGATAGCAGGAACCGGAATGTGTTGATTATACCATTCTAATGTCGCTACATCACAACGTTCTCCAGCCAAAAATTGGTTTTTTAAACTTGATAAATCATATTCTTTGATAAATAATCCACCAGGATCTTCTTTTTTGATGGCACGAATAGCGGTTGGAGCGGTAAACATCACATTCACTTTATGTTCGGCAATCACTCTCCAAAATGTAGAAGCATCCGGCGTTTTAATTGGTTTTCCTTCAAAAATGATAGTTGTATTTCTATTGATTAGCGGACCATAAACAATATAACTATGTCCAACTACCCAACCCACATCGGAAGCTGCCCAAAAAATTTCATCTTGTTTTACTCCATAAATGTATTGCATTGAAAATTTAAGTGCTGTCGCATAACCGCCTGTATCTCTGACAATTCCTTTTGGTTTTCCGGTTGTTCCGGATGTGTATAAAACATAAAGTGGATGAGTTGAATTCACAACCACGCAATCAGTTTCTTCCGAACCATAAACTAACGCATCATAATCTACATCGTATTTTTTAAATGGAACTCTAGCACCTAATTTTCGATTAAAAACTACTACTTTTTTGGGTTTGTGATTGGCTAATTCAATCGCTTCATCAACTAAAGGTTTATAGGCGATTAATCGATCCACTTCAATTCCTGAAGAAGCTGTTAAAATGATTCTGGGTTTGCAATCGTCAATTCGGATAGCCAATTCGTGTGGAGCAAATCCGCCAAAAACGACGGAATGGGTCACTCCTATCCGAGCACAAGCTAACATTGCAAAAGCAGCTTGCGGAATCATTGGCATATAAATTACTGCAGTTTCGCCTTTTTTTATACCTAAAGAAAGTAAACCTCCAGCTAGTTTGGCAACTTCGGTTTTAACTTCGTTGTAAGTATACTTTTTAATAGTTTGTGTAACCGGCGAATCATAAATGATGGCAATTTGTTCACCAAAACTCTCTTCAATGTGTTTGTCTAAAGCTAAATAACAAATATTTAATTCACCATCTTTATACCAAAGCGGATACTCATTTTTATCTTTTGATAAAATGGTTTCGGGTGTTTTAAACCAAGAAATTAAATTGGCTTGTTCTTTCCAAAATAATTCCGGATTGTCAAGACTTTTTTGATAAAATTCGTTGTATTGCATTGTAGTAGTTGTTAGTCTTTTAGAAGTTCATTCACTTGATCTACCAATTTTTTGATTGAAAATGGCTTGGTCATGTAGGCATCTGCACCCAATTGCATTCCTTTTTCAATATCGCTTTCTTTGTTTTTTGCGGATAGAAAAATGACTTTGCAATTGGTAAGTTTTTCATTCTTTTTAACCGATTCAATTGTGGCATAACCATCTACATTGGGCATCATAATATCGAGAATGATTAAATCCGGTTGTTCGTTTTTTAAAATATCCAACGCTTCCTGACCGTCACGAGCGATGAAAACTTCAAAATTGTTTTTCTTAAACGTATATTCCAACGACATGATAATGTTGGGTTCGTCATCTACTAATAAAATCTTTTTCATGAGTTTTATTTATTTTTGGGAAGGATGAAAGAGAATGTCACGCCATTTTGAACATTTTCTGCCCAGATTTTACCTTTATGAGCTTCGATGATTTGTTTGCAAATGGCTAATCCTAATCCGCTTCCGATGGGTTTTTTAATATTTTGATTGTTTGATTGATAAAATTTGTCGAAAATGGTTTCCAAATCATTCGGATTTACTCCTTTTCCGTTGTTAAAAACATTTATTTTGATGAAATCTTCCTTATTTAAAACGGTGATAATAATCAATCCTTGCTTTTCATCCGTAAACTTTATGGCATTGGAAACCAAATTGGTTATCACTTGTATGATTCGTTCTTCATCATATTCTATAATCACTTTTGATTGATTTTCATCAAATTCCACATGAATCTTTTTGTTCGAAATCAGTTGTTGTAAAGGTGAAAGTGATTTGGAAATGGTTTGAATAATATTTCCTTGACTGGGATAAATTTTCTGTTTTCCGGTTTCAAATTTTTCTAAATCCAAAATTTTATCAATTAATCTATTTAAACGATCGGATTCGGTGATAATATTTTGAAGAAATTGTTTTTTGAGTTCTTCCGGAATTTCGTCATCGTCGTGCAAAATTTCGCTCGCTGCCCGAATGGCGGTTATTGGTGTTCGTAGTTCATGCGTAACGGTATCTAAAAAATCATCTTTTTGCTTATCTTTTAATAATAAAGTTTCATTTGCTTTTTTTAGTTGCGATGAAAGTTCCTTTAATTCATTGGATGTTTCTGTCAGTTTTTTATTTATGATAAGATTTTCTTTCGATTCTTCTAAAATTTTCAAGACTTCTGGTAAACTGATTTTATCTTCTTTGGTTACACTTTCAATTAATATTTTGGCAGAAGCAGTTCCGATGTGACCAGTTAATAGATTTTCGGCAAATTTGACTAATCTGGCATCTGCCATCAAATTATCGGGAGCAATATTATATTTCATTTTAAAAATGGAAAGTGCACGATTGGTTCGTTCTTCGCCTAAAAAACGTTTCAACACTTTTTGAATATCAGACACATAAGCCGTTCCTTTCCAAACAAAAGCATTTTCATGGTTGTTGATGTATTTATCAATATCTACGAACATTTCGGCATAATTTCGTTCGCGGTAATCACCTTTAAAACTTACAGAAACAAATAGATAAACCAAACTATTGAACAACAAACTCCAAAAAAGTGCATGTGGAATAGGTTCTAGATAATCTAATCCAAACAATTGAAATGGTTGTAAAAAAGTATAACCAAAGAAACCTTCTTTAAAAAAGTTACTTTCGGGATTGATGGAACTCATTAAAAACGGTAGCATAATCGTGTAAAAACAAATCAACATTCCTACTATTATTCCCGCTACTGCACCGTTTAGTGAACCTCTTTTCCAAAAAATAGCTCCAAAAAAAGCGGGTCCGAGTTGAGCTACAATTACAAATGAAATCATTCCGACGGATACTAACGAAAAATCCATGATGAAAAATCTGTAGTAGATAAAAGCTAAAATAATTAGTAAAAAAATACCAATTCTTCGAATTTTGACGATGCGTTCGCTATTGCTTTCCTGGTTGTCTTTTTGTAAGGAACCTAATAACCCATACGGAATTAAAAGATTGTTACTCAACATAGTAGAAAGTGTAATCGATGAAACCACAATCATTGAAATGGCTGCTGAAAATCCGCCTAAAAAGACTAAAACCGTCATAAATGTATTGTCAAAAAGTTGCGGAATTAAGAGCGAAAACATATCCGAATTGACATCTTTACCTTCAAATAAAATATTTCCTCCCCAAGCGATTGGATAAACAAATAAATTGAAAAGTAACAAATAAAGTGGAAACAGCCATATTGCAGTTTGGATATGTTTTTCACGATTGTTTTCGACAATTGACATGTGAAACTGCCGAGGCAAAAGAAAGATTGAAAAAAATGATAATATGATGAGCATCATCCAATTCATTCCACCTTCTAAACCATGAATTGTATTTCTTTCTTCAAAACTTTCCATTAATGATGCTTTGGCATAAATGGCATCAAAGCCATCAAATATGTAAAAAGTAACATACAATCCTAAAATAATAAAGAAGAACAATTTAAGTACTGATTCCATCGCAACAGCAGTCACAATTCCTTTTCTCTTTTCAGAAGCATCAACATAACGCGTTCCATAAAAAGAAGCAAAAAGAGCTAAAACTAAGGCAACATAGGTTGAAGTGTCTAAAAAAACATTGGTGGTTTCCGGTGAATTGGTTACGATATGAAATGTTTCAGAAATCGCTTTGAGTTGTAATCCCACATAAGGCAAAATCGCTATTAGTGAAATGATTGTAACTAAAGCTCCCAGAAATCGACTATTTCCATAACGAAGCGAAATAAAATCGGCTATACTTGAAATTTTATTGACTCTGGAAATTCGGATTATTTTTCTTAGAATAACAATCCAAGCCGGAAAAGCAATCACCGGTCCGAGATAAATCGGAATAAAATTTAAACCTGAATTTGCAGCCACACCAATACTTCCGTAGTACGTCCAAGTTGTGCAATAAACAGCGAGTGAAAGTGAATAGACATAAGGATTATTTGTCCATTTCGAGTTACCTTTTCGCTCTGCCCATTGAGCAATAAAAAAAAGTAATCCGAGATAAAGCAGCAATATGACTAATAAAAATCCGCTATTCATTGTATTTTTTTAAAAAGTAAAATGAAATGATAATTGACAATGTCCAAACCGAAAAAATGTAAAAATAGATGATTGGAATTCCAAAAATAGCTTCAGATTTGTTGAAAAGTAATAGTATTGGAAAGTTGAATGCCATCCATAACAACAAACTAATAATCACAAATTTTTGAAGATGTCTTTTTTTCATTTTTAGTTTTTCATTTGAATCACAAACTCTGCTCTTGAAATTCAAAAGCAGAGAAAGTAATTTTATCTAAAGATAATTCTTTTATTAATGTCCGGTTGCCTCACCAGCTCCGGATGGAATTCTGATGTTTTCCACAATATCCTGAACATCTTGTGGTGGCTCAGGAGTAAATCTGTTAACTATCAAAGCTACTGCGAAATTGGCAATCATGGCAACAGTTCCAAAGCCTTCCGGTGAAATGCCAAACCACCAATTTGGTTTTAACGAATCTACCATTTCTTTTCCACCATCGAAGATACCGAATTTGAATTTTAGCATGTAATAAATCATTAATAACATTCCAACAACCATTCCGCTGATAGCTCCCTCTTTATTCATTTTCTTGTAAAAAATACCTAAAATAATGGCCGGGAAAAAGGATGCCGCAGCCAAACCAAATGCCAGTGCAACGACAGCTGCCACAAATCCAGGCGGATTAATTCCGAAATAACCAGCGATACAAACCGCAACTGCAGCAGAACCACGAGCAGCCCAAAGTTCATTTTTTTCTGAAATGTTTGGGTTAATCATTTTCTTGATTAAATCGTGCGAAACAGATGAAGAGATAACTAATAACAATCCCGCAGCTGTTGATAAGGCAGCAGCCAGAGCTCCGGCGGCTACTAAAGCAATCACCCAATTTGGTAAATTCGCAATTTCAGGATTAGCCAAAACCATGATATCGTTATCAATTTTTAATTCGTTTGCTTCTTTATCAGCAACATACTGAATTTTTCCGTCTCCATTTTTATCATCAAAGGTTAATAAACCTGTTTTCTCCCAATTCATAAACCATTGTGGCATTGCACTATATTCTTTATCACTTACTGTCTGAATTAAGTTTGCTTTTGCAAAAACCGCAACAGCTGGAGCTGTAGTATAAAGAATCGCAATTAACAACAAAGCCCATCCGGCAGATTTACGAGCATCTTTCACTTTTTTAACAGTGAAAAATCGAACAATTACGTGAGGTAATCCGGCTGTTCCAACCATTAATGCTAACGTGATAGCAAAAACATCAATCATGGATTTTGAACCACTTGTATATTCATCAAACCCTAATTCAGTTTGAAGTCCGTTTAATTTATCTAGCAAATAAGTTCCTGAACCATCAGCAACTGTTCCTCCCATTCCTAATTGTGGAATAGGATTTCCTGTCATTTGTATCGAGATAAAAATGGCTGGTACCATAAAGGCAAAAATCAATACACAATATTGTGCTACTTGTGTATAGGTGATTCCTTTCATTCCACCTAAAACTGCATAGAAAAGAACGATTACCATTCCAATAATAACACCGGTATTAATATCTACTTCCAAAAATCTTGAGAAGACAACCCCTACTCCTCTCATTTGTCCGGCTACATACGTAAACGAAACAATCAAAGCACAAAAAACAGCTACTGAACGAGCAGTTTTTGAATAGTAGCGATCACCAATGAAATCAGGCACAGTGAATTTTCCGAATTTTCTCAAATAAGGAGCTAATAATAAGGCTAGTAAAACATAACCGCCAGTCCATCCCATTAAATAAACAGCACCATCATATCCCGCAAAGGAAATAATTCCCGCCATGGAAATAAATGAAGCTGCCGACATCCAGTCAGCTGCAGTAGCCATTCCGTTAGCCAAAGGTGAAACACCACCACCGGCAACATAAAATTCTTTGGTTGATCCGGCACGCGACCAGATTGCAATTCCGATGTAGAGAGCAAATGTTACTCCTACTATTATATATGTCCAAGTTTGTACATCCATTTTGATTATTTTTTAGAGTTGCTGAGTAGCTTAGATACTGAGCAGCTGAGTTATTTGAATTTTTTATTTCAATTTATTTTAACAGAAAACCGATAACCGAAAACAGAAAACTATTCCTCTCCGTATCCGTATTTTTTGTCTAGTTTGTTCATTAGTCTAACATACACAAAAATCAAAATCACAAATACATAAATTGATCCTTGTTGTGCGAACCAAAATCCGAGTGGAAATCCTCCGATTTTAATACTGTCTAAAGCGTCTTTAAATAAGATTCCTGCTCCATAGGAGACTAAAAACCAGATGGACAAAAGAATAAGAAGATACCTTAAATTCTCTTTCCAATAGGCGGTAGCGTTTGCTTGATTACTCATAGTTAAATTTGTTTTTAAAAGTTAAGTTTATAGATAAACCATGGCTTGAAGCGTAATCGTTCCCGTTTTGCTTTCGCCAAATTTTTCATTTTTATATTCTAATGTAAGTTTAGAATTGTGTCCGTTTAAATAAAGGTTTGTACCCACACCGAATACATTTCGATTATCATCCACAGCATCATAACTGTTGGTTGCATAGGATAAGTAGGGTTGAATTTTTGTCAATTTTTCCGAATGGAACATATAACCGGCATGACCATAAATGAAGCTTCCGGTTCCATAGGCGTTAAACAAATAATTTTTACCGTAATTGTTGTTTTGGTAAGTAGCATAAGCTGTAATTGCTCCTTTTTTATCACCAACTGGTGCATCATAAAAAGCATCAACAGCAAAAATGGATACATCTTCACCAATGTTGGTTGTGCCATCATTGTAAACACTTCCTTTTGGATGCAGAAAAAATCCGGCACCTACATTAAATACTTTTTTGGTACCTAAATAAGACCCAACTCTAAACGGTAGAAAATTGCTTTCAGCATCAAAAAAGCCATATTCAAAATAACCGGCATAATTCATTCCTGACTCTTTTGAACCTAAAACTCTTCGACCTGCATAAATTGTGGTGTTTACATTATCTGCTGTAACTCGGGTGTCTAAACTGTTTGTCATTGATTCGTTAATGGAAACCCGGTATTGAAATTTACCAAAAGTACCTTTTGCATAAACACCTTGGTGACGAGCAAATTGATCGGATAAACCTAAGGTTGACCATGATTGACGGTTGTTATCCAAAGTCATAAAATTTAAAGTTCCTTGACTATTTAATCGCGAAATTCCGTTCCAGTAATGTAAACCTGAACCAATGGCGTGATTTTTTCCTAAACTGTATTGCACCCAAAAATCATGAAAAAACAATTGAGAACTCTCGCCTTTTCCTGTTGGCGACATGTTATCTGCATTCAATGAATTTAAACCAAAATGAGTTAACACTAAGAATTTTGGTGTAATTTGAGCATAGGTTAAAATCCGTGCTCTTCGAGTTGAAAACTCAATTGCTTTTTTATCTTCGGGCAGGTTGTCATTATATTGACCCCACATTTGCCCCCAAGCAATGACACGCATGTATTTTGAACCTTCTTCGTTTAGGTTAAATTTCATTCCGCCCCCATAATCGGGAGAACCTTGCGAGAAAGCATTAAAAAAGCAAAACGTTGTCATGAGAAGTAAGACTGCTTTTTTCATTAATTATAAATTTGGTTTTGGTTAGAAGAATTTGTTTTTCTGAGTACCAAATTGAAATTTTATAAGTGAGAAAAAAAAACAGTTATATATTTTTGTTAATTAGTATAGCTAATCTTTGAAACGCTCCCATTTTATAAGCATAAATTTATCGCCTAATTCAGTAATAATCATCCCGGCACCTTTGAGCTGGTCTTTGTTTTTTAAGAATTCTACTAATTCTAAATGATTATAAATCTTATAAGTAGGATGATAATCGGTGTGAGCAGGTTTTTTGATTTTAAACTCTTTTACCCAATTACTCACTGTTACATGAGAAACTCCTAAAATTCGCTCGATTTCACGATAACTTAATCCTTCTAAGTATAATTGCAGAGCTTTCGTTACGTAGTAATCATCTATCTTTTTACCTAACTTGTTGACCGTAAAGTAATAATTGCATTTTTTGCATAAATACCTTTGTCTGTCTTTAATGATGCCACTTTTAACAATCTGATCATTTTGGCATTTCGGACACGCTAAAATCTCCATATATAAAAATTTTGCATAAATATATTAAATTAGCAATAATATAAAAACATATTTTGTAATTTATTTTAGAAAAAATTATGAAGTGCTTAATTTTATTGGCTAAAAATTATATTGTTCATAATTATAGCTAAATTATAATAAAACAGCAAATTCTAATAAGTTATACCATTTTCATCTAAAAAAAGATAAATTTTAGCGTAAGAGATAAGTAAATATTCATGCTATTTTCTTTAATTTGTAGAAACAACAATCAACTTATGCAATTTAATACTAATGAAACAGACCCTTCTGTTTTATATAAATTACTAACCGGAACTATCATCCCCAGACCAATTGGCTGGATTTCGACTGTAGATGCTAACGGAATCAACAACCTCGCTCCTTTTTCTTATTTCAATATGGTTTCTCACAACCCACCTTGCGTGATGTTTTCCACAGCTAGAGATAACAATAAAAATAAAGATACACTGAATAATGTATTGCAAAACGGACAGTTTGTGGTGAATTTGGCAACATTAGATGTGGTAGAACAACTGAATGCAACTTCAGCTACGGTTGCATCCGATGTAGACGAATTTGAATTGGCCAGCCTTACTCCTATTGACTCTGTTTTCATCAAACCCAAACGTGTAAAAGAAAGTCCGATTCATTTAGAATGCGAAATGATTCATCATTATTTTATGGATAATAATGATGGTGGCGGTGCTTGCATCGTTATCGGAAAAATAAAAACCATTCATATTGATGATGCTATTTTGATGGAAAACAACCGAATTAATTTAGACGTTTATAAACCTGTTGCTCGTTTAGCAGGTTCAAATTATAGTACGTTGGGAGAACTTTTTTCAATTAAAAGAGCGTAATTTAATGTTTAAAAAATCAGTGTAAATCGGTGAAATCCGTGTCAAAATAAAAATGAAAAAAATAACAGTAATCGGTGGCGGCCCAGGCGGACTCTACTTTTCCATATTAACCAAAAAAGCAATACCTCATTGCCAAATCGATGTTTACGAACGCAACAAACCAGAAGACAGTTTTGGTTTTGGCGTAGTTTTCTCCGATGAAACATTAAGCGAATTTTTAATGCGAGATTTAAAATCGTATGAACTTATTCGCAGTGAATTTGCTTATTGGGATGATATCATCGTTGCTCGTGACGGACAAACCGTCAACAGTTCCGGAAACGGATTTTGTGGATGTTCCCGAAAAACATTATTAAAATTATTACACCAACGCTGCCGTGAAGAAGGTGTCAATCTGCATTTCGAACAAAATGTGGGTGATTTAAGCCAGTTTGCTGATTCAGATATTATTGTTGCGTGTGATGGAATTGGAAGTGTCATTCGAACACAATTTGCCACAGAATTTGGCACTAAAATAGAACTTAAAAAGAATAGATTTGTTTGGTTAGGTTCGACTAAGCCTTTGGATGCTTTTACTTATTTCTTTAGAACAACGCCTTTCGGAACCATTGTGGCACACACCTATCAATATGAAGAAGGAATGAGCACCTGGATTTTTGAATGCTCCGAAAAAACTTGGCAAAACATCGGTTTTGAAGTCACCAACGAAAAAGATACCATTCAAAAAATTACTGAAATTTTCGCAGCAGAATTAGACGGACATCCGCTTATTTCCAACAAATCACATTGGCGACAATTTCCGCACGTAACCAATGAAAAATGGTCATACAACAATATTGTTTTGTTAGGTGATGCGAAAGCAACTGCTCACTACTCTATTGGTTCAGGAACAAAATTAGCGATGGATTCAGCGATTGGTCTTTCCGATGCTGTGATTGCAAATCCTACGAATGTTGAAGCTGCTTTCGAACAATACGACAAAACCAGAAGAAATACGGTGGAAATGATTCAGTATGCAGCTTTGGTCTCGTTGGATTGGTTTGAAAATATGGATCGTCACATTCAACATCCGTTCTATCAATTTGCTTTTGGTTGTATGACGCGTTCCAAAAAAGTAACGTTTGAAAATCTACAAATTAGAGATAAATCGTTTACAGATAAAGTTTTAAAAGAGTTCAATGACAATTGCAATGTCAATGACAAAAATCAATCAGCGGCTTTTTCAACTTTCAAATTAAGAGATTTAGAACTTTCCAACCGAATTGTAATGTCTCCGATGGGACAATATTCAGCTGAAAATGGATTAATTAATAACTGGCATTTAGTTCATTACGGAAGTCGAGCAACCGGTGGCGTTGGATTGATTCTAACTGAAATGACAGCTGTTTCTTCAACCGGACGTATAACTTTAGGTTGTGCAAGTATTTGTAATGAAAATCAAATAGTTGAATGGAAAAAAATCACTGATTTCATTCATCAAAATACACAAACTAAAATCGGAATTCAACTCGGACATTCAGGAAGAAAAGGAGCTATAAAAAAACCTTGGGAAGGACAAAATGAACAGATTGATGATGCTTGGGAATTACTTTCCGCCTCTCCTATCCCATTCAATTCCAAAATGGCAACTCCGAAGGAAATGACTTTGGAAGATATGGATAAAATTACTGCTGAATTTATCCAAGCTACAAAAAATGCTGAACAAGCCGGTTTTGATATGATTGAATTACAAGCTCATCACGGATTTTTATTAGCTTCGTTTTTATCTCCTTTGACAAATACGCGAACGGATGAATTTGGCGGAAGTATTGAAAACCGCATTAAATTCCCCTTACGAGTGTTTAATGAAATGCGAAACGTTTTTCCACAACAAAAACCAATGTCGGTTCGAATTTCCACTTCCGATTGGGCAGAAAACGGAATTTCAGAGGAAGACGTGATCTACATTGCAAATGCTTTCAAATCAGCCGGAGCAGATATAATCAACGTTTCAACCGGAAATACAGTTGAACATCAAAAACCTCAAATGGGAAGAATGTGGCAAACGCCTTTTTCGGATTTGGTTCGAAATACAGTTCATATTCCCACCATAACCGCCGGATTTATTCAAGATATTGATCAAATCAACACCATCATTTTAAACGGAAGAGCGGATTTAGTGGCATTAGGCCGACCTTTATTAGCCGATGCGAACTTTGTCAGAAATGCTCAAGCGTATGAAAATGTGCAAACTGATGATATTCCGGTTCAATACAAAATGGGAAGTTCTCATTTATATCCGTTGAAAGCATCAGAAAGGAAACAAGTGGAAAGTATGAAGAAGGCGTTGAAGCCGAAAAGCAATAAAAAGAATTAATTAGAAATCTCAGCAACTCAGTTTCTCAGCAACTCAGCAACTCAAAAAAATGAAACACTATCAAGACAACTTCGCTCACGATTCCCTACCAAGCATCGACTTGCAACCCATCTATTTACCTGGTTTGTACGAAAACGATATGCTCAATTGTGTCGAACGTCTTTTAGATTCTCACATTAAAAACGGGAACGGAAATGCTCCTTGTCTTCGCACTTTCAAAAAAACGTGGACGTATCAGGATTTATTTGATAAAGCCAATCAAATTGCTAATGTTTTAGTGGATGATTTAGGTTTACAATCCGGAAATCGTGTACTGATTCGTTCTGCCAATAATCCAATGATGGTGGCGTTGTGGTTCGGAATTCTGAAAGCAGGCGGAATTGTAGTAGCGACGATGCCTTTACTACGTTCCAAAGAACTAAAAACAATCATCGAATGTGCCGAAATATCCCACGTGTTTTGTGACATCGCTTTAGAAAATGAAATTGATTTGGTGGATTCCGATTTTCTGAAAAGAATCTGCAAATTCTGTGGTTCAGAAAGCGGTACTTCCGAATTGGAAAATCTGATGATTAATAAACCTAAAACCTTTACTAATTTTCATTCCAAATCAGATAGTGTTGCTTTGATTGGTTTTACTTCCGGAACGACAGGATTACCCAAAATGACGGCTCATTACCATAAAGATATTTTGAATATTTGCGAAGCATTTCCAACGTATTCTCTTCAACCAACTGCAAATGATATATTTACAGGAAGTCCGCCAATCGGTTTTACCTTTGGTTTAGGTGGATTGGTTTTATTTCCGTTATATTTTGGTGCTTCCACATTTTTAATAGAAAAACCAACACCGGATGTTTTGTTGCAAGCCATTCAGGAACATAAAATCACGATTTGTTTTACCGCTCCAACCGCTTGGCGAATCATCACTACAAAAGTGAAAGACTATGATATTTCCAGCTTACGCAAATGTGTCTCTGCCGGAGAAACCTTGCCGTTAAAGGTTTGGGAAGATTGGCACAACGCCACCGGATTAAAAATCATTGACGGCATTGGAGCGACTGAAATGCTGCATATTTTCATTTCATCTAATGAAGAGAATATGAAACCAGGATCTACCGGTTTGGCCATTACAGGTTATGAAGCGAAAATCATTGATGCTAACGGAAATAACGTTTCTGCGAATGAACCCGGACGATTAGCCGTTCGCGGAATTACAGGTTGTAAATACCTAAATCGAATAGAAAAACAGCAAGAATACGTTCAAAATGGTTGGAATATTACTGGTGATATTTTCAAGCAAGATGAAGACGGTTACTTCTGGTTTGTCGCTCGTGGTGATGATATGATCATTTCTTCAGGCTATAATATTGCAGCAATTGAAGTAGAATCCGTACTTTTAACCCACGAAGAAATTCTGGAATGTGCCGTAGTTGGTTTACCTGATGATGAACGTGGGATGTTAGTTTGTGCTCATATTGTTCTAAAAGATGCATCTAAAGCAACGGATAATATGAAAAACCATATTCAACACTGGTTCAAAGAAGTAGCGGCTCCGTATAAATATCCGAGAGTGATTTATTTTACAGAAAATCTGCCTAAAACAGAGACTGGGAAAATACAGAGGTTTAAATTAAAGTAGTAAGTAGTAAGACTTTGATTATGAAAATAAAATTAATTTTACTTTTTTTGATAATCTATTCTTCCATCATAGCACAGCAAAAGGAAGCTCTTGATTCTATTTTTAATCAAACTAAAAAAATTGAAATCATAGCTTTTTATGCCAGAGATAAATGGGATCGCGAAGATCGTTCTATGTATGTAAACTACATAAAAAACAACAATATTGAAATAAAAGAAAAATATTTAAGGAATAGAATTCTTTTAAACCTAGATCAAATAAATAAATTAAAATCAGAATTAGGAAATTGTAAAACTGAAGATTGGGAGATTGGTTCTTGTTATTGGCCTAGACATATTCTAATCTTCACTAACGCTAAAAATGAAATATTTGGGTATATTGAATTATGTTTTAGTTGTGGTAATACACAATCTTCAAAAAATCTTAACTTTTTGGCTCGATGTGCTTTGAAACAAGAAAAATTATTTAAAGAATTTGGAATCACCTATTTTGATGACACAGAAGAAGAAATTAAAAAATTAAAAAGTAAAAGAGAAGAAGAACAGAGAGTATTTGAAGAAAAAATAAAAGCTATTGAAGAAAAAAATAAAATGAAACAAGAAAATAAAAGCTAACAATGACTAATTCTTTCACCAAACAAGAAAAAATAAAATTCAAACATATTGACTACGCTGGTATCGTGTTCTATCCACGGTTTTTGGAAATGCTCAATGATTTAGTAGAAGATTGGTTTGAAGAAGCACTCGACAGACCGTTTTCTAAAATGCACGAAACCAATGGAATTCCAACAGTTGATTTGAAAATCCAATTCAAAAACCCGGCTAGATTGGGAGAAGTTCTGACCAAAAAATTATGGGTAAAAGACATTGGTTTTGCATCAGTTTTATGTGGATTTCAATTCGTTAATGAAAAAGAAGTAACTGTTTTAGAAGGCGAAGTAACCCTTGTTAACGTAAAAATAGCTGAAGACAGAGAAAAAATCAAAGCAGAAGGTTTTTCAGAAGAAATGAAAGAGAAAATTTCAAGATTCATCAATCCTACTACTTAATACTCCCATTTTAATACTATCACAATGAACTTTCCAAAATTCAAAGCCGCTGCCGTTCAAACCTCACCCGTTTTTTTAAACGTTGATAAAACAATTGAAAAAGCGATTTCTTTCATCAAAGAAGCTAGTTCAAACGGAGTTCAATTAATTGCTTTTCCGGAAGTTTTTGTTGCCGGATATCCGTATTGGAATTGGATTATGACACCCGTGCAAGGCAGTAAATGGTATGAACAATTATATAAAAATTCGGTCGCTGTGACGGATGAATCTATGAAACCGCTATTCAAAGCTGCAAAAGATTTCAATATGCACGTGGTCATCGGAATCAATGAACGTGGCGATAGTTATGGCGAAATTTACAATACTAATCTTATCATTGATAATAATGGAAATCTCATCGGAAAACACAGAAAGCTTGTCCCCACTTGGGCAGAAAAGCTTACATGGTCAAGTGGAGATGGTTCTTCTTTAAAAGTTTATAAAACTGAAATCGGTCCAATCGGAACATTAGCTTGTGGCGAAAACACTAACACTTTAGCCAGATTTACGTTATTATCGCAAGGCGAATTGATTCACATTGCCAATTATATTTCGCTTCCAGTAGCTCCACCTGATTACAATATGGCGGAGGCGATTAAAATTCGTGCCGCTGCTCATTCGTTTGAAGGGAAATTATTCACCGTTGTTTCGTGTTCTACGATTTCAAAAGAAATTATGAATGTTTTAAAATCCGATGTTCCTAATATTGAAGAGTTATTGACTCGAAAAAGTTCGGCTTTCTCAGGAATTATTGGTCCAAACGGAGCTGTTGTTGGCGAACCTTTGATTGATGACGAAGGAATTGTGTATGCCGACATCGATTTGGAAAAATGCATTCAACCGAAACAAATGCACGATATTCTCGGACATTACAATCGCTTTGATATTTTTGATCTTCGTGTAAACACCGCTCCCACTCGAAAAATAACATTTATAGATAATCATGAAGATTTTAACAAAAGTTAAATAAAAAGCAGTATTTTTACATCCCATATACGTCTACCATTCAGAATTTTAAGATTATTACTGAAGTTATTCATTTATAAGTCATTTTCTTTATGGAAGGAAAAATAAAAATTCTTATTGTGGAAGACGAGATGATTATTGGTGCTAACATCGCACTGCAATTAACTAGTCTTGGCTATGACGTATTGGGAATTGTTTCTCATGCAGAAGAAGTTTTAGCCAAAATTCGTCAAACCTTACCGGATATTTTACTGCTTGACATCTATCTAAAAGGTGATTTAGACGGAATTGAATTGGCTCACTTCATTCAAAAAGAATTCAAAATCCCGATTATTTATTTGACTGCCAATGCAGATGATAAGCACTTTAACAGAGCAAAAGCAACAAATCCGTACGCATTTATATCCAAACCTTTCAAAAAATTAGATTTACAACATGCTATTGAATTGACGATTCTTCGCATTCAAGAAGAAAAAAAGTTAGAAGGTACTGACTTGGATACTTTTGTTATGAGTGATTCGATTTTTGTTCGAAGCCATGATAAAATGATAAAAATTAACATCAATGACATTCTTTATATTGAAGCCGAACGTAATTACTGCAAAATTCATTGTAAAGAAAAAGAACACCTCATTGTCAGTACGTTAAAAGATTTAGAAGAAAAGTTAAACGTCAAAAACCTGATGCGAATTCATCGTTCTTTTATCATCAACATGCATCACATCGACGAAATTGCAACCAGTCATTTGGTGATTGCCAAAAAAGCCATTCCTGTAAGTCCGGAACTAAAAAAACAATTATTGCTTCACATACAAAAAGTATAAATTTATCTGATGGCTATGAAATTAAAACTACTTATTCTTCTTTTATTTCCTTTTATTATTCATAGTCAACAAGCCACTTTGGCCGAATTAGAACTGAAACTAAATTCAGAAAAAAATCAAACTAAAAAACTAGAAATCATTTCCGAAATGGTCAATACTGTTTTTGGAAATGATATGAAACAAGCATTAGTATTGGCTAAAAAAGGTGTCAAATTAGCCGATCAACTAAACAATAAAAACTGGCAGCCTAAATTTTATGAAATGGAGGGCAGAATGCACGCTAACTTACTTCAGTTAGATTCTGCTAATTTATTTTTTGACAAGGCAATGAAAGGATATAAAGCCATTAATGATGTAAGAGGGCAAGCATCAACTTCGTTTAAAATGGCTTGGGTTTTAAAGAAAAAAGGTGAATATGATAAAGCGATGCAAAAGAACATTTATGCTTTAAAATTAATGGAAAGCATTGATGATAAAGCCGGAATTTGTGATGCAATGACTCGAATTTCGTGGGATTTAACCAAGCAAAATCGATTAACTGAAGCCTTAAATTATGCTGAAAAAGCAATCGATATGGCCGAGAAAAATAACTTGACTTCTGAATTTTTTTACGTTTATAATAATGCCGGTGACGTTGCCATTGCAATGAAAAAAAATCAACTTTCATTAGACTATTTTAATAAAGCAGCCGCCATCGTTGAAGAACAAAATTTAGGATTAACCAGTAAAGTAGATATTGGCAATAGTCAAGGAAATGCACTCAAAAAATTAGGTAGATATGACGAAGCCATTCGTTTTTATACCAATTGTTTAAAAATGGCCAAAGAAGCCAATTATCAAAACGGAATCAACACGGTAACTGCCAATTTAGGGGAAATAAATTTGTTAAAAGGAAATTATAAAGAAGCTCTTCCCTATCAATTGGAAACCGTTCGATTGCAGGAAACGAATAATGACAAAGCGAATTTAATTGAAAACTATCACCACGTCAGTACAATTTATCAGAAACTGAATGACTTTGAATCCGCGTTATCATACAAACAAAAAGCGTATGATTTGAGAGATAGCATAGGTTCTATTGAAAGTGATGCAAAAATGTCGGAACTCCTAACCAAATACGAAACAGAGAAAAAAGAGGAAACTATCGCTTTTCAAGAAGCTAAAATATCCCAACAAAAATTAGTTCAATATCTTGGAATTATTGTTGTTGGTTTACTGTTAGGATTGTTGATTTTTGGCTTCATCAGTTATCGAAATCGAAGCAAAAGCAATCGGTTATTAGCTCAGAAAAATGCTGAAAATGAATTGTTGATGAAGGAAATTCATCATCGGGTGAAAAATAATTTGGAAATTGTATCGAGTTTACTCGCTTTACAATCGGCTCAAATAGATGATACAAAAACAAAAGAAGCGATGACAGAAGGACAAAATCGGGTGAACTCCATCAGCATTGTTCATCAAAAACTCTATCAAGGAACGAATTTGGGTTCTATTGAGATGAAAGATTATTTTTTAAACCTCAGTCAAAGTATTCTCGACAGTTTTGGTGCAGAAGAAAAAGTCAAACTGAATTTAGCTATGGAAAAACTCGATTTAGACATTGATACAGCCGTTCCATTAGGATTGATAATCAATGAATTACTAACGAATACCATAAAATATGCTTTCCCTGAAGGCGATAAAGGAACAATTACCATCAAATTAGAAAAACAAAATGACCAACATCTTCATTTGGTTGTCACCGATAATGGTATCGGAAAATCCGGAATTACGCATGGAACCGGATTCGGAACTCAGTTGGTTTCCCTACTCACCCAACAACTAAACGGCACTATGAAAGAAGAATCAGAAAATGGAACAACCCATATTTTTGATTTTAAACTTCGAAAAGCAGCTTAATCTTCAAATTAATTCATTGCCACATTGACCAATTGGCACATTCCGATAAGTAAAACCCCTTTTTCGGACATTATTCCACCCACTTCGTCCTAAACCTATTTCATTTTCAGTTAATTACATTTTACTTAGTACCGGATATATATCCAATTCAACTAATCTTAAAAATTAATTAATCATGAAAAAATTACTCTTTTTAGTACTGCTATTACCAATAATAGCTATGGCACAAGTTGCAGAACGTCAAATATTGACAATGTCTGAATTAACGATCAAGCAAGGTCACCATGATCAATTCAAGGCAGGTGTAAAAATGTATAAAGAATGTTATGAAAAAAACAACGGAACAGATTCTTGGAATCTTTGGTCAAGATTGCAAGGAGAAGGAACCGTTTATGCGTTAACAGGATTGGTTAAAAACTGGGCAGATTTAGACAAAGATGATGAAGCTGGTAAAGCTTGTAGAGATATTGTCATCAATATGATAATGCCACACATTGAAAAAAATGTGTATCATTTGGCTTCTACTATGCCGGAAATGAGCACTAAAAAAGTAAATCCTGATCGAACAGTAGTTTGGGTAACTTACTTTAGAGTAAAAAACTCTACTGTTTTTAATGCAACCCTTAAAGAAGTTCATAACACACTAAAAGCTGTTGAAGGAGATGTTAGAGGTTCATGGTACTCATTTATGGGAGGTGATGAAAATGCTCCTAATTATATGGTAACAACTTCATATAAAGATTTAGCAGAATTGGATATCGAAAAAGACGGTGTTTGGAAAGTCATGGAAGATAAACATGGCGTAAAGAAAACCGAACAAATGCGAAATGATTTTAGAAGTTCTATTGATGGCTCATGGGGTTATACCTATATCTTAAGTAAAGAACTGAGCAAATAAAAGTATAACTCAATTCAACTTTATAAATTTATTGTACACGTTATCTATTTCTAAATCGAATTAATAACATTTTATTGAAGCGTGTACTAGAACAAATCAACTTAAAATAATGTAATCATGAAAAAAATAGTAATTGTAGCTATTGGATTATTAGTTTTGGCATCCTGTCAAGAAAAGCAACGTTACACCCAACAATCCCCGGAAATCGATTCGTTTAAAAAATCAATCGAAGCCTATGAAAAAGCAGATTGGGCAACAATGAAATCATTCTATGCGGATACTGCAAAAATTGAACACAATGTCACAAAAGACAAAGCAGTTAGTGTAGATAAATTAATCGAAGTAAGTAAAGAAGACACAGAACTTTTTTCGAATATAGATTTTATTGACTCCGAATCAGAGTATGAAATGGTAGTTACCGATAACGGCGAAACTTGGGTTAATTTTTGGGGAGATTGGAAGGGTACATTAAAAGCTACAGGTGAAGAATACATCCTGCCTTGTGCCATCACTGCTCAGTTTGTAAACGGTAAAATTGTTCGCGAAGTAGGCTTTTGGAATAACGCCAAAATTGCCTTGGATTTACAAAAACTGTCAGCAGCAACAACAGTCGTCGATAGTACTTCAACTAAATAATTATTAATTCAAAACCTGCAAGGAACTCAAAAGCTTTGCAGGTTTCTTTAAAATGAATCAAAATGAAAAAAGCAGGTATAATTGGTGGTTCCGGTTTCATAGGAAGCTATATCACCAAACAATTTTTAGACAATGGTTTTGAAGTAAAAGTTTCTACAACCAATATTTCAAAAGAAGAAAAATACCGTCATTTGATGAATCTGAAAAACGCCGATCATTTATACATTGAAGAATTAAATGTTGAAGATAAAGCACAACTCAAAGAATTTGTAAGTGAATGTGATATTGTTATTCACAGCGGAACCCCTTTCCAACTAACCATTACCGATCCTGAAAAAGAACTCTTTACTCCTACTATCAATGGCACAGAAAACTTTTTGGAAGTCATCAAAGCAACACCAAGCGTAAAAAAAGTGGTTCTTCTTGCTTCCGTTGCGGCTTGGAATACCAATTTTCCGATGCCGGCCGATGGCAAAAGTTTTACCGATACATTTGATGAAAACGACAAACGTTTCACCAGCGAAATGAGTCATCCGTATTGTCAAGCGAAATTCATCGCTAATCAAGTGGTGGAGCAATTTATAAAAGACAATCCGAACCTTTCTTTCGAGATTAGTTCCGTTTCACCAGTTATGGTAATGGGAAAATCAATGTCGGATAGAGAAGATTCTACTTCAACCGGAATGCAATTTTTAATCAAAAATAAAATCGCACCCGATGAATTTGTTCAATCTTTATTTGATAATGATGTGCCTTTTGCCATTGTAGATGTGAAAGATGTGGCACTGGCAACTTTTAAAGCAGCAACAACAAACAATTTACACGGAAAAGATTATCTGTTAACCAGTGAAACCTACAAAGTATCAGATGTTCACGAAATGTTGAATGATCGAAAACCTAAATCATCGGCGGAGATAATTTATAAAAATGATTTGGCAAAAAAGGATTTGAATATCTTGTTTAGACCTGTTTTGGAAACTTTAACGCAATAAAATTCAGATGAAGTTTTTATTCGAAAATAATCTAATAATTCTCCAAAAATGGTTTTTAATTGTTTTTGTATTAATTTTTCCATTGACGAATAATTTCGTATTTGCTCAGAAAAGTGAATTAGAAAAAGAAATTTGGCAGCTGGAGAATCGCTATTGGAATTACCTTGAAAGAAACGATACAACTTCCTATAAAAAACTTTGGATTCATAATCAAATCAATTATCAATCGGATGAATTGACTATTTCTGATGTAAAAAAATGTTCGTATTGGATGAAAGAAATCAATGAAGACAGTAGTTTGGAATTCAATTGTGCTCTTCATAAAAAAGCAATTGAGATAACGGAATACGCAGTCATAATTCACTATAATGTTGATAAATTCTGGACAGATAAGCAACATAACATCCACAAAAGTGAAACATTTAGTTTTTCACATACGTGGATAAAAAGCGAGAATTCGTGGTTATTATCCAATGGAATCGCAATTAAAAATTAGTCATTCAAAGTAATACATTGCCGATTTCACCCTTGAAAAATTCAAAGAATAATTGTAAATTTACCGTTTTATACTTTGAAAATTCAACATGGACGCAAAACATTCAGACGACGTTTACGGAAGAGCGAGAGTACAAGATTCCGAAGAACTAAAAGCATATTACAAAGATTTGGAAAACTTGGGTGCCGGTGCTCTATGGACGGTTGCTAATGATATCGAGCCGTGGGAACCTCGCTCCTCTTCTATTCCAATGCTTTGGAAATATGACGATTTGAGAGAATTAGTCCTTAAATCTTCAGAACTTGTAACTCCTGAACAAGCTGGTCGTCGTGTGGTCTATTTAGTTAATGATAAACGAAAAGACGTTTCTGCTGCTGTTGGTTGGTTATATACCGGAATTCAGGTGACTCGTCCGGGCGAATTTACGTCTGCTCATCGCCATCGTGCTTCTGCCCTACGTTTTATCATGGAAGGCGAAAAAGGTTATACTGTTGTAGATGGTAACAAAATAATGCTTGAAGTGAATGATTTCGTCATCACACCCAATTCTACTTGGCACGAACACGGCGTAGAAGAAGGTGGAAAAACCTGCATTTGGCAAGATGGTCTCGATATTCCTTTAATTAATGCGTTAGAAGCGAACGATTATGCCGTTTTAGATGGTAAACAAGAATTGATCGCTCCTTTAAATTACTCACCTATTTCCTATGGTTGTGCCGGATTAATTCCAGCCGATAAAACGTGGGACAAACCATATTCTCCACTTTTCAAATATTCTTGGTCGAATGTTTATCCCGCTTTGCTGGAAACACAAAAAGTAAGTGAAGTAAATCCTTTTGACGGGATTTTTATGAATTATACCAATCCGCTCACTGGTGGCCACGTGATGCAAACGATGGGTGCTTCAATACAATTATTGCCTGCCGGTTTCAATGGAAAAGCTCATAAACATACCGGATCTTTTGTCTATCAATGTGCAAAAGGTAAAGGATATTCCATTATAAACGGTCAGCGTTTTGACTGGAAAGAACGAGATATTTTCTGCGTTCCATCGTGGGCTTGGCACGAACATCACAATCTTTCTGAATCTGAAGATGCATGTTTATTTGCATTTAATGATTTACCGGTCATTGAAAAATTGGGATTATATCAAGAAAAAGTTTATTCAGAAAATAATGGTTTTCAATCTTATAACTAAAATTAATTAAATGATAAGATTAAATATAACGATTCTATTTTTATTTGTAACAAGTCTATTATTTTCTCAAAAAATAGCTTTTGATCAGGGAAAAATCAATCAAAAGAATTACTACGAAGAAATCAGTTTTGAATTGGTTAATGATAAAATCATTCTTCCTGTAGTTATTAACAATAAAACCTTTAAATTTTTATTAGATACTGGTGCACCTAACGTAATTTCAAAAACAGTTTTAGCGGAAATTAACGTCCAAAACAGCAGAAAAATAAACGTTTCCGATGCCAATAATCAAAGTGATAAAATGGAAATGGTTGCCATCGAATCGATGAAACTAGGCAATCTTACTTTTGATAATACTACGGCTTTGGTCAGTGATTTAGATAACCATTTTATATTGAAATGTTTTAAAATGGATGGTTTTATTGGGAGTAATCTTTTACGAAATTCGGTTATAAAAATTAGTTTAAAAGATAAAAAAATCATTATTACAGATGATGTTAAAAATCTTAAAACAAAAGCAAAGCCTTCAAAATTAATATTATTTGGCGAACAAAAATCTCCTTACGTTAAAATTAAATTTTTAGACAAAAAAAAACATATTGTTTCTGAAGAGGTCTTGATTGATACAGGAATGGACGGTTTTTATGAAATGTCAAACAGAGCTTTTAATATCTTTTCAACTGAAAATGTATTTGAAGAATTATCTAGAAGCACCGGTTCAAGTAGCATCGGGCTTTTTGGAACAGCTCCATTGAAAGAACAAATTCTATTTAAAGCTACTTTTTTAAAATTAAATGGTACCACGTTTGAAAATTTAATTTCCAATACAACAGACGACAATAATTCCAGAATTGGTCTAGATTTATTGAAACATGGAGATATAATAATCGACTTTAAAAAGAAGAAATTCTATTTTGAAGCTATTGAAACTGTCGTTTTAGATAAAAAACCGCCAATTTACAGTGCAACCATTATTGATAACAAATATTCTATTGGTTTTGTTTGGGATGAATCTTTTAGAGATAAGTTAAGCTACGGAGACGAAATCATCCGAGTAGATTCA
Source organism: Flavobacterium sp. UBA2787 (assembly GCA_002352205.1). Lineage (GTDB taxonomy): Bacteria > Bacteroidota > Bacteroidia > Flavobacteriales > Flavobacteriaceae > Flavobacterium. The sequence goes on along the minus strand of DEHZ01000010.1, from coordinate 692,249 downwards.
TTTGTACTTGATCAAATGGACTTTTGTGATATTGTTAAAATAAAAAACTTCAGAAAAGATAATCAATCGTATGAATTGGAAGTTAAATCTAAAGATAATTCAAACACTCAAATTGTAAAAATTGAACAATAACTTTTCACTTGTACACATAACCTTAGTAACTTAGAAAATCATCACCTTTATACATGAAATTACTTACCTACAAAACAAAAGACACAGAACCTCGCCTAGGATTTCTTCATAACAACTTAATCATTGATATGGAAGATTTTGGTGAAATATCTAATTTTCCATTACCAATTGATATGTTAGATTTAATTGATTTGGGATTTGAAATTATCGAAGAAATTACCGAGATGATAAAAGAAACCCGTGAAATCGACTTCGAACAAATTGGTTATACCTTTGATGAAGTAGAAATTTTGGCTCCAATTCAACGTCCACGAAAAAACATTATCGGAATTGGTTTAAATTACACCGAACATGTAGCAGAAAGTGCCCGAACACTCGATACAACAGGAAAATTACCTCAAAAACCAATTATCTTTTCTAAACCACCAACAGCTGTTACAGGTCCAAATACTGAAATAATATTGAACACAAAATTAACCCAACAATTAGATTGGGAAGTTGAATTGGCTGTCGTAATTGGTGATTATGGTAAATATGTTCCGAAAGAAAATGCGTTAGATTATGTATTTGGTTATACTGTTATAAATGATATTTCTGCTAGAGATTGCCGCCGTGAAGGACAATGGATAGTTTCCAAAGGACAAGATACGTTTGCACCGATGGGGCCTTATTTGGTGACAAAAGACGAAATTCCGAATCCGCATAATTTGAATTTATCATTAAAGCTAAATGGTGTTGAAAAGCAAAATTCCAATACCAAATATTTACTATTTAATATCAATGATTTGATTGAAGATTTAAGCACTGTTTTCACCCTAGAACCCGGCGATATCATTGCTACAGGAACACCAGCCGGAGTTGGAGCCGGTCGTAATCCCCAAGAATGGATGTGGGATGGTGATGTGGTGGAAGCCACTGTGGAGGGAATTGGAACGATTGTTAATACTGTAAAAGAAATTTAGTATTCTGTTATTTATATTAACTTGAAACTTTAAACCTGAAACTTTTTAAAAAATGAAATACAGAATAGGCCAAATCGTCCCTTCCTCAAACGTAACAATGGAAACCGAAATCCCAGCTATTTTCAGAGCAAGGGAAACCATTTTACCTGAACGTTTTACCTTTCATTCCAGTCGAATGCGGATGAAAAAAGTAACGAAAGAAGAACTTGAAGCTATGGATGCAATGAGTTTAAAATGTGCACAAGAATTATCCGATGCTCACGTAGATGTGATGGGATATGCTTGTTTAGTAGCCATTATGAGTATGGGTCGAGGTTATCATTGCGTTTCCGAAGTGAATTTGCATCAGGAAACTGTTGCGAATGATTTCCCTACTCCAATTGTAACATCTGCCGGAGCATTGATTAATGGTTTGAAGGTTTTAGGTGCCAAACAAATATCGATTATAACTCCCTATATGCGTCCGCTCACGGATATGGTTGTAGATTATATTGAACACCAAGGCATCAAAGTAAAGGAAAGCATTGCTTTAGAAATTCCGGATAATTTGGAAGTTGCTGCACAAAATCCGATGAATTTATTGGAAATATATAAGCAACTGGATTTAGCTGATGTTGATGTGTTAGTTGTTTCAGCCTGTGTACAAATGCCTTCGTTGGAGTCTATCGATTTAATTCAGAAAGAATGCGGAATCCCGGTGACTTCCGCTGCAGTTTGTACGACTTATGAAATGATGAAAAAGTTAGGAATAGAAGCTAAATCAAGTATTGGTGGCGAATTGTTGAGTGGAAAATATTGAAAAAGTTCATCACATACAAAATCAAATTTTTCTTGTTTTTGTTGATGGGAATTATGCTGCTGAAATGGTTCGGAATATATTTTGCATTATGTATTCCTATTATAATTCTTGTATTTATAACAATTGTGAGAATTAAAAATCATAGTTAATATTTATTCTTTTAAAACCATGTTAAAATTATATTTCAAATTATTTATATTTAGCGAATTAATAAAAAACTTAACAAAATGAATAAAACTGTTGCATTGCTAATTCTTACAATAACAATAATTGTGACGCTTCCAATTTTTTTCATTACAATACCAGTATTGATTGTGATATACAACGGCTTGGTTAAGAAAAAAAATCAAGTACAATATGCTTTTAGTGGTGTTGATGTGGCTTTGCAAAAAAGAGGTGAGCTTATCCCAAATTTAGTTGAAAGCGTTAAAAAGTATATGGATTATGAACAAACTACCTTAAAAGATATAGTTGAGTTACGAAGTAGAATAGGCAATACAAATCCGAATTCAACGCAAAGATTTGAAATGGAAAATAAGTTAACTGGACTTTTAAAAAATTTAATGGTTAATGTAGAAAGCTATCCCGATTTAAAAGCAAACCAAAACATGATTCATTTACAACGCACTTTAAATGAAACTGAAGAACAAATAAGTGCATCAAGAAGAGCTTACAATTCTGCTGTAAATAGTTTAAATAATGCTATTCTAACTTTTCCTTCCAATGTGTTAGCCAGTCTATACAATTTCAAGATAAATCCATATTTTGTTGCCGACGAGAGTGCTAAAATCACACCCAACTTAAAGCAATTATTCAATTAATTCACAGTTCTAATGATTGACGAAAAATTAAGATCATTTTTAAAAGAACGTGCAATCTATTTAGAAAAGCAACGAGTTAAAGCAATACGGTATAATCATCTTTTCAAAATAGTAAAGCCATTAAGGAAAATTCTAAAATTTGTTCTGATTCTATTGGTTATTATCAACCTGATTATTCCAATTCTTATTCCGTTGACCATTACTGTTGGCGTTGTTTATCTCCTACTTTGGTTTGTAAATGATCCAAAAGAAGTTTTTGAATCAACACTCAAAGAGGATGTGTTGCCTTCTCTATTCAAACACATCAATGAAACGTATAACTATTCTGCCTATGGATATAACCAAAATTCGTTGCAAAACAGCGAAATTCTTTCCAAAGGACATTTTATCAACACCGTAGAAATTGAAGGAGAAGATTATGTAAGTGGAATAATTGAAAACATTGAAGTAGAATTTTTCGAAATTAAATTTTACAAAGAAAAAATTAATTACGTCAAAACGGCTGGGGGTTGCTTACTCGCATTGGTTTTGTTACCTATTTTCATCATAAAAAGTTTTTTTGATGATGATAATCAACTTGATGAAGTTTTTGATGGACCGGTAAAAGACATAAACGTTTTCTTTTCAGGATTTTTTATGTTTGCCGACTTTCACAAGGAATTTAATGGTAAAATTATGATGATTCCTAAAAATAAAGATCGCATCAAAGATAAATTCAATGAATTATTAGAACCCAAAAATTTGACTAAAATAACGGTTGAAAATTCATACATAAATGATAATTACAACATTTATGCTTCTAACATTCAAACAGGTTATTACGTTTTGTCGCAAAACTTAATTGATAAAATTCATACACTGGCAGAAAAAGAAAAAACATTGCCAATTATATCGTTCATTAATGGTAAAATGTACTTTATTATTCCTTGGAATAAGAACTTTTTTAAAGTAAATTTATTCCAGAAAATTGAAGATGAAAATTATTTTCTAACTTACATTCAGGAAATAAATGAGTTTGAAAAAATTGTAAAAGACTTGAATTTAGATACTAGGATTTGGAGTAAAGTATAACATTGAAAAATAGTAAGTCTATTTATTCATCACAATGTTAGCCGTTTCAGCTGCAATGCCAATGGTAACAATTGCACCGCTATTAAATTTTAGAAAATCCGATTCAATTCCGTCACTAAAAATAATTCCGCCTGTAGGCATTAATGATTCAATAGTTAGATGATTTTGTCCTTTTATGATTCCTGCTGTTATTCCTGTTTGGGTTCGAATACTTTGAAAAGGTTCTCGAACAGCAAATAACAATTCATTATCTTTTAGTTTAGGTTTTTTGGGTTTTAAATTTTTTTCAAACATACTCGCAACACCATACGCCATATTGAAAATTGAACTCAACCAGCCCGTTGATCCTGCCGGTGTGGAGACTATTAATCCGCTTGACGAATGTTCTTCGATGGTTTTGTTGAAGGCTATTTTATAACGAGCAGAAACATGAGAAGAAGCTCCAATAAACAGATCATTAAATGCTAAAAGTCGTTGTCCGTCATTTAACTTCGCTTCTGCAAATCGCATAGTTTTTGATTGATATTGTTTCGAAATAACTTGTTCAACACCAACCAAAAAATCAGAAGTATCAAACGGTAACAATACACCATCATATCTTTCTTTATCAGGATTTACAGCTACAATCGGACATCCTTTAGAATATTTAGCTGTGTTTGCAACCAACCCATCTTGGCCAATTACAATAATCAAATTCTTTTCAGAAAATAAAAATGATGGAAGATATAATCGTTCAATAGTTTTGTTTTTTACAACTTTTGAAAGCTGCGTTTGCAATTCAACCAACGCATGATGAAAAGTTTCATGTTCACGAACATAGTCATCAAAATTTCCACCTAGACTTTCTATGTAAAATTTGGCTTGTGCTTTTGTATTAAATCGTTCAATTAAAGCCTCAAGTCGGGTTTTATTCTTGACAATTATGGCGTATTCGATATTCATTTCTTATTCTCTCGCTTATCACTTAAAATAGATTCTAAAAGTTCGGGGCTAATATTCAAATTACCAATTTTATCAGCATTTTCGGCAAGTTGTCTAAAAGCGAGTGAAATATTGAATTTTGGATCCGGGTTATTATTCAAAGCTGTTAAAATCTTCCAGTCAATATCTTTATACGGTTTTAAAGTCGTTTCAATTACAAAACCTTGCGTTTCAGCTTCTTTTTTATCGTTGGCCGTTTGTTGCTCAATTAATAATTTTCGTTGATTTTCAACAGCTATATCGGCTTCGAGTTTCATTTCACGGAGTTTTCTGTCGTTATCTGCTTTTTGAACATCCGACTCCATTTTCTTTTCAGCAATTTGCTTTTGTTTTTCTTCCACAGCAATTTCGGTATTCAATTCGGTTTCTCTGATTCTTCGCTCCTGCTCTACAGCAAAATTTCTGCGTTCATAAATGGCTTGGTCGGCTTCTTGTTGCAACTGTTCACGGGTTTCAGTTTCCAATGCTCTCGCCATTTCAGGTGTAGCTTGAATGGCTAAAATATTGGCTCCTAAAATTTCAATTCCAAGCATAGTAATTGCCGGTGATACTTTTAAACCTTCCAAAATTCTATCCTCAATCGTTTTGGCAGATCGAATGGCATCTTTCAATTTAATTTCATGAATAAAAGAGGAAGTAGCGGTTTGTGCTTCGTTAATAATTCGCTGATTCAATTTCTCAATATCATTTTTTTTATATTGTCCGTTATCAGTAACGGTAAAATCAAGAACATCGGCCAATGTTTTCGGATTACTTATTTTATAACTAATTTGACCTTGAATCGTCACTGTTTGATAGTCATTCGTCGATTCATTAAAAATAAACGGCAAATCATTACTTCCCATAGGAATGGCAACAATCGAACTATTAGGAGCAAAATAGAAAAAAGAAAGACCTCTACCTTCTCTCGAAATCTTTCCATTCGAGAATTGAAGAACGTAAGTCATTGAATCAAATTTGATGTGTTTTATACCGAACATAGGTTTGTGGTTTTTATCGAAATCAAAGCTATACAAATTAATGTAAGAATCAAAAAAGAATAGTAAATGAATTTTCAGTAAAAAATGTTAGAAATTAACAAACAAAAAAAATGCTTCATTTATTAAATTCAATAAATATTTTAGATATTTACTATTTTAAAAATATCGCTATAATCTTATAATTATATGAATAAACATCTCAAGTACATTGACGGAAATTCAGATAAATTTTGGCAAATTGAAGTTAAAGGAAATCAATATACTGTTACCTACGGCAAAAATGGAACTTCAGGTGTATCACAAATCAAATCATTTGAGAGTGATGAACTTTGTCTTAAAACAGCCGAAAAACTTGTAAATGAAAAACTTAAGAAAGGATATTCAGAAACCGGAGAAGTTGCTATTAAAGATAAAATTGATGCTAAAACCGGAAAAGTAACAAATATAAGTGCCATTCTGGAAGAATACGATGAAATTATTAAACAAAAAGATGTCTCTCGTTTACTACCTTTTTTGATTAAAAATACAAAAGGAAATTTAGAACCAATTCGTAAACACATCAAAAAAAATAAACGATATTGGATGACCTATGTTGATTTGAACCTTGAACCCGGTGCGAAATTTAAGAGGAATGAATGGCGTTGGGGAATTAGAGGTGATGAAAAGATTACAGAAATAATCTCTCTTAGTGCAATGGCCACGTTTGACAAAACAGATATAATTTCATTTGAAGAGGTGTTTTCTGTTTTGGAAAAAGCAAATGAACCACACATTTTAGAAATTCTTCAATGGGCAAAACCTACATGGATAGAGTTTTTTCTGTTGGATAGGTTCAGAAAAAATGATTGGATTAGTTTTGATTATAACTCTTTACGTTTTCTTGAAGAAAATGATTTTTTATCCTATAATCCTGAACTTTTTACACTTTGTTTATCACGATTTAATAGTTGGCACGGAAAAGTTAAACCGCGGGAATTTATTTTGTTTCTCGTAAATGATAAAACTGCCTACGAAAGGGATGTTCCTCAATTGTATAATTATGAAACTAACATTCAAAATAGTACATTTAGAGAAAATGAAACGGCAAGTTACAGAGAATTCAATACTTGGTCAATTTTATTTTTGCAACTATTAGAAGAAAATAAGTTAGATAAAAAAACATTTATTGAAAATGCAATTCTTATTCAAACCAAAGATTGGAACAATAATCTGAAACTGTTTTTTAGAAAGCTATTAACAGACATAAATCCATCATCAGATGAATTAATTCCTTTTCAAGAATATATATTTACATTTTTTCATAATTCTAATCCAACTATTGTTAATTACGGGGCAGAGTTAATCAAGAAATTGTTTGACCATCCAAAATTTAAAACAAAAATCTATTTGGAATGGTTAGAAAGTTTGATGATGCGAAATGATTCTAAAAACGCCATCAAATCAAGCTTAATGGTATTAGAAAAATTAAGTAAATCCAATGCTAAATTAAACAAACAAATTGCTTCTTTAATAGTGGACATTTATGTGATTCCGGATTTGAACTTACAAGAAAGAACAACGAAATTACTCCTAAAAATTGGCAATGAAAAAGATAAAACACTCACCGAAAAATTAGAATCTTATTCTTCTTATTTACAAGGAAGTATTAAACCACTTTTGAGTAAATTCTTAAGCGAAGAGATAATTCTTGAAAGCGAAACCTTCTCTGCCGCGTATCAATATCATCCGCAAAGAGAAAATTATCTTGTTGAAGAAGTTGAATTACCAAAAGATTGGAACGATATTCTTATGCAAATTGGACGTTTTATTTCTTCAGATGATATTATTGATTCAGAAATTATATTGCATATCTTTATTACGCAAAGAGATTTATTTCCAAATGATTATAGTAAGCAATTGCAACCTTATTTAAAACAATTGGATAAAACTTATTTTAATAGCGTTTTGAAAAATTATGTCAAAAATTTACTTATAAATAAAATCCCAAACAAAAATCTTGTTTATAAAATTGAAGACAAAGAATATATTTCTCTTACAACTTTAAAATTAATTAAACCATTAATCGAAATTACGTTACAAAAGAATAATAAAAACTCAACGTTACCTTTACTTTCGTTACCAACCCACAAGCCGCATTGGATTGAACCAAAAACACTTTTGAACAGATTAATTCAATACGAATCTGCTAATGAAAATATTGACATGGTTGATTTAAGTATTGCCATTAGCAGAATGCCACGTGAAAATGTGGAAAAGGCAATTCCTTTATTAGATAAATTAAATCCTGAAATGAAGGAATTAATGGCGTATTGTTTAGGTACTTCAAATGAACTTAAAATCAATAGCAATTCGACTTCACTATTATCAAAACTTTTTCAAAAAGCAACCGGAAATTCGCAAAACGCAGAAAAATTAGCACTTTGGGCTGTGGCTGCACGAACTTTTTATCCTAATGATACTTTTAATGATTTTGAAAAAACCGAACTCAAGGATATTCCTTTTGTAACAGCTCCTTTTGTCCCAAAAATTGAGTTTAAAGAGAAATGGAATGAATGGAAAAATTATCAAACAAAGGAATTGGAACGTTCGCCATCTTGGACGGAGTTACGATACAACCTTCCAGTTGAAAAATCGGTTCCTAGAAATTTTATTTATAATTTAGATTTGCATCCCAAAAAAGAAAGATATACTTGGCATTCTGAATATGTTTTGAATTCCGACGAAAACACATATTACTGGAATAGCCTAATGCCCCAAAATAACGAACCATTGGCTTGTCTTTTGCTGAAAAAAAACTGCAAAACTGCCGATGGAACAAACAATGAGTTAAAAGGTTTTTTAAATGTAATAAACCAGAATGGATTTCAATTTACTGATACCTCCTTACTCGTTTTTGCTTGTTGTTTTTTTCAAGAAAAAAAAGAAGTTAGGTTATTGGCTTCTGAGGTTTTAATTAATTTAGTAGAAAAACAAGCAATTGACATACATGCTTTTTCTGAAAAAATAGCCTTATTAGTTTCAAATAAATATGGTGTTTTACTGCGAATGGTTGACGGAGTTATAGCGTTAAAAGATACTTCGCCTCAACATAATGCCGCTTTATTTTTAGTATTAGATGGGATTTTTAAACGATTCGTTATCAAAGATAAATTGCCTACAAACTTTAAAAAAATGGTTGAAAATTATGTGGATGTTACACTAAAAACAAATAGTAAGCCTTCTTCTGAAAGTATCGCTTTTTTTGAAAAACACAAAGAGAACAATTCATTAAAACAATTAATCAAACAACTACCAATCTCTTAGCTATGAATGATTTACAATATAAATATCAAAGTATTTCTACTCTCAATAAAACCAAAGGAATTAATAATTTGGTAATGGCTCATCAATCAGAAATTGAAGAAGTAAATACAATTCCATGCTTTTTTTGGGGTAGTTTAACAGAACCCTATATTACTGCCAAATGTTGGAGCACCATTGCAAAAGTGGTTCGATCCAGTTTTGGTCCGATTCCGCCAAGTCTTCGCGATCCAATTGTGTCTGCCGGTGCAGAACGACTTCGGTTTGAAGGTTTCTCATCCTGCAATGGCGTTTATGTTCGCTTAGACATGAAACCGGAAGCAATTGATGGAGAATTCATTGCATCAGGAACGACCAATGTTGATTTTAATGAACCTATGCTGAATGCTTTAAATGCAATACAAAAAAATGAAAAGGTAACGCTTGCTGTAGGTCAACACGACGTTCAAGTGATAACCACCAAAACGAAAGTAGTAGAAAAAAAAGTTACACTTCCAACCCGCTGGATAAAAGGATTAACGAGTGTTCAACTCTATTTAGCTGATATGGAATTGAAATTTGAATTGTCTAAAATACAAACCATTCAACTTTTTCAAAACCTTCCTAAAGGAAATGTAAAAGGAGAATTCTATATTACTAAAAGAGCCGATAAATTTATGTTTTCAACTTTATCAACGATAGATAGTACCAGAATTGGCGGAATTCATAGACTTCGACTATTGGAAGGAATTCTACCGATTGTTGAGAAAATTATGATTTATGAATCTATGGATAAGGAAACTTGTGCAGTGGTTGCAGAATTTGGAAAAATGCAATTACTTATGGCCTTTTCTCCTGATGCTTACCGTGGTTTTTCAGGAGAAGGAAAAGCATTGGAAAACATGTCTGAAAATTTACCCGTCGAGTGGATTTATGGTTTAAATAGTCTATTAAAATCAAATGAATCTTTTGACCCTACCCTACTTTCATTAGAAAATGATATCGATTTTAAAACAATGGAGAATTTGACAGCCAGTCTATCGTCAATGGGATTATTGGGATATGATATTACACAAAGAAATCACTTTTATAGACGATTACCATTTAAAACAGAAAGAATTCTTAGTCTTAATCCTCGTTTAAAAAATGCAAAAAAATTAATTGATAATGAAGACATCCAAATAGTAACAAAACGACACAATTACATCGAAGCTAATGTAAAAGGAACTGGTGTAACACATCGGGTCATTCTGGATGGTAACAATCAACATTGCACCTGCGATTGGTTTACAACCTATCAGGGAAAAAGAGGGATTTGTAAACACATTTTGGGTGTAAAAATGATGGGGGAATAACTTTATTGTCTTTTTTTGTTCAACTTAAATTTTAAAATATCCTTAGTTATGGATACATTATCTTGATTAAAAAAAGCTAATTCTGAACATATTTCAGGCTTCTGGTCAATCAATTTTGCAATAATTTCATAACTTATGGCTTTTACTTTTTGTTGTAATGTTTCATCTTTTTTATATTGAAGCTTGATGATTTGTAAAAACGACTCCAAATTTCTTTCTGTGGTTTTACTTTCATAAACAGATTGAATTTCGGTTAGCAATGTTTCAGGTTTAACAATATTATCAAAGTAATGTTTTAAACAATTTTGAGCATCGGCATTTTCATCCCAGCCATTCATTAGCATTTCCTGAGTTTTACTAAAGGATTCAATTTTAAATTGGTAAATTAGTGAGGCTTTTATATATTGTTTTAAACTTATATGAGATTCAATTGCCTTTTCAAAGTAAATTAAAGCATCTTTACGATTATTCATAAGCAAATAAACATCGCCTGTTTTTTCATGTAGTTCTAGTTTCTTATATAACTTTAAAGCTTCAGAATACGATTTTCCTTTTTCAAAACATTCAGCCGCTCGTTCTTCATTTTTTAAATAGTTAAGATTTATTGCTGCGGCCTCTAAATAGTAACCACCATCATAAAGTGTACTAGCAGCTGTGTAAGGATCTTTTAATAGTTTTAAATATATATAGGCTGCTTTTTGATAATTTCCTTCTTGAATATTTTTTGCAGCTAAATCTCTGTATTTCTGAGCTATTTTATCAAAAACACTTTCCCTTAAATAAACAGAAGAATCATATCCATCTCCATTCCCCGAAGTGAAATCATTGAAATTACCCGTAAAACCTCTTAGCAACACTAAAATAATTAACCCAAAAAATAATGTTCCAAAAAAAGAATTCATAAATTGAATACTTGTAACATCTCCAATGCTCAACAAAATATATACTATCTTAATTAAAAGTAATAGTAACACTACTGCAAACACTTTATCTTCAAAAGATTGATACTTTTTATTCATCTCCAAAAATGTCTTTATCTGCATGAAACAATCGATACATAAGAATGCCTATAATTACTAAAGTACCTAAAACATACCATTTAGTAAATCCATACAAACTATAAATTGGCATTAAAAGATAAAAAAGCACTACAAATAGAATCACTACCATAGCAACTCTAGAAAATGGTTTAGCAGTACCTGAAATACTAAAAGTCGAGTTTAAAAATAGTTTAATAAACAAACCAACTAGGGTACAACAAAAAACAACGAGTATAACAACATTCCAAAAATTGGATGAAACAGTTGGTGACGAGCCAATTTCACGTGAGGAAGCACCATCAACAAGCGAAAACAAAAAGTAGAGCAGAATTCCTGTAAAAAATAAACTCCAAAAAATCTTCAGAAATCCTTTGAAATAAGAACTTATACCCGATCCTGATGTTTTCTTTACGCCAAAAAAGCCCATGAAACTTTGCATAAAACCACCTCCAAAATTAAATTCGCCCATTAAACTTCCTCTGCCAGTTCCTAAAGTATCAAGTGGTAAAGCATATTTCATGGCCAATTCAGGATTTTTTTCCATAAATGCCATAAATTTTTCCATTTCACGCTCATTTCCTGCCATTAATTTCTTTAAATTGAATGGTAATTTCGCCAATTTCTCTTCCTCTGTTAAGGGCTTTTCAATTTCCATTAATAGTTTATTAGCATCCATTTCCAGACGGAAAGACTGAATATTTTTAGGAATAAACACACCAGAATGAGGTTGTTCAATTGCAATGGTAATTGATCGATATGGTTGTAAAATCATTCGCCAATCAATCGGGTCGTTTAGTTCTACTAATCCTAATTCCGGATGCAAAAAATGAAGGCATCGATTAAAAACTGTCTCAATTTCTTCAGCTGAAAGCAATGGTGAAATAGTTGAAAATGCAGGTATAAAAAGACGATTTTCAACTAATTGAACACAAACATGCTGATTAAATTGTTTGATAGATTGTAAATCAGATGAAGAAATCACAACCAAACAACCATAAATTTCGTTTGCTTTTATTCCTGGAATTGGATAGCATTGTGCTACTGATAAATTCAATTGAAATTCATCCATCGCTTTTAACCATGTCAAAGGAGAAGAACCTTTAATAAGTATTCCCCGAAGCGGATGAACGTTTTTATGACTTGGTTTTAGCTTAAGAAACATATTCCTTAATATGATTTACAAACGGTTTAAAATATTTTTGATGAAACTCATCAACAGAAATAATTGTGAGTGTACTATTTTCGGGTAAAAAATACTCATTACCGGCAAATTCTGAATCCGTACTCATTGCGGATGGTTTGTTAACAATAAACGGAATGTATATTTTCGGAATTGTTGAACTACTTTCTAATTCTAAAATTCCATTGTTATTTTTAATGGTACTACCATCTTCTGAAAAGAAATAAATTATCTCAATGTAACAAATTGCTCCTATTTTTTCGAGTTCATACTTTAAACTTTCTGCTTCATGATGCATAATATCTTCCTGAATAACCGGCAGATCTTTATCTAAAATAGATTGGCTTTCATGAAACGAATAATTTAAACGTGTCATTAACAATCGAATAACAGAAATTCGATCCGGACCAACCCGTTTTAGAATCAAATTTGATTTACTTTCAAATCTATCAAATGAATCACCGTTGAGATTTTGAGCATTTATGAACGAAGTATTGAAAAAAATATAATTATTAATTTCTAACAAACCTGTTCTCAAATTGAGTTGACAAGTATTGATTCTGCGAAGAACATTATACCGGTTATAATTCTGTTTATAGGAATTTATAAAGTCATATAAAGTACTTACATACGTGTCTTGCCCATGTGAAATAATTTTTTTAAAAGTATTATTTTTAAATTCTAAATGTTCATCGATCTCCCAATAATCTTCAGAATTAGTAAGATAAATGGTATTTTGAGTTGAAAAAAAATTTAATCCAACAAAGGAAATTGCCTTACTAAATGGTTTAGATAAAATTTCTTTACTATCTAAATTACAAGAATATAGCATGCCATCTTCTTTTTCTAAAATTATTAAAAGAAGTTCTCCTTTAGTATTTTCTTTCAACATGAATTTTTTACTTCGAAAAGGTATTCCTTGTGTAACCATTCGGAATCCTTTTTCAAATCCATCAACAAACGTGAGCAGATTGCCATTTAAAAAAATATAAAATTCATTTTTATACAAAGCTATCGCGTGATAATCGCGTTCCAAGGGATAATAAATCGGCACCTCTTCATTCAAATTTTGACTAAATGCTATTTTGCCGTTTACTTTATTTTTAACCCAAAGATCCAAAAGATTTAATTTAATTTTTTGAACGTGTTTTCGAGCCTTGTTTTTAATTTTATGAAAGTCAATTACTCCATTGCTCTCTGTAGTAATAAGAAAATTAATGCGATCATAATTTTCATTAATAACTCTCAAAAAATCAATCGAGTTCAAGGTGTCTGGTGTGGTTAAAATCATTATTTCAAGAGCAGAAGCATTGCTATATTGTTCATCGAAATAAGCTTGTAAACCTTTTGAACAATCCAACTTTCCATTGAGCTGATTTAAACCCTCAATGACTTGAGATACTTTTTCAAAATCAACTTTTTTATACGTATCACCCAAAGCAAAGGCTTCACAAGCAATATCTGTTTTAGGGTGCTTTGCGATAGCAATTGCGGTGGCAAACGAAATTATTTTAGGGTTTCCCCAATTTCTTAGTGAGCAATCGATTAATAAGATTCTAGTTTTTCTCGTGTCTTGCGGTGGAATTTCTCTAAGAATATACAACGCCTCGTTGTTTGCGATTCTTGACATAAACACATCCTCATCATTTGCAAATTCCGACAATAATAATCGATCAAAATCACCTTTGTTTGTTAAATCTGAAACTCCTCCCATGGGTTGATGACTTGGCACATTGTGGTGCAACGGAATGTTTAAACCGGACCAAATTTGTTTAATCAAACGACCAACTTGAAACGTTTTTGGATTTTCAATTAAATCTTCAACAAACTCTATAGGTTTTTTGGGTGGTTGTTTTAATTCTAATAAGTCTTCTTCAAATTGTGCCGAAATTTCTTCTTCCGGTAAACCCGTTAAAGCCTTTAAAAGTGAAGATGCTAAGGGAAATTGATGTTTGAGTAACGCGATAGTTCTAAAATCTTTGACAAAGTTTGCCTGATTAAACGAAATTGGATTTAAATCAGTGTAAAAATCAAATGCATTTTTTTCAAAATCAGTCAAAATTGCCTTTGCTTTTTCTCTTGTTAAACGGTTATGACAATCATGAAAAATAGTTTTAAAAAGTAATATCCGTTTATCACCGGTTTTATATTCTGAAGGAAGTTCAGCCAATAACTTTAAAAAATCTAATGTTCGAGTAACATTACTCAAATTGGCATTGGGAAACGAATTAACTATTTTTGTCGATCTAGTGAATTCTTCTATCAAAGCAATTGAAGTATGACTATCCGGATTAGTCGCTGCTATAGCTAAAAGCAACGAACCTAATGGCGGAATTGATTCGTCTGAAAGCAATTGTAAAACTTCGATAACATAATTACTGTATGCAATAGTTGTTCCGTTTGGTATTTCAAAAATATATTGCGTCTCACCAAAATCATCTTGATAATGATTCAGTATCCAGAAATAGTCGCTGTACGTTTGAAAATACCTAATATAATCCATTAAAATACTTGTTTGATTGAGAGCCTAAACGAACTTAAAGACAATTGTTTAAAATCATTTTTTGGAATTACAATGCAACTGTTGTCATTTTGGACCAAAATCCAGTTTTCCTTTCCTCTATTCAGTAAATCTGCAACTATTCCAGAAGTCAGAGGCAATTCAAATTCATAACCGGTTGGCAATAAAAAATTATTTAATCGCCAATACGTGATACCTTTAAAAGGCAATAATGGCGTTCCTAAGAACAAAGCTCTTTTTTCTAATACAGCCCATTGTAACGATTTTAACCTAATTTCAGGTAATGCTACGATACTCTTTTCAACATTTTCCAACTTACTGAGCAAAGCAAAAGAAGTTCTAATATTATCGCTAGGAACCAATTTAATTATTACTTTTTCCTGAATTCCGAAGAAGTTCAAATTATATTTTGGCAATTGAATTGGTAAAGCTCTAGCAATAGGTGACCACAATAAAGCGGAAGGCATTTTTTTTGAAGGTAACAAGCTTCCTTTCAAAAAAAGAAATTGCTCCTTCAATTCATACAATTTTATACCCGGAATTTGACGAAGTAAACCCGAATGAATTTGTTCCTCTGTAAAATCTTTTATGAGAATCATTTCATCACTAATGGCAGCTTTCAGGTTGTCCCAATGTCTAATGCCGGCGAGAAGTTCTGAATCCGCTCGTTGAATTTCCAAATAATACATTAGGCAATTGTTTTAAGAATAGTTTGCCAAAATTTTTCAATTTCATCCTGAATATACTTCTTTTGTTCTTGATTTTTAATCCAATCACAGCGAGTTTGCACATACCGAAGTTTGTCTTTAATCACGTTTTGCTCTTCAAAAGACAAGGTTGAATCGTTCCACTTATCAGATAGATATTTCACTTCTTTCATTACCTCTTCAGCCTGTGGAATTTTATTGTACATAGCTTGCGGATGAGATTGTTCATGTGTATCTTTTTCAATAACATGGTTTACAATGCCTTCCAATACTTCAATTTGTTCTTCATTATCCCAAATATATTTTAACACCCATAAATCGGAAACGGTAGCTTTGTTTCTACCACATATAAAAGCACTTGCTGCAATAAGGTTCTGAATTTTAACCGCTCTTCGGTCAGAAACGCTAATTCCAGTTGTGCGAAGTGAATGAACTAAATCTACATACTCTTTTCTGATAGAAGATAAATCGACTTGACGACAAGCTAACTGCAAGGCTCTAATTTCAGTTGAACTGATTGTAGGAACTTTTTCGTTGGAATTATTTTCTAATTTCCATCCGGCTAAAAGTACTTCGTTTAATAAATCAGGATCTACATAATCACATTTTACACGAACTAAAAAGCGGTCTAACAAAGCATTTAATGCTTCGTCTTCGGGCAAAATATTACTAGCTCCAACAAACATCAAGACGGGAAGTTTTTTAGTTTCTTTTCCTCTACGGAATATTTTTTCGTTCAATGCTAACAGCAAACTATTTAAAATAGCCGAGTTTGCGTTGAAAATTTCATCCAAGAAAACCATTGATGCTTCAGGCATCATTCCCTCCGTATTGGTAACTAATTCTCCTTCTTTCAGTTTTCGAATATCAAAAGGACCAAAAATCTCATTCGGTTCTGTAAAACGAGTAAGTAGGTATTCAAAATTCTTACCATCCTCTACTCCATTCGATAAACTTCTAACAATGGCACTCTTTGCAGTTCCCGGAGGACCGAGCAAAAAGGCATTTTCACGGGCTAATAAACAAATTCCTAACAAATCAATAATTTCATTTTTTCCAATAAAAGTTGACTTAACGTGGGCTAAAAGAGCGTTTAATTTTTCAGTTGAATGCATAGTGGTTTATAAATCACGATTGTTAATAAGTTCAAAATCTGTCCAAAAAACCTTTTGGTAATCACCAAAATTGGCCATTAACCGTTGTTTTATATATGGTATTTCGACAAAAGGTAATGCTTTTTTTTCTGTTATACGGTTCAAATACAATTGTTCCAAACAATTATTTTGTTTCAAAATGTCGAAGTTGAGTTGCTGATAATCGGTTTTCAAATCATAACCAATTGATGAATAATGAAAAGTGGTTAAAAAATCTTCCAAAATAGGGATCACAACATCTTCTGGATCAATACGACTGAACTCATTGAGTAAAAATGGTAGAAAACGAAGACATAAATCGGCAGAAAGTACTGCAGATGGATTGATTGTAGCGTTATAATTGGGTAAAAAAATGTTAAAATCCTTAACCGTATCTTTTCGATTAATCAAAAACTGAGTAGCAAAATAGATTGTTTTGGCAGCCCACAAAGCCGCTTTTGGTTCAAATTCTGGTGGTTGAAAAGGATAATTTAATTTCTCTTTTTCATATTCATCCACTAAAAATGAGGTCGTATCTTCTTCTTCAGCTTTTGAAACTGTTAGAATCGAATCATATAGTATTGCCTGCTCAATTGTTCGCAGTTGATAGATGGTTTCCGATAAAGGGAGCTTTTCATTAAGCATTAATTAAATTTCTTTTGTTTTTTGATCCATTAATTTCAAAAGATAGGGTAACCTAAATTCACCATGCATGGCTTTTATTTTTTCTGCTGCTATTTCTTTGCTTATTCCAATTGCAGAAACATAAAGTGGTTTACTACTTTCACCTCTTATAACAGGAATCACAGTTTCCGAATTGGCATGAAAAGTAGTTTTGGCAACACCAACCACAGGAATTTTTTGTTCTAGTGCTTCATATAAATGAGCACCCAATCCTTGTTTTAATTGATTATCAGTGAATACATAACCATCAACGATGATAGTAGAAACATTTTTTAAATCAATTTTTTTTAAAGCTTGCAACAAACAAGGTAATTCTCTTTTATAAAAAAATCCCGGTTCATAATCTGCTACTTCGAATGTGTTAACCTCTAAAATTTCAGTATAAATATCATCCAGCCAATCTTCAAACAGAACCAAAACTGTTTTAGCATAAGCTTTTTTATAGTGAACATCGACCGCAACAATCATTTCAAAATCATTTAATCACAAATATAAAAAAAGTAAGATATGATTTATCCTTATTATTTTATGAAAGAGAAAAAGGATAGTCATTTCTTAATAAATTATAAAAAAATAAGCCACTCAAAAAAAGTAGCTTATTGTTGCTCCAAACACCAATACAAAATCTTCGCAATATTCCTAGCATCATCTACACCACGGTGATGTGTACCCTCTAATGGAAGGTTTAATAATTCTAAAGCTCCGTTCATGCCTACTTTCTTTTGCATACCTCGTACTTCACTGAACAATTCTTTCACATTGATGTGATGGCTGCCTAGCGGATAATGCACATTTCGAAATTTGCATTGTTTTTTAAGCATATTCAAATCATACTGACCATAGCTCGCCCACGTATATTGATCGGGTTGATAGTCTTGTTCAAGTATCTCGATAGCTTCTTCAAAACTTACACCTTCCCTATCCAATAGTTCTTGTGTGATGGTAGTTAATTCCGTGCAAAACGGACTCACTACCGAACGTTCGGGTTGAATTAATATGCCTTTGTTTTTGGAAATCAGACCGGTTTTTGTATCTAATTCACAAATACCGATTTCTATGATTTCATTCACTTGTCCTTTCGGAATTTCGCCGTTCCAGCAAGTGGCTTCTAAATCGATTACGATTATTTTTTCTGTTGTTTTCATTTTGTTTTATGAGGCTCAAAGCCTTCGTGTTTTTTTTAATTATTATTTTGTGAATTCAGTGATGAATTCAATTCTGAATTTTTAATACAAAACTCTATTTTGCTTTTAATTACAACTCATTGCAAAAGCAAAAATTTTGATAACCAATATAGCTATTTTCAAAAAATCCAAAAAATCTGTGTTATCATTATTATCTTCCATTTCTTCAAGGTTTAATGAAACCCTGAAAAAATGCTTCAGGGTTTCGGTTATTTTACAAAAATGTCTTTTAATTGTCCAATGATGTTTCCGCTTCCGGATACGGTGATCTCACCAATTTTATCGGCAATTTTCTCTACGTATTCCATCTCTTTCAATTTCCACAACATTTCATTATCCTCCATTAATTTGGCGGTGTTTAACAAGCTTCTCATGGCAGCTGTTTCTTCTCTTCGCATGATGCTGTTGGCTTGGGCTTTCTTTTCGGCCACCAACACTTGGTTCATGATTTCTTTCATATCACCCGGCAAGATAATATCTCTAATTCCGGCATCTGAAATAGTTAATCCCAAGGCGTCGCTTTTCATGGCAGTTTGCTCTAAAATATCTTGAGCAATCGTATCTTTTCTGCTCAACAATTCATCTAAAGTAAAACTTCCTACAAAAGCTCGTAACGCTAACTGCATCAATACATACAATTGTTTTTCAAACTCTTTGTTTTCCACCAACGCTTTGGTAATATTGACCACTTGATATCGCACAAAAAAGTTAATTCTCAACGCTGCTTTATCTTTAGTCAACAATTCTTGACCGGAAATTTCCATTTGTTGCAATCTGATATCGGCGGTTTTTACTTCCACTGAAATAGCATTATTCCAGAAGTAATACGTTCCTGCTTCTAACACTTTTACAAATGTTCCGTTAACAAACAACAAACCTTTTTCATAGTTCATCACTTGAAATATTTTGATATAAGCTCTCAACTTACTGTTTTCCAAAAGTGCTTGATTCACAGCTTCTGTGATTTCAACTTTAGACAAATCCACTTTAATGAAACTGTTTTCTTTATAACCTTTCCAGAATGCGTATCTTCCGGTGGTCAAGACTTCGCTAAAAATACCGTTTACAAAGTACAAGGCAATTTCAGCATCGGCTACTTCAACAATTTCTAACAAAGAAGCTAAGGTTTCATTTTGCAATAAAATGGCTAATTCAATTGGTGCTACGAAAGATTGTTTCATTTCATACACCATAATTTCTCTTTTGCCCAAAATCCAGAATTCGCCTTCTTGCAACACTCTTTCTAATTTTCTGTTTCTAAATACCAATCCTACTTGATAGGCATTAATTGTAATTTTTCTAATCATTTTATTTCGTTTTTTGTTTGTTTATTTATAAAAAACCATTGATCTATGTCCTCAAAAAAAGGACGGAATAAAGGAAGTTTACGTAAGTATTTGATTGGTTTCTATCTTATTTTCTAAAAGAAATCACTTCTTTCAGGCAAAGCAAAAAGCAAAAAAACAGTTGCGAAAACGTCGTCTTCATTCAGGTCTTTTTTGGAGTGTGATTGGCTTACGAATAAACCCATCACCAACAAAGACCAACAGTTTTACTTTTCATTCTTTTTTGTGAGTGAATGAAACTCGGTGAACAGTTTTCAAGACTGCTGGGTGACATCCTCTGTCAAACACAATTAAATGTTGTGTGTAGGATTCGAACCTACGTAACCAAAACTAATGCTCTAACCAACTGAGCTATCTCGTTTTCATGACGAGAATGGGAGTCGAACCCACGACCGTTAGTGGCGATGATTTTTTGGTAAACCACCCAAACCTCCAACTCAAGTTGCACAGTACAACATCATTCGCCAAGGCGAAACGAATACTGCAATGGTGCTATACAGAAACACGCAACAGGACTTGGTTAGTATTTTAAATTCAAAAATCTTAAATCGATAATCATCCACAAAGATTTCAAAATGACTACGCAAATAAATCATTCTAATCCGAGGCGAACTTGATGGGCTTTATCCCTTTGCTCAATGGCTCCAAAAGGACTTCCTTTGAAATAACCAATATTGACAAATCCGTTTTCTTCGGTAATCAATGATTCTTTTTTAGTTATCGCACCGGTATATTTTGAACCATAATTTCCTGTAATTTGTTTTGTAGCCGGATCTACGTCGCCCCATTTAGGTGTTTTACCGTTATAAATTGGTTCTACAAAATAGATAATTCCGGTAATTCTTGATTTCATCAAAAACCTTCCTGTTTCGTCTGTGTTGGTTAAAAACCTTTTTAGTATTTCTGTTCTCATAACATATCAATTTAAATTAAACTTCATTTTGTCTGGGAAGCAGGATTTGAACCTGCGACCTCCCGCGTCCAAGGCGGGTAAACAACCTCCGTTATCTTCCCAGTTTATTGCAATTCATATCGTAATCTTTAAACTATGAACCGTTGTTTTATAAAAAGTAGTCCTAATAGGATTCGAACCTATAACCTGCTGCTTCGAAGGCAGTTGCTCTATCCGGTTGAGCTATAAGACTGTGCGGAGAGCAAAGGAATCGAACCTTCACCACACGAATGTGAATCTGATTAGCATTCAGACGCAACGAACCAATAGTTGACCTACTCTCCTATTTTGCGGCTTATACGAGAATCGAACTCGTGATGCCCGAGAGACAGTCGGGCATCCCGATAATTATCGGGACCAATAAGCCGGTTCCTTTCTACAGAACTATTTGCGATTTTGACAGGACTTGAACCTGTAACCTTTTGATTAACAATCAACCGCTCTACCATTGAGCTACAAAATCTTAACTTTTAATCATAAAAAAAGCACCTCGTTACAGGTGCTTCGTATCATCACAATGGAATACTATTATTCCAACTGCCTGCTCTTTTGCACCTGATTATTTTTTAATCTGAACTCAATACTCGGATTATGATCATTTGTACTATTTATTTTATTTGAATAACGCATTTTTTATTTTTTATAAAAATTATTTATTTTCTTATTATTGATAAACGGATTAATTTTCTAATTGACAAATTATCGAATTGCCTCATCGAAAATTCCTCCGCAAAGATAAAGTCAAAAAAAACTAACCTCCAAATAAAATTTTAATTTATTTTATTGATTATCAATTGATTACGATTTATTTAAGACAATAAAAATCCTGTCCGTAAAGCTACAGATTCGTTGAAATCGTCAAATGACTGTCTCTCATTTGGTTACTTTTCAAAGCTATAATTCAATCATTTGGTTAGTTGTAAAACATTTTTTTAAATTATTTTTTATTTTTTTCATTTACAATCGGTTTAAAACAAAAAAACGCCCTTTTTGCAAAGGACGTTTTGGTATATTAATGCTATTTTTAGCCGAAAATCAATTCATATTTTCTTTAAAAACCATACCAACGTCCATAAATTTACTCGGATTTAGCCCGAATAAACGATCACTTTCTATCGAAAGGATGCAATTTTTATGTTGGTTTGTGTTTTTCATGATTGGGCAAATGTATGGAAAAAAGTTAAAATAAAACAAATGGTCAATTTAGAGTAACTTAAATTTTTGTAATTGACAGATAACCGACAACTTTCATCCTTCCCCGAACGTCAACAAATTCCCATCCGGATCCAATAGCGAAAATTCTCTTTGTCCCCAAGGCTTTGTTTCCAAAAAACCATTTGGATGAATTCTGACTTTGTTATCCAATAAGGTTTGATAAAAATCGTCGATTCGATTGACACGAATATAAACTTGACCGTAATTTTGTTCCGGATCGAGATTTGAAAATAGAAAGAAATGCAGTTGAATGGCATCCCTTTCCATCATTAAATAATCGGGGTAATCCGTAGTTCCAAACACTCTAAAACCTAATTTATTTTGGTAATAGTTTTGGGTTATAGATTTATTCCGCATAGGTAATTTAGGGTGAACACTAATCAACATCTTCTTTTTATTTTGAATTATTTAAACCCTAACACTTGTTCCTCTGTCGTTAAAACATCTTCAACATACTTTTTAAAAGTAGGATAATCTTCTTTTGAAATATCATCCCAAGGAGTTGAAACATTTCGTGTAATTTTTAATGAACTCGGCGTAACTAACTCGAAACTTAGTGAATATTGATGGTTTTTAAAGTTAAAGGTACTACTTTCCGGAATATCAGTAAATTTCTTTCCTTCAGGTAAATTAATGATAATTGAATTTAAATAAGTATTACTATCTTCATAAGTAACGTAATTTATATCATAATTTCTGGTCTCCTGAGCTATTATGCTTCTTGTATATACATTGAAAATAAACGGAATATCAATAATTTTTAAACTACCCACATTCTTTAATTTTTCAGAAACTGTAAATTGAGTTTCAAATTCAATAAAATCATCGGTAGTTTCATCTTTTATAAGTTTTGCCGATTTTAAAGAAACAGTCTTCTTTAATCGTTCATTATAATTCTCTTCGAGATCTTTTTTTCGTACATCTTCAGTAGTAGATTCGGAGAATAATTCACTGTAGTATGATTTAATAGAACCGTTCATTTTATTATTCAAAACATAACTTACTTCTTTATCATTTACCGTCAAAACTGTGTTGGTTTCAACAATGTTCTTGGTTACATTATCAAAAGGTATTTTAATAATTGTTGACTTTTCATTCTCTTTTTTATCAAAGGAAATTACCAAAGCATTGGCATGATAAAGAGATATTGGCAATGATTTGAAAGGAAGGTATTTACTTGTAAGTTCTAAAAAATATTCTTTTCCGTCTAGGTTAGTTTTTATAATACAATGATTGAAATCTTTTGATGGCATTGCCATTTCATGATCGCTATTGTCGTTTGTGGAAACCAATACTAAATTAGATTTTAATCCCGCTAATTCAGAAAAAGCAATAAAAAGAGTTGATACATCTTTACAATCTCCCAATTGGGTTATAATGGTTTTAGATGGTTTTTGAGGCACATAGCCACTTTGTCTGAAATCTAATGAACTGTACTTTATGTTTTTAACGATATAAGTATAAATTATTTGAGCTATTTGTTCTTCGCTCATGCCGTTTATTCCTTTTGGAAAAAGTTTATCAAATGTACTTCTGGTAACTTTATCTGGTGTTAACGTCTTTTTTACCAAATCTGAATACCAATTTGAAATCTCTTTCCAAGACTTAATTGAACTAACCTGAATAGTGTTTGTTAAATCTCCATACGGTTTAGAAAACGATTCTAATAGAGGAATGGCTGCAATATTCGCCTTTCGCCAAGTTGTATAAACCTTGTTATTAGCTTTTTTTATAGTAGGTTTAATTTCACCATTAAAAAGTTTGTATTGGTATTGAATATTTTCAGGATTAATAATAACAAATACTGATTCTGCTGAAGGATATACGCTATTAAAATAACAATCTAAATTAAAGTCCTTATAAAATCTTCCTGTCGAATTATTGTAGCCATCATATTCAATATAAACTACGTCACCTACTTTAAGATTAGAAAAAACCAATACACCATTACCTTTTTCAGCAGGGACAATAGAACCGTCATTCTTTACAATTTCCGATTTCTGAAGATTTATTCCATACGTATTTAGACTATATTCTTTTAATTCATTGATTCCATTTTCTGAAGTAATTTCATAAATTAAAACCACTTTAGACTTCATACCGCCCTCAGGAAATATATTTACAATATATTCGTCTAACAACGTAGCTACGCCGTAGTCACTTTTTAAATTAGAATTCCTTCGTTCTTTGATTAATTTATATTTATCTTTTACGTCTATTTCTTCTATTTCATCCTTAACTTTTTTAATATCATACAATTGCTTGCGAAGTGAACCGTTTTCAGAATTGTGTTCTAAGGATTTGCGTATATATTTTTCGGCTTCTTTTTCATTATTCATATAATGATTAACCATGCCTTTTTTCTCCAAAAGAGTGTACGAATACGGAAATAAATCTAACGAATAATCTATTTCAACAAGTGCTTCGGCATACTTCTTTTCCTCAATTAAAAAGTTAATATAATCATATATAATTCCGGTTGAATGAGGAAAATTTGTTTATCTTTCCAATAACAAACGTTTTACATCTTCTTTTCTATTGGCAGCATAATAATAGTCAATTAATTTTGCAACAGCCAAATAGTTATCGCGTTTGCTAACCAATTCCTCCAACATGTCGATGGTTTTTTGTTTATCATTTTCTAAAGTATCATAAAATACTGAAAATTTAACGATATAACTCTCTCGGTATTCCGACATATTAATGATCGTATCGATATTTTTAATCATATCATCAAACTTGGAATTTCGTGCATTAATTAAAAAATCATACAACTCATAAAAAAGAGGTGATATTAATTTTTTTGCTTTTTCACGATATTTTTCCAGCTCAGTTATGTTAGCAGATTTCAACCAATTGCTATCGGTAGCCTTTACTACTATATTATAATAATAATCAGAGTCATTTAACTCAATGTTTTTAATTATCTCATTTACTTTTGCACTATCATCTTTATGACTATAATATTTGGCTAATCGAGTCTTGATTAGTGAACTATTTGGATATTTCTCGTCAAGTTCATGAATAATATCTTCTGCAAAGTCTAACTTTTTGTTGTGCATATATGCGTCAAAAAGCATCAGTTTATATAAAACATGATTTGGTTGTTCCTTGATTTGTTGAGCTAAATAAACTTCATAATCCGGAGTCAATTCTTCCACAGCAAGTGTGGCTAGTGTGGATTTTTCATAGGGTTTATAAGTGTTATGAAAAACTAACGATTCAATGTTTTGTTGTTTTTCGTCTGTGATTGAAAGATAAAAATAACTGTTTGACTGAATTGACGATTTTACCAATATGCGATTCATACCTTTTGGTAACGTCATTTTCACTTGGTAGGCATTTAAATCAGACATATTGTTTAGCGTGTTGACATAAACCTCTACATCATTTACGAACAACTTGAGTGAACCACTCATGCCTAAATTAAATACTACAGTTTGTTCAGTCGGATTTTCGGCAAACAATTGCGAATACATAATTCCATTACCATATTCCGATTCATTAGAAAAAATTTGATATCCTTCATTCAATGGTATTTTTGGATTATACCAACCAAACATTCCATTACTGTTTCCGTCAAACAATTTGTCGTTTTTAGGATATATTTCAGGCTCATATTCTATGTCAATTCCGCTGTCATTCAGATTTTCAAAAACACCACATAACTGCCAATTCATCAAAGAATTCAATTTCTTAATACCTACCGAATATTCGTCGAATTTCTTTCGGTTACGGTCTGCTACAGCTTTGTAATAAATAATCATAGGATTCTGCTCATAATGCGGAACAGTTGCCATTCTATCAATTTTGGCATAGGAGTTATTATTGAATCCAACATCAGAAATGTCATCCAATAAAAATGGCTTTTTTATTAAAGAAGTTAAGTAATATTTACTTTCATCAAATTTTGAAAAATCGGTTACAAACTCCTCTTTAAAATCAATCTTTCCGTTTTCTTCATCTAGTATTTCACCTAACAAAAAAATCTCTAAATTATTCTTGCTTGTTTTTTTCAACTCTTTGTCATACAGTTTCTTGGCTTCAACTCTTTGGTTGCTTAATAATAAATCCCATACTTTTTTTTCAGTGGTTTGAGCAAAGAAAATTTGTGTAATGAACAAACACAGGAAACCGATCTTTTTCATAAATAAATTTTAAATTTTATGTTGAATATGATAGTAAGCAAACAAATGAAGTAATCAATACCTAAAAATAGTCAAACTTGATTAATGAACTTGTCCTTAGGCTCAAATATAAATAAAAATAAACGTGTTATTTTAGTAAAGTTTAGCATTCTAGCTGCCCTTAATACAATAAAATATTTAAAAGACCTTTTGCTAGCTAGTTAATTAATAACTTTAGAAAACTTTCCATTTAACGAATAATTACCCATTGACGTATTGCAAAAAATAATAGTCATAACAAATCCATCGTTTTCCACATAAATTTTAGTACCGGGTTGGGCAGTTGCTGCAGCAGGTCCACCCATACCAAAATTCATTATATTTAATCTAGCGTTACCTTTTGAGAGATTATTAAACAGATTAAAATCGCTGTCATTTGTAATGGTATATTCTCCCGTGAGAGGATAGTTTGCGTTAATTTCATTAAAGCTTACAAAAATTCTGGCCGTTGAAAAAGAACTTCCTGCTTCAAATTCTAAATTTCCACTTTCTGAATAATAAGGATCTTCATTTAATGAAACATTATTAACATTGAGTTGCCCTAGACCATAATCAACTCTGTTAAGTTGTGTAGGATTACAAGGAGTAGCAACACCTGTAGTGAACTCATAGGATTCACCGTAGCCTGCTCCCACTTCATTAAGTCCGTATGCTCTGTAGTAGTATGTTGTTGCAGGTTGTAAATTGGAATAGGCGACAAAGAACTCGCCTAAACGGTTTCCTAAAACCGCTTTCATATCGTTTGTTGTTGGATTTTCGGAAGTACTTAAAACTACACCGTATTCTGTAACATCTTTTCCACCTTCAGCAAGCACTATTCCACCCAAGTTAGCACTATTTGTCAAAACATTTTCAGGTTCATATGAAATGACCAATGGAACTTTATAATTGATATTTTCAATTTCACATCCAGATAATAAAGAAACAAATGCTACAATGGCAATAAACTTTTTCATTTTTAAAAAATTTTATCAAAAATATATAAATAGGATTATATTTGCTAACTAAAAATTAAAAAAAGTCTTATTAATAAAATGAAAAAAAATATAACTGTTCTTTTATTTTTTGTACTTTCTAGTAACGTTACGTTTGCTCAATTTGGTGGTCGATTTGGTTTTACAGCCGGAGTAACCAATTTTTCAACTGATACTGAAATTTTATTTTCTAAATCGATGCCGGGTTTTAGTTTAGGAATTGTTGGTACAGCTGAGATTGCCGATAATTTGGAATTATTAGTTGAATTTAATTATAGCCAGCATTACCTAAAATTAATAGGAAGAGAAACACCTGAATCGACTCCGGAAGATATTAAATTCAAAATGGGCAATTATAATATTCCATTTATATTTAATTACAATATTTTAAATTTAAAAAATGACTTATTATTTGGAATTCAACTAGGTGCTTCTGCCAGTTTAATGCACGAAATGAAATTAACAGACATCAGCAAAGAAGATTATTATTTAGATCCCTATTATCTAAAACCCTCTGATTTGGAATTTGACTCTACAAATGGACAAATATCATTTAATGCCTTCGCTGTAATGGGTGTAAGTGCTTCGTATGAGCGTTTCATGTTAAATTTCAGGTATTTTAAAGGAATAACCGATCCATACAGACAAGCTCCTTTTTATATTCCGGTTGACGGTATTGAAGTAAAAGGAAAAGATAATTATTACAATTTCACCTTGATTTATTTTTTAGATAATGGCGGTTGGTAAAAATTATTGAAACAATTCCAGCTGGCTCCCCTGCTCCAATGCCAACAATTTTTTCTTAGCAGACAATCCTCCAGCATACCCCACTAATTCTTGATTACTACCAATTATTCGATGGCAAGGAATAATAATTGAAATAGCATTTGCACCATTTGCAGAAGCTACTGCTCGAATCGCTTTTGGATTGTTTAATTGTTTGGATAAACCCAAATAGGTTTGAGTTTTGCCATAGTCAATTTGTTGTAACGCTTTCCAAACAGTTTGCTGAAAATCGGTTCCAATCAACAAAAGTGGTAAATTGAAGGTAGTTATTTTTTTATCGAAATAAGATTCTAATTGGTTTTGGGTTTCGGATAACAAAGGCGTTAACCCTTCAACAAATTCAGCATGTAAACCTTTTAAAATTCGGTTATCGACTTCACTACGCATTTTGCGGTAACGCCAATCGCATAGACAAAGTTGGTTATTAAAGTCGCCCAAAACCAGTTCTCCAACAGGTGAATGACAATAGTGAATGTGGATGGTATTGGGTTGCATTATAGTATTTTAAGAATATAAAAATACTTAATTCAACTTACTTTGACAACTTTCACACAAGCTAAGTAGAGCATTATCAATAGTGGCAACACTTTCAACAGCATCGGTCATCACACATTTTTTATCAGGACAATGAGGCAAACCTAAATTATGCCCGAATTCGTGAACAGTAACTTTTTTTAATCGCATAAAATGGACTGCTTTATTTTTGTGTTGAATTCTAAAGGTAGAAACCACACAACTTTTTCCCGGACAATAAGCCAAACCCATAATTCCCCAATCTTGGTATTTGTGAGTTGGTTCTTTTATTTTTCCGTTTTCTTTCTTAGAAGTTGAAATGTCTTTTTCGGTTAAACCAATGATATAATCCAATGAATCGTCAAGTTCATCCTTTTGAAGTTTAATAATTTTATCGGCTCTATAACGTGGCGATTTTACTTTAGTAAAAGTTGAAATGTCATGGAGTTTATTGGGCAAAATAATCGTTTCAACACCATAAAATGTATGAATAATTTCAGCGATTGTGTCTGTTTTGGATTTTGGAAAATCTGCATACGGTTGAATGCCAACTTTAATTTCATTGGTTAATTTTTTATCACATCCAACTAATAAAAAAGAAAAGATAAAAATATATACGATAGACCTCATTCTATTTTTTATCAAACATACAACAGAAAACCGATTACAAAAAATCAATAAGCCATCAACTCCAACAACTCTTTTTCAAATCGTTCTTTCGGCAGATATTGATCTTCTAATGCTTTCACAAACGGAATCGGCGATTCCAAACTACCTACTCTTCGAACAGGAGCATCCAAATGCTCAAAACAATTTTCCATAATCATCGCGGATATATCGCTGGCAATTCCGCCAAAAACAGTATCTTCTTGCAAAATGATACATTTGTTTGTTTTCTTTACTGATTTGTATATGGCTTCTGTGTCTAATGGTTGCAAAGTTCTTAAATCCAATAAATCAGCACTAATTTCAGGATTTTTAGATAAAGTATCCAAAGCCCAATGCACACCAGCTCCAAAAGAAATGATGGTCACTTGTGTACCTTCTTTCAACAAAGCTGCTTTTCCAAACGGAATAGTATAATAATCCGTCGGAACATCTTGATAAATACTTCTGTACAATTGTTTATGCTCAAAAAACATCACCGGATTCGGGTCGTTTATAGCTGTATTTAATAAACCTTTCGCATCATATGGAAAAGCAGGATAAACTACTTTTAAACCGGGCGTTTTGGTAAACCAAGCTTCATTCGTTTGCGAGTGAAACGGACCGGCTTGCGTTCCGCCACCACAAGGCATTCGAACCACCACATCGGCTTTTTCATTCCAGCGGTAATGTTGCTTTGCTAATAAATTCACAATCGGATTAAACCCTGTAGAAACGAAATCAGCAAACTGCATTTCTACAATCGCTTTGTGTCCGTTGATGGATAAACCCATTCCGGCAGAAACAACTGCACTTTCACAAATCGGAGTATTACGAACACGTTCTTTACCAAAAAGTTTTACAAAACCGTCCGTTACTTTAAAAGCTCCACCGTATTCTGCAATGTCTTGACCCATAATCACCAAGTTGGAATGACGTTCCATAGACTGCTTTAAACTTTGCGTAATCGCATCAATCACACGAATATTTTCTACAGAATCAGAATGCGTAAATTCTTCAAAATCATACGGTTTGTAAACATCGTTTAATTCTTCTCTTAAATCAGCTGTAAAATCCGGTTCATCAAAAACCAAACGAATATGTTCGTCCATTTCTTGCTTGAATGCGGTTCGAATTGCATCATCATAGTCATTTGTCAACAAGCCAATCTCCTTTAAATATTCTCTGTAATTATCTATCGGATCTTTTTGAGCCCACTCATCCATCAAATCTTGCGGAACATATTTGGTACCACTCGCCTCTTCGTGTCCACGCATTCTAAACGTCAAAAATTCCAATAAAACAGGTCTCGGATTTACACGAAGTGAAGCAACTAATTCGGATACTTTCGTAAAAACTTCTAAAATATTATTTCCATCAATGATGTGACTTTCCATACCATAACCAATTCCTTTATCCGCCAAATTTGTACAACGGTATTGTTCATTAGTTGGTGTTGAAAGTCCGTAACCATTGTTTTCAATTACAAATAAAACCGGCAATTCCCAAACGGCAGCAATGTTTAATGCTTCGTGAAAATCTCCTTCGCTGGTTGCTCCTTCTCCTGTAAAAACTGCAGTAACTTTACCATTTTTTTTGAGTTTATTGGCTAAGGCAATTCCGTCTGCCACACCTAATTGCGGACCCAAATGCGAGATCATCCCGACGATTTTATACTCTTGTGTTCCAAAGTGAAACGAACGATCACGACCTTTGGTAAAACCGCTTTTCTTTCCTTGCCATTGAGCAAATAAGCGTTGCAACGGAATGTCTCGTGTTGTAAAAACACCTAAATTTCGATGCATAGGTAAAATGTATTCATCTCTGTCCAACGCCGACGTAATTCCCACCGAAATGGCTTCCTGACCAATCCCGGAAAACCATTTGGAAATTTTACCTTGACGAAGCAAGATGAGCATTTTTTCTTCAATTAAACGAGGTTTCAGTAATCGAATATATAAATCAAGAAGAGTCGTGTCGGAAAGATTTTTTCTGTCGAAAAGCATAGTTTGGGTGTTTTAAAAACGCTTCCAAAAGTACAAAAAATAACAAATTCTAATCGTTTTGTGATACTTTTTTATAAAACGTTTTCGCCACTGTTGATAACTTTCAATTTTGCATAACAAAATATTTATTTACATTTGTATTTACAAGCATTCAACTCACTTTGAGTTATTAACAAATAATAATTTTAGTATGCAAAACATTCCTAGTGTTGACTTGCGTGATTTCCTGTCGGATGAACCGGCACGTAAACAAAAATTTGTAAATGAAATCGGAAAAGCTTTCGAAGATATTGGCTTCGTAGCACTTAAAGGTCATTTTTTAGATGACAAATTGGTTGATGAATTGTATGGCGAAATTAGAAATTTCTTCGCTCTGCCATTAGAAACCAAATACAGTTATGAGATTCCGGGAATTGGTGGTCAAAGAGGCTATGTTTCCTTTGGAAAAGAACATGCAAAAGGTAAAAAAGAAGGCGATTTAAAAGAATTTTGGCACTTTGGTCAGTATGTTAGCAAAGATTCAAAATATGCTTCTGAATATCCTGACAATGTTGAAGTAAAAGAACTTCCTCGCTTTAACGAAGTTGGAAAAGAAGCTTATCAAATGCTTGAAAAAACAGGTATTTATGTGTTGAGAGCATTGGCTTTGCATTTAGGTTTAGATGAATTTTATTTTGATCAATATGGTAAAGAAGGAAATTCAATTTTAAGACCAATTCACTATCCACCAATTACTTCCGAACCCGAAAATGCAATTCGTGCGGCTGCTCACGGCGATATTAATTTGATTACACTTTTGATGGGTGCTCAAGGAAAAGGATTGCAAGTTCAAAACCACAATGGCGATTGGATTGATGCGATTGCTGAACCGGACGAATTAGTGATTAATGTAGGTGATATGTTGTCGCGTCATACGAATAATAAATTAAAATCTACCATTCATCAAGTAGTGAATCCGCCAAGAGAATTATGGGGTACTTCACGCTATTCCATTCCATTCTTTATGCATCCGGTAAGTGATATGCGTTTGGATGTATTGGAAGATTGTATTGATGAAAATAACCCAAAATTATACGAAGACATTTCTGCAGGAGAATTTTTGCACGAACGTTTGGTTGATTTGGGATTGATTAAAAAGTAATTTACATTTGAATTAAAATAAACCAAATCTCATCTTTTTGGGGTTTGGTTTTTGTTTTTGAAATAATGTTACACGCCATTTTAGAACGCTGATTTAACAGATTCGCTAAAGCGAAACGCTGATTTTTACAGATATAAACCATAAAAAAAAATTATATGCACTTATTACACAAAGAATTAACAGCACTCATTTTGAAAACATTTTATGAAGTATATAATGAACTAGGATACGGATTTCTGGAAAAAGTTTACCAAAATGCTTTATTTTTAGAATTAAAAGAAAAAGGTTTAAATGTTGTTCCCAACAAGAAGATTAAAGTTTTTTACAAAGGAAATAATGTTGGTGATTATTATTCAGACTTAATAGTTAATGATACTGTAATATTAGAATTAAAAGCAGCAGAATATGTAGTTGAAGAATTTGAAACACAATTATTAAACTATTTAAGAGCAACTGATTGCGAAGTTGGTTTATTACTTAATTTTGGTAAGAAGCCTGAATTCAGAAGAAAAGTATTTGAAAATAAAAGAAAACTAAGAAAAAATCCGTTTTAGAAGCAAATCCGTCAACATCAGCGTTTCGCTTTAGTGAATCTGTAAAATCCGCGTTCCAAAAAAATAACAACATGCACGATTTAAACGAACAACTAAAAAAACTCTTCCCCGACCATCAACCTTCCAACGAACCGGAACAAGTTGATGAAACACCACACGAATTATACGTTCAAAAAGAACCGATAATTTGTCAATACGAAAAACGAAAAGGCAAACCAACCACCATTATTTCAGGTTATGAAGGAACCGATGAAGATTTCAAAATCTTAGCCAAAGAAATAAAAAGTAAATTTGCCGTAGGCGGAAGTTTCAAAGACGGTGAAATCATCATTCAAGGTGATTACCGTGATAAAATAATGAAATTTCTCCAAGAAAAAGGATTTAAAACCAAACGTGTAGGAGGTTAAAATTGGTTTAATTTGTTCAATTTTGTTTAAAATGGTTTACTGTTGTTCTGTTAAACTTTTAAACAATTTAAACTTTTAAACCATCTTAAACAATAAAAAAAATCATGATAAAATCATCCGAATTAATACTAAACCCCGACGGCAGTGTTTATCACATCAATTTATTGCCGGAACATATTGCTCACGACATTATTTTCGTAGGTGATCAAAATCGGGTAGAAAAAATCACCAAACATTTCGATTCCATTGAATTTTCTACACAAAAAAGAGAATTCAAAACGCAAACCGGAATCTATAAAGGCAAACGAATGTCGGTAATGTCAACCGGAATTGGTCCGGACAACATTGATATTGTGATGAACGAATTGGATGCTTTAGTGAACATCGATTTAAAAACCCGAACCATAAAAGAAAAACTAACTTCGTTAAACATTGTTCGAATTGGAACTTCCGGTTCGTTGCAAGCTGATATTTCAGTGGATAGTTTTGTGATGAGTGCGTATGGTTTGGGATTAGACAATATGCTTCGCTCCTATTTAATTGATGCTATTTCTGAAAAAGACATCGAAGATGCATTTATCAATCAAACCAATTGGGATTTACGAAAAGGTCGTCCTTATGTAATTAAAGGGAGTGAATCGTTAGCTCAAAAATTTGAAAGCAATCAAATTCACAAAGGTTTTACAGGAACAGCAGGCGGATTTTATGGTCCACAAGGCCGTGTTTTACGTTTAAACATTCAAGATGCAGAACTAAATTCTAAAATGGACTCGTTTAATTACAATGGCATTCAAATGACCAATTTAGAAATGGAAACCGCTGCTATTTATGGTTTAGGAAAATTGTTAGGTCATCAATGTTTATCGTTGAATGCGATTATTGCTAACCGAGCAAATGGAACATTTAGCGAAGATCCGTACAAAGCGGTGGATGCGTTGATTGAATATGCGTTGGATAAATTAGCGGAGTAAAATGGACTTTTTTGGCAATGAAATTTTAAACTATATTGGAGGAAGCATCAGATGGTTTTTTGGAACTATTTACAGTAAATTAATGAAGAAAGAAAAATTTTCTTATCATGAGTATCTTTATGGTAAAGAAAAAATAAATAATGACTACAATAAATTAGAACATGAATTCGCTAATAAAGTGATTGCATTTATCTTTTTTTTCTTTTTAGTTTTACTATTTACTTTTTTTTAAAATCATATAAGTCGATTTGATTAACTAATACTATTAGTTTTATTAAAATAAACAATGAATCTAACCCTCGAAACCAAACGCCTCCTCCTTCGACCTCTTGAATTAAGCGATGCAGATGCGTTTTTTGCGATGGACAATAATCCTAGTGTTCACAAATACCTTTGGCAAAAGCCTACTCAGGATATTAGCGAAACGATTAAGACTATTGAATACGTTCAACAGCAGTATCGAGAAAACAAAATTGGTCGTTTTGCAACGATTCTGAAAGAAACCGGCGAATTCATTGGTTGGACAGGAATTAAATTCGTAAACGACCACGAAGAAAACGGCAACACAAATTTCTATGATTACGGTTATCGTTTAAATGAAAAATTTTGGAACAAAGGTTATGCCACCGAAGCTTCAACTGCTTGGTTAGACTATGGTTTTAATCAAATGAATATCGAAAAAATGCACGCTTACACTCACGCTGAAAACGGAGCATCCAATCACGTTTTACAAAAAGTGGGCTTTAATTTTATGGAAAATTATCCGGATAAAGATGGTGTGATTTGGAAATGGTGGATGATGGAAAGGTTAGAATTTAGAAATCAGAATTTAGAAAAATGAAAAATAAAATTTCAATAGTAGCAATCAATCTATTATTTCTCCTCGTTGCTTGTGAGAAAAAGAGAGATATTATTGAAATTTACTTAACAAAAAACAAAATTGAAAGTTACGAAGGTGTTCCTTTAAGAACAGCAATCAAAGATACTACGATAATCAGGCAAGTTCTTGAAAGTTATAATGAAGAAATTAGAATTGATACCTTAAACAACAAACCAATTTATATGGGTCATTTTGTAGCTGAACTTGGTGATTTAGAAGAAAAGCCTTTTATAAATGATTCTGAAATTTTAGGTTTTGATTTTGATGATTCTGAAATACATTTTAGTAAATCGGTAACCGAAAAAATATATAAATCAATTCCTAAGTGGAGAAAGAAAAGTAATTTTGGTAAACAATTTGTTTTATGTCATAATGGTAAAATAATTCTAAACGGATATTTTAATAACTCAATGTCCTCCTATTGGTCTACTACACATCAAATTATTTATCATAGTTACCCTGAACACAAAAGAAACGATACTTTAAGTAGTGTATCGTTTTTAATGTCCGATAGTTTAAACTTTGAAAAAAACAATTTGAAGAAAAACAAAGACTTATACAATGCGTTTAAAAATAGATTAATAATTCAATCTGAATAGTATAACTACTTAATACTCCCCATCTTAATACTAAAAAAAATGAAAACCATCAAAATAGCAGGCGTTCCCGAACATTTCAACTTACCTTGGCATTTGTGCATTGAAAACGGTGAATTTGAAGAAGCCGGAATCGATTTAAAGTGGACAGACGTTCCCGAAGGAACCGGAAAAATGTGTCAAATGTTAAGAGATAGCGAAACGGATATTGCCGTGATTCTTTCGGAAGGAATTGTAAAAGATATTACTGCCGGAAATCCATCCAAAATCGTTCAAATTTATGTAGAAAGTCCGCTCATTTGGGGAATTCACGTTGATGCAAAATCAAATTATACTTCACTTTCTGATTTAGAAAACACAAAAGTTGCCATTAGTCGATTAGGTTCAGGATCTCATTTAATGGCAATTGTAAATGCTCAAAATCAAGGTTGGAAAACAAATGATTTGCAGTTTGAAATCGTCAACACAATTGATGGTGCGGTTGAAGCTTTATCAAACGGAAAAGCCGATTATTTTATGTGGGAAAAATTTATGACAAAACCATTAGTTGATAATGGAACTTTCCGCAGAATTGGCGACTGCCCCACTCCTTGGCCGTGTTTTGTAATTGCGGTTCGCAACGAAATTCTCGAAAAACATCCACAAACTATAGAATTGATTTTAGAAATCATCAACACAACCACTGAAGAATTCAAAGACATTCCGAGTATCAACAGAACATTGGCTAGTAGATTTAATCAAAAAACGGAAGACATTGATTCTTGGTTACTTCAAACCAAATGGTCGCAAAAAAATATAACTTCGGAAACGTTAAACAAAATTCAAAATCAGCTGTTTGAGCTAAGTCTTATCGATAAAAAAAGTACTTTTGCAGAAATCGTGCACGCCTTTTAGCATTTTGACGTTTCTATGTAAATGAATCTATTCGGAACACTTAAGTATCAAGAATTAAAAACTAAATTCCAGGTCAAAAAACCATGGGACGATGTGATTATTTTTGTACTTAATATTCTGATTGCGATTCCGATTTTTATCATCATTCATCAAAATTTAAAAGATCCTGAATGGTGGTTTAATTTAGACAGAATACTTATCGCAATTGTTCTTTTGGTAATTATTCAACTTATTCTTAGACTTATACGAACCATTTTAATTCTCGGAATTGCAGCCTATTTAATAGTTTTAATTTATGGAACTGTATTTAGCGGATACGGTTTTGAATCGGTTTTTCAAGATTATGGTTATATGATATATTCAATGTCGGAAAATCCAAATCCGCAAGATTTAATGATTTCAAAACTTCTTCCGTTTCCTAACAAAAATCAGATTCTAAAAGCCATTGAATATGATAATCCGCAAGTTCGTAATTTTGCTCTAACAGCCACTACTTTGCATTTTAAAGATATAAAAGGTCAGCAAGAACATCGAAAAATGATTCAATGTTTTGCAGTTTTTAAAGAAATAAGAAACCGCTGGAACTACGTAAACGATCCGAAAGGACAAGAATATATTGCTCATGCTACTGAAAGTTTAATACATTTTTCCGGCGATTGTGATGATCATGCTATATTGATGGCGGCTTGTATTCGAGCAATTGGTGGCACTCCACGCCTCATTCATACCGGTGGACACATTTATCCTGAGATGCTAGTGGGCAAAAGAAGTGATTTGGAAGCGGCAGTCTATCTCATCAAAGAGGTACTTTTTGTAACCGAAAGTAAAAACAAAGAAATTCACTACCACATTGATGAACGTGGTCAAATTTGGTTAAACTTAGATTATACGGCACGTTATCCCGGAGGGCCGTTTATGTCTGAAGAAATTCTAGGAGCTTTAACATTAAACTAATAGTTTATCGAGTTTTTGGTTAATTTTTTTATTTCCAACCAAGCTTTTTATATATTTACACCACATAAACCCCAAAAAATGAAAAAAATTATTTTTATCTTTTTAATTCTCACTCAAGTTTCATTAGCTCAGGAAAATAATTCTTCTGATTTGGGTAAAAATGAAATCAAGTTTGATGTTGTTTCTTTAGTAGCTTTGGGAAAAATTCATGTGAGTTATGAACGATTCCTTGGTAAGGATTTTTCAGTAGGAATTAGCGGAAATTTTAATCAAAGTAAATCGCGAGAGGAAGATTTTGAAAGTGGAAAAAATCGTACGCTTGAGGAATATCAAATTATTCCGTTTGTGCGGTATTCACTTTCTAAAAGTCAGATTCGTTATTATTTTATTGAAGTTTTTGTTTCTGCAAATCAAGGAAAATACCGTGAATTAGAGCGTTTACTTGATCAAAATAACAACGGTTATTATGAAGCTATTCAAAAAGAATACTCAGATTTTGCAGTTGGTGCAGCGATTGGACACAAGTTTTATATTAAAGAAAAATTTGGTGTTGATATTTTTGTTGGAATGGGGAAAAACCTTTTCAGCAGTGGCGAGAGTCCTGATATTATTTCTCGTGTGGGTGTGAATTTAGGTTACCGATTTTAAAAATTTGATTATGAAAACATTAAAATATACATTTTTTCTTACGCTAATTGTAATTTCATTTTCTTGTAGTAAGGAAGATGAAGAGTTTTATAATGCTGTTTACACGACTATTCCCGGCTTAGTTACCATTGAAGTTCAACCGAATTATGAAGTTAATGATGTTCTTTGGATAAATACTAACTCATTTTCAAGATATTTGTCTGAACCAAATCAAACTACACCATTGGATGTTTACCGTACAACTAATTCGCAAAAATTTAGCTTTATCTATAGCTTAGAAAGACAAGTTGATGGAAATTGGGAAAATGTAGCTATTGGTAATAATTTTGTGCAAGAAAACGGATCAACGAGCATTGGAAACTATGTTACTGCCAATGCAATTTATAATTCTACTACAGAAACTTATGAATTTAGGGGTGGTTTACGGTTATTGCAAACAGGACAATATCGAATTGGTTTTTTCAGTGGTTATAACGGTTCTAATTTTGATATCATTTCAGATAGTGGTAATCGTTCAACTTTTTTAACAATTGCCACCACAGCTATTAATGCCAATAATGGTTTTTATAATTTTACAGTCAACTAAAACCATTTTTTTCGTTTAAAATAATAAATCATTCCTAATACAAGGACAAACATAACTCCCAATGTGATAAAATATCCGTTGGGAGTTTTTAATTCAGGAATATTTTCAAAATTCATCCCATAAACTCCAACAATAAAAGTCAGTGGAATAAAGACGACCGATACAATCGTAAGTGTTTTCATAATTTCATTCATTCGATGACTTTGTGCAGAAAAGTAAAAACTGGAAGCACTTTCCAATGAATTAATATCATAATCAACCTGATCCAAAAGTTCTAAGCTCTTTTGATGTAATCGAGAAAAGAATGTGTAATTAGATTTATCAATACCATTAAAATCATCATCATCTTGCATCGATTTTAAGTTAAAAAGAGAATCTTTCAGAGGAATAATGGATCGTTTCAAATAATTCAAATCTTCACTACATTTTTCAATTCTAACTAAAACATCCTGACTTTCATTCACTTTTGCTTCAATCTGAAGTAATTCGATTATATCTTCATACTTTTCTATTGTAATATAGAAGTTTTCCATTACGGCATCTAACATCAAAAACAATAAAAAATCATTTTTCTTTTTACAAACCAAACCTGTATTGGTTTTAATTCTTTCGCGAATATGAGTAAAAAAATCACCTCTTTTTTCTTGAAAAGAAATCAACAAATTATCTTTTAGTAAAAAACTAATTTGTTCAACCCGAACATTAGCTTTCTCTTTTTCCGGTAAAATAGATTTTATACTAAAAAACAAGGCATTGTCTAATTCTTCCATCCTTGTTCGTTTAGCCACATTCAAAATATCACCGGCAATATAGCTATCTACTCCGATGGTTTCTACAATTTTTTTAATTAGTTCACCGTCATGTAAGCCATGAACATTCAACCATTTTACATCTTCAGAAGCTAGTAATTCATCAACTTGCACTTTCTCTAAATTCAAATTTTTAGTTTCAGTATAGGATTCTGAATTATACAAAAACAATTGCATCTCAATCGGCTGATCTTTATGCTCCCCTGTGTATTCAAAATGGTTAGGTTGAACTTTTCTTCCTTTCTTATATTTTAATCGTTTCACGCTTTTATTTTTTATAAATTTAAGTGATTTAATTTTTTCATTCTATTTTTACAGAAAATATTTTTCATTATGCAGACACTTATCATCAATATTAAAGAACTCATTCAAATTAGGGAAATGGAAATTAAGAAAGTTTCCGGTAGCGAAATGGCCAATTTACCTTTATTGAAAAA
Source organism: Flavobacterium sp. UBA2787 (assembly GCA_002352205.1). GTDB lineage: Bacteria > Bacteroidota > Bacteroidia > Flavobacteriales > Flavobacteriaceae > Flavobacterium. The sequence continues at coordinate 651,919 of DEHZ01000010.1, read as the reverse complement.
TGCTTTTTTATTGATTGAAAATGATTTGATAGCCGATTTTGGTTTGATGAACGATTGTCCTACTCTATCCAATGCAAAAATCATCGATGCTTCAGGGAAAGTGGTTCTACCAACATGGTGCGACAGTCACACCCATTTGGTGTATGCCGGAAATCGTGTGCAAGAATTTGTAGATAGAATCAATGGTTTGAGTTATGAAGAAATTGCCAATCGCGGTGGCGGAATTTTAAATTCGGCTCAAAAACTCAATGAAACTAGTGAAAATGAAATTTACGAACAATCGAAAGTTCGTCTTGAAGAAGTAATGAAATTAGGAACCGGAGCCATCGAAATTAAGTCCGGTTATGGGTTAACAGTAGAAGGCGAAATCAAAATGCTTCGTGTTATCCGACGTTTAGCAGAAAATTATCCCATCAAAATCAAAGCTACTTTTTTGGGAGCTCACGCCTTTCCGAAAGAATATAAAGAAAATCATTCAGGTTACATCGATTTGATTATTAATGAAATGTTACCGAAGATTGCTGCAGAAAATTTAGCTGACTACATTGATGCATTTCTGGAAACAGGATATTTTTCAGTAGAAGAAACTGAACGAATCATGGTAGCCGGAAAAAAATACGGCTTAATTTCTAAAATCCATGTCAATCAGTTCACAGCTATCAACGGCATTGCCTCTTGCGTGAAGCATAATGCATTATCAGTAGATCATTTAGAAATTGTAACCGATGATGACATTCAAGTGCTTAAAAACGCTGAGACCATGCCGGTAGCTTTACCTTCATGCAGTTATTTCATCAGCATTCCCTATACACCGGCTAGAAAAATGATGAATGCCGGATTGCCATTAGCCTTAGCAACGGATTATAATCCGGGAACAACTCCGTCTGGCAATATGAATTTTGTGGTGGCAACTGCTTGCATTAAAATGAAAATGACTCCGGAAGAAGCCATTAATGCAGCAACAATCAATGGTGCCTATGCGATGGGAATTTCAGATTCGCACGGAAGTATTACAAAAGGTAAAAAAGCGAATTTAATCATCACAAAACCAATTCATTCGTTTTATCAACTGCCGTATGAATTTGGTAGTAATTTGATAGAGAATGTGATTATCGAAGGAAAATTTATTCAATAAAAAAAGGAGCAACATCACATTGCTCCTTTTATATTCTATTAAATTAATTTTTATTTCAAAGAGAAGCTTGTTTTTCCAACTAATTCTCCTTTGTCAAAAATATTTACAAAGTAAGTTCCTTTTTCAAAGTTTTCACCAGGAAGATTTTCAGAAACATTTACTGTACTATTTTCGTATTGAACAGTAGATACAAAACTGTAAGTTAATGATTGCTCACCAAACTCAACTAGTTTTTTCTCGCCCAATACATTGTTTTTACTATCAATTACTTGAATGTAATACGATTTATCGCCTGATTTAGCCACTTTGTTTTCAGCAATTGTGAAGCTTACTTTCAAAATATCAGCTCTGCTAGCTCTTTCTGTAGCAACTTCTTTTCCTGAATTTCTCACTTTAAAAGCTCCTGTTTTTAAATTCAAAATAGAAAGTTTTTGAGCTTTTTCAACAGTTTTAGATAATTCTTCATTCTGTCCTGTCAATACTTGATTGTACTGTTGAGATTCAACTAAAATAGTTTTTGTACTATCAATTTCAGTTGTTAAATCTTGATTTAATTTCTTTAAAGCATCATTCTCCTGAATCAAAGCATTCATTTTATTTTGTAAATCAGCTACTTGACCTTTGTATCTGCTCATTGAAGCAGCATCGCCTTTTGCTTTTTTTACTTCTTCCATTAATTTAACCACTTTGTCACGCTCAGCGATTAATTCTTCAGACATCGATGTGTTTTCAGCAATAGCTGCATCGTAGGTAGTTTTCAATTGAGCTAATTCTGCCAAAGCTGTTTCTTTTTCTGTTGATACAGAAGATAATTCGGTTTCTACTTTTTTAGCATCAGAACTCATTTTAAACATATAGCCCAAGCTGGCTAATAGCAAAAGTGATAATACTAAGATTATCGCTTTTAGTTTTGAATTGTTGTTGTTTTGGTTTTCCATTTTTTAAGTTGATTTTAGGCAAAGTTAAATTTATTTTAGATTCGTTTTGCATTAGCATAACGTTATTTTGCATAAAAATAGTATTTTTGAATGCAATTATTTTTTTATGGAAAACCTAGTTCCGTTTACTTCCATTGATTTGGGAAAAATTACCAATCACAGAAGTGGTGAAATTAAATTTGGCGAAAAAATGCTTACTATTCCGAAAGGAGTTGATCCAATAGCGTTTCTAACCGAAAGCAAGGCCAAATTTGTTTTATTCGGAATTCCGGAAGACATTGGTGTTCGAGCTAATTTTGGTCGTCCTGGAGCAGCTTCCGCTTGGCAAAGTGCAATCAGAAGTATTGCTAACATTCAGCATAACCGTTTTTGCAAAGGAAGTCAGCTTTTGATTTTAGGCTCATTAGACGTGGCTGAAGATTTAAAAATAGCCGAAAAACTTGATTTTTTAAATGTTGATGATCGAAAAACCTTTTCAACCTTAGTTGAAAAAATTGATAAAGAAGTTTCACATATTATATTTACCATCGTAAAAGCAGGAAAAATTCCTATTATCATTGGTGGCGGACATAACAATGCTTACGGAAATATCAAAGGAACAGCCTTAGCGAAAGGAAAACCAATTAATGCTATCAATTTAGATGCTCACTCCGATTTTAGAATTTTGGAGGGAAGACACAGTGGAAACGGATTTTCGTATGCTTTTGACGAAGGTTTTTTGAAAAAGTATTTCATTTATGGTTTACACGAAAGTTATACTTCTAAAAATGTATTATTGCGTTTGAAAGATTTAGAAGATCGCGTTCGTTTTAATACCTATGACGAAATTGCCATCCGAAAAGTAAAAAACTTTGAACAAGAACTCAATCAGGCTTTAACTTTTATAAAAAATGATTTTTTTGGGATAGAAATCGATTTAGATTCACTTCCTAATATTGCCAGCAGTGCGATGACGCCAAGTGGATTTTCGGTAGAACAAACACGTCAATTTATTCATCATTTTGGGCAACACGCCAATGCGGCTTATCTTCATATTTGCGAAGGTGCTCCCGATTTATCTGATGAAAAAAATCCGCAATTGATTGGTAAATTAATTGGTTATTTGATTACGGATTTTATGAAGGCGAAGAGTGTGTTGGAGGTTTAATAACTTCTTCACTCTTTGACCTCTTTCACAAAAACTCATATATTTAGCCTATCTTTGCCGGCAAATAAATAATTTATGACTTTTCAGGATTTAAATCTACTTCAAAATATACAACATGCCTTGTCTGACGAAGGCTATACAACGCCTACTCCTATTCAACAACAAGCCATTCCGGTAATTTTAGAAGGAAATGATTTGGTTGGATGTGCTCAAACCGGTACCGGAAAAACGGCCGCTTTTGCTATTCCGATTCTGAATTTGTTGCACAGAATTGTTGGTTCGGCTCAAAAACGCAAAAATATTCGTGCGTTGGTGGTTACTCCCACACGAGAATTAGCCATTCAAATTGGTGAAAGTTTTGAAACGTATGGTCGTTATACTAATATTCGTCAACTCACTATTTTTGGTGGTGTTAGCCAAGTTCCGCAAGTAGATCAATTGAAAAAGGGTGTTGATGTTTTGATTGTTACACCGGGTCGTTTGTTGGATTTACACAAACAAGGTTTTATCGATTTAGATCATTTGCATACGTTGGTTTTAGATGAAGCCGATCAAATGCTAGACATGGGTTTTATCAATGATGTAAAGAAAATCATCAAATTAACTCCTGATAACAGACAAACTCTATTGTTTTCGGCTACCATGCCAATTGCCATTAGAGAATTGGCCGATAGTTTTTTGACCAAACCTAAATATGTTTCGGTTACACCCATTTCATCTACGGCTGAAACGGTGGAACAACACATTTACTTTGTAAATAAAGAAGATAAACGAAAATTATTATATCATTTAATTCGAAATGAAGGCTTAAAACAATTGTTGGTTTTTAGCCGAACCAAGCACGGAGCCGATAATGTGGTAAAAGCCTTGAAGAAAAACGGTGTAAATGCAGAAGCGATTCACGGAGATAAATCGCAATCTGCTCGTCAACGCGTATTGGAAGCTTTTAAAAAGAATGAAATTTCTGTTTTAGTCGCTACCGATATTGCGGCTCGTGGAATTGACATTGAAAGTTTGCCGTATGTTTTGAACTTCGATTTGCCTAACATCCCGGAAACGTATGTTCACCGAATTGGTCGAACAGGTCGTGCAGGAAATGGCGGAATTTCCATCTCTTTTTGTGGAAAAGACGAAGAAGTATATTGGAAAGACATTCAAAAACTGGTCAAAGTGAATGTAAAAACCATCAAAAATCATCCGTATCCTTGGAATGATGTAGAGGAAGTAATTGAACCAGAGAAAAAAGATTATCGAAATACCAAGAAAGCAACTCCTTCTCGTAAATCAGACGCTTCTAAAAAGAACAAAAAACGTTGGTACTAAACGTTATTTCGTTTCACTAACGTTTCAATACTGTAAATTAATTTTGATGGTTCGAATGGTTTAATTAAAACATCATTCATTCCGGCAGAAATGGCTTCTTCAGAAATTTCATCTTTGGCAAAGGCTGTTAATGCGATGATTGGAATAGTAATTCCTTTTTTTCTGATTAACCTGGTTGTGTCAAATCCGTTGATTAGTGGCATGTTGATGTCCATCAGAACCACATCAAATTGTTCTTTTGACAATGCTTCCATTGCGGCATAACCATCATCTACAATTACGGTTTTAAAATTATTTTTCTCCATAATTTTACGCGTAACCATTTGGTTTATTTTGTTGTCTTCCACCACTAAAACTTTGTAAACCATATCGCTGGACAAATCGACTTTGATGTCGTTGATAATTTCATTTACTTTAGTCATATCAGAATCAAAAGCAATAGTAAACGTAAATTTTGTTCCTTTTCCTTCTTTACTTTCCACAAAAATTTCACTTTTAAAAATAGTAACCAATTTTTTTACGATGGAAAGTCCCAAACCGGCACCTTGATAATCGTCTTCTTTTCGATCAATTTGAACGAATTTATCAAATATTTTTGAAAGATCTTTCTCTGCAATTCCAACGCCGGTGTCTTCAACTTCAAACTTAACGAAGCAAAATGTTCCTTCTCTTTTTTCTAAATTTGCTTTGATTCGAACTTCTCCGTTTTGTGTAAATTTAAGTGCGTTTGAAACTAAATTCATCAAAATTTGCGACAAACGTAGTTTATCTCCAACCAAATAATCAGGAATAGATTCGTCAATCATTGTCACCACTTTATTACTATTGCGGTTGGCTATAAACGAAAGCGAATTAGAAACCATATTAATTTCATCATGAATATTCATTGTCAGGTTTTCTAAAACCACTTTGTTTTCTTCAATTTTATTAATTTGAAGCAAATCATTTACCAAGGACAAAAGGTAACGAGCAGAAAATTTCAAAGAGTTCAAATGCGGACTATCGGCCAACTCTTTATGTTCATCGGATAACATATTGGTTATTCCAACTACGCCATAAAGCGGTGTTCGCAATTCATGACTGATGGTTGAAATAAATTGCGTTTTGAGTTTTGATGCCTCTTCTGCTTTTTCTTTGGCAATTTTCAGCTCTTCATTTTTAACTTCTAAATAATCGTTTACTTTTCTTCTAAAAATATTATTTCGATATAAAATGTATAACAAAAACATCATTAACATTAAAAACACAAGAATTAAAGAAACAATAATTTTTGTCTTTTTTAAATTTTCCGATAGAAGAAGTTTTTCTTTGTTGATGGCAGACAATTCTCTTTTTGACTCGTCTAAAGCGATATCCATTCCAATAATTTTGGCATTTTTGATTTTCTCTAAATCGAAAATTTCGTTTTTCAAAATTTGATGTTTTTCTAAAAATGTATAAGCTTCTTCATGCTTTCCAACATCAAATAAAAATTTAGAATAATCATTGTAAGAATCAGACAAATAGATTTTTGAATTATTTTCTTCACCAATTCGTATCGCTTCTTTAAAATTAAATTCGGCTTGTTCGTACTCTTTTAGATAGTGGTATTTTTTTCCTAAAAGAATGTATAAATAACCTTGTACATCAACAATTCGAATTTTATCACGATTTTTTTCTACATAATCAAGATGAATAATTCCCTTTTTATATTCTTTTTCTTCAAAATAAAGCGAGGTTAAATTTAGTTTTGATAAGACAACCGAATAAACATTATTGATTTTTTCAGAAATGGCAATGGATTGATTATAGTAGTCTATTGCTTTCGGAAAATCTTTTTTTCTATAAAAATAAATATTGCCAATGTTATTAAAAACAGCTGCTTTGAGTGTATCATTCGAGGCTTTTTCAAAATGATAAACCGATTTATCATAATACTCCAATGCTTTATCAATCTCTACAATTTCCTCATAATTTCCGGCAATCGTGTTATACGACCGAGCAATTAAGTCATCGTTTTTCAATTCTAAAGCAAAATTTAATGCTTTACGTGAAAATGACAAAGAGTTTTTATAATCTGATTTGTATAAGCAACTATCAGAAGAATTTAATAATTGCAAAACCTCCTTTTTTGTTACTATTTTTTCTTGTGAAAAAAGAGCATAAGAAGTTAATACAAAAATAAAAAGTAGTAGGTTTTTTGGGGGCATCCTAAAAATATATTTTATCAAATATAAGCTATTTATTAAAAAAAAATCCTGATTTCTCAGGATTTTAATAAAATTTAATTTCTAACTAATTTTTTGTATTTGATACGTTTTGGCGTCAAATCTCCACCTAATCGTTTTCGCTTGTTTTCTTCATATTCAGAGAAACTTCCTTCAAAGAAATAGACTTGAGAATCGCCTTCAAATGCTAAGATGTGCGTACAAACTCTATCTAAAAACCATCTGTCGTGCGAAATAATTACAGCACAACCGGCAAAGTTTTCTAAACCTTCTTCTAAAGCTCTTAATGTATTAATATCTAAGTCGTTGGTTGGCTCATCCAAAAGCAAAACGTTTCCTTCTTCTTTTAATGTGATTGCTAAGTGTAAACGGTTGCGTTCTCCACCGGAAAGTGTGGCTACTTTTTTATTTTGATCGCTTCCGCCAAAGTTGAATCGGCTTAAATAGGCTCTTGAATTCACTTGTCTTCCGCCCATCATAATCAATTCCTGACCATCACAAAAGTTTTCCCAAATTGATTTTTCAGGATCAATGTTGGAATGCGATTGATCTACATAAGCAATTTTTACTGTATCTCCGGTTGTAAATTCGCCTTTATCCGGATTTTCTTCACCCATAATCATTTTGAAAATGGTGGTTTTTCCGGCACCATTCGGACCGATAATTCCAACAATTCCGGCTTGAGGAAGGGTAAAATTCAAATCTTCATATAACAATTTATCGCCATACGCTTTAGAAACGCCATTTGCATTAATCACATTTGTTCCCAATCGAGGACCATTTGGAATATAAAGTTCTAATTTTTCATCCAACACCTTTTGATCTTCGTTCAACAATTTATCGTAATTCTGTAAACGTGCTTTTTGTTTCGTTTGACGACCTTTTGCTCCTTGTCGAACCCAATCTAACTCACGTTCTAATGTTTTTCTACGTTTGGAAGCTACTTTTTCCTCCAATTCCATTCGTTTCGATTTTTGATCTAACCAAGAAGAATAATTTCCTTTCCACGGAATACCTTCACCTCTATCCAATTCTAAAATCCAACCTGCTACATTATCCAAGAAATAACGGTCGTGCGTTACGGCAATGACAGTTCCCGGATATTGTTGTAAATGTTGCTCTAACCATAAAACCGACTCGGCATCCAAGTGGTTGGTAGGCTCATCCAACAATAAAACATCCGGTTGTTGAAGTAATAATCGACATAAAGCTACACGCCTTTTTTCTCCTCCCGATAATACTTTAATTGGTGTTTCCGGATCTGGAGTTCGAAGAGCATCCATCGCAACTTCCAATTTATTATCAATTTCCCAAGCTCCGGCTGCATCAATTCTATCTTGCAATTCCGCTTGACGATCCATTAACTTTTGCATTTTATCAGCATCTTCATAGACTTCAGGCAAACCAAACATATCGTTGATTTTATTGAATTCATCCAACAAAGCAAAAATTTCGGCTGCTCCTTCACGAACAATTTCGATAACTGTTTTTGTTTCGTCCAATTGTGGTTCTTGCTCCAAATAACCTACTTTGTAGCCCGGTGCAAAAACCAAATCACCTTGAAAATTTTTATCAATTCCGGCTATAATCTTTAATAAGGATGATTTCCCTGAACCATTTAGACCTAAAATACCAATTTTAGCTCCGTAGAAAAAGCTTAGGTAAATATCTTTTAAAACTTGTTTGTTCGTGCTTGAGTAAGTTTTACTTACTTTCGACATCGAAAATATTACTTTTTTATCGTCTGACATTTTTGTGTTTATTTATAAAATTATACTCTTCCTTTTAACGCATTAAAAACCCAAGCAATGGCAAAAAAACCAAAGCCTACGGTGGCAAATCCCCAACCGGCAACATCGGCATAACGATAAATTCCTAATCCGATTAAAATCAACCCCATTAAAATCATTATAAAAGTTGCCCAAGCTAGGACCGTGTTTTTATTCATTCCCATAATTTAGTTTTTTGTTTTGGAGTGGCAAATATCGGTAATATTTAAAGATTTTTTAAAGACTAATTAAAGATTTTAACTAACATTTCTTTCAATAAATCTGATTCGTGTAATTGATTCGCACCAACTCCTTTGCTTTTAATATCAATGTCACGTAATGTTCCTACAATTGAACTGACTTTTTTCATTGGATAATTTCTCAAAGCCACGTCATAATCCTTTACAAAATAAGGGTTTATCTTTAACACACTTGCCACATTTTTAGGATTTTTATCTTTTAAACCGTGGTATTGCAGTACTTGCGAAAAGAATGAGAAAACCATTCCCGTTGTCAAAACCATTGGATACTCTTTTTTGTTTTGAGCAAAATGATCGGCTATTCGATAGGCTTGCAACTGATCACGATCGCCTATTGCTTTTCGAAATTCAAACACATTGAAATCTTTACTAAATCCAATATTTTCTTCTATATGATTGGGATTGATAACTGTTCCTTTTGGTAAAATAATTTGCAATTTGTCTAATTCATTGCTAATTCGGCTCAAATCGGTTCCTAAAAATTCGACCAACATGGCAGAAGCTTTCGGCTCAATTGAATAATCTTTAGGTTTCAAAACCCTTGAAATCCATGCCGCTACTTGGTTTTCATATAATTTTTTGCTTTCAAATAACAACCCGTTTTTATCAATAATTTTGGTTAATTTTTTTCGCTTGTCTAAAGTTTTATACTTATAAGCAATGACCAAAACCGTTGATGGTTGCGGATTTTCGGCATAACTTTCTAATTTATCAATTGTTCGCGAAAGTTCTTGGGCTTCTTTTACAATAACAACTTGTCTGTCAGCCATCATAGGATAACGTTTAGCGTTTGAAATGATATCTTCAACCGAAACATCTCTTCCATACAAAACCATTTGATTAAAACCTTTTTCCTCCTCCGACAACACATTATCTTCGATATATTCAGTTAATTTATCAATATAATATGGTTCTTCGCCCATTAAAAAATAAATGGGTTTGATATTTCCGTTTTTAATATCGTTGATGATTTTTACAATTTCGTCCATTCTACTAACTGTTGGCAGTTCGTTTTAAATAATTAAATTTGCGGTATGCAAAAACTGAATTTTCCCGACTTTTCCTTTCGCTTCAAAAATAGTGAAAATAAAGTGTTGGTGTTTGATGAAATCAGGAAAAAATTTATTGTTCTCACTCCCGAAGAATGGGTTCGCATTCATGTTGTACAATTTCTGATGATAGAAAAAAACTATCCAAAATCATTGATTAATGTTGAAAAAGTGATTAAAATTAATGGTTTAATAAAACGATATGATGTTGTTGTATTTCAACCAGATGGAAGTATATTTTTAGTTGTGGAATGTAAACAACCTAATGTTCCGATTTCACAAACTGTATTTGATCAAATTGCACGTTATAACCTTACTTTAAAAGCCAATTATTTAATGGTAACCAATGGATTGAATCACTATTTTTGTCAAATGGATTTTGAAAAGGAAAGTTATTTGTTTTTAAACGACATTCCGAATTATAACTCAATAGAAAAATAATCTTGAAAAAAATCGCAGTTGTTATTCTCAATTGGAACGGAGCAAAATTACTTAAAGAATTTTTGCCTTCAGTGGTCAATTATTCACAGGAAGCCACTGTTTATGTTGTTGATAATGCTTCTACAGATAATTCAATTTTGGTTTTGAAGGAGAAATTTCCATCCGTTAAAATCATTCAAAATAAAGCAAATTACGGCTTTGCACAAGGTTATAATGAAGGGCTTCAATTTGTGGAAGAAGAAATTTATTGCTTGGTAAATTCAGATATTGAAGTAACCGAAAACTGGCTCACTCCTATTTTGAATTTATTTGATAAAAATCCAAACACAGCTATTATTCAACCTAAAATTTTAGACTATAAAAGTAAGGCTTACTTTGAATATGCCGGAGCCGCTGGCGGTTTTATTGATAAATTTGGTTATCCGTTTTGTCGCGGACGAATTTTTGATACGATTGAAAAAGATAATGGTCAGTATAATGATATTGCAAAAGTTTTCTGGGCTTCCGGTGCTTGTTTTTTTATTCGAAAAGAAGTTTACAGAGAATTAAATGGTTTTGATGCTGATTTTTTTGCCCATCAAGAAGAAATCGATTTGTGCTGGAGAAGTTTCAATCGAAATTATGACACGTTTTATTGTGGATTATCAACAGTTTATCACTTAGGAGGAGCAACTTTGGCTACATCAAACCCTAAAAAAACGTTTTTAAATTTTAGGAATTCACTGTTGATGCTCACTAAAAACCTTCCCAGTAATAAATTGATTATTATCATTATTGGAAGAATGATTTTAGACGGAATTGCCGGAATTCAATTTTTAATAAAAGGAAAGTTCAAACATTTCTTCGCTATTCTCAAAGCTCATTTTTCATTCTACGCATTGTTAATCAAAACGATACGCAAACGAACGTCAAAAATAAAAACTAATTATTATAAAATTAACAGCATTGTTTATGCCTATTTTGTAAAAAATTGCACGATATTTGTAGATAAATTTTAACATTAGTTTATCTATCAAAATGTAATTCTATTGATAGAATGGCGTTAATTTTGTAAAATAAAAAAGTATAATTATGAGAAAAGTAGTTTTATTACTATCAGTTGTTGCCTTAACCTTGGGCTCTTGTGGTACAAAAAAGAAAATTGCAGCCTTAGAGGCACAAAACAAAGAATGTCAAGATTTGTTGAATTCTACCACGGTTAAATTAAACATGTGTTTATCTGAAAAGGAATTATTGGCCAATCAGGTTAGTGATTTAAAGAAAAACACTTCTGATTTAATCAATAACATGGGTAATTTGACAACTTTAACCACTAAGGGTGCAGAAAATCTTGAGAAATCGTTGGAAAGTTTAAAAGAAAAAGATTTAAAAATTTCACGTTTGCAAGATGCTCTAACTAAAAAAGACAGTGTTACATTGGCTTTAGTGACTAGTCTAAAAGGTGCTGTTGGTATTTCTGACCCGGATATTCAAATTAATGTTGAAAAAGGAGTTGTAATGATTTCTATTGCTGATAAATTACTTTTTAAATCAGGAAGTTATGAAATTAGCGACCGTGCTAAAGAAATTTTAGGTAAAGTTGCTAAAGTAGTAAACGATAAGCCTGATTTTGAATGTATGGTTGAAAGCCACACAGATAATGTTCCTTACAAAAATGGTGTTTTAGTTGACAACTGGGACTTGAGTGCAAAACGTGCTACTGCCGTTGTTCGTGTGTTAACCAATACACATAAAGTAAATCCACGTCAGTTGATTGCAGCCGGTAGAGGTGAGTTTATGCCATTGGTTGAAAACAATACTGTAGAAAACAGAGCGGCAAACAGAAGAACAAGAATTATTGTGATGCCAAAAATCGATCAATTTTATCAAATGATTGAAACGGAAATGAAAAAACAATCAGGAAAATAATTTTCTAAATTGATATAAACATAAACGCCCCGAATTTCGGGGCGTTTTTTGTTTTAAGTTGAATTAGATTTATTTTTTTCTTGGCATGTCTGAAGCGGCCATATCTCTAATACAAACATATTTTCCATCACGTTTTTCAAATAAAGACATGTAATGACCATGATAAATTGTGGTTGTAGTGCTGTCTTTAACAGTAAATTCACCTAATTCTACCACTTGAACTCCATCGCTTGATGGAAAAATATCTTTAACTTCAAATGAAACTTTATAATCTTTACCTTCTTCAAAATCTTTTGCAAGTGATTCACGTAAAGCAGCTTTACCGGAAATTGGTAATTTATCAGTAGGATAACTCACAATATCATCTGCATAGTAGTTCATTACAGCATCAACATTACTTGAATTTGCAGCATCTGCATACATGTTTTCAAGTTCTTGAATTTCACTTTTTATTGCTTCTACATCAATAGCAATCGGTGCTTCTTCAACAGGCTCAGATGCTTTTTCCTTGCATGAAAAGGAAAGAAAAGCAATCATTCCGTAAACCATAATCAGTTTAACCATTTTTTTCATAATTAATTGAATTTAGAATTTAACACTTACATAATTAACTAATTCTTTTTCAACAGCTTAGACTAAATTTACAAAATAACTGAACATCTTTTTCATATTTATTTAAAAGTTTTGTGATTGATAACAAATAGGAATGAAATTGATTAATTTAAGTGCCTTAATTCTTACGCTATATCTACATAAAATAAAAAAAAATGAAATCATTATTTTGAAGAAAATTTCGTTTTTGTTAAAACTAAAATAAATTTCCTACCTTTACATAGTTGTTATAAAAACACTCTATTGTAATGAGAATACTAAAGTATATTTTATTGTTGATTTTGTTGATTTTATTGGCTTTTTCGGTTTATTTGTCAACCAAAGAAGGTGATTTTTCTGTGACCAAAAGTAAGGTTATCAACATCGAAAAATCAACTCTTTTTCAATATTTAAACGATTATCAAAATTGGGAATCATTCTTGGCTTTGAATGAGAAGAATCTAAAAATTAGTTATCCAAATAATACAGTTGGTGTTGGTGGGGCATTTAATTGGATCGGTTCAAACGGTAACGGATCTGTAGAAACAACTTTTTTGAAAGAAAATGATAGCATCGCTCAAAAAATTTCTTTGAACGGTGAAGCATCTGATGGTTACATTACTTTTAAAGATACTGTTGGCGGAACAAAAGTTACATGGAACTCTTCTGGAAAATTGAATTTTATGGGAAAAGTGGAATCCTTTTTTTCAAAAGGATTTAAAAAGAAATTAGGTTCTGTTTTTGAAAATAATTTAATTGCATTAGAAAAGGTTCTTAGCAAAGAAATTTCAACTTATTCAATCAATTTGGATGGTATTGTTGAAGTTTCTAATCAAAAATATTTAAAACGAAAAGGAGAAAGTACTATTTCAGGCTTTTACACAGTTCTTCAAGAATCGATGCCTTTGATTTATAATTTTGTTCAAGAAAATAACATCAAAACCAATAAACAAAAATTTGTAGTTTTTGACACGTATGATGTCGATAAAAATAAAGTTGAATTTTCAATTGCTACTACACTTAAAGAAATTATTTATACAACACCCGAAAGTGAGTTTACTGTTGATAGCATAATGCCGCATCAAGCATTAAAAATTATACTAAAAGGTGATTATTCTCATAGTAAAGAAGCCTGGGATAAAGGATTTGACTACCTCAAAAAAAATAATTTAGAACAAAATTACAACGGAACTTTTCGAGAAGTATATGTGAAAAACAGAACCGATGTAAAACAACCTTCGCAATGGTTAACAGAAATTTATATTCCTGTAAAACAAAAAAGTAGCAAGCCAGTTAATGTAGTTCCTGCAAACTCTACTCCTATTGAATAAATTGGTTTAATCATTTTCTAAACGAATTCTATTAAACCTTTTTGTACATTAACAGTCTAATCGATAAACACGGTTTTGCAAGACGAAAAAGCTTTTATAGAAGCGTTATTAAACCCCAAAACGCAGCGAAGTGCCTTTCAGGAGTTGGTATCTCAATATCAACGACCGCTGTATGCCCATATCCGTAATTTGGTTCTAAATCATGATGATGCTGATGATGTCTTACAAAATACTTTTATCAAAGTTTACAAAAATTTAAACGGATTTAAAGGTGAGAGCAAACTTTTTTCATGGATGTATCGTATTGCAACCAATGAAGCACTGACTTTTTTACAACAAAAATCAAAACGATTTCAAACAACTAGTGAAGAATATTTGCAGCAACAAACCGAAAAAATGCAAGCCGATGATTATTTTGATGGTGATGAAATTCAGTTAAAATTACAAAAAGCAATTGCTTTACTTCCTGAAAAACAACAATTAGTATTTAAAATGAAATATTTTGAAGAATTAAAATATGAAGAAATATCAGAAATTTTAGGAACAACTGTTGGTGGTTTGAAAGCTTCTTATCACATAGCAGTTAAAAAAATTGAAGAATATTTATCGCATGATTAAACCATTTATAATTTTTATAGTCAAATAAACATGAATCCAATAGATTTACATAAACATCCGAAAATTAAACCCGGCTTTAAAGTTCCCAAAAATTATTTTGACGAACTTGAATCTAAAATTCTAGGTCAATTAGAAACTGAAGAGCCAAAAGTCATTCAACTGAAATCGTATCGAAAATATTGGTTTTCTGCTGTTGCTGCTGTTGTTATTTTGGCTGTGAGTATTCCGTTATATCAAAATTGGAAAATCAACTCTACTCCTCTTGACAACGAATCCATCGAACAATATTTAAGTTATCATCCAAATGTTTATACGGAAGATATCATAAGTCACTTAGATGATTCAGACGTGATTTCCTTACAAAAAAAACAATCTTTAGAATCGGAAACAATTGAAAAATATTTGCTTGAAAACGAAATGATAGAACAATATCTTATAGACTAATAAAAAAATACCATGAAAAAAAGTTCCATTTATACTATTCTTATTTGTTTAATTTTTGTGTCAATGAGTTTCGCTCAGGGCGGAAAAAGAGAAAAAATTAAAGCATTAAAAACAGCCTTTATTACCACAGAATTGTCTTTAACTCAGCAAGAAGCCGAAAAATTCTGGCCAATTTATAATGCTTTTGAAGAAAAGCAATTTGAATTACGTCATGAAAAAATGAAATCATACATGAAACGAATGGATTCTGATTTAGATTCAATGTCGGAAAAAGAAGCGTCAAGTTTACTTTCTCAAATGGAAAGTGTGGAAGAAGAAACGCATCAATTGAGAAAAAAATTAGTTTCCGATTTAAAAAATGTAATCAGCTCTCATAAAATCATAAAACTAAAAAAAGCGGAAGAAGATTTTAATCGAAATTTATTAAAACAATACCGCGAAAATCGTTCGTCCAAACGAAATTAGTTTGATGTAAATTTTATTTTGATAATCTTATTCTTTCCGGCGGCAATGGCATTTCTTTCATTTATGAATCGAATGGTATGCAAATCTTTTTCATCACTGATTTTTTTCCAGAAATTACCGCTGTCGTCTGAAAAATAAATTCCTTGCGGACCAACACTAACCGTTAAAAGTCCACCCGATTCAGGTACAAATTGAATGCAGGAAGCATAACCAAACCCTTCACCGTCTGAAATTAAAGCCCAAGTTTGTCCGCTATTAATTGTCAAGGCTTTGTTTTTAGAATTTTCATCTTGATTTTCATAATCTCCTCCGGCAATAATTCCAATCGTATCATTATAAAAATCGGCTGTAAAAATTCCAGCCATCGGTCTTCCTTGACTAATAGGTGTTTCATGAACGGACCACGTTTTCCCCCTGTCTTTTGAAAAGAAAACGCGTGCTTTTGTTCCTCCGGTTACAATCCACGTATTATCTCCTTTCACTACTAAACTACTGTTGCTAGCAGCAAAACCAGCTTCTCCTGATTCTATTTTTGGCAAATCGGAACAGGAAATTTTTGTCCATGTTTGACCACTATCTCTGGTGATTAAAACAGAAAGACAACCATTTTGAGGATCGCCCATGGCAATTCCTTCATAATCATTCCAAAATTGAATACCGTTATAAAAAGCATTGGGATGTTTATCTTCGAAAACCTTCGTGACCAAATTATCTTTTTTTGAAATTTGATAAATTACCGCTGGTTTCTCTGTACTAATCAAAAATATAGATGAGCTGTTTTTAGCAATTCCTCTAAAATGTGGGTTGACTGAATCTAATGTAATCTGACCAATATAATTTTTTGATTTATCAAATTTACAATAACCATAAGTGCCTTTATCTGTGGCATACCACACTTTATCCTTCTCCAAAGTAATTGCTCTTACGCTCATTGAATCGGCAAAAAGAGTGTCAATTTCAACTCCGGTAAAAGGAGCTCTTAAATTTGGCTTTGATTTTTTCTCAACATTATTGCAAGAAACCAAAACGAATAACATAATAATTTCACAAATTTTACGCATTTTGTTAAGAATTTTTACAAATATAAAAACAAAAATGAATTTTACAAGCACTATTTTACAATATATTCTTATAAAAAAAATGCTCAAAAAAGTATTGGCACAGAAATTGTATAACTGTAAAAAGTAAAGTTCACTTTGCTATAAACTTTAAATACTCTACGTTATGAAAACTACATTATTAACCCTCTGTGTTTTGTTTGTCGGGATGACAAGTATAAATGCCCAAGATAGAACAACTGTGCGAGCAAATTCTATTGATATTAGTGATAATTTAGATTTGAGAGCTGTTGCCCACATTTTTGGTGAAGCATCAAATTTAGAAGATTTTGAAAGAAGATTAAATGATCCTTCAGATCCAATTTCTAATTTAGATTTAAACAATGATAATCAAGTTGATTATTTGCGTGTAATTGAAGTAGTGGAAAACGGAACACATTTAATCATTGTTCAATCTGTTTTAGGGAGAGATATGTTTCAAGACGTTGCAACCGTTGAAGTTGAAAGAGACCGTAACAACAATGTTCAAGTGCAAGTTGTGGGTGATATTTATATGTATGGATCAAACTATATTTATGAGCCAATTTACATTCACAGACCAATCATTTTCAATACGTTTTGGGTAAGAACATACCGTCCATACTATTCTCCATGGGCTTGGGGATACTATCCAACCTATTATTATGCTTGGAATCCTTGGCCAATCTTTAGATATAGAAATCACGTGAATGTATATGTGAATGTAAATAACACTTGCCACTATGTAAATCATAGAAGAAGTTCAAGAGCAATTGCAATGCATCACACCAGAAGATCTAATGCGTATGAAGTGCAGCACCCAACCCGTTCGTTTTCAACCCGAAATAATGGTGTGAATAATAGATATGAATTAACTCAAACAAGATCCACAAGAAATGAAGGAAATAATTCAAATGCATCTGTGAGAAGCACAAGAAATAATCAACTTTCTGAAACTTCATATACCGGAACAAGAAATAATGGGGTTCGTTCAACTGCATCACAAAGCACACCAAGAACTAGAGCTAACTCTTCAACACGTTCTGAAGACATGGCTATTAATACGCCAAGAAACACTGTGAGTACACCAAGAAATAATACGAGAAGTTCTGAATATGGAAATAGTAATTCGGCATCGTTTGAAAATCCTACTCCACGAGTGAGAAATAATTCTTCTGTTGGAAGTTCGGTAAATTCAACGCCAAGAAACACGCCACGATCTAATATGTATAATTCAGGAAGTTCAAGTAATGTTCCAAAAGTGCAATCAACACCACGTTCTTCTTCAAGTCAAATGAGTACACCAAGAAGCACGTCTGCACCAAAAGTGCAATCAACACCACGTTCTTCATCGAGTCAAATGAATACGCCAAGAAGCACATCTGCTCCTAAGGTTCAATCTGCTCCACGTTCTTCTTCTTCTAGCCAAATGAGTGCTCCAACAAGAAGTTCTTCGAGATCTGAAAGCTCAGGAACAAGAGGTTCATCAAATTCTTCAAGAAGAGGTTAATCAGATAACTTTATAAATAAAAAGCAGCAAAATCATAATTGAAATTGCTGCTTTTTTATTTATACTAATTTCTATTCTTCTTCAATCGTATTTGACTTTGAATAGTTTCTCCATTTTTCAATACAATCCACCATATCTTGAGGAATTTCAGAATCAAATCGCATGAATTCTTTGGTTGTGGGATGTTCAAATCCCAAAGTTTTTGCATGCAGAGCTTGTCGTGGTAGAATCTTAAAACAATTTTCAACAAACTGTTTATATTTTGTAAACGTTGTTCCTTTCAGAATTTGATGACCACCATATCGTTCGTCATTAAACAACGGATGACCAATATGTTTCATATGAGCACGAATTTGATGCGTTCTTCCGGTTTCTAATTTACACGAAACGAGCGTTACATAGCCCAATCGTTCTAACACTTTATAATGTGTAACAGCTGGTTTTCCAAAAGCATCAGTATCATAAACAGCCATTTGCATTCGGTCTTTTTGATGTCTTCCAATAAAACCGCCCACTGTTCCTTCGTCTTCAGTAGGATTTCCCCAAACCAAAGCAATGTATTCGCGTTCCGAAGTTTTATCTGCAAATTGTTTTGCTAAATAAGACATCGCAAATTCCGTTTTTGCAATAACCAATAATCCCGATGTATTTTTATCAATTCGATGCACCAATCCGGGACGTTCGGAACTATTCATCGGTAGATTTTCAAAATGAAAAGCCAAGGCATTTACCAATGTTCCGCTGTAGTTTCCGTGACCGGGATGAACCACCATACCCGCTTCTTTGTTAACAATCAGCAATTGCTCATCTTCATAAACAATATTGATAGGAATATCTTCGGGTTCCAACAAATATTCATAAGGAGGATGTGCCATCAAATAGCGAACAACATCAAATGGTTTTACTTTGTAATTTGATTTTACAGGAACATCATTAACCAAAATATTTCCTGCAGTTGCGGCTTGTTGAATTTTATTTCGCGTTGTATTTTCTACAACTTGCATTAAGTATTTATCTATCCGAACCATTGATTGCCCTTTAGGGACATCAAAGCGATGATGTTCAAATAATTCGTCGTCCGATTCTAATTCTACTGTTGGTAAGTTATTCATCCGTATTTTCTAAGTCTTCTTGTTGCATAAGACTATCTATTTCTGTTTCGTCAAAGGCTATTTTTCCGTCTCCCAAAACCAAATCAATTTTTGAAGTTTTCATAATTTTTGTTCCGGCTTTCACTGGTGCACCTTTGTGTTTCATTTCCAAAACCATATCTTTTCCTAAATAAGGTTTGTAAGTAATAGTGCCCACTTCCAAACCAATCGATTTTAATGTCGGTTCAGCTTGACGATAGGTTTTTTCAATTAAATCAGGTAAAGTTACATACGCATAACCATCAGAATTTATTTTAATATAAACTTTACGATTCGCTTTCACTTTAGAACCCGGCTTTGGATCTTGCTCAACCACGCCATATTTTGGAAATTCCTTTTTAAAATCCAACGTATCCAGCAAAACATAATCCAAATCTAAACTTTCCAGTTTTTCTTCCGCTTGTTCTACACTTAGTTTGCTCAAATTGGGAACAGTAATTTCTTCACCATGATTAGTAATATACGAAAGCATATTAAAAAAAACGAAGGCTAACACTGCTACAATTCCTAAAGCGACTAAAACTTGTCGAAAAAAGACTTTACTCGTAAGATATTTTCTTAAACTCATCCTATTTTATTTGTTGCAAAGATATAAAATTATAAACCGTTTTTTGTTTCGATAAATAAATGATAATTTTGTTTAACTTAAACCTAAACTTACAAACGCAATTCAATGAAAAATGTTGCCATTATTATGGGTGGATATTCTAGCGAATATCAAATTTCGCTTACTAGCGGTGGTGTTGTTTATCAGTATTTAGATAAAACAAAATACAATCCGTTTAAAATTCATATTTTTAAAGAGAAGTGGGTTTATGTAAATGAATCAAACGAAGAATTCCCAATTAATAAAAATGATTTTTCTATTGAAGTAGATGGTCAAAAAATAACATTTGATGTGGTTTTTAATGCTATTCACGGTACTCCTGGCGAAGATGGTTTAATGCAGGCATATTTTGAATTGCTCGGAATTCCGCAAACGAGTTGTGACTATTATCAATCGGCTTTAACGTTTAATAAAAGAGATTTGCTATCGGTTTTAAAACCTTATGGAATAAAAACGGCAACTTCATTTTACTTAAATTTAGGTGATGAAATTAATGCTGAAAAAATTATTGAAACGGTTGGCTTACCTTGTTTTGTAAAACCAAATAAATCAGGTTCAAGTTTCGGAATTTCGAAAGTTAAAACTAAAAATGAATTACTTCCGGCGATTGAAAATGCCTATAAAGAAGATAATGAAATCATCATCGAAAGTTTTTTAGATGGTGTTGAAGTTTCTGTGGGAGTTATAAATTATAAAGGAAAAGTCACTGTTTTACCAATTACAGAAATCGTTTCTGAAAATGATTTTTTTGATTATGAAGCCAAATATTTAGGAAAATCACAAGAAATTACGCCGGCTCGAATAAGCGAAGAATTAAATCTAAAAGTGGAAACCGTGGCTAAAAGAGCGTATGAAGTTTTGAAAATGAAAGGATTTTCACGAAGTGAATTCATCATTGTAAACAACGAACCGTATATGTTAGAAATGAATACCATTCCGGGAATGACAACCGAAAGTATTTTGCCGCAACAAGCTAGAGCAGCTGGAATTTCGTTAACAGAATTATTTGACAACGCAATTGAATTGGCTTTAGCTAAATAAAAAAACTATGAAAAAAGCAATCTTCCCGGGTTCCTTTGACCCAATCACCAACGGCCATTTCGATATTATCAAACGTGGAATTTCACTATTTGATGAAGTGATTGTTGCCATTGGCGTGAATGCCGAAAAAAAATACATGTTCTCATTAGAGCATCGCAAAAAATTTATTGAAGATGCTTTTAAAGATTCTCCAAAAGTCCGAGTGATTACTTATGAAGGACTAACAATCGATTTATGTAAAAAAGAAAAAGCTGAATTTATTCTACGTGGATTACGAAATCCAGCCGATTTTGAATTTGAAAAAGCAATCGCTCATACCAACCGAAAATTGTCTAAAATTGAAACGGTATTTTTATTAACTGCTTCAAATACATCTTATATCAGTTCAAGTATTGTTCGTGATGTAATCAGAAATGGAGGTGATTACAGCGTTTTAGTACCGGATTCAGTGAAATTATAGTTTACAGTCGCAGTTGCGGTTTACAAGTCACATAGACTGAAAACTACGACTGCGACTGAAAACTCATTCCTCCTCTTTCTTAATCACTTTTCTTGCAATTTCGATTTTAAATTTTTTCCCTTTCATTTTTTCATCTCGGATATTGGCTAAAAACTCTTTTACTTTCTTCGATTTTACGGCGGCAAACGAAATAAAATCTTTTACTTCAATTAGACCTAAATCGCTTTTGTCAAGTTTTCCTTTTTGAGAAAAGAAACCAACAATATCAATTTTATTCAATTTATTTTTCTTTCCACCACTGATGTAAATGGTTTGAAATTCGGGCGGTTTTGGTAAAGTTGTTGCGTTTTCAACATTCAAAATAGACATTCCATAATCTAAATAGTCCATTTTTTTTTCACTTTCATGAGCAATAATATAAGCCGTACCGGAAGCTAACATCCTTGCAGTACGACCGTTTCTATGTGTAAACTCATCTTCTTTTGATGGCAGATGATAGTGAATTACGTGTTTCATTTCCGGAATGTCCAACCCACGAGCGGCTAAATCGGTGGTGATTAAGTAACTCATGCTACCGTTTCTAAATTGAATCAAAGCACGTTCACGCTCATCTTGATCCATACCGCCGTGATAATAGGTGGCATATATTCCTTTTTCGCATAATGTATCACTGATTCGTTCGGCTGCATCACGATGGTTGCAAAAAACAATTGCCGATTGCGATTTTAACGAACAAATTAATTTAAAAAGCGAATTGATTTTATCCTTTTCCTTAGAAATAACCATTTTAAACGAAAGGTTTGAATTTTCTTCTTCTGTTGGAATAAAATCTAAAACAGTTGGACGGAAAACTCCAGTATATTTTGGAATTTCGATATCCGAAGTTGCCGAAACCAGCACACGTTTGTTCAATTTTGTTAACTTCGAAATGATAAACTTCATCTGTTCATGAAACCCCAATTGCAAGGATTTATCAAATTCGTCTAAAACTAACGTTTGAATGGCACCTACTTTAAACTTATCACGTTCCAAATGAACGGCAATTCTACCGGGAGTTCCAATTAACACTGCCGGTGGATTGGATAGATTCTTAATTTCTGTATCAATTAAATGACCACCATAACAACTATTTACTTTGTAATCGGTTCCCATTTTTTTCCAAACTTGCTCAATTTGCAAACCTAATTCGCGTGAAGGAACTAGAATTAAACATTGAACACTTTTAATTTCAGGTTGCAACAATTGAAAAATCGGCAATAAAAATGCCAGTGTTTTTCCGGAACCTGTAGGCGAAAGTAGCAAAACATTGGCATCATTTAAAATAGTTTCTTGAGCTATTTCTTGCATTTCATTTAAGCTTTCAATGCCTAAGTTCAATAGTAAATTGTTGGAATGTGGATTTTTATACATTTTGCAAAGATAGCGGAATATAAAGAATAGACTATTTACTTAAAAAAAGTTTATTTACATTTGAAACCATAAAAATTTAGCTATGCGTTTCATAAAATTTATCCTTCTTTTTATTTCTTTTGGTTCATTTGGTCAAAATTCTTCTCAATTTCTAACTCCTTACGAAATAGGAAATAAAAACCAAACAGCAACGTATCAAGAAGCGATTGATTTCTATAATTCATTAACCCAAAAACATGAAACTATCAAATTGATGGAAATGGGTCTAACCGATTCCGGAGAACCACTTCAATTGCTCATTTTCAATCCAGAAAAAGATTTTAATTTAAAGAAAAAACAAAACAAAGCCGTACTATTAATCAACAACAACATTCATCCCGGCGAACCAGATGGTGTTGATGCCACAATGCTTTTGCTTCGTGATTTAGTTTTAGGGAAAATTACTGTTCCAAAAAACACAATTATAGCTGTAATTCCTTTTTATAATATTGGTGGAACATTGAATCGAAACTCCCATTCAAGAGCCAATCAAAACGGACCGGAATCGTATGGTTTTAGAGGAAATGAAAGAAATTTTGATTTGAACCGTGATTTTGTTAAGTCGGACACCAAAAATGCAAGAAGTTTTGCTGAAATTTTTCATTTGGTAAATCCGGATGTATTTATTGACAATCACGTGAGCAATGGAGCTGATTATCAATATGTTTTGACGTATATTCAAACACAACATCAAAAACTTGGAAGTGATTTAGGAAATTATTTAAAAGATGAAATGACTCCAAAAATCAGAACACAATTACTAAAGAAGAAGATTGAAAGTATTCCGTATGTCACCGTTTATGGTGCAACTCCCGAAAAAGGTTTCACTCAAATGATGGATTTGCCACGTTATTCCACCGGTTATGCTTCACTTTTTCACACCATTGGCTATATGCCGGAAACGCATATGCTAAAAAAATACGAAGACCGTGTGAAAGTTACTTATGAATTTATGTTGGAAACCATCGCACATACTGATGCTAATTATTTGAAAATAAAAAATTTAAGAGCTAAAAATCAACTTCAATTCAAACCAAAATCTCTTTATACTTTGCAATGGAAAATAGATAGTACCAAAGTGGAACAAATTGATTTTTTGGGTTTTGAATCAGGTTATAAAAAGAGTGAAATATCTGGAAAGGATAGACTTTTTTACGACCAAAAGAAACCTTTTAAAAAGCAAATTCCGTACTATCATTTTTATACATCTCATAAGCAAGTTGAAATTCCTTCGGCATACATAATTCCAAAATCGTGGTGGAATGTGATTGATTTATTAAAATTGAATAAAGTGGAAATGGTTCAATTTGAAAAAGATACAGTGATTGAAGTTGAAAAATATAAAATTGCGGATTATAAAACTTCGACATCTGCTTACGAAGGACATTACACGCATTCAAACACAACTGTAAATAAATCAATTGAAGAAATAGTATTCAAAAAAGGAGATTATTTTATTCCAACCAATCAATTTGCAGTAAAATATTTGATGGAAACGTTAGAGCCCGAGGCACCCGATTCATTTTTTAATTGGAATTTTTTTGATGCTATTTTACAACAAAAAGAAGGCTATTCTGCTTATGTTTTTGAAGATTTGGCAGTTGAAATTTTGAAAAAAAATCCAACGTTAAAAGAAAAATTTGAAATGAAAAAAGCAGAAGACAAATCGTTTGCAGATAATGGTTCAGCTCAATTGGATTGGATTTATAAAAATTCAGACTATTATGAGTCCTCGCACCTCACCTATCCTGTTTACCGTGTTTTGAACTAATTAAATCAGTTCCTTTTCAAATAGTAATTTAATATTTTCATACGAATTAGTCAAGCAAGCAGGAATATTTTCTTGTTTGATCCATTCTACTTTTTCAATTCCTTCATCGGCTTGACCAACCATTTTTCCGGAATAACTGGTTTTCATTTCAAACCAATGCGTGATTTTTAATTTATAACGACCATTTCGTTTAAAAATATGGTAGGTTTTATTCAATTTTCTGGTAATTTTTAATCCTTTCACACCGGTTTCTTCTTCCACTTCACGAATGGCGGTATCTTCAATTTCTTCACCTTTTTCAATTCCGCCTTTGGGTAAATCCCATTTTTTATTCCTAAAAATGAATAAAACTTCATTCTTATCGTTTAAAACTAAACCTCCGCCAGCTTTTTCCACCGGAATTTTTGACTTCAGTTTTTTAAGAATTTCCTTTTCGTCCGGATGATACAAAAAAGCTTTATCAACTTTATTTTTAAAGATTTTGATAATAAGTTGCTTTATATCAACGCTATCCAATAAAAAAAGCTGAAAATCAGTTTCCTTTTGAATTTGATTTGTCAAAAAAAGTGGCTTGTCGTTCACAAAAACTTTATACATTTGTACTATGATTTTTAATAAAGATACAGCAAAAAAAACATCCGAATTGCTTTTACAAATAAACGCAATTAAATTAAATCCTAAAAATCCTTTTACATGGGCTTCAGGATGGAAATCACCTATTTATTGTGATAATCGGATAACTCTCTCATTTCCACCGATTCGTAATTACATCCGCGAAGAGTTTTCTAAAAATATTGAAAAACAGTACGGAAAACCTGACGTAATTGCCGGAGTTGCCACTGGAGCAATCGGAATTGGTATGCTTGTTGCAGAGTATATGGGACTTCCTTTTGTCTATGTTCGTCCGGAACCAAAAAAACACGGTCGTCAAAATCAAATAGAAGGTTTTTTGCAAAAAGGTCAAAGTGTTGTTGTTGTAGAAGATTTAATTAGCACCGGCGGAAGTAGTTTGCTCGCAGTTGAAGCGTTAAAAGCAGCAGGAGCGAATGTAAAAGGTATGGTGGCAATTTTCACATATGGTTTTGATGTTTCTGTTCAAAACTTCAAAAATGCAAATGTTGAATTACATACACTTTCTAATTATGATAATTTATTAGAATTAGCTGTATCAAAAAAATACATTACCGAAGAAGAACAGCACACTTTGCAAGAATGGCGAGTGAGTCCTTCTACTTGGGGTGTTGAAGTTTAGATTAGAGAATAGAAAAAAAGAAAATAGAGAAAAGAAAATAGAAATCCAGTTTAGGAGTAACAGAATACAGAATGCAGACAACTGACAACCGAAAACTGACAACCGATAAAAGAAAAAAATGAATTTAGAAAGTCCAAAAGTTACTGTAGAAAAATCAGCTCAATATTTATTTGAATCGTTGAGTGATGTTCGCAATTTTGAAAAATTAATGCCCGACAGCATTGCAAAATTTGAAGTAACCGGAGAAGATTCGTTTATTTTTGGTTTAAAAGGAATGCCAGAAATTAAATTAAATATGAAAGAAAAAAATGCTCCAAGCCAAGTTATTTTAGGAGCTGCTTCCGATAAATTACCTTTTACATTAACGGGAAATATCAATTCGTTATCCGAAAATAATTCGGAAGTTCAATTGGTTTTTGATGGCGAATTTAATCCTATGATGGCGATGATGATCAAAGGACCAATTTCAAAATTTATTGAAACATTGGCGGCAAATATGCACAAACTATAAGTATATCAATTCAATTTATTCTGTCCTTTTCTTTTTAAAAATACATATTTTGTATCTTTGAAAGAAAAGGATATGAAATTTTATCTTCTTCCATTACTTTTATTATTATCAACCGTTACTTTTTCTCAAACGGACAGTCGAATTTATGATATAATAGAATCAATTTCCGCAGACCGATTGCAAAAAGACATTACTACACTCGCCAATTTTGGCACTCGTAACACATTTAGTGATACCATTTCAGACACAAGAGGAATTGGAGCTGCTCGCAGATGGATAAAATCGGAATTTGAAACGATTTCCAAAGAATGCAAAAATTGTATTCAAGTGTTTTATCAAAAAGATTTTGTTACAACTAATGTAGGCGAACGCGTCCCAAAAGACAGTTGGATTGTAAATGTAGTTGCTATTCAAAAAGGAACAAAATATCCCAATCGATACATTATTATGACAGGCGATATTGATTCAAGAAATTCCGATACGATGGATTATGAAGGCGATGCTCCCGGTGCCAACGATAATGCAACCGGAATGGCAGGAACAATTGAAGCCGCTCGGGTTTTATCAAAATATAGTTTTGAAAATAGTATCATATATTTGGGATTATCCGGTGAAGAACAAGGTTTATTTGGCGGAAAAGGTTTTGCCGAATTTGCAAAGAAAAATAACTGGGAAATTATTGGTGTTTTGAATAATGATATGATTGGGAACATCGAAGGTGTTGATGGTGTGATTGATAACCGAAGTTTTAGAATTTTCTCTGAACCTACTCCACCCACAGAAACAGAAAAAGAAAGAAATTCAAGAAGATTTTATGGTGGCGAAGTAGATGGAATTTCGCGTCAATTGGCACGTTATACACACAAACAAATTCAAACTTATATGCCGGAAATGAATCCGATGATGATTTACAGATTGGATCGTTTTGGTCGTGGTGGACATCATCGTCCGTTTAATGATTTGGGTTATGCCGGAATCAGAATAATGGAAGCTCACGAAAATTATAATCGTCAACATCAAAACCTACGATCCGAAAACGGAATTGCATATGGCGATGTTTTGGAAGGTGTCAACTTTGATTACGTAGCCAAATTAACCGCCGTGAATGCTGTTGTTTTGGCCAATTTAGCTTGGGCTCCGCCAGCTCCAACCAAAGTACTAATTGGCGGAATTGTTGAACCCAACACAAAATTACGTTGGGAAAAATCGAATGATGAAACGATTGTGGGTTATAAAATTTATTGGAGAAACACCACTTCTCCGCAATGGGAATTCAGTCGATTTGTTGTCAATGTCGATAATTTTGAATTAAAAGGAATCGTTATCGACAACTTCTATTTTGGTGTTGCCGCTGTTGGAAAAAATGGTCACGAAAGTATGGTCGTTTTTCCGAGTGATATTATTCGAAATACATTCAGAACCAATTAATAGTTTCCAGTAGATTTATTTTTTTGAAAAAAATTTTAAAATTTATTGTAAACTCATTTTTTATTTTGACGTCTATACAAATGAAGTCTTCCTGCTGGATAAAACAGTAAGCTTAATGTTGTATCAGTGATTCCTAAGATTTCATAGTGTAGAGTATCTGTTTTGCTCTTTAGAATAATAAATTCTGTCTTAACATCATCCTTTACAAACTCTGGCAATCGATTTGTTATCGTTATTTCGTAATTGTCTTCTGAATCAATTTTATGCTCTTCATAATTAAAAGACCATTGATAATTGTTTATTTGTATTGATGTCAAACTGTCTTTGTCGTGCATCCAATGTCCCTGAATTAATTCTAAAGTTGATTTTTTGCCATCTGATACTTCATTTTTATTCTGTCCGTATGAACTGACAGTTATAAACATAATAAAAGTAAGTTTCGTCATTAAATATTTCACTGTCATTATTCTAATAATTTATATAAAATTAATGAATTATCGCATCATAAATCACTTGCTGAATATCTTCTCTGATATTTTGTTGAGAAAGTGTATTTTTTTCTGAATTAGGAAAAGTTCTATTGGATAAAAAGATATACACTAATTCTTGTTCCGGATCTGCCCAAGCCATTGTTCCGGTGAATCCAGTGTGTCCAAAACTCGTCATGGAAGCACAACCGCATGTTGGTCCGGATTTTCCTAGTTGTGGTTTATCAAAACCGATTCCGCGACGATTTCCTTCAGGACAATAATAACAGGTGTTAAATACATCAAAAGTTTCCTCACTAAAGAATCGTTGACCGCCATAACTTCCTTTTTGCAAATAAAGTTGCATAATTTTAGCCATATCCATCGAATTCGAGAAAATTCCGGCATGACCTCCTACTCCACCTTCCATGGCCGCTGTCATATCGTGCACATAGCCTTGAATGGTTTTGTAACGGTAATAATTATCTACTTCGGTTGGCGGAATTATACTCATATCAAACTTTTGCAAAGGATTGTAAAGTGTGTTACTTGCTCCAATTTTGGAATAAAAATTCTTTTCACTCAGTTCATCTAATGATTTTCCGGTGGCTCTTTCGATATAATTTTTTAGAATAATAAACGTGAAATCGCTGTATTTATATTCTTTTTTAGGTAATAATTTACTGTTCGCCACAATTGATAAAATAGTATCCTGATAATCTTTTCTCAAATATAAATTTTCTGCAACTTGAAAAGGAAAATCTTTGCTGTACGATTTTCTATAATATTTTTCAGAAGGTTTATTATTTGAATCTAATGTTTTCTTATAAAAAGGAATCCACGCCTGCAAACGAGCATAATGCGAAAGTAAATCTTTAAAGTTGATATTTTCTTTATCCGTTCCTTTGAAAACCGGAAGCATTTCGCCTAATTTTGAATCTAAAGTTATTTTTTCTTTATCATACAATTGCATCACATTTGGCAACGTTGAAACAATTTTCGTTAATGACGCAACATCATAAATATCTGAATTTTTTACTTCAACTTGATTGTCATACGAATGATGACCGAATGCTTTTTGATAAATTACTTTTCCTTTTCTAGCCACCAAAATTTGTCCACCTGGAGTCATTTTTTCATTGATTGCTTTTTGCATAATCAAATCGATTTTTGTTAACATAAACGGATTCATATTAACATTAGAAGGATGAGTGAATCCCAATCTATCTACTTTTTTTGTTGATAAACCATGATTCACCTTAAATTCATCATTTATAGTTACAGGTAATTTTCCTTTGGCTTCTACTGCTCCAAAAATGAGCTGTGCAGAAACATTTTGAGCAATTTCACTGTTTTGATAGGAAACAATAACTCCATCAATATTTTCAAAAGTCGGAATGGAACTTAATGCATACGGCTTTACGAAACAATTTAAAATAACTTTTTTACGTTTTGCGATTTCGGAAATCCATAAAATTTCCTTTTCTGTAAAATCGTGTTTTTTCCAAGCTCCGTCAGCTTTGTGAAAACCAATAATAACTTTGTTATATTCTTCTAATTGTGCATTGAGAGAATCTAGATTTTCATTTGAAACTTCTGTTACATCCGCATATTTTTTTAATGTTTCAAGAAATATTTCATGCGAATCGTCACCAAATTTTACATAAGCAATTTTTTCTTTTTCCAACTCCTTAATAGGTATAATAGAAAGTTTATTTTTTATAACAGTAATAATATTTTCATACAATTTATATTGTAGAGCTTCATCTTCAGCAGAATTAATATCATTTGATAAATTAGTCAAATCAATCGGTTTAACTTTATTTAATCCGGCTTTGTATTTATAATTCAAAATCTTTTTAACAGAATGAGCCAATCGTTCTTCTGTTATTGTTGATAATTCATAGGCTTCTTTGATCTTTCGAATAGCTACAGGAACATTTTCAGGAAATAAAAGAATATCATTTCCGGCCAAAAACGCAGCTAAATCAATATCTCCCGGACTTTTGAAGTTACTTGCTCCTTTCATATTAAGAGCATCTGTAAAAATTAATCCTTTAAAATTTAATTCTTCTTTCAACAAATCGGTTACAATTGGATAGGAAATTGACGAAGGATAACCTTTACGACTTTCAAAACTTGGCACTTCTAAATGAGCGACCATAACACTAGCTAATCCTTTATTAATCAGTTTTTTATAGGGATATAATTCGATATTGCGAATATGTTCTTGTGTAAAATTTACAACCGGTAAAGTATAATGCGAATCGGTTGAAGTTGCTCCGTGACCCGGAAAATGTTTTCCCGTTGCAAAAACCCCATTACTTTGTAAACCAGTCATCAACGCTAATGCTCGGTCGGAAACTTTTTCTTTATCTTCACCAAAAGACCGATTTCCAATGATGGGATTTTTTGGATTTGTATTGATGTCTAATACGGGTGCAAAATTAAAATGAACACCAATTCGTTTGGATTGAAGAGCCATTTGTTTGCCGGTTTCTTCAATTAATTTTAAATCCTGAACAGCTCCCAACGTCATATTCCAAGGAAAACGATTGACAGAATCGAGTCGCATACTCAAACCCCATTCCGCATCAATTCCAATAAACAAAGGTGTTTTAGATAATTTCTGGAAACGATTTGTCATTTGAGCTTGACGCACAGGTCCGCCTTGAAAGAAAATTAATCCTCCAATTTTTTGTTCAGTAATTAATTTATCTAATGATTTTATATGAGCCGAATCTTTGTTAGAATAGGCTGCCACCATAAAAAGTTGACCGATTCTTTCTTCAATAGAAAGTGAATTATAAACACTATCTACCCATTTTTTTTCAAAAGTTGTAGTTGAAGTATAATCAAACTGCGGAATTTCTTTTTTTATTGGTTTAACTGAATTTGTTTTGATAGAATCATGTTCAGTTTTTACTACTGTTTTTTGTCTGACTTTGTTGGTTGCACAATTGACAACAACAATCAGAATAAGTAATAACGGAATGATTCGAACAAATTTAGATTTCATGAAAATGATTTTCTCTTTTGATAAATATCAAATTTGATGCCTAGGTTTAAAGTTCTATCATAAAATAGACTTAAAACCAACAACAAATAATAAAGTAAAGGAAATTTAATTAAACTATCAAAAGTTTTTAGAAGAATCGGCTATGCCAACTGTCTTCTGCGGGAACTTCCCAACTTTCTTTCCATTCTTCAATAGTATTAACGAGATTATTAAAAACTATTGTGTTAGGAGAGACTGCTTTTTCTTTGGCCATTCGTTTAAAATCCAAGAGCGATTTGTGCGTGAGAAATTCACCTTGTTTGTAGGTTACATTCATTTTATCCAACAAATCTACTTTGTATTTTTGTTCCAATGATTGAATAAACTCAACTGATTTGTCAATAGAGCATCCGGTGGCTTGCTGCACATCCTGATTCACAGCAAGAATTATAAAACGATTATATTTTGTGATGAAGGAAGCTTCTAAAGAAGTTCCGTGAGCGACCCAATCTTCTACAAAAGTTTGAAGATCATTTTCTATTTCGGCAACTTCTTCATCCGAAAATTTTCGGTTAGACTGATAAATCCAAATTCTGGATTCTTCGGGAAGATTTTCAAAAGGGATATACATTTTTTTAGGGTTTTGGGTGACTAGTAATTGGTAATGGGTTTTAGAACTATTTCCTTTTACCGATTACCAATAACCTTTTACCTAATTTTATAAATCTTGTGCGTTTGCAATCAATTCTGCCACATCCATAACTTTTATCGATGCTTCTTTTTCTTTGTTTTTAACTCCATCGGTCATCATTGTATTACAAAATGGACAACCGGCTGCTATGATATCGGGTTTTGTTTCTAATGCATCTTCGGTTCGTTCGATGTTTACTTCTTTGTTTCCGGGTTCGGCATCTTTAAACATTTGAGCTCCACCTGCTCCACAACATAAACCGTTGGCACGGGAACGTTTCATTTCAATCAATTCAACATCTAATTTTTGAATTAAATCTCGTGGAGCTTCATAGACATTATTGGCTCTTCCTAAATAACAAGGATCGTGAAATGTAATTCTTTTTCCTTTGAATTGACCGCCTTCAATGGTTAATCTGCCGTCATCTAACAATGATTTTAGAAATTGGGTGTGATGCATTACTTCATACAAGCCACCCAACTCAGGATACTCGTTTTTAATGGTATTGAAACAATGCGGACAAGCAGTTACAATCTTTTTTACTTCATACGCATTCATCACCTGAATGTTCATCATGGCTTGCATTTGAAACAAAAATTCGTTTCCGGCTCTTTTGGCTGGATCTCCGGTACAACTTTCTTCTGTACCCAAAACCGCAAAAGGAACATTGGCACGATTTAAAATCTTGACGAATGCTTTTGTTATTTTTTTTGCTCTGTCATCAAAACTCCCTGCACAACCTACCCAAAATAAAACTTCGGGTTGTTTGCCTTGAGCCATCATTTCTGCCATGGTTGGCACTGTTAGATTTTCTGCCATTTTTTTTAAGATTGTTGGATTGTTCGATTATTAGATTTTTGGATTTTTAGATTGTTCGAAAAGTCTAATAATCCAAAAATCTAACTATCTAAAAATCGTTTTTATTCATGGTGTTCGTCATCAAAAACTTGAATCGTAACTTCTTTTTCAACTAAATCGGTAAACTTTCCTCTGTATCGGGTTGCTTTCACTAAGTGATTATCAATCCAATGATAGTTTCCTCCTCTTGGTTTTCCCATCACCATTCCGTGGTATTTGAAGCCGTGTTTTTTTAACCAAGTTTCTGTATATTCTCGGTGAGCTTCTGTTCTTGATGTAAAAAAGAAGATAATGTGACCTTCATCATACCATTTATTCAATGTGATTAATGCATCAGGATACACTTCGGCTGTGAGCATTCTTTCCGGTTCTTCGTTCGGGATATCGTCACAGATTGTTCCGTCGATATCGATTAAATAATTCTTAATTCCCTCTGGTAAAATTGGGCTTAGATGTTGTCCGTTTTCAGTGACAGTTTGCAACTTCTTTTCAATGTCTTCCGCTTTCATTTTTTAATTTTTGGTTAGTTTCACATTCATTAAACACGTTCCCAAGCCTCACATTTATGGGAATTTGTTTGGATTATATTTTAATTTTCGTCTTTCCAGTTCAAGCGATCCATTTGGTTGTATTGCCAAGGAGCACCATTATTTTCAATATTTGTCATCATTGCATTTAGTGACATTGGAGCAGCACTTTGTTCCATCACCAAATATCTTCGCATATCCATAATGATTGATAATGGACTAATATTTACCGGACATTCTTCCACACAAGCATTACACGATGTACAAGCCCAAAGTTCTTCGGGAGTGATGTAGTCGTTTAATAATGACTTATTATCAGGAACAAAAACGCCTTTGTTTAAATCGATATTTTTACCAACTTCTTCCAAACGATCTCTGGTATCCATCATAATTTTACGAGGAGACAATTTTTTTCCGGTTTGGTTAGCGGGACAAGCTGAAGTACAACGTCCACATTCCGTACACGTGTAGGCATTCAGCAATTGAACCCAATCTAAATCTTGCACATCACTTGCTCCAAATTTGGCTGGTGCAGCATCTGGATTTGCTGGTGCTGCAAAAGGATCAGCAGATGGATCAAGCATTAATTTTACTTCATTGGTCACACTTTGCAAATTATCAAATTTTCCTTGTGGGTTCAAATTGGCGAAATATGTGTTTGGAAATGCTAGTAAAATATGTAAATGTTTAGAAAAATAGAGGTAATTTAAAAACACTAAAATACCGCAAATGTGTAACCACCAAGCTGTTCTCTCGATTATGATTACTACACCTTCAGATAAACCGTTGAATAAAGGTGCAATAAATTGACTGATTGGGAAACTTCCGGCTTCATCGTAATGGTTAACATCCATTTGTTGTAACCAATAATCAGATGCATTCATTATCAAAAACAACGACATCAACACAATTTCAAAATATAAAATATAATTGGCATCACTTTTTGGCCACGCTTTCATATCTGAATTTACAAATCGTTTGATTTTGATAACATTTCTTCTTATCCAAAAAGCAATCACAGAAATAATGACTAAAACGGCCAAAATTTCAAACGAAGCAATTAGTACATCATAAAATCCTCCCATAAAAGAAAAGGCACGATGTGTTCCGAAAAGGCCATCAATGATGATTTCCAGTAATTCTAAATTGATGATAATAAATCCAACATAAACAATAATATGCAGAATACCTGCAATTGGTCGTTTTACCATTTTTGATTGACCAAGAGCAATCATTGCCATATTTTTCCAACGTTCGGCAGAATTATCTGTACGATTTACGTCTTGTCCAAGTTTAATATTACGAATTAACTTTTTGACATTTATCGCAAAATAGCCAAATCCTAATCCTAAAATAATAGCAAATAATATATTATCTAAATAACTCATAAAAGTTAATTTTTGGTAGTAGTTGAATCGGTTTCCGTTGGAGCTACATACGGTTTATTTTTCTTTCCAAAAACAGAAACATTAATATATCGGGTTGGATTTAAACGTAAGTCTTCCAATAAAAGTTCTAATTCTTTTGAAGCTTTAGTAAAGTTAGTGTACATTTTATCATCTTTCAATAACTTGCCCATTGTTCCGTTTCCTGATTCTAAATTAGCTATTATTTTATCGACGTTTGCTAATGTTTTTTCTAAATTCTCAACCGTTTGTTTCAAATTTGTTTGTGCTAATGAATCAGAAAGTTTTTCGAAATTGACTGAAACTTTTTCGAAGTTGGAAACCACATTATTCAGCTTACCTTTATTAGTGTTTAAAATTTCATTGGTAGAATTTGATGCTTCACTCAAAGCTGAGAGTGTTTTATTTAATTCGGCAAAACTGTTTCTTAGATCTTTTTTTGCTTTTTCATCCAACACATCATTGATATTCATTAAAACTCCATCGGCACTCAACATCGCTTTTTCGATTTTTTCCTGTAAAGGTGTTAATCGTTCTGACACTAAATCAGTTAAACCGGGTTTTACTCCACCTCTTAGAAAATCTCCATCTTGCACTAAGTTACTATTTTTTAAATCCGGAACAATTTGAACTTGTTTTCCACCAATTAATCCCGGCTCATATATTCTAGCTTCACTTGTTTTTGATATTTTAAAATCGGTATCAATTTGTAATTCAACTTTTAATTTTCCTGAGTCATCTAAAAAATTAATTGATTTCACTTTACCAATCGTAAGTCCGTTTATCGTCACTGGAGCAGAAGCCATAAGACCTTCAACATCATCATAAAGCACAAAAACGGTTTTATGTTTGGATAAAATATCCGTTCCTTTCAAAAAGCTATAACCCCATATAAATAATAATATGGCCGATATAACTAATATTGCTGTTTTAATTTCTCTTGATAATTTCAATGGATAGTGATTTTGTACAAATTTATAAAACTAAATTAACTTTATTGTTTTAAAGCTTCTTGAATAGATATTTTTTTTCCATTTTTAAAAGGAACGATAAAAGCGGAGTCATACCCCTTACTTTTTGCCTCAGCAAGGTTTCGCTTTGCTTCTTCATAATTTGATGTTTGG
This sequence comes from Flavobacterium sp. UBA2787, assembly GCA_002352205.1. GTDB lineage: Bacteria > Bacteroidota > Bacteroidia > Flavobacteriales > Flavobacteriaceae > Flavobacterium. Next base: position 615,966 of record DEHZ01000010.1, on the reverse strand, counting down.
GCGTAAAAATATTTATACAAACCATTTTCTTCAATAAATGATGTTGGATCTAAACCTTTAAAATTTTTGGGCAATAATTCCAATTTTTTACCACTTGCCGAAATCTGAACTTTAAATACAACTCCTTTAGCATCCACAGGTTTATTTTCAACAACTTTTGGTTCATCTTTTGGTTTAGGAACATCTTGAACATCTGGAATTTCTGCACTTGTTTTCTCCGGTTTTTCTTCAATCATTTGCGTTGAGCTTCCATAATATTCTTTTTTGTAAGATAAAATAGCATCGGCAATACCTTTTGCCAATTCATCTTGACCTTTTTCAGAATTCAGGTAGGCTCCTTCCGGTTTATAAGACAAAAAGCCTAGTTCGGTTAGAACACTTGGCATCGCAGTTTGATTCAAAACTAAAAATGGACCTTGTTTAACTCCTCTGTTCTTTCTTTCTAATTTATTGGTGTATTCATTTTGAATTTTAGTTGCAACTGTAATACTTTGATCTAAATATTCTTCCTGTAAAAGCGTTATTCCGATTACACTTTCCGGTGATTTAGGATCATATCCTTCATATTTCATCTTATAATCACTTTCTAATGTAATTACGGCATTCTCTTTTTTAGCAACTTCAAGGTTGGAAGCATTTTTGGTTAAACCCATTACAAAGGTTTCGGTTCCATAAGCTTGACCTTTTGGAGCTGCATTACAGTGAATGGATAAAAACATATTGGCATTGGCACGATTTGCTATTCTTGCACGCTCAATCAACTCAACAAAAACATCTGTCTTTCTGGTGTAAATCACTTGAATATCAGGATATTTTTCCAATTGTTTGCCAACTTTTAGTGCAACAGCTAAGGCAATATTTTTTTCAATAAAGCCATAATAGTTTGCTCCTAAATCTTTTCCTCCATGTCCTGCATCTAAAACAACTTTAAATTTGTTGTTAGATTGTGCAAACATTGAACTTACGGAAAGTAAAATGAGGAAAAAGCCGAGTAATTTGAATCTATTTAGGGTGTACATTTTTTTAAAAGTTAATTTTAATTAAAACTCTACGTTTTAAATTTTATTATTTACTTATTTTTGACCAAAATTAATATGTAAGTTTGGCACTCCAAAAATCAAGCCATAATTTTACAAAAATAGCATTAAAACCTTTGCGTACAAACTTATTTAATATCGTTTTATCAGCATTTTTCCTAACAATCGGAATTCAAAAAAATTACGGACAGGATTTGCCAAATAAATCTTTGCGAATTGAGGCGGAAAAAGCAAATGATAGTCTGATTATCAACAAAGAAAGTTTTACAGAAGCGAATGATACTATAAAAAAAGATAGTCTTCCCAAGTTGGAAAAAAAATCACTTTTAGATGGTAAAATCAGATACACTTCTGTAGATTATGCTAAAATTGACCAAAAAAACAAACTCATAACTTTATACAACCAAGCTGAACTTTATTATCAAGACATTGAATTAAAGGCCGGAATTATTATAATGAATTATGAAAATGACGAAGTTTATGCAGGTCGTATTAAAGATTCTACTGGAACATATACTCAGTTACCTGTTTTTAAACAAGGCTCAAATGTTGTAGAACCTGATTCAATTCGCTATAACACAAAAACACAAAAAGCATTAATTTGGAATTCCAGAACTGATCAAGGTGAGTTTCGTGTAAAAGCTGAAATTACCAAAAAAGAAAATGATTCTGTCTATTTTTTAAAGAAAGCTCGGTTTACAACTTCTAAAGACATTGAAAATCCTGAGTATTATTTTCAAACCAATAAAATTAAATTGGTTCCCGGACAAAAAGTTGTTACCGGATTAACCAATATGGTGATTGCTGATGTTCCTACACCAATTGCAATTCCGTTTGCTTTTTTTCCAATGACTGATACTAGCCAATCCGGTTTAATAATACCAACGTTTCAAGACACCAGAAGACAAGGTTATTCATTACAAAACGGTGGATATTATTTAGCATTGAGTGATCATTATGATTTGGCGATTATGGGCGATTATTACACCAATGGTAGTTGGGCACTTCGATTTGAATCTTCTTATGCTTGGATGTATAAGTTCAGAGGTAATTTTAATATTCGCTTTGAAAACCTCATTCAGAGTGAACGTGGTTTTCCTGATTATAGTAAGTCAAAAATTTACAATATTCAATGGTCGCATACGCAAGATGGAAAATCAAATCCAACTTCACGTTTTTCTGCATCGGTGAATTTGGGAAGTAGCACTTTCTTTCAACAATCTCTAAATCAAGTTAATATCGGTTCTACTTTGAATAATAACTTAAGCTCATCGATTTCCTATTCTAAAACTTTTAATTCTGTGCCACAAGTAAACATGTCGCTTACAGCCACACACAATCAAAACTCCAGAACTCAGGAAATTAATATGACTTTGCCAACTTTGCAAGTAAGTGTTGATCGAATATTTCCATTTGCTCCAAAAGACGGGGCTAAAAAAGGCTTCTTTAAAAACATCAACTTCCAATATAATTTGAGAGGAGAAAACAGAATTTCAACTACCGATTCTTTGTTTTTTAAACCAGAGATGTTTAGAGATGCAAATACCGGCTTTCAACATTCTATTCCGTTAAGCACTAACTTTAAAATTTTTAAATATTTTAGTGTATCAACAAGTGCTAATTATAATGAAGTTTGGTATTTAAAAACGATTAACAGAAGATTTGATTCTGATTTAAATGATGTGGTTACCGAAGATGTAAATGGTTTTGATGCATTTAGAACTTACTCCTTTTCTTCGAGCGTTGGAACAACTATTTACGGAACATTTAATTTTGGAGAAACTAAAAAAATTCAAGCCATTCGTCATGTGATGAGACCTTCCCTTTCACACAGTTATACTCCCAGTTTTGAACAATATTATGACACTTATGCCATGGATGGCAGCGGAAGAATGGCTGAATATACTCGTTTTGAAAGTGGAATTTTTGGTTCACCTAGTAATAACTATGCAAATAACTTGGGGTTTAACCTTAGTAATACGTTTGAAGCCAAAATGACCGATAAAGACAGTACAAAAACAGAACCTAAGAAAGTTATGCTTTTGAACCAATTGAATTTTTCGACAAGTTATAACATGGCTGCCGACTCTTTACGTTGGGCTCCGGTCCGAATGAGTGGCGGAACGGCTTTGTTTGAAAATAAAATGAATGTGAATTTTGGAGCAACTTTAGATCCTTATGCAATTAATGCTGCCGGCAGAAGAATAAATACATGGAATATTGATAATGGTGGAAGTTTATTCCGAATGACAAGTGCCAATATGACTATTAATTATTCCCTTTCGAGTCAAGGCAACAAGAAAAACAACGAAAACTCTCAAGGTGCAAGAAACGGTGGTCGAGAAGATGATTTATTTGGTACGAATACCGATTTAAGTGATCGACGACAAAGTCAGTTTAACGATGATGAAATTGATGATGATAAAGATAAACCGGCTGAATTTTTTAATGCCAAACTACCTTGGGATCTAACGTTTGCTTATTCGTTGACCTACGGGAACAATAATAGAGAAAAACAAATAACAGGAAATTCAGTTATGATTTCCGGAAACCTTGACATTACACCTCGATGGAAAATGGGAGTTTCTTCCGGTTATGATTTTGTTCAAAAAGGAGTTACGTTTACACAACTTCGTTTTGAGAGAGATTTGTTGAGTTGGCGAATGGATTTTAACTGGGCTCCTTTTGGGGATTTTGCTTCTTGGGGATTTTTTATTGGAATCAAATCATCTGTGTTGAGTGATATCAAATGGGATAAGCGTGCATTACCGGACAGACAGTTGAGATAATCTTTACTTAAAATAAACTTCATTATGAAAAAAATCATTTTTACCGACAAAGCCCCTGCTCCTATTGGTCCTTACAATCAGGCCGTTTTAGTTGGAAATACATTATATACTTCAGGTCAAATTGCAATTAATCCAAAAACCAGTGATTTAGTTTTGGATAATATTGAAACCGAGACCAAACAAGTAATGGAAAATATGAAAGCAGTTTTAGAAGCTGCTGATATGACTTTTGACAATGTCATTAAAACTACTATTTTCATTATGGACATGAACGACTTTGCCAAAATAAATGGTGTTTACGGAAGTTATTTTGATGAAAAATCAGCACCGGCAAGAGAAACTGTTCAAGTGGCGGGATTACCAAAAGGTGTGAATGTGGAGATTTCGATGGTGGCGGTTAAGTAGTTTTCCGTTGTCTGTTGTCTGTTGTCTGTTGACTAGTAACTGATGACTGTTTACTGATAACTACTTCTCCAAGTAAGCGTTCTGCTTACTTTTTAGCCCCGATTGAAGTGGAAATCTTTTTGTTGGCGAGCTTTGCTCGTGAACAAAAAATTGGAACGGAAAGCGGGAAAATGGATGGCTGAAAATGCCCGAACCATTCGCTCCTAATAAATATCGGTTGTCTGTTATCTGTTATCGGTCATTGATTAATCGACCAACAAACCATTTAACAATAATTGGGCTGTAGCTTCATTGGTTGCTAAGGGAATATTATGCACATCGCAAATACGAATTAGCATATTTACATCGGGTTCATGTGGATGACTGGATAATGGATCTTTGAAAAAAAGCACCATTTTTGTTTTTCCCTCTGCAACTCTTCCTGCAATTTGAGCATCGCCTCCTTGTGGACCGGAAAGCATTTTTTTTACTTTGAAACCGGCATTTTCAGCTTTACTTCCGGTAGTTCCTGTTGCAATTAGTTTAATATTTTCATGAAGTAAAATGGTTTTATTTTTATTTAAAAACTGAACCATGTCTGCTTTTTTTCCGTCGTGAGCTATTATTGCTATTTCCATGTTTATAAGTAAAAAATGTAATTAAAGATATTTAAAATTTATTGAATAAAAAAAGAGAAAAATCATAATTGGATTAAAACCATGATTTTTCTCTTGTAAAAAATAAATCCAAAATCTATTTGTTTAAAACGTGATATGCGATCAAACCATCGATTGGTCTTCTTAGAACATTTCCGATTTTAATGTCGTATTTATTCAATATTTCTTCTAATTCATCTTTTAAATAAAAAGCAATTGAACCTACGAAATGCACATAAACGTCTCTGCAATTATCATATTGCATGATATAATTTTTGGTAAACTTTTTCAATTCACTTTTAATTATTTTTTTACAAAATTCATTGTCTTTATGCTTGATTATAAATTTTGCTAAGGTGGCCAAGTAAGCATTCGGATTTGGCTCTTTGTATAGATTTTCTTTTATATAATCGGCATCAAGATTAAATTCTTTTTCAAATTCTTTGGCTAATTCTTTGGGCATTTTATTAAAATAATATCCTCTTAATAAATGTCTTCCAAAACGATTTCCGGATCCGTCATCCATGGCAATATAACCTAACGATTGTACTTTTTGGTGTAATACTTTGCCATCAAAAAAACTGCAGTTTGAACCGGTTCCTAATATACAAACGATAGCTTGTTCCCCTTTTGGAGTGGTGGCATAAACCGCTGCATAAGTATCTTCTTGAACATCTACTTCTGCATTTTTGAAATAGTTTTGAAAAATCTCTTTTAAAAAAAGTTTCATTCTATCGGTGCCACATCCTGCTCCGTAAAAGAACAATTGTTTTACTTTATCTTTATTTTGAGAAATATCGAACTTGTCCTCTAAACGACTGATTATTTCTTCTTTATCCAACACTTCCGGATTTAAACCTAAAGATTGTGTGGTAAATTGAACTTTACCGTTATCATCAATTGCAATCCAATCGGCTTTGGTTGAACCGCTGTCTACTAATATTTTCATAAGGTTGTTTGTTTGTTAGAAAAGTCCTGCTGTGCAATGAACACAACAGGACTTTAATGAAAATTATAGTTTTGCAATATGAACAGATAAATCAATCATTTTGCTTGAATATCCGTATTCGTTATCATACCAAGATACTAATTTAAAGAAAGTTGAATTTAAACCAATTCCTGCTTTTGCATCAATTATGGAAGTTCTTGGGTCAGAAATGAAGTCTTGAGACACAACATCATCTTCTGTGAAACCTAAAATTCCTTTCAATTCATTTTCTGAAGCTTTTTTCAAAACTGCCATAATTTCTTCATACGAAGTTTCTTTGGCTACTTTTACTGTTAAATCTACAGCAGAAACATCGGCAGTTGGAACACGCATCGACATCCCTGTTAATTTTCCGTTTAATTCCGGAATTACTTTTCCAACCGCTTTTGCAGCACCAGTTGAAGATGGTATCATGTTTAGTAAAGCGGAACGACCACCACGAAAATCTTTACGTGAAGGACCGTCAACTGTTAATTGTGTAGCTGTTGTAGCGTGGATTGTTGTCATTAAACCTTCAACAATTCCGAAATTATCGTGAATTACTTTTGCTAACGGAGCTAAACAATTTGTTGTGCAAGATGCATTTGAAACGATCGTATCAGCAGCAGTTGCACTCTCGTGGTTCACACCCATAACAAACATCGGAGCATCGGCAGATGGAGCAGAAATAACAACTTTTTTTGCACCACCATCAATATGAGCCTGTGCTGTTGCTAATGTGGTGAAAATACCTGTACATTCTGCAACAATTTCAACATCAACATCTTTGTCATCCCATTTAATTAATTTAGGATCGCGTTCTGCTGTAACTCTAATATATTTATCGTTTACAAAAAGTTTTCCGTCTTTTACTTCTACTTTTCCGGCAAATCGACCGTGTACTGAATCATATTTTAGTAAATAAGCTAAATGATCTACATCTAATAAATCGTTAATAGCAACCACTTCTACATTATCTCTGTTGAATGTTTCTCTGAAAACAATTCTTCCTATTCTTCCAAATCCGTTAATTCCTAATTTTACTTTTGACATTTTTTGTTTGTTTTTTTAGCTTAGAAAAAAATCTAAACTGATTGTTATACTTGTTTTAACTTTATTATTTTATGTTGACATTATATCAGAAACTCTTAATAATTCCCTATCAATTGGATAATGTCCTTTTATAGCTTGTTCTAAAGGTGTAAGCGTTACTTCATCTTGAATAATTCCGGCCATAAAGTTTGATTTACCTTCCATTAGCGATTCTACTGCTTTTACACCTAACCTGCTCGCTAAAACCCTGTCGAAACAAGAAGGTGCTCCACCTCTTTGCATGTGGCCTAAAACGGAAACACGAATATCATATTCCGGTAAATGTTTTTCGATATAATCTTTTAATTCGAATACATTTTTACCCATTTTGTCACCTTCGGCTACCACAACAATGCTGGAGGATTTACCTGAATTTCTACTCTTTTCTAATGATTCTAATAATCTATCTAAACCTAAATCTTCTTCGGGAATTAAAATTTCTTCGGCACCGGCACCAATTCCGGCATTTAATGCAATGTGTCCTGCATCTCGTCCCATAACTTCTACAAAGAAAAGTCGGTTATGCGAACTGGCAGTATCACGAATTTTATCTATACACTCTACCACAGTGTTCAAAGCGGTATCATAGCCTAAAGTGTGACTTGTGCCATAAATGTCATTATCAATTGTACCGGGAATTCCAATTACTGGAATTCCAAATTCTTTATTGAAAACTTCAGCTCCGGTAAAACTTCCGTCTCCACCTATAATAACTAATCCGTCAATACCCTCTTTTTTCAAATGTTCATAGGCTTTTTTTCTGCCTTCAGGCGTCATAAATTCTTTTGAACGTGCTGATTTTAGAATAGTTCCACCTTTATTGACTATATTGTTTACTGAACGGGGTCCCATTTCTTTAAAATCGCCTTCTATCATTCCTTGGTAACCTCTATAAATTCCAACACATTCGATGTTATGATAAGCACATGTTCGCACAACAGATCGAATAGCTGCATTCATTCCCGGAGAATCACCTCCAGAAGTTAAAACACCTACTTTTTTTATTGTATTATTCATTTTTTTATGTTTATAATGTAAAGTTAGCAAAGATTAGCGACTTAAAATAGTGCTTTTTTGAGTAATTGACATATTAACCGAAAATCAAACGTTTTCGTTGATAAGTTTTTGATTAATACCTAAAAAGGAGAAAAAACCTTAGCCTTCCTTATTATTGTTCAGGAATATTTTCGGTTTCAGGAGGAGTAGTTTGTTTTTTTTCTGTTTTTGCTTTTTTACGATCTAGAAAATTGATGTACTCGGGAGTATAATCAGAGTCGGGAATATCGTTGTTTGAGCTTTTATCTTCTGTTAATTTTGCATTTTTGAAAACTTTGGTAATCAATTCGTTAAATGTATCAAAATCTACTTGATAGGAAACTCCAATACCTTGGGTATAACCGATTCCTTCTCCAACATAATTAATATCACTTTCACGATTAAAAACACGCATATTTAAAGTTCCATCATCATTAACACGGTATAAAATTTCGACATCTCCAACAACCGCTGCATCATTAATTCCTCCAACGGGAACTCCTAAATTTCCATTAACAGAAATGCGTTCGTTCAAGTTAAAAGATGTTGTAACACCAACATTTCCATCGGCTTCACGACCGGGAGTGGTGTCTGGTGCAACATAATTTACCCCCATTGAAATCTTACTGTCTTCATCATTAAAAATATTGTCAAACACCCCACTAACTGTTTCAAACAAATTATTATACAACGCATTTTGACCTAAAGCACCTTCGGGACTTAAAAAACTTCCTGAAGCTAATAGATACAATGCTTGGGTTTGACGGGTATCTCTGTCGTCCAACTTTGTTTGAATTTCAGATTTTAACACTGAACTAATAGTTGGAAAATTAATGTTGAAATCAGGTTCTGGATTGCTAATTGTTCCGTTGATGGCGATACCAACTTCAACAGGAACTTTTTGGTTTACAGTTGTGTTGTTTAACAACATTCCGGGATTGGCTCGTGTTTTGTAAACCGCTTCAAGATTCAAACGGGCACGTAATGGATCGCCTTCCCAAATGATGCTACCATACTTTTTTACATCAAAACGTTTGCTTACTAAACCGCGGTATTTGAAATTATAAATCCCTTCATACACTTGATAATCTCCAAAAATATTGAATTTACCAAAGGTATTGATTTGCATGGTGATTATACCCACTCCTCTACCTTTCATATTATGGCCGGTTTCTTTGTCTAAAATAACTTCAATTTCGGCATCTTCCGTTAAGGTTAAATCAAAATCAAGTTCTAACCCGTTGTAATTTCTTTTTGGACTCTGGAGATTAGAATTATAATTATATTTTTCTTCAGGAGTGATAAAACGAATGTAACTCTTCTCACCAACCGATTGCACATTTGAAATCGGAATTTTAATTGCAGTTCCTTTTTTAGAGGTCGCATTAACTGATATCAGCAAAGCATTGATTGGACCACTAATGGTAGCATTTCCTGCAATAAATGCTTTTCCATAATAATAGGCTTCATCGCTATCTTGGGTGTCTAAAGCAATTAAATTGTCTGTGTCTATTTTTAAATCTAGTTTCCAATCGGTTAAATTAGTATGCCTTACGTTTCCGTTAAGAATACCGCTAGTATTATATTTTGAATCGGTGAGTTCAATATTTCTGAGTAAAAATTGTCTTTCTGTTAAATCAACAATGGCATTATTTTCTAATTTATAATCCACGTTAAGATACGGAACTGTTAAACCGGCCTTATTTAGGAATAGTCTCCCGTTAATTTCGGGATTTGAAATTGTTCCTCTAAAATTGGCATTACCGGTCACCAATCCGCGAATGTTTGAAATAACATCTCCACCCATCGTGCTAAAAGCTCCTATATTGAAATCATTTAATCGTAAATCCAAATCCAAGAAGGGTTTTTCGCCTTCAAAAGAAATACTTCCCTCGGTTAAAAAGCTTTCTAAATTGTCATTTTTAATGGTGCCATTTACAGCAAATGTTTTCAAATCTTCATTTCCTGTGACGTTCAAATTTAAAACACCAAAATCAATGTTATTCACTTTTAGACTATCAATTTTAATGGAGGCATATGGTTCATATAATTGGCTATTTTGTTTAAAATCTATTTCTCCATTCATATTACCTTCCATCATAAAGTTTTCGATTTCGGGAATAATTTTACCAATATTTACCTGATTGAAATTCAGTTTTAAGTCTTTATAATCTTTTCCTTTAATAGTGCCCAAAAAGTTGATTTTTTGTTCTTCATGAGAGATTACAAAATTTTCAAAGACAAAATTGGTAAACTTTTTGTCAAAAACGATTCTATTTTCGTTATTGTTTTCTTCGTTGATATACCATAAATAATCTTTAAAATTCAATTCAGACTTAAAAATTCCAACAACACTATTTTTCTCTTCATCGATAGTGTGATAGGCATCAATGTTGTAATAATCATCTGCTTTGTTTCCACCTTTAAACTCTGTTCTAAAAAACAGTGTATCTCTTTTGGTAACATTAATCAGATTAAACTCTGAAATTTTATAATGCTTTGTTTTTATACTATCAATGCTAACGTAAGTGTTGAATAATGGGTTTTTATTATCGACTTGAACGTCTACTTTTTCAAATTTATTTTCAAAAGCTGTAATTTCCGGTGATTCAAAATCAAGTTTAAAATCATTTGTATCAGAACTTATGTTTCCTCTTATAAAGGTGTTCGAACTAACTGATATTTCCGGGTAAAAAATTTCAATAATCTTATTAAAAATTGAAAAATTGAACTTCAAATATTGTCCTTTTTTAATTTTGTTCGGATTATAATTGGCATAAATACTTCCTAACGAATTTTCCAACATCAACGGCAATTGATTAAAATCAAATTTACCTACTAACTTTCCTTCAATAATATCAGGAGAAGTTATTGCTATGGTTCGTTCTCGATTTTCATCAAAAGTTGAGTTTATACTAAATGAATCAAAAATATAAATATCACGATTGTTTTGATAGGATGCTTGTTCCACTAAAACATCACCATGCAAATTGTCTAAACTATTTCCAGAAAGATTGCTGTAAATTTTACCTTTAAAAATAGAAACACTATCGTTTTTTACAAAATTGAGCTTACTCAAATCAGCATAATCAACTAAAGCATCAAATTTATATACATTTTCACGTTTCGAAACGTCAACAATACCGTTAAAATCCATGAATAAATTGGGATCATTTATGTTGACTTTTCCTTTAAATATTGGATTTTTTAAACTTCCGTCAACAATAATTCCCTGATAATTGTAATTGTTATATTGAATTCGGCTAACTTTTCCTTTAATCTTAGTATCAATTAATTTTGCTGTAAAGCCTTTTCCATTCACCTCTACATTCATGGAAACCAAGCCAATATCTTTTTCATTAATCAGTGCCCCTAGATTAAAATTATCCAACACAACCACACCTTCATAAGATGCATTATCAATATTCTGTAAATTATTCATAATTAAATTCGTTTGAAGATTACCCAACGCCGAATTCATTATTAAATCTGTTTTTATGGTTTGTAAGGTGAGTTCTGTTTTTCCTTCGATATTAAATTGCCCCAATTTTTTGAGTGAAGTTGGTAACGATTTACCCAAAATGTTTGGCAGAATAGAAGCTAGATCATCATAATTTGACGTCATTTTTTCAAAATCACCTTTCATGTAGAAGGAATTATTTCCTTTGGACAAGATGTTTTTAAAATTAATTTCGCCTATAATTTGAGTTCCGTTCAAATCTTCAAGAAAGAGATTTTGTGTTGTAAAATCATTCAAAGTTCCCAACAAATTTGTTTTAAAAATATACTGGTTGTCTTTTCCTAGTTCATTATAAAAATAGCGAATATCGTTGGAGGCCACAGAAGCCGAATCAATTTGTGCATCAAAAACAACTTTGTTATTGAAATCTGAAAAATCTTCTCGTTTGTAACGCAAAGCAACATTTCCGTTTACAAATGATTTTTTTGTTTTCGCTTCTAACTTTTCAAGTAAAATATTATCCTTGGTATAAGTAAATTGAGTTTTCACATTTTGCACCTGAAGACCGCGAAAATCTCTAAAATTCATTTTATAAATTGTGGTATAAACATCCGAACCTTTGATTTTAAAATCGTTCAAGGTGGCATTGATGTGTAAAAAATCAACAACTTTGGTATTTTGCTGATTTTCATCTTCCATTAAAAATCGACTTTCAGTAAGATGCATCGATTCGGCTGTCATTAAAAACTTACCTGATGAAGGTTTTCCATCATCAAAAGCTTCAATAAATTTATCGAGATTAGTATATTTTTCGCCTTTATATTGTTTCAAATTAAATAATAATGAAGAAACATTGACATCGCCAAAAAGTAAATCGCCATCAAGAAGACGATTAAAATCTAAAATGTTAGTTTTGATTCGATTAGCATAAATAAGCGTATCTTTATGATGATCTCGTATTAGAACTTCTTTGAGTTTAACACCACCAAATATGTTAAAAGTAACTTGTTCAACATTGATATCAGTACCAAAATCTTCATTGATCGAGTTGGTTAAATATTGCCCAATTTTAGTTTGAACTGCGGGTAACGAAAGTAGTATGCCGAGAAAAAGCAATAATAGTAGAATTATTACTACCGAACGCAATACTATTTTTTTAAATTTTTTGATACCCTTAAATGTTATAAATTTGCAGTGTTTTAGTGAAAAAGCATACTTTTACACGAAACAAAAATAATTATTTTAACGTTGTAAAATCCTATTCTATAACGCTAAAATAATTTAAACAAATATATTCAAAATTCGTGCCTTTTATGTCAAATGATTACGTTTATATTTTAGCTATTGAAAGTTCGTGCGACGACACTGCTGCTGCGGTTCTAAAAAATGATAAAGTACTTTCCAATTTAGTTGCCAGACAAAGTATTCATGAGGAATTTGGTGGTGTTGTTCCGGAGTTAGCTTCTCGTGCTCATCAGCAAAATATAGTGCCTGTTGTTGATATGGCTCTCAAAAAAGCCGGAATTACCAAAAACCAACTGAGCGGAATTGCTTTTACGCAAGGTCCGGGTCTAATGGGTTCGTTGTTGGTTGGTAGTTCTTTTGCCAAATCATTATCTATGGCATTGGAAATTCCGCTTTTGGCTGTGAATCACATGCAAGCTCATATTTTGGCTCATTTTATTGATGAAGAAGGTTTTGACAAGCCGACTTTTCCATTTTTGGCACTCACGATTTCCGGAGGTCATACACAAATTGTAAAAGTTTCCGGCTTTTTTGACATGGAAGTAATTGGAGAAACCACCGATGATGCCGTGGGCGAAGCATTTGACAAAACTGCAAAAATTCTAGGTCTTCCCTATCCCGGTGGCCCGTTGATTGACCAATTTGCAAAAGAAGGAAATCCGAAAGCTTTTCCGTTTACTAAACCAAAAGTGGGAGGTTTGAATTTCAGTTTTTCGGGTTTGAAGACACAAATTTTATACTTTGTACAAAAAAATGTGGCTGCAAATCCTAATTTTATTGAAGAAAATAAAGCCGATATTTGTGCTTCTGTGCAGAATATTATCATTAAAATTTTGATGGATAAACTTAAGTTAGCTGTTGAAGAGACCGGAATCAATCAAATTGCAATTGGTGGTGGAGTTTCTGCCAATTCCGGCATTCGCCAAACATTAAAAGACGCTGAAGCAAAATATGGTTGGAAAACCTATATTCCTAAATTTGAATACACCACCGATAATGCAGCTATGATTGGCATTGTTGGGTATCAAAAATATTTACATAATCAGTTTGAAAATGCTTCCGTCGTTTCAAAAGCCCGAATTGAAATATAATGCAATTATTTTATTTTAAAGATATAAACGAACATTCAACTTCTTTTTCATTTGATAAAGAGGAAAGTAAGCATATTGCTAAAGTTTTGCGTAAAAAAGAAGGCGATATTTTATTTGTAACCAATGGTTTAGGGTTTCTGTTTAAAACTGAAATCGCCATTGCTTCCGATTCAAAATGCACTGTAAATATCATTTCATTTGAAAAACAAGAAGAACCAAAATTCCATTTGCATTTGGCGGTTGCTCCTACTAAAATGAATGACCGTTACGAATGGTTTTTAGAAAAAGCTACCGAAATTGGTGTTCAGGAAATCACACCGATTATCTGCGATCATTCGGAACGAAAAGTTATCAAAACAGAACGATTCGATAAAATTTTGCTTTCTGCTATGAAGCAATCTAATCAGTATTTTTTACCTATTTTGAATGAACCGATTACGTTTAAAGAATTTGTAAAAAAGCAATTTAAAGGACAAAAATTCATTGCTCACTGCGAAGAAACAAATAAAAAAACCTTGAAATCAGTTTTAAAAACAAGTGAAGATTGCACGATTTTGATTGGTCCTGAAGGCGATTTTTCTGTTAAAGAAATTGAAATCGCTTTAGAAAAACAATTTATTCCTATATCTTTAGGCAATACAAGACTGCGAACAGAAACAGCAGCTGTGGTGGCTTGTCATACAGTGGTTTTGATGAATGAATAACTTTTGAATATGAAAAAACTTCTTCTACTTTTTTTATTTGGTTTAACTGCAAACGCTCAAGAAATTGCCCTTTTAAAATACAGTGGTGGTGGCGATTGGTATGGAAATCCAACTTCTTTACCAAATTTGATAAAGTTTTGCAATCAAAATATTAATACCAAAATCAAACAAAAGCCGGCGACAGTTGAACCGGGAAGTTCTGATTTGTTTTCCTATCCGTTTGTGCATTTAACAGGACATGGGAACGTGGTTTTTAATGATAATGAAATTCAAAATCTTAGAAATTACTTAACATCAGGCGGATTTTTGCACATTGATGATAACTACGGAATGGACAAATACATCAGAAAAGAAATCAAGAAAATTTTTCCGAATAATGAATTGGTAGAAATTCCATCCACACACAAAATTTTTCAGGGTCCGTTTTCTTTTCCTAACGGAATACCGAAAATTCATGAACATGAAAAACAAAAACCACAAGCGTTTGGTATATTCATAGAAGGAAGACTGGCTCTAGTTTATACCTTTGAAACTGATTTAGGTGATGGTTGGGAAGACGAAGAAGTGCACAATAACCCGAAAGAAGTGCGTGAAAAAGCTCTGAAAATGGGTGCCAATTTGGTTCATTATGTATTTGTAAATTAAATTTTCCTATTTTTATAAAAAATAAAATATGACTTCAAAAACCATCTCATCCGGAATTTTAAGAGCAATTGGTACATTAGTTTTAATTGCTTTAGGTTGTTGGTTTTTATATGCTATTCAATCGATTATAATTTATTTAATTGTTGCACTAATTCTAACCTTAATTTGCAATCCGGTTGTAGAATTTTTAAAAAAGAAATGCAAGTTTAATAATACTTGGGCAGTCATTACAACGATGATTTTACTCCTCATTTTAGTAGCATTGTTCATTTTGATGTTTGTCCCGTTAATCTCCTCGCAAGCACAAAGTTTATCGCTTTTAAATACCGAATCTATCCAAGAAAAAATCATGCTATTATATTACGATTTGAATCTGTATTTATTAGATCGCGGTATACTTATAGAAGATGTTTTTAAAGACACAGACATTGCTTCCTACTTGAATATGAATTTTTTACCTTCGATTTTCAACGGGATTTTATCCACATTAAGTTCAATTGGAATTGGCGTAGCTTCTGTTTTATTCATCACTTTCTTCTTTCTTAAAGATAAAGTCACATTTTTAGTTGGAGCAAAAAAAATTATACCGGATGATCATGAATCCGAAACATTAAATTCGATAGCAAAAATTAATGATTTATTATCTCGCTATTTTATCGGTTTAATTTTTCAGCTTTTAATTTGCTTTGTTTTATATTTTATTGTTTTACTCATTTTTGGTGTTGAAAATGCATTTGTTATTGCTTTTATTTGTGCTATTTTGAATATCATTCCATATATTGGGCCAATGATTGGTAGCATTCTTGCCGCGTCATTAACTATGATTGGTGGAATTGGCAGCGATTTTCAATCTGAAATTTTACCAACTGCTTTATATGTTTTACTTGGTTTTTATATAGTTCAACTAATTGATAACAACATTAGCCAACCATTAATTTTTTCAAACAGTACAAAATCGCATCCTTTGGAAATCTTTTTGGTCATTTTGACAGCCGGTTTTATTTCAGGAATTATAGGGATGATTGTAGCAGTGCCGCTTTATACAATTATAAAAGTGATTGCTAAAGAATTTTTTCCGCAGTATAAAATCGTTCAAGTACTCACCAGAAAATTATAAACCAACCTTGAAAAATTTTGATTTTTTAGCAGTTAAAGAAGTTCGAGATTTTATAGAAACTAATTTAAATGAAAATATTTCAAAATTAGCTTTGCAAAAAAATCCTTTTCCAAACTTAGATTACAAACTAATAATTAATCAATTAGAAGCAAAGTCGAAAGCAAAAGATAAATTACCAACATGGTTTTCAACAAAAAATATAATTTATCCAAGTAGAATTTCGGTTGAGCAAACTTCTTCTGAAAAAACGGCTTTACACAAATCAAAACTCATTTCAGGAAAAAAAATTATAGACTTAACCGGTGGTTTTGGTGTAGATGCTTTTTACTTTTCCAAACAATTTTCTAAAGTTATCCATTGTGAACATAACTTGGAATTATCAGAAATTGTAAAACATAATTTTAGTCAGTTAAAAGTAGATAATATCCAATGCATTTCAGGTGAAAGTGAAGAAATTTTAAGAAAAATCTACGAAAAATTTGATTGGATTTACATCGATCCGTCCCGAAGAAATGATGTCAAAGGAAAAGTTTTCATGCTTCGTGATTGCGAACCTAATGTTCCTGATTTATTGGATTTCTATTTTAACTATTCTTCTAACATTCTGATTAAAACCGCTCCTCTACTCGATTTAACGGCCGGATTAAAGGAATTAAAAAACGTATCAGCCATTCACATCGTTGCGGTAGAAAATGAAGTGAAAGAACTGCTTTGGGAAATTAATCAAGGTTTTGAAGGAAATCCTAAAATTAAAACTGTAAATCTTACCAAAAATAAGGAAGAAAAGTTTGAATTCAATTTAGGTGAATCTTCTGTTGAAGTTAGTTACAGTGAACCGGAAAAGTTTCTCTTTGAACCAAATGCAGCCATCATGAAATCAGGAGGTTTTGATGAAGTTGCTGTTCAGTTTAATTTGAAAAAACTCCACCCACATTCACATTTATATACTTCTGATGAAAAAATTGATTTTTGTGGCAGAGTTTTTGAAATTATCGAAGTAATTCCATACCAAAAAAACGAAATAAAATTACATTTAGAAAACAAAAAAGCCAATATTACTACTAGAAATTTCCCAGAAACGGTAGAAAACATTCGAAAAAAATGGAAAATAAATGATGGTGGAAATTTATATACTTTCTTTACAACTGATCACAAAAACAACAAAATTGTGTTACTTTGCAACAAAATTTAATAGACCTATGAGATTCTTACTTTTCTGCTTAGCTTTCCTATATTTTATACCAACAACGGCTCAAAAAAGATGCGAATATGATGTTGAAGTGAATGACAGCATCGGTTCACTAAAAACCACTAAAGAATTTTTAATGCACGAAAGAAAGTTTGGTAACAATGAAAGTTATGTCTTTTTTTCGCTTTCAAATGATAATGGAACTCCGGTTTTAAATTTCCAATTGGTACATAAAAATAGTGACTTTATAAAAGCCTATTGCATTGATGCGAAAACTAAATTATATCTTCAATTAGAGAATGGAAAAATCATTACGATGCTTCATACAGATGTAGAAAATTGCGGAAGCTTTATGCGAAATGATGAACGAAATGTTAGAATACTTTCGGCAAATTTTTTGTTTCTTAAAAATAATTATGAAGATTTGAAGTTAAGTCCTGTAGTTTCAATGCGAGTAAAATATACTACTGAAACGGTAGATTATATGATTAAAAAAGAATTACAATCTGAATTATTGAACCAATTTAGTCGCCCGCAAAATTATTTCATGGATTACTTGCATTGTGTTGAAAACTAATCACAATTCCAAGTGAAATTAGACACTTTGTCTTTTTCTTCTGTTACCAAATCATAATGCCACCACTCTGATTTAATGATTTTGAAGGATGAATCTTCCATCACTTCGCGAAGCAATTTTCGATTATTTAAAACGGTTTCGGATAAATCTTGGTATAAATGTGCGGATTCTTTCCCAAAATGATCAAAATCGGTTCCCATATCTAATTCATTTCCATCCAAATCAACCAAAGTTATATCTACAGCAGCACCTCGATTATGTATCGAACCTTTGCTTGGATCGGCAACATAAGAAGGGTTCGAAACAATCGCCCACATTTTCTTTTGAACATCCAAAGGTCTATAACAATCAAAAATTTTAATTTTATAACCTAATTTCATAAACTTTTGATTGGCTTCTACTAATTTTTTGATGGTTTTGAATCGTAAATAACATTCAGCACAATCATACACTTTGGCTTTCAAAAAATTATTTTCAGTTGCATAACGCATATCATATACAAAAGCTGAAGAATATTCTTTTAAGTTGACAAATGTTGAATCGTGTACACTCTTTTCAACCTCTTGAATGATGACTTGAGAAAAAGTCGTTTGATAAAAAATAAGAAGTAAAATATAAAGTAAATTCTTCATCAATCTTTTTTTATCGAATTTACAAAAATTATTCCACAAACTCAGACCAGTAAATTTGAATTAATTCTTCGTGTTGCTGATAAAACAAGAATGCTTTTTCTCTAGATCGAAAAGCTAAAAATTGTGGTAAAATAGAAATACCGATATAAGGAGTAAATTTTCCGTCTTTCAGTTGTGGAAAAATAGCATAATTATCCAATTGATTATTCCAACCGCTATTATAAGATTTTAAGAGTTGACTCAATTGAGCTTTTGCTAACGTAGATTTTGCTTGATTTTCTGTTACAAAAACATTTCTGTTTTCTTCATTTACAGGACGGTTTTCATACGATTCAATTTTTGAAAAACTGTCAATATAGAAGCCACTTACCTCATTTAAATCCATCCAACTTTCTAAAAGCTTAGGATTTTCTTCGAGGTATTTCTTTAAAGCTCCAATCTCATCCAGGTTTTTTTTCTGTTGAAGTTCAAGAGCATTCAAACGGTTAATTATGTTCAATTTTTCTTCAGGTGTCATCTATACAACCTTATCTAATCCGTAAAAAATTGCATGCAGTATTTGGGGCTACAAACAAGTACTTAATAAAAAGCTCCGAAAGTTATGATTTTATTGGGAAAACTAATCGATCTTACTTGTAAAAAGTAAAAAAAATCGTTTAAAAGTAAATTATGTTCTCATTCTCAATAATTTATAAAAAATAAATTAAAAGAAATATACATTTATTAAGATTCAGATTGCAATTACAAATTTTGTTTAACTTAATTTAGTATTTAATAAACAATATTTGAGTAAAATTCCCTACACAACCGTAAAAAAACTATGTAAAATATCACTAACTAATTATTTAACAAGTATTTAAGGTCAAGAAACAACTGTTAAAAACATGCTAAATAAAGTTAAAATACTATTTCATATTTTGTTTATTATTAATTTTATAACATTAAACAAAAAACATAAAACTATGAAAAAAATTACTAAATTAACTTGGTTATGTTTACTTTTCTTTAGTAGTATTAGCCTAGCACAAACTGCGAGAGTGCAAGTTATTCACAACTCGCCAGACCTAGCAGCATCTTCTGTAGATGTTTATTTGAATGGTGTGTTACTATTAAATGATTTTCATTTTAGAACCGCCACACCATTTATTGATGCACCTGCCGGAGTTGAATTGAGTATCGACATTGCTCCTTCAACAAGCACCTCTTCTGCTGAAAGTTTGTACAACCTAACCACAACATTAGAGGAATTTGAAACCTACATTATTGTTGCAAATGGTATTGTTTCTCCAACAGGTTATTCTCCAAACCAACCCTTCGCACTAAATGTTTATGTAGGTGGACGAGAAGGAACTGCTGTTGAAAACAACACCGATGTTTTAGTGATGCACGGTTCACCAGACGCACCAACTGTGGATGTAGTTGAATTGGCTGTACCTGCCGGAACTATCGTAAATGATATTTCCTATGGCAGTTTTTCAAATTATTTAGAATTGCCAACAAGCAACTATGTACTGGCTGTTCGTGATGAAACCGGTGCAGCTACGGTTGAAACCTATTCTGCTCCTTTAGCCAATTTATTTTTAGAAACTGATGCCGTAACTGTTTTGGCAAGTGGATTTTTAGATCCTTCTGTAAATAGTGATGGTCCTGCATTTGGGTTGTGGGTTGCACTAGCCTCTGGTGGTGATTTGATTCCACTTCCACTTTTTCATAATCCTACTGCTAGATTACAAGTAATTCACAACTCCCCTGATTTAGCTGCATCTACTGTTGATGTTTATGTAAATGATGAATTGTTGTTAGATAATTTTGCTTTTAGAACAGCGACTCCATTCATTGATGTACCTGCCGGAATTGCTTTAAGTATTGATGTTGCTCCTTCAACAAGTACTTCTTCAGCAGAAAGTTTATATAATTTAACTGCAACATTAGAACCAAGTGAAACATACATCATTATAGCCAACGGAATTGTTTCTGGTTCAGGCTATGCACCCAACCAAGCATTCGCATTAAATGTTTTAGTTGGTGGTCGTGAAGGAACCGCCGTAGAAGATACAACAGATGTAATTGTATTTCATGGTTCAACTGATGCTCC
This sequence comes from Flavobacterium sp. UBA2787, assembly GCA_002352205.1. Lineage (GTDB taxonomy): Bacteria > Bacteroidota > Bacteroidia > Flavobacteriales > Flavobacteriaceae > Flavobacterium. The sequence continues at coordinate 595,251 of DEHZ01000010.1, read as the reverse complement.
AACTGTTGATGTAGTAGAAACTTCTGTTCCAGCCGGAACGTTAGTTGACAATCTTAGCTATGGAAGTTTTTCAGATTATTTAGAACTTCCGACAAACAATTATATAATAGATGTTAGGGATGAAACAGGAACTGTTACCGTTGCAACCTATTCAGCTCCATTAGCGGACTTATTTTTAGAATTAGATGCAATTACTGTTTTAGCTAGTGGCTTCCTTGATCCATCAGCAAATAGTGATGGTCCTTCTTTTGGACTTTGGGTAGCAAAAGCAACAGGTGGTGATTTAATTCCATTACCATTAGTAGAAACACCAACAGCTCGTTTACAAGCTATTCACAACTCGCCTGATTTAGCTGCTGCTTTGGTGGATGTGTATGTGAATGATGAATTACTTTTGAACGATTTCGCCTTTAGAACTGCTACACCATTTATCGATGTACCTGCCGGAGTTGATTTAAGTATTGATATCGCTCCGTCAACAAGTACTTCCTCTGCTGAAAGTTTATATAACCTTACAGCAAATTTAACCGAAGGTGAAACGTATATCTTAGTTGCCAACGGAATTGTGAGTCCAACTGGATATTCTGTAGGACCAAACTTCGCCATCAATGTGTATGCTCAAGGTCGTGAAGCGGCTTCAAGTCCTGCTAATACAGATGTTTTAGTAAACCATGGTTCGCCAGATGCTCCAACGGTTGATGTGGTAGAAACTTCTTTACCAGCCGGAACAATTGTAGATAATATTTCTTTCCCTGAATTTCAAGGTTATTTAGAATTACCAAACTTGGATTTTACATTAGACGTTCGCGATGCAACCGGAACATTAACAGTAGCTTCTTACCAAGCTCCACTCCAAACATTAGGATTAAACGGTGCAGCTATTACTGTGTTAGCAAGTGGATTCCTTGATCCCTCAGTCAACAGTAATGGACCAGCATTCGGATTATGGGTTGCTTTGGCTTCGGGTGGTGATTTGATTCCATTACCATTAGTAGAAACACCAACAGCTCGTTTACAAGCTATTCACAACTCTCCTGATTTAGCTGCTGCTTTGGTGGATGTGTATGTGAATGATGAATTATTATTAAATGATTTCGCTTTCAGAACGGCTACTCCATTTATCGATGTACCTGCCGGAGTTGATTTAAGTATTGATATCGCTCCGTCAACAAGCACTTCCTCTGCTGAAAGTTTGTATAACCTTACAGCAAATTTAACTGAAGGTGAAACGTATATTTTAGTTGCCAACGGAATTGTGAGTCCAACCGGATATTCCGTAGGTCCAAACTTCGCCATCAATGTATATGCTCAAGGTCGTGAAGCGGCTTCAAGTTCTGCTAATACAGATGTTTTAGTAAACCATGGTTCGCCAGATGCTCCAACGGTTGATGTGGTAGAAACTTCTTTACCAGCCGGAACAATTGTAGATAATATTTCTTTCCCTGAATTTCAAGGTTATTTAGAATTACCAAACTTGGATTTTACGTTAGACGTTCGCGATGCAACCGGAACAGTAACAGTAGCTTCTTACCAAGCTCCACTCCAAACATTAGGATTAAACGGTGCAGCGATTACTGTGTTAGCTAGTGGTTTCCTTGATCCCTCAGTCAACAGTAATGGACCAGCATTCGGATTATGGGTTGCTTTGGCTTCGGGTGGTGATTTAATTCCACTTCCGCAAATACCATTAAGTGTAAATAATTTTGATTTGAATTCCGTTTCATTATATCCAAATCCGGCAAGAGAAACAATAACTCTTTCCATTCCATTTGACTACGAAAATTTCAAAGCAACAATTTACGACCTAAGCGGAAGACAAGTTAAAACCGTTTCAAACCCAAATAATATTGACGTAAGCGATTTAAATAGTGGTATGTATATTATGAATACTACCCTCAACGATCTTAGTTTTAATCAAAAGTTTGTTAAAAACTAAGCATTTTTCAAACCAATAGTTATTGAAGGGTCATCAGCAATGATGGCCTTTCGATTTTATATTTTGGGCATGCCCCTCCGTAAACTGCGGGTCGGGCTATCCGTTGCAAGTCCTCGCCATAACTCCGCAAGCTCCATCATGGCTGTGGGCTTTCCACTGCTATCCCTCATGCGTTGTGATCACTAGAGAAGAAATTGATGAATAATTTAAAATTTTGATGCTATATAAGGAATTATTGTATTTTAGTTGAAAATTATTTGTTTCAAAAATAGAGATATTAAAAGAAAATATGAATGAAGAAGACCTTATCCGTTGGAATAAAATCAAAAATTTTGAATTAGACGAACCCGATATTCCATTAAGTTTTACAGACAGACTTGCAAGAGAAAATGGATGGACAATAGAATATTCAGTTCGAACAATTTTGGAATACAAAAAATTCATTTTTCTTTTAACAATTTCAAATCATCCACTTACACCATCAGATCAAGTTGATCAGGTTTGGCATTTACATTTGCTTTACACTCAGTCATATTGGGACGATTTTTGTGAAAATACTTTAAACAGAAAAATTCATCACGGACCTACAAAAGGTGGAGAAACAGAAACAAGCAAATACACAAATTGGTACGAAAAAACCAAAGAATTTTATTTGGAAACTTTCAAAACAGAAACCCCAATAGACATTTGGCCAACAAGCGAAATTAGATTTTCAGAAATAAATTTTAGAAGAGTAAATTTGAAGAAAAATTGGGTTATCAAAAAACCTTTTTAAATGAAGTATTTATCAGAACTAACTCCGGCTGAAGTTTACATTTTAACAAAAGAGAATGTTACTCACAAAGAACTTTTAAAAATAACTTTTATAGATTTAATTTTAAAACAGGTTCTAAAAACTTTTGAAGTTCAAAGACAACCCCACTTTCGGCATAAAATTAGAATTTATAAATATGTAGGAATTGGACAAAATTTTAAAAACTATAAATCCAAAAATCACGAAAAATTCTTTTTATCAACATACGAAAATGATAATTCAATTGAAATGCTTTTCAGAAATTTAGTAAAAGTTAGTTATCAAAAATCAAAAAACTTATCTTATTTCAAAAATGAACTAATCAAAACGCCAACCTTAAAAAAATGTTTCTCTCAAAATATTTTTCAAACAATATTTAATAGATATAGTCTAACTAAATATGGAAAAGAATTAAAGCAAAAAGTGAAAAAAGAAATTCAAAATCTCAATTCTGAAGTAGCAAGTATAAACACTATCGAAAATCAAAAAGCAATTGAACTTATAAAATTGATCGGCGGAAATATTTTTCTGCTGGAGAATATAAATTATGACCTTTTAGATCAGATTGATTCTGATTTAGCAAATGAAATGAAAAGGAAAGAAATTATATCAGATGAAACTGGTTGTTCGGGTTGTGGATGGAGTTTTGATAATTACTCGTCAAATTTTGATAGTGGTTGTAGCAGCAACAGCGGATGTGGAGGATGTGGAGGTTGCGGAGGATGTGGCTGAAATAAATCTACTACAATTTATGAAAAATCAAAATATCACCATATATGTACTATTCTTATTTCTCCTGAATTATACCGGATACCAACTAATTCCATGGATGCAAGAATTAGCGAATTGGCACAATAGTAAAGTAGATTCAATACTATTTATTTCTGTTACTCTTGCAATATTTTTTCTTGGTTATCACCTAAAAAAATATTTACAAAATAAATCAAAGATTACATTTTGTTGCGGAATTATTCTTTTCTTAAATATTTTTATGTGGGTAGCTATTTTCTCTAAAATTGAGTGTTTTTATTGTAGTCGAGTATAAATAATTAAAGACTTACTAATCATAAAAAGTAGATTCAGTCAAAAACTTCGAGTCTTGCTAACTTTCATGCGAAAAATAAAAGTACTAAAAACAAAAAAACCACCTGAAAAATCAGATGGTTCAATGTGACCCAGTCAGGATTCGAACCTGAGACCTACTGCTTAGAAGGCAGTTGCTCTATCCAGCTGAGCTACTGGGCCATTGGTCGGGGTGGCAGGATTCGAACCTGCGGCCTCCTGCTCCCAAAGCAGGCGCGATAACCGGGCTACGCTACACCCCGAAAAAAAGCGGAGAGACAGGGACTCGAACCCTGGCGACAGTTACCCGTCGACAGATTAGCAATCTGCTCCGTTACCACTCCGGCACCTCTCCTATTCTGCAAAGAACTTAACTTTTTTGCGGTTGCAAATGTAGCTTTTCATTCTTTAGTTTACAAGTATTTATCATGTTTTTTTAATATTTTTTTTGCTTTAGTTTAAAATCACTTAAAAGTCAATTACATAGACAAATTGTCAAAAAAATATTATTGTATGACTTTACCAAATAATAGTAAAAACAACATCCACATCGCTTCAATCAAAAATTATAAAAAATATAATTTTTGTGCTAAAAATAGCTGTAAAATAGTTAATTTCGCAACATAAACAAACGTAAACTCAGTTATGAATAAAAAAGTAGTCATAGTTTCTGCAGTTAGAACACCAATTGGTAGTTTTATGGGAGGTTTATCCACTGTAACTGCATCACAATTAGGAGCAATTGCCATTCAAGGAGCATTAGCAAAAATAAATTTAGATCCAAAACATGTTGATGAAGTACTAATGGGTAATGTTGTGCAAGCCGGAGTTGGTCAGGCTCCCGCAAGACAAGCTGCCATTTTAGCCGGATTACCTAACACTGTTCCTTGTACAACTGTTAATAAAGTTTGTGCTTCTGGAATGAAAGCCGTTATGCAGGGTGCACAAGCCATTCAATCCGGTGATGCCGATGTTGTTGTTGCAGGTGGTATGGAAAACATGAGTTTGATTCCACACTACGTTCATTTGCGTAATGGATATAAATTCGGACCAACAACAATGGTAGACGGCATGCAAAAAGATGGTTTAACTGATGCGTATGACAATAATGCCATGGGTGTGAGTGCCGATTTATGTGCATCTGAATATAAAATTTCAAGAGAAGAGCAAGATGCATTCGCTATTCAATCGTATGAGCGTTCTGCAAAAACATGGTCTGAAGGAAAATTTGATTCGGAAATTGTTCCAGTCGCAGTTCCACAACGAAGAGGTGAACCGATAATTGTTTCAAAAGACGAAGAATTTACAAATGTAAAATTAGATAAAATACCTAGTCTAAATCCTGCTTTCACAAAAGAGGGGACAGTTACGGCTGCTAATGCTTCAACAATAAACGACGGTGCTGCAGCTTTAATATTAATGAGTGAAGAAAAAGCACATTCTTTAGGATTAAAGCCATTAGCATTCATTAAAAGTTATGCAGACGCTGCTCATGAACCAAAATGGTTTACAACTGCTCCAGCAAAAGCTTTACCAAAAGCATTAGACAAAGCCGGCATTTCCATAAGTGACGTTGATTATTTTGAATTTAATGAAGCGTTCTCTGTGGTTGGTTTGGCCAACGCAAAAATATTAGGGCTTGATAGTGCCAAAATGAACGTAAATGGAGGTGCAGTTTCATTAGGTCATCCACTGGGTTGCTCGGGTGCAAGAATTATTGTTACTTTGCTAAATGTATTACAACAAAACAATGCTAAACTTGGAGCTGCTGCAATTTGCAACGGTGGCGGTGGTGCATCGGCAATTGTAATCGAAAGAGCATAATCAAGAAACAGTAAATTTCATGTACGGAATCTGCAATTTAGCCATTATTCCACTCAGAATTGAACCAAATGACCGAAGCGAGCAAGTTTCGCAGGTATTATTTGGAGAACATTTCGAAGTAATCGAACAACTTAAACAGTGGTTTAAAATACGTTTGCAGTATGATAATTATGAAGGTTGGATAGATTCTAAACAATGTCAGATTATTTCAGAAAGTGATTTTATCGAAATTTCAAATAGTGCTTTGATTTTAAATCATGATTTAGTAGAGTATGTAACTACTAAGGATGATTCACTTATTCCAATTCCAATAGGTGCTTCTTTATCATTTTTAAACTTCGAAGGAATAAATACGAATAGTTTTGAGTTCGAAGGATTAAAAGTCACAGGAATAAAGCCTAAAAACGAGTTGATCAAAACTGCTTATATGTATTTGAATGCCCCTTATCTGTGGGGTGGAAAAACACCTTTTGGTATTGATTGTTCTGGTTTTACACAAATGGTTTATAAATTAAATGGATATAGACTACTTCGCGATGCATCACAACAATCTACACAAGGAGAAGCGTTAAGTTTTATAGAGGAAAGTGAACCAGGCGACTTAGCTTTTTTTGATAATGAAGATGGTAAAATTATTCATGTTGGTATTATCATGAATGACAATTATATCATACACGCTAGTGGAAAAGTCAGAATTGATCGTTTAGATCACTTAGGGATTTATAATGCGGAAACGAATCGACATACACATAAACTTAGGGTTATTAAAAAAATCATATAAAAAAATCCCGATTGTTACATCGGGATTTTTTGTTTTACAAAATGTTATTTTAGTTCATTGTAGCCTTTAAAGCTTTATACTTATCTGTCATATCTAACGATGTATAAACATTTAAAAGCGTTTGTTTTGCATCTAAATTATCAGGAGATAATTCAACAACTTTTTCTAAATAAGGTAAAGCATCACTAAAAACTTTTTCACGTTGACGTTTTAGTTCTTCATAGCGTTTGTTGTCTTTGGCAGAATTTCCTAAACCATTCATTTCTTCTACAAGTTTTGTATCGCTATCAAGTTTTACAATCGCTAAATTTAAATAAGCGTTTGAATATTTTGGATTGATCTCAATGGCTTTTAAGTAATATTTTTCAGCATCAGCAGGATTATTAGCTGTTCCTGAAATTACACCTAGATTAAAATACAAATCGGCATCATTTGGAGATTTTTGTAAAACTTCTTCAATCACTCTTTTATATGACGTGTAATCTTTTGAATCTAAATATAAATTAGCTTCAGTCAATGCTAAAGAAGTGTCTTCCGGATTGTCTTTTTTCGCTTCTAATATGGCCTGCAAAGCTTTTTCCTTTTCTCCTTTTTCAACTAAAATAAGGGCATAATTTCTAAAAATCTCACCTCTTTTTGAAGGGATACTTTCATCTCTTGGGTCTGTATGTACTTTTAATTTTACAGAATTATCACGATCTTGCTTAGTTGGAAAAGCCTCTTCTTGACCATTTATGACACTTTTTGCATAATAGCCAACACCTTTTCCAGAGTAATTCAATGCTTTCAACTTTTCATAATAAGAAAAAGCTAAATCGAATTCTTTTCCGTTAACTGCACTGCTAGCAGCATAATAAAGATTAATTGTGTCTTTAGGATTTAAAAGATAAGCGTCATATAATTTTTCTGCACTTTCTTTAAATCTTTTTTCATCGCTGTCTTTAATGGCAGAATTTATTAATTTGTTTTTAACTTCTGTCAATGAATTTTCTGCTTGTTCTGAATATTTTTTCTTCCCGATTTTCTTTTCAGTTGACAACAAATCCTGATAAGATTTTGCTGCATTCTTTAAATTATTTCCGGTTTGAATGTTTTTGTTAGCTAATTCTAACAATGCATTTCCTTTCAAAAAATAAAATTGAGCTTTTTCTTGGTCAGTTGCATTAGCAATAACACCTTCTGCAGCTGACAAAGCATTTTTAACTGCAGTTGGTTCAAAATTTTTAATCGCTTTCTCTAACGCTTTCAATTGATCTTTTTGTGCATAACTGCCCAAACTTAACATCAAAGCAAAAGCGGAGATGATGTATCTACTTTTCATTGTAAATCAAATTTTAGTTAATAATTATTCTTGGGTTTCTTCGTTTTCTTCTGTTTTTTCATCAGTATCATCATCAAAATCAGTAGTCTCTGTTGTAGCTGAATCACCTTCTAGAACGGCTGCACTTACATCTTCAAACTCTACTTCTTCTGCAGCTTCTTCTTTCATAACTTTCGTTACTGCAGCGATTGAATCATTTCCTTTAATGTTAATTAATCGGACACCTTGTGTAGCTCTACCCATTACTCTTAAATCAGAAACTTCCATTCTGATGGTTAATCCTGACTTGTTGATAATCATCAAATCATCCGCATCAGTCACACTATTAATCGAAACTAATCTTCCTGTTTTATCAGTAATATTAAGGGTTTTTACTCCTTTTCCTCCACGGTTTGTGATTCGATAATCTTCTAATGAAGAACGTTTTCCATAACCATTTTCGGATACTACCAAAATCTCACTGCTCATATCATTTACAGAAACCATGCCAATCACTTCATCTTTCTCATCCGCTAAGGTAATTCCGCGAACACCCGAAGCTCCTCTTCCCATTGGACGTGTTTTACTTTCTTCGAAACGAACCAATTTACCGGATTTTACAGCCACTAAAATTTGACTTTTTCCGTTGGTTAATTTTGCTTCTAGCAATTCATCGTCTTCCTTAATAGTAATAGCGGCAATTCCGTTCACTCTCGGACGTGAATATTGCTCTAACAACGTCTTTTTAACCTGACCTTGTTTAGTTGCCATAATCACGTAATGACTATTAATGTACTCTTCATTTTTCAAATCTTGAGTACAAATGAACGCTTTTACTTTATCATCATTTTCGATGTTGATCAAGTTTTGAATCGCTCTTCCTTTCGAAGTTTTGCTTCCTTCCGGAATTTCATAAACCCTCATCCAGAAACATTTTCCTTTTTGAGTAAAGAATAACATGTATTGGTGATTTGTTGCCACAAATAAATGTTCTAAGAAATCTTGATCTCTTGTTCCTGCACTTTTTTGTCCAACTCCTCCTCTATTTTGTGTTTTGTATTCCGATAAGTTTGTACGTTTAATATATCCGGCATGTGAAATAGTAATTACCACATTTTCATCGGCAATTAAATCTTCAATACTTACATCACCACCGGCATATTCAATTACAGAACGTCTTTCATCACCATATTTATCGCGAATTTCAACCAATTCATCTTTGATCACTTGCATTCTCAAATCTTTATTAGCCAATAATTCTCTTAAATGCGTAATCAATTTCATAATTTCTTCGTACTCGGCACGCAATTTATCTTGCTCAAGGCCGGTAAGTTGACGCAAACGCATTTCAACAATCGCACGAGCTTGAATTTCGGATAATGAGAATCGTTCGATTAATTTTGTACGAGCTTCATCACCATCTTTCGAACCTCTAATCAAAGCAATTACTTCATCAATATTATCTGAAGCAATGATTAAACCTTCTAAAATGTGAGCTCTTTCTTCTGCTTTACGCAAATCGAATTTAGCTCTACGAACCACTACATCGTGACGGTGTTCAACAAAATAATGAATCAATTCTTTTAGATTCAACATTTGCGGACGACCATTTACTAACGCAATGTTATTTACGCTAAACGATGATTGTAATTGTGTGAATTTATATAAGGTATTCAAAACCACATTCGGAACTGCATCACGTTTTAATTCGTATACAATTCGCATTCCGTTTCTATCCGATTCATCACGGATATTTGAAATACCTTCAATTTTTTTATCATTAACTAAATCGGCCGTTTTCTTAATCATATCAGCCTTGTTGACCTGATATGGAATTTCGGTTACAATGATAGCATCTTTTCCATTACTTTCTTCAAAAGCAATTTTGGCACGCATCACAATACGACCACGACCTGTTTTGAAGGCTTCACGAACACCTTCATAACCATAAATGATTCCGCCAGTTGGGAAATCGGGAGCTTTGATGTGTTCCATCAATTCATCAATCTCGATTTCATTATTGTCAATGTAAGCCAATGTTCCATTAACAACTTCAGTAAGATTGTGAGGCGGCATATTTGTTGCCATACCAACTGCAATACCCGAAGCTCCATTAATCAAAAGATTAGGAACTTTAGTTGGCATTACTTTTGGCTCATATAAAGTATCATCAAAATTCAATTGAAAATCTACGGTTTCTTTTTCGATGTCGGCCATAATTTCTTCCGAAATCTTTTGCATTCTGGCTTCCGTATAACGCATCGCCGCCGGACTATCTCCATCCACCGATCCAAAGTTACCTTGACCATCAACTAAAAGATAACGTAAGCTCCATTCTTGAGCCATACGAACCATTGCATCATAAACAGATGTATCTCCGTGTGGGTGATATTTACCTAAAACTTCTCCGACAATTCTAGCGGATTTCTTGTGAGCTCTATTCGAAAAAACTCCTAAATCATACATTCCGTAAAGTACTCTACGGTGTACAGGCTTTAAACCATCTCTAACATCCGGCAATGCACGTGACACAATTACTGACATCGAATAATCGATGTACGCTGATTTCATTTCGTCCTCGATGTTAATAGGAATCAACTTTTCTCCTTCAGACATATGTATTTATTGGTTAAAAATTATAATTATTTCAAAACGTGCTAATATACGGATTTCTGTACTTTTTGAAAGCTTTTTATCGAACTAATTTCAATGATTTATTAACAAAAATGAGGTGTTTTTTGGTTAATAATTAAACGTAACTTTAACTTTCATAATTCAAATATTTTTTGTCAATTAGCTGACAGTAGATATGAATGGGAATAGTTTTTGCATTTACCAACCATATTTAGTAAATTTACCTTTAAAAAGAACTGCTATGGATGATAATTTTTCTCCAAGAGTCAAAGATGTAATCACGTACAGTAAAGAAGAAGCCTTGCGTTTAGGGCACGACTTTATTGGGACTGAGCATTTGATGCTAGGAATTTTGAGAGACGGAAATGGTAAAGCAATCACTATTTTGAGCAATTTAGATATTGATTTAGAATATTTACGTAAGAAAGTAGAAATACTTAGTCCGCCTAACCCAAATGCTGAAGTGGGTAACGAAAAAAAGAATCTTCACCTTACCCGTCAAGCGGAAAGAGCGTTAAAAACTACTTTTTTGGAAGCCAAAGTTTTTCAGAGTTCTTCCATCAGTACTGCACATCTTTTGCTTTGTATTTTAAGGAACGAGAACGATCCGACAACAAAATTACTTAACAAGCTAAAAATCGATTACGATATAGCGAAAGAACAATATTTGAATATGATACCGAATAACAACGAAGACGAATATACTGACAGCTTTCCAAAAAACGAATCTTTTAATGAAGATTCAGGACAAGATGACAGTTTGAAAGAAGGTAACTTTAATAATCCCGGAAGTAAAACCAATAAAAAATCAAAAACACCTGTTTTAGATAATTTTGGACGTGATTTAACTGAGTTAGCCGAAGAAGGAAAACTTGACCCGGTTGTGGGTCGTGAGAAAGAAATCGAACGTGTTTCACAAATTTTAAGCCGAAGAAAGAAAAATAATCCGCTTTTAATTGGTGAACCAGGTGTTGGTAAATCTGCCATTGCCGAAGGTTTAGCGTTGCGAATCATACAAAAGAAAGTATCCCGAATTTTATTCAACAAACGAGTAGTTACGCTTGATTTGGCCAGTTTAGTTGCCGGAACAAAATACCGCGGACAGTTTGAAGAAAGAATGAAAGCGGTGATGAATGAATTGGAAAAAAACGATGACATTATTTTGTTTATAGATGAAATTCATACGATTGTAGGTGCAGGTGGAGCAACTGGTTCGTTAGATGCTTCGAATATGTTTAAACCCGCTTTAGCCAGAGGCGAAATTCAATGTATTGGTGCTACAACGTTAGATGAATACCGTCAATATATTGAAAAAGACGGTGCATTAGAAAGACGTTTTCAAAAGGTAATTGTTGAGCCTACTACGATTGAAGAAACAATTACAATTTTGAATAATATTAAAGGTAAGTACGAAGATCACCACAGTGTGACGTATACGCCTGAAGCGATTGATGCTTGTGTGAAATTGACCAGTCGTTATATGTCTGATCGATTCTTACCGGACAAAGCGATTGATGCGTTAGACGAAGCCGGTTCACGCGTTCACATCACCAACATCGAAGTTCCGAAACAAATTTTGGAACTCGAAAAACAATTGGAAGATGTTCGTGAATTGAAAAACACTGTCGTTAAAAAACAAAAATATGAAGAAGCAGCTAAGTTGCGTGATGATGAAAAACGCATCGAAAAAGATTTAGCAATTGCTCAAGAACAATGGGAAATTGATTCTAAAAACAACAGAATCACCGTAACGGAAGATAATGTTGCCGATGTTGTTTCAATGATGACCGGAATTCCTGTAAACAGAATTGCTCAAACTGAAAGTAATAAATTGGCTCATTTACCGGAATTAATCAGAGGAAAAGTTATTGGTCAAGACGAAGCAGTGATGAAAATTGCCCGTTCAATTCAACGTAATCGTGCCGGATTGAAAGATCCGAACCGTCCGATTGGTTCGTTCATTTTCTTAGGTCAAACCGGTGTTGGAAAAACACAATTAGCGAAAGTTTTAGCGAAAGAATTATTCGATTCTGAAGATGCTTTGGTTCGTATTGATATGAGTGAATACATGGAAAAATTTGCAATTTCCAGATTAGTCGGAGCTCCTCCGGGATATGTTGGCTACGAAGAAGGTGGTCAATTAACCGAAAAAGTACGTCGCAAACCGTATTGTGTTGTGTTATTAGATGAAATTGAAAAAGCTCATCCCGACGTATTCAATATGATGTTGCAAGTGTTAGATGATGGTTATTTAACGGACAGTTTAGGTCGAAAAATCGATTTTAGAAATACCATTATCATTATGACTTCCAATGTGGGAGCTCGTCAATTGAAAGATTTTGGTCAAGGTGTTGGATTTGGTACTGCGGCAAAAGTTTCGCAAGCAGATGATCATTCGAAAAGTGTGATTGAGAATGCGTTAAAGAAAACTTTCGCTCCTGAATTTTTGAATCGTATTGATGATGTGATTGTGTTTAATGCTTTAGAAAAAGAACACATCGATTTAATCATCGAAATCGAATTGAAAAAATTATATGCTCGAATTAAAGATTTAGGTTATACGTTGAATTTATCAGATAAAGCTAAAGCATTTATTGCTGATAAAGGTTTTGATAAGCAATTTGGAGCACGACCATTAAAAAGAGCCATTCAAAAATATGTTGAAGATTCATTAGCCGAAGAAATTATCACTTCCAAAATTGGAGAAGGTGACGAAATCTTTATGGATATTGAAGACGATGCTCAAGAATTGAATGTAAAAGTTCAAAAAGCAGAGAAACCAACAAGTTAAACATAACAAAATTGTAAGCCACGAATTCACGAATTAAAGTAAAACTATTTGTGAATTCGTGGCTTTTTTTATTCCATCAATTAAAAACAATGTTAGACAACAAATTAATTTTAGGTAGCGAAGAATGGTGTTCTTTCCCAGAATTAGGAATTCCAACTATCAAAGCCCGAGTAGATTCCGGAGCCAAAACCTCTGCCCTACACGCCATCAACATCAGTCCGTTTATTAAAGAAGGTGAACATTGGGTGAAATTTGATATTAATCCGATTCAGAATAATGTCAAAACCATCATTCATTGTCAAGCTCCTTTAATCGACAAACGAGTAGTAAAAAGTTCAAGCGGATTTCGTGAGCAACGTTTTGTAATTCAAACGCAATTGCAATTGGGAGAATCCAATTGGACGATTGAAATGACGTTGACTAATCGAGATTCAATGGGATTCCGAATGTTGTTAGGTCGCGAAGCGATGAGCGGACGAGCGATGGTTGATCCGGAAAGGAAATATTTGTTAGGAGATAATTCAACCGATAAATTAAAAGACTTATATCCGGATGTTTTAAAAGAGCGTTCAGGTTTAAAAATCGGACTTTTAGCCAGCAATCCTGAACTTTACAGCAACAAACGAATTATGGAAGCCGGTGAACGCCGTGGTCACGAAATGCAATTTTTAAACATCAAAGAATGTTATATGAAATTAGATGCCGACACGCCCGAAATTCATTACCGAGGTGGAAAAGTTTTGAATGAATTGGATGCTGTCATTCCGCGAATTCGTCCGAATATTACCTTTTATGGTTGTGCGTTGACGCGTCAATTTGAAGCGTTAAAGATTTTTTGTTTAAATTCTTCTTCTGCAATTACGCAGTCGCGAGATAAATTATATTCGTTGCAATTGCTTTTGAATAACGGAATTGACATCCCAACCACCGGATTTGCCAATTCACCCTTAGATACCGATGATTTAATAAAAATGGTTGGCGGAACACCTTTAATTGTCAAACTTTTAGAGGGAACGCAAGGAAAAGGAGTTGTTTTGGCCGAAACTAAAAAAGCAGCAGAAAGTGTTATTAATGCTTTTAAAAGTCTGAATGCAAACATTTTAGTACAAGAATTCATCAAAGAAGCTAATGGAAAAGATTTGCGTTTATTTGTGATTGATGGAAAAGTAGTAGCGACCATTCAACGCGAAGCATTGGCAGGAGAATTCAGAGCCAATATTCATTTAGGTGGAACGGCTTCGGTTATCAAACCAACACGTGAAGAAAAAATTATTGCTGTTAAAGCTGCTAAAGCGATGGGTTTAAAAGTTGCCGGAGTTGATATTATCCGTTCGAGTAAAGGACCACTTTTGTTGGAAGTAAATTCGTCTCCCGGTTTAGAAGGAATTGAAGGTGCAACCAATAAAGATATTGCGGGTGAAATGATTAAGGCGATTGAGAAGAATTTTAAGGTGAAATAAAAAAAATCCCAAAAGCGTAATGTTTTTGGGATTCTTTTTTTAATCAATTTCTATCTCAAAACTCCTCAAAAAAGCAATAGAGTTTTCAATGTCATAATGCAAAATACGATCTTCTTTTACAAACGGAACTTCTGTTCGATAAGAAGCGATAAATTGCTCAATAAACTCACTGGATTTCAATGGTCTTCTAAACTCAATGGCTTGCGAAGCATTCATCAATTCAATAGCCAAAATGCGTTCTAAATTTTCAATTATTTTAAAACATTTTGTTGCCGCATTCGCACCCATACTCACGTGATCTTCTTGTCCGTTACTGGAAACAATACTATCAATACTGGCCGGAGTTGCTAATTGTTTGTTCTGACTTACGATACTCGCAGCCGTGTATTGCGGAATCATAAAACCGGAGTTCAACCCTGGATTATCCACTAAAAATGCAGGTAATCCACGAAGACCGGAAATCAATTGATAGGTTCTTCTTTCCGAAATACTTCCTAACTCTGCTAACGCAATTCCAAGAAAATCTAATGCCAAAGCTAATGGTTGTCCGTGGAAATTTCCACCTGAAACGATAATATCTTCGCCTACAAAAACATTTGGATTATCGGTTACAGAATTGATTTCTGTTCGAAAAACTCTTCGCACATAATCCATTGTATCTTTTGAAGCTCCGTGAACTTGCGGCATACATCGGAAAGAATACGGATCTTGAACGTGCGTTTTCTTTTGACTGATAATTTGACTTCCATCTAAAAAATCAGTGATTCGCTGAGCGGTTTCAATTTGCCCTTTGTGCGGACGAACCAAGTGAATCAATTCGTTAAACGGATCAATTCGACCATCAAAACCTTCTAAAGAAATGGTTCCAATTAAATCGGCCAAATAGGATAATTTATACGATTTTAATAAAATATGAACACCATAAGCACTCATAAACTGCGTTCCGTTCAACAATGCCAAACCTTCTTTGGATTGTAAAACGATAGGTTTCCAATTAAAATGAGCGAGAACTTCTTTAGAATGGACTTTTTTCCCTTCAAAATATACTTCACCTTCACCTAACAATGGTAAACTCAAATGTGCTAACGGAGCCAAATCGCCCGAAGCACCTAAAGAACCTTGCGTATAAATTATTGGTAATACATCATTGTTGAAAAATTCTATCAATCGCTCAACCGTTTCTAATTGAACGCCTGAATTTCCATAACTTAATGATTGAATTTTAAGTAATAACATCAACTTTACAATCGAATTCGAAACTTCATCACCTGTTCCACATGCATGCGATTTCACTAGATTTTCTTGAAGTTGTGAAAGATTTTCATTTGAAATTTTCACATTACACAAAGACCCAAATCCGGTATTTATACCATAAATTGGATCGGTTTGCGATTGCATTTTCTTATCTAAATAATCACGGCATTTCTGAATGTTGACTTTCGCTTCTTCCGATAAAGCCAGCGATTTATTTTCAAGTATAATTTGATTGATAGTTTCCAACGAAAGTAGGTCGGAACTGATATAATGATAATGGTCCATTTATTGTTTGGTTGAGGTTTCAAAATTCCGCAAACGTTTGCATAAATGCAACATAATTGTGGTTTTTTTAATAACAAATTGTGAATTGAATTTCTTACTTTTGAGAAACTAAACAATTATATGATGAAAAAAATTATCGCATTACTATCTGTAATTTGCTTTATTTCTTGTCAGGATAAAGAAATTATAACCACCTTTTCAGGAAAAATTGCAAACGCTGAGTCAAAAACCATCAAATTAGAAGGGTTGAATTTTTCAAAAGAAATTAATCTTAATGAAGACGGAACATTTTCAGACACGCTGGAATTGGATTATGACGGACTTTATTCGTTGATTTTAAATGATGAAAAGCAGCGTTTCATTTATTTGGAAAACGGATTTCAATTGAATATCGAAAACAATATGGAAGAGTTTGAAAAATCATTTACTTTCAAAGGAAGTGGTTCTGATGAAAATAATTTTATGTCTAAAAAACATCAAGTAATTGAATCGATTTATGGCAAAATGAATGATATGGAAGGTGTTAAACCGTTATTCACTTTAGATGAAAAAGCATTTATTGAAAAAAATGAATTGTACAAAAAAGAAATTTTAAAAACATTGGATGAAGCAAAGTTAACCAATCAAAATTTTGTAAAACTCGAAAAATTAGATGCCGATTATCATGTTTTAAAATTGTATGAACAATATCCGTCTTATCACGGATACTTTACTGACAATAGAGAATTCAAAGCTTCAGAAAGTTTTCCAAAAGTTGGTGATGATTTTTCTTTGGATAATGAAGAATTATTTAAATTCTCCAATTCCTATCGTAATTTAAGCGGAAGCCACTTTTCTGAAAAAATGTATGCCGAAGCAGACTCTACAAAAACACCTATTGAAAAAGGTTTTGCTACTTTAAAAACAATCAAAAGCAAACTCATTCAAAGTGAAATGGTCAAAAATATGATGTATGAATTGAATGGTACAACTCCAAATTTAGAAGCTGTTTACAAAGAAATGCTGAGTTATTCAATTGATGAAGAGTATAAAGATAAACTAACAGAAAAATTTGAAATCTTAAAAAATATTGCCAAAGGTTTACCCTCTCCTACTTTTGATTATGAAAATATAAATGGTGGAAAAACTTCTTTGGAAAGTTTGAAAGGAAAATTCGTTTACATTGATGTTTGGGCCACTTGGTGCGGACCTTGTATTGGAGAAATTCCGGCTTTAAAAGAAGTTGAAAAAGAATACCATGGAAAAAACATCGAATTTGTAAGCATTTCAATTGATGATAAAAAAGACTATGAAAAATGGAAAAAAATGGTGGCTGACAAAGAATTGAAAGGGATTCAGTTATTTGCAGATAACGACTGGAAATCTGATTTTGTGAAGAATTATGCCATCGACGGAATTCCAAGATTCATCTTATTAGATACTGAAGGTAAAATTGTCAATGCCGATGCTCCTCGACCTTCTGATGCCAAATTAAAAGAATTGTTGAAGGAAGTTGGGTTGTAATTTCAATCATCTTACTTATTTTTAAACCATTTAGAAATTAACTTAGTTTCTAAATGGTTTACTTTTTCAACTCCAAAAATACTTTACCTAGATACTTTATGATATCAGAAGCTATAAAACCTTCATAACCCATATCATTCATAGCAATATCAGCCGTTCGTCCATGAAAATAAACCCCTAAAAGTGCGGCATCAACAGCAGAATATCCTTGAGCACGAAAACTTGTAATCATTCCCGACAGTACGTCTCCACTTCCACCGGTTGCCAATGCTTGATTTCCCGAAGAATTGACATAAACATTTTTTTCATCTATAATTAAAGTAAAAGCTCCTTTAATTAAAACAATTAAATGGTACATTTTTGCAAACATTTTTACTTTTTCAATTTTATCAAAATCGTCTTCCCACATTCCAATAAGTCGTTCTAATTCTTTGGGATGAGGTGTTAAAATTGAGTTTTTAGGTAATAAACTTAACCAATCTTGATTCTCAGAAAGAATATTTAATGCATCCGCATCAATCACCAACGGAATGGAATTGTTTTTTAAAAAATGATGAAAAGCTTCTGTAGTTTCTGCATCTTGACCAATTCCCATCCCAATACCTATTGCTTTTGGTTGAAAATTAAATTCAATGTTGGTTATTTTATGGTAATTTTCATCGGTCATAACCATTGCTTCAGGAGTGGCTGTTTGCATAATTTCATAACCACATTTAGGAATAAAAACCGTTGCTAAACCACAGCCGGATCTCAAAGCTGCTTGCGATGCCAAAACCATCGCTCCAATTTTACCAAAACAACCGCCAATCAGCAAAACGTGACCTTGTGTTCCTTTGTGTGAAAATTTTGAAATTGGTTTGTAACGCTTTTTTATTTTATTTAAATCCGTGTAATAATAATTGGTAGGAATGGATTCAATGGATTTTTCATCTAAATCAATTGGTAGTAAAATAACATCGCTAATAAAATTTTCATTATCCGGAAGATAAAAAGCCAGTTTTGGTAATTGAAAAGTCAGTACCACATCCGAATGAATGGCGATCATTGTCCTTTTCTCTAAAAATAATCCGGATGGAACATCAATGGAAACTTTATATGATTGATGATAGTTTATTTTTTGAATGAGTTTTTGAATCCAACCCGCTAATTCTCTGGTTAATCCAATTCCGAAAATAGCATCAATAATAATGTGATTTTCAGCAATATCAGGAAATTCCGTAGCTTCACTAATCACTTCATAGCCCAGGTTGCATTCCTTTAAACGGCCAAGATTTGAATTAAAATCAGCTGAAAAATTTTCATTAAAAGGAACAATATACACATGAACATCAAAATAATTTTGCTTTAGCAATCGGGCAATTACCAATCCGTCTCCACCATTATTTCCTACTCCACAAAAAATGTGGTAAACCGTTTTTTTATCGTGAAAATGGTTTACTAACCATAAAAAAGCTTGCAAAGCCGCCTTTTCCATCAATTCTAAAGATGTAATTTGTTGCTTTCCAATTGTCAATTTGTCAAGTTCTTTGATTTTTTCTGCATTAAATATTTTCATCCATATCAGATTTGAAAGTTTATTGAAGTATTCGTAAAAGTTTAAATTTACTTTTTTCTTAAGGTAAATTTATTACATTTGTTTCAGATGAAATCACAAAAGAACATATTTTATTTAAATCCATCCTTCAATTCGTTGAACGGATTTTCTTTTGGCACATCTTCTTCAACAACAACCCCATTCGGGGTATAATTTTCACATATCATCCGCATCTATGCTTATTCGAAAGAATAAAATAAAATCTATGTTTTTCAGTAAAAAATAATCAAATGAAGGTATTAAAATTCGGCGGAACTTCGGTTGCCAATCCTCAAAATATAAAGTTAGTTCTCGAAATTGTTGAACAAAAATCAAAAGAAGATAAACTTATCGTGGCAGTCTCTGCTTTTAGTGGTGTAACGGATTTACTTTTGTTAGCAGCTCAAAAAGCAGCTTCAAAAGATGACTCGTATCGCGATGTTGTTTTACAAATTGAGAAAAAACATCTCGAAGCCATTAAAGAATTAGTTCCCGCAAACGAACAAACAGCTTTATTACATTATTGTAAAAAGAACATTTCCTATTTAGAAACGTTGTTGGATGGTTGTTATTTATTAGGCGAATTGACTGCTCGTACTTCAGATATGATTGTGAGTTTTGGTGAATTATTATCATCTTACATAATTGCTGAAGCGATGAAACAAAAAGTAGCAAATAGCAGTTTTAAAGACAGTCGAGAACTCATTAAAACCAATAATAATTTTGGAAAAGCTGAAGTTTATTTTGAAATAACAAACAAAAATATTCGTAATTATTTTTCCGATCATTCTGCTCAAGTTATTGTTATTCCCGGTTTTATTGCTTCATCTATGAGCAACAATACGACTACTTTAGGCCGTGGTGGTTCCGATTATACCGCAGCAATTGTAGCAGCAGCCTTAAAAGTAAAAGAGCTTGAAATTTGGACAGATGTGAACGGAATGTTTACAGCCAATCCGAAAATAGTAAAGCAAGCTCAACCGATTGAAAAAATCACCTACGAAGAAGCGATGGAATTGTCTCATTTTGGAGCAAAAGTGCTTTATCCGCCTACAATCCAACCGGTTTTGAGTAGAAATATTCCGATTTGGATAAAAAATACGTTTGAACCGGAAGCTTTTGGAACGTTTATTTCTTCTGAATCCAATCCGAACGGAAATCCGATTAAAGGAATTTCGCATATCGATAAAATCAGTTTAATAACGTTAGAAGGTTCTGGAATGGTAGGTGTTGCCGGAGTTTCTAAACGATTATTTGAAGTATTATCTAATCATTCCATTAATGTCATTTTTATCACACAAGCTTCTTCAGAACACTCCATTTGTATCGGAATTTTGAATGCGGATGCGGATTTGGCAAAAAATTCAATTGATAAAATCTTTGAATTGGAAATTGCTCAGCAAAAGATAAATCCGTGTATCGTTGAAAAAGATTTATGCATCGTGGCTTTGGTAGGCGAACAAATGAAAAACCACCAAGGAATTAGTGGGAAAATGTTTAGTACTTTAGGTAAAAATAATGTAAATATTCGTGCCATTGCTCAAGGTGCTTCAGAGCGAAACATTTCTGTGGTAATCAATGAAAATGATGTAAAAAAAGCATTGAATACATTACACGAACGCTTTTTTGAAGAACAAACCAAGCAGTTAAATTTATTTGTAATGGGTGTTGGTAATGTGGGCGAAAAATTCATAGAACAAATTCATCAACAAAAGAAATTCTTAAAGGAAAATTTAAAAATAAATCTGCGGGTTATTGCACTTTCCAATTCCAGAAAAATGGTTTTTGATGAAGAAGGAATTTCATTAAAAGATTGGAAAACAGCGTTAGATAATGGTGAAAAAGCTTCAAAAGCTGATTTTATTGAAAAAACAAAAGCTCTTAATCTTCGCAATAGCATTTTTGTTGATATTACGGCAAATACTGAAGTTTCTAAAACCTACGAACATTATCTTCGTAAAAATATTGCGGTGGTAACATGCAACAAAATTGCTTGTTCTTCAGACTATGATAATTATTTGAATCTAAAACGCTTATCGCGAAAATACAATGCTCCCTTTTTGTTTGAAACGAATGTAGGTGCGGGTTTACCAATTATTGATACGCTCAAACATTTGATAGCTTCGGGTGATCGAATTCATAAAATTCAAGCGGTTTTATCAGGAAGTTTAAACTTTATTTTTAATAATTTTAGCGAAACCTATACTTTTCACGATGTTGTGAAAGAAGCCGGTGTGCAAGGTTTCACCGAACCCGACCCAAAAATTGATTTAAGTGGCGTTGATGTAGCTCGCAAAATTCTTATTCTTATTCGCGAAAGCGGTTATCAAATGGAAATGGAAGACATTGAAAATATTTCGTTTTTACCAAAAGAATGTATGGAAACCACAACTAATGACGACTTTTTCAAATCCTTAATCAAACACTCGAGTCATTTTGAGAATTTATTGAAAGAAGCGAAAGAAAAAGATTGTCGTTTGAAATTTGTTGCTAAATTCGATAACGGAAAAGCCAGTGTTGGTTTACAATTTATTCCAAAGGAAAGTCCGTTTTACAATTTGGAAGGAAAAGATAATATAGTTGAATTTTTCACCGATCGCTATGTAGATCAACCGTTGATAATCAAAGGAGCCGGTGCCGGTGCAGCAGTGACTGCTTCTGGTATTTTTGCGGATGTGATTCGGATTGGAAATGTATAGAATTGTTTAAAAGTTTAATGTTGTTTAAATAGTTTAAAGTTGTTGGTTTCTGCTAATTTAACCTATTCAAACAACTTTAAACCATTTAAACTATTTTAAACAAACTTAAACCCTAACAAAATGAACCAAATAAAAATATTCTGCCCCGCCACCGTAGCCAACTTATCCTGTGGATTTGATGTGTTAGGTTTGTGTTTAGAAGGCATTGGCGACGAAATGATTATTCGTAAAAGCGATGAAAAAGGAATCCGAATTACCAAAATAACCGGAGCCGATTTGCCTTTGGAAACTAATAAAAATGTAGCTGGTGTTTCCGGATTGGCAATGTTAAACCACTTGGATTTAGAATTCGGATTTGAAATTGAAATCCATAAAAAAATCAAAGCCGGAAGTGGAATTGGTAGTAGTGCCGCAAGTGCAGCCGGAGTTGTAGTAGGAATCAATGAGTTATTAGGAAACCCTTTGCATCGGAAAGATTTAATTCCGTTTGCAATGGAGGGTGAATTTTTGGCCAGTGGAAGTTATCACGCCGATAATGTCGCTCCGGCAATTTTGGGCGGATTTACGTTAGTTCGAGGTTATGACCCGTTGGAAGTCATCAAAATAAATAGTCCAAAGGATTTGTATGTGACCATTATTCATCCGCATATTGAAATAAAAACTTCTGAAGCAAGGAAAGTTTTACCAAAAGAAATTCCGCTAAAAACAGCCATTACACAATGGGGAAATTTAGGCGGATTTATTAGCGGATTATATACCGAAGATTATGCTTTAATGGGTCGTTGTTTGCAAGATATTGTAGCCGAACCCTATCGAAAAAACTTAATTCCTGAATTTGATACTGTTAAAAAAGTGGCTTTAGAAAACGGTGCGTTGGGTTGCGGAATTTCCGGTTCAGGACCTTCAATTTATGCATTGAGTAAAGGTATTCAAACATCTGAAAATGTGGGTAATAAAATTAAAGAAGTCTATTTGAAAACCGGAATTGGATTTGACGTTTATATATCAAAAGTTTGTGACAATGGTGTTACTAAACTGAAATAATTTCTTTTCGGATAATTAAAATTGTTTAACCTTTTCTTGTAATTTAAATCCCTAAATTTGCCAAAACCAAAATTGGCTACATGTTAAAATATTATTCTGTTTTATTCATAATTATAACTTTTTTGTCAGGATGTAATAGTCAAAAAGGAACTAGCATCGACGATTATGTTTTTCGAAAAAAAGAAGATCGAACAAAATATATCAAAGCTTATAATGAAACGTTAAAGCTCTGGAAAATTTCCTTTCAAGAAGAAAATATTACTACAAGTTACGGAACTGCACATGTTATTATTAGTGGACCAAAAAATGCAGAACCGCTCGTTTTATTACACGGTATGGATGCCAGTTCAACCATGTGGTATCCCAACATCAAAGCTTTATCAAAGAATCATCGTGTGTATGCCATCGATTTTTTGATGGAACCAGGCAAATCTGTTTCGTGTGGAGAAACTATTTCAAAAGAAGAAACTATCGCTTGGTACAATGAAATCTTTACACATTATGATTTAAAAAAAATAAAAATTGTAGGTGCTTCTCGTGGAGGTTGGTTGGCAACATTATTGGCTTCTCAGGATAATCATATTATCTCCAAAATGGTTTTGTTGAGTCCGGCACAAACATTGGAAAATTTAGATAAAATGCATAAAGCTTCTTCGGCTTTGATGTTTAAACTTTTTCCGAATAAGAAAAAATTAGAAAAAACGTTGAATGCTTTTGCTTTCTATCCTGAAAAAATTCATCCAATTTATAAGAATCAATTTTTTTTAGCTAACAAATTTGCAAAAACAAATATGAGTTTTATACAAATGCAACCTTTTTCAAAAGAAGAAATTGAAAAGATTACAATTCCTGTATTAATCATGATTGGTGATCATGATATTGTAAATTCTCAAAAGAGTTTAGAAAAAGGGAACGAACTCTTACCTAAAGGTGAAATGGTTACTATTGAAAATGCCGGTCATTTTTTAACCATTGATCAACCTGAAGTAGTTAATCAAAAAATGATTACGTTTTTAGAACCGTAAACTCAAAGCATAAAAAACTCCAAGTTAAAAGCTTGGAGTTTTCTATATTCTATATTACTTAATAAATTCTATTTTCTGAACTTCTTCCATATTTACACTGTCAAAGAAGCCTTGCTCGCTCATCCAATCATCGCTAAACACTTTACTCATGTATCGTGATCCGTGATCCGGAAAAATTGCAATAACGTTGGAATTGACATCAAATTCGCCTTCTTCGGCAAATTGTCTGATAGCTTGCACTACTGCACCGGAAGTATAACCAACAAATAAACCTTCTTTCACAGCAATCTCTCTGGTTGTATGAGCACTTTCTTCGTCAGTAACTTTGATAAATTTATCAATTATATCGAAATCTGTTGCAGTAGGAATTAAGTTTTTACCCAAACCTTCAATTCGGTAAGGATAAATTTCTTCGTTATCAAATTCTTTGGTTTCGTGGTATTTTTTCAACACAGAACCATACGCATCAACACCTAAAATTCTAATATTTGGATTTTTTTCTTTCAAAAATTTTGCAGCACCTGATAAGGTTCCGCCGGTTCCGCTACAAGCAATTAAGTGAGTAATTTGTCCGCCTGTTTGTTCCCAAATTTCCGGACCTGTAGTTTTGTAGTGAGCATCAATATTTAACTGATTAAAATATTGATTGATATAAATTGAACCTTTTGTTTCTTCGTGTAAACGTTTTGCAACATTGTAGTAAGAACGTTCATCATCGGCAGACACATGAGCTGGACAAACATATACTTTTGCTCCCATACTACGCAACATATCAATTTTATCCCGTGATGATTTTGAACTCACTGCTAAAATACAGTTGTATCCTTTGATGATACTCACCATAGCTAAACTAAACCCTGTGTTACCGGAAGTAGTTTCTATGATGGTATCGCCTGGAGAAAGAATTCCTTGCCTTTCAGCTTCTTCAATAATATAAAGAGCAATTCTGTCTTTGGTAGAATGACCGGGGTTGAATGATTCAACCTTTGCATAAAAATTACCTTCTAAATTCTCCGTGATTCTATTGAGTTTAATTAATGGTGTATTCCCAATTAAATCCAATACACTATTATAAGCTTTTATCTGTTCTTTCATAAAAAATATGTTAGTCAAGGCAAACTTCTCTTGTTTTTGGAAACCTTAAAACCTTGCAAATTTATAAAAAAAATTTTTACTTTTCAATTCCTTCTAAGTCTAAAAGGAAACTAAACTCTTTTGCGAGCTCTTTTAAAGCTTCAAATCTTCCTGAAGCCCCACCGTGCCCCGCATCCATGTTTGTATCTAAAAATAATAAATTTTTATCAGTTTTTATTGTCCGTAATTTGGCCACCCACTTCGCTGGTTCCCAATATTGCACCTGAGAATCGTGTAATCCGGTGGTAACCAACATATTCGGATAATCTTGTGCTTTTAAATTGTCATAGGGCGAATACGATTTCATATAATCATAATATTCTTTGTCATTCGGATTTCCCCACTCATCATACTCTCCGGTGGTCAACGGAATCGTTTCATCCAACATCGTCGTTACCACATCTACAAAAGGAACTGCCGCAATCACCCCATTGTATAATTCCGGAGCCATATTCACCACCGCACCCATCAATAATCCTCCTGCAGAACCACCTTGAGCATATAATTTTTTAGGATTGGTATATTTTTGATCAATCAAAAACTTTGAACAATCAATAAAATCGGTAAACGTATTTTTCTTTTTCAATAATTTTCCATCTTCATACCATTGACGCCCCATATCTTCTCCCCCACGAATGTGAGCAATCGCATAAATAAAACCTCTATCTAATAAACTTAAAATCGTAGAATCAAAATTGGGTTCCATCGAATGACCATACGAACCATAAGCATATTGCAATAACGGATTATTTCCGTCTTTTTTCACTTCTTTGCGATAAACCAACGAAATCGGGATTTTTGTACCATCCGTCGCCGTAGCCCAAACGCGTTCTTCTTTATAATTGTTTTTATCAAACTTTCCCCCCAAAACAGCTTGTTCTTTCATCACTTGCTTGGTTTTGGTTCGCATATTAAAATCAATTATAGAAGATGGCGTGGCCAACGATTGATAACCATATCTCAAAATTTCTGTATCAAAATCAACATTCGTTCCCACATAAGCCGAATAAGTTTCAATTTCAAATGGCAAATAATACTCACCACTTCCATCCCAAGGCATAATGCGAATTTTATTCAAACCATTTGAACGCTCTTCCACCACCAAATAATTTCTGAATATCTCAATTCCTTCAATCAAAACAGCATCATTGTGCGGAATCACATCTACCCAATTATCAGATGTTGTCGCCGTATCCGGAGTTTTCATCACCTTAAAATTGGTCGAATTATCTTTATTCGTCACAATATAAAAATGATTGTCAAAATGCGAAATATTGTATTCCAAACCTCTAGTTCGAGGATGAAACACTTTAAATTTTTCCGCCGGTTTATTCGCATCCAAAAACTGAAATTCCGACGTCAACGTACTACTACTGTTGATAACTAAGAATTTTTTAGATTTTGTTTTTGCAATATAAATGTTGAATGTTTCATCTTTTTCAAAATAAACCAACTCAGCCTTTTTTACATCAGCACCCAAAACATGTTTGTGAATTTTATCCGAACGCAACGTAACTTTATCTTTACTCGAATAAAACAACGTCTTGTTATCATTTGCCCAAACTGCAGAACCGGACACATTTTCAATTTTATCAGCCAAAATTTCACCGGTTTCCAAGTTTTTAACTTGAATCGTATAAATTCTTCTTCCGGTTAAATCCGTCGCAAACGAAGCCAATTTGTTGTCCTCACTCACATTCAATCCGCCTAAATTAAAATAAGATTGTCCTTTTGCCATTTCATTACAATCAAACAAAATCTCTTCTTTGGCAGTCAAACTTCCCTTTTTTCTCGAATAAATCGGATATTCTTTACCAGTTTCATACTTCACAATGTAATAGTAACCATTGTACAAATACGGAACCGACTCATCATCTTCCTTAATTCTTGACTTCATTTCCTCAAACAAATCTTTCTGAAAAGCCTGCGTGTGAGCCGTCATTTTTTGATAATACTCATTCTCATCTTTCAGATACTGAATCACTTCCGGATTTTCTCGATCATTCAACCAATAATACGGATCTACTCGTTTATCACCGTGTTTTTCAAGAACAGTATCTTTTTTTGCAGCCATTGGCGGCACTATATTTTCTGACATATTAGCTTCTTTTTTTTGACAAGAAGTTGCAAAAATAACACAAACAAAACTTAACGATAACCATTTATTCATAAAAAATTTATTTACTCAAAACTATGCAATATACTACATTTGCAATTCAATAACCATAAAAATTATTAACATGTTTGGAGACCTAATGGGAATGATGGGAAAACTTAAAGAAACCCAACAAAAAATCGAAGAAACTAAAAAACGTTTAGACCACGTTTTGATAGACGAACAAAGCAATGACGGGCTTTTAAAGGTAACGTTAACCGCAAATCGCACGATAAAATCAATCGCCGTTCACCCCACTTTGCTCGAAGACAAAGAGCAATTAGAAGATTATTTGATTTTGGTTATGAACAAAGCCATCGAAAAAGCAACCAACGTAAACGAAACAGAACTCGCCGCAGTCGCCAAAGACGGCATGCCAAACATCCCGGGAATGGATATGTTCAACAGATAACGGATATCGGATAACAGACAACGGACAACTTTTTTCAGAAGCGAATGGCTCGGGCTTTTTCAGCAATCCATTTTCCCGCTTTCCGTTCCAATATCTTTGGCAAAGTTTTTAACTTTGCCAAAGATGATTTCCACTGCAATCGGGGCTAGAAAGGAAACCATAAAAAAATCGCTTTTCAAAATTGAATTCCGACTAAAAAACCATTTTTTCCAAAGCTTCCAACACATACGTGTGCATTACTTCCTTATAATCCAAATGCGTCACCATTCGTAATTTTCCTTTTCCTAACGAACTGATAGCAATGTTTTTCTGCTTCAATTTTTCAATCACAACCGCATCCTGAATTGTCGGTTTTACTGAAAAAATCACAATATTCGTTTCCACCGGTTCCACCGACTGAATCCAATTCAACCCTTTCAAAACTTTCCCTAATTCCTTCGCACGTCTGTGATCTTCTGTCAGTCGTTCCAAATTATTTTCCAACGCATAAATTGCTGCTCCTGCCAAAAATCCCGCTTGACGCATTCCGCCACCCAACACTTTTCTAATTCGCAACGCCTTCGGATAATCTTTCTCAGACATCACCAAAACCGATCCAACAGGTGCTCCCATTCCTTTGGAAAAACAAACCGAAATCGTATCAAACAACTTCCCGTAATGCAACGGATCTTGGTTTTTAGCAACTAAGGCATTCCAAATTCGAGCACCATCCAAATGATATTTTAATCCGTGTTTGTCACACACTTTTCTAATTCCAAGTAAATCCAGCATTTCATAACACGCTCCCCCTCCTTTATTCGTTGTATTTTCCAACGAAACCAAGGTCGTTAACGGACTGTGATAAAAATCTGGTGGATTAATCGCATCCTCTACTTGTTGAGCGGTAATCATTCCTCGATTTCCATCCAACAAGCGACACGAAACACCGCTATTAAACGAAACTCCTCCACCTTCATAATTAAAAATATGAGCATATTTATCGGCAATCAACTGTTCGCCCGGTTGTGTGTGCAATTTTATTGCCGTCTGATTTGCCATCGTCCCACTCGGAAAAAACAAAGCCGTTTGCATCCCAAAAAAAGCAGCCGTTTTGGCTTCTAATTCATTTACGGTTGGATCTTGTTTAAACACATCATCGCCCACAGGAGCATTAAACATCGCCCGCAACATATCGGGTGTTGGCTTGGTAACTGTATCGCTTACTAAATTTATTTCCATTGAATTTTTAATTTTTTCTGTTCGGACAGGTTGCGACCTGTCTCTACGTAATTATTAATTTTCACCATTAGGACAAATCACAACTTGTTCCTACATTTGCAAAAAACAAAACTACAATAATTATGACAAATACCGAACAAATAAAAGGTATTGTAGAGCGTCTTGGTGCGTTGAGGAGGTATCTTTGACATCGATAAGAAATTAATCGAGATCACCAACGAAGAAGAAAAAACGTTCGATCCAAACTTTTGGAACAATCCCAAAGAAGCAGAAATAGTAGTCCGTGACCTTCGATCCAAGAAAAAATGGGTAGAAGATTACCAAAAAGGATTAGCCTTAGTCGAAGAACTTCAAATGGTTTTTGAATTCTTTAAAGACGGCGATGCTACCGAAGAGGAAGTAGATGCTATTTACGAACAGACCAACACCTTAGTCGAAAACCTGGAATTCAAAAATATGCTTTCAGACGAAGGCGACAATTTGAGTGCTGTGTTGCAAATTACTGCCGGAGCGGGTGGTACAGAAAGTTGCGATTGGGCTTCTATGCTTATGCGTATGTACTTGATGTGGGCTGAAAAAGAAGGTTACAAAATCAAAGAACTCAACTTTCAAGAAGGCGATGTAGCCGGAATAAAAACCGTTACGTTAGAAATTGAAGGCGAATATGCTTTTGGTTACCTAAAAGGCGAAAATGGTGTACACCGTTTAGTGCGAATTTCTCCGTTTGACAGCAATGCCAAACGCCACACTTCCTTTGCTTCTGTGTATGTTTATCCATTGGTGGATGATACGATTGAAATCGAAATCAATCCTGCCGATTTAGAAATTATTACGTCGAGATCAAGTGGTGCCGGTGGGCAAAATGTGAATAAAGTAGAGACAAAAGTGCAGTTATTTCACAAACCAACCGGAATTCAAATTCAATGTTCAGAAACGCGTTCGCAACAAGACAATCGTCAACGAGCGATGCAAATGTTGCGTTCACAATTGTATGAAATTGAACTCAAAAAACAAATGGCTCAACGTGCCGACATTGAAGCCGGAAAAATGAAAATCGAATGGGGTTCACAAATCAGAAATTATGTGATGCATCCCTATAAATTAGTTAAAGATGTTCGTTCCGGACACGAATCCAGCGACGTTGAAGGCGTGATGAATGGCGAAATTGATGCTTTTCTAAAAGCCTATTTAATGATGATGGGACAAAAAGAAGAATAAGCAATTTACATTTTACAATACTAGAATAACCTGTCTTTTTAGATGGGTTATTTTTTTTACAGCTTAATTTATTTTGTGAAATTTACAATCAAACACACTTAAATTTGGTTTTTATTATTTTAAAGCATTATTTTTAGAAAAAATATCAACTAGTATATGAAAACATGCACTTTGCAGGAAATTAATGCCGTTTTGAACGGAACAATAGTAGGAAACACTTCACACTCAATTGAAGCTCCTGAGCAAATTGAAAGAGCAAAAGAAAACCACATTACGTTTATTGGTAATAAAAAATATGAAAAATTTTGGGCTGTTTCTAATGCTTCAATCGCAGTCGTTAACGAAGATATTTCAATTGAACCCGGCGATAATAAAGCGTTCATCAAAGTAAAAAATGCCGAATTAGCGATGTCGCAAGTTTTAGAATTCTTCGCTCCGCCTCCACCCCATTTTGAATTTGACATTCATCCAACAGCTGTTATTCATAGTTCAGCAAAAATCGGTGAAGGAACTCGAATTGGTGCTCATACTTATATTGGTAAAGATGTTGTCATCGGAAAAAACACAACCATTTATGCTAATGTTTCCATCTTAGACGAATCAACCATCGGAAATGAAACGATTATTTGGAACGGAGCTGTTGTTCGCGAACGTTGTCACGTGGGTTCGCATTGCATCCTTCATCCTAATTCTACCATTGGTGCAGATGGATTTGGTTTCCGACCTTGTCCGGAAAGAGGTTTGGTAAAAGTCCCTCAAATCGGAAATGTAATCTTAGGAAATTGGGTCGAAATCGGTGCCAATTCCTGTGTCGATCGTGCCAAATTCAGCTCAACTATTCTAGGAGATGGTTGCAAAATTGATAATTTAGTTCAAATCGGACATAATTCTATTCTCGGTCGTTTTTGCATTATGGCAGGAAACAGCGGTTTAGCAGGCTCTGTAACGTTGGGAGATGGCGTAATCATTGGCGGAAGTGCTTCCATTAAAGACCACGTAACCATCGGTTCAGGTGCCATAGTAGGAGCAGGTTCTGGTGTTGCTGCCGATGTTCCAGCCGGAAAAACGATGCTCGGTTATCCAGCCGTTGAAGCTCGTGATGCCTTAAAACAATGGGCTGTTTTAAAAAGATTGGCTAAAAATTAAACTTTTCAGCTTTTTAAATCTCAAACGTTTTCGTAATTTCGCACACAACAAAATTTACATTTTTTATGGACATTAACTTCAACAAAAACGAAGATCACAATAAACTCATATTAGCCGAATTAAAAAGACGTTTCGCCATTATCAAATTAGGTGGCGGCGAAAAAAGAATTGCCAAATTACACGCCGAAGGCAAAATGACTGCTCGTGAACGCATCGATTATTTGTTGGATGAGAAAGCTAAAAGCATTGAAATTGGTGGTTTTGTTGGCGACGGAATGTACGTCGAACACGGTGGTTGTCCGTCCGGAGGTGTGGTCGTAAAAATCGGTTACATCAAAGGAAAACAATGCATTGTGGTGGCAAATGATGCCACTGTGAAAGCCGGAGCTTGGTTTCCCATCACCGGAAAAAAGAATTTACGTGCTCAAGAAATTGCCATCGAAAACCGTTTACCAATCATTTATTTAGTTGATAGTGCGGGGGTTTATCTTCCGTTGCAAGACGAAATTTTTCCCGATAAAGAACATTTCGGACGTATTTTTAGAAACAATGCCATCATGAGTAGCATGGGAATTACCCAAATTGCTGCCGTAATGGGAAGTTGCGTTGCCGGTGGTGCTTACTTACCGATTATGAGTGACGAAGCAATGATTGTCGATAAAACCGGAAGTATCTTTTTGGCCGGAAGTTATTTAGTGAAAGCCGCCATTGGCGAAAATATTGATAATGAAACCTTAGGCGGAGCCACAACGCACTGCGAAATTTCAGGTGTGACAGATTACAAAGCCAAAGACGACAAAGATGCGTTGGATAGAATCAAAAGCATTGTCAGCAAAATTGGTGATTATGACAAAGCCGGTTTCAATCGCATCAAAGCGGAAAAACCTGCGTTGAAAGAAAGTGATATTTACGGAATTGTTCCGAAATCAAGATCCGATCAATACGATATGATGGAAGTCATCAAACGTTTAGTTGATAATTCAGAAATGGATATGTATAAAGATGGCTATGGCCAATCCATCATCACCTGTTATGCTCGCATTGATGGTTGGGCGGTTGGAATTGTAGCCAATCAGCGAACGGTTTCCAAAACAAAAAAAGGCGAAATTCAGTTTGGTGGTGTGATTTATTCCGATTCGGCAGACAAAGCGACTCGTTTTATTGCAAATTGTAATCAAAAGAAAATTCCATTAGTTTTCCTTCAAGATGTCACCGGATTTATGGTGGGAAGCAAATCAGAACACGGCGGAATCATTAAAGATGGTGCCAAAATGGTGAATGCGGTTTCCAATTCAGTTGTTCCGAAATTCACAGTTGTCATCGGAAATTCCTATGGAGCAGGAAATTATGCTATGTGCGGAAAAGCATACGATCCACGTTTAATTTTTGCTTGGCCAAGTGCCGAATTAGCCGTAATGGGCGGAACGCAAGCCGCAAAAGTATTAGCTCAAATTGAAGCTTCCTCTCTAAAAGCCAAAGGCGAAGTGGTTGACGAAGCCAAAGAAAAAGAATTATTCGATAAAATTAAAGCCCGTTACGACGAGCAAGTTTCTCCTTACTACGCCGCTTCACGTTTATGGACGGATGCCATCATCGACCCGCTCGAAACTCGAACTTGGATTTCAATGGGAATTGAAGCTGCCAACCACGCTCCGATTGAGAAGAAATTTAATTTGGGAGTGATTCAGGTTTAAGTTGGTCTGATTTTTGATTCAAAATTTGAAAATCAATTCAAATGAAAAAAATATTATTTTTGCTTATTGCTTGCATATCATTCAGCTTATCTGCACAAAACGAAGAAAATGCTGGAACTTATTTTCTCTTTAATGAAACTGTAAAAGGGGAAATATTAGACTATAAACTTGATTTGAATAGTGACGGAACATTTCAATTTACCAGTTATAGAAAAGATATAAGTAAAAATGAATATCATCATCACAGCAAAGGGACATGGACTGTTAGCAATAAAGTGATTCACTTTACAACAGAAAACATAGATTTAGAGGATAAAAAAGCATTAGATTTTACAGGTACAACCGCTAGAGTTTTTAAAAAATCACCAAGAAATAAGTCGGATGAAGTAAAACCAACATTTCTTCAATTCTATAAATCAAAAATTTTTTGGATTGAAAACTTAAAAATTTCAAAGAAGGAATAAAACCCAAAACCAACCAAATTTCAATTTCCTTTTATAGCTTTGCAGCGATGAAAAACCACACTCATTTTATCGCTTTCAAACAAAACATTTCCGGTATTAATTTACCTCAAAAATTCACTTTTCCGTTTAAAAACGAAGTATATGATTTAAAAAGTGGATTAGATAGTAGTGTTTTTTTTGAATAAAAACCTACTCTTTAATAATTTTTTTAGTCAAGCTATATTCACCGTTACTTACTTTAATAAAATACATCCCTGAGGCAAAATGTGATAAATCAAGAGAATTACAGTTTTCGCTACAATTTAAAACCTCTACACCTCCAATAGTAAATATTTTTGCTGTGAATGTTTCGTATCCGGAAGAATGAAGTTTCAGTAAGTCTTTAGTTGGATTAGGATAAATCATAAAAGCCATATCTTTTTCATCAACCGACAATGTGATTGCCGGATTTAAATAATCAGGAAGAGTTGGTTGAAGTGGATCTGAAAAATCGTTGAGTGGATTACCATCACCATTAGCATCCTCTAAAATTGTTGGAATACCATCACCATCATCATCATTATCAAGATAATTTGGTTGTCCATCGTTATCAGTATCATCATCTGAAAGAAAATTAACGCCGTTAATATCTTCATCCCAATCGGCTATACTATCATTATCACTATCAATGAAACAATGGTATATTTTTGAGTTTATTTCAGATAAATCATTGTCTGTTTTAATAAAAACTCTTGCTGAATCATCAGAAGAATATTGTAAATTCCCAATGAATATAGGTTCATCATTAAAAACATGAGCAGCACGCCCACTACTAAATAAATTAAGCGTTAAAGGATTATTTGTAACAGTAAGATCACTCATCTTTTGACCAGTTTGACTTGATATTTTCATAATTCCCCAAGCTCCTGGTCCATAATTTGCAGATCCGTAATAACCTGTTGCAAATACATTTCCTTGGCAATCTAGGTCAAATGAATGTGTAGCTTCATGATCACCAGTAGAAGATGGAATTTCAGCACCAACAGGTGTCATATTTGCTTCATAACTCGTCCATAATCTAGTTCCATTAGTCAAATTAATCTTGGAAACTCGAAATTGTGTCACCGTAGCCCCAACATAAATATGAGCCGAACTGATATAAAGAAAATTATCAAAAAACTTATAATCCGTGATTCTGGTTTCACTTAAAAAAGAAGCAATTTTCCATATCTCAGTGCCGTTATTAACATTTATTTTAAACATGTCTCCAGATCCCAGTGCATAAAGATTATTAAATTTGTCAATAATCATCGCATCAATATCATTAAGACTAGCTTGATTCCATCCATTGTAATTGAACGATTTATCCCAAATAATACTATTAAAATTAAGACCATTTAATTTGCGTATGTAAGCAAAATTATCAGAATTACCAGGCAACCTGTAACCTATCAATAAATTCTTGTTTTTATCTAAAATTGGCTTAAATGTCGTAAGTGAACCAGTATATTCATGAATTTGAGTAACAGATGAATCTGATTTGTCCATCAAAAAAATTCGGTACCCTGCAATAGTGCCTCCATTATTATCTACGATTCCATAATAAAATAAAAAATGGGTTTCATTATAATTTTGTATTGAAGATATCTCATCATTATCAGTCGGAAAAAGTTGCGACTTCCAAATAATTTCACCATCAAGTAGCGATAGCTTCCAAATTTGCGTTGCACTTTCGTAACTATTTTTAACAACTCTTAAATAAACATGTAAATCATCATAGTACGCAATACCAATAAACCCCAAGTTAATCATCGTATCTTCTATTTGCCAAAGGATTTCACCCTCTTGCGAAATCATAGAAATTACAGGGATAGCCGGACCATCGTAAATAGTCTGAGAAATTTTACCTGTGATTATTATTCCGCTCGGAGTTTTTACTGAGGTATACATATAATCGCAATTCTGAGAAATTGCAGGAAACATTATTACTGCAAAGAAAAATGTGAGAAAATATTTTTTAAACATCTTAATTAAGTGTTATATATTTAGTAATAATGCAACCTGATATATTAGTTATTGTTACGGAATATGTCCCAGGGTTTTGTACAGTTATCAAAGGAGTAATTTCGCCCGTAGACCAAAGTTGTGTAGCTCCGAAAAATTCTGGGATATACAAATCTGTGCTTGAATCGCAATCGCTTTGCTCAAATTCAATTTCAAATGGTCCGTATTGAAATAAGTTCTCAAAAATGATGCGGTCGTTAGCAAAATTATTATCAAGGTTACCGGTAGTAGTTGCTACTTTAACTTCAAGTTCTTCATACCATGTATTGGGTGTAATAGAACATCCGGTTACATCAAACGTGACTGCTTCTCCGGACTCAAGGGTATTTGAATAATAATTGATATTACCACGATGATTGTTAATTGCACATTCTATCTCAAAACCTGTTATAGCAAATTGCGAATGATTGGTAACCGAAATCTGAATTGGTGAATTATCACAATTGCCTATAGGTGCTACTAAAGTAATGCCAAGATCACGAAAAGTAGTAGGGTTAATATCAAACTCATCGGCTCCAATATCCGGATTGCTCATGTCTCTAGGTTCACCGTCTATATCGGTCATGATACCTGCAATAGGTAATCCGGCTCCATTAATTACCAAGGAATTTGGTGTATGAAGATCAGGTTCACTAGCAAAGACATTACCTGAAATTACACTGTTCATATCCTCGCCTGATAAAGCTTGCCAATCGGTAAAATTTAGAGTAGTACTTCCTGTTTCACCCGTAAAATACCGATAAAAAATCATTGCCTCATTACTAAACGCGTTATAATTGGAATTTATTCTATCCAAAGTTACTTGCATATGTGCTCGTATACTTTCTTTATTATGAGGATTTTTAAAAATATTATTATAGATGTTATAAGCGTTAAGATTATAAGATTGAGTAATAGAAAGACAAATACTATTGCTTGAACTAAAAGAGTTAAATCGGATATTCGTGTCATAAAAACCATTTATCTCAAGTTCTTTTGACATAGAAAAAAAATTGTTAAACATATTGAGATTAGTTCCTGTAGTATTGTTACCAGTGATTCTCGATAAAATAACATCAGTAGAAGTTGTACTGGCATGAAAGCGATTTCCGGAAATGATAAGATTACCATCAACACTAGTAACAGACATAATATTTCTGCGAATTTCACCTGTATAAACGTTACCGCTAATAGTTACATTTCGTCCTTGATAAATCGAAATTGGCATAATTCCACCATTAATAATGTTATTACTAAAAGTGAAGTTATCTGTAAGCTGACCTGATTTCCCCACAGCTACACCAGCATTATTAAAAGTATTTCCATTTATAATAATATTGTATCCATGAGAAACTGAAACCTGAGTAACTTGACTGTAAAACGTTGAATCACTAAGACTTCCACTTGCCAAATTAATCGTGTTTGTAAAAATACAATTCAAAACATTAAAATTGGCTACAAAAGAAGAACCAAGTATTTCAATTTTTCGAGATCCACCACTAAAACCTAAATTTTTAATTGTTATGTACTGACTACCTTGCGTAAATTTAAATGTTGTTGATATAAAAGTTACATCTCCTGGGTTACCTGTTTCCGACTGAAAAGTAATCGTGTTCAAAGGAGATTGCCCTGCAATTTCTGTAAGCGTAAAAGTTTGAGAGGTATAATTTCCGGACCGAATGTTAAAGGTAACCGGACCTGAAATACCATTTGTTTCTAATGCCGCCACAGCTAAAACTACCGTTGGATAATCAGGTGACGTTCCGCCAATTGTGTAGGTGCCGGAAAGAGGTTGTGCAAAAAGATGGATAGAAACAACGAGTATCAAAAAGAAAAGTAATTTTTGAATCATAAGTTTAGTATATCTAACAAATATATATTTTTTTATGATGTATGCAAAAAATACTTTAGCTATCTGTAAAATTAAATGAAATATACGCATCTTTACATTCAAAAGAATGATTAATTACAAGGAATAATTTGTTCTAATAGGAAAAACACTTCTCCTTTTATAGCTTTGCAGCGATGAAAAACCATTCTCATTTTATCGCTTTCAAACAAAACATTTCCGGTATTAATTTACCTCAAAAATTTACTTTTCCGTTTTACTACGAACCGCACGAGTTGAGTAAAATAGCGGCTTCCGAATTGCAAGACTACCTGCAAATTCAAACCGATTGGGATCACAATTTTGGTCTCCAAGAAGGACAAAAAGGGTTAGTCATCGGGAAAATGTTTGGTGTTTTAGTCGTGCAGAATCAAGCAGGAGAAATCGGTTATTTAGCCGCATTCTCCGGCAAATTAGCCGACAGCAATGAACACCAACACTTTGTTCCGCCTGTTTTTGATATGTTGAAACAAGACGGTTTCTTTAAACAAGAAGAAAAAATACTAAACGAATACAACCGAAAAATTGAAGCGTTAGAAAATGATGCAGACTTCATTTCTTGTCAAAATGAACTCGCTTCTACCCTTTCAAATGCCGAAAAAGACAAAACCGAAAAGAAAGAATTAAGCAAACAAAACAAAATCATTCGTGATGAAATTCGGATTAAAGCTGAAAACGAATTAGACTTTGAATCCTATAAAAGCATACAAAAAAATTTGAGCAAAGAAAGCCAGTTAGAAAGCATTCAACTCAAACAAATGAATCATTTTTGGAAAGAAGAAATTGCCAAAGCCCAACAAAAGGTGAACAATTTTCAATCCAAAATCAATCAATTAAAAGACGAACGCAAAGCGAAATCGGCGGCGTTGCAACAAAAATTGTTTCAGCAGTATTCCTTTTTAAATCAAAACGGAGAAACCAAAAGTT
Source organism: Flavobacterium sp. UBA2787 (assembly GCA_002352205.1). Classification (GTDB taxonomy): domain Bacteria; phylum Bacteroidota; class Bacteroidia; order Flavobacteriales; family Flavobacteriaceae; genus Flavobacterium. The sequence goes on along the minus strand of DEHZ01000010.1, from coordinate 557,009 downwards.
TAGGAGCCATTTTTGAAGATAATCCTCCGGCAAGTGCGGGCGAATGTGCCGCTCCCAAATTGTTGCAGTATGCGTTTGCTCATCAACTCAAACCCATTGCGTTGGCCGAATTCTGGTGGGGACATTCGCCCAAATCCGAAATCCGCAAACACGGTCATTTTTATCCCGCTTGCACCGGAAAATGCAAACCAATTTTGGCTCACATGTTACACGGAATGGCATTAGACGACAATCCCCTCTTGCAAAATCCGGCAGAAAACAAAGAATTAACCTTTTTATACGACGACAAGTATTTGTCGGTTGTGCATAAACCGGCTGAGTTTCTTTCCGTTCCCGGAAAATCGATACAGGATTCGGTTTACAGTCGCTACAAAGAAAAATTTCCCGAAGCAACAGGTCCATTGATTGTGCATCGCTTGGATATGTCCACCTCCGGCATTTTGGTCATGGCAAAAAGCACCGAAATCTATTTGAATTTACAAGCTCAGTTTATGAAACGAACGGTGCAAAAACGCTATGTTGCCCTACTTTCCGGAAAAATAGAGCAAGACAGTGGCGAAATCAATTTGCCGTTGCGAGTCGATTTAGACAACCGCCCTAATCAGTTGGTGTGTTACCAACACGGCAAACCCGCCAAAACACAATGGAAAGTCATTGAACGACGAGAAAACACCACGTTGGTACACTTTTACCCCATCACGGGACGCACGCACCAGTTGCGGGTGCACGCCGCCCATCCCGAAGGTTTAAACACCCCCATTGTGGGCGATGATCTCTACGGCACCAAAGCCGACCGCCTGTATTTGCACGCAGAAGCCATACGGTTTTGGCATCCGGTGTTGGGGAAGGAAATGGAGGTTGTGGATGGGGTTGGGTTTTGAAATAGTAAAATTTAAGGCTTAAAAGATAAAACGAAGAAATAATTAAATAAATAACTTTAAATTAAATACTTATGAAATTAAAAATTCTAATAGTAACAATATTTATAACTATAAATTCTTACAGTCAGAATTCTAAATTAAGCTTAGAATTAAATTATCCTATTCCATTTGATAATAATTTTATTGCAGATAATTATAAAAGTATTATCGATGTTGGTGCAAAATACAGATTTATCAATTCAAAAGTTATAAACATGGGAGTTGCATTAAATGCTGGTGTCCTATATTTTAAAAATAATCAAAGCTATTTGCAAGATTATAAAGTAACCAATTATATGATTCAACCCAAGATATTTGGAGAGTTCAATATTCAAAAATTGAAACCTTTTTTTGGAATTGGGTACACATCAATGATATTTGATTATTCAGGGAGTAATAATGGTAATGATATTAGTGGTGAAAATGACACTCAAAGTGGAATTGACTTTAATGTAGGAATAAAATATCTTGTATTAAATAATGTTTTTGTTCAAATACAATATGATTACATTATACTTGATGTGGGTGATGAAATTATCAGATCAAAGTATAACACGAATGTCAATTTATTTAAAATAGGAGTTGGATATAATTTTAATTAAGCTCAAACCTACTCTCCTCAAAATGTTCCCTTCTATTAGCACGTTGCTATCAGAATGTCTCTGACTTCGCAGCCACAAAATAGCTTGAGTTGGTTTAGAAAAGTTGTGTATATTTGAGTGTATTCTATACTTAATATTAATATGCACAAAATCTCGTTAATCTCGATAATATTGTTAATTCTTACTTTTTTTGCATGTCATCAAAAAGAGAAAAATCTGAATTTATTAAAAAAGGAAACAAAAACTGAACTGTCCGAAAAAAGTGAAATCATATTTTGGATTGATACAATTTCTAATGGTAAATTCCTAAAAATCTATTCAAAACCAGAAAATGACTGGCAAAATCTAACTGCAGAATACGGGAACGAAAACAAAAAATATACAATTAACTTAAAAACTGAGGAATATGGAATGTTAGGAATTCCTTTTTCGAACACAATTGAATGGATTACAGACAAAAGTTTTGCTTTGGTTAATGGTTGCGGAACCAATTGCAAATATGTTTTAATTTTCAACATCGATAAAGAAAAACCTGTGGTGCAACCAATAGAATTTTATCCAGGAATTGAATACGCTGACTTTAAAACTGATAATCCAAATTTGTATATTGCTGTTGATGAAGAAGATAATGACTACCCAAGTTTTGTAATTATCGACACTGATAGTCAAAAAAAAGATACTATTAACTTTCCGAATAACTGGAATCGTGGAATCGGTTCAATCTATACTATTGTTGATAAAGTCAAAATTGAAAATTCAAAAATTGAAATTACACAAAATCAAGAAAATGGAAAAAAGAAAATAATGAACGAAGTAATAACTTTAGACTAAATACTCTAGCTCTCGTAAGTCTTCTTTGATAGCACTTCGCTCTGCGAATGTCTCTGACTTCGCAGCAACAAAATAGGCTCATTTGGTTTAAAAAAGTTGTGTATATTTGACAAATAACAAATTAACAAAAATATAATTCGCTTTTAAATTACTAATACAACTTTAAATAAATGAATACATTTAAACTTATAATTATACTCTTATTAAGTAATTTAATGATTTCTCAAACTAGAGATTCTATTAGAGTTGATAAAAATTTAACCATATACGAATCAGATGTTATAACAATTGATGATGAATCATATACTGATAGTGAAAGTGGTGAAGGAAATTATACCGGAAACCAAAAAACAGGACAATGGAAATATTATTATACCGACAAAAAGCTTTGGAAAATTGGCATTTACAAAAATGATCTTAAAGAAGGTACATGGAAAATTTATTACAGAAATGGTAAATTAAGAAGAATTGAAAATTATTCAAATGGTAAGAAAAAAGGCGAAAGTATTTCTTATCATAGTAATGGAGAACAATTTATTAAAAGCAATTATGAAAATGACCTTGTAAGTGGAAAATGGATACAATACTATAAAAACAAAAATGTTTGCGAACAAGGTGAGTACAAGAATAATAATAAAATTGGAAAATGGGTAACTTTTCATGAAAATGGTACTATTTACACAGAAGAATTTTATGATGAGGGAATCAAAGTTGGTAAGCATATAGTGTATTCTGAAAACGGAAATATTGAATCTGAAAAAATTTATAAAAACGATGGAAAAGATTATCTGATACTATATTATCATGAAAATGGAAAAATATCTCAAGAAGCAAATTATAAAAATAATTTTAAAAATGGTATAACTTGTAAGTACCATTTAGACGGTTCAATCTTTATGAAGATGACTTTTGATTATGATAGTTTGATTGAAATTATTGAGTATAATGATGTAAACGGAAAAAAATTAGATATAGGTACTTTTAGCAAAGGAAATGGTTTTTTGAATGTATACGACGAAACGGGAAACCTAATAAATACTGTTGAGTTTTCTAATGGAAAAATGAAGAGGTAAATCCCCGCTCCGCAAAGTCTCCCGACTTTGCGGAAACAAATATCCCAGCCCTTAGCTCCCCTAAGTCTTCTTTGATAGCAAATGCTCTGCGAATAGCGGTTTTTTAATCAGAAAAACAGCTTCTGATTTTTGTGAGAAGTTGAAAAAGTTCTGTAAACTTATATATATTTACATATAATACGAAATTTTACAAATCTTTGAAAGATACATTTTACAATCTATATTTAGGTGAGACAAACGGAATTCCAAAAGATGAATACGGAAAGGAATTTGAAGTTGTTTATTGTCTTGAGAAAGATAAAAAAATATCATCGGAAATAGAAAAAGATTCTGATTTGAGATATTTTTTAATTGTTCTTCAAAAAACAAGAACTGATTTAGAAAATGGAATTCTAAATGTAAAAACGGAATGGGGAAGTTTTTCGGACTTGCCGCTAGAAATTGAATTCATTACCGATTATAGGATTAAAATGACAAAAAAAAATAGGGAACTTTTAAATGAGTGTGAAAATGAAACTGTCATTTTTAAATCGCAAGTAGTTGGCTTTAATGATAAATCTATAATTGAATCTAAAGTAGCGAGAAAACTGATTTTAGGAGTTGCTACTAAATCAATATGGAATTTTTGGAGTTAAAAAAATGGCTCTTTACAGTCTTCTTTGATAGCACATTGCTCTACGAATGTCTCTGACTTCAATACCCCCAGCTCCACTAAGTCTTCTTTGATAGCACGTGCTCTGCGAATAGAGTTTTTTAATCAGAAATATGGTTTTTGATTTTTGTGAGAAGTTGAAAAAGTTGTGTATATTTAAAATTATTTGCTAGTTGGTAGTAATCTTGGAAAATTAATAAAAATAACAAAATGGATTACGAAAAAAGAAGGAAAATTAAATCACAGAAAAATGCTGCAATACTACTTATTATTGTTCCTTTTATAATAATCATAAGATATATCAGCAAAAATGATTTCGACAAATATGGAGTAAATAACTATATAATTTGTTCTGCTCTATTTGTACTTATGATTTGTGGCGGAATAGGTTTAAAGAATAGTTTAAGTAAACAAAGAGAGTTAGATAATTAATTCGCCCAGCTTACCTAAGTTTTCTTTGATTGCACGTTGCTCTGCGAATGTCCCCAGCTCTCGATCTGCGAATGTCTCTGACTTCGCAGCAACAAAATTTTCTACCTTACCATTTAAAAAGTTGCTTATATTTAGGAGGTTAGCTAATTGGCAACCATTAAAGAAAAATATTTATGAAAACATTATTGATTTTTGTATCAATTATTTTACTTACTAATTCAAATTTTGAAAAGATAAATCATAAAGACAAACCTTTGAAAATTGATGATAAAGGGAATATAATTGGGTTACCGGAGGAGTTTAGTCCGGCAACTTTTGATATAAATACTAAGACATTGGTTATTAAAGATAAAAGAATTTCATTTCCGGAATGTTTTCTATTTTTATTTGGTAAAAAAAACAAAGCAGATATTAGATTATCGGCGTCTTGGTATCATGATAAAGAAATTATGCCTTATTACTTAAATTTCGATATTACTCCACACAATAAAAAATATGAATATTCTATACTGATTGACTTAGAGACATTAGAATTAATGAATACATACAAAGTAAGATATAAAGGTCATCTTCCGCATAATAAAAAAATAAAATTAGATAACAAATGCGTAAATAGTTATAAAAAATCAATTGTTACTTTGAATTAATTCACACCCCAGATAACTAAGTCTTCTTTGATAGCACGTACTCTGCGAATAGCGTTTTTTAATCAGAAAAACAGCTTTTGATTTTTGTGAGAAGTTGAAAAAGTTGTGTAGATTTTTTATATTTACAATTCAGCACTAATTCTATAGCAAAACATGATGAAGTACTATTCAACTTTTTTTATCTTTATATCATTTGTATTCTCAACATTTGGTCAGACAAATGAATTTATTAAAATTAAACTTGTTAACTTTTCGAATGTTGAATTACCACCAAAGTGTGGACGTGAGCCATTTGGTGTAACTTTAAAATTTGAACTGCTTGAAAATTTAGATTCAATTAACAAGGGGGAAAATATTTTAGTAAAAATTCTATGCCCAAGTGATATAGGAGTGGAAGATTATATAGATAATAGTCGCTTAAAATTTTTAAAATACTCAAACAAAGAAGAAATAAAAATACTTGTTGATGAGTGGATTGTTTGGAATGTTTATGAAAATGAAAATTTACCAACTTTTTGGGCTTTAAAAATTGAAAATTTAGAATAAAACTTTATCACCTAAACCCAGCTCTCCTAGGTCTTCTTTGATAGCACACTGCTCTGCGAATGTCTGTGACTCATTAAATTTCTTATATTTACGCAAAATCATAGAACTGCGTTTAGCAGATCGTTAGTTATAATTTATGAAAACACGTAGATTAATTTTTTATATCCTCATTGTATCACTATTATTTTCATGCTCATCTGATAATGATTCAAATCCTGAATTTCCTATTGGCGAATGGAAAGTAACTAAAAGAGTTGTTTCCGGTCAAGAAATTGAATTAAATGTGTGTGATGCACATGTAATTTATTTTTTTAGAGATGATTTTGTTTTAGGATCTTATTTGAATAATCAAAATGGTATTCCCAGTGGAACAGCATGTCTAATCTGGATGGATTTTCTATATAAATGGGAAATTATTGAGGAAAATAAATTTGGACAAACTCATGCTTGTTGTCCTGATAATATTATAACAATTTATGAAAAAGTTGGTTCAAAGTTAATTGCTTAAGAGTCTCCTAATGATTGGGTTGAATATACGAGACGATAAATCCCTTGCCCTTTGAATAGCGGATATTGCTTCGTCAGTTCCCTATTGCTCATGTACTATGGAATGAAAAGATTGGGTGAAAACTGGCAATGAGATTCCTACGGAATGACAAGATTGGGTGAAAACTGTAAATGAAATCTACATCTGAAAACTGCAAATTGATCACTGCTGCCCTAGCCCCGACCTTGCCTACCGGCAGGCAGGTTGCAATGAAAAGCCTTGTGCAACTCAAGCTGATTTTTTCTTGCTGAACCAAAGCGACCAGAGGAAGCTCTTGGGGCAGTTTTGAAAAAACAGGTTGAGGAAACAAGCTTGGAATGAAAAGCGGGAATAGCTTCAAATAATTTCTCACAGAAAACGCGGAAAGCACGGAAATTGGGTTGTGCTTAAAAAAACTTTTCATTAGAACAATTTGCTATATTTGTTCCGCTTAAAAAAAAACAAACCGAAAAACCTTAATTAAAAATCATGAAAAGATTAATTTACATTTTTATTGTATTGGTGAGCTTTAGCAGTTTCAGTCAAGAAGTTTTTGACTACGAATTTGATGACAACGTAACCATTCAGGTGTTGGAAGATACGGAGGAAGGCGAAATTGCAGGTGGAAAATTTGTGAAAGGAACATACAAAAATGAAATTGTGATTTTTGTGAGTTCGGATAAAGGTATGGACAAAATGATTAATTCCGATGATGCAGGCTTATTGAAGTTTTTTCAGGGTGTGAAAGATGGAGCTATAAAATCAAGTAAGGGAACGCTACTGAATGAGGAAGTCATTTCCATTCAAGATCAAAAAGCGTTTAAGTTCTCGTATACTTTGAACATGGAGGGTAAAAAGAACAGAGTAGACACGTATGTTTTTATTTATAAAAATGTATCATATTCACTTCAATTTGTGAACAGCGAAAAAGGTTTTGAGAAAGGGAATGATTTGAGAAAGCAAATTTTGGAGTCGATAGTGTTGAAGTAGTTTTTTTTAACCGCAAAGAACACTAAGAATTTCGCTAAGGACACAAAGACGCTTCGCTTTTTTTAATGGAACACGGATTTAACGGATGAAAATGATTTTCACGGATTTTGATAACTTCGCTATAATGGATTGAAATGGATTTTTTTGGTGAACATTTTCTTCATAGGCACATCCCAACTTGAAACTTGAAACCTGAAACTTCAACCCTAAAACAAAAAAAAGTGACCCGTTTCCGAGCCACTTTCAGGGTAAATTTATGATTATGGAATTATTTCACATCAAAACGGTCTGCGTTCATTACTTTCACCCAAGCGTTCACAAAATCTTTTGCAAACTTTTCTTGGTTATCGTCCTGAGCATACACTTCTGCATACGATCTCAAAATAGAGTTAGAACCGAATACTAAATCTACGCGGGTTGCCGTCCATTTCGTGATGCCGGTTTTGCGATCAACAATGTTGTATAGGTTCTCGCCTACCGGTTTCCAACTGTAATTCATATCGGTTAGATTTACAAAGAAATCGTTAGAAAGTACGCCTTCTCTATCGGTAAACACACCGTGTTTTGTGCCGGCATAATTAGTTCCTAACACTCGCATTCCACCCAAAAGGACAGTCATTTCAGGTGCTGTGAGTCCCATTAATTGGGCTTTGTCCAACATCATTTCTTCAGGCGAAACTACATAATCTTTCTTAGACCAATTACGGAAACCGTCTTGTAGCGGTTCTAAATCTGCGAATGAATCCACATCCGTTTGTTCTTGAATCGCATCACCACGACCGGGTGTAAACGGCACGCTGATGTTGAAACCACCATCACGGGCAGCTTGTTCTACAGCGGCAGTTCCGCCTAACACGATTAAATCGGCAATGCTTACTTTTTTAGGTAAACTATCTTGAATTTCAGATAATCTGTTCAATACTTTTTGCAAACGACCAGGTTCGTTTCCTTGCCAATCTTTTTGTGGAGCTAAACGAATGCGAGCACCATTGGCACCTCCTCTAAAATCTGAAGCACGGAAGGTTCTGGCACTGTCCCAAGCGGTATTAATTAAGTCAGTTCGGGTTAAACCGGAGTTTAGTAATTTTACTTTTAATTCCTCAATTTCAGAATCAGTCAAAGAATAACTTACGGTTGGTATAGGATCTTGCCAAATTAAATCTTCGGCAGGAACATCTGCTCCAAGGTAACGTGATTTTGGCCCTAAATCTCTGTGGGTTAATTTGAACCAAGCCCTTGCAAACGCATCACGGAAATAAGCCGGATCTTGTTGGAATCGCTCGGATATTTTGCGGTAAGCCGGATCCATTTTCAACGCCATATCGGCATCTGTCATCATCGGCTTTCTGCGAACAGATGGATTGTGAGCATCAACCGGCATATCTTCTTCGGCAATATTTATTGGTTCGTATTGCCAAGCACCGGCAGGACTTTTAGTTAATTGCCAATCGTACTTAAACAATAAGTGAAAATAGCCATCATCAAAAACAGTTGGATGAGTTGTCCAAGCACCTTCGATTCCTGACGTAACGGTGTCAGCTCCACTTCCTTTTCCGCTTGGGTTCATCCAACCAAAACCTTGGTCATGAATTTCTCCGCCTTCGGGACTTTCGCCTAATAAAGAAGCATCGCCATTTCCGTGAGCTTTTCCAACGGTGTGACCACCGGCAGTTAAGGCAACGGTTTCTTCGTCGTTCATTGCCATTCTTTCGAAAGTTACTCGCATATCACGAGCAGTTTTTAATGGATCAGGATTTCCGTCAACGCCTTCCGGGTTTACGTAAATTAATCCCATCATTACTGCAGCTAGAGGATTTTCAAGGTCGCGTTCGCCTGAATAACGACTACCTTCGCTTCCTGATGGTGCTAACCATTCTTTTTCTGATCCCCAATAAATATCTTTTTCTGGATGCCAAATATCTTCTCTACCACCGGCAAATCCGAATGTTTTAAAGCCCATTGATTCATAGGCCATATTTCCGGCTAAAATCATCAAATCGGCCCACGAAATTTTGTTTCCATATTTTTTCTTGATTGGCCAAAGTAAACGACGGGCTTTGTCTAAGTTACCATTATCGGGCCAACTATTTAATGGTGCAAAACGCTGATTTCCTGTGTTAGAACCTCCTCGCCCATCGGCAATTCTATAGGTTCCGGCTGCGTGCCAAGCAAGACGAATCATTAATCCGCCATAATGTCCCCAATCGGCCGGCCACCAATCTTGGCTGTCGGTCATTAGTTTTTTTAAGTCTGTTTTAAGTGCTTCTAAATCTAATTTTTTGAATTCTTCCGCGTAGTTAAAATCGTTGCCTAACGGATTGGTTTTGGTGTCGTGTTGATGTAAAATATCTAAGTTTAGTGCTTTTGGCCACCATTCCATAACCGATTGTTTTGTGCTGGAATTAGCTCCGTGCATCACAGGGCATTTTCCGGAAGAATTGTGTGAGGGTGTCGCTTCATTGCCCATTGCTTGATGATGATGTGGACATTGACCTTCAGAAGAATAATTCATAGTTGTTCTAATTTTGTGGTTATTTACTTATTTGTTTGATTGTTATTAATTTGAAAAAGGAATTTTTAAATTTATAAAAAATGAATGGTTTTTGAAAACTTTTATCCATTATTAGCAATAAAATAACATTTAAATGTTTCGTTTTATTGAAATTCTTTGGATTTTCAACAGCACTAAATTACTGTAAATTTACTATTGAAATATTTTTTTTAATAGATTTTTTCTATGCTGAAATTGATTGGAAGAAATAAAATATAGCTAATTCTCTTCTTGTAATATACGAAATGTAGTTGCTTCAAATTAGCAAACGAAATCATAAAATTAATTGACTTACCTAAAAATAAATTAATATTGTAGTATCAAACATTTACACTATGAATCGAATTGTATTCCTTTTTCTGTTTCTGACTTTAATGAGTAATGCTCAAGATTTCACTCGACGAGATTCACTTCAAGGAAGTTTACGTCCGGAACGAACTGCTTTTGATGTACAACGGTATGATTTGAATATAGCCATCAATCCGGACACAAGAACGATTGTAGGTTTTAATGATATTACCTTTAAACTAGTTGAAAAATCAGCAAAAATTCAATTGGATTTGTTTGAAAATATGAATGTGGATAGCATTATTCACAATAATAAAAAGCTAACCTATCAACGGGAATTGGATGCTGTTTTTATTGATTTACCAGCTGAATTAGCTTTGAATTCAGAACAAAAAGTACGTTTTTACTATTCCGGCAAACCTTTGGTAGCCAAACGTGCTCCTTGGGATGGTGGTTTTGTATGGAAAAAAGACAGCAACGGAAACGATTTTGTCGGAGTGGCTGTGCAAGGAACCGGAGCCAGTTTGTGGTATCCTGTGAAAGACCATCAAACGGATGAACCTGATCGTGGAGCTTCTGTGCGAGTGGCTGTTCCAAATGGATTGATGAATGTTTCGAATGGTCGTTTTTTAGGAAAAGAAGAATTAAAAAACGGTTATACACGTTGGGATTGGGAAGTAAAAAGTCCGATTAACAATTACAATATCGTGATTAATATTGCTGATTATGTACATATTCATGATGAGTTGAATGGGTTGGATTTGGATTATTATGTTTTACGAGAAAATGAAGCAATTGCACGCAAACATTTTGAAGAAGTAAAACCGATGATGAATTGCTTTCAGGAGAAATTTGGTGACTATCCTTTTATTGAAGACGGCTTCAAATTGGTTGAAACTCCTTATTTAGGTATGGAACACCAAAGTGCTGTGGCTTATGGAAATAAGTATCTGAAAGGTTATTTAGGAAATGATATGACCGGCACAGGAATTGGACTTTTATTTGATTACATCACCATCCACGAAACAGGACACGAATGGTTTGGAAACAGCATCACTTCCAAAGATATTGCGGATATGTGGATTCACGAAAGTTTTACCACTTACTCGGAATCGGTATTTGTGGAATGTCAGTTTGGTTATGAAAAAGCAATGGAGTACATCAATGGTCAAAAACGAATGGTTGGTAATCAAAAACCGGTTATTGGGCAATTTGGTGTGAATTTTAAAACCGGAAATTCGGATATGTATTATAAAGGTGCGTTGCTATTGAATACCATTCGTCACATTATAAACGACGATGACAAATGGTGGAAACTATTACGCAACTATGCTGAAACTTATCGTCATCAAATTATTGAAACCAAGGATGTGGTGGAATTTTTCACGAAAGAATCGAAACTCAATTTAGCTCCGGTTTTCGATCAATACTTAAATTATAAAAATTTACCGGAATTGGAATTTCGAACCAATAAAAAAACCATTGAAGCAAGATGGAATACAAATGTAGCCAACTTTGAAATGCCAATAGAATTTCACATCAATAACAAAAAATCGAGAATTTTAGTGAGTAATAATTGGGTGAAAATTCCGCATGCTAATGCTGTGGAGGAGATGGATTTGGTGATGTATAAGATGTTGGTGACGGTTAAGAGATAACTCTTTTTACTCAATAATGAGATTTTTTTTCTCTTAATGTCAAAGTTTCAGTATTGTAATCTGTTTGCTGTAATAATTTTAATGCTTCAAATTCATATTCAAACAATTTATCATTCCTATTAAATTCGAGATATTTGAAAAAAACTTCTATATTATCAATTTTGTTTTTATATCTATTTAAGAACTTTAACCCAATTGTTACTTCATTTTCATTACCTTTAAAAAAAAATGTCCCACAATCTGTTTTCCTTATCCTTGAAGTTTTCTTTTTTAATCTTTCAATCACAGAGTTTACAGCTTCAATACCACAGTGAAGCACAATACCTTCCATAGCTGATTCTTTGCACTTTCCATCCTTCAATTCATTAATAAATAATCTAGACTCTCTCTCATCAGAATGTCTTATTAATACTAAAAAAGATGAATTTGCTAAATCATTATCTTTATGATTTATATTCCTTATCAGCGAGGGAATACATTTTCTAGTTCCCGAAGTATGCAAAGCGACATTGGCTTGAATTTTTGTAAAATCACTATAGTCATTTTCAATTATGTGAATTAAAGCATTTTCTGCATCATGATTAATTGAATTTTCTAAAAGTGTTATTATCGGGTCAATAATATTACCCTTTTTGTATTTTTTAATTATATCTACTAAAGGTTTTAAATTAACATTTTCATCCTTTACTTGTATTAATAAAGCTTTTCTAATTGAATTTTTATACACTTTATTTTTCTCGACAATATACTTTTCTATTAAAAAATCAGTAAGTTCCCGATTGTTATTGGCTTTTCCTATAATTCCTAAAAAATCATAAGCTTTGCATATTTTATTTTCATCATTAGATGACTCAATAAATTCTTTAAGTTTATGGATTAATGTTATATCATTAACATTGAAATTAGAATTTAAAATATCTATTAAATCTCTATTTTTTTCTCTCTTAAAAAAATTAAACATAATTAATTTTTAATGATTCTAAAAATTTAAATTAATCTAACTCATAAACTTCCCCAATGTCTCCTTCCGAATAATCTTCCCTGTAGGTGTTTCTTCAAAATTTTTCACAAAATGAATTTCTCGTGGTCTTTCATATTTGTTTAAAACATCAAAAACAGATTGATCAATTTGGATGGGTTCACCTTCAACAATTAAAACTAATTTTTCTCCTAAAACCGGATCAGGTAAACCAATTACAAAATAGCGTCCCGGAATTCGAGTAGCGAGTTTTTCTTCAATTTGTTCGGGAATTAACTTGATTCCACCGCTATTCACTACATTATCATATCTTCCTAACCAAATGAATTTATTTTCAGAAACCATTTCCACAAAATCATTGGTCACAATAATTTCCGGAGAAACAGACGGAGCTTTAATCAGCAAACAGTTTTTTTCATCCATCGAAAGCATCACGTTTGGAAAAACGGTAAAGGCATCCTCCCCTATTTTTCGTGCGGCAATATGCGTGATGGTTTCAGTCATACCATACGTTTCATAAATTTCTGAAGTTTTAATTTTCAGTAATTTTTGTTCTAATGGTTTTGTGATTTTTGCTCCACCAATAATTATTTTTTTGATATGTTTTAATTTATCTAACGAATATTGTGCTTGCATCGGAACCAAAGCAGCAAAATCATAATCCGTGTCAATTCGGGCTAACGGATGTGAACTAGGAGCCACAAAATCGATTTCTAACCCTAAAATGAAACCACGAATCAACATCATTTTTCCGGCAACATAATTGGCAGGTAAACAATGTAAAACTTTATCTCCTGGTTTTAAATCAAAAAAATCGCCTGTTGCCAAAGCAGAACGAACCATCGCTTGCTTGTCAACTTTAATCAATTTAGGTGTTCCGGTTGAGCCGGATGTGTTCATTTCGATGTAACTTTTATCATCAAACCAGTCGAGAAGAAAATCGCCAACCGGCTTTTCAAAATCTTCGCCTTCTTTTATAAAACTATAGGCAGACATACAAAGTTCGTCTCTGTCTAAGTGAAATCCGTTGAGTTTAAATCTATTGTGAACGTTGTGGTACGTTATGTCGGTGCTATTCATTATCATTTCCAATTGTATTAATGTTTTCTATTTCAGGACTATATTCGTAGACTTTTCCGGTGAGTTTTTCCTTCCAATTTGTCCACTTATATTTCCTACCAAAAATAAACAAAAGAATCGGAAAAATTACCAAAACCGGAAACAAAACATCAAAGCCGGCAGAAGGTTCGGAAACGTCTTTCAGGATTGAATGTGTTTGAAAAGCTGTCCAATCGGCGGTTACCAAAAGTGCTCCAATTAAGTTGTTGGCAGCATGAAATCCGAGAGCGAGTTCTAAACCCTCATCCATCAAAGTCATAATTCCCATAAAAAATCCGCTTCCGATGTAAAAAATCATCATCGTAGAAACTCCTAATTTACCCACTTCCGGATTGGCAATGTGCATCAAGCCGAATGTTACAGAAGTAATAATTAACGGAATTAATCTGCTTTTGGTTACTACGCCAATTCCTTGCATTAAATATCCTCTAAAGAAATATTCTTCAAAGCTGGTTTGCAGCGGAATTAATAAAATAGCAATGATTAGAAACGGAAAAAATTTAACCGGATCAAAGTTAATAACAAAACTTTCAGGTGAAAGAAAATAGAGAATTAGCGTTGAAACAATTACAAAAATTCCCCAAATAGTAAACGAAAAAAATATTCTTTTCCAATCAATTTTTTTTCTTGAAGTTGTCAGACTTCTGATACTTTGTCCATGAATGAATTTTACCCAAAAGAGTAAAATCACACAACAAACTGCAAGTTGACCAACCATGATGGCAAAGGTTAAATTTGTGCCCAATTGATTAATCATCATTTGCATCATTTCTTCTACATTCATATCTTCTGTGGCAAAAAAATTCACAACAATTAATCCCAAAAACACTAACGGAATGGGCAAGTAGAGAATGAAATTAAATTTCTTGTTATTAATTTGATCGATATACATAAGCAAAAGTTTAGTTTTTCAAATATAGGTCATTTGTTCAGGAATATGTTACATTTTTTTTAACTATAATTGATTTTCAAAGCTTTTACTTTGTAAAAAAATTAAGATGATTAAAATTTTACATAATCCAAGGTGCGGCAAATCAAGAGAAGGAATGTCATTATTAGAAGAATCCGGAAAGCCGTTTGAAGTAATAAAATACCTAGATAAACCTTTGACAGAAAAGGAATTAACTTCACTTATTCAAAAATTAAAGATTGCTCCTATTGATTTGGTCAGACAAAAAGAAAAAATTTGGATTGAACAATTTAAAGGAAAAAGTCTGTCTGATTCAGCCATAATCAAAGCCATTGCAACTAATCCCATTCTAATGGAAAGACCAATTGTTATTTCTGAAAATAAAGCAGTTATTGGTCGTCCACCTCAAAAAATTATTGATTTTCTTAAACATTAGTTAATAAATCATTTAACAAACCTTTGTGACTTTAAGGTTAAACCTATCAATATTTTTGCAGTCTAAGCATACAAATCAAAAACCAACTTAATGAAAAATTTTAAAGCTGTTCTTATACTATCCTTATTGAGTATATCTACATTGTCTTTTGCACAACGACCGGATGCCAAAAAAGTAAAAGTTACCGGAAAAGTAATTGAAAAATCTTCTTCACAACCGTTAGAATATGCCACAATTGTTTTTCAAAGTGTTAGTAATCCCGATATCGTTACGGGAGGAATTACAGATCCAAAAGGTGAGTTTGATATTGAAGTTAATGAAGGAACATACAATATTCGTGTCGAATTTATTTCATTTAAAACAGTTGAATTTAAAAATAGAACTTTAGCTGCTAACACAAATTTAGGAACAGTTACTTTATCAGACGATTCAACAATGTTGGAAGGTGTTGAACTCAGAGCAGAAGCATCAACAGTTGAAATTAAATTAGACAAACGTGTTTATAACGTTGGTCAAGATATGATGGTAAAAGGTGGAACTGTGAGCGATGTGTTAGATAATGTTCCCTCAGTTTCGGTGGATGTAGAAGGAAATGTAAGTTTGAGAGGAAATGAAAATGTACGAATTTTAATTGACGGAAGACCTTCTAATGCTATTAATGTAACTGATGCTTTACGATTAATTCCGGCTGATGCCATAGACAAAGTAGAAGTAATTACCAATCCATCTGCACGTTATGATGCCGAAGGTGGAGGTGGAATTTTAAATATCATCCTTAAAAAAGGTAAAAACCAAGGTTTGAATGGTGTAATTACCGGAACAGTAGGAGATCCCAGAAACTATGGATTAACAGGTAATATCAACTATAAATCAGAAAATTTTAACGTGTTTGCAACATTAGGTTACAGCGACAGAAATAGTCCGGGAAATTCTAAAACAGATTCAGAATATTTTGATGCTGATGGAAACACAACAAATTTCATCAACGAAAGAAGAACCAACAACCGATTAAGAGAAGCCTACAACGGAAGCTTTGGTGCAGAATGGTTTTTAGACAAAACAACTAGTTGGACTAATACAGTATCATACAGAAAAGATGATGGTTCTAATCCTGATGAAGTATTATTTTATGATTTTGATGCTAATTTCAATTCTTTAGGTGTTCGTCGTCGTTTTAACGATCAAACCAGTAATGGAGAGAATGTTGAATATTCATCTAATTTGATAAAAAAATTCAGCAAAGAAGGTCACCAACTTACTGTTGACTTTTCAACGTCTTTAAACAAAGACAATGATCTTGCTTATATTTTTGATGAAATAGATCAAACAACAGCCAATATTCAAAGTCAAAACCGAAACTTATTTCAAACCGATTATGTTTTGCCATTAGGTGAAAATTCACGTTTTGAAGCAGGTTATCGCGGAGATTTTTCGAAAGTTTTAACTGATTTTGAAGTGCAAACATTTAACGTGGATACTAATCAATTTGAATTTGATCCTTTTTCAAATGTTTTTGAATACAAAGAGTATGTAAATGCGTTATACACTCAATTTGGTTCTAAAATAAATAAATTCTCTTATTTATTTGGTTTAAGATGGGAGGATTCAAATATTGGAGTTAACTTAATTTCAGGTGATGATAATAACACAAAAAGATATAACAATTTTTTCCCAAGTGCATTTTTTGCTTACGAAATTTCAGAAAAAAGTAATGTAACGTTAAGCTACAGCCGAAGAATTCAACGACCACGAGGACGATTTTTAAATCCTACAGCCAATCTTTCCAGTAACATTAACATCTTTCAAGGAAACCCTGATTTAGATCCGGCAATGACGCATGCAGTTGATTTAGGATACATCAAAAGATGGCAAAAATTCACGTTAAGCACATCAGCTTATATCAATAAAACAGATGATGTTTTTCAATTTATTAGAAGAGAATCCGGCGATTTTTTTGAAAATTGGATTGATGCAAATGATAATGATATAAGAGACGAAGGTGAAGTTACCGATATTCCAATTATTCTTAGTGGTCCAATTAACTTAGCTACAGAATACCGTTTTGGTTTTGAATTTACATTAAACTATACACCTTATAAATGGTGGAGATTAAACGGAAATTTCAATTTCTTTAGAAATGAAACGCTTGGCGATTTCAACTATATTAATTCTGAAGACGAACCCGTTAATATCAATTTAGATAACGTTGCTACAAGTTGGTTTGCCAGAATTAATTCAAAAGTTACACTTCCTTATGGCATCGATTGGCAAACAAACGCCACCTACAATGCTCCCCAAAAAACAGCCCAAGGTAAAAATCTTGGTGTCTTAAGTGCAAACTTAGCCATAAGCAAAGATATTTTAAAAGATAAAGCAACAATAGCTTTTAACGTAAGTGATATATTTAATTCAAGAAAAAGAATTTATGAAGCAAACTTGGATAGAGTAAATTCGTCAGGAGAAATGCAATGGAGAGAAAGACAAATTAACCTTTCTATCACTTACCGTTTCAACAAACCTAAAAACGAAAAAGAAAGAATGCCACGAAGAGAAAATGGCGATGACGGTGATTTCATGGGAAAACCATAAACACAAAAAGGGACGCAATAGCGTCCCTTTTTTGATATAAATCTTATATTAAGATTTATTCATCATCTTTCTTGTTACCTCCTCTTTTCTCTTTGATCAACTCCATGATTGCTCCGCCTATCCAATAATGAACAAAACCAACCAAAAATATCATTAACCAAAAACCAATCGTTAGAACGGTTAAGAAAAGTAAAAAGCCTAAGTACTGTTGAAATTCAAACATGTTTTCCGGAATTTATCGAATTCAATTACAAATGTAATTTAACTATATCATTTTATCAACATAAATTCAAAAATATTTTAAAATAGGAATGTTAATAAGTAAATTTGTACCTCGGTTGTCGGTTGTCGGTCATCAGTTATCGGTTTCAACGATTGTGGTTAAAGATTTTGAAATGAAAGACGAAAATGATGAAAAATCCGTGCAAACCCATTACAGCAAAGCTGTCAAAATCCGTGAAAGTCCGTGTTTAGCGTCAGCTAATCCGTTAAATCCGTGTTCCATTTTAAGGTTGCGGGTTTAAAAGTTGCGAGATACGGGTCAAATAAAAACAAATTAAATTTTAAAGATTTTTAAAATTTTAAAATCTGCGTTCAAATAAAACATTAAAAATTATAAATAAACACAACCATGAACTACCGTATCGAAAAAGACACCATGGGCGAAGTAAAAGTACCCGCCGACAAATACTGGGGAGCACAAACCGAACGTTCCCGCAACAACTTCAAAATTGGTCCATCGGCGTCTATGCCAAAAGAAATCATTGAAGGTTTTGCTTACCTTAAAAAAGCCGCCGCCTATGCCAACCATGATTTAGGCGTTTTATCTAAAGAAAAAAGAGATGCAATCGCTCAAGTTTGCGACGAAATCTTAGCCGGAGAATTAGCCGACCAGTTTCCGTTAGTCATTTGGCAAACCGGTTCAGGAACACAAAGCAATATGAACGTGAACGAAGTAATCGCCAACCGTGCACAAGTATTAGGCGGATTCAACATTGGCGAAGGCGAACAACTCGTAAAAGCTAATGATGACGTAAACAAATCACAATCATCCAACGATACATTTCCAACCGGAATGCACATTGCATGCTACAAAGCAGTCATCGAAAAAACAATTCCCGGCGTAACGCAACTTCGCAACACTCTAAAAGCAAAAGCCGATCAATATATGAATGTGGTTAAAATTGGCCGTACGCATTTAATGGATGCTACTCCCCTAACCTTAGGTCAAGAATTTTCAGGTTACGTTTCGCAATTAGACCACGGTTTAAAAGCCTTAAAAAATACCTTAGAACACCTTGCCGAAGTAGCGTTGGGCGGAACAGCCGTTGGAACCGGATTAAACACTCCTCCCGGCTACGACGTAAAAGTGGCAGAATACATTGCCCAATTTACAGGTTTACCTTTTGTAACCGCAGAAAATAAATTTGAAGCTCTTGCGGCTCACGATGCTATTGTAGAATCGCACGGAGCTTTAAAAATGTTAGCCGTTTCATTAAACAAAATTGCCAACGATGTGCGTATGATGGCATCAGGACCACGTTCCGGAATTGGCGAAATTTTAATTCCTGAAAACGAACCGGGTTCTTCGATTATGCCGGGAAAAGTAAACCCTACTCAGTGTGAAGCTCTAACGATGGTGTGTGCACAAGTATTTGGAAACGACGTGACTATTACCGTTGGCGGAACGCAAGGACACTATGAATTAAACGTATTCAAACCGGTTATGGCGTCGAATTTCTTGCAATCCGCCATTTTAATTGGCGATGCGTGTGTTTCGTTTGACGAACATTGTGCACAAGGAATCGAGCCAAACTATGGCAGAATCAAAGAATTGGTAGATAATTCATTAATGTTGGTTACGGCTTTAAACACCAAAATTGGTTACTACAAAGCAGCAGAAATCGCTCAAACCGCACATAAAAACGGAACAACGCTAAAAGATGAGGCTGTTCGTTTAGGTTATGTTACTCCAGAAGACTTTGATGCTTGGGTAAAACCCGAAGATATGGTGGGAAGTTTAAAATAATTCCACTTTTAAAATAAATACTGAAAGCACTTTCGAAAGGAGGTGCTTTTTTTTTTAGAAGCTATTCCCGCTTCCTGCCTGCCGGCAGGCAGGTTCGCTACAAGCTTTTGCTCAAAAACCTTTTTTTCTAAGGTCCGGCAGGAGCTCCCAAGTTCGCTCTGCCCAACCAAGAAAAAATAGGTTTTCTTCACCAAAGGCTTTTCGCTACAATCGGGGCTATGTGATTGTGCTAAAATGAAGTTATTTAAAAAAACATGTTGTTTTAAGTAATTTATTAGGAAATTATTGAAGTGTAAAAATTTTTGTATTTTAGTAGAATAATACAATTGAGCATATAACTGCAAAATTGGTCAGATATACTCAACAAATTATGTAAAATCTGAGTATATATGTATAAGTTGGCGATAATTTTAAAAAGACTTCACAGTGAATCAATTAAATACAAGAAAGTTTAAATAACCTTTAAAAGTGAAAAAAGTGAAAAAAGCATTAATCATCTCGTTTCTATCTCTCTATTCAATTTCAGGGTTTTGTCAAAGTCCTAAAATTAAAGTATACATATTAGGGACATTCCATTTCAATCAAGTAGATTCTCTTGAATATGACGTACGGGACGAAAAACACCAAAAGAGTATTAAAAAATTGTCGGACATTATTACGAATTTAAAGCCTGACAAAGAATTTGTTGAAAGAATGCCTGAATGGGAGTTTGAGAATAATTTAGATAGCCTATATCAAGAATATAGAAAGGGAAATCTTAGTAGAGCAAGAAATGAAGTCTGGCAAGTTGCTGCAAGAGTTGCTTCGCGACTAAATCATCCAAAGCTTTATTCTTGTGATCAACCAGGATTATATGGTTTTTGGCTTGGACAAATTGATGATTACGTAAAAAAGCATAACGAACAATATAAACTTGAATTTAAAGGCAAAGGTATGACTATACCTCAAACATCAATTGTAAATTATGACTCGTTGAGAAATAAATCGGAATTGTTAGATTATATTAGATGGTGGAACTCTAACAAAGTTCAATCTACCTCACATGCTCATTATATCAATGTGTACACGCAAATCGGCAACATAAATGCTTATACACCTGCACCTCAAATTGACTCAACTTATTATTTGGGTGCAAATTTGACAGTTGATTGGTATAGAAGAAATATTTTAACTTACTCAAAAATGTTGTCGCAACTTGACTACACTGAAAAAGCAATATTTTTAATCATTGGGAATGACCATACACCAATAATTAAACAATTATTTAGAGAGAACCCCTATTTTGAATTAGTTGAAACCGAAAAATGGCTTGGAAAAACAAAGATAAAGTCGTAACAACTACCGCCAACAGCCGTTTTGCAAAAGCGGGGGTTTCGTGCATCTATGACAGTGAAGTGCTAAATTCAAGCTTTGTGCTTCTAATGAAGTTTAGTGCTGAAAATCCCCGCCTTCGCAAAGCGGCAAACCGTTACAAATACCCTCACCCCAACCAACCCTTCAACGAAATTATTTTTATTTGATAAATCATCACTACCAACAAAAAAAGTAAACTACTACACATTAGCACTTTACCAAAAATATTCTTTTTAACGTAACATCAAATTTGTTACATTTGTTAAAAGGCCTCTCGTTTTGAATTATTACTTTGGAAATTTAATTCTAACGCCATGAAAAAAATACTCATCCTACTCTTTTTAACTCCTTTTCTTTCCTTTTCGCAACTGGAGAAAACAATAGATTCGCTCCAAAAAGTTACAAAAACCTCTAAAGAAATAGATGATATTGGTAATGCCTATGCAGAACTTGCTTTGATTTATATGGATAATGATGTTGAAAAAGCACAAGCAACCATTGATAAATTAAAAGCTTTAAACGTCAATAATTCATGCTACAAATGTGAAGGCTACGGCATACTTTATGAAGGAATGTTGCATGTTAGAAATGCTAACTACACTAAAGGCATTGATAAATTCAAGAAAACTGCTGACATCGCAAAAAAAAATAATGATCAATACCTACAAATTCAAGGGGTAGCTAATGAAGCTCAAACACTACTGGATATTGACAAAAAACAAGAATCTGAAAAATTACTACTCTCTTTTGTTGAAGAATCTACTAAATTTCCGGATGAATATGGCATGGGAAGTATTTACTTTCTTCTTGGATATGTCAATCAAGATAAGGGTTTTTATAACTCTGCGTTAGAATATTTTATTAAAACCGATCAACTTATCCGTGACGATGATCCAAGTGGTTTGGATTTTAAAATAGCTGTTTTAGGCCAAATTTCAGATGTTTATAAAGAAATGGACAATCAAGACAAAGCAAATGAAGTGTTGAACAAAGCATTAAAAATTGCAAATATAAACGATACT
This sequence comes from Flavobacterium sp. UBA2787, assembly GCA_002352205.1. GTDB lineage: Bacteria > Bacteroidota > Bacteroidia > Flavobacteriales > Flavobacteriaceae > Flavobacterium. The sequence goes on along the minus strand of DEHZ01000010.1, from coordinate 534,856 downwards.
CCACTTTTCCTTAATGATGTTTATTTAAGTAAAGGCATAATTGAATTGCATTTTAACAACCCAACTAATGCAATTATTCATTCGAAAAAAGCCTATGATTATTTTAAATCAATTAATTTTAAATTAAAAGTAGCCAATTCTGCTTTAGTCTTGGGTGAATGCTACACTAAATTAAATGATCAAGAAAAATCAATTGCTTTTTTACAGGAATCTGAATTATTATTTAAAGAGTTTGAAGATGAAACCAACTTATTAAAAATCGATTTATTATTATCAGAAAACTACATTCAAACCAATAAAATTGATTTAGCAAAGACATTGCTTAATAAAATAGCTCCTTCGGTAGAAAAAAATAAAATCAGTAAAAACTATATCAACTATTTAAATAGTAAAATTAAGCTGAATTTCAAAACTCAAAATTTTAATGAAGCCCTTGAGTTAATTGAAAAAAGGGATTCATTGCAAAAATTAATAACTCAAAATACCAATAAAATTAATTTTCAAGATTTAGAAACCAAATACCAAACCGAAAAAAAAGAGCAGGAAATCAAATTACTTTCTGCCGAAAATAAGTTGGCTGAAAGACAAAAATATATTTATATCGCATTGATTGTGTTGTTGATTTTTTTAGGTTTAACTATTTTCTATTTGTATCGTAATAAAATTAAAACCGCCAATAAAATAAGTGAATTAAACGAAATGAAATCGAGGTTTTTTGCTAATATTTCTCATGAGTTTCGCACACCTCTAACATTAATTAAAAGTCCGGTGCAACAATTACAAGCATCCGCCACCGATGAAAAGCAGAAAAGTCAACTCAATTTAGTTGATAAAAATGCAGACCGAATGCTCGAATTAGTCGATCAATTATTGGAACTTTCCAAACTCGACAGCGGAACATTTAAACTCATTTTAAAAGAAGGAAATCTTTCTGATTTTCTAAAATCGATAGCAGAACCATTTGCTTTTCAAGCCAAGGAAAACAATCTTTCCTTTCATACAAACATTCAAACCAGTAACCAAAACCACTTTTTTGATAAAGATGTGATTCAAAAAATTGTTTCGAATCTGCTTTCCAATGCGTTAAAATATACACCCGAAAACCATTCGATTCATTTTACATCATCATTTGAAAAAGACTCACTGCTTCTGTCCGTTTCCAATTCAGGAGTAAAACTAAAAAAAGAAGAACTACCAAAACTCTTTGAACGCTTTTATCAAAAAACAGACGCCCAAAATGGAGTTGGAATCGGCTTGGCATTAATAAAAGAATTAGTCGATTTATACCAAGGAAACGTTTCAACTTTGTTGGATAATGATAAACTTACTTTTAATATATCGCTTCCGCTTACGGTTTCAAAAGACGAAAATATTCTCATAGCAACCGAACAACTACAACTAACCAAAAATAGTAGTGAAACGGATGAAGAGTTACCTATTCTGTTAATTGTCGATGACAATGCCGAAATCAGATCTGTTCTAAATGATCTTTTTTCCGATGAATACCGAATTATTGAAGCCGAAGAGGGCGAAATCGCTTTAAGATTAGCACAACAAGAAATTCCCGATTGTATTATTTCCGATGTCATGATGCCTAAATTAGATGGATTTGCATTTACCAAAGCAATTAAATCCAACGAACTAACCTCTTTTGTTCCTGTGATTCTTCTCACTGCAAAAACATCCGAAGAAGCTCATTTGGAAGCGTTAAAAAGTACCGCCGATGCCTTTTTAACCAAACCGTTTAATCACAATATTGTAAAAGCAACCGTTCACCAACTCATCTCCGAACGTAAAAAACTGCAACAACGCTACAGTCAAGAGTTAATTTTAAAACCGGTAGACATCATCATTAATTCGGTGGACGAAAAGTTTTTACAAAAATTACAAACCATTTTAGATACGCAATTGGCTAACGCTGATTTTACTGCAGAAGAATTTGCAACACAAATTGGCATAAGTCGCATGCAATTGCATCGCAAATTAAAATCACTCTTTGGCGTTTCGGCAACAGAATTCATTCGGAACGAACGATTAAAAAACGCTGCTGAATTACTCAAAAAAGGAAACGGAAATATTTCTGAAATTGCCTATTCAGTTGGGTTTAATGAAATTTCCTATTTTTCAAGATGCTTCAAAGATCATTTTGGTTGTACACCTACTGAGTATGCCGAAAAAAAATAATTGCTTTCGAAAAGCCTTATTTTACTAAGGTTTTTGAAAATGTTACATTACTTCAAATCCCTGTTACATCTGTGACAGGGATTTTTTTTGGTTTGAAATAATTTTATCCAAAACAAAAACCATCCCAAATGCAAAAGAAAAATCGGCAACCCTATGAAGCAAAAATCAAAAAGCTTCCCGATAAAATAATTTACTTGAACATCAACCATTTAGAAAAAGGAGACTATGAACTTAACATCATTCACCAAAAAATAATAATCAAAAAAACAACCTTTAATAAAAAATAACCATGAAAAAAATTTCAACCTACCTAAGTATTTGCTTACTCATCGCTGTTACAAGTTGCAGCAGTGATGATGACCGACCTCAAGGCTACTTCCCTACTACTATCGAAAAAATTGATTTTACCAATTCCGGAAACAATAGAACGATTGAATTGGAATACAACAACCAAAACCAAATCAGTCGAGTAGAAATAATAAATCCAAGTGGAAATAATACCATTAAAACATTAACCTACACCGATAATAAGTTAACACAAACAGTAACAACCAATTCAGGAGATAGTGAAACACGAAATTACATTTATAATGCGAGCGGTATCCTTTCTTCTATTGTAGAAATTGACGGCGGTTCAACATTAACTTACCCTGTTACTTACGATGAAACAACAAATTCCTATACTTTAGTGGATGGAGCTGATAACTTCTCCTTTTTTCTTAATTCACAAGGTAACGCAGTACGGTATGAAAACACCTTTTTTGCAGATCTTATCTTGACATTAGACAATAATCTGTCCGGCACATTCAAATTTCTTGAACCACAAATTGCTTATCAATTTGAATTTGCTCTTTTTTCAGGGATGGATTTCTATTACATGAGTACCCAACAAATCAATCGCTTTGAATTTGGCGTGCAGGATTTGGAACCTATTCACACCCGCAACCAAAATGATATGATTTCTACAGTAATTTATAACCTTACTAGTGGAGGCGGATTTCAATACACTTTTACGTATAGCAACAGAAACTTATAAATTTTAAACGTATGAGAACAATATTTTTATGCATCATTCTATTTTGTTTTACCAACGTTTTACAAGCACAATTTATTGAAAAACTTGGCAAAAAAGCTGAAAAAGCAGCAGAACGCACCGTTGAAAGACGAGTTGAACGAGAAACATCCAAAAAAACAGATAAAGCATTAGATAAGGTGTTTGAAGAAGATAAGTCAACAAAAGAAACAACAAAAAAATCTTCGTCTAAAACTGAAAAAAACAATGCTCAATCCAAAAAAGAGATTGTAACAGGTAGTCAATTTTTTCCGGGTGGTAATGTGATTTACAGTGAAACATTTTCGCAAGATGCCACAGGAGATTTCCCCGCCAATTGGGAAACCAATTCCGGAGGCGAAGTTATTGTTGTGGATGGAAACAAAGCCCTTCAACTCAATCCAAACGGAAACTATATCGCCAAAACCGGAAAACTTCCTGAAAATTATGCATTAGAATTTGATTTAATTACAGAAAACCTCGATTACAAAGCCTTATCAGGTTCGGGTTTTGGTGTTGTGTTTTCAGGAGAAAAAACACTGAACAAACCTAAAAAGGGAGGGAAATTTGGTTTTTCTTTATGGAAAGGTTCCTCCGTTTCCAACAAGATTCAAGTGGAAAACTGGGGCAATTCTACTTCAAAAATCAACAACTCCATTCCGTTTCAAATGCAGGAAAAACTAAATTCTGTGATGCATTTTACAGTTGTTGTTAATAGTTCAAGACTTCGTGTGTACATCGATAACGAAAAAGTGATTGATTTACCTTCCTTGTTAACCAATAATTTAGGGAACTATATTCAATTTTATTTAAAAGGAACGGATGCCAAGGAAAACCATATTGTAGCTCTTTCCAACATAAAAATCACAGAAGAAGGCGAAGATATTCGCTCCAAAATTTTAAAAGGAGGATTTTCAACTAACCAAATTTTGTTTGACTCCGGTTCTGATAAAATCAAAAAAGAATCATTTGAAATCATTGAAAAAATTGGAAAAGTACTGCAAGAAGATCGTTCCATGCAAATTAACATTATTGGTCATACCGACAGTGATGGCGATGAAGTAAAAAACATGACACTATCCAAAGCAAGAGCTGCAGCTGTGATGAATTATTTTATCGATAAAATGAGTATTGATAAAAATCGTCTTCAATTTCAAGGTCGTGGTGAAGATGAACCGATAGCTACTAATAGCACCACAGAAGGAAAAGCACAAAACAGACGGGTAGAATTCAAAGCCATCCAGTAATGAAAACAACCGTAAAAGTGATTATAGGTTTAGCTTCTGCCACGGCGGCCGGAATGGCTTTTGGCGTTATTCCTAATCCGTTTCAAGACCAACACGAAGCCGCTGCTGTTCATCGTGTACACGAAATGAAAGTACGTTGGAATCACGACGGAAAAGTAGAATCCATTCCCATCATTGAACAAGGTACTCCGTTTGATGATACGAAATATTTTGATCAAGTACCTTTGATTAGTCCTAATCCAACCGAAACTACCGGCGTTTTTCAATTCGATTACGAAATCGAACAATATTTTTCTATCGATGGAAAATCCGGTAATATTCGCTATAAAGTCAATAGCAACGATAATTCGATGTATATGCACGGAACAGAAATTACAGAAAACCCACTTTTTGTTCCGCTTAAATCTAATCCTTTTCTGCAAAAATACACGTTTGAATTCCTAATTCGCAATGCCAATAACGATTGGATGCTATTTATGACGCATGCAGAAGAAGGTAAACTATGCATTAAAATGCCTTCCGGATTAAGCTTTTCCGGCATTATAACCGATCAACATTTAAAGACATTGGAGGTTTTAAATAGTGCCAAAGAAAATGCAGGTTTAGGGATAAACAATTCTGGTTTAGAACCATACAAAGGTCACTTTACTGACGAAAGCGGACATAAAAAGCAAATTACATTTTGGATGGCAAAAGAAGAAGCCCAAATTGCCACCGGCGTTCCTATCATGGGTTTTGGTGTGGGTATTTTTAAGAATGTTTTGGAGCAAAGACAACAGTTCTTAGCTGTAACAGAAACGAATGAAGGAGTAATGAAACTGCTAAACCTGGAAAAAATTGATACATGGGGCATTACTACCAAAAACTACCGCATTATCGCCTTTGATTATCATCTTCCATCCGGAAAAGCAAGAGTAGATGACGTGGTGAGCTGGTTAAAAAACAAACAAAACGAAATCACAAATTTGCGGGCACAACGCAAAAATTGTCCTTCTCACCAAAAAGGTCGTGAATGCCGGAAAGCGATTGACAATCAAATAAAGCAAATTCAGGAGGAAATTGCTTCAAAAGCCACCGATTTAGGCAAACAATACTTTCCTCCGGTAAACTAATACTACACTAACCACTAATGTTATGAAAAAATTCATTTTTCTTCTGCTCATCTCCCCTTTTGCCGTCCTGTCGCAAGTAGGTGTAAACACCACCAACCCCAATGCAATGATGGATATTACTTCAACTAATAATGGGTTATTAATTCCTCGTGTTGCTCTACTTTCCGCTATCGATAACACAACCGTAGTGAATCCACAAGGTGGAGCATTGGTTACATCCACGTTGGTTTACAACACCACTCCTGCGGGCGTTAGTCCGGATAATGTTGTTGCCGGATTTTACTATTGGAATGGCACTCGCTGGGTGGCCGTTGGTTCAGATGGCAGAGATTGGACCACGACAGGAAACAGCGGAACCAATCCAACTGATAACTTCATTGGAACAACTGATGATGTAGATTTTCGTGTTCGCACCAATAACAACCCGCGATTTAATTTTACAAACAACGGTAGATTAAGATCCTATGATAATGGACTAATTACACAACCCACTTACTCTTGGATGGGCGATGAAGACACCGGAATGTGGAGACCAGCTACCAATACATTAGATTTGGTAACCACCGGAATTTCACGTTTCCGTATTAACGACAATGGCAATGTTGGCATCAGTAATACCGTAGCACCTGCTAGACTAACCGTGCAAGGAACAAGAAATGCTCCTGCGTACCCCGGTGCAACCAGTAATGGAATTTTACGATTAGCACTTAATGCTACCGAAGGGTTAGACATCGGAAAAGCTGATTTTGCAGATAGTTATTCCGCTTGGATTCAGTCCGGTTTTGGTGGTTCTGCGGATCCGCTGAGTTTACAACCACTGGGAGGTAATGTGGGTATCAATACAACTGCTCCCTCCAATTCATTACATGTTAACGGAACAGTTCGAATTGTTGACGGAACGCAAGCCAACGGACGAGTACTCACCTCTACTGCCACCGGAGTAGCCAGTTGGCAACCCATTTCCATTAACAATGTAGTTGGTATTTTGGGAGCTACCGGAATTAATATACCATACAACACAACCAATTATTTGCAAACCGGATCCAGAATAGTTTTGCCACCGGGTCGATGGGCTGTGAATGTAACAATGTTAATGCGAAGAACCGGCGGTGCTGCGACAGTAACACCAAACAATTCCTCTTTTTGGCTTCGTACTTCGTTTTCAAATTCGGCAGCTGTAAACCCAACGATTTCAACCGACATTCAAGGAAGTTACTTTGTAAGCGGAAACTATCCGGGATCTTCTTATTATTCTTTAGTTCAGGGTACAGTGATAATTAATAATGCAACAGCCGGCAATCGTACCTATTACTACATTGCAGGAGCAACTGAAGTTGTGAATACCACAAACACCTTAGAAAATTTTGGAGGAGCTTGGTGGCAAGAAAACACAATTATTGCCTACCGAATTAATTAAATTATTGTTTTTTTGGCAGCTTATCCTGCCCTACACTGCAAGTCCTCGCTCTACACGTGTTTTTTTTTAAGCGGTTTTCAGGAGCTTCCTTAGGTCGCTCTGCCTCCCGCAAAAAAAACACACGTGTAGTGCTGTGGGCTTTCCGTTTCGGTCAGGGCTGGGGTTTAGTACTACTAAGGAAATACCATTTCATAAAACAATTTCAATTTCAAAAATCAAATACAAAAAAATCAGTTCTTAACATCGTTAAAAGTCTGCGAGTAAACAATTCAAACACTAAAACTAACTTATATTCACTTCAATAAAGTCATTAACCTACATGACTTATTTGATAAAAAATCAATAATCCATTTTAATAATAATCCAATATTTGCATAAAAAACTTATTTTTACCAAACTAAACAACTACAATGACTAATACCAAAATCTATAAAATGTCTTTTGCTAGTGTCTATCCCCACTACATCACCAAAGCAGAAAAAAAAGGTCGCACTAAAGCCGAAGTAAACGAAATTATTCTCTGGCTCACCGGCTACAACGCCCAAAACCTGCAAGACCACTTGGATCAAAAAACTGATTTTGAAACATTTTTTGCACAAGCTCCACAAATAAACCCCAATGCTTCTAAAATAACCGGCGTAATCTGTGGCTACCGTGTAGAAAATATCGAAGAAAAACTCATGCAACAAATTCGTTACCTCGACAAACTGATAGATGAATTGGCCAAAGGCAGAACAATGGAGAAGATTTTAAGAAAATAGAAAGGCATAAATTAAAAAGAAGAAACATTCTACGATGAATAGACTATATAATTTGGATTACTTACGAGGTTTAGCCGCCTTTGGAATTATGATTTATCACTATTTATCGTGGAGTTCAACTTAATTTTCTGCCGACACTTTCATGGGAAGACTAGGAATTTATGGGGTTTCCATTTTCTATGTACTGAGTGGGCTAACCCTATTTTATGTCTATAATCAAAAAATGAAGCCTTCCAAAGATGATCTTTTGTCGTTTTTTAAGAAAAGGGTTTTTAGAATATTTCCTCTATTGTGGCTCGTTACCATTGTTGCCATACTGCTTTCGAGAAATATGCCGAACTTTAATGATTTGTTTCTCAACTTATCCGGATTATTCGGATTTGTGAGTTGGGATACCTACTTTTCCCCAGGCGTTTGGTCTATAGGGAACGAATTGGTTTTTTACGCTTTCTTTCCTTTTTTTATATTGTTTGTAAAGAAGTTTAAGCCATTAATGCTTTTGTTGTCTATTGTCTTACTTGCACTTTACCTTTATTTTGCCTTTCTTAAACTTGATCCGAAAATCGATTTAAATGAACAATGGAGAACCTATGTCAATCCGCTCAATCAAGTATTTCTTTTTCTTGGAGGGTTCTTGATTGGTTACTTTTTTAACCACCACAAAATAAAAAACACAATCGTTTTTGCCTTACTCTTCTTTGGGATAGCCATCTTTACATTCTATCCGGCAGCAGGAAACCCAATCCATATTGTAACCGGAGTAAACCGACTAATTTTTACTACGTGTTGTTTCCTTATTTGTTTTTGCTTTTATAAATTACACTACCAATTTCCTCAATTTATACACAAACCATTAACTTTATTAGGCGAAACTAGTTACTCCATCTACTTAATTCATCCCATCATTTGGAAATTAACCGGGATTTTAATTGCTTATCTAGGCACTCACAACCTTTACCCTCCCCGATTTGGCAAACTGTTTTTTTCTATTGCTTTAACTTTGGTAGTAAGCTATTATGTATATAACTATTTTGAAAAATTCTTTATGAAACTTGCTCACAACAAACGAAACACAACGGAATAAGGCTAGTTTACTTTTATCTTTGTTGGCTATTCCAACTCTACGGTCTCATCTCTTTAATTAGGACAAATTGTAGAAAGTACTTAAAATAGAGCTAAAGAAAGTTAAAGTGTATGCCGAAGGAAGAGAAATTAGGATTGATGTGAGATACAATTCTACTATACAAGACATTCAACAACTAATTATCAATAAAATTTCAAATTGAATTTATTAACTATTGCTTTTTGATAGAGTAATAACTAACTTTTTCATTCCCTAAAAAACCAACATAATTTCCTATATTTGAAAGCATAAGTAAAGCCCCATTTATGTTTTCATCCGAATACATCTCCATATACATAACACTAATCATCATTCTGATTGGTATATTTCTGTTCGTCAAAGAATATTTCACCATCGATACGTCGTCTATCATCATTATGACGCTGTTCATCGTCACGGGAATTTTGGATTACAGAGAAGGTTTGTCGGGCTTCACCAACAGTGCTCCCATCACCATTGCTTGTATGATGGTGATGAGCTACGCCGTCCTAAATTCGGGCCTACTCAAGGGATTTCGGGACATTTTAGTCAAAATCGGTAAGAAGAATTACGCGTTAACGCTCGTCGTGTTTTGTGTGATTACGGCTGTGTTTTCGGCTTTCATCAACGACTCGGCTGTGGTGGCAATTATGATTCCGATTGTGTTGCAAGTGAGCAGCAAAAGTTCGATAAGTGCTTCCAAATTATTGTTGCCAATTTCTTTTGCCGCTGCGATGGGCGGAGCGACCACTATCATCGGAACGAGTGCAAATTTAGTCGTGAGCGGTTATGCCGAAGATAACGGTTTACCGGGGTTTCAAATGTTTAGTTTTGCTATTCCGGCTTTAATAATCACTTCTGTCGGATTTATCTATCTGTTGTTTGTTGCTCCATTTTTATTGCCCAAAAGAAATAGTTTGGTAGACGATATGCAACAAGAATCCAACCAATTCATTACCGAAATTATTATCAATGAGAATAGTGCCGACATCGGTAAAACCATCGCCGAAAGCATTCTCAGGCAAAAATACAACGTCGAAATCATCGAAGTAAACAACCTCAACAACCGAAAAAACAAACTGGAAGAACGATGGAAATTAAAAGCCAATGACCATCTGAAAATCGTCATTCATTTTAACGAACTCAACGACATCCGACACGATAAAAATTATACTTTAGAAGATGATAAACCGCTCTTTAGTAATTTTATTGATGAAAGTGGAAAAGGAAATCAGTTATATGAAGCCATCATCCCCTTTGGTTCCAAACTAGCAGGAAAAACGTTAAATGACATCAAATTCAGAGAAAGATACAGTGCCAATGTTTTAGCAGTGAGAAATTTAAAGAAAAACAGGTTTTCAAATTTAGGCAACTTTAAACTTAGCGAAGGAAATGTTTTGGTGGTCGATTCCTCTGCCGAATCCTTTAATGAAATGATAAAGCACAAAATGCTTTTTCCGCTCCAAGAAATTGCAAGTCAAAAACTGGATAAACGCAAAGCGATTATTAGCGTACTCATCTTAGTCGGCGTAATTACAGCCGCTGCAATGGGAATTACCTCGATTGTCGTTGCCGGAATGGTGGGCTGCTTATCCCTTGTGGTTCTCAATGTCTTGAAACCCCAAGAAGCCTACGACACCATCGATTGGAAAGTAATTTTTATGATTGCCGGTGTGTTAAGCATGGGAACCGCCTTAGAAAAAACAGGCACTTCCAAAATCATTGCCGACTTTTTAGCCACTAATCTCGGTAATTTCGATTTGCACATTACATTAGCGTTCGTCTATTTAGTTACACTCATTGCCACCAATATCCTCTCCGGAAAAGCCGCTGCCGCATTAATGGCACCCATCGCCATTCAGTTCGCTTTGAGTATGGAAGTGAACTATCAACCCTTCCTGATTGCCATTATGTTTGCATGTGCCTACACGTTTATGACGCCCATTTGCAACCCAACCAACACGATGGTCTATTCACCCGGAAATTACACTTTTAAAGATTACATCAAAGTCGGTTTGCCTTTGAATATTATTATTTGGATCGTGGCTGTATTTGTGATACCGCTGTTTTTTCCGTTTAATTAATTTTTTAGAAGCTATTCCCGCTTTTCATTCCAAGCTTGTTTGCCAAAGCTGTTTTTTCTAAGCCGCCCCAAGAGCTTCCGTTGGTCGCTTTGGGGTCAGCAAGAAAAAATCAGCTTCGTCTGCTCAAGGCTTTCCATTCCAATCGGGGCTAGGAGATTGTGCTTCAAAACAAAATCAGTGAATAAAGTGCTTTTGATGATTTGTAAGATTTATTTATTAAATTTGAGGGAATAAATCTGAGGATTGTTAGACATATAAATAAGTTACCACACATTTTGAAAAAAAATTACTTCATATTATTTTTATCTATAATAGGAACATTTGCTTTCGGTCAAACTAATTATGAACATAATTTAACCGAATTTGATAGTTTTTTACACAAAGAGATATATCGAATTGACGTGGCTGAGTTTCAAAGATTAGAATTAGTTAAACTCAATAATGGTAAATTTGAAGGCAGCCTAATACATTCCGTATGGAAAACTGACAGAAAGGAAGAGCAAAAAAGTAAAATTTCCCAAAAAATAAAAATTCCTGAAAAGATGGTTGAAAAGTTAATGACTGAATTGAAAAATAGCGGATATGAAAAACTGAAGGATTTTAATGAAATTAAAGACTGTATTATAGGCCTAGATGGAACAACAATTATTTTTAATCTTCTTCAAAAGGGTATAAATCAAAGTGCTTCTTATTGGGAATTAAAATCTGACTATTATTATAAAACAAATACAGTTGAAATACCCAATGAAGTTATGGATGCAAGAAAAACACTTGAAATCATCAACAACGAAATTGATTTAGAAAAACAGTTTCAGAATTTCATAAGTAGATTACCTATTGGGAAGTATTTGTTCAATGGAATAATTATGGAAATAAAAAAAAATGTGTAGTAACACAGGTTTTGCAAGACTGCGGGTTTTGGGCTTGATTTAAAGTTGGTTTTGTGTCTTTGAGTTCAGTGTTTAATCAAAAGTTTTGGTTTAATTAGACCGCAACCTCTCAAAGTCTCAAACCGTTAATCTAAACAACCAATGAAAAAAATAATCTACTTTTTCCTCCTCAACTCCCTCCTATCATATGCTCAAACACGTGGTTTTCGTTCAGTATATGATATGAACCCTGAAGAACCACGATTTAGTTTTGGCTTAACAAAACAGAGAACGGCGTCAATTAGTTTGGGAGACATTAACAACGATGGAAAAATGGATGCAGTGGTTGCCAATGGACGACATTGGCCGGAAACAAATTATATATTCTTCAATTCCGGCAGAGGTTTTAATTCTATGATTCCGTTAGATAATTTGAGTTCAACCAGCTATGCTGCCGAATTAGTAGATTTAGATAACGACGGTGATTTAGACATTTTAGAAATAAACGATAATGCACCGCATAAAATTTACCTAAACAATGGTTCAGGAATTTTTACATTTCATTCAGAAGTTGCAGAACTTTCTAATGCCCGAAATGTCGCTCTAGGAGATCTTGACAACAACGGTTTCATCGATTTTATCATTACCAACAGAGGTCAACAAAACATCATTTGCTACAACAATGGTAAACTGGATTTTGATTGCGTAAAATTACAAACAACAAAAAACTCCACTATCGATATTGCCATACACGATTTAAACGGTGATAACCTACCCGATTTGGTTTTGGCAAACAGAGACAATATTCCGAATGAAATTTTACTAAACAAAGGCAATCGTCAATTTGAAAAAAAGCTTGATTTTGGCACAGGAACTTTTGAAACACGTTCTGTCGCCATAGCAGATATGAACAATGACGGATATTTAGATATTGTGACCGGCAATCTCAAAGGAGCCAACATTATCTACTTTGGAACAAAAAATTTCACCTTCAATGAAACGCTACATTTTGGTAGTGAAGACACCGACACCTACAGCATTGCCCTCTCCGATTTTAATAAAGACGGTTTGATGGATATTGTGACAGGCAATTACCTAAAACCAAATACCGTTTTCATTAACGTAGATGGAAAATCGTTCGAGGAAATTAATCTAACCGATCACGCCGCCCGAACATATGACGTAACCGTTGGAGACATAAATTCCGATGGCTGGATGGACATTATTGTAGCCAATTCCGATGATTTTAATCTTTACTATCTAAATATTTTCCATAAAAAGTAGTTTGCCAAACCTTAGATAAAATTTTTTTATCAAGCCCATTTGCAACCCAACCAACACAATTGTCTATTCGCTCGGAAATTATACACTTAAAGACTACATCAAAGTTGGTTTACCTCTAAACATAATCATTTGAATCGTGGCTTTCTTTGTGATACCAGTTTTTTTCCGTTTTAAGAATGTTGGAATTTCTTATTTAAAATTCATACATTATCTTTTGTATATTTGAAATATAAAAAATGTAGATTTGATAAAGACAATAAAATTAATTCATTATGAGGAGACTTATACTTATTTCATTTTTTGTATTCTGGATAAATAATAGCTTTTCGCAAACAGTATATAGTAACTATTTAGACATGACTTCTGAATGGAGATATTATGCAGGTGGTTTTGGTTATTCAAGTTATTACACTATATATTTTGACGGTTATGAAACAATAAATGGTTATGTATACTATAAAAAATATAGAAAAACGCTATCTCATACATCTTTTTTTAGAAATACTACTACTCAATTAAGTCTTCATGGACCTTATTATATCAGGGAAGATGTATCGGGTAAATTCTACATATACGATCAGAATAATGATCAAGATGTTGAAGAATTCGATAATCAACAAATAATAAATGCACAAATTGGAGACATTTTTCCTGAATTTGGTGCGACTTGTGACGTAGAATCATTTGAAACAAACTATTTGGGTTCTGTGCCTTTAAAAAGAATTAAAAGTAATATTGATTGTGACAATTGTGGAGTCATTGAAGGCATAGGAAAAGTTGGTCCTACTTGCGAACAAGGGATTGAAGCAAATACATATCTAAAATGTTATTCAAAACAAGGAGTTGAAATCCAATTTGGAACCCCTATGGATTGTGATTCATTTCCTGTACCTGTAAGAGAATCGCTGAATGTTGATGATAATGAAACTGCAAAAGAGGATTTTATACTTTATCCAAACCCCACAAAAGACATTTTTACAATCATGTCAAACTCATTATCAGCAGAAAATAAATATGAAATCCATACTGTCATGGGAAGAAAAGTAAAAAGCGGCACTATAACTTCTGATGAACAAATTATAGATATTTCATCTCTTTCAAATGGAGTCTATTTAATTAAAATTATTGGAAATAATACCTCCAAAATTAGAAGATTGATAAAGAAATAAATTCATTAACTAACAAAACCTAAAATTTTGGTCATTTAGAATAGTTAGCTCAATTGTTTATGATAATAAAAAACTAACCTTTGTAATCTTGCTATTCATTACCGGTTTTGTTTAGGGACAAGCTTTACAAAATAGTGATTTTACCTTTGAAAATAATGACATTACAATTGAAAAGATAGTAGCAGGAATAGTGGGATTTTTTGTCTACTTTATCTCATCGGTAATTGGTAGAGATAAGAAAAACTGGAAATACATTATTATTTTTAATTTACTAACTGCTTGGACCGTTATAGGCTGGTTTATATCTTTTTTCTGAGCTTTGAATGCAGAAGGAAAAATAGTTCAAAATCAAATAAATTTGTAGAACAATGAAAATGATAATCTCACTTGTTCCTCACTCTATAAAAAAATAAAATTCACATAAATAAACAATTATGAAAAAAATAAATCTAAACACTTTTCTATTGATTATTTGCATTGTACTATTAATTGCTTGTGTATATGGAATTTATTCCCGCCCAACACTAGAACAAATAGATCAAAGAATTATGCATTGGGAACAACATTTCGGGGCTGTTTATTCTAATTAGAGCTACTATACCAAATCCTGACATTAAATGTTTAAAAAAGATTTCTGTGACTATCGCTTCAAACTAAAATGTGATTTAAAAGTCTTAGGTATTCCGTTTTCCGGATAATCAATCATAAACCAATAATCACTTGAAAAGACAGGTTGACCGTTGTAGGTACCATCCCATCCTGTTCCTAACGGACTAATTTGCTTAATCAACTTACCATAACGATCAAAAATATAAATAATGGAAGAACCATCTACTCCGGAAATATTCCATGTGTCGTTGTAACCATCACCGTTGGGAGTAAAAAATTTAGGGTAATTTATAATCGTTGCTGTTCCTGTCAGGTTTGTACACAAGCTATCATCTACTACTGTAATTGTATGAAAACCGGGAGCTACATTCGTAAAAACATTAGAGGTTTGAAAACCAAAATCATCCAATTGATAATAAAAAGGTCCTACTCCACCCACAACGGTTACAGTAATTGTTGGATTTTCACTAAACGCCTCTGATTGCTCAATGAGTAAACTTTCACCCAAAACCGATTCAATAACCATAGCAGTTTCTACTGGAGAAACACAACCTGAAATAAGATTAGTCGCAACAACAGCATATTCTCCTATTTGAAAAGCTTCATATGTGCTATCATTTGCATTTGGAATTAAAACATCTTCAAAATACCATTCAAAACTATAATCGGAAGTGGTGAAACCGGTATCTAACACATACGGTTGAGCAGAAGTATTTCCGGAAAGTAAACAAATGGCTCCATCTGATAAAGAAGGATTAGGAATTGCAAAAACGTCAACTTCAATTGCAATAGGACTTCCTGCACAGCCGTTGAAAAGAGGAGTAACTGTATAAATTGCTGTTCCATCACCATTATTTACCGAAAGTAATTGATTAATTTGATTACCGTTACCCGCTGTAGCTCCTGTAGTTCCGTTTTGAACAACTGTCCATGTAAATGTTGTTCCTGCTAAACTAGATGTTAGTGAAATTGCCGTTGTTTCTCCTGAACAATACGCTAAATCGCCACTAAAAGTAGCGGTTGGAGTTGGATTAATCGTAACTGTCACCACACTTGAAACAGATTGAAAACAAAATGGACTTTGTAGCAATTCTGCACTCACCAATTGAAATGTTGTAGCGGAAGTTATTGCCTCAGTTGTTACAGTTGCTGTTCCGCTAGCATTCAAATCTATTGTTTGATTTGCTCCGCTATTTTGGTTATAAGTTATTTGTGTATTAGGTGTTCCGGTAAAGGTAAGCACAGTTGTCTCACCTTCACATATAGCTGATGGGCTAGCCGAAATGGCAGCGGTTGGCAATAGAACAACCGTAAACGTGATGGATTGATTTAACGTTTGCGAACAACCGCTTGCTCCCGTTGTTCTCACTTCCGTAAGTGCTACAACTGTAGTTGTAGTGATATTGGAAATCGCAACAGCTCTCTCACCTGTGGCATTTAAAACAGCAAACTGAATTGGTCCGCTGTTAATGGAGTAAAAAACTGTTGCGTTTGGGGTTCCAATAAATTGTATTGTTCCATTATCACCGGAACAAAGAGTGACATTACCTGAAATGGAAGCTGTGGGTGGTTGATTAACTGTAATGCTTACTGATCCTGAAATAGTTTGATTACAACTGGCTGAAATAGGCGATGCAATACTAACTAAACTATATGTAGAATTTGCGTTTAAAACCGGTGTCGTAATACTTGCAGAGCCACTTGAATTTAAAGTAATAAATTGGTCTACTCCTCCATCAATTTTATAGGTGATTTCGGCATCGGGAGTCCCATTAAAAGAAACTACCGTGCTATTACCGGCACAAATTGGACTTGTACTTGAAATCGAAGCGGTGGGCAGTGGCACTATTGTTAATTCTACCGGAATTCTTGTAGCACTTAAACAGTTTGATGTTAAATCAAACGTTTCAGCATAATAAATTCCGGCTGCAGAAGGCGTATATGTGGAGGAGTTTGATTGTAGCAAATTACCTCCGGTGGGTGCATCATACCAATTGACGCCCGAAGTGGCATTTGCAGTAACAGAAAGTGCCGGAAAAGTATCGTTACCACAAATTTCTATATCACCATTACTTATTGGAATAGTTGGTGAATTTAAAAATGAAACCGTGTAAACATTTGAAATAGTTGAACAAAAACTATTATTCAAATTGGCAATATCTTGAGCTGCTTTTGTTCTAAAATAAGTTGTGGAAGTGATGTTTGAAGCCGTATAAGTAGCAGAATTCTCTCCCGGAATATCTGTCCAAGTTGTTCCATCGCTACTGGACTGCCATTGATAAAAATGAGGCGAAGCACCTGTTGTAGCAGCTTGAAAAGTTAAAGAAAAAGGAGCTTCGCTAGAACACGCTTGAAAGGTCTGCCCTGACATCGGCGGACTAGTAATGGTGGTTAATTCTCCACAAGCTCTAAATTCAATGTCGTCGATTGCTAAATCATTTCCGCAACCTCCTAATCCATTGTTTTTCATTTTTAGAACGACTGAGGTTTCACTTCCTGTGGTAAAAACAAGAGCATATTGCAACCAAAGGGGTGATGCTGTTCCCATGATATTACCAGTATTACCTGAGCCTAACAGAACTGTTTCTGTATCATTCCATATTTCAAACCTTACATTAATAGGAATTTCACTTGCACCACAAAAACCCGAACCCGGATTATAAACATTCATTACCCAAGCCGAAAACTCAAACGTAGTGTTCACACATAATCCAGTTACTACGCGTCTGTAAAAATCTCCTGTTGTGTTAGCACTTGCATTCACTATCAATGTCTTTCCATTCACTCCATTGGTAGCGTCAGGTGTATGGTCTAACGAATAATGCCAAGTGCTGTAAAGATTTGTTCTGTAATATAGGGTATAACTCCCATCGTTGGGGTTTCCTACTACAAAGTTATAATTTGTTGTTCCGGCTGGTAAAGCAGGACCGTAATTTGTTCCATTTCCAAAATTTTCAGTAAAAATAGGTTCGCCTTTACTTCCCGTACAAAAACCCAATTGAGCAAAAGTGATTGATGAGGATAATAGAAGAAAAAAGGCAGTTATTATTTTTAAATGATTCATTTTTGGTAATATTATGCTTTGCAATTAACATTGAAGTAGATTTTTTTAAATAAAAAACTAATCTTCAATACTTTTTCTGATAGAATTATAACAATTTCTAAATTATGATTTAATGTTTAATACGCTTTATTGATGTAAATCCAACCTGTTTTGGCTTCAATATCTTCAAAATTGATAACATAGTAGTAAGTTCCATCCGGTAATTCATTACCCTTATTACACTGTCCGAACCATTCATTGCTATAATTTGCTTTGTTGTACACAGCAATTCCATAGCGATTGAAAATCTGTAATTCATTAACATTATATGAAGAAAGGTCAAAACTGTCATTAAGTCCATCATTATTAGGTGAAATACCTTTCTGTATACCACATAAAGTACTTATGACATTCACCATCTCCTCATTACTACATCCATTTTGTGAAACAACCAATCTGTATGTTCCTCCAGAAGAAATGGTAACCGAATCATTTGTTCCAATCTGAATATCAGACGGATTAAACCATGTGTAAGAAATAGTTCCATTAGTTGATTCAGCCACAGCACTTAACGTGTAACTCGAACCCACACAACCTTGTGAAATAGTAAATTGGGGAGCAGAAGTAACGGTAATCGTGAGCTCTGCATTCAAGGCACATTCTCCATCGGCTGGTGTAAAGGTATAGGTTGTTGTGGCTAAAGTATTTAATGATGGCGACCAAGTTCCGTTTATTCCATTAGTTGAAACCGTGGGCAATTCATCAATAGTAGAACCAATACAAATCGGTTCTATCACTTCAAACGTAGGAATTACGGGCGATGTGACTTGAATTGTAAGTACTGCTGTAGTCGCACATTGCCCTGCATTTGGTGTGAATGTATACGTAGTAGTTGCGGTGTTGTTTAATGCAGGTGACCAAGAACCTACTATACCGTCTTGTGAGGTAGTTGGCAATGGATTCAAAGTTTCGCCTGAACAAATTGGACTTACCGCTTCAAAATCAGGTGTTGATAATTGTAAAACTTGAATAGTTAAAGATGCATTTGAAATACAACTACTAGTGTCGTTCGGTGTAAATGTATAAGTAGTAGTGGCTGTATTATTTAGAGCCGGTGACCAACTGCCTTCAATTCCGTTTAAGGAAGTGGTTGGTAAAGCTGATAATGTACCTCCAGTACAAACTGCATTAACTGCATTAAAAGTTGGTATTACTTGCGGATTAACTGTTATTGTAACACTTTTTTCATACAAACAAGTTACAGTTTCGGCAAGGGAAATATCATCCAAAGCAAAGTCATTTCCATTATTAGCAAATTCTAAATTAAAAATACATATGGATGCTGTTGTGGAGGAACCGGAGTTCCATGAAAACGAATGCAGTGTCCATAAGCAGGTAGTTGAAGGAGCGTCCAAAGCGGCACCTAACGAAACACCATTAATCTCAACAACCATCGAAGCCGGATTTTCCGGTGCCACAGAAGCGATGTAGTAAGAAAAAGTATAATCTGTATTGGGTTCAACATTAATTAAATCTTCATTACACCATACTCGAATAGTTCCCGTTGGGTCTGTAGAACCATCAAAAACCATTAAATTTCCATCTCCGGTTGTATGATCACCACACGAAGCAAACGGTGCAAACCAAGCATTTGGATTTTGAACTATATCATAAGACGATTGAACTCCAAACGGATTTGGATTGGCAACTTGAGTGTAATCGGTTGTAAATCCTACATTTCCCAATGTGAAATCACCATTAAAAACCAAATTTGTCGGAGATATTTCAACACCTGAAGTAACAGTGTAAGTTGTAGTAACTAACGGACTAACATTCTGCGTAGCAGCATTTGGATCAGTAATAGAACTATCCGGTGGACTTGCTGTCCATGTATAGGAATTGATACCAGCACTCACTGTTAATTCTGTAGTTTCACCTTCACAAATTGTAGCGGGTTCACTAATGATTAAATCGTTTGGAGCAGCTAAAACAATATTATTAACGCTGTATTCCTCACCACTGCTGTCAATTATTGAAATAGTATAGGTTCCTTGTGGTAAATTGGAAAATATTCCGGTGGTATTTGAAAGTGTAACAGGTCCTATTAAATTGAAATTCCCATAAGGTAAAGAACCTCCAACTACTGAAACTGTGATGGAAGCATCTGTTGAAGTTGGACAAGTTGGATTAATAAATGTAAATGATCCTTCTAAAGGCAAAGATCCTTCTTCTATAACAAAATCATCAACTGCAAAATCATTTCCTAAAGCTCCACCATTAAGTGTTCTCAACCTAACTAAAATAGTAGGGGCTGTAGCAATAAAAGAATAACTAACTTTTTTCCAACCCTCTTCAGGTAGTGGAGCCAGATTACTTAAATTTGGTGGACTTATATTGTTTACACCAACAAAAAATGCTCCAATATTTGCTCGGGTAGTATTGCTAGTCACTTCATTAGAAACTGATTTAATCCAGTAGCTAAAAACATAACTAGTTCCTACTGTAAATCCGCCAATAGCTCCACCTGTATTACCCGTAGTCCAAAAGAACCCTCCTCCCGTTGTTGCACCATCAAATACTAACATATTTCCTGTACCGGTTGTATGGTCACCTCCTGAAATGTAATTTGTATTCATTAATGTTGGATTAGTTGTTCTTGCATATTGACCTGGACTACTTGTCCCGTTAACAGGGTTAATCAAAGTGTATGCTGTTACCAAAAAACCAACTCCGCTTCCACCCGACTCAAAATCGCCATTGTTGAGTAGGTTTTGAGCAAACAAATTTGAACTTAGTAATGATGTAAAAATGTATATCATTAAAAATGCTTTACAATAAGAGGGTATTTGTGATTTCATAAATTCAGTTTTTGTTATTCATAAAAATAGTTGTTATTTTTTTTTGAATTAAAAATTATGAGCTATAAAAACTATACAATTCATAATTTTATAACGATATAGTGCTGTTACACTCAAAACAATCATTCTACAACACAAAACCAATGTAAAATATGCTGTTTCTTTCATTTTGATGTAGTAATGTATAGTAGAAAGATGCCTATTTACTAAACTTTTTTTTATTAAATTTGAAAAATAACCAATAAATAGTAAAAAATGAATCCAATTTTTAAGAATATCGTAGCAGTTGTAATCGGAATTGTTATAGGAAGTACTATCAACATGGCCTTGATTAGCATAAGCAGCTCAATCATTCCTCCTCCTGAGGGAGCAGATATTACCACTATTGAAGGACTAAAAGCATCAATTCATTTGTTTAAGCCTATAAATTTTATTTTTCCCTTTCTTGCTCATGCATTGGGTACACTTATCGGAGCTTTTCTTGCTGCTAAATTAGCCGCTTCGCATCATATGAAGTTTGCTTATGGCATTGGCTTTTTTTTCTTATTGGGCGGAATAGCGAATGTATTTATGCTCCCTGCTCCAATGTGGTTTAATGTACTGGATTTAGTATTGGCTTATCTTCCAATGGCTTATTTAGGAGGAAAGATGGCAACCAAAAAGTAAAAAGATTGTTAATTATCATTATTTTAAAATCAATTTAACAGATAAAACAATAAGGGCGAGTATCTTTGAAAAATGAATTCACTAGAAGAAATTTTATCCCAACAAAGTGATGTGAGAGTTATTGACACCTCCATCCCTTATACAGATTATGTTCCCTTAGATTTGTCTGTAAATTCTAATGAATTAAAAAATCACAAACCTCAAACAGCCGATGAGTATGAAGCATTCATCACAAATTATTTATCCAAAAATCAAGGTAAAGTAGCCTATGGTGGTTATATGGAAAAACGAAATTTATACCAAAGAAGTTCAATTTTTAATTCGTTAGATACTTCTTCTGAAAGAAATATTCACATTGGTTTAGATTTATGGATTAAAGCAGGAACATCAGTTTTAGCCGCTTTGGACGGTGTTATTCATAGTTTTCAAAACAATAACGCATTAGGCGATTATGGTCCAACCATCATTATCAAGCATACGTTAAAAAATTGTGAATTTTATACGCTTTATGGACATCTTTCGTTAGAAAGTTTAGCTTTGCTAAAAATTAATCAACCGTTAAAAAAAGGGGATAAAATAGCCACCTTAGGAAACGCAAACGTAAATGGAGATTATGCTGCTCATTTGCATTTCCAAATCATTAATAACATAGGAGAATATCAAGGTGATTATCCAGGTGTTTGCAGTGAAAAGGACTTGGATTTTTACAAAAACAATTGTCCGAACCCCAATTTATTATTAAAAATTTAAGATGAAAAAAATCGCCCTATTATGCTCTTTAGTCTTGCTAATTGGCTGTAAATCGGGTAATACTTCCTCTTCAACAGCCAAAGAAGAAAAAAAACCCGAGTTTGTAAAACTCAACATAAACGAAGTCAATTCTTTTAAGAAAAATCGTTCTTACGAATTAGGTAAACGAGTGTTAATGACATGTAATTCTTCTGCTTTTAAACCTTTCACTAAAGAAGAAGCGACAGAAGAAGTGTTGAAAAAAATCAACAAAGATAAAATCGCAATGACATGTCAAAACATTTTACGTGTTTTTGGTCAGTTTCAAGATATGAAATTAGTGGAAGCCATTCGTTATGATGAAGATAAATATACGGTTTTCAGATACAAATGTGAGTACGAAAAGAAATATAAAATTAAAGAATTAAGAGTCTCAATTAACGACGAAAACAAAATAACAGCCATAACCACAAAAGACTGGAATGATACATACAACCCATAATGTCCTACTAAAATTCTATGATTCTTTCAGCAAACTCGATGCCAAGTCGATGGCCGAATGCTACCATCCCGAAGCCACTTTCTCTGATCCGGCGTTTGGTAAACTCAATCATGACGAAGTGTGTGCGATGTGGAAGATGCTCATCGAGCGAAGCAAAGGAAACTTATCCATTGAATTTTTCGATTTAAAAAGTTCGAAGAAAAATGGTACAGCCAAATGGATTGCAACTTATAATTTCAGCAAAACCAATCGAAAAGTCGTTAACGAAATCTATGCAAAATTCAAATTTCAAGACGGTTTAATCATCAAACACACCGATTCGTTTAGTTTGTGGAAATGGAGCGGAATGGCATTAGGTTTAAAAGGTTATTTACTGGGTTGGACACCTTTTATGCGAAATACAATCAGAGAGCAAGCCAAAGATTCATTGAATAAATACTTAGCCAAGTAAACTATAAGTTCAGCTGATTCACATCCCAATTCAAAGAAGGATTATAATTTAATTTTCCATTGACAACTTCCAGTGGACAATCAAAATTGTTGGTATAAAGTCCTCCGGTACCCAAACCTTGCGGCATCGGATTTTGAAGTGTAAACGTCCATTGAGCAATCGCATTCAATCCAATATTACTTTCTAAGGCTGATGTAATCCACCAATCAATTTGAAGCGATTCAGCAACATCAATCCACTCTTTTGTACCTCGTAAACCACCCACCAAACTTGGCTTCAAAATGATGAATTGAGGCTTAATTTTTTCAAGCAATTGCCTTTTTTCTTCCAATAAAAACACGCCAATTAACTCTTCATCCAAAGCAATCGGCAAAGGGGTGATTTTACACAGCTCTGCCATCCTGTCAGTATGGCTTTTTGCAATTGGCTGTTCGATGCTATGCAATTTAAAACCAGATAATTGATTTAATTTATCTAAAGCTTCATTTGAATCAAAAGCACCGTTCGCATCGACTCTAATTTCAATTGTTTTTTCATCAAAATGTTGACGAATATAACGCAATAATCCTAACTCTTTTTCAAAATCGATGGCTCCGATTTTCAATTTTATACAACGAAAACCTTGTGCTAATTTCTCTTCAATTTGAGCTTTCATAAACGACTCCTCGCCCATCCAAACCAATCCATTAATTTCCATATTTTTTTGACCGGAAGTAAATTCAGAAGGAAATAATTCAAACGGATTTTCACTTTCTAAAGACAAAAAAGCCACTTCAATTCCAAATTGAATCGACGGAAATTCGATCAAATTTTCCCAAAGTTCATCCACACCCAAATGAATGTTTTGACAAACCCATTTCAATTTTTCTTCATAATCGGCTCGGTCATCAATGCTTAATGTTCGCAAAATGCCACACTCGCCTATTCCTTTTTTACCGTCTTTTTCCAAGATGATAAACCAAGTTTCTTTTTGGGTTAAAACGCCTCTCGAAGTACCGGAAGGTCTTTTGAAGTCTAAAATATATTTGTGGTAAGAAGCTTTCAAGAATTACAACTCAATAAAATCCCCAATTTTCAACAACATCAAGTCTTTTCCACTGTTAAAGAATTTTTTAATCGCTTCTTCGTGATTGATTTCGATATAACCGAATGTATCGTAGTGAACGCCTAACACTTTATCACATTCAACAAAGTCAGAAGCAGTAATGGCATCTTCTACATCCATTGTAAAATTGCTTCCAATAGGAAGAATCGCTAAATCCAACTTCGTGCGAAGCGGAATTAACTTCATATCCATCGTTAAAGCCGTATCACCGGAAATGTAAATGTTTTTGTGTTCGCCTTCAATCACAAATCCGCCCGGATTTCCGCCATACGTTCCATCAGGGAAAGAACTGGAATGAATAGCGTTGACATATTTTACTTTCCCAAACTCAAAATCCCAACTTCCGCCGTGATTCATCGGATGGTTCTGAAAGCCTTTATTTCCGTAATAAGTAGCAATTTCCCAATTAGAAACAATTACTGCATTGGTGCGTTTTGCAATGGCTTCCACATCCAAAATATGATCTTGATGAGCATGTGTCAACAATATAAAATCAGCTTTCAACGAATGAATATCAATATGAGAAGCTTTTGGATTTCCTGAAATAAATGGGTCCACTAGAATGTGATTTCCGTTAACTTCAATTCCTAAAGATGAATGACCGTAAAATGTAATTTTCATAGCAATAAAAATTTAATTATTATACAATTATATCAGAGATAAAATAAATCAAACACAGCGACAACAATAGCGAAACCATAAAAGTACTAATTGCCAAACGTTTCAATTCCGGATCTAAATCAGCTGGATTTACTGTTCTTTTCACACGAAGTAAATGACTAATAATCGGAAGAAAAACAATCAAATAAATGTATTGATCAATCGCAAAATGCTGTAAAATACCAAAAACCAACAATAAAAGCATCGCTGTAATCACTAAGAAATAATGATACTGTCTGGCTTTTGCTCCACCAATTTTTACTACAATTGTATTCTTTCCGGCTTTTTTATCTGAAAACTCATCTCGCATATTGTTCAAATTGAGCACACCAACGCTTAAAAATCCGATGGCAATGGCCGGTAATAACAAATACCAATCGATGACTTTAGAAAACATAAAATAAGAACCATAAGTACTTACTAATCCGAAGAAAAAGAATACAAAAATATCGCCATAACCTTGATAACCATAAGCATTTTTACCCACAGTATAGCGAATCGCCGAAGCAATGGCAACAATTCCCAACACTAAAAAGATAAGTGAATAATAGAAGTTTTCTAATCCGAATGCGACATAAATCAACAAAACTGCTGAAATAAAAGTCAAAGTTGCTGTGATGATGATTGCTCTTTTCATTGCGGCTGGAGAAATTACACCACTTTGTAAAGCTCGTTTCGGACCGATTCTGTCTTCATTATCGGTACCTTTTACTCCATCGCCATAATCATTTGCAAAATTGGATAAAACCTGCAAACCGATTGTTGTTAACATCAACAACCCAAAAATTGTCCAACTAAAAACTTGTGTAGGCGTAAGTACATTTTCGGTTGGTTTTGACAAAGCGTAAAAACTTCCAACCAAAATTCCGGATACTGACAGAGGTAAAGTTCTAACTCTTGCGGCTTCAATCCAATGCTTCATTTTTATAAAATTTTATTCTGCAAAGGTAAGGGAAATTTAGTGATTTACATCCAATTTCGATCGGCTCGTTCAACTTCGTAAAGCCAATAATTAATCCACGGTTTTAGCGAAGAGTAATTCGCAAATTTGAACTTTAAATCGCCCGCAGCCGTGTGAAACGTAAGATGTACAATATCCGAACGCTTGTGCCACAGAAATTGTTTTGTAGAAATCCCTTGAATTTTAAACGGTTCAATTAATTGATGTTCAACATCCCATGCATTGCTTTTTATCACAATAAAATCTTTGCTCAACAACAATCTATAATTTCTAAATTGAAAAAATACGATGATGCCAATCATTAAAATATACGCCAAAAGCAATGGAAAATAGTTTTGCAATGGTTCATACACAAACAATCCCAAACAGATGAAAATGACGCAAGGCACAATTATTCCCAAACTAATCGCTTTAATTAAGTAGCGGAAATTAGGTTTAAAAACCTGTTCTGTTTTAGGCAATTTGCTCAAAATCATTTTCAAGATTTCGTCCTTCTCCACTCTACTGCAACCCGGAACTTCAATCGCATTGCTTCTTTTTCCCTCCTCATCTACCACATCGGAGGACGAAGCTTGCTTTAATTTTAAATCAATTAAATTAAGCTTTCGCTGAAAAAAATTCTGGCTATACGTCGTAATTTGAACTTTCGACGGTTTGAGTAACGTATTCTTTTTAGCAAATAATCCGAAATTAATCGCCAATGCTTTTCGTTGAACCACCATTTGATAATCGAAGAACTTGACAACCGTTCGAACTAAATTAATTAAAAGCACCAAAACCAAAATCGCCATTAAAAAAAAGGAAATCGAAAAATAGCCCATACCTTGATCGACTAAACCGTTGACTTCGTCTTCATCTACTTCAAATGAGGTGACAACATCTTGAAAACCGCCGTATAACGTACCAATAAAACCAATCAATAAGGCTATGCTTCTTCCGTAATTGGAAGTAATTCCAACTTTCAAAAGCGTCAAAAAGCTGATTTTTAAAAACGGTTTATTGGGTTCGATGCTTTCTTCTTCGGATGAAATACCTTCAGTATTTTTTTCAAAAGAGAGCAATTTATTTTTCAAATGCAACGCCACTTGGTTGTCAACCGCACGAATGCTGGCTTCTTTTTTATCGCTTCCGGCCGTATCAATATCCACACTATATACGCCAACTAATTTTTGAATAACCGACTGATTAATATTTACTTGCTGAATTTTATCTAATTGAATCGTAATCTTATTTTTGGAAATCACGCCCTTCTGAATCACAAATTCCTCTTTGGATTCATCTAAGAAAAAAGTAAAATTGATGTATTTTAAATAAGCGATTACGCCAATGATCATCATCAAAACCACCAAACCAATGATAAAATAAAGTAATTTATCCCAATCAAAACGGTAGATGATCAACAAAAGTGGCACCCAAAGACTTCGAATAATGCCTTGCAACGTATCGGCAAACATAATCGTAATTCCTTTGACCGATTGTCTTTGTGGCTGACTAAAATCGAATGATGGCATGTTAGTTCTTAGTTTCGTTTTCTGTATCCGATTCAGGCAATTTAGCAGATTGATGTTCAAATTGAATATCTTCTGAAGAAGTTTCTTCCAATTTTGAAGTCAATTCAACCGATTCTTTCTCCAACACAGTAATTTTATTCAACAAAAACGATTTGATGCTCTCGGCTTCTTCTTTCGGCAAACCCGGAATATGTAAGTCGCTGCTGCTTCCGCCGGCGGTGTAGACTTGTAATTCACTTAACTGATACATTCTCGAAAAAACACCTTCGTATAAAGCAACGTGCTGAATTCGG
This sequence comes from Flavobacterium sp. UBA2787, assembly GCA_002352205.1. Classification (GTDB taxonomy): domain Bacteria; phylum Bacteroidota; class Bacteroidia; order Flavobacteriales; family Flavobacteriaceae; genus Flavobacterium. The sequence continues at coordinate 507,188 of DEHZ01000010.1, read as the reverse complement.
TTAAACGGAATCACCGTTGTTGTGGTTGATAAAATTCCCTTACGAAATAAAATATCTTTCTCCCGAAGAGCATACCCCTTTTTTCTAAAACTAATCGTTGAAGTCCAAAACAGCAAAGCAATGATTGCAAGCAAAATTGCAACCCAAACGATAACATTATCGCTGAAGAAATCATTAAAAATTAATAGAAAAGTAAGTCCCGTCGCCAGAAAAACAGAAAATATAGCGTTGCTGATATACACAACATTCAAATAATTCTTGTTTAACGGTTTAAACGGAACCGATTCAAATTTTGGCAACGAATCAAATGAAACCGTTGAATTTGTAAATTCTTCCAAAGTAGATGTATTTTAAAGGATTATGGAATCCATTTTTTCTCAAAGTTAGGCTTTCTTTTTTCCAAAAAGGCATTTCTTCCTTCTTTTGCTTCTTCGGTCATATAGGCTAAACGAGTGGCTTCGCCGGCAAAAACTTGTTGACCCACCATTCCGTCATCCGTTAGATTCATTGCAAATTTCAGCATTTTAATAGATGTTGGTGATTTCGCTAAAATCTCCTGAGCCCATTCATAAGCTGTATCTTCTAATTCGTCATGCGGAATCACGGCATTTACCATTCCCATTTCAAATGCTTCTTGTGCCGAATAGTTTCTTCCTAAAAAGAAAATTTCTCGAGCTTTTTTCTGTCCGACCATCTTGGCCAAATAAGCAGAACCATAACCACCATCAAAACTCGTTACATCAGCATCGGTTTGTTTAAAAATCGCGTGTTCTTTACTGGCTAACGTCAAATCGCATACCACGTGCAAACTGTGACCGCCACCAACTGCCCATCCGGGAACAACGGCAATCACGGCTTTTGGCATAAAACGAATCAATCGTTGCACTTCCAAGATGTTTAAACGGTGCATGCCATCATCGCCCACATAACCTTGATGACCACGAGCACGTTGATCGCCACCACTACAAAACGAATAAACGCCGTCTTTTGGGGATGGTCCTTCTGCGGAAAGTAAAACTACGCCAATCGAGGTATCTTCCTGAGCATCATAAAATGCCTGATACAATTCGGCGGTCGTTTTCGGACGAAAAGCATTGCGGACTTCCGGTCGGTTAAAAGCGATTCGGGCAACGCCATTGCACTTTTTGTATGTTATATCTTCAAATTCTTTTGCGGTTTGCCATTTAATTTCTGCCATAGTAATGTGATTTAAGCGTAAAAATACTATTTTTAACTTTTGAAATAAAGAAAACTTAGAATGAAAAATTACACCTCTTGGTTAAATGGTTTATTGTAAGTAGTTTATATTTCATTTAAAACTATAAAAAGTTAGTACATTTGAAAAAAATAATTTCATCAAAAGTTCTAAACTCTTTACTTTACCAGTTGTAAATTGTTTGATAAAAAAATATAACCTTAATTTAATTTTATGAAAAAGATTTTTATTGTGATGCTTTCCGTTCTAACCTATTCATCCGTTTTGGGACAAACAGAAAACCCATCTGTTTTTGTTACCAATTTATCAGAAGAAGCATTAGAAAGCAAAACCATCGTTAAAAAAGAGGAACTATCGATTGAAAAAATAAACTACATGACCGAACAAAACGGCGTGGTTATTTTGGCCTATGAATCAATTTATCCGATGGAATATATCAGTACATTAGATAAAGAAACTTTATCAAATCTACTTAAATCGATTAATCAAGAAGGTTTTGAAAAATTAAATGGGCTAATGGGAGCAACTCCTGAAAATGCGGTTGAAAAAAACATTAAATTCAAAAATGCTTCAGAAACCATTCAAACGACTGCAAAAGTAAATGGTTTGGACTTTGAATCAACCACACTCCGAAGTCAAAATAATTTTTTACAAATTATTTTTATTGGTGATGTAAAATCAAAGGATGCACAAGATTTTATGGCTCAATTAGAAATTATTGTTATAGAATAATGGTTGTAATTTTGAATTATTCATATTATAACAATAAGTATTCTTTATATAAAGTTGCTATTGTTTAACACAAAAAATGTTGAATTTTTAAAAATGAAGACGAGAGTATTTTATTCTGCTGTACATCCATTGACGAAAATAATACTTATTGGTTTTCCACTTATTTTACTGATATCGGCCGTTTTAATCATTTTAGATGAAAATCTAAAAACCGCCGATATATTCGCATGTTCCATCATGTTTGCAGCCGCACTATTTTTACTGTGGATTATAGCCGACACTAAATATGTCATCATAAACGAAACAATTCTGCACTACAACTCCGGACCAATTCGCGGTAAAATTGACATTCAAAGCATTCGAAAAATTGAATACCAACATGGATGGGTTTCCAAAAGTCTTTTAAAAGCATCCTTGGATAAAAACGGATTATATATTTACTACAACAAGTTTGACGACCTTTATGTTTCACCAAAAGACAAAGAAGCTTTTGTTAATTACCTGTTGAAAATTAATCCTAAAATTGATATAATTTAAATAATTTTAAGTTTAAAAAGTTTAGTTTTGTTTTTCCAACAAACTGAATACCCTATTTACGAATGTCTAAATTATCAATTGCTGTTGCAATCTCCATTATACTGTTCATTTTTTCCTGTCAGAAAAAAGAGGAAGCCCCGCTTTTAGCACAACATGTAGTGGAAGAAATTATACCTGTCGATTCTTCTTTAATTACCATTCCTTTTTCGTTAGAATTAAACCCTGTTTCAGAAGCTTATGCCTTTGAAAAAGAAAGACAGGTTTCAGAATTCTACAGCAAAAAAATAGGCTTATCCGATTTCAGCGGAGGTTTATTAGTCGCCAAAAACGGAAAAATTATCTTCGAAGACTATAAAGGCTATGCCAATTTTGCCAACAAAACAGCGGTTTCTGAAACTACAGCTTTGCATTTGGCTTCGGTGAGTAAAGTAATGACTGCCACACTAGTTTTAAAATTAGTGCAAGAAAACAAAATCGATTTAAACGAGAAAGTTCAAACCTACCTACCCGACTTTCCCTATCAAAATACAACCGTAAAAACGCTGTTGAATCACCGAAGCGGATTGCCACACTATTCTCGCTTCAGCGAAAGCGTAAAAGGCTGGAACTCGAGAAAAACCCTTACTAATGCTGATGTATTAGATTATTTAAAACGCTACAAATTTGCCTTGTTAGCCAAAAACGACACCAAATTCAATTACTGCAATACCAATTATGCCATGCTGGCACTCATTATCGAGAAAGTGACTGAAAAGAGTTATGCCGAAGCCATGCAAGAGCAAATCTTCACACCGTTAGGGATGAACGATACGTTTGTAATTGATTTTGAAAAGCAAAAAAAGGATGTTAGTCAATCCTACAAATCCAATTATGTCAATCACGGTTGGGATCAGTTTGATGCGATTTATGGTGATAAAAACGTCTATTCTACCCCTCGCGATTTAGTGAAGTTCGATTTAGCAACCTATTCTACAGAATTTCTCCGTAAAGATTTATGGGAAGAAGCCCTAAAAGGCTACAGCTACGAAAAACGTGGTGTAAAAAACTACGGTTTAGGCATTCGCCTCCGCGAGTGGGAAACCGGTCAAACCCTCCATTATCACAACGGTTGGTGGCATGGAAACACCTCATCGTATACTACTTTAAAAAAGGATACCATCGTAATTATTGCCTTGTCTAACAAATACACTCAAAAAACATATCAAGCGATGAAGCTTTCGGCTTTGTTTGGAGATTACCCTTTTGAGTTGAATGATAAGGAGTAGTTTTCGGTTGCAGGTTGCAGGTTTCAGGTTTCAAGTTTCAGGTTTCAGGTTTCAAGTTTCAGGTTTCAGTCGCAGATTTCACCCAATGTTGTCATTCTGTAGGAATATCCTCATAGTTTTCATCCAGTTTTGTCATTCCGTAGGACACGAGCGATAGCGAACTGGCGGAGCAATCTCCTCGTAGTTTTCACACAATCATGTTATTGCGAAACAATCTCACAAACAGTTTTTACCCAATTTTGTCATTGCGAAGCAGTCTAATTCCGTGCTTTTCGTGTTTTCTGTGAGAAAAAAGTCTTCACAAAATTTTTTAATTCTCTCGCAAAGACGCAAAGATTAAACTTTTAAACTTTTAAACTTTTAAACTTTTAAACATTTAAACATTTAAACCTAAAAACTATACTCCTCAAACCCAATCCCCAAATGCCTCAGTAAAAAAATCATACAAATAACATTCAGCAACAACCCAAACCAATGCAGAATATTAATTTCATACGTGTTTTTGATGATTTCCACACAATTCAGCAATGGCATAGCAAACACCAATAAAGTCGTTGGAATCCAGATGATATCAAACGTAACTCCGAACATGGTAATTGCAAAAAAACGCTTGACTATTCCCAAAAACAAAAGGATAAAAGCGAAGATGCTTAGCGAAAGGTATAGTTTGGGTTTTGTAATCATGTTTGGATGTTGGATTGTTGGATTGTTGGATTGTTGGATTGTTGGATTTTTGGATTGTTTGATGAGCACTCTATGTTTGTGAAATTTTACAAACAGCAACACAATGCCTTACTTCTCTACAAATTTGTTTTTTGCTATTTGCCCATCCTTCATAATTACCCAAAAGTTTACATCGGGTTGAGCGATTAAATCAATGTTTTCTATCGGATTTCCATCTACTAAAAGTAGGTCGGCCAACGCTCCTGGTTTAACAATTCCGATTTCACCCGTATAAGGACTTCGTTTACCGGATAGTGCCAATAATTGTGCATTATCGTAAGTAGCCATTTTTAAAATTTCATACGGTGTAAACCATTTTTTCAGTTTCAACAAATAATTATTCCGTTCATCATTCAACCAAGGTTCAAAAAGAAAATCTGTTCCCCAAGCGAGGTTGAGTTTCATTTTTTTAGCCATTGGCCACAACGCTTGCTGTCCTTCTATCACTGGCTTTCGTTTTTCTCGTCGCAACGGATCCATATCCGGAGTATCTTCCACAAGGTATTGGGTACTGAGCCACACTTTATTTTTCTTGATTAATCGCAACGTTTCTTTGTCTAAAAGTTGTCCGTGCTCAATACACTTTACACCTGCTTTTATGGCTCGTTGAATGGCTCTGGGCGTGTAGGCATGCACCGTAACATACGTTCCCCAGTCTTCTGCACTCTCTACCGCAGCCCTCATTTCATCAAAGGTATATTGTGTCACATCTACCGGATCATAAGCCGAAGAAGTACCACCACCTGCCATTAATTTAATTTGGCTGGCTCCAAATCGTAAATTCTCACGAACAGCAGTCAAAACTTCATCTCGTCCATCGGCTATAAAGGTAGCTCCAAGATTTTCTGCTCTTGAAATTGGACCAAAAAATCGTCGGGAACGTTCTTCCGGAGTTCGTAAATCGCCGTGTCCTGCGGTCTGACTAATCATAGCTCCTGAAGGCCAAATTCGTGGTCCTTTGCTTTTTCCTTCATCAATAGCTTTTTTAAGGTCAAAAACGGGTCCGCCTGCATCTCGTACAGAAGTAAAGCCTTGCATCAACATTTTTTCAGATTGTATAAATACTTTTCCAAATAAAGCTTCAGGTTTTGCATCGGGAGCCATCATATCTCCCATGGACAACGCTCCAAACACCATGTGTACATGCACATCAATTAATCCCGGCATAAGGGTTTTTCCTGTTCCGTCAATTACCAAGGTGTTGGGTGTTTCCTCCAGTGGCAGTGCCGAAATTACCTCAATTTTATTTCCTTTAACAAGTACATGCCGTTGCAGTAATAATGTACTATTTTTACCGTCAAAAATAGAAACATTCTTAAAAAGTATTGCCTCATGCGGTGCTTGAGCACAAATGGTATCCGTTGCAATAAGCAATAAAGAAACTGCAACAATTGCCTTCAACAAAAATTGATGTAATGCGTTAATTTGCTTCATAGTAGTGATTATTTTAAGATTTTAAAACCAACATTTTTAATAGTAAAAAAAGAGCTAGAGCCTTTCTTCCAACAAAATTGAATTAAAAACATTACCGTTTAAGTGTCCAAAAATCAAAACCCAATCCGATTCCAATGTATGGTTTTCGATTGTAATTCCAATCGTTGGTGTTTTTAGTCAATCCGATATCCCATCCATAAAAGCCTAATACCTTGAAGCCTCTAATGTTTAATCCAACACCAGGCGTAATAAATAAAATGAGACCTTCTTCTTCATTTGTATAATTTGCTCCGGAAAGTTGTGTGCTGCCTTCGTCTAATTTTACTCGACCCAACCCAAAACCCAAACCTGCGGAAATGCCATAAGTTCTTGTCTTGATGTCTAATCGTCTGTTTTTATAATATTCCCAATCATAATTTAAACTAAAAGAAGTTCCAATTTTCAACTCACTGGTTACTTGACTGTTTAAGCGATTTTTAATGGCGGGTCTAATGGTAAAAGGTATGGTAATGGCACTCCATTTTGTGTGCAAATGCGTTAAAAGCAATTCTTCATGAACGGGTAACGAAATATAAACCATTTGATTGAGTGGTGCATCTGACTCTTCAATAAAGGGAACAGGACTTAAATAAATTTTTCCCGGTGATTCGGCAGTATATTTGATTCCGGCTATTTTCCAATTCGATAAAACCGTCACGGTGCTATCACGAGGTGTAGAAATCAAAGTATCGTTTTCAAGCGTGCGTTGAATGGTAATTCCGGCTATTTCCTCTGTAATTGTCCAACCTGCCTTTAACTTCACTTTTTTTGTCCCGATGGGAACAATCACTTTGTCCTGATGTGGCCATTGATGATGCAACGTGTACACATTCACTATTTTTCGCTGCTGTTTCTGCTGACCGTAACACAGCACAACAGAGGACAAAAAAAAGATTGTAAAAAGTAAAAGAAACCTAACCGATTTCGGTTGGATTAATCCAAAAAACCAACCTAATTGAAACGTCATAAAGTGGAACTCTTAGTTGAATGAAAAAGCGTTTCGTACTGGTTAGGTGAGCTGCAACGCCAGACTCAAAGGTCTATTTTCAAAATTAATTAAAATTTAATTAATCTCATAACTTTTTTTTTATTAGTCTAGCAACAGGTAGAGTGTGCTTTTTGAGTAGTGTTTTTTTCTCGCAAAGTCGCAAAGACGCCAAGCAGTAAACCTTTTAAACCCTTAAACCCTTAAACTTTTAAACCTTAACCAAATAAATCCCATCCTCCCTAATCTCAATCAACTTCTGTCTATATAAAGCACCAATCGCCTTTTTAAACGTCTTCTTACTCATTTTCAACACCGTTTTAATATCCTCCGGATGGCTATCATCGGTAAGTCTAAGAAAACCGCGACTCGCTTTCAGTTCATCAAGAACAATTTGAGCATTCTCCTCAATACTTTCAAAACCTACTTTATGTAAAGAAACATCTATTTTACCATCGGGGCGAACGAGCTTCACGTACCCTTTTGTTTTGTCGCCCGGACGAATTTTATCATCATACACCTCATTCTTATACACTAAACCGCGAAACCTGCCATTAATAATCACATTAATACCAATATCGGTAATGTGCGAAATAATCAAATGCACTTCCTCACCGCTTTCCAACCCCGAAGGCTCTTTGTCTAAAAACTGATTAATCTTGCTGGAACCTACCAAACGATTCGTTCGCTCATCCAAAAACAAATGCACCAAATAGCGTTTGCCTTGCTCCATTGGGCGTGCTTGCTCTTTAAACGGAACAAACAAATCCTTCTCCAAACCCCAATCCAAAAAAGCACCAAACTGGTTGGTGTAGTTCACCCGCAAAAAGGCATAATCACCCAACGTGATATACGGTTTTAGCGTAGTAGCAACAGGACGTTCCTCATGATCTAAATACACAAAAACAGTAAGCTCCTGCCCTATTTCATAGTCGTTAGGAACATATTTAACAGGAAGCAACACATCGTCTTTTCCATCGGTTAAAAACAGACCCACTTGGGTACTTCGGTCAATTTTAAGGGTATGATGAACGCCAATCGTAAGCATAAGGATGATTTTGGGCAAAGGTAGGGAAAATGTGGCGATGTGGCAATTGGTTGATGGGGGGATGTGGTGATGTGCGAATATGGAAATGATAGATTTATTATTAATTGATTTTTTAGGATGACTTCTTGTTACAATAATTAATAATTTCCATTTCAAATAATTTGTCATTATGTCTCTAAAATATCAACAGCTTGCATATTTGTAACAAAAAATGATTAAATAAGTTTTATAATTAATTAGTCAATTATAAAATAAATTTAAATAAAAAATGGAAATAGACTACAACGCAATTAAAAGCAAAGTTGAAAGAGAAAGATGCACCGAACATAATCAAAATGCAAAATTTACAAAGACAAGAGATGGTTATTGTATAAAAACTTGCTGTGAGAAGTTTGAAAAAAAGATTGCAAAGAAAGCAGAAACATTTCTGGAGAAAGAAATAGAAAATTTATTAAATAAGATGCTCCGTTAGAAAACAGATAATTCTTTATTTAACCCAGCTTTTTTTGCATCTTCTTTGATAGCACGAAGAGCTGCGATGGTCTCGTTCGCTACAAGGTTCTCACGCATAAACATTCATAAATTTATAAATTCAGAGCAAATAACCAGTTGATTACTTTTGCTTTTTTTATTAGTAAAATAGTAATCAGCTAAGGTTTTTGTTTAGGTGAGAGATGAAACAAAGTTCCATAGTTGTTTAAAAAGGACTTCTTTACTTTGTGAGGTAATAGTAAAACAAAACTCTTTGTGATAGATATGAATAACTTTAATTGACATTATCAATGCTTTCAAGTAATTTTGGTCTTGTTAAAGAAATGATTTGAATTTATTACAATTGTAAGTATTTATTTAAGAATATGCTTTAAACATGCATTTTGTCGATAAAGTGCCGGGAAATAATTTTGTAGATTTTAATTAACTGTATTTATCAAGTAAATTTGAAGAATAAAAAAACCGGAAAATCTGACCTTTCCGGAATTTAATTAATGTTTAATATTTTTAAGAAGATTAAGTTCTTTGACTTTACCTTTCTGAGGATAAGGTTTAAGAACTAATCTAAAGGGAGAATGAGTAACAGGATGTTATTCGCTCCTCAGTTTAGAACCATCTGTTGTAGCAGGTGGTTTTTTTGTTGTACAAATATACAAATTGATTTTAAATATATGTCAATACTTTGACATAGTCATCGATTTTTTTTCGATTTTTAACGTTTTGTGGCTCTCATGTTACAACATATCTAAATTATTTTTGTATTGGAGCTATGCTCTGCTTTTTTTTCTTTGTGGTTTTACCTACATTTTTAATTTTACTTATGCTATTTTTTACTAAATCCACAACCTGCTCCGCAAAGTGTTCTAGCAAATATTTCCTATAAAAAGCTCCGCAAATGTCTCCCGACTTTGCAGAGTTTGAAAAAGTAAAAATAAAACTAAAATTGCCCCGCTGCAGCACAAATCCCTTCGTCTGGCAATTCAAAACCTCGAAGCAATTAATCACTCAATCACTTCACAATCAAACTATTTTGTATTTTTGATATAGCAATTCTCTCAAAAATGTGCAAGGTTTATAATTCAGTAGGTTGTTTAACGCAAATACAATCCCGCTTGCGTGAGCAAAACGTGGGTGGAAATGAATCTGTTGAGGAGCTAATTCATTTTCAACAGAATTATGGTAATGAGAGAGAAAAAATAATTGGTCATCATGCGTTTTTACTTGAACAGGAAAAAGAAAAGTTAAGCGAAGAAATCGTTCAGTTGACAATGGCTATCAACGCAACCAAAGGTGAAGTTGAAGAAAAATTAACTTTACAATTAGAACAGTTAAAGTTGAGATTAGAAAACTTACCTTCTACCCTTTCCACAGTAATGCAGGTGTATGAGTACTACTTTAAGAAAAGTGTTCTTTCTACAAAAATTTGGTTTTCGGAACTTCTTTTTAACTATCGATTAAACTATTCTATCCGGCATTTGAATCCACAATTAACCGAAAAAAACAATCGTTTTCAATATTTGGATTCTAATTTTGAGGAAGCATTAAACAATAGCAGTTTGATTTCGCTTACTACAGTTGACCAAAAGAAAAATATAATTGATGAGCTATCTAATTCCATCTATGGAGCTATTGGAGAACAAAAAGTGGTAGCAGAAATTGAAAAATTATCTAATGATTACATCTTAATTAACGATTTCAATTGTATTTTTAATCCTCCACTCTTTCATCCTGAACAAAAACAGAAAATCAATTCTATTCAGATTGATCATTTACTAATTGGACCTTCCGGTATTTTTTTAATTGAAACTAAAAACTGGAGTTTAAAGTCAATTGAAAATATGAACTTGCGTTCGCCCATTCAACAAATAAAAAGGTCTGGATATGCTTTATACAAACTATTGAATGGAAAAATGGCTACTTCAACATTTAATTTAAAAAAGCACCATTGGGGCGACCAAAAAGTTCCTGCAAGAAATGTACTTGTTTTATTAAATCATAAACCAAAAGAAAATTTCAAGTTTGTCAAAGTTGTTAACTTGTCGGAATTGTTGAGTTATGTGCATTATTTTGAACCCTGTTTATCAAATAATGAAACAACAAGTATTGCTAATTACTTGAATTGGCTAAATGGTAAAGTTTTGTAGAATATCAACGACAAGGCAAAGGTATCCGTGCGACTGCGGAAGTGACTTACAACCAACAACACTATGAATTTATTACAAATATAAAAACAAATAAATCAGCTAAATTGTGTTTCTTTAAACACGAGAATCCCTTTAGAATCAATACTACTAAGGTTTGCATTCTTGATATAAAAGTGTAAATTAGCCGAAAATTTTCGTTAAATAGCAGAGATTATTAAAAACGAATTATTTTATCAGCGAGTACTACAATTATATTATCTTATGAAAAAATTGGTTCTTAATATTTTTTTACTTTTTATTCCAATTATTGTTTTTGGACAAGAAAATTGTAACAATGGCATTGATGATGATGGAGACGGACTTATTGATTTAAATGATCCTGATTGTGTTTGTTCATCTTCTTCTCCTAACTTTATAAGTAATCATGATTTTGAACAACTAATTTATTGTCCTTTTGATTTTGCTCAATTCGATGCTGTATCCAATTGGTTTATGCCAAGTTCTGCAACATCGGACTATATCAATTCTTGTGATTTTGTTCCTGTATCTGCTTTAAATGCCGGAGTATATCCGTTACCCACTTCGAATGGAAATGGTGTTGCCGGAATATTAGTTTCTCAAGATTATAAAGAGTTTATAGGAATTTGTACTAATACTCCACTTTTAGCCGGAACAACGTATCAATTAAATTTTGATATTGCTTCTTCAACTTCCGGTAGAATTCTTAGTACAAGTCCTAATACTGGTAGTGTGTGTAATGATGGCATACTTAATGCCGGGAAAATTGATATAACTTTATATGGTAGATCATATTGTAATACCACTACTCCACCAAATACAAATAATTTTCCGGCAGGATGGCAACCTTTGGGAACTGCCACCTATTTACCTTCAAAAAACTGGAATCAGTTATCTATACTTTTTACACCTACCACCAATATTAATTCTATTATGATAGGTTCACCTTATACGTTACCCAACACTTATGTAAATGAAATTGGGTATTTATCATGTTTTCCTTATTTTTATTTAGATAATATTATTTTGGACAATGCATCTAATTTAGGAGTCAATATAAGTCAAACAGGAAGTTTTTGCGATAACACGTTAGTTCTTATTGCGGAAATAGATTCCAGTATTGGTTCAGGCTATTCTTATCAATGGTATAAAGATGGTATTGCAATTGTTGGTTCGACCTCCATTTCATTGCCTATTAACAATCAAACAAATAACATTGGAAACTACCGAGTTAAAATAACTAACTCAAGTTCATGTAAAATTAGTCCTTATATAAACGTAAATACTGTTTTTGATGTACCCGATTACAGTATTAATCAATCACATTGTTTTCCCGGAATTACTACAGTAAGTATAACAACCGAAGCGGATGAATATAGTTTTGACAATGGTGTTACTTGGTCTACTAATCCAATAAAAGAAAATCTAACAGCACTTTTTAATCCTATTAGAATTTTAGTTAAAAAAAATGGTTGTATATCTAACACAAGATTTCTAGTGTTAACTTACCCTCCAATAGAAACTGTCTATACGCAACCAGAAGTTGAAGTAGTCCAAGCTGGTTGCCAAACAAATGGATCTATAACAGTAACTACGCCAGCTCTGGAATATAGTTTTGATGGAGGCAATACATGGACAACAAATCCAACTATAATTATTTTACCTACTGACCCTTACCATGTATATAGTGTTAGAATAAAAACATTATTAGGTTGTATTTCAATTCCTAGAGGTGTTATAATGCATTCTTTTCGTTTACCCGAGCCAACATACGAAAAAACCAATGTTTTTTGTGGTATTGGTGGAAGTATTACTTTTACAACCTTAGCACAAGAATATAGTATAAACGGAGGTGCAACTTGGTCAACGAGTCCCGTTTTTACTAATTTAAATGTTGGTACTTATAATTTAATAATCAAGAATGAATTTAATTGTATTTCTTTTATCGAAGTAGCTTATATAGTTACAGATAATTTGCAAAAACCTCAAGTTTCATTTACCCAGCCCGAATGTGGAGTATTGGGAACAATTACTGTATTAACAAGTGCTGCTGAATACAGTTTTGATGACGGAGTAACATGGTCTACAAACAATATCGCAACAAATTTAACTTCAGGCTATTATAGAGTAAAAGTCAAAGATTCTCAAAATTGTACTTCATTAGCTGAAACGGTTTATATACAAGCTTTTCAACTAGATATTGATATTGAATTTACAATCACTAACTCCAGCTGTACTAATAATGGAAGTATCACAATTTCAACAGTTGCTCAACAATATAGTATTGACAGTGGATTAACTTGGACTTCTAACCCCATATTTACAAACCTTTCATCAGGGTCATATTTTATAAAGGTTAGAAATGGGTTAAATTGTGAATCAACCACAATGTATGTTGATTTATATGATTTTACAGATATTAGTCCTAATTATCAAATTACTGATGCGGGTTGTAACTCATATGGAAATATCACAATAACAACAGTTGCTGATTTTTATAGTTTTGATAATGGAATTACTTGGTCTGTAAATAATATTATTTCAAATTTATCAGGTGCTTCAACTTTTATTTTATTAGTCAAAAACGATAATTGTATATCTCAAGGAATTAGTGTTGATTTTAATTCAAATTATATTTCAAATCCAATAGTTAATGATTTTGATGCTTATGTTTGTGATAGCAACAATAACCAAATCGAGAGCGTAAATTTGACTGATTATAATTCTAATATATCTGAAAACGATACTAATCATGACTTTTATTATTTCACCAACTTGATAGATGCTCAGAATTTAAATTTTATAAACCAAATCCAAAATGTTAACAATTTTGAAATTACTTCTGGTTCTTTTGTATATGCACTAGTAGAATCTTCTGAAAATTGCTATAGTATTGCTGAAATTTATTTTACGCTATTACTTAGTCCAAGCATCAACTCTATTCCAAATGATATTATATTGTGTGAAAATAATACCGTTACTGTAAGTGCGGGAACAAATTTTGATAGTTATTTGTGGTCTACAGGTGAAAGTTCAAATTCCATTCTTATTGACCAACCTGGAAATTATTCTGTTACGGTTACTCATGAGTATTTTAATCAAACCTGCTCTGTAACTAAAGACTTTAATGTAAATTTATCGAGTCCTGCAAACATAACGAGTATTACTACTGAAGATTTTACTGATAGTAATAATGTAATAGAGGTTAATGTAACTGGTTATGGCAATTATGAATATTCTGTAGATGGTATTTTATATCAAGATAGTACTATTTTTAATAATTTAGAAAGTGGTATTTACACTGTTTACATTCGTGATAAAAACAATTGCGGTATAGTAACTGATGAAGTTTTTCTATTAATGTATCCTAAATTTTTTACTCCAAATGATGATGGATATAATGACACGTGGAAAATAAATTTCTCTGAGTTTGAAGCAGAACTGGTAGTTTCTATTTTCGATCGATACGGGAAACTTCTTAAAGTATTAAATCAATCATCAGCTTGGGATGGCAAGTTCAATGGTACTAATATACCGTCTGATGATTATTGGTTTGTTGTGAAACGAAAATCAGGTAAAGAATATAGAAATCATTTTACTTTAAAAAGGTAAAAAACTCATAATCATCTACTGTCCCAATTAGTAAAATTTTGTATTCATAATAGCCCAGCTCCCCTAAATCTTCTTAAATAGTACTAATGCTCTGCGAGCATATCCCGACCTCGCAGCAAATAATCAATTCCAATTTAAAAAAACATCAAACCAACTTTCAAATTTTTATTATATTTGATAATAACACCCGCTTTAGTACCAGAACGTTGGTGTGCATTTAATTAAACTAACTATGAAAAGAGAGAATGAGGTGTACAGTCTGAGCGGAGGTTATAGTCCCTTTATTTATAAAAATAAGACTGGTCTTATATATTGCTTCCCTGTTTCATCAGGTCATGCGGATATGGAATTTGAGTTCGATATTTCAGAACAAGATTTAGACGTATTAAAGTCAAGCAACTATAGATTTAAAGCACTTTATTACATACTTTTCAATGAAGCTCAGTCTACGTTTGGGACTGGCCATCCTAATCCACGTAGATATACAACTGAAGAATTTGAGGATGCCAAAAATAAAGTGTTATATAAATCAGAACGTGAGTTAGAGTTATATATTAAGGAATTCTCTAAAAAGAAGAATATAGCTGAAGATTACTTTCAATTGTTTTCTAAAAATGTCTTTCTACCTCGCAGCAAATAATCAATTCCAATTAAAACAACCATAAAATGAAAGTCGCTCTCACTATTTTACTCACTCTCCTACTATCAGTTTCAATCATTACTTGTAAAAACGCAAAAAAAGAAGAGTTTAAACCTAAACTAGTTTACGAGTCGGCTATTTTGCAAGTGACCCAAATAACAGAAAATTCTTTTATACACACGTCATTCTTGCAAACCAATGATTTTGGTAATGTTCCTTGTAACGGCCTAATTGTTTCAGATAGTAAAGAAGTAATTATTTTTGACACACCCGTAAACGACAAAAGTGCAGACGAATTGATTAAATGGATAAACGAAACACTTCACTATAAAATAAAAGGTATTATTCCAACACATTTTCACGATGATTGTTTAGGAGGACTCAACTCATTTCATACTAACAAAATACCTTCTTATGCCTATCTAAAAACGATTGAACTTGCAAAAGAAAATAATTTTACTATTCCTCAAAACAGTTTCAACGATTCACTACTCCTGAAAGTAGGCAATAAAACAATTCTAGCAAAGTCTTTTGGAGAAGGACATACGAAAGATAATGTTGTTGGCTATTTTCCAAGCGAAGAGTTGTTGTTTGGTGGCTGTTTAATTAAAGAATTAGGTGCTAATAAAGGTTATTTAGGAGATGCCAATGTAGCCGTTTGGTCAACTACCGTTGAGAACATAAAAAAAAGATTTCCAAACCTAACGCTTGTTGTTCCCGGTCATGGAAAATATGGAAATGCAGAATTACTGGATTATACAATTGATTTATTTAGGACGAAATATTTTGGTGAGGGTAAATTTGAATCTAAGTAATTTATTAAAAAAGCTTACTAAGTCTTTTTAAATAGTAGGAAGCTCTGCGATTCCGGTAACCATCGGGACGACTTCGCAGCAAATAATCAATTCCTACTACAACCTAATTTCACAATTTTTATTATATTTGATAAATACAAAGTATATAATAGCTCAACTGAAAACATTAAAGAAACTAAACATTCCTAATGACCACCGTAGAGCTTCGATTAAACATAAAATGGTGGGAATCAAAACGATGGATTTCCTTTGCATTCGTATGTATTTTTTGTGGAATATATTTTAATTTTGATGTTATGAGTCGATACGTGAACAAAACCGTTTTATTTCATTTTATTGTACTATTTCTGTTTTCCTGTCAAAACAAAAAAGAGGAAACTACTTTCGTATTTGAGAAAAGTGCTTTACCGGAACTCCATTCCAATTTGCCGGAACAGCCTACCGCTTGTGACTGCTTGAAAGAAATGGACCAACTTTTAGATGCCTTACTTATTATTCAGGATGATTTTAAACGTTTAAAAGCACTGTATGAAAAAGAAACAGAACAAGATATCAAAAATCAAATAAGTGATTACCTACTTGATTTGGACAAAAGCACAAAACCGTATAAAACCCAATTGGTTCTTGTTGAGGAAAAATGTGCTTTTAGCGACGAAGCATTTGAAAGCTGTGGCTTCTTTGAAAAAACTAAGGAGAAATTTGCGAAACTTGAACAGTAAATAGTGGTTGGTTCTGTTTTGTCCTAAGTCTTGTTTAATTGTAAGAAGCTTAATGAGTGTCTCCCCCCTCGCTGCCGCAAGAATCCCTTCGTGTGGCAATTTACTTAAGTAAGAGATAGTAGGCAGTTCCACCAAAATTTAAAAAGTAACGCGAAACCTCAAAAGCAATTACTTATCCAACAACCGCTCCAAATAAGCAACCTTATCTTGTTCCGCTTTCAACAAACGTTCAAACAATTTTTCCTTTTCATCATAAAGTTCAATCACTTTTTCAAGCGGATTGAACGTACAGTTTGTAACACCAAATGCTCCGATATTATTGCCTTGACTAGAACTATTATCGTAAAAATTAAAATAATTAATCACGTTTTCCTCAGAAAAATTCTTTATTGCCTCTTGTGAAACGCCTAATGCTTTTGCAATTTCTTGTAGCTTATCATCGTCAATAGTTTCACTATTTTCAATATTAGAAATAGTTTGCTGGCTCACGCCAATAGCAAAAGCCAATGCCTCTTGCTTCATGCCGCGTAATTCTCTAATCTTACTTATTTTTCGCCCAATGTGGCCTGTTTTTTCTGCTGTGTTCATGGTATAAAAATATAAAAAAAATAAACAATTGGTCTTAGTAAACTACCAAAAATTTTGGTAAAGTACTACGCCTATTCACTTACAAATTCAAGTGATGATGTAGCGTAAAAATGGCGTTCTTACAAAAATACAAATTTTACGTATTGGTTGATCAAAATAATAAATAGTTTTTAAGTAGGTGTCTTTGGCAATTTTCAAGAAAATGCTATCTACTTTCTTCCCTACTAACCAGAACTTTTTAAACATAACCAATTCTGCTGACATACATTCCGTGTTTTTTGTGTTTTCCGTGAGAAAAAAAATCAAAACCACACATCGCCTTTTCCTCCATACCATCCCCCTATCCTGAGTATAGATAGTGTATGAGTAGTGTATGAAAAACATTATGTATAATAGAAAGAAATCAAACAAACCTAACCACATCTTTTACAACTTATTTACCCAAACCAACAACCATCAACTCTACTATCATAAAACCATCAAACCCATCGTTCCGCTCGTCCTACTTTACGTTATTCTTTCCAACATGCCAACAATCCGAACCCCTACATCTTATTTAATAAGACGAAACTCTGCGATAGCCTTACAACCTCGTAACAAAATAAAAGCGTATATACATTGAATAAAAATATATATTTATTGTTTATCAATAATAATTTATTATATTTGCGATGTAATTTTAAATCATAATTCGTATGTCAAAAAGAGATAACCTCATTTTTAAAGGGCTACACATTATTGCTTGGATCATTTTCGTGGCTTTATGCATTGAAGCAGGAGCTTTGCTTTTCAATTTCATTTTCAGCATTTTCAAACCTGAAGTGGTAAAAAATTTATATCAAAAATTAGATTTGAGTGAGATGTATCAATTTAACCAAGGTATCTTTTATGGTATTTACAGTTTTATTTTATTTATCGCTGTTCTAAAAGCCTATCTTTTCTATCTTGTTATTTTGCTCTTGAGTAAAATGGATTTGTCTAAGCCGTTTAGCAGTTATGTTTCTACTAAAATTACAAACATAAGTTACCTAACACTATCAGTCGGATTAATTAGTTACATTGCTCAACAAGTCGTTAAAAGTCTCGAACATTATGGCTTAGTGAGTGAGCAACTCAACCCTTTTTGGGCAGATAGTCAAGCATACATACTAATGTCGGCTGTTATCTACGTGATTGCTACTATTTTTTCAAGAGGTGTAGAAATTCAAAACGAAAACGACTTAACTGTTTAGAAAATGCCAATTATTGTAAACCTAGATGTCATGATGGCCAAACGGAAAATATCGTTAAACGAACTTTCCACCCGAGTCGATTTAACTTTATCCAACCTCTCGATCTTAAAAACCGGAAAGGCAAAAGCAGTTCGATTTAGCACCCTCGAAGCCATTTGCAAAGCATTAGATTGCCAACCCGGTGATATTTTGGAGTTTGTGGAAGATGAGTAAATGATAGTGCAATTTAATAATTTGTATTAAACCTTTTTAATCTTTTAGAGTCAAAGCAACAACTATTAAAAAAAGCTCTATGAAAACCTTACTCTTTTTGCTACTAGTTGGATGTACTACTTCAGTTGTTGGTCAGGAACTCTATTTTCCGCCCAACACAGGAACAGCGTGGGAAACTACTCCGCCAAGCACTTTAGGCTATTGCCCTGAAAAAATTGCAGAACTATACACTTTACTCGAAGAAAATCAATCCAAAGCCTTCCTCCTACTAAAAGATGGAAAAATTGTATTAGAACAATATTTCGACGGTTTTCAACCCACCGACAATTGGTATTGGGCTTCCGCCGGAAAAACGATTACCGCTTTTACGGTTGGTATTGCTCAACAAGAAGGTTTTTTATCTATTGAAGACACTTCTGCTGATTATTTAGGAGAAGGTTGGACAACAGCACCAGCAGAAAAAGAGCAACAAATTACCATTAAAAACCAACTCAATATGACAAGCGGATTGGATTATACAGTTCCAAATTTGGGTTGTACAGATCCGGAGTGTTTGGAATACCTATCCGATGCCGGTTCCCAGTGGTATTATCACAATGCCCCCTATACCTTGTTAGACCAAGTCATAGAAACGGCTACCAGCTCAACGTTGAACCAATACTTTTCGCAAAAAGTTAGAAACCCAATCGGAATGAATGGTGCCTTTATTCAAGTAGAAGAAAACAACGTATATTTTAGCACTCCCCGAAGTATGGCTCGTTTTGGATTATTGATGTTGAATGGTGGAAGTTGGGGAACTACGCCGATTATGACCGATACGAACTACTTCAACGAAATGATAAACACCTCGCAATCGCTTAATTTGTCCTATGGCTATCTGTGGTGGCTTAATGGAAAAAGCTCTTATATGTTGCCGGGTTCAACTCTGGTTTTTCCGGGTTTTCTAATTCCTGACGCACCCGCAGACACCTACGTAGCAGCCGGAAAAAACGGTCAATTTCTAAATATTACGCCCAGCGAAGGATTAGTTTGGGTGAGAATGGGTGATACTCCCGACGATTTGCTCGTGCCCTTTTTCTTGAACAATCAGATTTGGGAAAAAATAAACGAGTTGGTTTGTCCCTTATCAACCACAGATTCAGCATTCAAAAAATGGCAAATTGCTCCTAATCCGGTTAAAGATCAATTGTTGATTCAGAACCCGACCGCTGAGTCGTACAATTGGGAATTATACGATAGTTCGTCCCAGATTCTAGAAAAAGGAAACCAGCAATCATCCCCAACATTAACCGGCTATGCGAACGGATTCTACTGGTTAAAAATTCAGTCAGGAAACGATGTGCAATGGGAAAAAGTTATAAAAAAGTGACGCTAAAAGAAGTGATTTTATCCAATAAGCCATAACTATCATTTTTACTCTGGATAAAATAATGGAAAAACGGAAAATGTAGTTTGATTGATTATACTCGAAGCCATTTGCAAAGCATTAGATTGACAACCGGCGGTATTTTTAGAGTTTGTAGAAGATGACGAAAAAATAAAAAGTAGCAAATTTCTTGTTCAGAGCAGAAAATCAAAAAAGTATATATTTGTGAAAAAATTACCTCTATGAATAAATTGTTCTACATTATTTTATTTTTAAACTTCTTTACAGGGATAGTTACCTCTCAAAATATTTCGTTTACTGATGCTCAATTTGAAGCTAAACTTTTGGAAGCTTCTCCGTTGAATGATATTGCGTTAGACGAAAACAATAATCCAATTACAATTGATAGCAATAACGACGGAATTATTCAAGAAAGTGAAGCCTTGCAGGTTATCAAATTAAATGTTTTTAATGGTGGAATTTCTTCGTTAGATGGAATTGAGTATTTTACGAATATGATCGATTTAATATGTGCGATGAATAACTTAGAATCATTAGTGCTTCCTGAACTACCAAATTTACTTTATTTACAATGTCAATTAAATCAATTGGAAGTATTGGATGTTTCGCTCACAGAAAACCTAATGTTACTAGAAGCCGAAATGAATAATCTGCACACGATTACTTTTCATCCCAATTCACAGTTGTATTCAATTAATCTTAGATATAATAACTTTGTAGCATTTGATTCAAGTGGTTTATCGCAATTAGCTGTATTGTTTATTAATCAAAATTCTTTAGAGCAATTAAATGTAAGTGAATCGTCAAATTTAATTAGTTTACAGTGCCAATACAACAATTTAACTACTTTAAATTTATCAGGACTCCCTAATTTAGCAGGTATAATGTGTAATAACAATCAACTTACAAACTTAGAACTAAACGAATTACAAAATTTGATTGCATTGGAGTGTCAAAACAATCAGTTGGTTCAAATGGATGTGAGTGACTCACCGTTGTTGGAATATGCTTTTTTTGAAAACAATAATTTGGTTGAATTGAATTTAAAAAACGGAGGTAATGAATCAGCTTCTTTCAGTGGAAACCCAAATTTAAGCTATATCTGTTGTGATGAAGCAGAAATTGAATCTATTGAACTTTTAATAATAGATTGGGAGATTCCAAATTGTACGGTTGATTCCAATTGCACTTTAGATACGAACGATTTCGTTTTGAACAATCGCTTTATAATTTCGCCAAATCCTGTTGAAAATGCTTTTTCCATCTATACTGACAAAACTGTTTTGAGTGTTTCTTTATATGATTTGAATGGAAGATTAATTGAAACTTATCCTTCCAAACAAAGCAATTTGTATGAGTTGAATATTGAAAATGGTATTTATCTTGTAAAAGTGATAACAACTGATTCGATAGTAACGCAAAAGATTTTGAAGGAATAATTTTTTAAGTTAAGAATATGAATAAACGTAGTAAATTATTCATTCTAATAATTATTCAATAATATAAATAAGTTTATCTTTTTAGTATAAAATTAAAACATGAAAAAAATTATACCTACAGTTTTCTTATTGTTCACAATTACATGTTCCTATTCACAAAATAAATTTGGAGCTTTTGCAGGTTTAAATTACAACTATTTAACACAAGGAAATTATGAAGCATTTTTATCTGAAAGTTCCGTTTCGCTTCATGTTGGTGTGTTATATGAAATGCCTTTAAATGAATCAATTAGTTTTCGACCTAAGTTGATGTATTCTACACAAGGTGATCGAAAAAAAACTGACCAATCCGAATTTAACCTAACTGCTGTTGATTATAAATTATCCTATATTAATGTCCCGCTGGATTTTAAATTTTGGAATAAAATATACCTTATTGCCGGACCACAGATTGGGTATTTAATTAACACCGAAAAAATGAGTGACGATTATGGCGATGTTGAATCTAAAATTGATTTTGGAATAAATGTTGGTGCAGGCTATACCATAAATAAAGTATTTATTGAATTCAGTGCCTATAAAGGTTTTTCAAAAATTATTGAATATGAAGATCAATTCAATAAGCAAAATAGCTTGACAAATACATTGGTTCGATTATCGGTGGGATACTATTTTTGACAATAATGCTATGATTACTTACCACAAACTTCTAAAATATTCCTTCAACAGCTTATCGTTTTCATACGTTGGTGTGAAGATTTCCAGAATTTAAAATGTATTACCCGATTTAGATAGCAGGTGAAACTAATTTTACTTTACTTACGCTCACACCTTTTGAAACAGTAAATCAATGTTACTCAAATTTTTGTTTACTTTTTTGTTTTAAACATTTGCACTATTACCCAAACATGCGGAAAAGTGATTGCCGCCAAAAATGCAAAAAATAAAGCGTCAAAATAATGTTGCTGATTAAAAAGGAAATACAATAGTGCTATTCCAGTTAAAGCTACCAGCCAATAAATAGCAGCAGATTTAAAATACTGTTTGAAATTTTTCCATGTAAACGAGCCATAAAGAAAATTGATTTGATCTTTGATGGATGGAATACTGTGCCAAATGATAAAGTAGAGTGCAAATCCCCAAATTAAAGTTGATGTTTGAAACAAAACAGCTAACACAATTAACAATAAAAGTTCAACTCCTAAAGGCCTCTTATGATGTTTGGTTTTTCTAAAAATGATTAAACCAAATAGTAATGTACAAAAAAGAGAGAAGTATAAAAACGCTATGATAAGGTTATTTGAAATTTTAAAACCGGAGATATCCAGCATAATTCGTTGTACATCTTCTTGATGACAAACGAATAAAAGGGCTAAAATTAGCAGACCATAAAACAATTGAAATAAAAATTCAAACCAATAACTTCCAGTTTTGATATCAAGTTGCCAATGTTGCTGCCCAAAATGATAACCGCTCACCAAAATAAATAATGCAAGTGCTATGGCAGGAAAAAAGTAAAATAAAGCAACCCCCAAAACCACAACAATACAATAATAAAGTAGAATTTTTGTAGTATAAATGAACTTTTCAATGGATTGCGTTTTGCCAATTAGTAATAAATCATTAGCTCCATGGAGGATTCCAAATGAAAAAATCAAAATAAATCCTACATAAGTTTGCGTCGTCTCGTTAAAAAAAGACTTGAGCCATAGTCCTAAAAAGCTTACTATGATTAAGAAGCTAATAAATTTTGACATGAACAACTATATTTTGTTTAAAGATATGTAAAAAATATTAAACAAAATAATTCTTTTTTTGTTTAATGTTTTGTAGCTTTGATTAAACAAAAATCTTAAAAAAAATGTTATGAAAAATTTTATGTTAATTGCCGATTTAGTTCCAAAGCTAGATCCAACGGATTATGTTGGTTTTACGTTCTTTGTAGGGTGCATGGCTATGATGGCTGCCTCTGCATTTTTCTTTCTTTCTTTGAGTCAGTTTGACAAGAAGTGGCGAACATCAGTTTTAGTTTCTGGGTTAATTACTTTTATTGCTGCTGTTCATTATTTCTACATGCGTGATTATTGGGCAGCACACATGGAATCACCTACTTTCTTTCGTTATGTAGATTGGGTATTAACGGTGCCATTAATGTGCTTGGAATTTTACTTAATTTTAAAAGTAGCCGGAGCAAAACAATCTTTGTTGTGGAGAATGATTGGATTCTCAATCTTGATGTTAGTTACCGGGTACTTTGGTGAAGCTGTTGACCGCGATAATGCCGCTTTGTGGGGTTTTATTTCAGGTTTGGCTTATTTTGTGATTGTGTACGACATTTGGTTAGGTGCTGCATCAAAATTAGCAAAACAAGCCGGTGGTGATGTTTTGGCTGCACACAAAATCTTGTGCTGGTTTGTATTGGTAGGCTGGTCAATTTATCCGTTGGGCTACATGCTTGGCACAGACGGATGGTATAGTGGTCTTCATGCCCTAAACCTTAACATTGATGTGGTTTACAACATTGCCGATGCAATCAATAAAATTGGATTCGGTTTGGTTATTTACACCTTGGCTGTAAAATCAAGCAAATAATTAACCCATTTCAAAATGAAACCGGACTTGATAGGTCCGGTTTTTTTTTATGTAATAATTTAATTACCAGAAACTCGTTTGGTGTAATTAAATTTTGAAATAGTTTTACCACTAATGCACTAATTTTTCAGGAAGATTATTCGCTTAAATTCGAATTTTCATCAAAGATGAACAAATTATCATGGTAGTTTATTTTCAAATTCGAGAATTCGTGGTAAAATAGCTAGAATATTATTGAATAAAATAATTAAAAAAAAAGAGTTAACTAGAAGTTACTTTTTAAAAATTCCATAACTAAATTACACAGAATTAATTATCAAACCAACTTTCTGAAATAATCCTTCAACAACTTATCATTTTCATACGTTGGTGTAAAGATTTCCAGAATCTGCGGTACTTCTGTTTCTGCAAAAAAAGACTTCAACGCCTTCTCTACCGTTTCAATAGTGCTTGCTTTTCGATACCCAAAACGATACATAGCCGCCAATTGTTCAGCTGTTAAACAATGAGCCGTTTCAAAATAGGTATGAAACGTTTCGTTTTCCTCGTGACCGGGCAAAATACGAAAGATGCCTCCTCCTCCATTATTAATGATAATAATTTTAAAGTTTTTAGGGATGTAATTGTTCCATAACCCATTACTGTCGTAAAAAAAACTCACATCTCCGGTAATCAACAACGTATCTTTTTCTGATGCTATTGCGGCTCCAATGGCGGTTGATGTACTTCCATCAATTCCACTTGTGCCTCGATTGCAAAAAACCTCAACTGATTCCGGTAAATCAAACAACTGCATGTAGCGAATAGACGAACTATTTCCCACTTGCAACAAAATATTTTCCGGCAGTTGATTCACGATTTGCTCAAACGCTTTAAAATCACAAAACGCTAAATTAGCCATATAGGTCGCATGTTTTTCTTTCCGTACTGCTTTAATTCTCAATCCTAAATCGCGGTAATTGCTTTCAATATACTTTGTATAAGGCAAAAATTGATTAAAAAAATCATTCGGATTAACTTCAAAATGATAGGTTAAGCTTCCAAATGTGTTGTATGCTCTAAGTCTATCCACATGCCAATGATGCGTTGGCTGATAATTTCGCAAGAATGATTTAATGCGTTTCGATACAATCATTCCACCAAATGTAAGCACAATATTCGGTTGAAAATCTTGAAAATCTTCTATTGAAAAAGGTGTAATAATCGAATCGATATTATTTAAAAACGATTGATGATGCAAATTAGAAGTCGTTTCCGTCATCACTAAAACCGAAGGATCATTAGCTAAATGATTGATGATAGAGATATCTAATTCATTCGGGGGAAATGTTCCAACAAGCACTAATTTTTTACGGGCTGTATTCCAAATATTCGTTGAAGCAATAATATCTTCAAACGGAATTGTTTTATAGACTTTCCCAAAAGTTGAAATCATGGTATCTACGGTTGGAACAGTTATCGTTTCATACAACGGTTCCTCAAACGGAGCATTGATATGCGTTGGCCCTGACTTTGAAAAGGCTTTATTGAACGCTTCATTAATTAAAAAGTCGTTTTCTTCCGAAGCAATTTCAGTCAAATTGGCATTAAAATGGGTATGATTTGCCAAGACGTTTTCTTGACGAATGGTTTGTCCGTCACCAATATCCACCATTGATTTTGGTCTGTCGGCAGAAATAATTACTAACGGAATCATGCTGTAAAAAGCTTCGGCAACAGCCGGATAAAAATTCAAAACCGCAGAACCTGATGTGCAAACAACTACCACAGGTTTACCGATTTGTTGAGCAATTCCCATTGCAAAAAAAGCGGCACAACGTTCATCTGCAATACTGTAACAAGTGAAGTATGGATTAGCAGTGAAACCTATGGTCAATGGTGCATTTCGTGAACCAGGTGCAATAATAATGTTTTGAATTCCTTTGGCATGACAAATTTCGATGATGCTTTGGGCTAACGCTATTTTGGGATAAATCATTTCTTTTTGATGAAAATTAATTGCAACAAAAAAATGCTGAAGCAACAAACAAAGTTATTATTTTAACATCGAAAAAAGGTTGTTACAACGATTAAAGTTTTGTTATATTTGAACATACTTTTCAACAAATGACAATTCAAATCCGACCTTATTCTGAAGCTGATGTTCCTAGTATTTTGGACATTATTAACGATAACATCTTGCATTCTACTTCCTTGTATGACTATGAACCAAGAAGCTTAGCCAATCAAAGTGATTTATTAAAAGATAAAATAGCCAAAAACTTTCCGGTTATCATAGCCGAAATCGATGGTAAAATTGCCGGATTTGGCATGTATGGCGAATTTCGCTTTCGCGATGCGTATCGGTTTACAGTAGAACATTCTGTTTATGTTTCCAAGGATTTTAAAGGAAAAGGTGTGGGTGGAAAGTTGCTTCAATCCTTAATTGATATAGCCAGAAAGCAAGGCTTACACACGATGATAGGTGTGATTGATGCAGAAAATACGGAAAGTATTCTCTTTCACGAAAAATATGGTTTTAAAAATGTTGGAATTATTAAAGAATCCGGTTTTAAGTTTAATCGTTGGTTGGATTCTGTTTTTATGCAGTTAATTTTGGAAGAAAATACATAAACGAAAAACACAGAGTAAAGAAATCTATAAAATTTTAAAAATTTATCTGATTTTTCTAATCTGTGTTCCTTACCTGTTTGGTCAATAAAAGTTAAGTTAACTTGCTAACCAATCTAATATTTCTTTATCTTTTGGACTGGTTCTCGGACTGATAACTTTTTCTAATTCGCCCTTTTCATTCAGCAAATATTTTTGAAAATTCCATTCTACATCACTATCCTGCAAACCGTTTTGTGATTTTTGAGTTAAAAATTGATATAGCGGATGCATGTCTTTTCCTTTTACCGAAATTTTACTCATCATCGGGAAAGTCACGCCGTAATTCTTTTCGCAGAAAGCACCGATTTCTTCATTGGTTCCCGGTTCTTGCTTCATAAAATCATTGGCCGGAAAACCGATAATTACCAATCCTTTGTCTTTATATTCTTCATATAATGATTGAAGATCTTTGTATTGTGGGGTTAATCCACATTTGGAAGCCGTGTTTACAACCATGATTTTTTTTCCTTTCAAGGAAGCAAAATCAAATTCTTTTCCTTCCAAATCTTCTACTTTAAAAGTATATATTGATTGTTTCATAGTGGTGTCTGATGCTATATTTTCTTTTTTAGTTTGAGCCTGATTTTGGCAGCTCATCAACATGAAAAAAGAAAAAATGATTAAAAAAGATGATTTCATACTAATTATTTTTATTTCAAATTTACATTTTTATAAAAGATGAACCTACTAAACAAATCACAAATGATTACTAAACTATTTTTTATAATATTTTTTGTATTTTAAATAAGAAGCTATTCCCAATATTGTTATAACAGCTACAGAAATATATACAAAACTTGGTGTTACAACTTTATCCCCACTCGCATACGAATGCAATCCGGTGAGGTAAAAATTCACTCCAAAATACGTCATCATAATCGAATAGAAAGCGAAAATACTCATCAAATTAAACACCCAAGTTCCACGTAACGAAGGCACAAATCGAGCGTGAATCACAAACGCATAAACCATAATACTAATTAAAGCCCACGTTTCTTTTGGATCCCAACCCCAGTAGCGGCCCCAACTTTCGTTGGCCCATTGCCCGCCTAAAAAGTTACCAATCGTTAGCATTACTAAACCAATGGTTAACGCCATTTCGTTGATGTAGGTGATTTCTTGAATGCTTAATTTCATTCGCTCTTTATTTTTGTCATTGGTTAACAAAATCAATAAAAGCGATACTATTCCGAGAATCATTCCTAACGTAAATGGTCCATAACTCCCTACAATTACTGATACGTGAATCATCAACCAATAGGAATCTAAAACCGGTTGTAAATTTGCAATCGAAGGATCCATCCAACTCCAGTGTGCAATCATCAAAATCATCGAAGCAACAAATGCTCCCGAAGCAACGGTTAATTTCGATTTTCTGTCAAACGCCAATCCGAAAAACATTGTTGCCCAAGCTACATAAATCATACTTTCGTAGGCGTCACTCCACGGTGCGTGACCTGAAATGTACCAACGTGCAATTAATCCTAACGTATGTAAAACAAAGAAAAATCCGATTAGAATATGAAAAGCATTGATCGTATAATTGATGAATTTGGATGATTTTACAATTTGAATTACCGTAAAAATCAACATCAAAACGCCCGCCAACATATACAAATAATACAAATTCTTGAAAATATCGTATTTGTTATATAAGATTTCCGAATCAATTTTTTTATCAGATGGACGAACTTCGCTTCCGTACTTGACTTGAAATTTCTCCATTCCGCCGATGATGTCATCCGCCATTTTATAATCTTGTGTTTTACTTGCCTCTCCTAAAATTTGCATATAAGCCGGAAGAATATTTTTTAGGTTGGCAAGTTCTGTATCTTGGTATTCATCTAATTCTAAATACGAAATCCATTTGTTGTTATCATCATTCGGAACCGGGAAAATTTTGAGAATGCTTCCGCTTAAAGCCGAATTTAACAACACAACTTTTTTATCCACTTCAATAAAATCCTTCTGAAATTGATTTGGAATTGTCGCTTTATAAGCATCATCCAAAAACGGAGATAATTTATAATTCCCTTTATCATCAAAGAAACTGATGAATGGAGCAAATTTAGCCTCCTTGGAAACCCCTAAAATATTTCTGATACTATCGTTACCACGTTTTAAATAAACCAACGGCACTTCGAACCAAGCGTTTGGTGTTTGCGACATCGATAGAAAAACCTGATCAGAAGTATAACCTTTGTAATTGTCACTTTTACTGACTTTACGTAGTAATTCCGACGAAAAAGTATTCACCGGTTTCATTCTTCCACCCGCATCCTGAATCACTAATCGTCCAAACTTGGCTGCATGTTCGGGTTTTGGAATAGTTGTTTCCAGAAACTTCTCAACTTCTGCTAGTGAAGGTCGTTGATGCTTGTGATTCTCCTCAGCATTTTGAGAAAATCCTATCAACGAAAAAAGCAAAAATGAAAGGGATAATAAAGCCGATTTCTTTTTCTTCACTTTTTCCAACTTCACTTTAATATCATTGAAACGTGTGTTTTTATCAAACAGAATTGCCATCATCGCAATGTAAAGTAAAAAATAGCCAATGTAAGTGAGCCAAGTTCCCCAGAAATCGTGATTAACTGAAAGAATAGTTCCTTTTTCATCTTGATCAAATTGAGCTTGAAAAAATCGATAACCTTTGTAATCCAAAATGTTGTTCATATAAATATGAGCATCTTGCTTTTTATCGCCATCTAAAACGGTTACTTTACTTTCAAAAGCAGAATAACTGTTAATGGTTCCGGGATATCGCTTCGCAATAAAATCATTTAATTGAATACTGAATGGCAATTCGTAAATTTTGCTACCAAACATCAAAGTAATATCCAAATCGCCCATTGTAACGGTTTGCGGAACACCTTGTTTTCCTTTGGAACCCACTAATGTCACTTCTTTTGTTTTGCCATTGGCTTCAACCTCTACAATCAACGCATCATCAGTTGACATATCTTTCCAATCATTATTGGAAACGAATTCTTTTTTACCTTTCACTGGTGCGTCTGGCAAAACAAATTGAGCTCCTGCAATATTGTAAAGCGAACGGAACATCAGCGGTTGCAACGAATCTTTGACAACCAAGCCTTTCATTTGATCGGCCATTCGCATAAAATCGCCACCAAAAGTAGATTTGATAAAAAAGGAATCTCCATCTTGAATGATGTTAATTGCTCCGTCCGTTTCTTTGTTGTAGGCAAAAAGAATTCCGTGTAAACTTTGTACTTCGCCTTCTTTTAAGTGATGTTCGTGACGAGTTCCTCCACTCGATTCGACTAATTTTAAAAACGTTTCGCCACTTTCATCCGGTTTGATGCTTTCGGTGGCGTTCATAATAAAATTTTTATAGCGAATGGTGTATGGTTTCGTGTCAAACTTATCGTTAATCGTAAAACTATTATTGGCTGCTTGAGATAAAATTAGCGGTTTTTCGATAGTTTTTCGCTTGGTTTCACCTCTGTAATCGCCATCGGTTAGAACAGTAAGGAACGTTTTATCAGAATAAAATCGTTTTTCTGAAGCACCTTCACGAATTGGCATCATTCCTTCAAAACTGATGTAACGTGTAACGAATGCTCCTACAAGGATAAAAATAAATGAAAAATGCAGTAATAAAGTCGCCCATTTTTCTTTTTTCCAAAGTTGATACCGTTTGATATTTCCAATAAAATTGATGACAAAAAACACCATAATTACTTCAAACCACCAGGCATTATAAACCCAAATTCGGGCAGTATCTGTATTATAATCATTTTCGATGAAGGTTCCAACTGCCATCGCTGCGGCAAATACGATAAATAAAAAAGCCATTAAACGAGTGGAAAAAAGGAAGGAAAGTATTTTTTTGTCCATTTTGAGAAGGGTAATTTTTGAAAGCACAAAAATACTTATAAAAGAAAGAATCTTATCTATTTTTATAGAATTTTTAAGGTAAGTTTAATCAGTCTTTTATTCTTATTAATTTTAATCGGAAATCGGCTGTGTTTTTATTATTTTTGACGAATGATTTCAATCGTTATTATCGGTTCCGGAAATGTAGCTCAACATTTGATTACTGCTTTTTTGCAAAGTAATGAAGTTGAGCTGATTCAGGTTTTTTCGCGGCAAAAAGAAAGTGTTTCACATTTGATTTCTTCGGATAAAATTGTTTCTGATTTTGCTAAAATTAAACAAGCGGATTTATACCTAATTGCCATTTCGGATAATGCGATTGGTGATGTTTCGACAAAACTTCCATTTGAAAATCGATTAGTTGTTCATACATCCGGTAGTATGCCGATGGAAATATTGGATTCAAAAAATCGTCGGGGTGTTTTTTATCCATTACAAACATTTACTAAAAATAAACCGGTTAATTTTAAAGAAATTCCGATTTGTTTGGAAGCTGAAGATGAGAAAGATTTTAAAACAATTGAAACTGTTGCTAAAACTATTTCATCGGTTGTGCAATCTATTTCATCTGAACAACGAAAAGCATTGCACGTGGCGGCTGTTTTTGTGTGTAATTTTGTCAATCATTTGTATAAAATCGGAAATGAAATTTGTGAAGAAAATCAACTTTCATTTGAATTATTGAAGCCTTTGATTATTGAAACGGCTCAAAAAATCATCCATTTATCTCCTGAAAATGCTCAAACCGGACCAGCCAAAAGGAATGATAGCGAAACAATCAATACCCATTTGAATTTTTTGTCTGATGAAAATCAAAAAGAAATTTATAAACTTCTAACTAAATCAATTATTGACGATGGCAAAAAGCTATAAAGAATTAATGAATGAAATAACCACCTTCATTTTTGATGTAGATGGCGTTCTAACGGATAGTTCTGTTCACATTACTCCTACCGGCGAAATGCTTCGCATTATGAATATTCGAGATGGTTTTGCGTTAAAAGCTGCAGTTGAAAGCGGTTATCACGTTTGTATTATTTCCGGCGGAAGTAACGAAGGCGTTCGAATTCGTTTAAAAAATCTCGGCATTTCTGACATTTATTTGGGTTCGCCCGATAAAGTGGAAACATTCAGAGAATACTGTGCCATTTACAACATAAATCCTGAACAAGTTTTGTATATGGGTGACGATATTCCCGATTATCATGTGATGAAATTGGTTGGATTACCTACTTGTCCGCAAGATTCGAGTCCGGAAATTAAAGCGATTTCAAAATACATTTCGCATAAAAATGGAGGAAAAGGTGCCGCTCGTGAAGTAATTGAACAAGTGATGAAAGTGCAAGGGAAATGGCATTTGTATTATGATGGGAAGCATGATTAGAAGTTGCGGGTTGAAAAGTTGCGGGTTTCGGGTTGCGAGCTACACACCGCTTTTTGTCATTGCGAAAGATGACGAAGTCGAAAGAGGACACGAGCGATAGCGAACTGGCGAAGCAATCTCCTGCGAAGCAGGCAAAAAAGCAAATAATTTTATTCTAAAAAATAAACAAAGATTATATCCTTTAAAGAAAATGATTTATCTAAAATTAATACGATACAAAAACCTACTCCTACTTGCTTTAATGCAATTAATTTTTCGTTACGGATTTTTAAAACAACAAGATGGTTATGCATTAACCGATTGGCAATACGTATTGTTGATTTTATCAACGGCATTGTTAGCTGCTGCCGGTTATGTGATTAATGACATTTTTGATCAAGAAACCGATACCATCAATCGACCGGAGAAAGTAATTGTTGGAAAAGCCATTTCCGAATCAAGAGCCTACAATATTTATGTAGGACTTAATATTGCCGGTGTTGCCATTGGTTTTTATCTTTCCAATTTAATTAATAAACCAAGTTTTGCTACGATTTTCATCTTCATTGCAGCCTGTCTTTATTTTTATGCAACCACTTTGAAGAAGATGTTGTTGCTAGGTAATCTTTTAATTGCTTTTATTCTTGGATTAAGTGTTTTAATTATTGGTGTTTTCGATTTATATCCGGCTACTTATGATGGAAATCGTGAGAAAATGGGTTTACTATTTAAAATTCTTACCGATTATGCCATTTTTGCTTTTGTAGTAAATTTTATTCGGGAAATAATTAAAGATGCGGAAGATACAAAAGGTGATTATAACCAAGGAATGCAAACGCTTCCAATTGTTATGGGTATTAACAGAACAGCTAAAATAATTTTCGTTTTATTGCTTGCTGCAATTGCTATTATATTTTGGTATACGAATCAGCATTTGATGGATTTTAACTTGTATTATGCTGTTTTATATGTACTTTTCTTAGTTATTGGTCCTCTTTTATATGCTTTAATTAAAAGTTGGAATGCTAAATCCAGTTCAGATTTTCGTCATTTGAGTATCATTTTAAAATGGGTTATTTTCTTTGGGATTTTGTCGATTGCTGTGATTACATATAACATCAAAATCAATACAAATGCTTAGAGAAAAACTAAAATCGTATAAAATAATTTTAGCTTCGGGTTCGCCCAGAAGACAACAGTTTTTTAAAGATTTAGACATTGATTTTGAAATTCGTTTAAAAGAAGTGGAAGAAATTTATCCGCCACATCTTCAAGCAGAAGAAATTACTAATTATTTAGCGGAATTAAAAGCCAAAGCATTTGATGGAGAAATAAAACCAAACGAAATTCTAATCACGAGCGACACTATCGTTTGGCACAATAATCAATGTTTAGGTAAGCCTAAAGATGAAGAAGATGCTTTTAAAATGTTGCAATCTTTGTCTAATTCTACGCATGAAGTGATTACTTCAGTGTGTTTTAAAACAAATTTAAAAACCGAAACATTTCATGAAGTCACAAAAGTAACATTTCGTGAACTTTCTGATGAAGCAATTCGTTACTATTTAACCAATTACAAACCGTTTGATAAAGCCGGAAGTTATGCCATTCAAGAATGGATTGGCTACGTTGGCATCAGTAAAATTGAAGGTTCATATACCAATGTTGTTGGGATGCCAATGCATTTAGTTTATCAAAAAATGCTTACTTTTGTCCCCTAATTCAACACCATGGAGTTTGTTAATTTATATATAAAAGAAGTTGTTGCTTCGGGCATAGTTATTGTTATTGCTATTATCTTACGTTTATTAGTTGCGAAAATTGTTAGAAGGTTTGCTCGAGTTAGTGAAATCCTTGTGCATCGAACAAATCTTGTTATCAAATATTTTAATATTTTAATTGGAATAATCACAATAATTGAATTATTCATTATTTGGGGTGTAAAACCACAAAATGTTATCTTAGTTACCTCTTCTGTTTTTGCTGTAATTGGCGTGGCAATGTTTGCTCAATGGTCCATTTTGAGTAATGTTTCATCAGGAATTATTTTGTTCTTTTCGGCTCCTTTCAAAATTGGTGATACCATCAGAATTCACGATAAAGATTTTCCGATAGAAGCAGAAATCGAAGATATTAGAGGATTTCACACGTATTTGAAAACTGCAGAAGGCGAACTTATCACATATCCAAATAGCTTACTACTTCAAAAAGGGGTTACTGTGATTAAATTTCCACGAGAAGAAAAGGAATTCATAGATTAACATTTTATTTATAGTAGTTTAATTGGTTTTAGCGTTATATTGCAATAAATATATGAACCAAAAACACTTTTTTACGCTATTTTTTCTCTGTTTGTTTTTGTTTTCCTCAGGTCAAGAGAAAAAAACAGAAACAGATTCAACTTCACTTACTTATAAAAGAATTGAAAACTACTCTAAAAAAAATAACTTTACAAAGTTTCTTCATAAACTTGTTTTTAAGACTACAAAAGTCACTCCAATTAAACCAAAAAGCGTAAAAATTCCTGAAAAAAATCATACTCTTTACGAGGGTAAAATCATTCGAAATATTAATATTCAAACTCTTGATCCATTTGGATATTCTGAAAAAGATACAGCAAAAAAGCCAAAACGATTTACTGAAAAAGCTGCCAATTCTATCCATGTAAAATCTAAAAAATTTGCCATTAGAAATATTGTTCTTATTAAACGAAATAAACCCTATGACAGTTTGATGATTAAAGAGACAGAGCGTTTAATACGTTCGCAACGATTTATAAGAAGGGTAGATATTTCTAGTGAATTGGTCTCAGCACAATCTGACAGTGTAGATATAAACATTACAGTATTAGATTCATGGAGTTTGATTCCTAATGCCAGTTTATCTTCTTCAAGAGGATCTTATGAATTAACTGAACGTAACTTTCTCGGAACTGGCCACTTATGGGACAATCGTTTTCAACATGATTTAGACGACAAAAGAAATGCTTTTTCAACACGTTATGTTATTCCAAATATTAGAAATAGTTATGTTCAAACGGCATTCAATTATCAAATTGATTTAGATAATAATTATGCTAAAAGTATTGAAATGGAAAGAAGATTTTTCTCTCCTTATACCCGCTGGGCCGGTGGTGTTTTTTTGGAAAATAGATTACGAAGAGATAGTTTGCCGGATTTTAGTCAAGAATATAAACTGCAGACTTTTAAATTTAATATGATAGATATTTGGGGAGGCCATTCATTTGATATCACGAGAGAGAATAATGTGAATGAACGATCAACTAACTTTGTTACTACTCTAAGATATTTAAAAATAAACTATTTAGAAGACATAACCAGTGATTTTGACCCAATCGATTTTTATACAAATGAATCTTTTTGGTTAAGTGGAATTGGAATTTCTTCCCGAAAATTCGTTCAAGAAAAATTTGTTTTTAACTATGACATTGTGGAAGATATTCCGATTGGAAAATATTACGGAGTTACGATTGGAAATCAACTCAAGAACTTTGATAATCGATGGTATGTTGGAGCGAGAGCAACATTTGGGAATTATTTTAAATGGGGCTATTTAAGTACAAATTATGAATATGGTACTTTTTTTAGAGACAAAAAAAACGAACAAAGTGCTTTTGTTGCTCAAATAAATTATTTTACTCCTTTAATGGAATTTGGAAGATGGAAATTACGTCAGTTTTTTAAAAGTGATATAATTCTTGGAGGTCATCGCTTAGACATTCAAGGCGATAAAATATCTATAAATGAATCAAACGGAATTTCAGGATTTAATGATCCTAAGTTTTTAGGAACAAAAAAAATGATTTTTTCTTTTCAAACACAATCCTACTCTCCTTGGGATTGGGCCGGATTTCGATTCAGTCCATTTTTTAATTTTTCAATGGCGTTTTTGGGAAATACAGAATACGATTTCCAAAAAAGTAAGGGATACGCTAAGTTAGGAATGGGTGTTTTGATTACAAATGACTACTTAGTATTTAATTCTTTCCAAATTTCTTTTGCCTACTACCCAAGTATACCTAATGATGGTGAAAATTTATTCAAATCTAATACGTTTAAAACAGATGATTTTGGTTATTTAGATTTTGAAATTAATAAGCCAAGAGTTGTTTTGTATCAATAAATTTAAGTATTTAACAAATTTTTTATAAAATAAATCAAATATTAACTATTTTTCATTTATATTTTAATTATCTTTACATGACATTATTCATTTCGATAACTTAATTAAAAAATACCACTTACGATTTTATTAATTTTAATCTAATAAGTCATGAAAAGGGTATGTTTGTTTTTAATTATTTTCTTTTTATTTCCAACAAAACTTTTATTGAGTCAGTCCTATTCTTCGGTGTATAATTTAGAAGAATATAACCAAATTCAAGTTCCTTTAGATTCAATTCGTTACTACTATTATCCAAATCTTCAAGCTTACTATGACACTCATAAAAAAGAATATATTTATAAAAAAAGTGGTGAATGGATTCGCGAAAAATCAATTCCAAATGATTACAGAGGCTACTCATTATTCAACAAAAATTATGAAATAATAAATGGCTTAGTGAACGAAGACAATCCTGAAAAACACATTGAAACACATAAAGATAGCTATCCACAAATATTTACCGCTAAAGAAATGCGAAAAAAACTGGAAAAAATAAAGCAAAATGCTTTAACCTACAATTAGAATTGGTTTTAATAAGGGAAGACAGTCTGAATGAGTTATTTATTCGGACTGTTTTTTTATTGTTAAAGAAATTCTAATTAAAAAATCAACTTATTTAATTCACTATATTTGACTTTTACTGAAAAACTGTGCATTCAATGGGGTTAAAAAAATACTTTATACTTTTATTATTACTTTTTGCTTCAACTTTATTGGCTCAACAGCCGCAAAAACCGTCTTCGGTGGAAATCTATCATCAGATTCAAAAACTTAATTTTTTAGGTTCTGTATTATATGTTGCTGCTCATCCGGATGACGAAAATACGCGATTAATTTCCTACATGGCTAATCATGTAAAAGCCAGAACTGGTTATTTATCTATTACTCGAGGGGATGGTGGTCAGAATCTTATCGGAACAGAATTACGTGAATTATTAGGCGTAATTAGAACCCAAGAATTATT
Organism: Flavobacterium sp. UBA2787; assembly: GCA_002352205.1. GTDB lineage: Bacteria > Bacteroidota > Bacteroidia > Flavobacteriales > Flavobacteriaceae > Flavobacterium. The sequence continues at coordinate 470,257 of DEHZ01000010.1, read as the reverse complement.
AGAAGCCAGAAAAATAGACGGCGGGGAGCAATTTTTTACTCGTGCTAATGATTTTGGTTTTTCAAAAGTACCTGATGAAACCCTTAAAATTTGGAATAAAAATGAAGTCCTTGAAGATATGATCTACATCATCCGAAAATTTAAACCGGATGTTATCATTAATCGTTTTGACCACCGTTCACCCAGAACAACACACGGTCATCACACTTCTTCTGCAATGCTTTCGATTGAGCTTTTTGATCAAACAAATGATCCAAAAGTTTATCCAAATCAATTAAAATTTACTTCTACTTGGCAACCTAAAAGATTGTTTTTCAATACTTCATGGTGGTTTTATGGTGGGAAAGAAAAATTTGATAAAGCCGACAAAAGCAAGTTGAATAATTTTGACATGGGTGTCTATTATCCTTCTTTTGGAAAATCAAATCAGGAAATTGCCGCTCTCAGCCGAAGTCGCCACCAATCACAAGGATTCGGAAGCACCGGTTCAAGAGGTGATGAAATTGAATATTTAGAACTTATTAAAGGTGAAGCAGCCAAAGACAATAAAAATATTTTTGAAGGAATTGATACATCTTGGAATCGTGTAAAAGGAGGAGCAGAAATTGGAAAATTAGTGACTCAAATTGAAAAAGATTTTGATTTCAGAAATCCATCAGCGAGCATTCCAAAGTTAATTGAAGCTTATTCCTTAATTCAAAAATTGGATGACGAACATTGGAAAAAGATCAAAACCGAAGAAATAAAAAAAATCATCTCCGGATGTGCCGGATTATTTTTAGAAGCTATTGCCGAAGCACAAAGTTCAACTCCTGGAAGCACATTAAAAGTTAGAATTGAAGCCATTAACCGCAGTAATCAGCAAATGGTTTTGAATGGTATTAACACTTCACCGTCATCAATTACAACTTTTACAACTACACCTTTAACAAACAATCAACCGCAGTATATCGATGTGGAGCTCAATCTTGATAAAAATCAGGAATACACTGCTCCCTATTGGTTAAAAGAACAAGTAACTGTTGGAATGTATGCCGTTTCTAATCAAGAAAATATTGGAATACCAGATATCATTAGAACAATTTCGGTTACTTTTTTGGTGGAAATTAATGGGACTGTAATTCCTTTTGAACGAGAAGTAATTTACAAATATAATGATGAAGTAAAAGGCGAAGTTTACAAACCATTTGATGTTGTACCGGTAGCAACTTCATCGATTTTAGATAAAGTAAAAATCTTTAATTCTGAAAAAAATAAATCGGTTGGTGTAAAAATCAAAGCCGGAAAAGATGATGTAAGTGGAAATGCATTTCTTACAGTTGCTCAAGGTTGGAAAGTATCACCCGAATCCATTCCATTCCAAATCAACAAAAAAGGTGGAGAAACAACGGTTTATTTTGAAGTCACTCCTCCCAAAAATTCTGCTGAAATCACAGCGACAAGTTATTTGGTTGTAGATGGCGAAAAATTAGACAAAGAGCAAATCAACATTCAATACGAACACATTGCTCAACAACAAGTTTTAGCAAATTCTGAAGCCAAATTCAGCAAGTTAGATATCATCATCAAAAATGAAAAAATAGCTTACATCATGGGAGCCGGCGATGAAGTTCCGCTTTATCTTTCGCAAATGGGATATGAAGTTACGATTTTAAAACCTGAAGAAATCACACTTGAAAATCTTCAAAACTTTCAAGTCGTTGTAATGGGAATTAGAGCTTACAATACAGTAGACGAATTATCATTCAAACAACAATTATTATTCGATTTTGTCAAAACCGGCAATACAATGATTGTGCAATATAATACAACAGGAAAACTTACTGTAAAAGAATTAGCTCCATTTTCACTAAAATTATCAAGAGACAGAGTGACAGAAGAAGATGCAGAGGTTCGTTTCTTGTCTCCAAATCATAAAATTTTAAACTTTCCTAACAAAATCACTTCCAACGATTTTAAAGGATGGGTTCAAGAGCAAGGTTTGTATTATCCAAACGAATGGGACGCAACCTTCACCCCTATTCTCTCATCTAACGACAAAGGTGAAGATCCAAAAAACGGAGGTCTTTTAGTGGCTCAATACGGAAAAGGATATTATATTTACACCGGTTTGAGCTTCTTTAGAGAACTTCCGGCAGGTGTTTCAGGAGCGTATCGCTTGTTTGCAAACATGATTTCTATCGGAACCAAAACAAATTAGTACATGGAAGAGAAAAAAAAAATAGCCATAAAAAGCATTTACATTTGGGTGTTAGTTGCTAATGCTTTATACATCATTTTGTTTTACTTTATTAAGACTTATTTTTCCTAATCCATGCAAACACTCGATTGGTTCATACTCGTTTTTACGCTACTTTTTATTGTAGTCTATGGTGCATGGAAAACAAAAGGTAGCGAAAATGTAAAAGATTATATTTTAGGAAATAACGAAACCAAATGGTGGACAATTGGAATTTCAGTGATGGCAACGCAAGCCAGTGCGATTACTTTTCTTTCTACACCCGGCCAAGCTTTTCATGATGGAATGGGGTTTGTGCAATTCTACTTCGGATTGCCAATAGCTATGGTAATTATCTGCATATTTTTTATACCAATATATCATAAACTCAATGTTTATACAGCTTATGAATTTTTAGAAAATAGATTCGACTTAAAAACCAGAAGTTTAGCAGCGGGTCTTTTTTTAATTCAAAGAGGTTTGGCAGCAGGAATTACGATTTATGCTCCGGCCATTATTTTATCTTCCATTTTGGGATGGAATCTAAATTTACTCAATTTCATTATTGGTATTTTAGTGATTATTTACACCGTTTCCGGCGGAACAAAAGCCGTGAATGTGACCCAAAAGCAACAAATGTTCATCATTATGTCTGGAATGTTCATTGCTTTTTATTTAATTTTAAGTTATTTACCTGAAGAAGTTTCTTTCAGCAACGCTCTTCAAATTGCAGGTGTGAATGAAAAAATGAATATTCTTGATTTTTCTGTTAATCCTAACAGCCGCTACACATTTTGGAGCGGAATCACCGGTGGATTATTTTTGGCTCTCTCCTATTTTGGAACCGATCAATCGCAAGTGCAACGGTATCTTTCAGGAAAATCTGTTCGCGAAAGTCAACTCGGACTTATTTTCAACGGATTTCTGAAAGTGCCGATGCAGTTTTTTATTCTGCTTACCGGAGTAATGGTTTTTGTGTTTTTTCAGTTCAATAAAGTGCCGCTAAATTTTAATCCAACGAGTCAAATTGCGGTTGAAAAATCAATTTATGCCGAAGAATACAAAGCTTTGCAACTGGAACTGGAAGAAATTCATGAGGAAAAGAAAATTATAACACTCACCTATGCCAATCAGTTAAACATTGATGTTGACAATCCAACGTTGCGAAAAAGAATGATTGGATTATACGAAAAGGAAAAATTATTAAAAGAAGAAGCAAAAACAATCATTAAAAGTCTAAATCAAGAATCGAACGACAAAGATTATGTGTTTATTCATTTTATTCTGCATTATCTACCAACCGGATTAGTGGGATTATTGTTGGCAGTTATTCTTTCAGCAGCCATGTCGTCAACAGCTTCAGAACTCAATGCTCTTTCATCCACAACCGTAATCGATATTTATAAACGGAACATAAAAGGTGAAAAATCAGATAAACATTTTGTTCTAGCTTCAAAATTTTTCACTTTCCTTTGGGGAGCAATTGCTATTCTTTTTGCTTGTTTCGGAACTTTAGTAGAAAATCTTATTCAATTAGTCAATATCATTGGTTCTGTGTTCTACGGAACCATTCTTGGCATATTTCTTGTGGCATTCTTTATTAAATTTATTAAAGGAAATGCAATTTTTTATGGTGGTGTAATTAGTCAGTTAGTCATTTTTGTGATTTATTACCAATGCATTCATATTTATCCATCCGGAAAAGAAATATTGGGATATTTATGGCTTAATGCAATTGGAGCAGCACTTACCATTGGATTGTCCTTTTTTATTCAGGTTTTATCAAAGCCTAAACTTAACTAAGATTGTTATGCATAAAAATTTACTTGGATTTATATTAATCCAGTTGTTTTCATTTGGATTATTTGCCCAAGAAGTAACCGTTAAAGATGAAGTTTCAGGTGAAAGCCTAGAAGCCGTTACATTTAATTCCAATCAACCCAAACTTTCAGCAGTTACTAATCAAATGGGGATTGTTAATCTTACTGAATTTAAAGATGTAAAGAAAATCTATATCCGCATGTTAGGCTATGAAACATTGACATTAAGTTATAATCAGATTGAAAGACTAGGATTTAAACTCTTTTTAACTCCGGAAAGCACATCGCTTAACGAAGTAGTTTTATCCGCTTCAAAGTGGGAAGAATCCAAAAAAAGTGTACCGAATTCCATCGTTACATTCAAACCAAAAGACATAATTTTAGCCAACCCGCAAACCACAGCCGATTTGTTAACGAACACCGGAAAAGTATTTGTTCAAAAAAGCCAACTTGGAGGTGGAAGTCCAATGATTCGTGGCTTTGCAACCAATAGAGTTTTAATTAATGTGGATGGGATAAGAATGAATAACGCCATTTTTAGAAGTGGAAATGTGCAAAATATCATTTCAATTGATGCTAATTCTATTCAAAATACCGAGGTCATTCTTGGACCCGGAACTGTTATTTATGGTAGCGATGCCATTGGTGGAGTTATGAATTTTTATACTTTAGAACCTGAATTCACACCCAATAAGAATCAATATTATTTTGGAAATGTTATGAGCCGATGGTCGTCTGCCAATAACGAAAAAACATTACATTTTGATTTGAATGTTTCTTCCAAAAAATGGGCTTTTGTCACTTCGGCATCATTTAGTGATTTTGAAGATTTAAGAATGGGAAATCACGGACCGGATGCCTATACTCGACCAGATTATGTGCAAACCATTGACGGTGTGGATGAAATTATCACAAATGACAACCGTGAAATGCAAGTAGCTTCCGGTTACAATCAAATCAATTTCATACAAAAAGTAGCTTATCAACCCAATGAATTTTGGAAATTTACGTATGCTTATCACTATTCAACTACTTCCGATTTTAATCGCTACGATCAATTATTAAGACGAAGAAACGGCAATCTTCGCTTTGCAGAATGGTACTATGGTCCGCAAGAATGGACGATGCATCATCTAAAAATTAATTTTACAAAAGGGAATAAATGGTTTGATAAAGCTCAGTTTAATGCTGGTTTTCAACAATTTGAAGAAAGTCGTCATAACAGAAACTTGAATGGACTAACTAGATATAGCAATATTGAAAATGTTGATGCCTACTCTGTTAACTTTGACTTTATTAAAAAATTTGGTTCAAAAAACAGAATCTCCTACGGTTTAGAATATATTTTGAATAATGTAAACTCAACCGGATTTCAAAGAAACATTGAAAGCCGTGAACAACAAAATGCACCTTCCCGTTATCCCGATGGTTCAAAATGGCAATCGTTGGCGGCTTATTTGCAATATGAAAATAAATTGTCTGATAAATTCACTTTTCAATCCGGAATACGATTTAATCAAATTTGGTTGGATGCAACGTTTGACAAAACCTTTGTAGATTATCCGTTTGATGAAACTAAAATAAATACGAGTGCTTTTACAGGAAGTGTGGGTTTTACATATTTGGCAGCAAAAAATACAGCTTTATTTTTTAACGTCGGAACAGCCTTTCGTTCACCGAATGTGGATGACGTGGGAAAAATTTATGAGAGTACGCCCGGAAATTTAGTAGTTCCCAATCCAAATTTAGAATATGAATATGCGTATAATGCTGAAATTGGCATTCAACAAAAAATAGGTAAATCAATTTCATTTGATGTAACCGGATTTTACACGCATGTGATAGATGCTCTAGTGCGAAGAAATTTCACATTAAACGGAGAAAGTACTATCGAATTTCAAGGAGAAGTAAGTAATATTCAAGCCATTCAAAATGCTGCAAAAGCCAATGTGTATGGAATTCAAGCAGGATTAAATGTCGAACTTTTAGCCAATTTAAATTGGAGAACTAACGCAAATTGGACCAAAGGGGAAGAAGAATTAGACAATGGTGATACTGCTCCTTTACGACACGCAGCTCCATTTTTTGGAGATACTCGCTTGAGTTTTAAAACCAATAAATGGACAACTGATTTATTACTGGTTTATAATTCCAAAATTAATGCAGAAGATTTAGCTCCTTCAGAAGTTGAAAAAGAATATTTATATGCTGCCGATGCCAATGGAAATCCGTATGTGCCGAGTTGGTACACATTAAACCTCAAATCAGTATATAAACTCAATGAAACCTGGTCTTTTTCCGGGGGAATTGAAAATATTACAGATCAACGGTATCGACCTTATTCCTCCGGAATTACTGCCGCAGGAAGAAATCTAATTTTAGCGGTTCGTACTTCGTTTTAAACTATTAGAAATAAAAAAAATCCTATCACACGAAATGATAGGATTTTCAATTTATAAAAAAGTAAGATTATTTTTTACTCCACTCAGCAATGCTGTCTTTGTTCATTTTAACATAATCTGCATTACCCTCTTTTTCAGCTGCTTCTAAAGAGACTTTTGCTGTTTCAATTGCACCTTTTTTGTCTCCGGCTTTCGCTTGAATAAGAGATTTTAAACGGTTATACCAAAATGGTGTTCCTTTTTCCGCAGTCATTTCAGTTGCTTTGTTCACATATTCCAAAGCTTTTTTGATATCACCATTTGATTGATAATAATATTGTGCTGAGGCAAAATAATCACTAGCAGCAGGTCCGGCTAATACTTTTTCAATATTTGCCATCGCTGTTTTCTTGGTCGGTACTTCAATTTTTACTGCAGCAACCGTTTTTTCCCAAGCAAACTCTAGATGAGCAAAATCGTTATCCACATTATTCAATGAAATAGTGAAAGTTTCTACGTGACGATTCAACGTTTCCGGTTTCACATTTACACGAGCGGCCACTTTAGACTCTTCAAATTTTTCAGGTGTTCCCCAGTTTTCTGTGTTTGTGTAGAAAATCACTTCCCAGTTATCAGCTTTTGGCGTAACAAAAAGTGCATATTTACCTTTTTTCAACGTTTTTCCGTCAACCGTAACATCATCACTAAAAGTAATCATTGAATTCTGGTTGGCTCCTGTTCTCCAAATTTTTCCGAACGGAACTAAGTCACCAAAAATTGCTCTGCCTTTTGCACTCGGACGGCTGTAATCAATTTCAATATCGGTTAATCCAACTGTTTGCTCAAAATTAGCTCTCGGACTTGCTGCCGGAGTTTTTACTTGAGCTGATAAAGTGAAAGAAGCAACAAAAAATACCGCTACTAGTACTATTTTTTTCATAATTAAATAAGTTTAGTTAATTCTTCAAATTTACAGTTTCCAATTGGCAGAAACTGTTAAAGAAAGTATAAATCGAAAATATTTTGTTTAACTTTTTGTTCAAAATAATAAACAATAATTATCTTTACAAAAAAATTATATGAAAATATATACATTACACACCAAACAAAATCTTCCCATTTCTATTGATGAAGCTTGGGAATTTTTGTCAAGTCCAAAGAATTTAAAAACTATTACTCCTACTTATATGGGATTTAATATCTTGAGTGGGGCAGAAAAACCAATGTTTCCCGGACAAATTATACAGTATATTGTGACACCGGTTTTGGGCATTCCAACAAAATGGGTAACCGAAATTACGCACGTTCGCGACAAGGAATATTTTGTAGATGAACAACGATTTGGTCCTTATTCATTGTGGCATCACAAACACTTTTTAAAAGAAATTCCGGGCGGAGTTGAAATGGAAGACATTGTGGACTATAAACTTCCAGTGGGAATTCTAGGTCAATTGGTTCATCCGATATTGGTTAAACCAAAACTGAAGGAAATATTTGATTATCGTCAGAAAAAATTAATTGAACTTTTTGGAGAATTTAAAGGATAAAAAATGAAAAATATCTTATTAATAGGTGGTTCGTATGGAATTGGATATGCCATCGCAAAAGAATTACAATTTGAATGTAAAGTTTATATTGCTTCAAGAACATTTGAAAATAGTGATGAGTTGAATGTAGTTCATATTTCATTTGATGCATCGAAAGATATATTAGATACATCTAAACTTCCCGAAGTTATTGATGGATTAGTTTATTGCCCTGGAAGTATCAATTTACGACCGTTCAAAGGCATCAAACCGGAAACTTTTGAAGCAGATATGCATATTAATTTTATTAGTATGGTAAAAGTCATTCAGACAATTTTACCAAACTTATCGGCTTCCAATCAAGCTAGTATTGTGCTTTTCAGTAGTGTGGCTGCGAGTATGGGAATGCCTTTTCACACCAGTGTTGCCGCCGCTAAAGGAGCCATTGAAGGGTTTGCAAAAGCTCTTGCCGCAGAATACACTCCTAAAATTAGAGTCAACGTGATTGCACCTTCCTTAACGGATACACCGCTTGCAGATAAATTTTTAAATAATGATGTGAAACGAGAAAAATCAGCAGAACGTCATCCACTCAAGCGATTTGGCACAGCCGTTGATTTGGCTCAAATGGCTACTTTTCTTTTGAGTGATAAAAGTAGTTGGATTTCAGGACAGATTTTCCATGTTGATGGTGGAATGTCAACTTTGCTTGTAAATGGTTAACTTTGACCTATTACCCATTACCATTAACCCATTACCCAACTTATGACTATTTTCTGGTTCCGAAGAGATTTACGTTTAGATGATAACATCGGTCTTTTTCATGCTTTAAATATTAAGGAAGAAGTACTTCCCATTTTTATTTTTGATGAATTTATTCTTTCTCAATTACCAAAAGATGATGCTCGGGTGACTTTTATTCACGAATTAGTTTCTAAAATTCAAAAGCAATTAGAAGAAAAAGGTAAATCATTAGCTGTATTTTATGGAAAACCAATTGATATTTTTCAAAAATTAATTTCGGAAAATAAAATTTCAACGGTTTACACTAATCATGATTATGAACCGTATGCTCGCAAAAGAGACAAAGAAATGTTTCAGTTATTTAAGGAGAATGAAATTGAGTTTAAAACCAGTAAAGATCAAGTAATCTTCGAAAAAAGTGAAGTGGTAAAAGACGATGGTTTGCCTTATGTGGTTTATACTCCGTACTCAAAAAAATGGAAAGAGAAGTTCAAAATGATTCAGTTAGTTCATTACGATTCTGAACAAAAGTTAGATAAAATTGTAAATCACTCCTACCCTTTTTTGAGTTTAAAGGATATCGGGTTTGAGTCTTCTAAAATTAAAGTCTCATCATTTGATATTTCAGATAAATTAATTTCAAATTATGAAGCTACTCGAAATTTTCCAGCTGTAAATGGCACTTCGATGTTGGGAGCTTATCTTCGATTTGGAGCTGTTTCTATCCGAAAAATGATTGCAAAAGCCATCGAAAACAAAAACGAAACCTTTTGGAACGAGCTTATTTGGCGTGAATTTTTTATGCAAATTCTGTGGCACTTTCCACACACCATCAGCAAAAGTTTTAAAGAAAAATACGATCGAATTGAATGGAACAACAACGAAGAGGACTTTAAAAAGTGGTGCGAAGGTAAAACCGGCTACCCAATGGTAGATGCCGGAATGCGTGAACTCAACGCGACCGGTCATATGCACAACCGCGTTCGAATGGTCGTTGCCAGTTTTTTATGCAAACACTTATTAATTGATTGGCGTTGGGGCGAAACCTATTTTGCTCAAAAATTGTTTGATTATGAACAAGCGAGTAATGTTGGAAATTGGCAATGGGCAGCCGGTTCGGGTGTGGATGCTGCTCCGTACTTCAGAATTTTTAATCCGACTGAGCAAATTAAGAAGTTTGATAAAGATTTAAAATACATCAAAAAATGGGTGCCGGAAGTAGAAAGTTTTGATTATCCGAAACCCATAGTTGACCATAAAGAAGCGAGAGAACGTTGTTTGAAAGTGTACAAAGAAGCAGTCGGATAATTACAAAATAAGTAAAAATGAATGTGGTTTGGTTCAAAAGAGATTTGCGATTATTCGATAACGAAGCTCTCTTTCGAGCTTTAGAATCGAATGAACCTACCCTTCTACTCTACATTTTTGAACCTTCTCTGTTCAAAGATCATCACTACAGTAAACGTCATTTTGATTTTATTAAACAGTCATTGGAAGAACTTCAAACTCAATTGAAACCCTATCAAACACAAATTTTAATTATTGAAAGCGAAGCAGTTGAAGCGTTTGAAAAAATCTATCAAACTCAATCCATATCAACCCTATTTTCCTATCAAGAAACCGGAATTAAACTCACTTTTGATCGTGATAAAGCGGTTGCCACTCTTTGTAAGAGGAATAAAATTGTTTGGAACGAATACATTACGAACGGCGTAAAACGAGGCTTATCCAACCGAAAAACTTGGAAAGACGATTGGGTTGAATTTATGGATTTACCACAGTTTCCATTTAAGCCAAAATTAAATTCATTTCTTACTATTGATAACTTTAAAAAGCTAAGTTCAACTTTCAAATCTGTTTCATTAGCAACTCCAAAAGATACACCTTTTCAAAAAGGAGGAACAACAACCGGAATGCGGTATTTAAAATCATTTTTGGAAGAAAGAGTGGTTAATTACAGTAAACACATTTCCAAACCGGAATTAGGAAGACACAGTTGCAGTCGAATTTCACCCTACATTGCATGGGGAAATATTTCTATTCGACAAGTTTGTCAATTGGCTTTGAAATTTAGAGATCATAAAAAAAACGTTCGTCAGATTGATAATTTTGCTTCGCGTTTACGATGGCAGGCTCATTTTATTCAGAAATTTGAAATGGAATGCCATATGGAATTCATCGCTGTGAATAAAGGTTATCGAAATCTCAATCAAACCGTAATTCCAGAATTTCACCAAGCCTGGGCAGAAGGAAAAACCGGGGTTCCTCTCGTAGATGCTTGTATGCGATGCTTAAACACAACCGGTTATTTAAATTTTAGAATGCGTGCTTTGGTGGTTTCGTTCTACACACATCATTTATTTCAACCGTGGCAAAATTGTAGTCCGCACCTCGCACAGCAATTTCTTGATTTTGAACCGGGTATTCATTATCCACAAATTCAAATGCAGGCGGGAGTCACGGGAATCAACACTTTGCGAGTTTATAATCCTGTGAAAAACTCGTATGAACACGATCCGGAAGGGATTTTCATTAAAAAATGGGTGCCTGAATTAAATTCTATTCCAATTGAATTTATTCATGAACCTTGGAAGCTAACTCCAATTGAACAAATGTTATATGATTTTGAAATTGGGGCAGATTATCCTTTTCCTACTGTTAATTTGGAGGAAGCAAGAAGATTTTCTAGTGAATTCTTTTGGTCGATGCGAAAGAATAGTGAAGTTAAAAAAGATAGTAATCGAATAATTAATAAGCATACTTTATCTGATAGAGATGCTAAACGTTAATTTATAGTATCTGTCAGTTAAATTCACTACCTTACCAAAAATAAAAACTAAATATTATGAACAAAAATGTAATTCTTGCTTCTGTTTTCACAACTTTATTTTTAATTTCTTGTGGTAAAAAAGAAGAACAACCTGCAGATACAATCATCATTGAACAACCTTCTGAAACTCCTGCTCCAGCTCCAGCTGAGCCAGTTGAACAAGACGGAACTTCGTTAGAAATTGGAAAAGATGGTGTTAAAATCAACACTAAAGATGGTGATAATAAAACCACAATTGATGTTTCTGACAAAGATGCAAAATTGGAAATTAAAGACTAAATTTTATCAAATTCCCCTTCAAAAAAGGGGAATTTTTTATTTATTTGATGTTTCTTATCGACTCAAAACTCAATTCATTAAAATGACTGATGACTTTATCGGCTGATGAATAATCTTGTAGTTTAGAGTGAAAACTATCGTAGCCAACACAATATATTCCGGCGGATTTGGCTGCTAAAATTCCGTTAGTACTATCTTCAATCACAATGCAATTTTCAACGGCTGTTTGGGCTAATTCGGCTGCTTTCAGAAAAATAGCAGGATGTGGTTTCGATTTTGGAAAATCTTCACCTGAAACTTTGTGTGCGAAGTATTTATCCAACATAAATCGATTAAAAATACGTTGGATAGTTACATTGGCTGAAGATGAAGCCAAAATCAATTGCATTCCGTTTTGATATAATTCTTTGATTAAATCTTCTACTCCATCCAATAAATACAAATCTTCCTTTTGATCAAATGCATCATTAAATAAATTTCTTTTAGTTTCTACTAAAGTTTGAACGTCTTCCTTTAAATCATAAATCGTTTTCAAACGTTCGTAGATATTTTTGGTGGAATTACCTGTAAAGGAAGCATACATTTCAGGTGAAACGTCAATGTTTAATTGTTTAAAATGTTGAACATACGCAAAATGATGCACCGGTTCGGTGTCAACGATTACGCCATCCATATCGAAAATTACGGTTTGTATCATTAGGATTGCTGAGTTTAAATTTAAAAAAGGAACGCGGATTTTTTTGATTAGCTGAAGCTAAACGCGGATTTTAAGAGATTTTGTTTGCTTAGTAAACGCAATTAAATATTTTTTAATGTATGGAACACATATCTTAAAAAATTTTAAAATTTTAAGAATGCTATTAATTGTCACATTGACTAATTGACAAATTGCCTCATTAGTTTTTCTTCAACAAATACTTCACCACAGTTTCTGCTGCATACAACCCAAAAAGGCAGGGCATCCAACTGTTGGTTCCGTAGAATGATTTTTTAAAGTTTTTGCCATCGGTCATTTTTAAACTTGTTTCATCCGGCATTTCAGTTGAAAAAACAGCTTTAATTCCTTTTGAAATTCCTTCTTTCTTTAATCGCTTTCTAATTGTTTTGGCTAGCGGACAATATTCTGTATTACTAATGTCTCGCGCTTTCACTTTAGAAGCTTCATATTTTCCTCCTGCTCCCATATTACTAATAACTTTTACTTTTTTGCGTTTGGCGGCGATAAGTAAATTTAATTTTGGAGTGATGCTATCGATACAATCTAAAACATAATCAAAATCGGAAGTAACCAATTCAAAAGCTCGTTCCGGTTCTAAAAACTCCTCTAAGCGAGTAAGATTTAATTCCGGATTAATATCCATCAAACGATCACCAACCACGTGTACTTTTGGCATTCCAACAGTAGAATGCAAGGCCGGTAATTGACGGTTTACGTTGGTAATATCCACCACATCACCATCCACAATCGTCATGTTACCCACGCCGGCACGGGCGAGAAATTCGGCTGCAAATGAACCTACTCCGCCTAATCCAACTACGAGTACGTTTGCGTTTTTTAAATTGTTTAATCCTTCTGTTTTAAATAAGAGCTCTGCTCGTTCTTGCCATTTAGCCATTGCTAGGTAATAGGTTAAAGGTTATGGGTAATCGGTCTATCGTCCATTTTCATTCTAAAAACATTTTCAAAATTTGCTTTTACGATGGACTTTATTTCTTCAATTTCTATGTTTTTATAGTTTGCTGCTAACGCATAAACTTCTTCTAACGATTCATCCACCGTGTCGGTTTCAAGAAAAAAACGATCATTTGGTACGGATTGAAACACTGATTTTAACTCGGGATTTCGCAATAAGTATTTCCCGAAGGAAAGATAAAATCCGTTATCCAAAAGTTGCTTTGCGGTTTGTTCGTTTTTAGAAAATCCGTGAATAATCATTGGAACTGTAACGTTTTGTTCTTTTTTGATTTGGATGATTTCCTGAAAAGCGACAACGCAGTGCAAAACTAATGGTTTTTGATGTTCTTCTGCTAATAAAATTTGTGCTTTGAACACTTTTTTTTGAATTTCTATAGGAATTTCGATGCGTTTGTCTAATCCACATTCGCCTAGAGCGAGGCAATTTTGAAGAGAAAGTTTTTCGTCAATTGTCTTTAAATCAGATGACAATCTGCTTTCGTCAATGTACCAAGGATGAATTCCGATGGAATACAATGGAATTTTTTCATCAAATTCCCATGGGTATTGATTGACCAGTTCGAGGATGTTTTCTTGGCTGGTGAAGTTGTGTGTATGGAGGTTGAATAATTTTGACACGGATTTCACGGATTTTCACGGATTACTAATTTCACGGAGCTTACCATATAATTTAATCATTATTTCTATTTGGAAAAACATAATTACTCCAAAATTGCTCATCATATTTTATGGTTTGAAACAAATGTTGTTCGTCTTTAAAATTTATTTTAGAAGGATTTGACATTTTAAAATCATTCCAAAAAGATCTAATAGTCGTATTGAAATCAAGTGAGCTCCCTTCCAAATTTATTATTTTACCTAAAATAGTAATTGATGAACTTGAAATAAAATATTTGTCGTAACTCTCTCTGAAATCAGTAATAATTGATTCGTTTAAGTAATCTTTCCTATTATATTCTGACATTTCTCCAATCAAATTTAATCCTTCTCTGTGTTGTTCAGGAAAATCGGTGATCTCCCAATTTTCAATAATTCTGACAACCGCATAATCTTCTTTATTAATGTAAATAAGCCCGGAATAATTGCTAAGATATGTTCTTTTGGTAAAAGTTGAATGATTTCTTGATGTTGAAAACCGAATGATGTAAACTTCAGATTTATTATACTCTTTTACTTCTTCCAAAATAAAATCAAACTTAACAAATTTTCTTTTGTTCAAAAAAGCGGCATTTTTAATCGGATTATTATTGGTTAACCCATAAAATTCTCTAATGTTTTGAGGTTCATAAGTACTTTTAGAGTTCCATCTTACGTGCTTTAAATTCTTCACGCTTCGCTCATAATTAAAATAACTTTTTTCATATTGATCTAAAACAAAATCGATATCCAAAGAAGTTTTATTGTCAATATCTGTTGTGATATTTGAATACATCGTTGAAAAAACAGGCGTTGTTGGATAATTTTTTTCCAAATTATCAATTGTTTTTCGAATGATTTGATACGGAGTTCGTTTGTTATAAACAATCACTTCGGCTAAGGCAATTGTTGAAGTGTCTTTCTGTGTATGTGTGAAATTTTCATTTGAAAAATTTGTCATTTTACCCGATTCTTCCTCGTCAAGAAATGCTTTTAAGAAATCTTCGCTTGGCAAAAGAATAGTTGATTGTTTGACTTTATTCAAGTAAATGTAACCATCGTGAAGCAAGTCTAAACGCGATTCTACAAAAGTAATCGGACTAAAAAATCGGCTAGAAATAACTTTTTTCATTTCGGGTTGACTGGAAGAAATGAAAAGATTGTGATTGTTTTTCCTTTTTAAAAAATCTTCAAATGAGTTGTTTTCAATAGGTGTTTTCTCCCATTTGTTTTGAATAAAAATCGAATCGGAAGTTGTAATAGTCGCTAGACTGTAAACTTTGTTTTTTAGCTCCTTTTTTAGATACGTTCCCATTGGAACAAATTTTTGAAGAATTTGGTTCTTGACAGAAGACATATCGTTTATCAAATGACTATTGGCCGCCCAAATAATAATTTTTTCGTTGGGATGTTTTTTTAGATAGGCCAATACATTATCAGCCATTTGTTTATCGCGAATATTGTCTTTTGAATCAACGTAAAAAGAGTGTAAATCATCCAAACTTGAAAATCGTTCTTCTCCCAAAGCCAATAATCCTGTAATAACTTGAAACCAATAAAAATTTTCTTCACTTTCAGGTTTTGATGAAATTAATTTGAGTAATTCTTTCAAAGAAGATTGATATAAAGCATAACTAATATCTTCTTCGTCAAAAAATCCTGATACGTTCATCGATTCAATCAAAAGAGAAAAATCATCTTGCTTGAGTTTAAATTTGAAGTTGTTTTTTTTACAATAGGTATACAAATCAGCAACTAAATCTTCTTCACCGTATTTTCCGGAAATTTGATTATCGAAACCAAAAACTTTTAAATCTGCTTTATTTTGACTATAAAATTGAATGAAACTTTGAAATTCGTTTCGTTTTGACCAAATACTAAACAATGATTTTGTGAAGGCTTCTTGAACATCTTTTCCTTCATTTATAGCTGATTGTGCTCTCCAAACATCATAAATTCCCGATTCAAAAGCAATCGTTTTAAATCCCATTTCTTGGAATAAATAGTTGACAACCTTTGTTTTTAATTCAAAAACATTACCGTGAAAATGTGAATCTTCGCCTACTAAAACAATTTGTGCATTTTTTAATTCTTCTTTCAAAAAAGACAATTCTGTTTCATTTATGTCTTCAGAAAGAATAATTGCTTTAGGATTAAAGGATTGAGCACTAACTGTTAAACTCAGAAAACTAAACAGAATGTAGATGACTTTATTCAATTTGAAATTTGTTTATTACTTCTTAAACGCCTTTACCCCTGCTTTTATTTCCACTTTCAAATCATTTTCTTGTGGAACGATTGGGCAGGAATAGACTTCGTTGTAGGCACAATACGGATTGTAGGCTTGGTTGAAATCAATTGTCCAATTTTTTCCTTTTTGGATTTCGAGGTCGATGTAGCGGCCACCACCATAACTTTCTAACCCCGAAGTGTAATCGGTAAATGGAAGAAATAAACTGTTTTTGTAACCCGGTTTTTTTGAAAATTCAACATTTTGATAGACGTTTAATTGACACTGAATTCCGTCGATTTCGAAATGGAGTTCGCCATATTTTACGTAAATTGGTTTTCGGGATGTTGTCGTTTTCATTTCAAACGGTTTTTCCTTTTTGGTGCGGATGAATTTGGCATTCACAAAATAGTTTTCGCTAATTGGAAAAAATTCCAGTTCCTTAAAAACAGCTAAATCTTTTTTCTTGAGCGGACTTTTGGCTGAATCAGCGTAATGTTCATTCATATTTTTTTGAAATTGAATGACAGAATCGCGTTCAAATTTTTGTTGAGAAAAAGCAACTTGTGTAAGCAGCAATAGAAATAATATTTTTTTCATTTTTTTGTAGTCTGATTGTTAATTACTCTTTCACAAAAACTTTATACGACCAAGGAGCCATTGAAAAAGTAGTATCTTCCTTGAATGTTATCATTTCTTGCGTTGTAAAATCCCGATACGTACCATGGTATAAATCATCTTTAAAAGTCACATTTTGTGTTTTTGTAGAAAAATTAAAAACACAAAAAACTTTATCTTTTTCATTTTGTCTAACAAAACTAAATACTTCTGTTTCATTTGTGTTTGGCACTTTTATCATAAGAGCACCCCATTGAGCATGCCACAACGCAGTATTTTGTTTCATTAAGGTGAATAATTTTTTATATAAATCACCGATTGGGTGTTGTTTCCAAATGATAGGATCTTTTTCAAAAAAGGCTAAACGCTTGGGTTCTCCGGCTTCTTGACCGTTATAAATCAAAGGCATTCCGTCACCAACAACTGAGAGAACTATTGCTGCTTCAAGTCCATCACCAAATTGTTCCCACATGGTTCCTTCCCAAGCATTTTTATCGTGATTGCTCACAAAAGTCATTCGTATGCTGTTATTAGGAAAGAAACTTTCATTCCAAGAATAATAAATATAAAGCTCATTTACATTGGCTTGACCTTTACAAATTTTGTGAAGTTTTTCGTTCCAACTCCATGCATAAGTCATATCAAAAGCATTAGCATGCATATCACGAGATTCCCATTCGGCCAACATAAAAACCGGTTTAATTGCATCTAATTCTACTCTTAGATTATCCCAAAAATCAATTGGAACAAATCCTGCAACATCACATCGATAGCCATCAATATCGGCTTCTTTTACCCAATATTTCATAGCTTCGGTCATGTATTTACGCAATTCAGGTTTACTGTAATCCAAATCAATAATATCATCCCAATCCCACCAAGGCGTTGGTCTGAAATTGCCTTTATAATCTCTTTTGTACCATTCAGGATGCTCAGTTACTAAATTATTATCCCAAGCGGTATGGTTGGCCACCCAATCTAAAATAACATACAATCCGAGTTGATGGGCTTCTTTTACAAAAGCTTTTAAATCGTCTAATGTTCCAAATTCTGGATTCACCCCGTAATAATCTTTAACGGAATACGGACTACCTAAAGTTCCTTTTCGATTTTTTTCACCAATCGGATTGATTGGCATAAGCCAAATAATATCTATGCCCATTTCTTTTAATCGGGGTAATTCTTTTTGAGCGGCTCGAAATGTTCCTTCGGCAGAAAACTGTCGGGTATTTAATTGATAAATTGCCGCATTTTTTGACCATTCCGGATGTTGTACCTGCACATATTCTTTTGGAATATATTGATTGTCTTTTGATGAAACTTCAGTTGTTTTTTTTGTTTCTGTGGAATTACAAGCTATTAGTAAACTGATAACGAAAATCATTGGTAAAACTTGACGTGTTTTCATAGTGAACAAGAATTTGATTTTGAATGTATAAATATAAATAAAAAGGCTACATCTTTTTAATTGAAATGGCATCATTGAATTAATTTTTCTTTTGAAGCACAATACCATAGCCCGGATAGAAGTGAAAAGCCTTTTGAAGGATTGTTGTATTTTTTCTTGGCAAAAAAAGAGCTTCCTTTGGTCGCTTTTTTTTGCCTTAGAAAAAAACAACAAGACAAAAAAGCTTGTAACGGATAGCCGGAATAGCTTCTGAAAAAATCATACACATTTTTTGTTGTTATGATAGCTTTTTAAACACACGCAACTTTGTACCTTTGCACTACTCAATTTTTACCGATGCTCAAAACTGCTTTTAATCGTTATATCAATTCTTTTCGAGGTTTTAGGAGGGAAATTTGGATTCTGACGTTGATTACTTTTATCAACAGAGCGGGTACGATGGTGTTGCCTTTTTTGACTAAATATTTGAATGAAGATTTGAGTTTTAGTTATTCGGATGTGGGAACAATTATGGTATTTTTTGGTTTGGGTTCGATGTTAGGATCTTATTTGGGCGGAAAACTCACGGATAGTATTGGTTTTTACAAAGTAATGATTTTCAGCTTATTTGTAAGTGGCTTGTTGTTTTTTGGTCTTCAATATGTGACCTCTTTTTATGGACTGTGTATTGCAATGTTTGTGATTATGACTATTGCCGATATGTTTCGTCCGGCAATGTTTGTTTCACTCAGTACTTATGCCAAGCCTGAAAACCGTACGCGAGCTCTGACTTTGGTTAGATTGGCAGTTAACTTAGGTTTTGCGGCCGGTCCGGCTATGGGTGGATTGATTATCATGAATATTGGTTATCACGGTTTGTTTTGGGTTGATGGTGCTTCTTGTATTATTGCGATTTCTATTTTCTGGTTGTTGGTAAAAGAAAAGAAAAAACTAATTGAAGAAAATGCAGTTTCTGAAAATGTTGCGGTGAAATCGGTTTACAGCGATCGTCCGTTTTGGGTATTTTTATTAGTGATTTTTATCACGGGAATGATTTTCTTTCAACTATTTACTACGCTTCCACTCTATCATCAAAAGGCTTATGGCTTGACGGAATTTGAAACCGGGTTACTCTTAACCCTTAATGGTTTTTTGGTCTTTTTGTTGGAAATGCCCATTGTGAATTACTTTGATCGCAAGCAAGTGAATAAAGTAAAACTTGTTTTAGTTGGATCGTTGTTTATGGCTTTAGGGTTTTATGTTTTGTTATTAAATGTTTGGGCCGGTATTTTAGTCATCAATATTTTATTTTTGACTTTTGGAGAAATTTTTGCATTTCCATTTTCCAATTCATTTGCCTTAGGTCGTGCTCCACGTGGACAAGAGGGACGCTATATGGCTTTTTATTCTATGAGTTTTAGCTTAGCTCACATTATGAGTTCGAAAACAGGTATGAATATTTTTGATCATTTTGGTTACTTGACCAATTGGGTTGTAATGGGAACATTAGGATTGGTAGCCGTTGCATGTTCATTTTGGGTGATGAAAATGGTTAGGCAGGAAAATTAATCTATCGCTGTAAATCTCAAATTTTTACTAGTTGAATACATAGCCATTTCATTTGGTGAACTAAGTGAAATTATAAATTCATCATTTAGTTTTTGAAGTTGTGCATCAGAATTGTTCAAGTGCATTTTGAAATTATTATAGCTTAAAAACTGTCCTTCCAATGTTATGTAAAAAACACTCCAACTGCCGGATACACTATTATCACTTCCAATTACATCAACTGTGTTATTACTTTTAAAAGCAAAGACATAGTCTGAAAACAGTTCTGTTTCATCAATTAAATCAATAGTAAAATTTGTAATCACAAAATTTTTATTCTTTAAATAAGTGTATGCAGGATTTTCCGGTTCACTAGTTTGATGGGAACAAGACACAAGAATAATCAATATAGTAATTACACAAAATCTCATAATTGTTTGATTATCAGATACAAATTTAAAATAAAATTATGAAATAAAAAACAAAACTTAATTATTAGTTAAATAACTAATTTTATAGTTGTGTAACTAAAAAAATAGTTGTAGGTTTGTTTTAAACTTTACAACTATGCAAAAGCTCACGAATAAAGAAGAAGAAATTATGCACATTTTATGGAAGCTAGAAAAAGCATTCGTAAAAGATGTGATGGCTGAAATTAAGGAAGATCAACCGCATTATAACACCCTATCGACTATTATTAGGAATTTAGAGGAGAAAGGATATGTTTCTCATCAAGCGTATGGAAACACGCATCAGTACTTCCCTATAATTAGTATGGAAAAGTACCGCAAAACATTTATGAATACTGCAATTGAGAATTATTTTAATAACTCATATAAGAGTATGGTTTCTTTTTTTGCGGAAGAAGAAAAAATTTCTGCCGAAGAACTTAGAGAGATTTTAGCTATTATTGAAAAAAAGAAATAGTATGGAAAACTTTTTTCTATATGTTGCCAAAGCAAGTGGGTTATTGACAGTCTTTTTTATGGCCTACTATTTTTTGCTGCAAAAAGAGACATTTTTTAATGCCAACAGATGGTATTTGATTCTAGGTTTATTGACCTCGGTATTGTTGCCTTTATACACGTTTACAAAAATCATTTATGTTGATCCTCAACCTCAAAATTATTTAGAATATGATACATCTCATCCTATATCTGTGCAAGAATCTTCTCCTTTTGATTGGTCTCTTGTTATCACATGTCTTTATATAGTAATTACTATCTTTTTATTTATAAAAGTTGTTATTAACCTTGCATCGGTGATGCGACTTTTATCCCAAAAAGAAAAATTTAAAAGAGAAACTTATTCCTTAGTCAATTTAACTGAAAATTTGGCTCCTTTCTCCTTTTTTAATTACATCGCCGTTAATCCGGATTTATATACTGATGAGGAGTTAGAAAGTATCTTATTACACGAAAAAGTTCACAGCCGAGAGAAACATTCAGCCGACATTTTAGTAGCCAATTTGTTCTGTGTGCTATTTTGGTTCAATCCATTTATGTGTTGGTATAAAAAAGCCATTGTTCAAAATTTAGAATACATTGCAGATCAAAAGGCAATTCAATATTGCGAAAATAAAACTAATTATCAAAAAGCATTATTACGGGTGGTGACTAATCAAAACTACCTTTCTATTACTAATCATTTTAATCAATCATTAATCAAAAAACGAATCGTTATGTTAAACACAAATCAATCAAAAAAGCAAAATTCACTCAAGTATCTCCTAGTAATTCCTATTCTAATTTGTTTTGTTATTATATTTCAGACGAATGTCATTGCCCAAGAAAGATTTACAACAACTAGTATCAACAAATCATTGGACGAAATTATTATTCGAATGGATATTAATAAAAATACGACTGATGCTGAAATGAAAAAAGAAAAAGAAATTTTCAAAAGGGAATTTGATGCTGACTTAAAATTTTCAAAGGTAAAACGAAATACAAAAGGAGAAATTACATCAATTAAAGTTGACTTAAAAGCAGGAACAGGAAAAGGTAAATCGGAAACATATCAATTCTCAGGAAATGAGCCTATAAAATCGTTTACTGTTTTTGCTTCCAAAGATAAAGATGGTATTGTTTCTGTAGGATACGGAAAACCGGAAAGAAGAAAAATATTTACAAATGGTGAAAAAACTATTGTGATAAGTGGCGATGCCAATGATTACGATTTCAGTTTCGAAATGCCGGAAGTACCCGAAGCACCTGAATTTCCAGACGGAGTTGATTTTCTTGACGTTCCTTCTGCTCCATCCTATCCACACAAATCTGAAAAAACGGTGATAATTAGAAAGGATAAAGACGGGAAGAATAAAACCGAAGTTATCGTAAATGGCGAAGTAATTGTAGATACAGATGAAATTATAGCCGAAATTGAAAATGAAGAGAACTTTAGTTACACTTTTAATTGGGAAACAAAAGATGACGATGTTGTTATATCTAAAGAAAACTTAAAGAAACTCAGAGGTGAAGCAATTGAAAAAGCAAAAGCTGAAATGGCAAGAATTAGACCTGAAATAGAAAAATCGAGAGTTCAAATTATGAAATCGAGAGAAAATATAGAATGGTCTAAATTAGACCTAGAAAACTCTAAAAAAGAAATTGAGTTAGCTAAAAAAGAGTTGGAAAAAGCTCGAGAAGAACTAGAAAAAGCAAGAGAAGAATTGGAAAAGACCAGCCGGAAAAAACAATAATTCTGAAAACAAAAACGGCTATCATAATTGGTAGCCGTTTTTTATTATTTTTGTAAAAAAAGAGTATGTATTCATTATTAGCCAAACTCAATAAATTATTGCTTCCAAGCTTTAGCAAAAAGCAATTAGATTTAGCCAAAGCCAAAAAATGGCAAATGGCGATTATCGGTTGGCGATATTTTGTGACAACACGAGCTTTGGATAAAAATAATTAATACGTTATCGCCGCAAAAACAGGATATTCTTTTATTTTTTCTCTTCCGTTTAAGAAGGATAATTCCATTAAAAAATTCACTTGAATAATTTCTCCTCCTAATTTTTCTACTAATTCACAAACTGCTTTTGCTGTTCCTCCGGTGGCTAACACATCATCGTGAATTAAAACTTTATCTCCTTTTTGAATTGCATCGATGTGAATTTCCAACGAATCTGAACCATATTCCAATTCGTAGGAAGCTGAAATGGTTTCAAAAGGAAGTTTTTTCGGTTTTCGCACCGGAATAAATCCCGCTTTTAATTCTTGAGCTAACAACGTTGCAAAGAAGAAACCGCGACTTTCTACACCCACAACTTTATCAATTTTCTGATTATTTAAACTTTCTAAGAGCAGTTTCAAGCATTCTGACGTTGCTTCTGAACTATTAAGTAACGGCGTAATGTCCTTAAAAACAATACCTTTTTTAGGAAAGTCAGCAATGTCACGAATATATTTTTCAAGAGCCATAAAAAAGTGGTTTTTAAACTAAATTTGGTTTGCAAGTTACATAAAAATAACTATATTTGCACCCGCATTAAGGCCTCGTGGCGCAACTGAATAGCGCATCTGATTACGGCTCAGAAGGTTACTGGTTTGAATCCAGTCGAGGTCACTTAAGAATGAAAAGCCCAAGCGAAAGCTTAGGGCTTTTTTGTTAGTAATTTTGAATGTTGAGCTTGCTCATAAAATTCAAAATTACTAACAAAAAAGTTTTTAAATCTCTGATTGAAAAAACTTTTCATTTCCAACAAGGAGTTCATTCTGGATCAACAATGTTAATCCAGTCGATGTCACGAAAAAATAGCAAAAATGAAATCAGATTATAGTTACGATAAAGAAATTAAGGACGTTGTTTATGAAAATTCATCTATTCGTTATAATGAATTTGAGCAATGTATTTTTAGAAACTGCGATTTTACGGCTTGTGATTTCGCCGGAGTGATGTTTGTTGAATGCACGTTTTATGATTGCATTTTCAGAGAAACGAAAATCAATTATGTATCCTTAAGAGATGTTCAGTTTGTTGGATGCGATTTTACATCGGTGAATTTTGCGATGACAGATCAAGTGATTTATAATTTTAATTTTACGAATTGTTTGTTGGATTATGCTCAATTTTATGCTTTGAAATTAAAAAAGATGCAATTTATTAATTGTAGTATGATTTCTGTAGATTTTATGAATAGTGATTTAACGGAGGCTTTGTTTGATAATTGTAATTTGAGAAGAGCGGTTTTTATTGATACAAATCTTCAAAAAGCCGACTTTTATTCAAGTTATGATTTCGTCATTGATCCCGAAAAAAATAAAATGAAAAGGGCAATCTTTTCAACCGAAGGTTTAAAAGGATTGCTCTCTAAATATGATTTGGTAATCAAATAATTATTTCAAAATTATAAATTCGCATCGACGGTTAATAGAATGTTCTACTTCTGAACAGTTATCACCACATTTAATCAACTGAACACGCTCACCATAACCTTTAGATCGCATACGATTTCGACTAATTCCGTTTGAAACTAAATATTCTAATGCTGCTCCTGCTCTATCGTGCGACAAGCGTAAATTATAAGCATCTGAAGCTCTTGAATCGGTGTGAGCACCTAATTCAATTTCCATACGAGGATATTTTTTCATAATTGCAACCAAAACATCCAATGTTCTGGCGGCTTCTTCTTTAATGTCCCATTTATTCAAATCAAAATAAATGTTTTCCAATTGAATATATACTAATCCATCGTCTTTGGTCACAATAATTTCTTCAGCATCATCATACGATTCAATTTCTAATTCAATCGTAAAACGCACTCTTCCATCATCGGTGGTTTCAAATGTTTCTTCTTTTGATATGTAAAAATCTCTTTCGGCTACAATTTTATACTTCGTATTGGGCTCAGAATTAAACACATAATCTGCATCTGCACCTACCACTAATTGACCGATTAATTTATCATCCATATCATATAACGTAACCGTTGTGCCAGGCAATAATTCTTTGGATATTTTATCTCGAACATCACCTTCTACAACAAATCGTCGTTCATTTTCTTCTCTAATAAACGAATAAAGATTATCTGTTCCTTTTCTATTGGAAGCAAAATAACCTAAGTTTTCTCCGCTTTTTAAAACATAAGCAAAATCATCCATTCCGGTATTGATGGTTTCGCCTAAATTGATTGGCTTTCCATATTCATCATTATAAATTCGTGCCATAAAAATATCCAAACCACCCAAACCTTGTAAGCCATCGGAAGCAAAATATAATGTTCCATCTTCTGCCACAAAAGGAAATTGCTCTCTATGAATGGTGTTGATATTATTACCTAAATTTTGCGGTTCTGTAAATCCTCCATCTTCTAAAATATCAACATAAAAAATATCAAAAGAACCTAACGATTCGGGTCTATCACTCGAAAAATACAATTTCTTTTCATCCACACTCAAAGCCGGATGTTGTGTGGAAAACTGATCGCTGGAAAATGGCAATTCTTCCACATTTGTCCATTCATTTTCAACTAATTCAGCTCTAAAAAGTTTAACCGAAGCAAATTTTTCTTCACCAACCTGAACTTGCTTATCATTAGTTCTACTAAAATACATTGTTTTGCCATCTTTGGTAAAAACGGCATTACTTTCGTGCGTTTTGGTATTGATTTGCTCTGAGAAAGGTTTGATATTTTCTAATATACCATCTTTTGAAACGGTAGCTTCATATAAATCTAAATACGGTTTTTCATTCCATTTATAGAGCGGACTTTCTTCACTTCTTAACGACGCAAAAACAACTTTTTCTCCAAAAAATGAAATTCCGAAATCGCCAGTGCTGGTACTTCTGGTCATTTGGTTGACCTTGTAATTATAAGGTACAATGTTGTTGAGATGTTCTTTGAATTTTTTAGTATCTACAGGATATTTTAAATAATCACTCATGATTTTATCGCCTCGCTCATAATCTTCAATTCCTTTTAATGCGTGAGCATATCTAAATAAATAGTCCGGTTTTACGCTGTCTTTGTATTTAAAAACTAAATTGCCATAATTATCTGCGGCAAACTTCATTTGAGCATTATAATAATAAGAGTCTCCTAAATTTTGTAAAACATTTTGGTCTTGCTTTTCCTTAAACTTTTCATACATTTTTGCTGCTTCCACATAGGCTTTATTCGCAAAAAGTTCGTTTGCTTTTTTGAGCGATGGTTTTTGAGCCAATAAAATCTGGCTTATTAGCAAAAAGAAAATTATGTATCTGCTGTTTCTCATTTTAATTTCTTTAGAAAAAACGTGGGGATTTATCATAACCATTGCTACTTCCTTTTTTGTTCAAATCAAACAATATCATAATTTCATGACTTCCTGAATTAAATCTTCCCAAGTTAGAAAGTGTGTAATCATAGGCATAGCCAATTCTGAGTGACGGAGAAATTTTAAAATTCACTAATCCGCTCACTGAATCATCCCATCTATATCCGGCACCAATTTCAAACACATTATTGATCAAAAAATTGGTTGTGATATCAAAAGATATTGGTGCTCCGGTTGCTGCTTTGGTCATAAAAGCGGGTTTGAATTTCAAATTATCATTCAAATTAAATACATAACCTCCTGTAAAAAAATAGTGTATTTCTTCCACACCGGTTGCTATAATACCATCTTCTCTTTCTAAATGTTTAGTTCTTAATAAATTGGGACTCGATAAACCCAAATAATAATTTTCACCAAAATAAAAAGCCCCTACTCCAACATTCGGAAAAACTCTACTTAAATTATTGGCAAAAGCCGGATCAGGTAATTCATCAGAATATACAAATCCGTCAAAACTCGTATTAAAAAAAGTGGCTCCTCCTTTAATTCCAAAAGAAAGTTTATTTTTTTCATTCAATTTTAAAACATACGCAAAATCAACAAAAACATTGGTTTCATTCACCACATCGCCAATTTGATCGTGGATAACAGAAAGTCCCATTTCAATCTTTTTAGCAATAGGTGAATGAGCAAAAAACGAACCTGTTGTTGGTCCGCCCACCGATCCAACCCACTGTGCACGATAAAGTGCTCCAAAATTAATGACATCCGGATTGTCAGTTGCATAGGCAGGATTGAGCACACTCATATTATACATATATTGCGTGTATTGCGGATCTTGTTGAGCTTCTGCCACAAACGAGAAGAGCAATAGCAATAATTGAATTTTATATTTCAAAAGTTTTTTCATAACCAATGTTGTAATTATCTGCTTAAATAAACCCTTCCTTGCAATGGTTCTCTATTTCCGTCATTAAAATTGATGATAAAGAAATAGACGCCTGCCGGAAGTTTATTTCCTCCAATTTGAATTCCTTTATCGGATGTTCCATCCCAATCTTGAGAAGCTGCATTTCCTTTATAGAGAATGTTTCCGTAACGATTGAATATTTCTAAATCAAAATTCGGATATAATATTCTGATGTTTTTAATCACAAAAAAGTCATTAATTCCATCATCATTTGGTGAAAAACCATCAGGAATAATTATGTCTGTACAATCTCTAATGGATACTGTTACCGCTAATCGAAGAGTGCTTCCGCAACCGCTTGAAGATTGAATGGAAGCATAATAAACTTGCCCATCAACCAAAACAGTTGAATCAGAATAGGCATTTCCATTCAAAGGAGCATCATACCAAATAATGGTTTGGTCACTATCGATGTTGTTGCTTAAATTGGCAATGGTAGCATTTACATCTTCACAAAATGAATTTCCACCTTCAATAAGTTCAGGAGTTTCAACATTTTCTATAGTTAATGTTACTGAATTAAAAGTATGACCAGGTGTGCCACAAGCATTTCCTATATTTGAATTTATTTGATTGATGGAAAGTGTAATTTCACCAGCACTGACTAAAACGTTAGAAGGAATAATAAAACTGCCTACTCCGTCCAAAATCTCAACAGAAATTGTATCGTTATGCGTAATTGCTCCTGTAATTTGATAGGTTACTTGGTATGTTCCATTTGATAAGTTTGTGGCATTTGTTATAGAAACGGTTCCGTCTGAATTTGCACAAATCGCAGAAAGTGAAACCAATGCTTCAGTTATGGTAGCAGCCGGTAAAATTTCAAATGAAACAGAAACAGCCGGATTCAAATTATTACAAGGTAAAGTTTCACTTGTTATCGAATTAAAAGTCAACGTATAATTTCCAGCCGTTGGAAATACTGAACCCGGAATTGTAAATTGACCCGCTCCATCAGTAATAACAACATCTCCTGAATTTCCTGTTATTGGATTTGCATTCGGAATAGAATAAACAAATTGATATGTTCCATTTGTAAGATTAGTTGCACCTGAAATTTGAACAATAATCGGTGTTCCCAAACAAACATTTGGAACAGTCAAATTATTATTAGCTAAAGCTAATAGTGGTAAAATCTCAATCTCAAAAGATAATCCGATCAACACCGTTTCACAATTTGTACCGGTATTTAGAATTGAATTAAAAACTAAAGTTGTTGTTCCTGGATTTGATAATTGTGTGGCATCTATATCAAAACTCACTTCGTTATCTACTACGGTAAATAAAACTATTTGGTTGTCTAATGTATTACTTCCTGTGAGCGAATAATTCAATGAATAATTTCCATCCGCTAGATTGAAAATAGTAACAGTTGAATTTTCTCCTTGACAAATAGGTGAAAGAACAATCACGTCTTCCGGAAGAATTTCCGTTCCTTGAATAATAGTTAGTTGAACAAGTGCTGAATCGGTATTACAATCGGTTGTTACTGTGTAAGTATAATTATACGTTGCAGGTGATAAATCAGTTATTGTTATCACATTTGAAACTGTGTCGCCTTGATTATCTGTCCAAGTTCCACCTGTTTGTTGTGTTCCATCTAATAATGTATTCAAATCAAATGTATCTTCTGAAGCACAAACACTTTGAATACCGGTAAAAGTTCCTGCATTTGCAGTTGATTCTATTGTAACAGTTATAGTAGCTGAACTATCCCCACAAGGCAGTGATCCAATAATAGTATAGGTGTAGATTCCTGCAGGATCAACCGCCGGATTGAAAATTCCAGTACCACTTGCTAACGTTGGTAACCAGCTTCCGCCTAATTCTGGATTATTTCCTAAAAGCGTGAATAAATCAAAACTTGCATCGGTAATACAAACCGTTGTTTCTCCATTAGTGCCTGCGTTAGGAATAGAATTGATGGTTACCGTGACAGTCGTGCTTTGTGGATTGCACTCATCATCTCCGCCAACGGTGTACGTATAAACGCCTGCTGTATCTTGGGCTGGATCGAAAACACCTGTGCCACTTGCTAACGGTGGTGACCAAGTTCCACCCGCATCTGGAGTTCCTCCTAAATAATTGAATAAATCTTCCGGTACTCCGTTTTCACAAAAAGGTGCTGAACCAGCTGTGCCCGGATTTGGAATTGGATTAACCGTTACTGTAATTGTAGCTGAACTATTGTCACACGGTGGTGTGCCGATAATCGTATAGGTGTAAACGCCTGCTGTATCTTGCGCATGGGTCGAAAACACCCGTGCCACTCGCCAATGCCGGTGACCAGCTTCCGCCTACTTCAGGGTTGTTTCCTAGTAAAGTGAATAAATCGATTGCCGCATCAGTTTCACATAAAACAATCGCATTACTTGTTCCTGCGTTGGGTATGGGATTGATTGTTACCGTAACCGTGGTGCTTTGCGGATCACATGGTCCTAAATCATTTACGGTATAAGTATAAACGCCTGCTGTATCTTGGGATGGGTCGAAAACACCTGTACCACTCGCAAGTACCGGTGACCAAGTTCCCCCTGCATCAGGAGTTCCTCCTAAATAATTGAATAAATCTTCCGGTGCTCCGTTTTCACAAAATGGTGCTGAACCTGCTGTACCCGGATTTGGGATTGGATTAACCGTTACTGTGATAGTAGCTGAACTATTGTCACACGGTGGTGTGCCGATAATCGTATAGGTGTAAACACCTGCTGTATCTTGCGATGGGTCGAAAACGCCTGTCCCACTCGCCAATGCCGGTGACCAGCTTCCACCTACTTCTGGGTTGTTTCCAAGTAAAGTGAATAAATCGATTGCCGCATCAGTTTCACATAAAACAATCGCATCACTTGTTCCTGCGTTGGGTATGGGATTGATTGTCACCGTTACCGTGGTGCTTTGCGGATCACATGGGAATATCCCATTTACGGTGTAAGTATAAACGCCTGCTGTGTCCTGGGCCGGGTCGAAAACACCTGTGCCACTTGTAAGTGCCGGTGACCAAGTTCCCCCTGCATCAGGAGTTCCTCCTAAATAATTGAATAAATCTTCCGGTGCTCCGTTTTCACAAAAAGGTGCTGAACCTGCTGTGCCCGGATTTGGAATTGGATTAACCGTTACTGTGATAGTAGCCGAACTATTGTCACAGGGTGGTGTGCCGATAATCGTATACGTGTAAACTCCTGCGGTATCTTGGGCGGGGTCGAAAACACCCGTGCCACTCGCCAATGCCGGTGACCAGCTTCCGCCTACTTCAGGGTCGTTGCCTAAAAGGGTGAATAAATCAAAACTTGGGTCGTTTTCACAAACGATTGTTGCTCCATCGGTTCCCGCATTAGGAATTTCATTGATAATTACTGTTACTGTAGATGAAGTTGGCGGACATTCTGTTGAAGAATTTACACTATAAGTAAAAACATAAGGACTACCCGATAATGATAACTGCGACAAATCTAACGTACCTAAATTTCCATTTGATGTTACTATCGGACCACTCCAAATACCCGTATTAAAAGGACTTCCTCCTAAACTATCAAATAAATTAATTGGTAAAGAAGTAGATAAATCATCTTCACAAAAAGAAACAATTCCATCTGAACCGGCATCATTTGGCAATTGAATAGAAACTAAAACTTCCAATCGTTCATCACTTTCGCAAGGTGGATCAACCGTTGTTGCATAATAAGTTTGACCATCTATTAATGGCGTATCCAATTCTAGTGGCAATGCAGACGAACTTGTTAAATACCAATTATTATCTCCACTTGCATCCAAATCGGCAACCGTAGGAGGATTTAAAGGGTCTTGACAAAAAGTCTGGACAGCAGCTCCAGTTGGAACAGGAACAACGCCTATACTAACAAAAACAGAAAGTCTAGATGTTTGACACCCTGTGTCCGGATTTGTTTGACTTGCATAATAAATTGTATTTGGAATTAAGACTGTACTTTGAGGCAAAGGAGATCCACCACTTGGAACATTATACCATTGCACATTGTTTCCTATAGCAATTAAACTTGCAATTGTTGCTTGTTCTGGGGAATCAACACAAGGTCCTTGAAAATTCTGTCCGGTGGGTGCAGAATAAATTGTAACTACAACTCTAATTCTGCTTCCACAATTACCTGAACTATTATCTGCAAAATAATCTTCGCCGTTTATTAGCCCAGTTCCCGATGTTAATGGTGTAGTTGATGTATCTGTAGCATACCAAGCGATTCCTCCTCCATTATTGATTGCCTGTAAACTGGCAATAGTTGGCGACTGAATATCACAAAAAGATTGATTTAAATTTGTAACGGTAGGACATTGTGCAAATACTGCACTTCCTGAAAGCAATAAAATAATCAGTAATAATTCAATACTAACTAAATTTTTAGCGGTAAAAGGAATAATTATTTTGTAAAAATAACCCATACATGATTGAGTTTATAGTCTTTAATTCGCAATTTTTATGTTTGAATCTGTATCAAATTGAAGAATATATCCACCCTTGTTAGAATATCCTCCATTTGAATCTTTAAAATATTGAAATCTATGATTTAACTGTTCTGTAATTTCATCTTTGGCCAATGCTTCAAAACTCTTGTCTTGAAACAATCTAATCAAAGTATCAAAAGTGACATCAAAACCTTTTATGACTTCTTGGGAAGCCTCAAAATTGTATTTTTGTTTAAAATCCGCTTTAAACTTATTCACCTCATTAATGTTATTTCGATTAGAATAAGACGGATAAATGGTGTTTAAAGCTTTAAATCGCATTTCAGAAAAACCTTCTTTTTGAATCGATTCTTTGGGTTCTAATAAGGCTAATTGAATTGTATATTCTTTGGAATGCTTTAATAAAACAGTAGTAGCATTTAAAATTAATCCATTTTTATCAGTGTTTAGAAGAACATAATTTTTTCTATTTAAAATAAGTTCATTAGTTAACGCATCATCTTCTAACACATCTTTCTCAGAAATTTTAACAAACCTTGCTTTTGGAAAATTTTGCAAAATAAAATCTTCATTTAAAGCACTAACGGCATCACTTACAACAATTAAATTTCCGTTTTTATCAGAAATATATTTTAAAACCATCAGTGCCAAATCATTTTTGGATGGAATACTCACAAAAGTTGTAGCGGATTTTTGAGCACTTTCTTCAAAAGTGTTTACAATAAAAGGAATACTGTTTTTTGCAGCAAAATCTCCTATTTTTTCTGTGTTGATTCCATCAGAATAATAGAAAACTGCCTTTGATTTATCTACATTGTTTTTTTTGAGAGATGAAACATCTGCTTTGGCGTCTTTGCTGATTTCAATTTGAGTGTTTTTCATTTCAACCATCACTCCAATTTTTTTGAGTGAGTCAATGGCAAAATTCGCTCCTGCAAAAAATTCAATTTCTTTGCTTGGTTCCGCTATTGGGTTTTGAATAAAACTTAAATATTTTTCATTGGAAAAGGATGTCAAAAATGCAATTTCTTTTTTTTCAATTTTATTTATTGTTTTCAAAAGACCAAGTGCTTCAGTTTTATTTTGTATTACTGAACTAGTTTTTGTTTTGGTAATGGTTGCTTCAGGTTTTTTATATTCTGAAACTTTATCAGATGGCATTTTTATAATTATTCCTGATTTTACACCTTCATTCAGAATCGGATTCACTTCAATCAATTTATCTTGAGAAACTCCGGCCATTCTTGATAAACCAAACAATGTTTCTTTTGGTTGAATTTCATAATCTATCCAATTATCACTTGCTATTTCTGAGTTAACCAATTCTTTTTCAGCTACTTTTGTTTCCGGTTTTTCTTCTTTTTGAGGTTCTGAAATCACTACTACTTCTTCAACTTTCTCTATTTGGGTTGGAGTTCCAACTATTTCAGGTTCCACTTTTGGAGATTCAACAACTTTTGATTCCTGTTTTGTTTCTTGTTTTTGAACCACATTTGAAGAAATTCTTCCCGGTATAACAATTCGTTGTCCGGTTTGAAGCATTCGAACAATTTGTGGGTTTTTTTGCTCTAATTCATCAATTGTAACACCGTATCGCTTAGACAACCCATATTTTGTTTCTCCTTCTTGAACTAAGTGAAATTGACCGTTTTCATCATTTTCTTTTAAATTAGATTTAACCGGAATTTGTAAAATCTGACCACTTCTTAAAATTCCAACCAAATTATTTGCATCCATCAAATCATCAACCGTAAGTCCGTATCGTCTGGAAATTCCATACAAAGTTTCTCCCGGAAGAACTTCATACGTTATAAAATTTGATGTTGAAAAACTTGATTTTGTGTTTTGTGATTTTGTTGGATTAGTATCAAATCCTCCTCTAATTTCCAATTGATGACCAGCTTGAAGCATGTTGACAATATGCGGATTTTGCCTTTCTAATTCTTTTATAGAAACGCCATATCGTTTTGAAAGTCCGAACTTAGTTTCTCCAAATTGAACATTGTGATGAATAATTTCATCAACCGATTTGTTAGAATTATTCTCCGATTTAACATTATTTGATTGAGAAATTATAACTAATTTTGGAATACTAATCACCTGACCTTCTTTGATTCCATCAAAAATATCCGGATTCAGTTGATATAAATCGTTTGGTGTAACTTTATATTTTCTGGCAATGGAAGATACTGTTTCGCCTTTAATAACGGTATGTTTGGAAGTATTTTCCTGAGCGAACCCAAAAAAAACAGTCAATTGAAAAACAATTAAAAACAGTAAAGTATGTTTGTTCATTTGTTGATTTTACAATAGTAAATAAAAACTTACTTTTAATGTATAAATTTAAAAAAAAACCTTCAGAAGTAAATCACTTCTAAAGGTTGTTATTAAGATTGTTATTAACAATTTTTTAATACACAAAAATGGCTCTTTCACCCATAAAATCATTTACTTCATTTGCCACTTCTTCGATGATTTCTTCGTTTGTATGATTCATAATTACTCGATCAATCATTTCCACAACAGTTTCCATATCTTCTTCCAACAATCCTCTAGTTGTAATTGCTGGCGTTCCCACACGAATTCCAGATGTCACAAAAGGTGATTTATCGTCAAAAGGAACCATATTTTTATTTACCGTAATTTCAGCTTTTACCAATGCATTTTCCGCTTCTTTTCCGGTGATATTTTTATTTCGTAAGTCAATCAACATCATGTGATTATCTGTTCCTCCAGAGATAATATCATAACCTCTTTTCACAAATGCTTCGGCCATTGCCTTTGCATTTTTTTGAACTTGAAGAGCATATCTGAAAAACTCATCAGACAAAGCTTCTCCAAACGCAACCGCTTTTGCAGCAATGATATGTTCTAATGGTCCACCTTGATTTCCGGGGAAAACAGCGGCATCCAAAAGTGAAGACATCATTCTGATTTCTCCTTTTGGTGTTTTAATTCCGAATGGATTTTCGAAATCTTTACCCATCAAAATCATTCCACCACGAGGTCCGCGAAGGGTTTTGTGAGTTGTAGTGGTTATAATATGACAATGTGGAACAGGATCATTCATCAAACCTTTTGCGATTAATCCGGCAGGATGTGAAATATCGGCCAACAAAATCGCACCTACACTATCTGCAATTTCTCTGAAACGTTTAAAATCCATATCACGAGAATAGGCAGAGGCTCCGGCAATTATCATTTTCGGATTTTCTTTTATAGCTATTTCCTGAATCTTATCATAATTTAATAGACCCGTTTCTTTTTCAACACCATAAAAAACAGGATTGTATAATCTTCCTGAAAAATTTACAGGAGAACCGTGCGTTAAATGTCCGCCGTGTGATAAATCAAAACCTAAAATTTTGTCTCCCGGTTTCAAACATGCAAAAAATACGGCTGTATTGGCTTGCGAACCCGAATGCGGTTGAACATTCGCATACTCAGCACCAAATAAAGCTTTTGCTCTGTCAATAGCAATTTGTTCAACTTGGTCAACCACTTCGCAACCGCCATAATAACGTTTGCCGGGATAACCTTCAGCGTATTTATTGGTTAATACAGAACCTGCTGCTTCCATGACTTGATCGCTCACAAAGTTCTCTGATGCAATCAATTCTAATCCGTGAATTTGTCTGTCTTGCTCATCTAAAATAAGCTCAAAAATTTGTTCGTCGCGTTGCATTTGATAATATTTCGTTAAATTGAGCTCAAAATTACGAAAATCGTTTGTTAAATTAATAGTTAATAATATATTTGATTGATAATTTTTCAACATTTAATAAACACCCAAATATGCCCATAACAGCAAACAACCCGAACAGAAAATCTTGGATAGATGTCCAAACAGACAGTGATTTTCCTATTCAAAATATTCCTTTTGGCGTTTTTTTAACCAAAGATGATATAATAACTATTGGAACTCGAATTGGAAATTGTGCCATCGATTTAGGAGCTATGCAGCAATTAAACTATTTTGAAGGAATCGAATTGACCGACGATATGTTTATGCAAGACACGTTAAATGATTTTATTTCGGATGGAAAAAAAACGTGGCGATTGGTGAGAAACCGAATCGGCGATTTATTTGACAGTGAAAATCCAAAATTAAGAGATAATAAAGCTCATCGTGATATCATTATTTTTGATATTAATGAAGTTGAAATGCAATTGCCGGTTTTGATTGGCGATTATACTGATTTTTATTCCAGTAAAGAACACGCTACCAACGTTGGTAAAATGTTTCGTGATCCTGAAAATGCGTTATTGCCAAACTGGTTACATATCCCGGTAGGCTATCACGGAAGAAGTTCTACGATTATTCCGTCAGGAATTCCGGTGCATCGACCTATGGGACAAACATTGCCAAATGGCGATACACAGCCTGTTTTTGGTCCTTCACGATTAGTGGATTTTGAATTGGAAATGGCGTTTATAACGACCGATGCTAATATAATGGGTGAAAATATTCCGGTTTCTGAAGCGGAAGATTATATTTTTGGAATGGTTTTGTTGAATGACTGGAGTGCAAGAGATATGCAAAAATGGGAATATGTGCCACTCGGACCGTTTTTGGCTAAAAATTTCGCTTCTTCCATTTCACCTTGGATTGTAACGATGGATGCGTTGGAACCTTTTAGAACGAAAGGTCCGCAACAAGAACCTGCCCCACTTCCTTATTTACAACAAAAAGGTAAAAAAGCATTTGACATTAATTTAGAAGTATATCTAACTCCTAAAGATGGCGAAGCAAATTTAATTAGCAAATCGAATTTTAAATATATGTATTGGTCAATGGCTCAGCAATTGGCTCACCATACTTCAAACGGTTGTAAAGTAAATTCGGGTGATATGATGGGATCGGGAACGATTTCCGGACCAACTCCTGAAAGTTTTGGATCGATGTTAGAATTGACTTGGGGAGGAAAAAACCCAATCAAATTATCGAATGGAACCGAAAGAAAATTTATTGAAGATAACGATACGGTTACGATGAAAGGCTACTGCAAAAACAGTCAGTTTAGGATTGGATTTGGAGAAGTTTCGAGTAAGTTGCTTCCTGCTTTTGTGAGAAAATAATAATTGGCTCCGGTTTTTGACCGGAGTTTTTTTATCTATATTTTTCTTTTCTCTATTTTCTCCTTTTACTTCTTTGATAGCACAGATTTCTAGCCCGGATTGAAGTGAAAAGCCTTTTGCAGTCTTGTTGTATTTTTTCTTGGGAAAAAAAAGCGACCAAAGGAAGCTCTTTTTTTGGTTTAGAAAAAAACAACAAGACAAAAAAGCTTGGAACGGAAAGCCGGATTAGCTTCAAAAAAATAAATATATTTGCTAAAATTTTAACAGATGAAAAAA
Organism: Flavobacterium sp. UBA2787; assembly: GCA_002352205.1. GTDB lineage: Bacteria > Bacteroidota > Bacteroidia > Flavobacteriales > Flavobacteriaceae > Flavobacterium. The sequence continues at coordinate 433,322 of DEHZ01000010.1, read as the reverse complement.
ATTACTTTTTTGCTTGTATTTCTTATTTTGGCTTCGTGTGGTGTGAAGCAAACGACTAACAGATTGACTTCGGGCGATTATGACGGTGCTATTGAATCGGCGGTGAGAGGTTTACGTGGTAATAAAAATGCTAAAGGAAAACAAGATTATGTTTACCTATTGGAAGAGGCATTCGCTAAAGCAAAAGAGCGTGATTTGCGAAATATTGAAACATGGTCTCAAGATGCAAATCCTGTCAATTTGGAGAAAATTTTCAATACTTATATATCATTAAATAATCGACAAGAGTTGATTAGACCCTTACTTCCGCTGAAATTAATCAACGAAGGTAGGGATGCGATTTTTCCGATGGAGAATTATTCGACTGAGATTGTAAATAGCAAAAATGCCTTGTCGAATTATTTATATACTACTTCAAAAAACGAATTAAAAACCGCTAATAAACTGCAAGCCAGAGCTATTGTGGATGATTTAACTTATTTGAATCAGATTAATCCGGGCTTTAAAGATGTGAACAGTTTGTTGGAAGAAGCTCGTTTTAAAGGAACTGATTTTGTGCACGTTTACACGAAAAACGAGACAAATGTGATGATTCCGGTTCGTTTGCAAAATGATTTATTGGATTTTAGTACGTATGGTTTAAACGATAAATGGACGGTTTATCACAGCAACAGACAGCAAGGAATTGTGTATGATTTCGGAATTATTTTGAATTTTAGGCAAATTAATATTTCACCCGAACAAATTCGCGAAAAAGAAGTTACACAAGAAAAACAGATTAAAGACGGTGTGAAAAACTTGGTGGACGCGAATGGAAATATCGTTCGTGATAGTTTAGGCAACGCAATAAAAGTAGATAAATTTATTACTGTGAAAGGAACTGCCTATCAATTTACGCAATTCAAAGCGTGTCAAGTGACGGCAAAAGTGGATTATATTGATTTTAATACTAATCAGTTAATTAATGCTTATCCATTAGCGAGTGAGTTTATTTTTGAACATATTTATGCCACCGTTCGTGGTGACCGAAGAGCTTTTGACGAACAATTTATTTCGTATTTTGGACGAAGAGCGGTTCCGTTTCCGAGTAACGAACAAATGGTTTATGATACTGGTGAGGATTTGAAAATGAAGTTGAAGGATATTATTTCGAGGAATAGAATTAGACGATAATTCCTAAACAAACTCTTTCAATCCCGCAACCTCAATCCCATCGTGTGATTCATCATAAACACATTTTCCGTCTTTAATTAGAAGGATTTGTGGTGATTGATGCATCACATTAAACCGATTGGCAATTTCGTTTGAAATGTTTCTGTATTCTAGTAAATCTAAAAAATACGGTTGCAATTCTTCTTCTGAAAAATCATATTCGTTTTCAAAGTTTTTCAACGCAAAGCGACTGATGCTGCATCGCGTGCTGTGTTTAAAAATTAAAACCGGTTGTTGATGGGATAATTCGATTAGTTCATTAAGCTGACCCAAATCGGTTAGCATCCTCCATCCTACTTTGGATAAATTTCCCTCCTCTGAATTCCCGAATAAATTAGTAAAAAAACTCATTTTTGACGTGTTTCAAGACATTTTGACTTGCTTTTGATGCGATTTCACTCAAAAATCAGTCATTTTGTCTTAGTTTTAGATTTGGAATAGTAGTTGACTAAACCTCTACAAAGATACCGAAATACTAGGCATTTACTTGTCTTAAAAACATAAAAATAAAACAAATGAATTTAAAAAATTTAACCATTAAATCGCAAGAAGCTTTGCAACAAGCTCAGCAAATTGCACAAGGTTTTGGTCAGCAACAACTGGAAAACGAACATATTTTTAAAGGAATTTTAGAAGTAGATGAAAACGTTGCTCCGTTTATTTTGAAAAAAATGAATGTGAATGTCAACTTGTTCTCCCAAATCTTAGATAGTACAATTCAAAGTTTTCCAAAAGTTTCCGGTGGCGAAATTATGCTTTCCAGAGAGGCCGGAACGATGTTGAATGAAGCATCCATCATTGCCAAAAAAATGAATGATGAATATGTTTCGATTGAACATTTACTATTAGCTATTTTCAAATCCAAAAGTAAAGTCGCTCAGATTTTAAAAGACCAAGGTGTAACCGAAAAAGGTTTAGAAGCCGCCATTTCAGAACTACGAAAAGGCGAACGCGTAACTTCTGCTTCAGCCGAAGAAACCTATAACGCGTTGAATAAATACGCCAAAAACCTCAACGAATTAGCCAAAACCGGCAAACTCGATCCCGTAATTGGTCGTGATGAAGAAATCCGCAGAGTGCTACAAATTCTATCTCGCCGAACCAAAAATAACCCCATGTTAGTGGGTGAACCCGGTGTTGGTAAAACTGCCATTGCCGAAGGTTTAGCCCACCGAATTGTAGATGGCGACGTTCCCGAAAACCTGAAAGACAAAATCGTTTTTTCGTTAGATATGGGTTCGTTAATCGCCGGTGCAAAATACAAAGGTGAATTTGAAGAACGCTTAAAATCAGTTGTCAAAGAAGTCATTGCTGCCGAAGGCGACATTGTCTTATTCATTGATGAAATTCACACCTTAGTGGGTGCAGGAGGTGGCGAAGGTGCAATGGATGCTGCCAACATTTTAAAACCTGCATTGGCTCGTGGCGAATTGCGTGCAATTGGTGCAACGACTTTAGACGAATACCAAAAATATTTTGAAAAAGACAAAGCTCTCGAACGACGTTTTCAAAAAATTATGGTGGATGAACCGGATACTGAAAGTGCGATTTCAATTTTACGTGGAATTAAAGAAAAGTATGAAACGCATCATAAAGTGCGAATCAAAGACGAAGCGATTATCGCAGCAGTTGAATTATCGCAACGCTATATTTCCAACCGATTTTTGCCGGACAAAGCCATCGATTTAATGGACGAAGCTGCTTCTAAATTGCGAATGGAAATCAATTCAAAACCCGAAGAATTGGATGTTTTGGATCGAAAAATCATGCAATTGGAAATTGAAATCGAAGCCATCAAACGCGAAAATGACGAAGCAAAACTGAAAATATTAGGACTGGAATTAGCCAATTTAAAAGAAGAACGCAATGAGATTTTTGCTAAATGGAAATCGGAAAAAGAAGTAGTTGATAACATCCAAAACGTCAAAATTGAAATTGAAAACTTCAAGTTAGAAGCCGAACGTGCCGAACGCGAAGGCGATTACGGAAAAGTAGCCGAAATCCGTTACGGAAAAATCAAAGAAGCTCAAGAACGTTTAGACAAATTGCAAATTCAATTGCAAGAAAATCAGTCCGGAACTTCGTTAATCAAAGAAGAAGTAACCCGTGAAGATATTGCCGAAGTTGTAGCCAAATGGACCGGCATTCCCGTGACCAAAATGCTGCAAGGCGAACGCGATAAATTATTAAAATTAGAAGACGAATTACACCACCGTGTCGTTGGTCAGGAAGAAGCCATCGAAGCCATTAGTGATGCTGTTCGCAGAAGTCGTGCCGGATTGCAGGATATGAAAAAACCTATCGGAACGTTTCTTTTCTTGGGAACAACTGGAGTCGGAAAAACCGAATTAGCCAAAGCGTTAGCCGAATATTTATTTGATGACGAAAATGCGATGACCCGAATCGATATGAGCGAATACCAAGAACGTCACGCCGTGAGCCGATTAGTAGGTGCTCCTCCGGGATATGTGGGTTATGATGAAGGTGGTCAATTGACCGAAGCCGTGCGTCGCAAACCGTATTCTGTTGTATTGTTGGACGAAATTGAAAAAGCTCATCCCGACACCTTCAACATACTTTTACAAGTGTTGGATGAAGGCCGATTAACCGATAACAAAGGTCGTGTTGCCGATTTTAAAAACACCATTATCATTATGACGTCGAATATGGGAAGTCATATTATTCAAGAGAAATTTGAAAATCTCTCCGGTGGAATTGAAGCCGCAACTGAAGCCGCCAAAGTGGAAGTTTTAGGTTTATTAAAACAAACTGTTCGTCCTGAATTTATCAATCGAATTGATGAAATCGTAATGTTCACACCATTATCCAATGCAAACATTCGAGAAATCGTTGGTTTGCAGTTAAAAAGTGTCACCAAAATGTTAGCTCAGCAAAACATCACAATGGATGCCACTCCGGAAGCAATTGATTATTTAGCGAAGAAAGGCTATGATCCTCAATTTGGAGCCAGACCGGTGAAACGAGTGATTCAACGCGAAGTATTAAACAAATTATCAAAAGAAATTTTGAGCGGCACTGTAAAAACCGATAGCATCATTTTGCTCGACAGTTTCAATAACGAATTGGTTTTTAGAAACCAAAGTGAGTTAGTAAAATAAAAGAGTTTTTATACTTAACCACATAGATACATAGGGAAAAGTGTCGGATAGACCAATTATTGGTTTCACATAGCTATGCTTTTCTCAAATTGAGTGAAACGTTTTTACAAGTAACAAAAACCTATGTTTCTATGTGGTTCAAAATAAATAAAGCTAAATATAATTTTTAAAAGTAAGTAGTTTTTTCATATTGATTAGTTAGGTTGAAAGCACCAATCCGTTTCCGGATTGGTGCTTTTTTTTTATGAAAATATTCACAGCAATTATATACTTTTATCACGAAAATTGAGTTTTATATTCATTAAATAACCTGTATGAAATCATTAATCTGTCTATTAGTATTTACACTCACATCCTTTGCACAAACCAATGCGGAGTATGCCAAAAAATTAAACCATACCGTTTCCGGTGAAAAAGTATATCTGGAAAGCGAAGTAGATGTAAAACCCAAATTAATGTATGGCGAAAATGCCATGCAACGTTTCATCGCACGAAACCTAAAACAAGACATCAAAGAACCATTGGTTCCCAAAATTGTATGTAGTTTTATAGTAGAAATTGACGGAACCATCTCCGACATCCAAGTATTAAATTCTATCTCAGCTCATTATAAAGCACAAACCATCAAAGTATTCACCAAGTTCGACGAACCTTGGTATCCCGCCGTCAAAGATAAAAAGCAAGTGCGTTGCCAATACGTTTACACCATTAATTAATAAAAAATTTGACACGAATTTCACGAATTAACACGAATTGAATGTTTAAAAATTCGTACTAATTCGTGAAATTCGTGTCAAAAAGCCACAAAAAAAACACCAACCGGCACAGTTGGTGTTTCAACTTAACAAACTAACTAGAGATCTATTGCGAATAATAGATTCTGTTTATCGGTATAATAGTTCCTTGTTTCAAAATCACTTTATCGTCTGTAATTCCCCAAACGGTAGTTTCTACTACACGTTTAAACAACTCATCTTCAAAGTAAATTTTGGTCTTAATGTGTTCTAAATTGCCAAGTGCCAACGCTCGTGAAAGACCGGCAATTCTGGTTCTTTTTAATTGTTTGTCTTCCAAAACATCCTCCTGCGGAAAATGTAATAATTGAATCGTCTCTTTCTCGATAGGCTCAAAGAAAGTGGTAGCAGTTTCTATCATAAATAGGATTATTAATTATAAAACTTAAACGTCCTATAAATTCTATTAATCGGAATACCAATACCTTGGGTCAAAATCACGCGGTTTTTCGTAACACCACATACTTTTGCTTCCACAACCTTCTTGGACTGATTGTCTTCAAAATAAATTTTAATTTTAAAATAATCAAGATTACCGAATGTTAAGGCCATTTTCAACTCAGAGAGCCGTTGAAGAATTGCTTCATTTCTACTCAAAACATCGGACTTAGGGAACACGAGAGAAGAAATTTTCTCGTTTTCGATGGATTCGTAAACAGTAGCCATAAATAGTCAATTTAGGTTAATAATAGATTTAAGGGGACTCAAATTTAACATAAAAATTTAAATAACAACATTTTTATTAATATTTTTTTAATTATTTTCTAATGAATAATGAAAATTCAAGAAAATTACTCCATTTTCTACTCTTAATCCAACCTAAAACTTGAAACCTGAAACAAAAATTTCAAACTTGAAACCTTTAAAATTGCTTCGCTTTTAAATGGAACATGGATTAGACAGATGAAACAGATCTTCACGGATTTGATAGCTTAGCTATAATGGATTGAAACGGATTCGTTTGGAGAACATTTTCTTTTGAACAACTCCCGACCTAAAACCTGAAACCTGAAACTTTTAAACTAATTTTTAATGGGGCGTGCCCCTCCGACAAGCTCCGGGTCAGGCTTTCCGTTACAAGTCCTCGTTCGTCGTGCCTCCTCTCTGTGGGCTTTCCACTTCAATCCTTCACGCGGGTGCGGTGCTAGGAAGAAATTTACTGTTATCAAACATCTTTTATCACCTACCCAACTTTTAGTAAAATTATTTTTGTAGTGATTGATATGTTATAATTTAATGTTATTTTGGTCTGGAATAATTATTAGATAACTAAAGATTCATAAAAAATGACTCAACTCATCTTACTTTTAATCGCTGTTTTCATTGGTGTATATTATATCAGAAAATATAGCAAAAAAGCTAAATTAGATATTCAAAAATATAGTCAAATTAAAAATAAAGCTGACTATTTGACCACAAATATCTTTACTAATCTTAAAAATAGGAATGATGGTTTTGATGTAGAATCGATTTACTATTTTTCTGAATCTGACTTTGAAATTGTTATTAATAGAATTGAAAAACTCGGTGTAGGTATTTTTGGAATTGAACCTTGGTTAGATGGAGAAATGTACGATGTGAAAAGTGTCGAAGATTACGGGGGAGTTTCTACGGATTCAAAATGGTACAAAACAGCTTTTGAAGAATTTAAAAAAGAAAATAAAAATCTTTTATATTCAGCAACTTATGATATTAAGCAAAATTAAAAACTGTTGGTGAATTTCTCCGCTCAACGATGTCTACCGACTTCACAGTTTTGATTTTAAAACTTGACTACAAACCCTTAGCCTTGTCATTTCGAGGCACGAGAAATCTCATAAAGTAACTAATAAAATATCAATCGTGATGTGATTTGCTTTGTCTGTTCGCTACCGCTCGGTTCTACTATCGACGAAATGATACAGAAAACCGCAGAATCATTAATTTGCAGAAAAAAAACCAAAAAAAAAAGCGTTCCCCACAACGAGAACGCCTTTAACAAACAAACTAAACTTCAATCATAAATATTGTTATACCGGTAAATCCATTTTAGCAATTGAGGTATCTGCTTTTACGTGAGCGGCATTCGCTCTTCCGCTTGGATCTTGGTTTTCTTGCCATTTCGGAATCCATTTTCGAACCGTTTGAGCTGCCGCTACTTGTGGAAAATGTTTATGAAAAATTCTTCTGTAAAAGAATGCTTCTTTTGTAATGGGTGTGTTGTACGGATATAGTTCTGCCGCTTTTTCAAACTCCTCCTCAGTAACTTGACTTGAACAATAGTCGATTAATGTATCAATCCAGTTATACCCTACTCCATCTGAAAATTGCTCTTTTTGACGCCACAATACTTCCTCCGGTAAATACGGTTGTTCCGGTGTGTCAAATGCTTTACGAAGAATATATTTTTCAATTCCGTCATACGTTGATGGCATTTTTTCTTCCGGTTTCACTTTAATCGCTAATTCCAAAAATGCTTTATCTAAAAACGGAACTCTTGCTTCAAGTCCGTGAGCCATCGTCGATTTGTCTGCACGCAGTAAATCGGCTGTAAATAGCTTTTGCACACGTTCAATCGTTTCTTTCTGGAAATCTTCTACACTTGGAGCATTTCTAAAATATAAATAACCTCCAAAAATTTCATCGGCCCCTTCTCCTGAAAGAACTACTTTTATTCCCATATCGGTAATCGCTTTTGACAAAAAGTACATTGGCGTACTCGCACGAACGGAGGTGACATCATACGTTTCCAAATGCCAAATCAATTTATCTAAAATTTCAATTCCTTGTTCGATGGTAAAATGAATTTCGTGATGTTGTGTTCCTAAAAACTCCGCTACTTTTCGGGCTGCTTTGGCATCAGGTGCTTCGGCATCTAAACCAATTGAAAAAGAATGCAGGGTTTTGCCCATCTCTTTCATGTAACGAGAAGCGATGGAAGACGTTAACGACGAATCTAATCCACCGGAAAGCAACACTCCGATTGGCACATCGCTCATCAAACGCTTACGAACTCCTTCGGATAAGGTTTCACGAATGGCTTTTAAATCTAGTTCTTCAACCGCCAACGTTTCATCTTCCCATTTTGGTTGATAGTATTTTACAAAACCTGTTTCTTGTGTATAATAATGTCCCGGAGGAAAGGTTGAAAATGTTTTACATTGATCGGCAATCGCTTTCATTTCGGAAGCAAAAAACATTCTTCCTCTTTCATCTATACCGTAATAAAGCGGTTTTATTCCGAGTGGATCGCGGCCGGCAATATAATCGTCGCCGTCAATTACTACGAAAGCAAACATTCCGTCGAGCATATCACAAAAATCGTAACCGAATTTTTCATACAAATGCACAATTACTTCCGAATCAGATGTAGTTCTGAATTTGTGGTCTTTTAAAATTCCGTCTCTTAATTTTTGATGATTGTAAATTTCGCCATTGTGAATCATCCAAGCGGATGATGTTCCTTGAATAGGTTGTTTTCCGGTATGCAAATCAACGATAGACAAACGTTCGTGAGCTAAAAAATGACCGTTTTCGGTGATGTGTATATCACTTTCGTCCGGACCGCGATGCGACATTCTTTTAGACAATTCTTGAACTAATGATTCGTCTTTTCCTTTTCCTATAATGGCTAAAATTCCACACATACTATTTTGCTTTTCTAATTATACTTTATTTGATGAAGCAAAAATGATAAATATGTTTATTTATGTAAACACAAATTGATAATTTAGTTATAAATTAAAACTTAAAAAACGAATAAACACAAAATATGAAACTAAAAGCAATTGAATTATATTGAAAACTTTAAAAATCTAAAAATCATTCCAAGTCATTGATTGTATAATTCAGCTGATTTACTTCAATTGAATCACCTAAATCCCTTCCGATTAATTTTTGGGCTAACGGAGCTTGTGGAGATATGGCAAAAATAGTCTTCTCTTCTAGTTCAACTTTTGGCAAACTGACTGAAATTAAAAAATAAACATCATTGGCTAAAACTAAACTTCCAAGAGAAACTTTTGTATTGTTTTTTTCAAAATCAATCGACTCAAAAATAGCTTTGGCTTCTAAAAATTCTTTTAACTTTTGATTCAACTTTTCTTGTTCCAAATGCATCATTGACAGAGTCGTTTCGTGTTTATCGCCTGCTGAACCCTTGGCATCGTTTTTTGCATCTTCGGTTAAATCAGCAATCATTTGCCGAAGTGAATCGATTTTGGTTTGGATAAAGTTGGAATAGTGTTGAATTATTTTTTGTTTCATTTAGAGTTGCTGAGTTGCTGAGTTGCTGAGTTTAAAAAAGTCCGCAAGGTTCGATAAAACTTTGCGGACTTTGTGAAAATCTTTCTGTATTTGGTGGTTAAGAAAAAATTAAAAATCAAATTTATAATTCGCTCCCAAAACCACTTGAATTTGTTGTGCCGGGAAATTCATCCACTTTTCATACGATTGATTGAACAAGTTGTTTCCTCTTAAAAACAAGGTCAAACGTTCGTTGTATTTATAACCTACGTTAGCATTCACATCAAAATAACTGTCTAAGGTTTTAGTTGTGAAAGCATAAAAAGCAGGATCATTCAAAATATCCGGTGCAATAACTTGGTCTTTTCTTTCTCCAACAAAGAATAAATTCAATCCCGCATACCATTTTTCAGTAATGATCGCATCTACATTGGCTCCAAAAGTGATGGACGGTAAATTCCATACCTCTGCTTCATCTTTTGCAGAAAGGCTTCTGAAAGTTCCATTGATTCCGGCTGAAATATTTTTAGACAAATCAGCTTTTACTTCTCCAAAAAAGCTCAATGTTTTTACATCATCATACACCACATCAAACGAGTTTCCAAAAGCATAAGGTTCAACATTATTTGGTAAAGCAGGATCTACAGCCAACGGAAACGCATTATTTCTAAACAGAGCCTTATCGTTTTCTTGCATGTATGAACCACGCACATTATAACTTACATTTCCGGCTAATTTACCTTTTAAGCCTGCAAAAACATCATAAGGTTTGCTGGTTGGACCTATATATAATGTTGGTGATAAAAATGGATTTTCATTGGTGAAATCACGATAAGAATTTTGTTGTAAATTTCCATCGGCTCCGGCATAAAAAATCATCAAATCGCCTACTAATTTATAGGAAGCTGTGATGTTTGGATAGATAAAAAACTTACTTTCGCTATGTTCTAAATCGGCACTGTAAAACAATGAAACACCCACATCAAAAGCCCAATCATCCTGCGTTAAAGAAATGGAAGGATTCAATCCGAAATTGGTGAAACCATATTTAATTTCATTCAAATTAAAATAATTGCGTTCGAAACTTCCGGAAACATAATCTACGATTACATTGGTTTTAACGGCAGCATCCATGATATCAAATTCAAACGAAGGCTTTACCAAAAAACGATTTTCGGCCGATCCGTAATTATCCCAAAAACGATTGTATTTTAAACTGGCTCCAGTGAAAAAACTGTCTTCAAAACCAATTTTTCCACCTAAATAAAAGTTATGATAGGTGTGTGATGGATCGATTGCCACATAAAAAGCTTCGTCTCTGTTGAAATAGGCTTGATCAATTCCGTACCAATTATAAATTTGGTGTTGATAACCTAAATCGGCATTCCAATTGAAATTCCGTTGCTGACTTCCATACGTTAAATCCAAAGAGGTGTTGTAGAATTTATCATCTAAAATCGCTTCTTCAATTCCTCCTTGCGAAGAGTGGTGACGCAACATTCCACCCACATAATCCGAACGGCTCAATTGTTCTGTTACGAATAATTCGCCAATAATTCTACCATAATTTCCAAAACCTAACGTGGCATAATTGCTGAATAATTTCTCTTTTTTAGGCTTATCAACACCCGCTGCTTTTCCTTTGGCCGGTGTGAATGTAGAAGCTACCGGAAAAGAAAAAATGTTGTATTGAATTGTTTCTTTTTTAGAGTTATCATCATCGTCTAAGGATGGTGTTTCTTTCACTTTAAACGCATCTGAAATGGTTGCAGAATAAGGCTTAACAACGTTTACCACTTCGGTTCCGATGTTCTCGTCTTTCTTTTGAGCAAATCCAATTTGGCTTATTAAAAGTAAACCTGCAATTGTTAATTTATATCGATTTGAAATCTTCATACTGTTTATTTTTTGTGGTCTCAATTTAGTTTTGAATGGATGAATTACGTTTTGATTCTTCTGCTTTAATAGCATCTAATTCTTTTTGAGCTTCTTCCACTACATCCGAATAATCGGTGAAATTTTTAATCACACTTTCTAAAATGTAAGTTGCTTGGAAGCTGTCGTTTAAAGCGTAAAAATTCTTAGCCATTAATGTCAATCCTTTTGCACTAAAATATTTGTAACCCGAATAGTCTTTTGCTAATTTTTGGATAACAACGTTTGATGGTTCATATTTACCTTCTTTATTTTTAAAATAAGCATCATAATATAAAGCCTCGGCAGCCAATTCACCTTTTGCAATGGTTTGTAATTTGACATAAGCTGCTTTTGCTTTCGCTTCATCATTGGTTTTAATGGCAGAACGAGCTACAATCATTTGAGCATCACTTTTGATTCTGTCATCTACTTTTGGATTGGCTAACACTTTATCGGCATACAAAACCGCATTGGTATAGTCTTTTTGCTCATAATACGATTTCATCAAATTAGATTGTGCAAAAGTGATGTTTTGAGGGAAATCGGCTTCTGTTTCCAAGCGTTTTAGGGCCGGAATGGCTTTAGCATAATCTTTTTTCTTTAAATGAATTTCTGTTAAACGAGCTAAACTTTGTTCGGTGAATTCACTTCTTGGTTTGGAAGCTACAAATTCATAATGTGGAATGGCATTATTTTCTAAACCATCTGCAAAGTACAATTGAGCTAAATAGAAATTAGCTTTCAGCGAATGAATTCCGTTTGGAAAACGAGTTACATAATTACTAAATCCGGTAATTGCTCCTTTTGGGTTGTTTTGCAAATATTGTTTTTCTGCGGATTCATACGAAGTATTGTCTAAATCGGCATCGGAAACTTCAACATAATCAAGTGTTTTTACCCAATCGGCATATTCATTTACATTTCCGGTATCTACATAAATTTGACGAGCCGTGTTCACCGCTTCTAACGATTCCGGAGTTCTTGGGTATTCTGCAGCTACTTTTTTCAGTTTTGTAATGGCCAATTGCGGTTTATTATCGTTGTAATAAATCAATCCCTGACGCAAAATAGCTTTCGCTGCAAACGAACCATTTTTGAATTCACTAATTAACTGATCATACGTTTTAAGAGCTAAATCTGATTTGTTATTGTTGGTATAAGTGTTTCCTAATTCAAACAAAACATCATCACGGTATTGTGATTTTGGATAATTTTTTAGGAATAAATTCAAATCTTCAATTTTCTTGTCATTTCTGTTTACAAATCCGTAGCTCAATGCTTTTTGATAAGCGGCATAATCGGCATCAACACCTTTCATTTCAATGGCTTTGTTGTAAGCTTCCATTGCCGGCCAATATTTTGCAGATACAAAATGACTATCACCCATTCGCAAATAACTGTCGTTCAAACGAACTTTATCATCTTTTACAGCATCAATATGGTTTTGAAAATAGGTTGCCGCTTGATCGTATTCTTTCAACTTGAAGTGCGTATAACCAATGTTGTAATTGATGTTTTTGTATTCCGGAGTTGATTTAGCTTCCGCAAAACCAGTAAATTGTTTGAATGTAAGCATTGCATCAGCAAAATTATCCAACACATACTCTGTTTCACCTTTCCAGAAAGTGGCACGAGCGGTGAATTTTGCATCTCTTGGTTCGGCAATTGATTTTTTAAACATTTTCATGGCTTCTGTAAAATCACCATCGGTATATAATTCCAAACCTCTATAAAAAGTAACTTTTTGATAAGCCGCTTTGTTCGAGAAATTTTTACTTTTTTCAATTAATTCTAACGCTCCTCTGTAATTTTTTGAAGTAATGAATGAATTAATCAACAAATTTTCTACTTCTAATTTGTTTGGATTGTTTGGGTATTTTTCCAAAAAAGCTGACAAAACACCAGGAATAGTTTGGTATGAATTTCCGATTTCGTAACTCAATTTAGCATAATTTAAAAAAGCATCTTCTTGAATTTTTAAATCAAATTCCATTTCCGACGCATTTTTAAACGCATTCAACGCTTGTTGCTTTTTGTCTGTTTTTAAATAACTTTCTCCTAAATGATAGTAGGCATTTTGAGCAACACCATCATTTCCGTTGATAATTTTATTGAATTGATTAATCGCATTTTCATAATCACCTTGTTTGTAGTAGGAATATCCGAAAAGATAATAATCGGTATTACTCCACTTTCCTTTTTTTCCTTTGTAATTTTTTAGGTAAGGAATGGCATTATCATATTGTTTCAAATTGAAATAACTTTCGCCGATAATTTTGTTTAACTCTGATTTTTCCATGGCATCACTTTTTGCCATCGCAGCAATTCCTAAATCGATTGCTTTTTGAAAATTCCCGAGTTTAAAGTTCATGTCTGCTTGATAGTAGGACATTTTTTCTTTGTACTTCTGCTCACCTTCTACTTGCTCAAAATATTCGTTGGCTACTTTATAATCGTCTTTTTCATATGACATGTACCCTAAATAATATTTTGCTTGCGAGCCGTATTCTTTAGAATTGACAACTTTATTGAAATAACTGGTCGCTTCTTTTTTCTTTCCTCCGGTAAAATTGGCATATCCCTTTTGGAAATTAAATCGTTCACGTTCACCGGCTGTCAGATTGCTTTCATCTACTTTTTCAAACCATTGCAATGCTTGCGGAAATTTTCCTTCATCAAAATAATAATGAGCTACTTCAATAAAGGCTTGATTGTGTTTGGAACTGGTTGGATAATCCGCTACGAATTTCTCCATTAACAAATCGGCATTCGGTTGATTAAGGCGAATGGCACAATTGGCGATGTAGTAAGCACAATCTGATTGCACTTCGTCATTAGCCTTTTCTTCACTGACTTTCTTGAAAATAATTTGAGCCGATTGATATTGTTTTTCTTTGTATAATTCAATGGCACGATTATACTCTTTTAAGTCATGAGTATAAATTTCTGTTTTTTGGGCTAAAGCAGTGAAATTTACCGTTATCCAAAATAGGAAAATAAACCAATTTTTCTTTTGCATGGGATTCAGTTTTGTTTAATTTACAAATTTAGGGTTTGCTTTGTGTAGTAACGAGGTAATGGTTGTGTTTATTATGAACAAGGTTTTAAACAATTCTTAAAGTTGCCGGTTGCGAATTACTAGTTTGAAAGTTGAAGTTTATGCATGAAGTAAAATAAAATTTTGAAAACCATCGTTAACTTAGTACTTTTACCACTTAAATTATAATTTATGTCGAATACAATCGCTTCTTTAAAAAACGTCAATATTTTTCAGGAACAAAACATGATTTTAAAAAATGTCTCTTTGGAAGTAAACCGTGGAGATTTTATATATGTTATTGGAAAAACCGGTTCCGGGAAAAGTAGTTTTATGAAAACGCTTTATGCTGATTTACCATTAACAGAAGGCGAAGGTTCGATTGTAGATTTTGATTTAGCCAAATTAAAAGAAAAAGATATTCCGTATCTGCGACGAAAAATCGGGATTGTTTTTCAGGATTTTAAATTGTTACCGGACAGAAGTATTTTTGACAACCTTGAATTTGTTCTAAAAGCAACCGGTTGGATTGAAAAAGCCGAAATGAAACAAAAGATTGATGAAGTGATGGAAAAAGTAGGTATGAAATCCATGCTTCACAAAATGCCACACCAACTTTCGGGTGGTGAACAACAACGAGTAGCCATTGCAAGAGCTTTGTTAAACGATCCTGAATTAATTTTAGCCGATGAGCCGACAGGAAACCTTGATCCGCAAACTAGTGTAGAAGTTATGGAAGTATTACGAAAAATCAATCAAAACGGTAAAACGATTATTATGTGCACGCATGATTATGCCTTGATTATGAAATTTCCATCGAAAACATTGAAATGTGAAGACAGCACTATTTTTGAAGTGGTGCAAAGAACGGTTTAGATTTTAAATAATTGGCTAACAAAACTAGCGTAAACGGATAGGTAATGATATGGAAACGATCACCTTGATCGCTTGAAATTCCTGATATTCCGATGATATAAATTACTAAAAGAGCAGTGAAAAATAAAAACACATCTTTTCTGTAATATTTTATTAGGGTAAATAAACTCAAAACAATTCCTAAAACCGTCATCATTCTGTTTTGGTACTTTGAAATCCAGTATAAACTACTTTGTATTTTTGGAAAATTCGAATCATTTAAAACATTTGAATATGAATTAATTATAATATTTCCGGATAAAGAATTCCAAGTGAAATTATGAAAATAAGCCTTTACTATATTGATTTTATTATTCTGAATCTGTTCTAAAATATCTTCTTTTGCTATTTTCTTTTGTTCATGCACTTTTTTCGTGAATAAATATTCCGCTCTCGGATTATCTATCTGTGTATATTCTACTCCTTTTCGATAGCAATCTGCTTTAGAAAATAAATAGTTGTGAAAGGTTACATTATCAATATAACTAATTGTAAAATCACCAAATTGATATTTTAATCCAGCCGCTTGTGTAAGACAAAGCAGAATGGATACATAAAGGAAAATCATCACTTTTTGTTTGTAATGTAAGACAAGTATTTTGCTAAAATAAATTAGTAATAGAATGGCAAAAAACTTACTCCCCGGCTTAATCAACATACTCAAAACAAGAATTGACAAAGCTATAACCAGCCATTTTACAACTTTAGTTTGACTATATTTTTGTAGAAAATAAAAACTTGAAATCAGAAAAAAAAGAAAAGGAATTTCGGCTAACAAATGAAAGTTAAATAATGTAATTCCAACAGAAAAAACAAATAACAACGAAAGCCAAAATGCTATTTTTTTTGAAACATAATGCTGTATTATTTCAAACATTAACACAATTAAAATCAACCATAAAACTATATTAATATAAGTTGCAATGCCGTACAAATCTGTATCCGAAGCTCCAAATAGTAAAGGAAATCCGTAAATGGAGGCCATCAATAGTGGTCTATAACAATGTCCACGTAAATGCCAATACAAATTAGTAGCAGATTCATTATAATTTCCTGCATCAGGAAAAATTATCTTTTGCAGATGAATATCTAATAAACCACATAAAATGAGCAGCCAGATTATACCAACAAAAATTAAAAGCAATTGATAAGGGTACTTTTTAAAAAAAAGTGTCATAAATTTTAATAAATAAGTTTACTATTTGTTGAAAAAAGCTAAATTGCTCAATCAAAAATAATAGTCAAAAATAGGACATTATTTTCAATTCTATGGAAAACAAAAGCAGTCCAAAAAAATTATCAATTATTATTCCGGCTTACAACGAAGCTCAAACGATTCATTTAATTTTGAATAAAGTTAAGCTAGTTGAATTGTCCGATAACATTTTAAAAGAAATCATCGTCGTAAATGATGCTTCTACTGATGATACAGAAAATGCTTTGCTTAGTTATCAATCTGCGAATCCGGACACTATCATTCTCTATTACAAACATGATTTTAATAAAGGAAAGGGAGCCGCTATTCACACCGGAATAGCAAAAGCTACCGGAGATTATATTATCATTCAGGATGCCGACTTGGAATATGACCCGAATGAATACAACATTTTGCTAAAACCTATTTTAGAAGGGCATGCCGATGTGGTTTATGGTTCTCGTTTTATGGGTGGGAAACCTCATCGAATTTTGTTTTTTTGGCACACAATTGGTAATCGATTTTTAACGTTTCTCTCAAATATGTTTAGCAATTTGAATTTGACAGATATGGAAACCTGCTATAAATTATTTGATGCACAGATTTTGAAATCAATTAATCTAAAAGAGAAACGATTTGGTTTTGAGCCTGAAGTTACCCAAAAAATAGCACGTGTAAAGCGTATTCGAATTTATGAAGTAGGAATATCCTATTATGGAAGAACGTATGAAGAAGGAAAAAAAATCAGTTGGAAAGATGGTTTTAGAGCAATTTGGTGTATTTTTAAGTATGGTTTATTTAAAATATAACTATGTTATCCATTCTCATTCCAATATATAACAACACTGTTTTTGAACTTGTTCAAAACATTCATCAACAATGTATGAATTGTAGCATTGAGTTTGAAATTATTTGTTTGGATGATAATTCGGTAAACCAATTTCAACTTGAAAATCCAAAAATTAAAAAATTAACTCATTGTTTTTATAGTGAAAATGAAACGAATTTTGGAAGAACAAAAACCAGACAAATTCTGGCCGAAAAAGCTAAATTTGATTGGGTTTTATTTTTAGATGCCGATGTTATTCCGGAAACTGAAAACTTTATAAAAAATTATATTAGTTCCATAAATGAGACAAACGCTGTAATTTTTGGTGGCTATAAATATGAAAAAAAACAACCGGAGTCACCAACAACATTACGTTATAAATACGGCAAAGAAAGAGAAGAAAAATCACCAGAATTTAGATCTAAAAAGCCATATCAATACGTTTTTTCAGGTAATATGATGATTCAGAAAAAGTTGTTTTTAGAATTAAATTATGATGAAAAAGAGAAGTTCTATGGCATGGACATCTACTTTGCCTATCAACTTTTTTTAAGAAAAATTTCTATTCATCATATTGATAATTCCATTTTCCATCTTGGATTAGAAACCAATGAAGTCTTTTTCGAAAAATCGTTACAAAGTGTTGTTTCCAGAAAGAGACTTTTAGCAGATAAAATAGACATTGAGCAATTGAATCCATTGCTATCCCATTATAAAAAAATTAAAAAATACAGATTAATTCTTGCAACAAAAATTATTTTCAACATTTTTGAGCAATTTTTAAAAAGAAACATTTTGAGTAAAAACCCGAATCTATTCTATTTTGATTTATATCGTTTAGGTTATATTTGCTCAGTAAAATAAATAAATGCAACCTTTTTTTTCCATAATTGTTCCGCTTTACAACAAAGAAAATTCGATTGAAAAAACATTGAAAAGTGTTTTTAATCAGTCGTTTACAGATTATGAAGTGATTGTGATTAATGATGGTTCTACTGATAAAAGTGAAGAAAAAGTAAATGCTTTATCAGATGCACGTTTACGATTGATTTCTACCGAAAACAAAGGTGTTTCACAAGCAAGAAATTTAGGAATAAGCGAATCAAAAGGAAAGCTAATTGCTTTTTTAGATGCGGATGATTATTGGTTTCCAACTCATCTGTCATCATTGCATCAATTATATAAAAATTTTCCTGAAGCCGGATTATTAGCCACCAATTATCAATTTTATTATTCGGATAAAAAAATAATTCAGCCTGTTTTTGATGGAATTCCAACTGAAAAATGGAGTGGAATTGTTCCCGATTTTTTTAAAGCAAGTATGAAATTCCGTTTGGCATGGACCAGTGCCGTAGCGGTTAGAAAAGATGTTTTTCAATCACTTGGTTATTTTGATGAAAACATCACCTTAGGAGCAGGCGAAGATACGGATATGTGGATACGAATTGCATTGAACTATCCTGTTGCTTTTGACAATGAAGTTTCTGCCTATTATCAAATGACGACAGAAAACCGAATTTCGTTGAGCAAAACGCTTGAACGACGATTTTCTAAATTAGATAAATTTTCAAACGAAGAAAAAACAAATTCTTCACTAAAAAAATATTTGGATTTATATCGTTCAGAATTTGCTTTGAAACACAAATTGGCTGGGGATTTAAAATCATTTCACTTTTATAAAAAAGCCATCTCAAAAGAAAATTTGCATTGGAAAACAAAATTATTGTTTAATTTACCCTCTTTTCTTTTACAAATTTTATACTATTTCAAAAAGAAATTGGAACATTTTAATATTCAAACCAATGCTTATCGCTAATTTTTTGAAGCTAAGAATTCATTAAAATCTCTAATGTAATCTGCTTCTTCAAATACTTCAGAAGCTATTACCAAACAAACAGAACCGGATGAAAAGTTTTTAAGTTCTCGCCAAATACCTTCATTGATTAATAACCCTTCATAGGGTTTGTTTAAAGCAATTACCTTTTCTGATTGCCCGTCATTTAAAATCACATCAAAACTTCCGCTGAGGGCAACAAGAAATTCTTTTTGTTCTTTATGAGCATGTCCACCTCGCTCTGCTCCTGCCGGTACATCATATAAATAGTAAACGCGTTTGATTTCAAAAGGAATTAAATCGTTTTCAATAACCGAAAGATTACCACGCGTATCTTCAATTTTAGGAATTTTAATTAATTTACTATTCATTATTTATTCTGCTTTTAAAAACGTTTTCCAATGTTCCATTGTTTTTTCAAAGGAATGCAAATCTTTTTTATTTTGAGCATTTTTTTTACAGTTTGAATACAATTCTTTATCTGAAATCATTCGCTCCATCGCATTTTTAAGGGCTTCAAAATTTTGATTTTCGACCAACAATCCATTGATTTCATGCTCAATAATTTCATTTGGACCCGATTCGCAATCAAATGAAACAACTGGTGTTCCACAAGCTAAAGCTTCGTTTAAAACAGTTGGAAAACCTTCATTTTTGCTGGATAAAACTAAATATCTCGCTTTGCTAAAGTAGGCATAGGGATTTTTCTGAAATCCTTCAAACAAAACATTTTCAGATACATTATATTCATTTGCAAGAATTTCTAATCTGCTTTTATCTGTTCCATCTCCCAATAAAACTAATTTTATATTCCATTCAGGTAATTTTGATTTCGAATAGGTTTCAATCAAGCGGTCAAATTGTTTTAAATGTTCATCAGAATCCATTCTTCCGGCTGCAATTACAAAATTTCCATCAATAGAAATACTTTCTTTTGATAATCTATTAATTTGTTCTAAATCTAAGGGATTTAAAATTGTTTGAACATTTTTATAATTATAGTCTTCTTTTACTTTTACTTCTAAAGCTTTTGAAACCGTTACTATTCCGTAAGCATTTTTAAAAATAAGAGAACCTAAAAGTTTATTTTTTGGAATATAATATTCTAAATAAAAACTCCTTATTGTAGGAATATAGGGAACTGTATAAATAAAATTTAGTACAAAAAATTCCTGTAAAATTTTGCTTCTGTCTCTAAAATCTATGATGAAATCAAATTTATGCTTCTTTATATAATCTCGTAATAAGTAAAAACGTTTGATTCTGTTCAAGATTCCATTGGATTTATGTAAACCCAAATTAAAAAGTTCTCCTCCATAATCAAATGAAATTGAATTAACGACAATAACATTATGGGTTTCAAAACCATGTTGATGAAACATTTTTGAAATCAAAGCCTGATTTTTATTGGCTCCACCACCGGACAAACTAGTTCCTATTAAACAAACTTTAGTTTTCTTATCTTGCACAAGATTTTATTTATTTAAATACAAATATAATTGATTCATGCGAATACTGTTGCTTGGCGAATACAGCAGATTACATAATTCTTTGAAAGAAGGACTCGTTCAACTTGGTCATGAATTAGTAATTGTGGGCGATGGAGATGATTTTAAAGACTATCCTGTTGATTTTTCTATTGATGCTAAGTTTAGCAAAAGTAAACCAGTTGTTTATTTCAGAAGATTAATTCATCGTCTTTTTAAGTATGATTTTGCAAAAACAGAACGTGGAATTCGTTTTTATTTTTTATTAAAGAAATTAAAAGACTTTGATGTAGTGCAACTTATCAACGAATCTGCTATCAAAACTACATCTGGATTTGAAATCTTTCTGCTAAAAAAAATTATACAACAAAACAAAAAGTTGTTTTTGCTTTCCTGTGGAACTGATGCGGTTTGTATGCAATATATGGTCGATAAAAAATTTAAGTATTCAACCCTTACACCCTATTTTGAGTCAGAAAACAGAAGCAATATTTATCATTTCATGTTTGAATACCTTTCTAAAAGTCACTTAAAATTAAATCATTTTTTATATAAAAACATCGAAGGTGTCATTGCTAGTGATATGGATTATGCTATTCCGTTAGAAGGAAATTCAAAATTTTTGGGTTTAATTTCAAACCCTATTAACACGAAAAAGATAGTTTTTAATGAATTACTTATTAAAGATAGAATTATCATTTTTTTAGGTATTAATCGTCATAGTTATCAACGAAAAGGACTTGATTTATTTGAAAAAGCGTTGGAAAGTATTGAAAAAACTTATTCTAATAGAGTAAAAGTAATTAAAGTAGAAAACCTACCTTATCACGAATATTCAACAATTTTAGACCAATCTCACATTGTTCTGGACCAAGTTTATGCCTATGATCAAGGTTATAATGCTCTTGAAGCAATGGCGAAAGGAAAAGTAGTATTCACTGGTGCTGAACAAGAATTTCTTGATTTCTATCAGTTAAAAGAGCGAGTCGCGATTAATGCTTTACCTGATTTGAATGAATTGGTAAAAGAATTATCATTTTTAATCGAAAATCCGCACGAAATCATTAAAATTGGAAAAAATGCGAGGAATTTTATTGAAAAGGAACATGATTATGTAAAGATTGCTGAAAAATATTTGAAAGTTTGGATGGATTAGTGTTTTTCTGATGTAAATATTGTTTTTCTAAACATAAATACCACAAGGATAAAATTCAAAAAATTAGCAATTAAATATGCTCGAACAACTCCTGATGCGGAAAGCTCTTTCACTAAAATAAAGGAAAAAACAAAAAAAGCAATGTTATAGAATAATTCAACTGTAAAGTATTTTTTCATCATTGTTTTAACCAGAATTTGATACCCAAAAGCCAAAGTTAAAAGTTTGAAAAAATCTCCCGCCAACTGCCAAAATAAAAGTGTTTTTACTTCTTGAAACTCCTGGGTTAAAGCAATTTGGATAATTAAACTTTTAAAGAAAAAAAACACGATAACAAGAAGTGTAAAAATTGGTATGACTGTTTTAAAATAATTTTTTAACTCAACTTTAAATTCCGATTGTGTTTGGATTGATGATAATTTTGGAATGTAATAAAATGAAAATCCTGTCGTAAAAAATAACATGTAAAAGCCTGATATTCTGCTTACAGCATCCCATATCCCGGCTTCCTGAACTGAATGAGTATCTATGATGAGATTACGAATTAATATAAAATTTAAAGGCACAATTATTCCGCTTAAAAGTGCCATCGCTGAAAAATTACGAATTACTTTTAAATACTTTTTTGATATAATCTTTTGTATGTCGAATTGTAAAAAAGTTTTATTTTGAAAAGCAACAAATAATACGATTAAAAAAAGA
Source organism: Flavobacterium sp. UBA2787 (assembly GCA_002352205.1). Lineage (GTDB taxonomy): Bacteria > Bacteroidota > Bacteroidia > Flavobacteriales > Flavobacteriaceae > Flavobacterium. The sequence goes on along the minus strand of DEHZ01000010.1, from coordinate 410,901 downwards.
ATAAAGTCAGCTAAAGCTATGGATAAGAGTGCTCCTTCAATCCTTTGATAATAGATCAATAAAACGGTGGTAATAAAAACTAAAATGGAAGAAATAATTTGTAGAAATACAATTTTTTTAAACCACAATAATCCGTTAAACACAGAAGACATAAACGATTGCAAAGCAAAAAATGGCAGAATAAGCCCAAAAATTTTAATGTATAAACTATATTGATTATCCCGCAATACAAAAGAACCAATCATTTCGGAAAATGATATGATTAAAACTCCAAAAAAAACCGACAACAAAACATAAAGCCAAAAGAAAGTTGATACTACAGTAGAAACCTCTTTTTTATCCTGTTTATTTTCTACAAATAATCTAATTAGCGATTGAGAAAAACCATTTGTTGATAACGATTTAAAAAGAGTCGTGAAATTCCTAAAACTTCCTGTTAGAGCCATTCCTGGCGTACCTAAATAAACGGATATTACTTTTAAAGAAACAATTCCTAAAATAAAATTTACAATCACTGAAAGAGAGTTCAGGGAAAGTACTTTTAACAGCGTATTTTTTTTTATAAAATTCAGCACTATAAATCTTTGATAACACGAGCCGGATTGCCGGCCGCAATTACATTTTTAGGGATAGAATTTGTCACAATTGATCCGTTTCCTATTATGCTATTTTCACCTATTGTCACACCTTTTAGAATTGTCACATTGGAACCGATAAACACATTTTCTTCGATTATAACTTCTTTAGAATTAGGTAAAATATGACGTTTATCTCTATCCAAATGATGAGCATCATTATCCATAATCGTACAATTACTTCCAATCAAAACGTTGTTTTTTATTTCAATTTTTGAAAAAGCAACAGCAGAAAATGCATTATTTATAGAAACATTGTCACCTATTTGAATGCTGCTTTTTTCATTTCTAGCCTCTAGATAAGTATAATGTGAGTAGTAGTTTGGTGAAGCAATAACTCCGATTTGAACTTTTTGACCAAATTGAATAGTTCCTTTTCCTTTGAGCAATAATGGATGATAAAGCATAGGTTTTCCTATTGTCCTTTTACAGTCAGATAAAATTTTGAACTTCATAATTCGAAGTTCCACAAATAGTAATTGCTTTATTTTATAGAATATTCCCATTAATAACGATTTATTACTTGAATTACATGACTCACTTCCTCTCTCGTCAGCACCGGACTCATCGGCAAACTCAACACTTCACGATGAATTTTTTCTGTGATTGGGAAAGATAACGAACTAAATGCTGCCAACGCCTTTTGTTGATGTGGTGGAATTGGATAATGAATCATCGTTTCAATTCCTTTTTCGTTTAAATATTCTTGTAATTCATTTCTGTTTTCTGTACGAATTACAAATAAATGAAACACATGATTGGCTGAACCATCATAAAAAGGTAACACAATTTTATCATTCCTAATTTCAGTCAAATAACGATTAGCAATTTCTCTTCGCTTTTGATTATCCTGATCTAAATCGTCCAATTTTACATTCAAAAAAGCGGCTTGAATTTCATCCAAACGAGAATTAATCCCAATAAAATCATTCACATATTTTTTTTCAGAGCCGTAATTTCTCATCGCTTTAATCACCCGACTTAATTCATGATCATTTGTAACTACCGCTCCACCATCGCCTAAACAACCTAAATTTTTGGAAGGATAAAAGCTGTAAGCAGAAGGGTGATGAGCGATTGGAGATGGAATATGAACTCCGTGTGACTGAGCGGCATCTTGAATGATTAACAGATTATTTTGCTTTGCAATCGCATCAATTTTATCCATTTCAGCTAATTGTCCGTATAAATGAACAACTAAAATAGCTTTTGTTTTGGAAGTAATTTTTTCAACTATTAAATTCGGATTTAAATTGAAGGTTTCTAACTTTGGTTCTACTAAAATAGGAACTAAATCGGCTTGTAAAATCGATAAAACACTGGCGATGTATGTATTAGCCGGAATAATCACTTCGTCTCCTTTTTGCAATTTTCCTAATTCGATGTAGGCTTTGAAAATCAAAACTAATGCATCAAGTCCGTTTCCTACACCAATACAATGTTTTGACTGACAATAGTTTGCAAAATTTTCTTCAAATAATTTAACTTCATCACCTAAAATATACCAACCTCGCTGCATGAATTGTTCTAACTTTTCATGGAAAGCTTTTTCGTAAGGCTGGTTAACTTTTTTTAAATCGAAAAATTTTATCATATAATCACTCCCTCTAATTTGGAAAAATTTTTAGTTTGAACTTCATAAAAATCTTGGGTTAAAATTTGAGCACCAAAACTTTCTTTCCAGTATGAAAGTCCGCCATTCAATTTTCTGCCTTGCTCTTCATTAGAAATTCCAAAATCAAAAAACTTTTTATTTTTAAACACATCTGTTATCAAATAATGATGAAGATAATCCAATGTTCCATATTCATTTTTAAGCGAGTTGGCAGAAATATATTGAGAATGAGCAACATTTTTACTTTCAAAAATTGTTGTTCCTCCAATTAGTTCATTTTCTTTATAAACGTTGAACTGTCTTATGTTTATTGGAAACTTCTGTTTTAAAAACATAATTTCTTCTAAAGTATGAACCGGTTTAGCATTGTGTTTATTCATTAAATTCGGAATTAAAATAGTATTCCAAAACAATGACAAATCATCTTCCTCTTTAACTATCAATTGATTTTTTAAACCTTTTTTTACACCTTCTATTCTATTTTTTGCTATCAGTATTTCTTTTGACAAATCAATAACAGCAAGTGTGTCTCTTTTTATCAATTTTGCTTCTGTTAAAAATAAAGCATACTTTATTTCATCAGAAAAAAAATCACAATAAACAACAGGTATTTCTTTTAAAATCAATTTATTAACTTCTTCTTCATAAAGTTTTTTTGCAAGTGATTTAAAAACAAAAATTACTTTTTCTAACTTCAAATCTTCTTTAAAAACTAAACCGCCATAGGTTAAACCCTGATGCGAAAAAACCTCATCACCTACTCTATTTGCCGGTAAAATTGCAACCCAATTGTTTTCTTGTTCAATAATTAATGAATAATCTTCAAATCGATCTTGATGGTATTCCATAAAATCACGATGAAACAAAAAAGTTGCATTTTTGGCTTGATTGATAAAATCATTCCATTTTAAATAATCTTCTGAAGTATATTTTCTTACGGTATAATTTTGCACGAAATGTTGTTAATTGTTTATCTTAATCAATAAAAATAGTATCTTTAAAATTCTATTTAAGTAGAAATTCAATATGAAACGAAAATACAACTATTTTCTGTTATTGTTGTTACATTTTTTTGCAATCGTTGCTTTTGGGCAGGATGTTACTTTCTATGAGCAAATTAATGGTCATTATGATTTTACGATGATTGGAAATACATTAAATACAGGCGAAAATAACTATCAGCAAACGTTACAATTTTTAACCGAGTCAAGTGCGGAACTTGATTTAAATACTGATGATACGATTCATAAAGCCTATTTATACTGGGCTGGCTCAGGATTAGGTGATTTTGACATTACACTTAATGGAGTAGATTTTTCTGCAGAAAGAACTTTTTCACATTCAAGAATTATCAATGGAATTCAGTTTGACTTTTTTGGTGCATTTACAGATATTACTCAATTTGTGCAAAATTTCGGCAACGGAACTTACACTTTTTCTAATTTAGATATCGTTTCTGCTTTACAAAATCATTTTCTTTTTAGAACCAATTTTAGTGGTTGGTCGATTGTTATTATTTATGAAAACGAGAATTTACCACTCAATCAAATTAACATCTATGATGGTATGGAAGGTCTTCCTTTTGAAATAAATTTTGTGTTGGATAATTTATACATTACAGATACAAGTAATTCCAAAGTTGGTTTTTTAGCTTGGGAAGGCGACAACTTTCATACCAATAATGAAAATATTCGAATTAACGATAACATTGTCTCTGCTCCACCACTGAACCCAATTAATAATATTTTTAACAGCACTAATTCGGTTACAGGTTCTAATAACCTCTGGAATATGGATATTGACATCTTTAGTTTTGATGAATTTGTGAATGTGGGCGATACTACTGCAGATATAAAAATAACTTCTAACGGAGATTTTGTTTTGATAAATACTGTATTAACAAAATTTACTACAGAAGCAATTGACGCAACAATTGTTATTGACAATGTTTTGACAGAATGTAATGAAAATCAGATAACAGTTGATTATTCTACTTTTAATTCTAACGCAACCGGAGTATTGCCGGCAAATACACTTATCGCGATTTATGTTAATGATATTCTGGTGCAAACTACTGAAACGGTGAATAACATTCAAAACGGTGAAAGCGAGTCAAATACAATTGTAATTACTATTCCTCCTGCAGTTGAAAGTCCATTTGAACTCACTTTTGTTGTAGACGATGACGGAACCGGAGTAGGCAACGTCACTGAAACAAATGAAGAAAATAATTGGTTTACTGTTGATGTTAATTTATCAATTTCAACTTCATTACCAACCATTGAGCCTTTTAAATCCTGTAATTTAGGTTTTGGAAATGGTTCCTTTAATTTAGAGGAATTGGCCAATCAACTGGCGGAACAATATGAAGGAGAAATTAGCTTACACGAAAATCTTTCTGATGCACAAGTGGGAATCAACGCAATTTCAATACTTTCAAACTACCAATCTGAAACACCTAAAAAATTGTATATCAGACTGGAGACTGATCCTTGTTCATCAATAACTTCAGTTGATTTAGAAGTAAGAAATTGTCCGCCTACTGTCTACAATTTCATTTCAGCCAACGAAGATGGTTTCAATGATTTTTTCTTTATTGATGGTTTACGGAATATTTTCTTAAATTTTGAAATTGAAATCTACAATCGTTGGGGACAACTTATTTGGAAAGGAAATCAAAACACAGATGATTGGCGTGGCGAAGTAACCGAAGATGTAAAATGGAGTGGCGATATTTCGGCAGACGGAACATACTTTTATTTACTTTTTCTAAACGATCCTAACTATCCAAAACCAATGCAAGGCTTTTTGTATATAACTTATTAGTGAGTTAATTATCGACAAGTTTACTTTGTATTTCATCGAATGATCAATCAATTTTACATTGAAATAATTCTCAAATAGTATCTTTGTAAAAAATTGCCGAAAACTAATTGATGAAACAAAACTTCAACTGTATAACGTTTCTTTTATTTCTCTTATTTTCTATCGCTTTAAGCGGACAGGAATTGAGTCTTTATCAACAATTCAATGGCCGATTTGATTTTACTTTTATTGGAAACACATTAAACACGGAGGAAAATAGAGGGATTTTAAATTCCCCTTGTATAATTAACACTTTTTCCTCTGCTGAACTTGAATTACAGCCTGATGATACTTTAGAAAAAGCCTATTTATATTGGGCTGGCTCTGGACCGGGAGATTTTAATGTAAAATTCAACGACATTGATATTGTTCCCGATCGCACATTCAACTTAATTCAATCAACTTCCGGATTGATATTTTTTAGTGCATTCAAAGATGTTACAGAACAAGTTCTTTCAACAGGAAACGGTGAGTACACACTTTCTGAATTAGACCTTTCAGCTATTATTCCAAATTATTGTCCGAATGCCACCAACTTTGCAGGTTGGGCAATAATTATTGTATATAAAAATGATAATTTACCTCTTAACCAGCTCAATGTTTATGATGGTTTGGATTATATTAGTTTGGGAAATGAAAATCTAAATTTTTCCCTTAGTAGTCTAAATGTAATTGATAATGTGGATGCAAAAATTGGTTTTATTGCATGGGAAGGCGATTCAAGTCTGGCAGAAAATGAAACACTTCGTATCAATGGAAATATATTGAGCAATCCTCCTCTGAACCCGGCAAATAATGCTTTTAACGGAACAAATTCAATCACAGGCAGCAACGAATTGTACAACATGGATTTGGATATTTATGAAATTCAAAATTTTATACAACCCGGAGACCAAACAGCAGAAATTGCCCTGACGTCAGATCGAGATTTTGTGATGATTAATGCTGTTGTAACGAAATTGAACAGCCAAGTTCCCGATGCTAACATTGTGATTGATGATTTATTTTTGACTTGTGATTCAAGAGAAATTACCGTTGATTACACCGTTTATAATTTAGAATCAACTAATCCGCTTCCTGCCAATACACCAATTGCCATTTATGCAAATGATATTTTGATTGGAACAACTAATACAATTGACGTAATTGAAATTAACGGAAATGAATCCAATTCAATAACACTTCAAATTCCGAATGAAATTCCAACCGTTTTTGAATTGACTTTTTCTGTGGATGATACTGGAAATGGAACCGGAACTGTGAATGAAATCAATGAAAATAATAATACAGATAGTGCAGAGATTTCACTCTTACTTTCCCCTGAATTTAATTTGTTAGAGCCTATTTTTAGTTGCAACGAAGGTTTTAGTGTAGGAACTTTCGATTTAACTTCAATTGAAAATTCGTTGCTTATTGATTTTTCAAATAACATCAGCTTCCATGAATTATTATCTGATGCAGAGATGAATTTGAATCCAATTATAAACCTGAGTAATTATCAAACCAACAGCGGAACTATTATTTATATCCGAATTGAAAATGAATTCTGTTCCAGCATAACAACAATTGAATTAAGAACAAAAAACTGTCCGCCTACTGTTTACAATTTCATTTCAGCAAACGAAGATGGTTTTAACGATTTTTTCTTTATTGATGGTCTACGGAATATTTTCTTAAACTTTGAGATTGAAATCTACAATCGTTGGGGACATTTAATTTGGAAAGGAAATCAAAACACTGAAGATTGGCGTGGCGAAGTGACCGAAGAAGTAAAATGGAACGGAGATATTTCGGCAGACGGAACTTACTTTTATCTACTTTTTCTAAACGATCCTGATTATCCAAAACCTTTGCAGGGTTTTCTCTACATTACTCGTTAAACCTTCCCTATTGTTGGCAAATACCATTTGAATTTCACAGCCATTAAACGAATCGTAATGATGACTAACGAAGTTATTAAATACAAAACATCATTATTCAAATTAAAATATTTTAGAGCAAAAAATACCATTCCGCCAATAATACAAATGGTGGCATAAATTTCTCTTCTAAAAATAATTGGAATTTCGTTGCATAAAATATCGCGAATTACACCTCCAAAACAAGCCGTCATAGTTCCCAAAGCAATACAAATAATTGGATGTAAACCGGTTTCAATTCCTTTTTCTAATCCAATTAACGTAAAAACGCCCAAACCAATTGTATCAAACAGAAAAAGTGATTTTCGCAATCGGTCTAATTTTTTTCTGAAAATAAGTGCTAAAAAAAATCCTAGCGAAATCATATACACATACGTCAAATCTTGCATCCAGCCCACTGGTGTTCGTCCAATGAGTACATCACGCAAGGTTCCGCCACCAACAGCTGTTACAAATGCAATGATAAAAACCCCAAATGGATCGAGTTTCTTATTCAAAGCTGTTAAAACACCGGAAATTGCAAAAGCCATAGTTCCGATAACGTCGAGGAGATGAAACATTTTAATAAATCATTAGATTGGTTGCAAAGGTAGAAGTTCTTTTTATTTTTATATGTTTGTTGAAGCTTATTAAATAATTTCAACAATCTAAAGGATGATTCAAAATTTAAATTATTTACTTTTTATCATTTCAAATGATTTTTTTATTTCGTTTGGAATTTATTCAATTTTATACTTAATACTATCAATTTTTACAAAAAAGGAGATTCTGTATAAAATTGATGATGAAGTTTGTCGACTAATTATTTTTCTGGGAATTATTTATTTCTTAATTTGGTTTGCAGCAATTATTATTTCTTTCACAATCGAAGAAAGCAGAACTTATTTACTAAACAGAATGTTCGGGAAATATTGTATTGGATTTTGGTTACAACCTCTATTTTGGATTGGAATGACCCAGTTACTGAGAATAAAAAAGATTCAAAAGAATTGGCTTTTCCGAATTCTTTTCAGCTTCTTTTTTATATTTTCATTTGAAAAAATAGTTATCATTATAACCTCATTTCACAGGGATTATTTGCCCAGTGCTTGGACAATGTATTCGGATTTAGATTTTTTACCTGATTATTTTTTGGATAAATCTAATCTTAAAAATAATTCTTTTTTTATTGTTTGCAGGAATATTTTATTTCATCCGAAATATGATTTTGAACTTTCAGACAAAGAAATAAAACTACATGTTCTGCGTATAAAAACTGTAATCCTTTAAAACAGTTCTAATAAAATCAGTGTCGTTTCCGGAAATATTTTTTACTCCGGTTACTTCTTCAATTTTATTGCGAAGTTTAATTAACGTGGCATAATCTCGTTTCATTACAGCCACATTAAATGTTTCTTTGATAATGCGGGCATCGTTATCGCTTAGCTTAATAACCAATGGATAAGTTGGTACATAAGCAGTATCAATTTCTTCTAAAATAGTGTGGTTAATATTTATGTCGTTTTTTAAACTAATAACCGCAGTTCCGGCAGTCATATCACCTAATCGCTGGGTTTTTGCACTTGTAATCATGGCAATTAAACCTACAACTCCCCAACTAATATTCACATCAATAATTCTAAACAACCATCGCATTAAATAATCGCCAAAAGAGGCCTGATAACCATCAATTTTAACCACTTTCATTTGCAGTAATCGCTTGCCAATGGTTTGTCCTTCCAGAATACTTTCAAAAATCAATGAATAAAATATAACCGGAGAATATACAACTATAATAATGGCATAATATGACCAATTATCTAATCCCAACATCCGTTGATTAATTCCGAGATAGTAAAAAAATATACTCCAAATCACAACAGAATAAGCTGCTTTTACCAGTAAATCAAGTAAATAGCCCAACATTCTATGTCCAACAGAAGCCGCTGAAAAATTTATATTAACATTTTGTGTCGTTGTTATGGATAATTCTGACATATTTTATATTTTAGCAAACCATGAGAGAAGTTGCATTCATAAAGCAAAATAAAGCAAAATGGCTCGAATTTGAACAAGCTATTTTTGGTAAAGCTAAGAAAAATCCAGATGAAATGGCTAGTTTATATATCCATTTGGTTAATGATTTGTCGTATGCTCAAACCTATTACCCTAAAAGTAAGACGGTTGTCTATCTCAATCACCTTGCTTCGCAAATTTATCAAAAGATTTACAAAACCAAGCGAACAGAGCAAAATAGAATTGTTTATTTTTTCTCTACCGAAGTACCGTTGATTGTTTATGAATACAGAAGATATTTAGTTTATGCCTTTGTGTTATTCTTTTTATGTACTGGAATTGGTGTGATTTCCGCCAAATATGATGTTGATTTTGTTCGACTCATTCTTGGTGATAATTATGTAAATATGACCTTAGAAAACATTAAAAATGGCAATCCGGTCGCTGTTTACAAAAGTGGTAGTAATTGGGGCGGTTTTATAGCTATCACGATGAACAATCTTTATGTAGGTGCTCAATGCTTCATTTGGGGAATATTTTTAGGAATTGGCACATTTTACATTATGCTAAGAAACTGCATCATGCTCGGTTCATTTCAATACTTTTTTTATCAAGAAGGCGTTTTTTGGGAAAGTGTTCGAGGAATCTGGATACATGGTTCTATGGAAATTTTTGCCATTGTAATTGAAACTGCAGCAGGATTTATTTTAGGAGCTTCTATCCTATTTCCAAAAACATATTCACGAATAAATTCTTTTAAAATTGGTTTCAAAAACGGATTAAAAATATTTTTGAGTACAATTCCATTTACTATTGCTGCAGGATTTTTAGAGGGCTTTGTAACACGATATTCTTTAGAAATGCCAAACTGGCTCAATGTGGTTATTATCTTAGGAACATTAAGTATCATTTCCTTTTATTTTTTAATTTTCCCGTTTATCGTTCACCGAAAAATGAAGACTTTTCAATTAAAACCTTAAAACTATGTTTCAACTTTTCAAAAAAAGAAATTTCAGCGATTATATTAGTGACACGTTTAGCTTTTTTAAAGTAACCGGTAAACATTTTTTTAAAAATTATTTCATCATCAATGGTACACTTTTGATATTGCTGATGGTACTCACCTATTTTGTATTTAAAGTCTATTTTGAAATGATGTTTGCCAATATTGGTGTAGCTGCACCAAATTTTTTAGAAGATTATTTCAATAACAACATTGGATTGATAATAGGTGTTTTTTTGTTATTCTTTCTTCTGATTATGTTCATTTCATTAATCAATTATGCTTTTCCGGTAATTTATATGAATTTATACGAAAAGAATAAAGGAAACAATTTTGAAACCAAAGAAATTGTTACCGAATTAAAATCAAAATTTGGTAAAATTGTCATTTTCTTTTTAGTTATTTTTCTCTTGAGTATAACCGCTGGGCTAATTATAATGGGATTGGTTTTTGCCTTGATGTTCATTTTAATCGGATTTGTTTTAGCACTTATATTGGTTCCTGCTCTTTTAGCTTTTGTTCAATTGAGTTTTTATGAATATATGAACTCTGAAATTGGTGTGTTTGATGCTTTAGGAAAAGGTTTTGAAAAATTGAAACAAAACTTTTGGCCCATTGTTGGTTCTACCGTTGTAATGTATTTTATTATTCAAATCGTAATCACTATTTTTTCGATGGTTCCTTATGTAATAGGAATTGCAAGTATGTTTACATCTCTTGAAAACGGAAACTCTCAAGAAGAATCATTATCTTTTTTATCAATTATGATGGTTCTTTTCATGTGCATAGCAATGTTATTTAGCTATATTTTAAACAACTTATTGGTCGTTAACAACGGAATTATTTATTACAGTTTGAGAGAACAAAATGAAAACAAAAACACATTGAGCGATATTGATTTGATTGGAACCGATAGTGAATAAATCCCTCTACATATTCCTCTTTTTTATTTTTGCAAATTCATTTTCGCAAGACTCGTTGACCTACCAAGAAGTTGCCGAAGAAAAGATAATTTTTACAGAAAAAGATATCAAAATTGATTCTTCAACTATTAAAACCGGAACGTTTGAAGAAAATTTTAAAGACAACTACCAAGACAGCGAATACATTTATGAACAAGCTGTAAAAGAATCTAATTGGTGGGATCGATTTAAACAATGGTTAGCCGATTTCTTCAAAAATCTTTTTAATCTGAGTAGCGACACCGTTTCCGGAAAAGTGGTGGATATTTTGATCAAATCGCTTGCCGTTGTCCTTATTGTTTTTGTAATTTATTTGATTGTAAAATCGATTATGAATGGCGAAGGACAATGGATTTTTGGAAAATCATCCGACAAAAAAGTGATTCATTATGAAGATATTGAGAAAAATATTCACTTAGTTGATTTTGAAAAACTCATCAAAGAAACCCTGAAATCAGGCGAACAACGGTTAACCATTCGCTACTATTATTTATGGCTATTGAAAAAAATGGCCGATAAAAACATCATCGAATGGGATATTGAAAAAACCAATTCAGATTATTTATATGAAATAAAAGACCAAACATTCAAATCAAATTTTGAATATGTATCCTATCTCTACAACTACATTTGGTATGGCGAATTTGAATTAGACGAACAAACCTTTGAAAAAGCAAAAACCGATTTTGAAAAAATTATCAAATCTATCTAATGAGTAGAACGATAAAAATATATATTGTTTTTTTAGTTGCTGTGATGGTATTGATAATTTATGTAGATGCTAATCGTCCGCGACCTATTAATTGGATGCCAAGTTTTGATATCAAATCGAAAATTCCATTTGGTTTAAAAGTTTTTCAAGACGAAAAAGACAAGTATTTCAAAGGAGATTCAGTGGCAGAAATTCGTGTGACACCTTACGAATTTTTCGATGCTCATTATGATTTTGACACATTAGTAAATACCTACACTATCAAAGGAACATTTTTGGCGATTAATAATTATTATGAAATAGACGAATCGTCAACCGATGAAATTCTATACTTTGTATCGCATGGAAATGATGCTTTTTTGAGCATGAGTTCGTTTTCTCAAAAACTTCAAGACTCTTTAAAATTTGAAATACTAAATCATTATTTCAAAGATAGAATTGAAGCATCTTTAGCCAACAAAAAATTAGACGACAAAGAATATCAAATGAAAATGGGTGTTTCCGGCTATCATTTCTCCTCTTTTGATACATTAAAAACCACCATTTTAGGTTATCAAAAAACAAATGATTCCACGTATGTAAATTTTGTAAAAATTCCGCATGGAAAAGGTAATTTTTATTTGCATACGCAACCTTTCGCCTTCACAAACTATTATTTGCTAAAAGACAGAAACTATCAATATGCAGAAAAAGTGTTGTCCTATATTCCTAAAGGAAATGTTTTTTGGTATCCAAACAAAACCTATAATAGTTCTGTTTCCAGCTCGCCCATGCGATTTATTTTAAGTCATGAAGGACTAAAATGGGCGTGGTATGTGTTTTTAATCGGAATGATTATCTTTATGATTTTCAATGCCAAACGAAAACAACGGATTATTCCAATTATAAAACCATTAGAAAATACAACGGTCGATTTTACCAAAACAATCGGCAATTTATACTTTCAGGAAGGAAATCACGACACCATCATGGAAAAGAAAATCATCTATTTCCTTGAAAAAATTCGACAAGATTATTTAATTGATACACAGAATTTAGACGAAGATTTTATCAAAAAAGTACATCAAAAAACAGGAAAAGATATCACTATTATTGAAAAAGCGGTTTTGCTCATCAAACGACAACGAAAAACATTTAAAAGCACCGAAGCCGATTTGATTGAGTTGAATGGAGTGCTTGAAAAAATTTTAGATAATAAAAAATAAAGTAAAAAAAATATAGATATATGGAAGAAAACCTAATCCCATCCCAACAAGACGACACCGTCAACTTTGAATCCCGCATCGACCTCAAACCCTTGCAAGAAAGCATTCAAGCCATCAAACAAGAATTAAACACTGTAATTGTTGGGCAACATAAAATGATTGATCAATTGTTAGTCGCCATACTTTCAAACGGTCATGTATTGTTAGAAGGCGTTCCCGGAGTAGCCAAAACCATTACGGCAAAATTATTAGCTAAAACGTTAAGCATTGGCTTTAGCCGAATTCAATTTACACCCGATTTGATGCCATCAGACATTTTAGGAACTTCTGTTTTTGATTTAAAAAAATCTGAATTTGAATTCAAAAAAGGACCCATTTTTTCAAATTTAATTTTAATTGACGAAATCAATCGTGCTCCTGCCAAAACACAAGCCGCTTTGTTTGAAGTAATGGAAGAACGTCAAATAACGATTGACGGAACTACTTATGGAATGACGGCTCCTTTCTTGGTAATTGCCACTCAAAACCCTATTGAACAAGAAGGAACGTATCGCTTGCCGGAAGCTCAATTGGACCGTTTTCTGTTTAAAATCAATATCGATTATCCAAAATTGGAAGAAGAAATCAACATTCTTCAAAAAGAACATGCTTTGTTGAGTGAAAATAAATTGGGTAATATCAAAACCTTACTAACCGCTGCCGATATTCAACAATTTCAAGTGTTAGTAAAACAAGTTATCGTAGAACCAAACTTATTGGAATACATCGCCAAGTTGGTTGTAAACACCAGAGAAAATGGTTTTTTATATTTAGGAGCTTCTCCTCGGGCATCAATTGCAATTTTAAATGCTTCCAAAGGATTTGCAGCTCTTCGCGGACGTGATTTTGTAACTCCGGAAGATATTAAAGAAGCCGCTATTCCCGTTTTGCAACACCGTGTAATTGTTACACCGGAACGTGAAATGGAAGGCATTACCAGCAAAGAAATCATTCAACAAATCATCGAATCGATCGAGATTCCAAGATAAATTTATAGATTTTGAAAAAAGGCTTTAAACAACTTTATATCAACAATTTCTTATTCTACCTGCTAGGAGGCATCGTAGCGGTATTTATTGTGAGTTTCTTTTTTCCTTTGTTTTATAATTTGGCTTGGTATTTTCTACTTATCACGTTATCCTTTTTTATATTAGATATCATCATCCTTTTTACTGCTAAAACCGGAATTGAAGCCACCCGAATTGCTCCGGAAAAATTGTCTAACGGAGATGAAAATCCCATTAGCATTTCCATCCGAAATTATTACACGTTTGCTGTTTTTACCAAAATTATTGACGAAATTCCGTTTCAATTTCAAGTGAGAAATTTTGATATTAACCGAAAAATCAAAGCTTCTTCACAAGATGACATTCAATATTTCCTTCGTCCGGTTGAGCGTGGTGAATATGTGTTTGGAAATCTAAATGTTTACATTTCTTCGCCTTTGCGGATAATTTCCAGACGATTTACGTTCAACAAAGACCAAATGGTGCCCACTTATCCATCCTACATTCAGTTACGAAAATATGATTTGATGGCTTTTTCTAACAATTTGTTTCAATATGGTGTGAAGAAAATCCGCCGAATTGGTCATACCATGGAATTTGAACAAATTAAAGAATACATTCAAGGCGATGACATCCGAACGTTGAATTGGAAAGCTACGGCTAAGAAAAATAGTTTGATGGTCAACCAATTTCAAGACGAAAAATCACAATCGGTTTATATGATTATTGATAAAGGTCGTGTAATGAAAATGCCTTTCAACGGATTGAGTTTACTGGATTATGCAATCAACGCTACTTTGGTTTTGTCAAACGTAATACTTAAAAAACACGACAAAGCAGGTATGTTTACCTTCTCCAAAAAAGTGGAGAACAGAGTCGTAGCCGAAAAACGTTCCTCGCAAATGCAATTGATTATGGAATGTTTATACAACATCAAAACCGACTTTTTTGAGAGCGATTTCAGTCGATTATACACCGATGTGAAGAAAAACATCAACCAACGAAGTTTACTTTTACTCTACACCAATTTTGAAACGTTGGATGGTTTGCATCGCCAACTTCCCTATCTAAAAGGAATTGCAAAAAATCACTTGCTTGTGGTTGTCTTTTTTCAAAATACAGAATTAAACGATCTCATTCACAAAAAAGCAGAAACCGTTCAAGAAGTTTACGATAAAGTTATCGCAGAAAAGTTCATGTTTGAAAAACGCCTAATCGTCAACGAACTCAAAAAATACGGAATTTATTCCGTCCTCACCCAACCGGAAAACCTGACGTTGGATACAATTAATAAATATTTGGAGATAAAGGCAAGAGGGATTTTGTAACTGTTGTCGGTTGTCCGTTATCCGTCAACTGTAAACCGATGACAGAAATCCGAGAACAGTCAGAAGCGAATGGCTCGGGCTTTACCAGCCATCCATTTTCCCGCTTTCCGCTCTATCTTTTGTTCCGCAAGCTACACAAAAGGATGCCGCTCCAATCGGGGCTAAAAAAGAAACAAATCGCCTACTTGGAAACAAAAACCGAAGAAAAATATTTCTCACAGAAAACACAGAAATCACAAAACAACCCGAAACCCGAAACCCGAAACTCGAAACTTGAAACATAAAAATTCCTATCTTAGCCAACCAAAATACATCACCTTGAAAACAATCACTTCCGCACAAAACCCATTCATCAAATCACTCGTTCAGTTGCAGGAAAAAGCAAAAACCCGCAAGCAAACCGGCACGTTTTTAATGGAAGGCAAACGCGAAATTGAATTGGCCGTAAAAGGTGGTTATCAATTAGAATCCATTTTATTTTTACCTGAATTAATTTCAGAAAAAGAGTTAAAAAAATTCTCAGTTTCCGATTGCATTGAAATTTCAAAAGAAGTGTATCAAAAGTTAGCTTACCGCGACACAACCGAAGGAATTTTAGCCATCGCCAAATCAAAATCACATCAACTATCCGACTTAAAACTTTCCGAAAATCCACTCATTTTAGTTGCGGAAGGAATTGAAAAACCCGGAAATATTGGAGCCTTATTGCGAACCGCTGATGCAGCTAACATTGATGCTGTGATTATCGCCAACCCAAAAAGTGATTTATACAACCCAAATGTGGTTCGTTCTAGTGTGGGATGTTTGTTTACCAATCAAATTGCGATTGGCACGACCGAAGAAGTAATTGCTTACTTAAAAAAGAATAACATTGCTATTTATTCGGCTACGCTTCAAAACTCAAATTCCTATCATATCGAAAATTACACTACTCCAACAGCTTTGGTCGTTGGTACAGAAGCATCCGGCTTAACTGAACTTTGGAGAAAAGAAAGCACTCAAAACATCATCATCCCTATGCAAGGCGAAATCGATTCGATGAATGTTTCCGTTGCAGCAGCTATTTTGTTGTTTGAAGCGAAAAGGCAGCGAGGGTTTTAGATTTACATACTTTCCTTTAGATTTTTTTTACTTAATATTTATCAATTTTTCTACTTGCACAATTCAAATCAATTTTCTACTTTTAGTAGATTAAGAACATGCCATGACAGAAATAGATATAGAGCAGGAAAACAAAGCCATTGCTAAGGAATATAAAGAATTGCTCCGCATTAGTTATCAAACACTTACACCGGAAGACAAAAAAATAATCCGCAAAGCATTTGATGTGGCGGTAGAAGCCCACAAAGACCAACGACGCAAATCGGGAGAAGCCTACATCTTCCATCCTATTGCTGTGGCAAAAATCGTAGCTTCCGAAATTGGTTTGGGAGCCACCGCCATTGCCGCTGCCTTGATGCATGATGTCGTGGAGGATTCGCCAATTACCGTTGCCGAAATTGAAAAAATGTTTAATCCAAAAATTGCTCAATTAGTTGATGGATTAACCAAAATTGCCAAAGTGAAAACCGATCAGGAAATTTCGATGCAAGCCGAAAATTTCCGTAAAATGCTATTGACGTTAAACGATGATGTTCGGGTAATTCTCATCAAACTGGCCGATCGTTTGCACAACATGCAGACGATGGAATCGATGGTGGATTATAAGCAAGCCAAAATAGCTTCGGAAACACTCTACATCTATGCTCCGTTGGCTCATCGCTTGGGTTTGTATAACATCAAATCTAAATTAGAAGATTTGGGTTTAAAATATACCGAACCCGATGTATATGCCGACATTGTTGGCAAAATGAAAGAAAGTAAAGAAGAACAAGAAGACTATATTACTTCGATTTCTGATGTTTTAAAAAAATCTTTAGACGAAGAAGGTATCGAATATACCATAAAAGGTCGTCCGAAATCCATTTATTCCATCCGCCGAAAAATGTTAGCTCAAGGTGTTTCGTTTGATGAAGTATATGACAAATTTGCGTTGCGAATTGTCTACAAATCCAATCAACACGATGAAAAATTTGTGGCTTGGAAAATTTATTCCATTGTAACCGATCATTACCGTCCGAGTCCGAGCCGACTACGTGATTGGATTTCTTCACCAAAATCAACAGGTTACGAAGCTCTTCACATTACCGTGATGGGACCAAAAGGGCGTTGGGTAGAAATACAAGTTCGAAGTGAACGAATGGATGAAATTGCAGAAAAAGGATATGCCGCACATTATAAATACAAACAAGGAATCTCAGAAGAAAACACGTTGGATACATGGCTTAATTTATTGAAAGAAGCCCTTGAAAATTCAACTTCCAATGCGGTTGATTTTGTAGAGGATTTTAAGTTGAATTTATATTCAAAAGAAATTTATGTTTTTACACCAAAAGGAGAAATAAAATCGCTTCCAAAAGGAGCTACTTCGTTGGATTTTGCATTTAGCATTCACTCTGAAATTGGCGTGAGAACCCGCGGAACGAGGGTAAACGGGAAATTAGTTCCGCTAAATCATGTTTTAAATAGTGGCGATCAAGTAGAAGTAATTACCTCTGCAAATCAAAAACCGAATTCCCATTGGTTAGATTATGTTACCACTTCAAGAGCAAAAAATAAAATCAAAAATGTTCTCAACGAAGACACCAAAAAAATTGCAGAAGACGGCAAAGAATTGTTAACCAGAAAATTGCGTCATCTGAAAGTTACATTAAACGAAGCCACTGTTAATGAGCTTGTTGTCTATTTTAAACTCAAAACGAGTTTAGATTTGTTTTATCGAGTAGGAATTGGAACAATCGATAATCAACAATTAAAAGATTTTGCTGCTCAAAAAAGTAGCACGTTGATGAATTTCTTTAAGAAAATGAAGCGTTCGCCGAGTGTTGCTCCGGAACAAATTCAAAAATATGAGTTAAGTAAAAATTTTGACATGCTCGTTTTTGGAGCAGAACAAGACAAATTAGATTATAAATTATCGAGTTGCTGTAACCCAATTCCTGGAGATGATGTGTTTGGATTTTTAACGATTAATGATGGTATCAAAGTGCATAAAAAAGATTGTCCGAATGCCATTAGTTTACAATCAAATTATGCTTATCGGATTATTCAAGCCAAATGGATTGATTCCTCGCAAGAAGATTTTAAAGCGGTCTTAAAAATTACCGGAATGGATACATTAGGTCTAACCAACGAACTTACTAAAGTGATTTCCAATCAAATGCATGTAAATATTCAAAGTATTTCCTTAAGTGGTGATGCAGGGATTTTTAACGGACAAGTAACGGTGGTTGTTCAGAATAATACTATTTTAAAACGCTTAATTGAGAACATCAAAAAAATTGATGGCATCGATAAAGTTACCCGCGTAAACAATGCTAAAATGAATTAATTATTGACACTATTTGTTGATAATCTCAGTTGAAATATAAATCAGATAATGGTCAAAATATAAAAATAGTGTATCTTTGTAGATATGGAAAATCCTATGGAAAATAACAAAAATCAGGATATCGTAAAAACCGTTTTTACTAAGTTTCTGGAAGAAAAAGGACATCGGAAAACCCCCGAACGTTATGCAATTCTTCAAGAAATATACAATAATTTGGAGCATTTTGACATCGAATCGTTGTATATTAAAATGAAAAATAAAAACTATCGCGTAAGTCGTGCCACGTTATACAACACTATCGAATTACTTTTAGATTGTGGTTTGGTGAGAAGACACCAATTTGGACAGAATCAAGCTCACTACGAAAAATCGTATTTTGATAAACAACACGATCACATTATTATGACTGATACAGGTGAAGTAATTGAATTTTGTGATCCGAGAATTCAACAAATTAAAAAAACAATTGAAGAGATTTTTGGCATAGAAATACACAATCATTCTCTTTATTTATATGGTAATAAAAAAGCGGTTGCTACAGAAAGTCCTGTAGTTCCATCAGAATAAACTAAAACACAACTAAATCTGGGAAATTTTCCCTTAAAAAAACAACCAATTAAAAAATGACTGTAGATTTATTGCTCGGCCTGCAATGGGGTGACGAAGGAAAAGGGAAAATTGTAGATGTTCTAACTTCAAAATATGATATCATTGCCCGTTTTCAAGGTGGTCCGAATGCAGGACATACGCTAGAATTTGATGGAATTAAGCATGTTTTAAGAACCATTCCTTCGGGAATTTTTCATAAAAACGCCATTAATATTATTGGAAACGGAGTAGTAATGGATCCTGTAGTTTTTCAAAAAGAATTAGAAGGTTTGGAAAAATTCAATATGGATGTTAAATCTAAATTATTGATTTCCAGAAAAGCTCATTTAATTTTACCAACCCATCGCTTATTGGATGCAGCTTCTGAAGCTTCCAAAGGAAAAGCAAAAATTGGTTCTACCCTAAAAGGAATTGGTCCAACTTATATGGACAAAACCGGTAGAAACGGAATTCGTATAGGCGATATTGAATTAGCCGATTTTAAAGAACGTTACCGTTCATTGGCAGACAAGCATGAAGCCATGATTTCCTTTTACGATGTAGATTTAGAATACGATTTAAAAGAAATGGAAGAAGAATTTTTTGCTTCCATCGAAGTATTAAAATCATTGACTTTTATTGATAGTGAAGAATATTTAAACCAAGCCATTAAAGCCGGAAAATCAATTCTGTGTGAAGGTGCCCAAGGTTCATTATTGGATATTGATTTTGGAACATATCCATTTGTAACCTCTTCAAACACTACAGCGGCCGGAGCTTGCACCGGATTAGGAATTGCTCCAAACAAAGTAAAAGATGTTTTTGGAATTTTTAAAGCTTATACAACTCGCGTTGGAAGTGGTCCGTTCCCCACTGAATTATTTGATGAAGACGGTCAAACTATGGCTAAAGTTGGTAACGAATTCGGTTCGGTTACCGGCAGAGCAAGACGTTGTGGCTGGTTAGATTTAGTTGCTTTGAAATATGCCGTTCAAGTAAATGGCGTAACTGCTTTGTATATGATGAAAGGTGATGTTCTGTCAGGTTTCAAAAAACTAAATGTTTGTACGGCATACAATTACAAAGGAAAAGAAATCACGCATTTTCCATACAACATTGAACCGGAAAATGTGGAACCAATTTACACCGAAATGAAAGGCTGGCAAGCTGATTTAACCGGAATGACTACATATGACGAACTTCCTAAAGAGTTAAAAACGTATATAGAATTTATTGAAAAAGAAGTGGAAGTTCCTATCAAAGTGGTTTCTGTTGGACCGGATAGAAAACAAACTATTTTAAAATAAAAAAAATCCCATCTGCTCAGTAGATGGGATTTTTAGTTTACAACTAACCTAAACCAATTTTTATTTTTTTGAATGATTTTTCAAAAGTTCAATAGCTTCTGTTGCTTTTGAATTTTCAGCATGATTCAATGCCGTAAGACCTCTTTCATCTTTACTTTTTACATTCGCTCCTTTTTCTAAAAGTAATTTGATAATTTCAACTTGATTGTAACGGGCAGCATACATTAACGGAGTTAATCCGTTTGTTGTTTCATTAATATCTGCTCCGTATTCGATGAATTTTTTAACAACATCAACTTCACCTTTGCTGATTGCAACACAAAGCGGAGTTGAATAAAATTTTGCATAAACATTTACTTCAGTTGAAGTAGTTTTTAACTCTGTAGCTGCATTAGCTAATGTACCAAAACCCAAAAGGGCAATTCCTAAGTAAACAATTGATTTTTTCATGATGTTCGTTTTTTGATTAATGATTGATTAATTTTTTGATGATTGATTATAATAATAGACGACAGGTTGTTCTAATTGTTACATTATTAAATATTTATAACAAATTTTTAACATTTACACATAAAAAAAGCCAGACAATTGCCTAGCTAAATTTTTATAAACTATAGTTATTATTGCTATTTGAGGTAATTCAATACATTTGCTTCAATTCTTTCGTGGATATTAGAAATATCAGCTTTAACGAATTTTTCACCAATGATATTTTCATATAATTCGATGTATCGATCTGAAACAGTTTCAATATAAGCCTCTGTCATATTTGGAATTTGTTGACCTTCTTTTCCTTGAAAACCATTTTCAATCAACCAACGACGAACAAATTCTTTAGAAAGTTGTTTTTGTTCTTCATTCTTATCTTGCCTTTCTTGATAACCATCAGCATAAAAATAGCGAGAAGAATCCGGTGTGTGAATTTCGTCAATCAATACAATTTTACCGTCTTTAGTTTTACCAAATTCATATTTTGTATCTACTAAAATTAATCCTCTGGAAGCTGCAATTTCAGTTCCACGTTGGTATAAAGCTCTTGTGTATTTTTCTAAGATGAGATAATCTTCCTCAGAAACAATTCCTTTTTCTAAAATGGCTTCACGTGAAATATCTTCATCATGTGAACCATTATCCGCTTTTGTTGTAGGTGTAATGATTGGTGTGGGAAATTTATCATTTTCTTTTAATCCTTCAGGCATTTCTACTCCACAAAGTAATCGTCTTCCGGCTGAATATTCTCTGGCAGCATGACCTGACAAATAACCTCTAATAACCATTTCCACTTTAAAAGGATTGCATAAATGTCCAATTGCGACATTAGGATCTGGAGTTGCAATAAGCCAATTTGGAACAATATCTTGGGTTAATTGCATAAACTTTGTTGCAATTTGGTTTAGAATTTGTCCTTTATACGGAATTCCTTTTGGCATGACAACGTCAAAGGCAGAAAGTCTGTCAGTAGCAATCATGATAAGAATTTCATCGTTAATGTTATAAACTTCTCTGACTTTGCCTCGGTAAACAGATTTTTGATTGGGGAAATTGAAATTAGTAGTCGTAATAGTGTTCATGGTTGTGTGTTGTTGTGAAGTGCAAAAATAGAAATTATAACTCACTTTATATTCATGAAAAGCTTTAAAAATTTGTATAAAAAAAGGATAGCAAATGCTATCCTTTCTAAATTTATTATGTTCAAATGTTAGAACATAATATTATAAGTAACTCCTAAACCTACAACTTGAATGTCGATATCATTTTCGGCAAACGTGTGTTGATAGTAACCATAGAAATTCCATTTTTCATTGTGGTAACCAATTTGTGGACTTAAATATAAACCACCACTGTTGTCATTGGCATTGGTTAAAAATCCGTAACCGAAATCTGCTCCTACAAACAACCCTGCCGGTTGAGCATAATATCTTGCGAAACCAGCTAATGGAATTAAACCGAAATCTTCTGCTTGATCTTTACCAAAAAAATGATTGTAACCAGAAGCTATACCAATCCCAAAACTAGGATTTACCAAATATTGCCCTCTAACGTCTGCTCCTACAGTAAAAGAAGTAAAATCTGCTGTGTCACCAATTGGCAAACCAACATTCAAACCAGCTTTGAACCATGAATTATCAGGCGTAATTTTCACTTCTTGTGATTGTGAAAAAGCAAAACTTGCTGTGAACAAACTGAATACTAAAACGATTTTTTTCATTTTTAATTTATTAATTATTGTTAATTACTATTAGCTTGTCAAATACTGTGCCGAAAAAGTAATTAAATTCTTATTCTTTGGCTGTCAACAAGTTATATTATGGCAGTCTATTTTCATTTAAAAATTATATTTATTCCATTTATGATAAAGAATAAAATCACTGTGAGTACTACCAAAGCAATCCAAAATAAAGCAACAATTATCCAAAAAGGATATAGTGTGGTATTCCAGCCGGGAACAAGAGAAGTAAAAAAATCTACGTTTGTAGCAACTACGATAAGCAAAATCGCAATTAGAATCAGCAAATAAAAAATAATTTTCTTCATTATCTATAAAACTAAACCTTCCCAAAAATGAATTCGGAAAGGTTTGTATTTTAATATTAGTATATAAATCTTTGTTTAAATCATTCGTTAATCCAAATTCTCAATACTCTTATAAGCATCAATCACTTTTTTAACCAGTCGGTGACGCACAATATCTTTGTCATCTAAATAAATTATACCAATTCCTTCTACATCCTTCAAAATCAAAATAGCTTCTTTTAAACCGGAAATGGTTCTACGAGGTAAATCAACTTGTCCCGGATCTCCGGTAATGATAAACTTGGCATTCTTTCCCATCCTAGTCAAAAACATTTTCATTTGAGAATGAGTTGTATTCTGAGCTTCATCCAAAATTACAAAAGCATTGTCTAATGTTCTTCCACGCATGAAAGCTAAAGGTGCAATTTGTATAATTCCTTTTAAAATATAATCTTCCAACGTTTGTGGAGGCAACATATCACGCAAGGCATCATATAAGGGTTGCATATACGGATCGAGTTTTTCCTTCATGTCACCGGGAAGAAAACCTAAATTCTCACCAGCTTCAACAGCAGGGCGAGTTAAAATAATTCGTTTTACTTGTTTTTCTTTTAAAGCTTTTACAGCCAAAGCCACACCTGTGTAGGTTTTTCCTGTTCCGGCCGGACCAACTGCAAAAACCATGTCATTCTTTTGAACCAATTCAACTAATTTTTGTTGATTCGGTGTCATGGCTTTGATAAGTTTTCCGCCAATACCGTGAACCAAAATTTTGTCATGATCCGGCATTCGTTGTTCTTCCTGCGAATTACTTTGAATTACTCGATCAATAACGTTGGCATCAATATTATTGTAACGGGTAAAATGAAGCATCAATCGGTTAAAACGATTTTCAAATTCATCTAACACTTCCTTCTCGCCGTAAGCCTTCAAGGTGGTTCCTCGGGCTACAATTTTTAGCTTTGGATAGTATTTTTTGATGGTTTCAAGATGGGTATCTTGAGCTCCCCAAAACTCTTTTGGGGCAATGTCGTGTAGTTCAATAATTCTTTCGTTCAAAAGCAACAGTTTTAAAATTAAAAAATAGTTTTTAATTAGTAGATTTGCATCACTCAAATTTAAACAAAAAACTTCGTAGGTTCTACGAATAGTTATAAACAAAAAAATGTCAATAATTACGCTTACTACGGACTACGGACTCAAAGACCATTTTGTGGGTGCTTTGAAAGGTAAAATTATATCTGAATTTCCGGATGCCAAGATTATAGATATTTCGCATAATATAGATCCGTTTAATGCTTCCGAAGCAAGTTATATTATACAAGCTGCATACAATAGTTTTCCTAAAGGAACTGTCCATTTAATTGGTGTTGACGCCGAACGCAATACCGAAAATGAACACATTGCCATGGAGTGGAATGACCATTTTTTTGTGTGTGCCGATAACGGAATTTTGAGCATGCTAACGCAACATATTGTTCCGCAAAAAATTGTAGCTATTAACATTCATGACCGGTTATCACAAGATGCAACTGATATGGATGTGTTTAAAACCGTAGCCTGTCATTTGGCAAAAGGTGGAACATTAACGGTTATTGGCAAAGAAATTACCGCCTTAAAACAAATAACAGATTTGCAACCTATTGTTTCAAAAGATGGAAATTCTATCAGAGGAAACGTGATTTACATTGATCATTTTGGAAATATTGTCATTAATATTTCTAAAAAGCAATTTATCGAATTAGGAAAAGGAAGACCGTATGAAATTGATATTAAACCACGACCGTTAAAAACAATTTTACCTAATTATTCTTCTATTGCTGTTTCTGATAAGTTTCCGATTAAATATTATGAAGGAGAAAAATTGGCTATTTTCAACGAAGCAGGTTACTTAGAAATTGCTATATTCAGAAGCAATGCAGCAACCGTTGGCACAGCAACAAGTTTATTAGGAATTGGTTATCGTGATACCATTACCATTAATTTTAAATAAAAAATATGTTTGTCAGAATCGTAAAAATGAGTTTTCACGAAGAAAATATTCCGAAGTTTTTGGAAAATTTTGATTTAATGAAAGAAAAAATACGAAATGCACCGGGAAACCGTTTGTTAGAATTATATCAGGATAAAAACAATCCTGAAATATTTTTTACCTATAGTTATTGGGAAACTGAAAACGATTTGGAAAACTACCGCAATTCTGAACTATTTTATGATGTTTGGCAGTTTACCAAAAAATTATTCAATGATAAACCTGAGGCTTGGAGTGTGAATAAGTTAGTTTCTTTAGTTTAAGTTTGTTTAAAATAGTTCAACATTGTTTGATAAACTTTTAAACGCTTAAATCTTTAAACTTTTAAATCTATAAAAATAAATGAAAGCAATTCTTCTACGAGAAATAAAATCATTCTTTGGCTCACCCATTGGTTACATGGTGGTAGCAATATTTTTAATTCTAAACGGACTTTTCCTTTGGATTTTTGAAGGTGACTTTAATATTTTAAACAGCGGTTTTGCCGATTTAAACCCGTTTTTCACATTAGCTCCTTGGATTTTAATTTTCCTAATTCCTGCAGTAACCATGCGAAGTTTTTCGGATGAAAAGAAACAAGGTACCATCGAGTTACTTTTGACAAAACCATTAACAAGTTGGCAAATTGTTAACGGAAAATTTATTGGAGCATTTGTTTTGATAATAATTGCGTTAATTCCAACGTTGGTTTATGTTTTTGTAATTTCCAATTATGGCTCTCCTGCCGGAAGTTTCGATTTAGGAAGCACCATTGGTTCCTATTTTGGTTTACTTTTCTTGGTTGCATCTTATACCTCTATTGGATTGTTTACTTCAACCCTTTCAGAAAATCAAATTGTTGCGTTTATCATCGCTGTATTTTTGTGTTTTCTGTTTTATTTTGGATTTGAAGGAATTTCAACATTATCCGCTTCTTTTTCAGATTTTGTTGCTTCATTGGGAATGGATTTTCATTACAAAAGCATCAGTCGTGGTGTAATCGACACTCGAGATGTTCTCTATTTTATTAGTGTGACGGTTTTGTTTTTAGCCGCGACAGTTTATCAACTTAAATCCCTGAAAAACTAATGAACACGCAAACTAAAAAAAATATACTCCCATTTTTACTGCTTTTGGCAGTAATTATTGTCATTAATATAGTTGGAAATTTCTATTTCAAGCGATTTGATTTAACCCAAGATAAACGCTATACTTTATCAGAAAGCACCATCAAACTAATCGAAAACATTGAAGAACCTGTTTTTATTGATGTTTTTTTAGATGGGAATTTTCCTCCTGAATTCAAACGTCTTCAAAACGAAACCAGACAAATTTTAGAAGAATTTCGCAGTCATAATTCCAATCTAATTTTTCAATTCACAAATCCGTTGGAAGACGAAAGTCAAGCTCAACAATATGTTGAAGAGTTAGTTAGACTAGGTTTTATTCCCACCAACATCAACAGCAACAAAAAAGGTAAAAAAGAATTAATTCAAATTTTTCCTTGGGCTATTGCTAATCAGAATGAAAAATCAGTTCGTGTGCCGCTTTTGGTTAATAATTTTGGGAATTCTCCTTCGGAAAACATCAACAGTTCTGTGCAATTATTAGAATTTGCTTTTGCTGATGCGATTACCAAAATAACAACCGAAAAAAAGAAACGAGTTGCAGTTTTAAAAGGAAATGGACAATTGGCAGACAAGTACCAAGCCGATTATTTGTTGAATTTGAGAGAATATTATCAATTAGGGGAGTTTAATCTGGATTCATTGCAAGACAATCCACAAAAAATTCTGGAAAACCTGGATCGTTTTGATGCGGCTCTTATTGTGAAACCAACACAAGCCTTTTCGGATAACGAAAAATACATCTTAGATCAATTTGTGATGAAAGGTGGAAAAACGATGTGGTTGATTGATAAAGTGGTTGCTGACATTGATTCACTTCAAAATGAAAACAATACTACTTTGGCATTTCCAAGAGAATTAAATTTAGATGATTTATTTTTTAAATACGGAGTCCGAATCAATTATCAATTAGTGCAGGATTTGTTATCAACGCCCATCACCGCTCAGTCTGCTCAAGGTGACGTTCCTATTGATTGGTTATATTCGCCAATTATTAAATCAGATAATAACCATACTATCAACAAAAATATCAATCTTATTAAGTTAGAATTTGCCAATACGCTTGATACGTTAAAAAATGGCATCAAAAAAACAGTTTTACTTAAAAGTTCTCCTCAATCCAAAGCAGTTGGTGCTCCTTTAGAAATGAATTTATATGAATTTATGGAAGAATTAGATGAGCAATCCTATAACAAAGGAAACCAAAATTTAGGAGTGCTTTTAGAGGGAAAATTTACTTCCGGTTTTAAAAACAGAGTGAAACCCTTTTCTGCAAAAACCAATTTAGACGAAGGCAAGGAAAATAAAATGATTGTGATTGCCGATGGTGATATTGTAAACTATAACTACGTCAACAAAAAACCCTTAAACGGTGGCATCGACCAATGGACACAACAAGTGTATGGCAACAAAGAATTTTTGCTGAATGCCATGAATTATCTGTTGGATGATAGCGGACTTATTAACATTAGGAATAAAGAAGTAAAATTAGCTTTTCTCGACAAAGAAAAAGTAGAGAAAGATTATACTTATATTCAACTATTAACTGTTGGATTACCAATACTATTGTTGTTTCTTTTTGCTATTTTGTTCGCTTATTTGCGAAAAAGAAAATATGCCCGATAGATGTTAATAAAATACTTTTTTTGTTTCAATACTTACCTTTATATTTGTGGGATATAAAAAATAAAAACCGAAATGAAATTTATAGTATCGAGTTCGTATTTATTAAAGCAACTACAAGTTTTAGGTAGTGTGATTAACAGCAGTAATACACTACCAATTTTAGATAATTTCTTATTCGAATTAGACAATAATCAGTTGATTGTTTCTGCTTCTGATTTAGAAACAACCATGTCAGCCACTCTTGAAATAGACAGCAAAAGCGAAGGAAGTGTAGCTGTTCCTGCCAAATTATTATTAGAAAT
The DNA here is from genome assembly GCA_002352205.1 of Flavobacterium sp. UBA2787. Taxonomy (GTDB): domain Bacteria; phylum Bacteroidota; class Bacteroidia; order Flavobacteriales; family Flavobacteriaceae; genus Flavobacterium. The sequence continues at coordinate 382,711 of DEHZ01000010.1, read as the reverse complement.
TCTAAAAACATTCCCGGAACAACCTTTAACTTTTACTGTTGAAGAGAATAATACCATCGAAATCAGTTCAAATTCAGGAAAATATGCCTTGGCTTATGCTTCGGGTGACGAATTTCCAAAAGCGGTTGTATTAGATGATCCATCTTCAACCTTAGTTCCTGCGGAAGTTTTAGCAACAGCAATCAGTAAAACAATTTTTGCTGCCGGAAACGACGATTTACGTCCAGTAATGTCCGGTGTTTTCTTCCAATTTTCTCCGGAAGGATTAATTTTTGTAGCAACCGATGCTCATAAATTAGTAAAATATTCTCGCACAGACGTGAAAGCTTCTGAAGTAGCCGATTTTATTATGCCAAAAAAACCTTTAAATATTTTAAAAGGTATTTTAGGAACTTCAGACAGCGAAGTAAAAATTGAATACAACGACAGTAATGCCGTATTTTCATTTGACAATTACATGTTAGTTTGTCGTTTAATTGATGGAAAATACCCAAACTATGAAGCGGTAATCCCAAAGGAAAACCCAAATAAATTACACATCGACAGAACACAATTCTTAAGCTCTGTTCGTCGTGTTGCTATCTTTTCGAATAAAACAACACACCAAATTCGTTTAAAAATTGCCGGAACCGAACTGAATATCTCAGCAGAAGATATTGATTACTCTAACAAAGCAGAAGAAAGATTAACGTGTGATTACCAAGGTGATGATTTACAAATTGGTTTTAACTCTCGTTTTTTAACAGAGATGTTAACCAACCTTCAATCGGATGAAATTCAATTGGAAATGTCGTTGCCAAACCGTGCCGGAATTCTAACTCCTGTTGACGGATTAGACGATGGAGAAGTAATCACGATGTTGGTTATGCCGGTTATGTTGAACAATTAATATTATATCTATCTTTTTATAAAAAATCGTATTGTTTTAGCAATACGATTTTTTTTTATGAAATAATTTCAAGTAATTTACCTCTCGGAGGAACCGAAAATCCGTAAAAGAGTAGGAATAACCAATATCAATAAATAATGAAAAAAAATGTTTTAGCAGCGATTATCTGTCTTAGTTTCGCTGTCAATGCAACCGCTCAAAAACTAGATAAGTTTGGAGCAGATTTAGGTAAAAAAAGTCTAATGGGAAAAGAAGTTAGAGTTCCTTACACTGATCTATCCAGTTATTTTGGATTTGTAAAACCCGGAACTGCACCTGATGAAGTGGTAAATGGAAAAAAAATGTATTATGTATATGTTTGGATTCCTGTTGCTGCTCCTGAAATAGGAATCCGAATGATTTCTCCTGTTCCAGAGGGAACAAAAACTACTGAAAAAGATATCGTTTCACCAGATTACACTGCCAATTCAGCTGACACAAAAAGTTATTTTGACACTTGGATATCTTTTGAAAGAGCCGAAAGCGTTCTAAGACTAGAAGATGTTGCAACTAAAGCTAAAACAACGAAATGGATATCTATTGAACAAAATGATGATTCTAGTGAGATGCCAGCTCAACCTTCCGGAAGTAAATACAATTCATTAATCAGAATTACAAGTGATACATCAAACCCAACCAAATCATTGGTTATGGGATTGTATCGTATCGGGTTTACTACTTATAAAAGAGGAGAAGTAACCGGAAGTTTTCTTGCACAAATTGGAGCACCTATTAAACTACCAGGTGTACAAATTGCAGCTAAGCCAGAACTAATTGTTGTAAAATAAATACAATAAAAAATAGAAAAAGCCGGAATTATTATAATAGTTCCGGCTTTTTATTATGCTAAGAATACTTTATGGTGCAATATATTCATAGGAAGCTTGTAATCCCAACGGAATACCTAAAGCCCAATAAATCAAAAGGAATATTGTCCATAAAACCATAAAAGCGATTGAGTATGGAATCATCATTGAAACTAATGTTCCAATTCCGGTACTCTTTACATATTTCTGACAATACACAACTACCAAAGGAAAATAAGGCATTAACGGAGTTACAATATTGGAAACAGAATCCCCTACTCTATACGAAGCTTGAGTTAAATCAGGAGAAATTCCTAATTGCATCAACATTGGCACCATAATAGGAGCCAAAAGAGCCCATTTTGCAGAGGCAGAGCCAATAAATAAGTTGACAAAAGCGGTTAGCAAAATAATTCCAACAATTGTAATTTCAGGTGCAAGAGCCAATGCTTTTAAACCAGAAGCTCCTTTAATCGCTAACAAAGCTCCTAAATTTGATTTAGTAAAAGCATCTATAAAAAGAGCACAGAAAAAAGCCATCACAATATAATAACTCATTCCACTCATCGACTTAGTCATGCTGTCGATAATGTCTTTTGACTTTTTGAAAGTTCCTGACATTAAACCGTAAACTACTCCCGGAATAAGGAAAATGATAAAAATTAACGGCACAATCGAACGCATTAATGGAGCCGATAACGCAGCTAAATCACCAGACTCAGCTCGTAACGCTGAATCGGCAGGTGCGGCCCATAAAAACAAAGCTAATAAACAGACTACCATTACTAAACAAGCTGCCCAAAATGCTTTTTTCTCTTTAGGTAAAAGTTTGTCCATGGTTGGTTGCTCGTCGGAATTGACTTCCACAGAAACCGATTTTAAACGAGGTTCAACTATTTTATCTGTGATATACCAACCAATAGCCACAATTAATAAGGTAGAAGCTGAAGTAAAAAACCAGTTATTAAGTGGGTTTAACTCAATAGCAGGATTAATAATTTGTGCAGCAGATTGAGTAAATCCTTGTAATAACGGATCAATTCCTGAGGGAATAAAGTTGGCACTGAATCCACCGGAAACTCCGGCAAAAGCAGCAGCAATTCCTGATAGCGGATGTCGGCCTGCGGCATAGAAAATTACACCTCCAAGCGGAATAACTAACACGTAACCCGCATCAGTAGCAGTATGAGACACGATGGCAACCAAAATAAGCATTGGAGTTAGTAAAGCTTTTGGCGTAATGCTCAACATTGATTTAAGTCCGGCATTGATGAAACCGGCATGTTCTGCCACTCCAACTCCAAGCATCGCAACTAATACGATTCCCAACGGAGCAAATCCGGTGAAGGTGGTAACCATGTTAGACAAGAAAGCCGCCAAAGAGGTACCGCTTAGTAAATTAATTACTTCAATTGGTGCTTGTGAACGAGGATCAATTACATCAAAAGTGACATTGGACAATAAGGCTGAGATAATCCAAATTCCAATCATAAGGCTAAAAAACAAAATAGCCGGATCGGGCAACTTGTTTCCTTTTTTTTCAATAAAGTCAAGAGCTTTGTTTACAAAACCCTTTTTTTTAGGTACGTTTTCTTCCATAAGGTTAGTTTGTTTATGGCACTAATGTAATAATTTTTTTGTTATATGTTGTTGGTTGTTGGTTGAAAGTTGCGGGTTGTGGGTTGAAAGTTGAGGGTTTGGAACCAAAAAGAGGTGAAGTAGAATTTAATGTATTTTATATTATGAGATGCTTCCTTCGTCAGGATGACAAGATTGTGGGAAACTGGGACTAACAACTGGGACTGTGACTGAAAACTACTAAATGACACTGCATTCGCGTTAGGGATTGAAGTGTAAACCCCGCAACGGATAGGCCTAATTTTTTACGGGTTTTGTGGGCGACCAAAGGAAGCCTAACAAAACCCGATAAAAAATAGGTTTAGCCGTGAGGAGTTGAAACGGAAAGCCCGCCCGAACGCCCTACTCTACTCTACTTTCATGAATGGCCAACAACGGCACTTGAACATGATAGGACAATTTTTGTGTTAGACTTTGTTTAAATAATTCTTCGAAAAAGCCACGTTTATAATTGAGCATGGCCAACATATCAACATTGTATGAATCGACAAAATTGAGTATTGTTTGCTGTACGTTATCTTCTTCGAAAATGTGGAAGGCTATCTTTTCGTTTTTGAAAAGAAACTTCCAATCTTCAATAACCACAGGGTTTACATCTGTTTTTTTTGTTTTGACATACAAACAGTGTACTTTTGCATCGAAAAGTTTTGCTAATTCGAGTACTTTTTTAAGTGCTTTCAAATCTTTTTCACGGAATCTTGTGGTAAATACAATATTCTTAATACCGACATATTCTGAATTTTGAGGTACACCAATTACGTAGGCTTCTAATTCGGTCATAACACTTCCGGTGTTGGAGCCCAAAAATGTTTCTTTGAGACCGGTAGCTCCTTTGGTTCCCATAACTACATAATCAATATTTTCTTCTTTAGTTACTTTTTTGATGGTCCAAATTAGGTCTCCATGTTTAAGGATATTACTGATTTTAACGTGACTTAAATTATGTTTCTCCGCAATATCTCGAAGTACAGGAATTTGATCTTTGAAGTTTTCAAAGTTTTCTAGTTCGATGCTGTCGTACACATCTTTAAGTGTGTTAGGCATGCCACCCATGTGCAATTGTGGAAGCTCATAAGCGTGAAGTGTAATTAACTCCGCTTTCATGGCATCAGCCAATTTTAGGGCATAAACAAAAGCATTATTGGAAGCTTCTGAAAAATCGGTTGGGAAAAGTATGCGTTTCATGATAGTTAGTTTTATAAGGTTATCAGTTGATGGTTGTCCATCTTCCATAATTATCTAAAGTAAAGTTAGGCAATATGAATCAAATTTGAACTGATAATTGTCAGTTATAACATTTTATTAAGATGAATGGTTAGCTGTACCGTTCAATAATTTAAATAATTCTTCCTTGTCAATTCTTCTATTATTACTATTTTTGATAAAATTTACTTTTATGCTTAAAGTTGGCGTTTTGGGTGCCGGTCACCTTGGGAAAATACACTTGCGATTACTCAATCAATCTTCAAAATACGAATTAGTTGGCTTTTATGATGAAAATCAGGAAAACGGAGCAAAAATTGCAGCTGAATTTGGTTATAAACAATTTGACACAATTGCAAAATTAATTCACGCCGTTGATGTAATTGACATTGTAACTCCAACTCTTTCGCATTATAAATGTGCTAAAGTTTCGATTAAATCGGGCAAACACGTTTTTATTGAAAAACCAATTTCTACTACCGTTGAAGAAGCCGAAGAAATTATCGCTTTAGCAAAAGAATATAATGTTAAAGGTCAAGTTGGTCATGTTGAACGATTTAATCCGGCCTTCATTGCTGTCAAAAATCAAATTGACAATCCAATGTTTATTGAAACACATCGATTGGCTGAATTTAATCCGAGAGGAACAGACGTTCCTGTTGTTTTGGATTTAATGATTCACGATATTGATGCGATTTTGAGCGTTGTAAAATCGAAAGTAAAAGCCGTTTATGCCAGTGGTGTTTCGGTGTTGAGTCAGTCACCCGACATTGCCAATGCTCGAATTGAATTTGAAAATGGTTGTGTTGCGAATATCACTTCGAGCCGAATTTCGATGAAGAATATGCGTAAATCTCGTTTTTTTCAAAAAGATGCTTATATCTCTGTTGATTATTTGGACAAAGTATGTGAAGTGGTAAAAATGAAAGACGCACCTGAAGTTCCGGGTGATTTTGATATGATTTTGCAGAATGCCGAAGGAGTTAAAAAACAAATTTATTTTGATAATCCGGAAGTTTCATTGAACAATGCCATTCTGGATGAATTGGAAACGTTTGCCGATGCAATTAACAACAATTCAACTCCGGTTGTGACATTGGAAGACGGTACGGAAGCGTTGCGAGTGGCGTATATGATTATCGATTCGATGCAGAAAAAATAATTTGTTTCAAGTTTCAGGTTTCACGTTATTGCGAAACCTGAAACTTGAAACCTGAAACTTGAAACAAAAACAAACTAAAAATACATAATGAAAACAATTGCAGTAATCGGAGCAGGAACTATGGGTAACGGAATTGCCCACACGTTTGCTCAAAGCGGATTTACCGTAAAATTAATTGATGTTTCCGAAAAATCGTTGGAAAAAGGAATGGCAACTATTGCTTCCAACTTAGATAGAATGGTGACCAAAGTAACTATTTCGGAAGATGATAAACACAAAACAATTTCAAATATTATCACTTACACCGACATCAAAGACGGTGTGGTTGGAACAGATTTAGTGGTGGAAGCCGCTACTGAAAATGTAGGTTTAAAAATGAATATCTTTAAGCAATTAAGCGATATTTGTGATCATAATGTGATTTTGGCAACGAATACTTCCTCGATTTCCATTACTCAAATTGCCGCTCAAGTAGTTCATCCGGAACGAGTAATTGGAATGCATTTTATGAATCCGGTGCCGATTATGAAATTAGTTGAAATCATTCGTGGTTACAATACTTCGGATGAAGTAACTAAAATCATTATGGATTTATCGGTAAAATTAGGCAAAACACCAACGGAAGTGAACGACTATCCAGGCTTTGTGGCCAACCGAATTTTAATGCCAATGATTAATGAATCGATTGAAACGTTATATAATGGTGTTGCCGGCGTTCAAGAAATTGACACAGTTATGAAATTAGGAATGGCTCATCCGATGGGACCATTGCAACTAGCCGATTTTATTGGTTTAGATGTTTGTCTTTCCATTTTAAATGTGATGTATGACGGTTTCAAAAATCCAAAATATGCTCCATGCCCACTTTTAGTGAATATGGTGATGGCCGGAAAATTAGGTGTAAAATCCGGAGAAGGATTTTATGATTATTCGGAGAGCAAGAAAGCGGAGAAAGTTTCGAAGCAATTTTAATAAATCATGGTAATGGGTAATAGGTAAATGGTAATAGGTGTGCACTTAAAACCAATTACCTATTACCAATAACCATTTACCAAAAAAAAATGAGCAAAATCATCCCCTTCAAAGCCGTTCGTCCCACTGCGGATAAAGTTGGCTTAGTTACTTGCAGAAATTATGACGATTATAGTTCGGCTGAGCTTGCGGCTTGGTTGAGTTTTAATCCGTATTCATTTTTACACGTGATTCATCCAGCGTATGTGCATTCACAGAAAATTACGTTAGATAAGCGTTTTAAAGGTGTGGCTCACAAATACCAAGATTTTAAAGACGATAAAATATTTGTGGAAGAAGAAAAACCGGTTTTCTTTGTTTATGAAATTCAAACTAAAACAAATTCGTTTACTGGAATTGTATCCGGGACTTCGATTGAAGATTATAAAAATAATATAATTAAAAAACACGAAGATACGCTGCAGTATCGAGTAGAATTGTTTAAAGATTATTTGCATCAAACGGGTTTTAATACAGAACCGGTTTTGATTACTTATCCTGATAATGTTTCGATAAATCAATGGATTACAGAAAAGAAAAAGAATATTCCGCTTTACAATTATTCCACCACCAACAAAGAGAAACATCAATTGTGGAAAATTGATAATGAAGAAGATATTCAGTGGTTGCAACAACAGTTTGAAAAAATTCCGGAATTATATATTGCTGATGGACATCATCGCTCGGCTTCGGCAGAATTGTTACACGATGAATACAAAACTGCCGAAAATGTAAAATTGAACTATTTCATGAGTTTTTTAATTGCTGAAAGTGAAGTGAAAATTTATGAATTCAATCGCATTATTCGTGATTTAAATGGTTATGATGTCAATGATTTTTTAGCCAAATTAGACGATCATTTTATCATCAAAAATAAAGAACAAGAATTGTGGAAACCACAAAGCAAATTTGAATTTGGAATGTATTTGGATGGAAATTTCTATGCTTTATTTTATAAATTGGAAAATAGTAATCCTACCATTTTAGAAAACTTAGATGCTCAAATTTTATATGATAAAGTATTGCAACCTTTACTCGGAATTGATGATTTACGAAACGACGAACGAATTGAATACATTCCCGGAAAGCAATCGATTTTAACCATCAAAGAATTGATTGACGAAGGTGAATTTGAAGTAGGATTTATGCTTTATCCTTCGGATATTTCTGAAATTAAAGCGTTGGCAGATAATAATTTGATTATGCCGCCAAAAAGTACGTATATTGAACCTAAATTTAGAAGTGGATTGATTGTGTATGAGTTGTAATTTTAATAATTATTTTTATGGATATTAATGAATTAATTAATCATAATCTAAATCTAATATATTCTTCTTCTGATAGTTTAAATTTTCAAATCACAAAATTTGAGAATCCAATCGGTCGTAAAATAAATTTAAAAAATAGAGCAGAGGAATTTGTAAAGCATCTAGAAAGAGAAGGGTTAATAATTATTAACGGAAGCTTTTGTTCAATAACAAGAAAAGGTCTAGATATTGAAAAAAAGTTCAATGGTTGGATAAAATTTAATGAACAAAATGAGAGTGATGAAAATGTTGGAATTACTCATAGCAAAAAAGTTAAATACCAAATATTCATCTCTTCAACCTACTTGGATTTAAGAGATGAAAGACAAGCATCTGTAGAATCTATTTTAAAAAAAGGTCATATACCAGCTGGAATGGAACTCTTTTCCGCTGGTGATAAATCACAATGGGAAGTCATCAAAAAATGGATTGATGATTCTGATATTTATCTTTTAATACTTGGTGGAAGATATGGTAGCATTGATAAGTCTTCAGGGCTATCATACATTGAAATGGAATATAATTACGCTGTTGAAAAAGGTAAACCATTATTTGCATTAATATTAGATGACAATATTATTTACAATAAGCCAACAGATATCACTAAAGATTATGATATAAAAGTCCAAAAATATATTGATTTTAAAGAAATTGTAAAATCTAAAATGTGTTCGTTTCCAAAAAACATTGATCAAATAAAAAATGAAATTAATCATTCTTTGGATACGTTGATTTCAGAAAATAAAGAAAAAATGAAAGGATGGATAAAAGGTAATTAACTATGAAAATTCAACAAAACCTAAACAAAATAAAATCCTCCCTTCCACCCCACGTAACCCTAGTTGCTGTTTCCAAAACAAAACCCGTGTCTGATTTAATGGAAGCTTACAACGCAGGTCAACGCATTTTTGGAGAAAATAAAATCCAAGAAATGACTGAAAAATGGGAACAAATGCCGAAAGATATTCAGTGGCATATGATTGGTCACGTTCAGTCGAATAAGGTGAAATACATGATTCCGTATGTGAGTTTGATTCACGGTGTGGATAGTTTAAAATTACTCAAAGAAATTAACCGCTTAGCCGTAAAATGGCGTAAAAAAGTGGATTGTTTATTACAAATTCATATAGCTGAAGAAGATACCAAATTTGGTTTGGATGAAAAGGAATTGAATGACCTACTTTCTTCCGAAGAATTTAAAACCTTCGAAAATATTCGCATTGTCGGTTTGATGGGAATGGCTACTTTTACCGAAAATCAAGATCAAATTAAACGTGAATTTTTTCATTTAAAATCTATTTTTGATAAACACAAGCAACTGACAATTGACAACTGCCAACTGAACACTTTATCCATGGGAATGAGCGGCGATTATCAACTCGCCATCGAATGCGGAAGTACAATGGTTCGAATTGGAAGTAGTATATTTGGTTCAAGATAAAAGAAAATAGAAAATAGAGAATAGACTGAATACTAAAAACTGAATACTGAACACTACTTTGTACGCAATCTTAGACATAGAAACCACCGGAGGTCAATTTAATGAAGAAGGAATAACCGAAATCGCCATCTATAAATTTGATGGTCACGAGGTTGTGGATCAATTTATTAGTTTGGTAAATCCTGAAATTCCGATTCAGCCGTTTGTGGTAAAATTAACCGGAATTAATAATGCAATGCTTCGTTCGGCTCCCAAGTTTTATGAAGTAGCCAAACGCATAATTGAGATTACCGAAGGTTGCATTGTGGTTGCACATAACGCTTCGTTTGACTATAGAATTTTACAAACTGAATTCAGGCGTTTGGGTTTCAAATTTCAAAAACAAACACTTTGTACCGTTGATTTATCTAAAAAATTATTACCCGGTCATGCTTCTTATAGTTTAGGAAAATTGGTTAGAGCACTCGGAATTCCGATGGCAGATCGTCATCGGGCAAGTGGCGATGCTATGGCAACGGTGAAATTATTCAAAATGTTATTGGCACAAGATGTTGAAAAGGAAATCGTAAAAAGTTTGGTAAAAACGGAAATCAAATCCGGAATGTCACCAAAATTATTGGATATTGTGGAAAGTCTTCCTTCTAAAACCGGAATCTATTACATTCACAATGAAAAAGGTGATTTGATTTACATTGGAAAAAGTAAAAACATCAAAAAACGTGTCAATCAACATTTTACGGGAACGAGTCGGAAATGCAAAAAAATTCAGTTTGAAGTTTTTACGGTTACGTATGAAGAAACCGGAAACGAATTAATTGCACTTTTAAAAGAAAGTGAAGAAATTAAAATCAACAAACCGATATATAATCGAGCTCAACGAAAAACCATTTTTCAATGGGCTTTATATCCTGTAAAAGATGAAAACGGTTATTTAAAACTTTCACTTCAAAAAACAGATTTCAGAAAAAAGGAAATAACATCTTTTGCATCGATACAAGAAGGGAAAAGTGCTTTGTTTAAAATCACTGAAAAGTACAATTTGTGTCAAAAAATCAATGGTTTATACGAAACACAAAATGCTTGTTTTCAGTATAAAATAAAAGAATGTGACGGAGCTTGTATTGGTGAAATTTCACCTGAAGAATACAATTCTCGTGTAGAAGAATTTATTGAAGCATCGCAATTTGAAAATGAAAATATGGTCGTAATTGACAAAGGGAGAAGCCTCGAAGAACGTTCAGCCATTTTAATCGAAAACGGAATTTACAAAGGCTATTGTTTTTATGATTTGAATTATCAAATTACAAATATTGAAGTGCTTCGAAACATCATTATTCCGATGCAAAATAACCGAGATACCAAAAATATTATCCAAGCATTCTTAAGAAAACACCGTGTGATGAAGATTGTTAAGTTTTAATTTCTTTATCTTTGAATAATAAGTTGTTGCTATGAGAGAAGCTAAATCGAGTTATGAAATTTTCAGGCAGAAAACGCACATTATCATTTATGGTACAAACACAGTAGCCGGAAGGCTTTTTGACCTTATTCTTTTAGGTTTAATTCTGCTCAGTGTTGTGCTTGTTATGTTAGAAACGGTCGAAGGTTTTGATATAAAGTACCACAACCAACTCGTTTTATTGGAATGGATTATCACTGTTTTTTTCACAATTGAATACATACTTCGGATTATTTGTATTGATAAACCAAAACGGTATATTTTAAGTTTTTATGGAATCATCGATTTGATTGCTATTCTACCAATGTATTTATCCTATTTCTTTGCAAGCAGTCATTTATTTGTCATAATAAGAGCTTTACGATTATTACGTTTATTCAAGATTTTAAATCATCCTCATTTTTCCGGTCAGTCGCAACAATTACGAAAATCACTAATTGCCAGTCGTGGAAAAATTGTGGCATTTATGTATTTCATTTTGATCAGCTGTATTCTAATCGGTTCTTTAATGTATGTGGTTGAAGGAAAAGATTCAGGATTTACAAGCATTCCAATCAGTATTTATTGGTGTATTGTTACTTTAACTACTGTTGGTTTTGGCGATATTACTCCCGTCACTCCATTAGGTCAATTTATTGCATCTCTTGTCATGATTATGGGTTACGGGATAATTGCGGTTCCAACCGGAATTGTGACTGCCGAAATTGCAAAATCAGAATACAAACGCGGTCTGGAAACAAAACGTCATCATTGTATGAGTTGTGGAAAAGATGATCATAGTGACGGTGCCAAATTTTGCAATCACTGCGGAAACGAATTAGACGAACACTCGTAAATAATTGACCTTGACAAATTCAAATTTTCTTATCACGGTTATTGGTCCAACTGCCATTGGTAAAACAGCTTTAAGTATTGCTTTGGCTCAACATTTTGGTTGCGAAATTATTTCGTGCGATAGTCGTCAGTTTTACAAAGAAATGAAAATTGGCACCGCTGTTCCAACTGATGAAGAATTGAAAGCGGCTCCACATCATTTTATTCAAAATAAATCAATTTTTGAAAGTTATTCGGTTGGTGATTTTGAACGGGAAGCGATTTTGAAATTGGATGAATTATTTAAAAAAAATAACATTCAAATCATGGTTGGTGGTTCGGGTTTGTATGTGGATGCGATTTTGAAAGGATTTGATGATTTTCCTGACATTGACCCAAAAATTAGAGAACAGATTAAAACAGAATTTGATTTAAACGGATTGAATTATTTACAGAATAAATTAAAAGAATTAGATCCAATTTATTTTGAAAAAATAAGCATCGAAAATCCGCAAACATTACAAAATCCGCAACGAATGATGCGTTTTGTCGAAGTTTGTATCGGAGCCGAAAAACCGTATTCTTCGTTTTTAAATCAGAAAAAAATTAAGCGAAATTTTGTGCCGATTATCATTGGTTTGGAAGCCGAAAGAGAAATAATGTATGATAGAATTAATCAAAGAGTTGATTTTATGATGCAAGAAGGTTTGCTCGAAGAAGTGAAAAAATTATATCCTAACAAACAATTAAATGCTTTGCAAACTGTTGGCTACCGTGAACTATTTGATTATTTTGATAAAAAAATAAGTTTAGATTTTGCCATTGAAGAAATCAAAAAAAATACTCGTCGATTTGCTAAACGGCAATTAACGTGGTTTAAACGAACTGAAAATGTAATGTGGTTTAATTTTAAAACAGATGTAAATGAAATCACTACTTTTATACAATCCAAAACGGAAAAATAATGCCAATTTCACCTAGTTTTACATCAGAATATTCAAAAGAATGGGAAATAAATTTCGTTCAATGTTATCCTAATGGTCAGTTGAAACATACTGAATTGTGTAATCTTTTGCAGCTAACAGCCGGATTTCATGCGGAATTGGGCGGATTGAGTTTTAGTGATATGCAAGAATTTCATCAAGCTTGGGTTTTGAGCAGAATGCGAGTTGAAGTGACCGATTTACCAAAATGGCGAGATATTGTAACCGTGAAAACTTGGATTGTAGAAATGCAAGATTCCCGTTCGGTGAGAGCGTTGGAATTGTATGTTGGTGATAAAAAATTGGTTGGTGCTCTTACTTTTTGGGTCGTGTTGAATACCGAATTACGAAAACCGCAAGCGTTAGCTTTACCCTTTGAACATTTTACATTTTTTCCGGAAAGATTACCAACGGTTCAATCTTTTGAAAAAATAAATTTTAATGTTGACTTTCAATTTTTAAAAAATAAATTGATTTTACTTTCTGATTTGGATATTGTGAATCACGCCAATAATGTAAAATATTTAGAATGGTGTTTGGATTGTATAGATCCGAAAGTCATTTTGAAAAATAAAATTAAGGCGTTTGATATGAACTTTTTGAGGGAATTGCATTTGAATGATGAAGTTGAAATTGTAGCTTCGAAGGAAGAAAATCCTGAGTTAGTAAGTGTGACCAAAAAAGGAAAAACCAGTTTTGCTTTGAAATTGGAATATAGTACATAGCCCTACCCCAGATTGTAACGGAAAGCATTTTGGGCAAAAAAGTTAGAATTCTTAAAGCAAAAAAGCGACTAAAAGAAGCTCTTTTTGGTTTGTAGAATTCTTCTTTTTTGCCCAAAATCTTGTAGTGAAAAGCTGGATTGGGTTCAAAAAAAAAGCTCCCAAAAATGAGAGCTTTTACTTTATTGTGTAACCTTATTTTTGATTACTAAACGGAAACCTTCGCCATGAATGTTGAGGATTTCTACGTCTTCGTCCGGTTTAAGATACTTTCTTAATTTGGCGATATACACGTCCATACTTCTGGAAGTGAAATAGTTATCGTCTCTCCAAATTTTGGTTAACGCCAATTCACGTGGCATTAAGTCGTTTTCATGAAGGGCTAACATTTTTAGCAATTCATTTTCTTTTGGAGATAATTTGATTGGTTCCTCATTTTTGAATGTCAAGAAACGCAATTTTGAATTCAAATGGAATCCTCCGATTTGGAATTCAAATTTCAGGTTATCTGTTTTGCTTTCAGACTGTTTACGTTGCATGATTGCTTTGATTTTCATTAACAACACTTCTGAATCAAAAGGTTTGTTAAGGTAATCATCGGCACCAACTTTGTAGCCTTTTAGAACATCTTCTTTCATTGACTTTGCTGTCAAGAAAATTAAAGGCACGTCTTTGTTTTTTTCACGGATTTCTTTGGCCAGGGTGTAACCATCTTTGTAAGGCATCATGACATCCAAAATACACAAATCGTATGTGTCTTTTTTGAATTTTTCAAATCCTTCCATTCCGTTTTTGGCTAAAACAACTTCAAAATCGTTTAGCATGAGGTAATCTTTTAGTATGGCTCCAAAATTTGGATCATCTTCTACTAAAAGAATCTTTTTGTTTTCTGCTTCCATAGGTTAAATATATTTAGTGGTATTTTTAATTAATTAAGGGTAATTTTAATATGAATGTACTTCCTTTTCCTTTTTCGCTTTCAACGGAAATCTGTCCGTTATGTTCTTCTACAATTCTTTTAACATAGGCTAAACCTAATCCGTGTCCTTTCACGTTGTGAATATCTCCAGTGTGCTCGCGGTAGAATTTTTCGAAAATTCTTTTTTGAGCTACTTTACTCATTCCGGCACCGTGATCTTTGATTTTTATGATTAGAAAATCTTTTATGTTTTCTGTGTAAATATCAATTATTGGTTTTTCTGGCGAATATTTTACTGCATTATCTAAGATGTTTACAAATACATTGGTAAAGTGCACGTCGTTTAACAAAACTGTTGTTCTGTTTGCTTGAAAATGTTTTTTAATTGTTCCTTCTCTATCTTCCACTATCAAGCTAACATGATCAATTGCATCGTTGATTATTTCGTTTACATCTAAAGGTTCTTTATTAATTTCAAGTTCTCGCTTTTCGAGTTTTGAAATTCGTAATACATTTTCAACTTGAGCATGCATTCGTTTATTTTCATCCCGAATCATTTGAAGATAGCGATGTACTTTTTCTTTATCTTCAATTACTTTTGGGTTTTTTATTGCATCTAAAGCCAAATTAATAGTGGCAATAGGTGTTTTGAATTCATGCGTCATATTATTGATGAAATCTGTTTTTATTTCAGAAATCTGACGTTGTTTGAATAATTGATTTAATGCATTAGAATAGGCAATGATAATGATTAACGTAAAAATTAACGAAAGCATAGCAATTGCAATTAAATCAGAAAAAATGAATTTCTTTTTTTCGGGAAAACTTACTAATAATTGATATTTACTCATTCCTTCGTTATCGGTAAAAATCGGAATGCTGTAGGTATCGTTTTTATTAAATTTAAAATTATCTGATCTTACTTTAGTGGCTAAACCATTGCTGTAAATTCCAAATTCAAAAGAAGTATTTACTCCGTATTCTTTGAGTTCTCTTTGCAAAAGTTCTTGCAATTTTTCTTTTGAGATTCTCCTTTGTATTGGATATGTTAAAGCAATATCATTGAATGACATATCATAAAGCAATTTATCTAAAATCTGAAGATTACCGGATTTTTCCATCTTGTAATCCGGAGTTGTCGAGTTTTGCAAATCTGATTTATCGATACCGTTGTGATAAATTTCTGTTTTTCGTTTTGATGAAAAACTCTTTATCTTCAAACTGTCTCTTTTTTTATCAAAGAACGAGGGTGAAATAGTAAAATCCTGCGAATTAATACTATTTGAATAAATTATGGTTTCATTTGTTTGCGAATTTCTTTCATAATAGCCAAATTCTAAAAAATCTGTATCTACTTTATCGGCACCTGTACTATCCTTAAATTGATTAATTTTATCAACAAAGGCCAGTATTTCCTGATTTTTTATATCCTCAGAAACATTGCCCAAAACTTGCTTAACGTGAAACTTGAATTGTTCTTGGTTATTTTCTAGTGAAGAATTGAACCAATATACTTGTACAAAAATTATTCCAATGAGCGATAAACTCATTAAAAATACAAGCACTCTAAACAAAACTTTATTCATCTCTACAAAATTAAGATTTTAACATTTGTATTGTTAATAGATTAACCAAACATTAACATCATGACCTTTTTTTAAATTTTATTTAATACTTTAAGAATATCGTCAACTTGAGCTTTAGTTTTCTCTAAATCAATGTTTTCAATTACAAAATCGCTTAACAAAATCTTCTTTTCATCGCTCCATTGGTTACTAATTCGTTGCAAAACACTATATTTGTCAGATTTATCTCGTAAAATTACTCGTTCAACTCTTAACAATTGTGGAGCGATTACTGTAATGACTTTATCACATTGCTTGTAGCCTCCTGTTTCAAACAAAATAGCTGCTTCTTTAATTACGAATGGAACTGAGTTATGGTTTTTTAACCAATCTTTAAAATGCTTTTGAACAGCAGGATGGACTATTTTATTGAGTTGTTCTAACTTATGTGGATTATTAAAAACTATTTTCGCCAGCTTTGGACGATCTATATTTTTGTTTGATAGCACATCTTTTCCAAATACTATTTCAACTTGCTTAATAATTTCTTCAGATTCCATTATTTTTTTGGCTTCTTCATCGGCAATGTAAACCGGAACTCCATGATCCATAAACATTTTTGCAACGGTTGTTTTTCCGCTACCTATTCCTCCTGTTAAACCAATAATTTTAGTCATTTTTCACCGATTTAAAAAACAATTCAGGAAATTCCTTTTCAGGATTTTTACTCATCAATTGGATTAGAACAAATGATTTTAAAAATCCAAAACCATATCCATAAAACTGAATAAAAGCTGCCACTATTGATAAAGACCCAATTTTAACACTTTTGTTACAGTAAGATGATGTGAAAAATAAAAGGAGATAATAAAATCCATATAATATCAATGGGAAATAAAAACCAAAAAGTAAAACTGCTCCTACTGCTGAAAACAAACCAATCATAAATAAAGTAGGAAAGAAAAAAGTGGCTTTACTATATTCAGGATACCAACTGTTGAGAATTGGTCTGGCTTTTCCAAATTTTGAAACTTGATTATAAAATTTTGTCCAATCGATTCTTCTTTTGTGATATACATAAGCAGAAGAAATTAATTTAGTTTCAAAATTCATCTTCCACAATCGAATAGATAAATCCGGATCTTCTCCGGGATGAATATTTCCGAAACCATTTGAAGCTTCAAAAGCTTTTTTAGAAATCCCCATGTTAAAACTTCGGGGTTGAAATTTATCAATTTTTTCGGAACCGCCGCGAATTCCGCCCGTTGTTAAAAAAGAGGTCATACTAAAATTGATTGCTTTTTGAACATCTGAAAACGAATCCAATGCTTTATCAGGACCACCAAAACAATCGGTGAAATTATTCTTTAGAGCCAAATCAACTTCTGAAAGATAATTTTTAGGAATAATGCAATCGGAATCAAAAATGATAAAATAATCACCTTTTGCCATTTTCATACCATAATTTCTGGAATCACCGGGACCAGAGTTTGGTTTAAAGAAATAGCTTATGATTAATTTTTCATTATATTTTTCAACTACATTTTTACAATCAACCGTTGAACCATCCTCTATTATTACAACTTCAAAAGATGTTTTATAGTTCTGACTTACAAGACTTTCTAAGAGTTCGTCTATTTCATCAGGGCGATTGTAAACAGGAATGATGATTGAAAAATGCATATCAAAATTTTAACAAATATACGGCATAAAAAAACAAAAGCCATGCGAGGTGCATGGCTTTTGAAAAATCTATAGAATACTTTTTTATTGTTTTACAATTTTGATAGTTTTTTCAAGATTATCTTCTGTTGTAATTCTAACTAAATAAGTTCCTGCCGATAACGTTGACAAATCAAGTTGACTTTCATTTGCATTAACTGATTTAGACATTAATTGTTGACCTAAAAGATTAACAACACTTACTTTTGAAATTGAAGTTTCATAAGAAATGGTTAATAGATCTTTTACCGGGTTAGGATAAAACTTAAAGTTGCTGTTATCGAATGACACAGTGCTTAAAGATTCACCACAAATAATCGAACGAACTCTATCAATATTTTCTGACACACATTGATCATTCAAATGGATATAGAATCTAATAACACCAGTTACATCAGAAGTCCACACCAATGGTGTAGTTCCATAAACAATAGGTGTAGTTCCATCTTCTGAACCAATTGTAATAAAGTCGGTGGCAACAGAACTATTAAATGAATAAGTTTGTCCTGCAGTAACGTTAATGTTTGAAAATTCTCCTGCCCATGCATCTGCAACCACTGTATTAACAGTAGTTCCATCACAAACTCCAGGTGTAAAAGTAGCATCAGGATACAAACCACCATTTAAACAAAATCCTGGTGAAGGTACTGTAGTAAATGACCAAACCGCACATCCCATCGCCTCTCCTCCTGAATTAACCGGAACAATCATCCAATAAAAAGTTGTGTCATAACCATCTAAATCTATATCAACAGTGGTATCTGTAAAATTACCAACAAAAATCGTTACATTATCCGGAGTTAGACCATAATACATATCGTATGAAGTTGCTGCTCCACCAGTTGTAGCTGGTTCCCATGAAAAAGGTACCGTTCCAACAGGCACATCAACAGCACCATCGGCTGGGGAAATTACCGTTGCACAGTCTGGAGCAATACTTAATGTTGTAAAAGCAAATGGTCCAGTCCATAAACTAAAGCCGTCGCCTTCACAATTAGCTCTTACATAAAACTCATACGCTGTATCTGGAGTTAATCCAACTATTTCTAAGGGACTTGTTGCGTCCGGGTTCGAAGGTTCTCCGGTTGGAGCTCCTTCGCCAGCTTCGGTAACATGAACATCCCAAGATGTTTCAGCACAGCCCGTATTCCAAACTAAAATAGCTGATGATTCTGTAATACTGGTAACTGCTAAATTACTTGGCTGCGGACATGCTACTGCAGATGTAATAGTAACATCATAATCTTCAGTTTCTCCGTAACCATATAATGTACATGGTTCAATTGTATTACCGGCTAAACCAAAGACATCTCTTACTCTCATTCTGTGAGTGCCTAAAGGAGGATTACATGCTAAAGTTATGTTGAAAGAAGCAGTACCATCTGCGGCAATAGGATTAGTGGTAAAGCCTACTCTTTCACTCAGTTCAAAAAGGCCATTATCATTATAATCTATCCAAACAGCAATATTTTGGTTCGCAAAGGGACCAACTGTAACTTCAACTGTATAGCTATTTCCGGCCTGTAATTCGGCAGTATAGTTTGGTTGACCTGTAAAGTAAGTATATGAAGGACCATCAATTATAGCTCCTGAATTGTTAGACAAAGTTGTACCTTGGATAACAATATTTGAAATCAAATCTCCATCACTTGTACCAAAAGTATATTCTGGAGTACAATAACAATCAACACCGGGATTAATGCCCACCATAACTGGAGTACTTGTTTCGCTCAAAGTAGAAGGGCCGCAGGTAACAACAGCTTGATAATAAGATACTTCATTTTGGGTCGCAGTATATGTTGCATTAGTTGCTCCATCAATATCTGCATAATCAACTCCATTAGTTGAAACTTGCCACTGATATGTAATTCCAGCAGCAGCTACATCATTTTGCAAACTTAAATTAAATGAAATACCTGCACATACAGAAGCTACTGATGAGACAGTGTCACCTGGAGCAGGAGTTCCAGTACAGTCTGAAGAAGCAGTTACAGCAAGCGAATAATCTTCAACCTGACCAAAACCTGCTCCAAGACAAGGATTAGTGTAATCTGTTGTGCCAAAAATTTTCTTAACTCTCATTCGAGTCGTACCGGCTAAAGCTGATACTGGAATAGGCAACGATTGAGTGACTTGAGTAGCATCTACACCTGTTGAATTTGTAATGGTCTGTGTTATCTCATAAGCCTCGCCTTCATCTTCAAAATCGCCATCTTGATTCCAATCGGCAAAAACCATAAAACGATTCGTCCAATTACCACCGGTATTTCCCTTTAAGGTGATGGTATAGGAAGTTCCCGCTGCAACCGCACCAGAAATAGCGGTATAATCTTCGTGTGCAATTGCTCCTGCAATCACATTACTAGAAGTATTATTAATTCCGGCAAAATTAACCAATGTGATAGGTTCTACATCAACAGTAAATGTAATTGGTCCGCAGTAGGGAGCAGGGAATTGTGCAAAGGCAAGTGTTCCAACCAATAAGAATAGTAAAGTAATTTTTTTCATAATTTGTTTGTTTAAAATTATTAATTAAAAGTAAAAAAAAATTCCCTACAAATCATAATTTATAGGGAAATAATTTTAAGTTTTAACAGTTATTCTTTGGTAAAATATTCCATTACATCCTGGCTTACTCCCATGTTTGAAAAACCACCATCGTTATATAAATTTTGTAGAGTAACTCGTTTAGTCAAATCAGAAAACATCGCAACCGTGTAATTTGCACAATCTAAAGCTGTTGCATTTCCTAATGGAGACATTTTATCTGCATAGGTAATAAATCCATCAAATCCTTTAACACCTTGACCAGCTGTGGTTGGTGTTGGCGATTGTGAAATGGTATTTACACGCACTTTTTTATCTTTTCCAAAGAAGTAACCAAAACTTCTGGCAATTGATTCTAAATACGCTTTATTATCTGCCATGTCGTTATAGTCTGGAAATACTCGCTGGGCAGCCATATACGTTAACGCAACAACACTTCCCCACTCATTCATGGCATCTTTTTGATATAAAACTTGCATTACTTTATGAAAAGAAACAGCCGAAACATCCCAGCCTTTATGGGTGAATTCATAATTCTGACTCGTGTAATGATTTCCTTTTCTAACATTCACCGACATACCAATTGAATGTAAAACAAAATCTAATTTTCCACCTAATATTTCAGTTGCTTTTTCTACTAAATTCTCTAAATCAGCAATTGAAGTTGCATCAGCAGGAATAATCTGCGAACCTGTCTTTTCTGCTAATTGATTGATTGTTCCCATTCGCATAGCAATTGGAGCGTTTGTTAATACAAAAGTTCCGCCTTCTTCATGAACACGTTCTGCTGTTTTCCAAGCAATAGAATTTTCATCTAAAGCTCCAAAAATTATTCCTCTTTTTCCTTTTAATAAATTATACATAGTGGTCTTCTTTTAGTTTGTATTGATGTTTCAAATATAATTAAAATTTTAGTTCAATAATGCTTTTGCATGATTTAAAGCTGAATCTGATACAGTTGAACCGGATAGCATTTGAGCTATTTCCACCACTCTATCTTCTTTATTTAATAATTTTATTTCGGAGCTGGTTTGTGTGCCGGCATCGGTTTTATAAACTTTGTAATGCGATTTTCCTTTGGCAGCAATTTGTGGTAAATGAGTTATAGCGAAAATTTGCATTTTTAAACTCATTTCTTTCATAATATCTCCCATTTTGTTCGCTATTTCGCCTGAAACTCCAGTGTCAATTTCATCAAAAATGAGTGTTGGCAAATTGGAATAATTGGCTAAAATTGCTTTTACAGCCAACATAATTCGAGACATTTCTCCTCCTGAAGCTACTTTTTTCAGTAAACCAAAATCGGAACCTTTGTTGGTGGAAATTAGAAATTGAATAGTGTCTTTTCCGTTGGAATAAAATGATTCTGAAAGATTCACTTCAATTTTAAATTGCACGTTTGGCATTCCGAGCTGACTCAAAATATCAATCAGCATTTCGCTTAATTTTGGAATACTTTTTTCTCTTTTATTATGAATTGTTTTGGCAAAATCATTCAATTCTGCTTCATTTTTTTCCAGTTGTAGTTGAATTTCAGTAATTTCAATTTCTAATGATGTTACAGAAATTACCTTACCTTCCAAATCATTTTGAATTTGTAATAATTCCGTAATTGAATTCACTTGATGTTTCTTCTGCAAATTATAAATGGTTTGCAGTTTTTGATTCACCAAAATCAATTGTTCCGGATCATTGATAACAGATTCTGATAACAGATTCAATTCGTTTACAACATCTTTTAATTCGATTAAAAGGCTTTCAATACGTTCAAAAAGCTGGGCATAATTTTTTGAAAATGAGCTTATTCTCTGAATAGTCGATTTAAATTCTTTCAAATTAACCAACAATCCAAACTGTTCACTGTCTGCCAATGCTAAACTTTTTTCAAGTTGTTCTTTGATCAATTCAACATTGCTTAATTTTTCGAGTTGCGATTCTAATTCTTCTTGTTCATCTTCAATCAATTTAGCTTCGGCTAATTCATTGTATAAAAAAGAATTATAATCTTGCTCTTTCAACGCATTAGCATAAAGCTGCTTTTTTTCGTCTAATTGAACTTTAAGTTTTTTATGAATTTTTAAATTTTTAGAATAATCGTCAAGAAGTGATTGATTGGAGGAAATTGCATCAATAATCTGAAACTGATACAACTCTTCCGTTAATTCTCTTGTTTGATGTTGTGAATGAATATCTAATAAAAATTCGCCCAATTCTACTAACTCATTCAAATTAACAGGACTATCATTTATAAAAGCTCTTGATTTTCCGGATGGTAAAATTTCTCTTCGAATGATGGTTTCGTCTTCATAATCCAAATCATTTGTTTCAAAAAAATCTTTTAAATTATAGTTTGAAATAGAAAAATGACCTTCAATTACACATTTTTCTTCTTTGTTTTTTAAGGAAGATAAATCGGCTCTTTTTCCCAAGACTAAACCCAAAGCTCCTAAAAGTATTGATTTTCCTGCTCCTGTTTCACCGGTTATAATAGAAAAACCATCTGAAAAATCAATAGATAATTTTTCGATTAGAGCGTAATTCTTTATGGATAATGAAGTTAGCATTTCCGGATTATAAACTAAAATACAATGGCAATGTACTCAATTTATCGGAACTTTTTGAATGGAATTTTAAGATAATATCGACAAAGTTATTAAAACTTTATCTTAGACCAATTGGATGCATTTAAAGGAGAAACGCGGTTTAAATTATCGACTAAATCAGTTATATCTACTTTTGGACCTCCTGAAAAAACAAATAAAATTTCATCTGCTTTAGTATCAAAAAAAACACGTGTTAAATACGCATTAGGTCTAACAGAATTAATCTTGGATAACGTTAAGATTGCATTCTTTACACCTTCTTTACCTCTCGGTAAATCATTCGCCATCAAATCTAAACCTTGAGTATGATATTCATAAAATCCTAACCGAATTGGGTCAAACGTGTTGGACAGCATATCATTTACTAAGAAAAACCTGTTTTGAAGTCCATCTGATTGTGACCAACCTTTTCCACCGGATTGAGAAACGCTTACGATGTTTTGAGCAATTTCTAAATATTCATTTCCCCCTTGAGGTTCAAAAGAATCTGCATCTAAAGCCAAAATCATGTAGGCATAAAAAGCAACAACAGACACTAAATTGGAATCAAAACTATTTGGATTAAAAAATAAATTTTCAAATTCTACATAGCGAAATGTAAAATCTTTGTCGTTAACGTTTAAAATCGGAGTACTATATGTTGAATTTAAAACCGGTCTTGAAGCTTGAACTTGAATAGTAGCGGTAAAAACATTATTGTTGAACTCAGATACATTAATAAACATTGAACAATCGATTCGTTCGTTGTTTTTAAATTCACGAGTGCTCCATTTACTTTTGTTAACAAACTCGTTTAATGACGTTTCTAATGTTTTAAAAATTTGTTGATTGGCAGAAGTAATTCGTTCAGAATTAACTTTTACACTACAATTTAATTCTTGTGCCTGAGTGAAGCTCAACGCAAGTAGAAAAACAAAAACGACTAATTTATGCATGATTCTGTTGTATTATTTTATTCAAAATGTCTTTCGCAACTTCCTCTTTCGATTTAAGTGGCATAGGTTCAATATGAAATGATTTATCTATAAATGTTACTTTGTTGGTTGCTTTTCCAAAACCGGCACCTTCATCATTCAGCGAATTTAAAACAATCAAATCTAAGTTTTTTTTCTGAATTTTCAACTTAGCATGTTCAATTTCATTTTCTGTCTCTAAAGCAAAACCAACTAAAAACTGATTCTTTTTTATTTCTCCCAAAGATGCTAAAATATCTTTTGTTTTTTCCAATTCTATTGAAAAATTACTATCCGACTTTTTAATCTTTTGATTTGCAACCACTTTTGGTTTATAATCTGCAACGGCTGCTGCAGCTATAGCTACATCAACAGAACCAAAATACAAATGACATTGCTGATACATTTCTTCGGCTGATTGCACTCGGATTAACTTAATTCCATTATTAGTTACATTCAAATGGGTTGGTCCCGAGATTAAAATTACCTCTGCACCAAGTTGAACAGCTTCATTAGCAATATCAAATCCCATTTTTCCGGAAGAATGATTTCCTATAAAACGCACGGGATCTATTGCTTCGTATGTGGGACCAGCGGTAATTAGTATTTTTTTTCCTTTGAGGGGTAATTTTTGTAAAATATCATTTTCTAAAAAGGAGATAATATTCTCAGGTTCAGCCATTCTTCCCTCTCCTGAAAGTCCGCTTGCCAATTCGCCTGACTCAGCCGGAATCATGATATTGCCGAACAATTGAAGTTTGTGAAAATTATCAATCGAAGTAGGATGCTTATACATATCCAGATCCATTGCCGGAGCAAAATAGACAGGACATTTTGCAGATAAATACGTTGCCATGAGCAAGTTATCGCAATTACCGTTCGCCATTTTAGAAAGCGTATTGGCAGTTGCAGGAGCAATAATCATCAAATCTGCCCAAAGACCTAATTCAACATGATTATTCCACAACGCATTTTCATCTTCTTCGTTATAAAACTCGGAAAAAACGGGATTTTTAGAAAGCGTAGATAATGTTAAAGGGGTAACAAAATCTTTAGAAGCAGGTGTCATGACAACTTGTACTTGAGCACCTGCTTTTATAAAAAGTCTAACCAATGAAGCAGTTTTATAGGCAGCAATTCCACCGGTAACGCCCAGTAGTATTTTTTTCCCGTTTAAAACTGACATTTGGTTCTTATTTGGTAGTATCTCTGTGGTAAATTTTTCCTTCTAACCACTCTTGGACTGCTAAAGCGTGTGGTTTAGGTAATTTTTCGTAGAATTTTGAAACCTCAATTTGTTCTTTGTTTTCAAAAATCTCTTCTAAACTATCGTTATAAGTAGCAAATTCTTCTAATTTTTCAATTAATTCTTTTTTAATTTCAGAATTAATTTGATTTGCTCTTTTAGCAATGATAGTTATCGCTTCGTACACGTTACCGGTGGTCTGCTCAATCGCTCTCTTATCATAAGTAATCGTGTTAACCGGAGCATTCGTCTTTTTTAAATCCATGACTATATTTATTTTGAATATTGTGGTAAAAGTTTATTAACGTCTTCTTTTATTTTATCTGCTTTTTCTCTGTATTTTGATTCCGGAAACTGCCTCAAAAATTTATCATAATTTTCCAATGTTTCATCTAGTCGTATTTTGACTTTAGAATCAACACTGTTAATGGCATATTTATAACTTGCTTCAATTTTATAATAAAAAGCATCTTCTCTGTATGGAGTTCCGGGATAATCTGCAATGAAATTATCTAAAGCAACGATTGGAGCTCTAAAATCTCTAATTGCTTCTGAAATCGTATGATATTGCTTTGCTATCTCAAAAGCTTTGAATTCTAATTTTTCTCGTAAATCTTTTGCAATTTTATTTGCTTCCGGTAGATACTGAGATTCTGGGTATGCATCAATAAAAGCTTGCATTTTTTCGATAGCTTTGTCTGTATCAATTTGATCTAATGAATATCTTGGCGATAATTTTGAGTAACATAATGCACTTAAAAATGCTGCTTCTTCTACTTTTTCACTTTTAGGATATCCCGAAGCAAAACTTTCAAACTGATAACCGGCTGTATAAAACTGTTCTGTTTTGTATAGACTCTGTGCATACATATAGAACATTTTTTCTGCCTGAGGCTTTCCTCTATAAGATGGAGCTATTTGCTCAAATAAACGAATGGCTTTTTGGTATTTACCATCATTGTATTTTTCTTCTGCAGCAGCATATTTTACAGCAACATCTTCACTTTTCAATGCTTTTTGATACGGACTGCATGAACTGATTAATACAGCAACAAGAAAAACAAAATATAATTTATTCATTAGGCGAATTTTATATGCAAATTTTGGATAAACTTTATCTCAAAAATCGAACTGCAAATTTAGTTAATAAATGCAGACTACAAAACATTTTTTTCATAGTCTTAAAACTGTGTAAAAAAACAAAAAGATGCGGTATAAAACGCATCTTTTATATTTAGATTAACATAGTTATTATTTTGCCGGAGCCATTGGGCTCACAAAGTTTTTCATTTCATTATCAAATAGATATAATCCACCTTTGTCATCGCCAATTAAATTGATTTTATCTAGGATGTAACGAGCGGTTGCTTCTTCTTCAATTTGCTCTGCCACATACCATTGCAGGAAATTGTGGGTGGCAAAATCTCTTTCATCAAGCGTTATTCCAACTAAATTATTGATACTTTCTGAAACTTTAATTTCATGCTCTAACAATTGTTTAAAAAGAGCTTTGTAATTTGATAAATCAAGATTTGGCTCTAAAGTAGCACCTACTTTTGCTTCTCCACCACGTTGGTTTACATATTTTATTAATTTGAGCATGTGCATTCTTTCTTCATCTGATTGATTGTACATGAAAGTAGAAATACCTTCAAAACCTTGCACTTCTGCCCATGATGCCATGGCTAAATATACTTGAGAAGAATCACCTTCCATTTTAATCTGACTATTTAATGCTGCTAATACGTTTGCTGATAACATAATTTTCTAATTTTTTTGTAATTTATTAATCAACCGCTAATTTACATTTTTTTTGACAGATTGACGAATTCTGTTTGCTAAGTCTTCGTTAACATTAACCAAAGGAAGTCTTAACGTGTTTTCACACAATCCTAAAACATGAAAAATTTCTTTAATTCCGGCAGGATTTCCTTGTTCAAAAATCATATCGATTGCATCGGCTACTTGATAATGAATTTGATAGGCTTCGTCCACTTTTCTTTCTAAACCTAATCGAACCATAGTTGAAAATTGTTTTGGAAAGCCTTCGCCAATAACCGAGATCACTCCTGCTCCACCGGCTAAAACCATTGGTAAGGTCACCATATCATCTCCTGAAATTACTAAAAATCCTTCCGGTTTGTGTTGAATTAATTTCATAGCCTGCACAATGTCACCGGCTGCTTCTTTGATTGCCACAATGTTTTTGAATTCATTGGCTAATCTCAAAACGGTTGATGGAAGCATATTACTTGCCGTTCTACCGGGAACATTGTATAAAATGATTGGAATTGGAGAAGCTTCTGCAATGGCTTTAAAATGTTGATAAATTCCTTCTTGAGTAGGTTTGTTATAATAGGGTGAGACCGAAAGAACAGCTGTAAAATCAGATAAATCTCTGGTTTTGAGTTCTTCTACAACTTGATATGTATTATTTCCACCAACTCCTAAAACAAGTGGTAATTTTTTATTATTTGCTTTGACAACAGTTTTGATAACCAATTCCTTTTCTTCTGATGTTAATGTAGCGGTTTCTGCGGTTGTTCCCAAAACCACTAAATAATCAATTCCATTATCAATTTGATAATGAACAATTTTAGTTAAAGCCTCTGTGTCTACAGATAAATCTTTTTTGAATGGAGTAATTAGGGCTACTCCTGTTCCAATAAGTGAATGCATAGTTATAGTTTGTTTAGTATTCTTAGGTATTTGAATAATTCATCTACAAAAACAGTAAAATTTTCAACTTGGGTATCAATCATAAAATGATTCAATTGTTTGTTAGACGAGGCAAATCCGACTTTAAACTCGGCCATTGATTTGTGGGTCACAATTTCTAACGGCGTTTTCATTGTGTCGTAATAACTTATTAATAAATCAAACGGCTTCGATTTGAATTCTTTTGCTTCATTTTTTTCTATAGAACCTATCCAAGAAATATCTTTTTTACTGTAGTGCGGATAATTTATATTTTCTTTCTTTTTATAGCTTGTTTTATAAGCTAAAACCGAAATGTTTTCGGATTTGAATCCCTTTTCAACCAAAAGTTGAATTAAATTTTCTTTTTTATCAAAATTTGTTTCATCTATCAACACACCAATGGTTTGAATTGGCTTGTTTGAAACAGGAGAATTTACATTAAGCGAACTTTTTTTTAATACTCTTTTAGCAGAAAAAGTTCTAAAATATTTTAAAAACATTGTAGCTTTGCTTGGATTACAAAATTATAGAAATAAAGTCGTTTTTTGATGCTAAAACTAAAAAACTATACCGTTATAATGACACATTTTGTGTTATTTATAACATTTTTGTTGCTTTTTTCAGGGTGTAAATCCAATTATGAAATTGTAAAAATTGAAGGAAAACAAATTGGCATTTCAGACACTTCTTCCGAAAACGCTGAAATTGAAAACTTTATCAAACCTTATCGCGATCACATCAATAAAGACTTAGATAGTGTGTTGGCTTTTTGTCCCGAAACATTAGATAAAAGCAAAGGCGAATGGCAAACCAATATTGGTAATTTTATGGCTGATGTTTGTTTAAGCGAAAGTAATAAAATTTTCAATAAACGATATGGTAAAAACGTTGATATTTGTTTACTGAATCATGGTGGAATTCGCTCCATCATTCCAAAAGGAAATGTAACAACACGAACTGCTTTTGAAGTGATGCCTTTTGAAAACAATATGGTTGTTGCCGCTTTAAAAGGTAGTCAAATAATGGAAATGGTTCATTATTTAATTGCAGAAAAGAAACCACATCCGTTGAGTGGAATGCAAATTACGCTAGACAAAAATAAAATTTATAAATCGATTTCTGTAAATGGTCAACCTTTGGAGTTGGATAAGATTTATTATGTTGCTACTTCCGATTATTTGGTAAATGGTGGTGATAATATGAATTTCTTTCAAAAAAACACGCGTCTTTTTGATTTGGATTATAAGATACGAAATGTTTTAATTGATTATTTTAAAGCGGTTGATGTGGTAGAAGCTTCTTCAACTCAAAGAATTATTGTTGACCAAAACTAATGGTATGAAAAGAAGAGATTTTATAAAAAACACAGTTGCAGGTTCAACATTGGTTGGTTTGGGAGGTTTACCTTTAACCGGTTTTAGTCAACCCAAGACAAAGCATTTGACCGTTTTGCACACAAATGACGTTCACAGTCATATTGATCCGTTTCCTGCAGATCATCCTAAAAATGCAAATATGGGTGGAATTGTAAAACGAGCCGTTCTTATTGAAAAAATCAGACAAGAAAATCCGAATGTTCTGTTGTTAGATGCCGGCGATAGTTTTCAAGGAACTCCTTATTATAATTATTATGGAGGCGAATTAGAATTCAAATTAATGTCGAAAATGGGTTATGAAGCCACCACAATTGGCAATCATGAATTTGATAATGGCATCGATGGTTTAGCTGCTCAAATGCCACACGCAAAGTTTGATATTCTTTCAGCCAACTACGATTTTAAAAATACCGTTATGCATCCTTTTGTGAAACCATACAAAGTATTTCACAAAAATGGAATCAAAGTGGGTGTGTTTGGTTTGGGAGTTGAATTGGCGGGTTTGGTTGATAAAAAGATGTATAAAGAAACTGTTTATAACAACCCTGTAGAAATTTCGACTGATATTGTAAAAAAACTAAAGTTGGAAGAAAAATGTGATTTAATTATTTGTCTCTCTCATTTGGGTTATGCCTATAAAAATGACCCTGATAAAATCAGCGATATAAAATTAGCTGCCTTGACACGCGACATTGATTTAATTATTGGTGGTCATACTCACACATTTTTAGATAAGCCAACAATTCTGAAAAATCTTGACAACAAAGATGTTTTAGTCAATCAGGTTGGATGTTATGGTATTAATTTAGGAAGAATAGATTTTTATTTTGATACTGATTCTTCGGTCATTTCACAAGGTAAATCGATTATTGTTTGATGCTCCGAAAGCAATAAATACAGCATAAAAAGATAATGCCCTCCAAAAAAGCAAATGGTTCGAATTGGTTTTAAAACTTGAACCGATAAATAATACCTTTCGATCATAAAAACAAAAATTAATAATATAAACAACAAAGTGCTTATGAGTAGCAAAATGTTTTTCATATTATCTTCTTCTAAAATAAAATTTGAGACAGCCAATCCTCCAAGAAAAGAGATTATTAAGGCATTAATTATAGATGGTAAATAATTCATTCCCAAAGAGGAATAGGTTAAATATATCAAATAAAACAAAATTGATAAAAAAGGTAAAAAACCAAGAACAACAGGAATAAAGCTAACTTTTTTAGAATTTTTAATTACAATTCTTGTAGTCAATATAATAAAAACTAAAAAGAAAAGTGTTGCTGATAAAACTCCCAAATCTGATTTTAGAAATAAAAATAAAATAGAAAGTAACGAAAATAAAAGCGATGATAGATAGAGTTTGTTTTTTCTAAAAGAACTAAGAAAATAAATCACAAAAATAAGCGAAAGTCCCACCACTCTGGTAGGAAGAATTACACTTTCAATTTCAAAATATACCCCAAATGCCAAGGTAATTACAACTAAAAAAAATATGGCCGTTAAGGGTAATATTAATTTGGTATCCATTCTCAAAAAAAAACCGTTTTATAGTTTATCTATTTGTCTCTCAGACATTAAAATATAAAGATAAAAAAAATAATGAGCCGACATCAAAACTAAAACACGAATCGGTTGAAAAATAGGAATAAATATGTAATACTTCTGAATAACAAACAAAAAAACAATAATTGTGTACAAAAAAGTACTGATCAACAACCAAGTATGTTTAAAACCTTCTTCCATCAGGTAGTTTGAAAGGGACAATCCTCCTAAAATTGAAACAAGAATTACATTAACTATGGCAACAAAAAAGCTTTGTCCAAGTGAAGTTTGTGTAAGCACAATAAAATAAAGTAAGGGGAAGAGAAAAAATACACTTCCAATTCCAACCGTGAAGAAAGAAAGTTTAGGAGAGGCTTTTACTACCAAAAAAATAGTAATAATTCTGTAGATTAAGAATGCAATCAAACCATAATTAAGCAAATCCGAATTGGTTGATATAAATAAAATATTGGAAATTGCCGCACATAAAAGAGCAATCAAATAGAATTTATCTTTTCGTTTGGAGGTTGCAATATAGAGTATCATCAAAATAGGGATACTAATTGATTTCAAAATATACTCAATTGTTTTAAATTCAAAAAAGACAACAGGTATTAATAGAAAAACCACTAATGTAAAGACAGAAGATCCTATTTTAAAATACCTGTTAAGTAGATATTCCTTCATGTATATTTTGATTAAAGTGCAAATAAACTAATTAGAATTCGATCTTTCTATTATTAAAATAAATTTATAAAAGGCATAATAGGCAAAAGCATTCAGACTCATCGCAATAGGTCTAAAAATTTGTAGTTGAATATAAAATTTTTCAATGAAAATGATAAAATGCAATGTTACAAAAGACAAAACACATATCAATAGCCATGAACTTCTAGTGCTGTCATTCATGACATAATGGGATAATGCAATACCACCTAATAGTGAAATTAAACTATTGTGAATAATCATAATGTAATACACTTCTTTAGAAAGCAAATCAGTATCAAAAAAGATGTAGAAAAAGATAATCAAAAAAGGAACCGATCCAAGGATAACCGGAATAAAATCCTTTGTTTTCATCACTTTAAGTATATAGAAGATATTGATTAAACGATGAAAACCAAAAACGATTAGACCTATAAAAATTAATTTAAGATTGTTTGGAATAAAAAGTACATTTGTTATTAAAGACGTAATTATTGTAAGAAAAAAAAGTATATCTCTTTTGGGGGAACTATGCCAATACAAAACCATCAAAACAATAGATATCAATGGTTTGAAGATATAGATCAGCGGCAAGAATTTAAAATATTCTGCAATTACTTCGATTAAAGCAACAACAAGCAAAATACCTGATAAAACCTTTACTTTATTCATGCAGATAATTAATTATCAAATTCTGAATAAAGTTACTAAAAATTTAACAATATATAAAAAAATTAAAATTTATAAAATAAAAAACCCAAAGATTTAATTAATCTTTGGGTTTTTTTAGATGAATTATTAATTTATCTTTATTTTATATCAACTAATTCAGTTGTAAAAATTAATGTGGCTTTTGCTGGAATCACAGGAGGTCTTCCGTCTTCGCCATAAGCCAACCAATAAGGAATAATTAATTTTGCTTTTGCACCTTTGTTTAATAAAGCAATACCTTCTTCCCAACCTGGAATAACCATTCGGTTACCTAATTTAAAATCGATTGGTTGGTTACGATCATACGAACTGTCAAACTTTTTTCCATCTGATAATTCGCCAATGTAATGCACAGAAACATTATTTCCAGCTGTAGCTTTTGCACCAACTCCTTCGTTTTCCATCACATAAGCCAATCCGGAAGGAAGAATTGTTGCTTTTGGGAAAGTTATTTTCACATACTCATTAAATTTTACTTTCTCCAATTTCAAAGCTTCTTCTTTTTTCTTTTTCATAGCTTCCTCTGCGGCTAATCTTCCTGCAAAAACTTTTGGAGCATCAAATTTCTTGGCTGCATCACCTACTCTAATAATTGTTACTTTATCCATCACATCATTTTGAGCAATGGCATTCACCACGTCTTGACCTTCAACCACACTACCAAAAACAGTGTGTTTTCCATCTAAATGAGGTGTTGGAACGTGCGTGATAAAAAACTGCGAACCGTTTGTTCCTTTTCCGGCATTAGCCATTGAAAGAATTCCAGGTCTGTCATGCTTTAAATCAGTAATTTCATCCGCAAATTTATAACCCGGTCCACTTGTTCCGGTTCCGGTTGGATCGCCACCTTGAATCATAAAATTAGCAATTACTCGATGAAATTTTAATCCGTCAAAATAAGGTTTACCTTTTAAATCGGCAGAAACTTCATTGTTTTTTCCTTCCGCTAACGAAACGAAATTGGCAACTGTAATTGGCGTTTTTTCATATTCTAACTTCAAAAGTATTTTACCTTTTAAGGTTTGAATTTCAGCATAAAGTCCGTTTTCTTTTTGAGCAAATGTGCTCATAGAAATCGTTAGTAATAAAATGGAAACTATCTTTTTCATACGCTATAATTATTGATTTGGTAAATTTTCTAAAAGTTCTAATTCAAAAATTAAATTGGAGTTTGGTGGAATTACTCCGCCTGCACCTGCTTCTCCATAACCTAAATGAGATGGAATAAATAAGAACGCCTTGTCACCAATACTCATTTTTTCTAAACCTTCCAAAAACCCTGGTATTAAACCTGTTTTGTTTCCATATTGAAAAGGAAATGGAACGTAGGCTTTTGCATCCGCTTTTTGTTGATTGAATTTTCCAAACGTTTTTGAAACATCTTCATGACTTGAATCAAATAATTCTCCACTTTCAAAATAACCTGAATAATGAACATACACGGTTGAACCGGTAGCTGGTTTTTTACCACTACCTTTTTCATAAATAGAATACTGCAATCCGTTTGATGTTTTTTGAGCTACTTTTTTCTGTTCCTCAAAAAAGGCTAATTTTGTATCAATCACATCTTTAAATTGAGCTAAAAACTCAGCTTTTTCAGCTGCTGCTTTTTCTTCTGCTTTTTTTCTGTTTTCAGCTTCAACTTTCAATCTGTCATTGAAAACTTTTACAGCATCAAACTTTTTGGCCGCTTCACCATTTCTTACAATTTTTACCGACTCAATTACGTCAGAAGCTACAATAGCATTTACAACTTCTTGTCCTTCTTTCACTTTTCCGAAAACGGTGTGTCTTCCATCTAAAAACTTGGTTTCCACATGCGTAATAAAAAATTGTGATCCGTTTGTACCGGGACCAGCATTTGCCATTGATAAAATGCCGGGACCGTCGTGAGATAAATCGGTAATCTCATCCATAAAATTATACCCTGGGCCACCACTACCGTTTCCGGCAGGATCACCACCTTGAATCATGAAGTTAGCTTCTACTCTGTGAAACGTTAAACCATCGTAAAATGGTTTGCCTTTTTTGGTTTCATCAGTAACATGTTCGTTAGTTCCTTCCGCTAACGAAATAAAATTGGCCACCGTTATAGGTGTTTTATCATATTCTAATTGTGTAATAATTTCACCTTTTGGCGTTTTAATCACGGCAAAAATTCCATCACCTAAATGATCATAATCATTTCCACACGATACTAAAAGCAATGAAGTGGTTATACTTAAAAACAGAAATTTTAATTTTTTCATTTTCTTATTTTTTTACTTTTTTATTGATTGTTTGAATTATTTTCTTTTTTAATCTTCTTTAAATCACTTTCTTTTTCAAAATCGTTTAAGGTTACGGTGCACATTATTGGAACATTTGGCCCAATCCTGTTTTTATCGCCCAAATAACCATACGCAATGTGCGATGGAAACAAAAAAGTCACTTTTTCATTTTTACGCATTAATTTGATACCATCTCTCAATCCGATCATAATCTCTTCTTTATCAACCAAATAATCTTGCGGACGAAGTTCAAGAGCGGTATAAATCACATTTCCTTTTAAATCATTAATTTCATACTCAAAAAATGCAACATCTCCTCTTTTTGGTCTGAGGGTATCGGTTTCATTTTTAATCTCATACGTGTACCAATAGCCTTTTTTTGAAGCAAAATATTCTTTGTCTGGATTACTTTTGATGATAGAATCGATTAATTTTTCTTCGCCGGCAACGAGCTTTTTATTACGAACAACCGATTCCTTCATAAAACTCCCCGATGATTGTTGTTTTGGTCTTCTGGCTTCAGGATCCTGACATCCGATAGCGAATAACATGCCAAAAAAAAGTAATATGTTAAAAATTTTTAATTTCATTAGAATTTTAAATTGGGGTGATTTTTTACAACATTTTCAAATTTTTTGATTGTTTCCGACATAGACAACATCGATTTTCCTCCCGCAGCATTGTTGTGTCCACCGCCGTTAAAATGTTCTCTTGACAATTGATTCACATCAAAATCGCCCAATGAACGCAATGATATTTTGATGATTCCTTCCTCTTTATTTTCAATGAAAATAGCTGTAAAGATAACATCTTTGATGGATAATCCGTAATTTACAATTCCTTCCGTATCCCCTTTTTTATAATGAAAACGGTCTAATTCTTCTTGCGTCAATGTGATATAAGATGTTTTGTGCTCTTTAATAATTCGCATGTTTTGAAGAGCTTTACCTAATAGCTGCAAACTCTCGTACGAAGTATTACTAAAAAGTAGATTATGAATTTCTGTATTTTCTATACCCAAATCGATCAAATTAGCAACAATCCTATGGGTTTTTCCGGTGGTTTTAGGGAATTTAAACGACCCGGAATCGGTTACAATACCAGTATAAATACAAGTTGCAATTGTTTTATCAATTAAATTTACATCACTTACAGCTTCAATAAAATCATAGACCATTTCGCAAGTAGAACCATAGTTTGTATCGGAAAATGTTACCGTAGCATACGAATCAGGAGCTTGGTGATGGTCAATCATTACAAAAGGAGCTTGAAGTGTGGTTAATACATTCTCCATTTCACCGGTGCGATGCAATGCATTAAAATCTAATGTAAAAATCAATTCGGCTTGTTCAAGCATACTTTTTGTTCCGTTTCTATCTTTTTCATAAATTAAAACATCAGCAGAATCGGGCAACCAAGCTAGAAAATCAGGAAATTCGTTTGGTGAAATAACAACCGGTTGATGATTCATTTTCTTTAAGAAATGATATAAAGCCAACGTAGAACCCATGGCATCACCATCTGGATTTCGATGCGGAATAATGGCAATTTTTTTAGATACTTGAAGCAGTTTTTTGGCTTCGATAATTTGATTTTCTTCCATAGGATGCGAAGTTACTTTTTTTCTGTTAATAACGAAAAAATAGCAGGAAATTATAAGTTTTCAAATGTAGATTTTTTGAATTTTTTATAAAGATTTCCTTTTACACCTCCGATAATCTGAGTTGTATAAATCCCGGTCATCCCAGAAAATAAATACGAGACAAAACAGGCGATTCCGATGAATAATCCTCCTTCTACTCCAAATAATTCCATGCCCATCACTGTGCAAGCAATCGGCGTATGAGTTGCTCCGGAAAAAACGGCTACAAATCCCATTCCTGCCAAAAGTGCTGTTGGCAAGGGTACATAAAGTGAAAGAAAACTTCCTAAAGTCGCTCCGATAAAAAACAGAGGCGTAACTTCTCCACCTTTAAAACCGGCACCTAATGTGAATCCGGTGAATAAAATTTTTAATAGAAAAACATAGACTAATTGTTCTGTTGCAAACGAATTTAAAATAGTTGGAATTCCCAAACCGATGAATTGGGTAGTTCCCATTAAAAAAACGGCAACAGCAATTATTATTCCACCCACAAAAGGACGAAGTGGCGGAAAAATTATATATTTTGAAAATATTTTTCCCCACCAATGTGTTGTTCTTGAAAATAACATAGCGGCAAATCCGAAAGGAATTCCAACCAAAAAGGCCCAAAATACTGCTTCTAATGTTATGCTTGGAACAAATGGAATACTGTAATGTGTGTGATGAATGGGTAAGAATTCAACAGTGAAATAGGCAATATAAGCTACTAAAAAAGACGGAAAAATGCTTTTGTAATTTATTTTGCTAAAAAAAAGTACTTCAATTGCAAAAATTGCTCCGGCTAATGGTGTTCCGAAAACGGAAGCAAATCCTGCACTGATTCCGCAGATTAAAATGATTTTTCTGTCTTCTTTATCTAAACTAAACCATTTAGTGAATTGGTCTGCAATACTGGTGCTCATTTGAATAGCTGTTCCTTCACGACCGGCAGAACCTCCGAAAAAATGCGTAATCAAAGTTCCCAACAGCACCATTGGA
The DNA here is from genome assembly GCA_002352205.1 of Flavobacterium sp. UBA2787. Taxonomy (GTDB): domain Bacteria; phylum Bacteroidota; class Bacteroidia; order Flavobacteriales; family Flavobacteriaceae; genus Flavobacterium. The sequence continues at coordinate 345,750 of DEHZ01000010.1, read as the reverse complement.
GCCATCCTAAAAGGTATTTTTTTTTGTGGATTTGAATATTCTTCTAAAATTAAATTGTTTCCTTTCACTACATCTTGACCATAGATATAATAACCATAACCAATTAAAAGTCCGCCAAACGGCAATAGCCAAATAATCCATTTATTTAATTCTCTAAAATTGGTAACAAATTCTAAACTATACAAAAATAAAGCTGATGCCAATCCGGAAAGAATTCCAACAACAATGGCTATGATTATCCACTTAAAAAGATATTTTGTTATTGACTCTAAATGCATTGATTTTAATTACTTTTCAAAAATAGTCATTTTAAGAACAATCGATGTTGATAAAGTAAATGATTAAAAAATTCAAATCACATTGAAAATTAAATAATATTGTTATTTTTATCAATTATTTAACTAGACTTATCCAAATACCACGCGATGCCCCACCTAATTAAATTATGGTTTTTGCCATTTTTAAATTACATCATTTTACAAAGCGATAAAGCAACAATTCATTTTGCTTATAAAGTTCCTTATTTTCAAAAACTTAACTCAACTTCATTTAGTAGAGATTGGCTATTTGTAGTTGTCTTTGTACTTTTTTTATTGACTATTTCATTCTTGGTTTTCAAAAGAAATGCTTCATACAGCAAAAGTTTTGTAAAGGATTTTTCGGAAACTGAATTTTCAAAAACAGAATACCAGAAATATTTCTTAGCTCTTTCCATTATCATCCCCTTCATTGAAATCGTACTTAATGTATTTGAATTGAGAAATAAACCGCCGGTGATTTCTAACTTAGTTTTTGGAGCTATCTTTTTAGGGATCTATTTTTTAAGTAAAAAAAGTGATTTTTTATTTAATTTATTACCTCGCCTTTTTATTTTCTTTTACCTAATTTACATAGCAATCGTAATAAAAAATCTTGTTTATTACGATCCTATGGAATTAATAACATTCTCTGCTTTATTGACTTTAGTCTTTTTTTCGTACAACGTTTTTAAAAAAATTAAGCATTATTGGTTTTTTATAAGTTCATTATTTGTCATTTTTCTAACTTTATTAATCGCTGGCAAATTAGTATTTGAAATTGGTGTTATTTGCATTATTAGTTTTTTATTAATTGTAATTTTAAACCATGTTAGACACACTTCCATACTAAACACAAAAGACAAATTTTTATTTGCTAATGAAATTGTAAACAAAGGAAATTCACTTGTGATTGCTACAAAAAAGAACGGAGAGTTAACGTATTGTAGTGAAAATGTAAATGAAATTTTAGGTTATAATGTTGATGATGTATTGGGAATGGGTTTCTGGGAATTAACGGAAGACCCTGAATTTGTTGGTGAAGATTATCATGAAGATTACCAAAGAGATAGAGTTTACAAAAGAAAACTCAAATGCAAAGACGGTCAATATAAATTTATTCAATGGGTTGATAAAGAGTTTGGCGAAGATTTATTTGTTGGAATTGGAATTGATGTAACAGAGCAAATTAACATTGAAAATCAATATAAAAATCTAGTTGAAACAGCTACAGATTTAATTTTTGAAACCGATGATGACGGAAAATTTACTTACATTAATTCTTTTTCTTGCCAATTATTAGAATATGATTTAAGTGAATTAATGAAATTGAATTTTGGTCAATTAATAAGGCAAGATTATAGAGAAGAAGTTGTTTTATATTACACAGAAGAATTAAAACAAACCGGTATTCCCAGACTTTTGGAATTTCCAATATTGAAAAAAAATGGAGAGGAAGTTTGGATTTCTCAAAAAGTAACCGTTAAAAAAAATGATGTAGGCGAAATCATTGGTTATTCCGGAATTGCAAGAGATATTACGTTAATAAGAAATCTCGAAATAGAAAGAAATCAGCGGCAAGACAAAATTAAAAAATACAACAATGCATTAACAAAACTATCCACTACGAGTTTTGCCAATTATGAAAGTATTACGCCTATTTTAAAAGTAATTTTCGAAAATGTATCGAAAGCTTCAGGAATTCAACGAATTGGTTTTTGGAATTATTTCTCAGATAGAATTGAATGTCTAAATTTATTTGAACTCAAAGATCTTAAACATTCCAATCATTTAATTATTAAGAAAAAAGATTTTCCGATTTATTTTGAATCTATTGAAAAAGAACAAATGATTATTGCTTCTGATGTAAACAGGCAAAAGGAAACTTCTGAGTTTATTGATAATTATTTTAAAGACAATAATGTAAAATCGTTATTAGATTATCCTGTTTTTATTGATGGAAAATTATATGGAATAATTTGTTTTGAAGCCATTGATAATTTACGGTACTGGGATAACGAAGACATCAATTTTACTCGTTCTGTCTCCGAGATTATTTCTTTGGCAATTGAAACATTGAAAAGAAAATCTATAGAAGATAACCTTAAATATAAAAGTGATATTTTAACTGCTATCACGAAAATTTCAGAAAAAATTCTTTCAAACAAAGATATTCATGTTATTTTCAATGACATTCTAAAAACACTTGGCAATGCTACAAAAGCTGACAGGGTATATTTCTTTGAAGCTAATGAAGAAAAGAGATTAATTTCTCAAAAATATGAATGGGTAAACGAAAATGTTGAACCTCAAATCAACAATCCGGATTTGCAAAACGTACCGTATGAAGTGTTTTTGGATATTGTAATTCCTTTAAAATCGAATAAAATTTACAATAAATTAGTCAAAAACATATTTGAAAGCGATCATAAAGAACTTCTAAAATCGCAAAACATTCTTTCTGTTTTAATTTTTCCAATAATTGTAAAAAATAAATTGGTTGGAGCTTTAGGTTTTGATGATTGTAAAACAGAAAGAATTTGGACAGAAGATGAAATGAACATTCTTCAAACTTTGGTAAATAATATTTCTTCATCATTAGAAAGAAATGTCAATGAAAATATCATTAACGATAGTGAAGAACGCTTCAGACTTTTAGCCGATAACATTCCCGGAACGATTTATTTATCTAAATACGATTCTAAATTCACAAAAATTTATCTTAACAATGAAATAGAAAAATTAACCGGTTATTCAAAAGAATCATTTTTGTCTAATGAAATTTATTATTCAGACATACTTCATCCTGAAGATCGAGAACGAGTAATTAAAGATCAAAAATATGCTTTGGAAAACGGACAAAAAATTCATTTCATCTATAGAATTATTCATAAAAATGGTCAAGTTATATGGGTAGAAGAATTTGGAGATGTCATTATAAAAGACAATCAAATTGAATTTATCGAAGGAATCTTTATCGATATAACAGATAGAAAATTGCAAGAAGCCGCCATTAAAGAAAAAGAAATGGCCGTTGCAGCTAATAAAGCCAAGTCGGAGTTTTTGGCAAACATGAGTCACGAAATCCGAACACCTCTTAACGGAATTATCGGTTTTACCGATTTGCTTATGAATTCTAATTTAGAAAAAGCTCAAGCAAAATACATGAAAACCGTTAATCAATCGGCAAAATCGCTGATGGGAGTTATCAATGATATTTTGGATTTCTCTAAAATAGAATCGGGTAATTTAGAGTTAACAATCGAAGAAACAAAGATAGCCGACATTGCTTCGGAAGTAATTGATACTATAAAATTTGATGCAATTCAGAAAAAATTAGACATTGATTTACACATAAATTCAGATGTGCCGGTTACTGTTTGGATTGATCCAATCAGACTGAAACAAATTTTAATCAACTTACTGGGTAATGCCGTTAAATTTACTTCAAAAGGAAAAGTAAAATTAAAAATTGCTGTAGTTGACAAAATCGCTACGCATCAAACTCGAATTCGATTTTCCGTAATTGACACAGGAATTGGAATTAGACGTGAAAATCAATCCAAAATTTTTGAAGCTTTTTCCCAAGAAGACAGCTCAACGACCAGACAATACGGCGGAACAGGATTAGGTTTGAGTATTTCTAACAAATTGTTAGGATTAATGAACAGCAAATTAGAGTTAGAAAGTGTTCCTGAAAAAGGCAGTACTTTCTATTTTGATATCGATCTACAAACTTCCAGTAAGGAATCAATGGAATTCCCAAAAAATATTGTTGTAAATGGTGAATTTGTGTATGAAAATCTAGCTGAAGCCACAGTTTTAGTAGTGGAAGACAATAATATCAATTCGCTCTTAGCCAAAACACTATTGAAAAAAATTCTTCCAAACGCAAAGATTCTTACAGTTTCTAATGGTTTAGAAGCCTTGGAAAAAGTTCAGGAAACAGACATCGATATTATTTTTATGGACATTCAAATGCCTGTGATGAACGGTTATGAAGCCACTACAGAAATTCGTAAATTAGAGAATGGCAAAAAAATGCCAATCATAGCATTAACTGCCGGAACTGTTGTGGGCGAAAAAGAAAAATGTCTCGAAATCGGTATGAATGATTATATCTCCAAACCAATCATAAAAGGAAGTTTAGAAGAAATTGTTTCGAAGTGGTTAAAAAAGTAAAATAATTTTATACTTTTATGATACTATAAACCAATAAACAATTTTTTTATATGAAATGGGAAGGCAGAAGACAAAGTAAAAATGTAGAAGACCGCAGAGGAATGGGAACAGGCGGAAAAGTAGTTGCCGGCGGTGGCTTAATCGGAATCGTCATTCTTCTCATTAGCCTTTTTGGTGGCGAAGGTGCTCAGAACTTAGCTCCAATTTTAGAACAATTCCAACAGCAACAATCAACCGAAACTCCTGCTCAACCACTTAGTGCGGAGGATGAAAAAATGGGACAATTTGTTTCAACCGTTTTAGCTGATACAGAAGATGTTTGGCATAAAATTTTTAGAGAAAACGGAATGACTTACAAAGAACCCGGAATGGTTTTATTTCGTGGTTCTGTGCAATCTGCTTGCGGTGGAGCAACTTCTGCATCGGGTCCGTTTTACTGTCCCGGTGATCACAAAATTTATATGGATTTAGATTTTTTTGATGAACTTCAAACGCGATTTGGAGCCCAAGGTGGCGATTATGCCATTGCCTATGTAATTGCTCACGAAGTGGGTCATCACGTGCAAACGTTGCTTGGAACTTCAGGAAAAGTACGTCAATTACAACAAAAACTAAGCAAAGAAGAAGGAAACAAACTTTCTGTTTCATTAGAATTACAAGCTGATTTTTATGCAGGTCTTTGGACCCATTACAACAGCAAATATTTGGAAGAAGGTGATATTGATGAAGCGTTAAGTGCCGCTCACGCCGTTGGTGATGATGCTATTCAAAAGAAAATGCAAGGTGACGTTGTTCCAGATTCATTTACGCACGGAACTTCTGAACAACGAGTAAAATGGTTTGGAAAAGGTTTCAAGACCGGCGACATCAAACAAGGTGATACGTTTGCAGAATTGAATTAAATTCAGAAATTCAATAAAAAATCTTCTTTTTTAAAAATATAAGTTCCCTTTTTTAAAGCATTCATAATTCGTTTTAAAAAAGGGATTTTTTATGAAATGTTCAATTCATTTTGAATGTCACTTTTATAAATTTGCCATTAAAATTTATAAAATGAACGTTGGCATCGATAGTATTTCCTTTGATATCCCTAAGATACACTTACCTATTTCAACCCTTGCAAACAAGAGAAATATTGAACCTGACAAACTGATAAAAGGGTTAGGTTTGCACAAAATGAGTTTTCCTGATAAGCATCAGGATGTAGTGACTTTTGCTTCCAATGCGGGTTTGAAATTAATTCAACAGGAAAATATCAATCCTTCCGAAATTGCTCGAATTTACATTGGTTCAGAGAGTGGTGTAGATAGTTCAAAACCCATCGCATCCTATGTTTTATCCTTATTGGAAAGCAAATTTGGTGAAGGTTCATTTCGAAATTGTGATGTGGTTGATTTAACTTTTGCTTGTATTGGCGGTGTCGATGCGTTGCAAAATTGTTTAGATTACATTCGATTAAATCCGACCAAAAAAGCGATTGTCATTGCTTCCGATAATGCTAAATATGATTTAGAATCAAGCGGAGAATATACGCAAGGTGCCGGTGCTATTGCAATGTTGATTACTTCAAATCCAAGAATTCTTAGTTTTTCTAATGAAGTTGGCGTTTCCACAGAAGGTGTTTTTGACTTTTTTAAACCTAGAAGAACTTTTTCCAAATCAGATATAACAAATTCATCGGATAATCCGGAATGGTTTGGTGTTTTAGAAAATGAAATTTCCATTTATAAAGAACAACCTGTTTTTGACGGACACTATTCTAATCAATGTTACATCAATCGAATTACAGAAGCGTACAATCATTTTAAAAAAGAAAGTCAGCAAACCGAAAAAGTCTATGAAAATTGGACTTCTATTTTGATGCATCTACCCTACTGTTTTCAAGGAAGAAGAACGTTTATTGAAATTTTTGCCAATGAAAATCCGGAATTAGTAAACAATCAAATTGGGGAGACTGAAAAAGACAAATTGAAAGCATTGACCAAAAGTCCGGAATATTTGGAACTCATCAACCAAAAAATTTATCCCTCAGAAATTGCTTCCGGACAAGTTGGAAACATTTATACAGGTTCAATTTTCTTGGGATTACTTTCGTCGTTATGCTTTCACGCTAAACAAAATTCAGCCTTAGTAAATAAAAAAGTTGGTTTTATTGCGTATGGAAGTGGTTCCAAATCAAAGGTTTTTGAAGCTACTGTTTGTGAAGATTGGAAATCAGTCATTTCTCAAATTAATCTTTTTGAAACTTTAGAAAATAATCATCCTATTGATTTTGAAACATACGAAAAACTACATAAAAAAGAATTACAACATTCGGTTTTAGAACCAAAAAATGAATTTGTTTTAGCTTCGATTGAAAAAGAAAATCCGGTTTTGGTTGGAGCGAGATATTATGAGTTTGTCGAATAAATCATCCTTGTGCAAAAGCACTAAATTACATCCGACTTCAGTCGGATGAAGAAAAAACAACCCACTCTTTTCGACAGCACTAACTTTATTCCGACTTTAGTCGGATGAAGCCGTAAATCCATTTTCAAAAACCCCTCTAATCTTATCATATTCCTCACCAAATGGTTTTTTAGAATGATGACATTCTTGATTTTTGATGTAATTACGAACTCGCTTCAAAATTGATTCAGAAACTGACAATGCAAAAAATTCACTTTGCCATTCAAATCTTTTCCCTTTCAAATTTGGAAACAGATCAGGGTTTTGATTAATCCAATACGAAGATTCTCCTTTGATTAATTGCATAACTTTTTCAACACTTTGATTAATTCCCAGTGAAATCAAACAATGACAATGATCTTCATATCCATTTACAAAATCAACATGAATTCCTTTTTGTTTTGCATTTTCTTTGATGTGGTTCCAAACCAACTGTCTTGATTCAATTGTGTTTAAAAATGGATATCTGTTTTTTGTGCACCAGACAAAATGGATGTATATTTTTAGATATGGCATATAATTATGATTTTGATTTTTTAGTACTCCGACTGAAGTCGGAGGCAAGCTAGTGCTGAAGCACAAATAATATTGAAAATGCTATTGATTTTGGATTTTTAATTGATTTTTGAATTTGTCATTGATATTGATTTTTGACAATGCCTACCCCAACCAACCCTCTCGATCCAAACTTCGATATTGAATCGCCTCAGCAATATGATTCGGTTTGATGTTTTCAGCAGCTTCCAAATCAGCAATTGTTCTGGCAACTTTTAAAATTCGGTCATACGCTCGTGCAGATAAATTCAATCGCTCCATTGCTGTTTTGAGTAAACTCAGCGAAGCTTCATCCAACACACAATATTCACGAATGTGTTTGCTTCCCATTTGAGCATTATAATGAATGGAATCAAAATTTTCAAAACGATGAGACTGAATCTCTCTGGCAGAGGTCACTCGTTTTCTAATTTCCACACTACTTTCTGCTTTTCTGGTTTCGGTTAATTTTTCAAACGGAACGGGATTTACTTCAATATGTATATCAATTCTATCCAAAAGCGGTCCCGAAATTTTGCTCAAATACCGTTGCATTTCCGCCGGAGAAGAACTTATTGGAGCATTCGGATCATTAAAATAGCCACCCGGACTTGGGTTCATACTCGCAACTAACATAAACGACGAAGGATAAGTAATAGTAAATTTTGCCCTTGAAATGGTTACTTCTCTATCTTCCAACGGTTGACGCATTACCTCCAACACTTCACGTTTGAACTCGGGCAATTCATCTAAAAATAAAACGCCGTTGTGAGCTAATGAAATTTCGCCCGGTTGAGGATAACTTCCTCCGCCAACGAGCGAAACACTATTAGCTTGCTTACAATGGATGGTGTAAACACCGCCAGTAAAAACAGCTATTTCAGAATATTCTTTTTGTTAATGTGAATGTAAACTGAATATTAACAATGTCATTTAGCCATTACAAAAAGTTGGCATCACTTCAAATAAGTGGGTATATTTGGATTAATGACAAAGAAAAAATGAAAAAAGATGAATAAAGTCGCAATGTATTGTAGGGTTTCAACCATTGACAAACAGGATTATCAAAGGCAAATTTCTGATTTAAAACCAGAAATTTTTAAACACAAATTTTTAGAATCTGATATTGATGAATATTCAGAAAAAGTATCTGGGTACAAAAAAGAAAGACCTGAATTAAACAAACTATTAACCAAAATAGAAGAAAATCCATCTTACTATAAGTGTATCTATGTTACCGAAATAAGCAGAATTGGAAGAAACCCAAAACATACAAGGGAAATTGTTGATAGACTAACTGAATTGCGTGTACCCATTTTTATCAAAAGTATTGGACAATCCACACTTGATGAAAAAGGTAATAGAAACATTATCGTTTCAATAATCCTTCAAGTACTTATGGAATTTGCTGATTTGGAAACACAAACATTTAAAGAAAGAAGCCGTTCTGGACTTAAACAATCAGCATCGATTGGAAGGGTTGGTGGTGGTGGAAATCCACCATACGGTTATACAAAAGGTGAAAATAAAATGATGATTGTTGATGATGAAGAAGCTGAAATAGTGAAACAAATCTATCAATTGTATTCTCAAAATAATGGTACTAAAGTTATTTCAAACATCCTAAATGAAATTGGTGTACCAACCAGATACAATAAAAAAGAAAAAGGTAAAACCCTAACCATAAATAATATTGAAAAGGATGTTGAATTGATACAATGGAGTGATAAACAAATATTGGACATTTTAAAAAATACAATCTATATTGGTCAAAGAAAATTCAAAGATGAAATATTTGATGCACCGAGAATTATTGAAAATGAACTTTTTGATAAATGCAAAAACATAAGAGAAAACAAAACCCATAGAAACTACTTAACTAACTACACATATTTATTCAAAGACATTATCAAATGTGGTTGTTGTGGAAAAAATTATTTTGCTAAGTACAAACCAGTACCCAATGGTGATAAAGTTTATGTATGTTCATCAAGATTAAAAAAGGGTGGTAATTGTGGTAATGGTGGGGTTAATATATCACTTATTGAATCAACAATCTACAACGAACTAATTAATTCAGATTCAATATTGAAATATCTGCAATCACCAAACAACCTTAAAACGGAACTTCAAAGTGAAATTCAAAAATTGGAACAGCAACTAAAGATTGAAACAAAGAACCAAACCAATAAGAATAATGAGTTAAATAGATTGTTGGATTTGTTCTTATCATCAACCAATAGCAATATGCAACTGTACCAACAAAGGGAAGAAAAGCTAAACAATGAAATCAAATTACTTACTGATAAGGTTGCTTTGATTAGAAAAGAATTGCTAAACAAAAAGATTACCCTTAAAAAGTTTGATGAAAAGAAAGCCAGTTATCAAATGTTGAAGGATGCCAAACACAACAGAACTGAATTGGCACTTATTTACAAACAAATCATTTCTAGGGTGGTTGTCAATGTAATTGATGTCAAGAATGCGTTTATAACCGTTTACATTCAATTAAACGGAAAAGAATTGGATAACCCACTAAAGATTATATTGGATTTGCACGGTGTTAAGAGCAAACCCAAGAAGTTTAGATACACCCCTATTCTAAGCTTATCCAATGAACCAAAATTCAACAATGGTGTTCTTATCAATTTGAATAAGATTGGTGATGAAATAATTGAAAAAAATGAATTTATGGATTGGATTCACATTCACAATAAGAATGTTTTGATGGTTGAAAATTAGAAATTGAAAATATTAAAAATGTATTTTCTTACAAGTGAAAAAAATCACAAAAATTTTCAACTTTTCAAAAATTCACTTAGCAAAAAAATTAAAACATTAAAAATCAAACAATTATAAGACCCAGTAAATTTACTTGCGATATTCTTAGTGCATAATAAATTTATTGGGTTTATTCGCAAAGTTTTTTTCATTTTTTTGCGAATTTTATTTGCAGAATTAAAAATCGCCTATAATTTTGCACCAGAATTTTAAAATAAATCATTTAAAAATAATCAATTAAAAACTAATAATTATGAAAAAAATTAAAACTCACGTAACAAAAAAAGATGGTACAAAATTTCAATTATCAGCTTTAGATGGAACATTAAATATTTTTGAATCTATTCATTCTGATTCGCATATAAGATTGACTAGTAGCAGAATATACTCTAATGATTATGTAATATCTTGTTGTTATCCAAATGAACAATACATTACTTGTATTACGGGAATTTTGGAGAATGGGATTTATGGATATAACATTTATGAAAATGGCATTTTAACACATTCCAATCATACTGGAAAATTTGTGGATAATGAATTTGCTAAAGAAAATATTAAAAATGGAATAGAACCAATAATCGAAGATATTTACCAATGGGTTGAAAATAACTATGGTGAAGTTTTTTCAATTACATCACTTGGGTAAAGTAATTAAATAATTAATTAAACAAAAAAAAGAAATTATGAAAACACTAATTAACCCAATTCAAGAATCTTCAATTCAACAAACAATTCAAAATTTTGAAGATTATATCAAAAATGCTGACCATTCAGAACCAGCAACATTAAACCTAATTATTGAAGATGGTTTAACATCAGATGAACTTGATAGTATCGAATTAATGGTAAAAGATTTTGAAAGCTTTGAAATATTCAATTCTGGTGAACAAGTTATACTATCAAATGAACAGTTAGAAAATATGTTATCTGATTTAAAAAATTATTCAACTAAAAAATAAAAATATGATTTAAAAAATGATTTGATTAATTGATTTAACTTGAAAAGGTAGCCTTGTGTTACCTTTTTTCATTAAACGAATTTACGATTTGTTAATAAAAAAAAGTTGGCATTGCTTCGATTTGCTTAGTAACTTTGTATGTATAGCTACTTCTTTAAAGAAAATTCAAAAAAACTTAGCTCTTTTTTGACTTTTTCAAAATTCCAAGATATTTATTGTTATACGACAATATCAAATAATAACAATTAAAAAAAAATGCAAAATGAAAACACAAGAAGAAAAATTAAAAATTAAAGAAATTATTAAAAATGCCAAAAAATCAGTTGGTTTAAAAGGTAATATTAAACCAATGAAAATTAAAATGTATGATGATGATTTAATTGAAGCAAATATTAGTTTTAAAACTAAGCTTGATTTGGAATGTTTTATGTTTCACGTCCAAGATTTAGCAACCAGAACCAATTTTGGATACCGATACGGTCAAAATATGGCGGGGGCTGAAATTGAAAATGACGATTATTTAATAGATTTTGGAGTTCCAAAAGGTGAGAATGGTGATAACAATCATTGGCATTATCAAAAAACATACATAGAAATATCTATTAGCTGTTTAAACGAAAGTAAAATTGATATAAATCCTTAAAATTACAATTGGTCATAATAAACCAATTTGATGATATTGGTCAAATTAAACCAATCAAGAAAATAACAAGCTATTAATAACCCTAAAAAATTGATTAAAATTAATGATATACTAACCTCATCAAATTCCAAATTTAGAATACTTGACATTGAAGATAGATTCTATTTAGCGGAACAAACAATAAAAGATAAAGTACAAGCTTATGAAGTTGGAACGCTACGCATCAATAGAGGTGGTTTTTCATCTGCACCATTGAGATTACCATCACCAGCTAACTTTGGTATTGGTAAGTATGATAAAACCTTTACTGTGCATAATAAAATGGATGCTGTGGATTATTTCAACAGCATAAAGAATAACAACTAAATATAAAGCAATGGAAACTAATCAAGAAGAAAACAAAAAGGATTTGATTGAATCAAAACCAATCAATGAACCCGCTGGTGATTCCAACACCACTACTGAAAATAAATTCTGCTACAATACTTTGAAGAAATATGCATCAAGTATAATGGAAGTGGAAATCTAATAAACCCCAATCAAAGCAAATGAACATTTATGATACTGAACCCAAACAAATCAAAGAAGCCATAAAAGAAAGCCTTCAAAGAAAATTCAAAGTTAACATAAGCTGGTATGATATTGAAAGTATCTATTATGATTTGTATGTGAAACCTCAACTAAAAAGATTAACCCAAGAATTAGATAAATTAATAGCTGTGAACTAACAGCTATTTTTTTTTATATTTATGGAAAATTTTAATATGGTTCTGCATACAACATTAACAACAGATTTTAGTCAAGAACTAAAACACATCATTTGGGTTAATCAAGTTCCTTTTACTGGTGATGCAAAGTATTATGTTGCAGTAATCGTAAATAGTTCTGTAATGCTTCAACAATTTGAGAATACCGATTATGAAAGTTTGATTAATGAAATCAGAACTTACTTGAATAAATTTAATCCATTGAAAATTGAAGTATCTGTAAAAATAAATAATGAATCTTTATCAGTTGATAAAATACTTTATGCACATACAACCCTTAGTTTAAAATTATTATGATTGAAAGCTTTGAACATTCAAATGATAACCCAATTATTTCAATTGTAGTTTCAACCGTACAAACAGATAAGAAGTTTAACCCAGCCATAAACGCATTGGTTACAAATAAGACTAGCAAAATAATTAAAATAAAATTCAATGAAGTTTATTTTGTAAGTCATAACAAGATTCAAAGGGATATTCACAACGGTTATTATTTAAGTCAACCAATTGAAATCCTTCCAAATGTATCAAAGAATATCACATACAACTTATCCAACGTTAATGATAGGGATTATCGCTTTAATCCAATGGATTTAATTATCACAACATTCACCATTGATGGAAACAAATATTCATTAGGTATCAGGATTGGGAACGCAAAAGATTTAACCAGCACCCCAATTCTTCAACCGACAACACCCAATATAAAAAAGAAAGAACCAAAGTGGCAATTAGGATGTTTAGTAATTTTCTTAATTTTTGTTTTTTATATGGTTTTAGCATACCTATTTAGAAATTATAAAGGAGTTTGATATTAGATTTAAAATTAAATAAGGGTAACTAATCGTTACCCTTGTTGTTTAATATCTCTTTCAACTTCTTAATGGTATTCATACTGCAATTACCAAGCTTTGCCAGATTCCTAAGGCTCATTTTAGGATTCATTTTAATGGCTTTTACAGCGACTTTATACTTTTCCAATACTTGTTCATCAGTTTCAGTAGTTCCCTTAACCCTACCAAGATAAACCGTACCCTTTGCCTTAGCCAATTTTATCCCTTGTTCCTGATTTTCAAGTATGCTTTCCCTTGTCATTTCCGATAAATTGGCAAGTATATCTGTTATCATCTTGAATGATGGGTTTGCTTTGCCATTGGGTAATATTGATTCAATCCCTAGGTTATCAATCTTAACCGTTACACCCTTTTCTTTAAAGTAATCCAACGTCCTTTGTATATCCATTGCAGAACGCCCCAATCGGTCAAGTTGGGATGTTGATACATAGTTTACCTTACCAGCTTCAATTGCTTCAATTAGCTTTAACCCAGATGGTCTTTTATTAAATGGTGTTGACCCTGTTATGGTATCTGTAAATATCAATTCATCTGGTTTGGCTTGTGCATCTTGTCTATCTGTTTTTTGCCCTTTGTTAAGGGTGCTGATTCTAATATACCGTGCTTTCATATCTTTTAGAATTGGGTTAATGTGATTTGATAAATACCATCCCGATAAATTAAATTACCTACTTTGGAATTTGATTTTATAGCTTGTTTATAAGCATATAAATAAATTGATTGTTCTGGTGTTTCATTGTTAAAAATGAAATAAGTGGTTTCACCATCAACATAAGATTCAATTAAATTTTTCATATCATAAATAGTTTAAGATGTTAAATAATTGGAAGGGTGCATTTAACTCAAACTACTTAGTTATTAAAATTTATAATCATCTAATTTTTCAATATCCAAATCAATCAATTCTTGAAGCTGGTCAAAGTAAACTTCGTGTTGCTCCTTTTTGATTGTTTTATTACCTTCTAATAAGTAATAGCTGTAAGTATCATTCCAAGCTAAAACTATTAGTAACCATCCCTTGTGATGGTGTCCGTTAACCTTCATCAGTAAACCTTTATTCTTAAAGTTTATCTTTTGTTCAACACCCCAACTCATATAAATTGAAGTGTTTGTGTGAATCAATAATTTGATGGTTTCACTAGTATCAAATTCACGTTGTAATAAATCTTCGATATTATCGAAATTTTTATTTAACTTTGTCATATATGTAAATGTATTTAGTTCATTTGAGTTAAATGCTTTAAAAGTGGTGTTCCTAGCACCACTTTTTTATTTTACCCTTCCAATATTTCAAATAACTTTTGTTGGTCAATTCCAACACAACAAATATAGTTAGAATAAATTTACTGTGCAAATTTAGGGTGGTATATTTTGCACATTTTTTTTATTATATTTTACTGGGATTTTTGATAACGGAAATGTGCAAGGTTAGAGTAAACTCTATTTCTGCACAATCCTATCATAAAGAAATCTCTTTATTAATAACTTCTGGCTTTATGTTTTTGGTTGATTCAATATTTACCCTTAATTTTGCAAAGTAATTCTTACTAATGGATTTGATGGTGGAATTTTTCAGGATTTCGATTTCTTTGCGTGGGTTGGCTATTCTAATCCGATATTATTTGGATAATCTTTTTTTAAAAACAACGTAATAAATTGAATTAATCTTTACACCTTGGTGTAAAGTTTGTGCTTACTTTCCTTCCCAATAATTTCTTAAAATAGTATAATTTCCCTTGCGACCACTAATAAACAGAATATTAACTAGCTGATTATCATATTATTAAGCAGTTTATTTTAAAGTAGGAAAAATATTAATCGTTGTTAAAAACTATCCCCGATTGTGAATAAGTTTGACTTTCATTTACCAATATGAATTGCAATCTTTGTAGTTGAAATTAAAAGACCAGCGGTCACTGGTCTTTTGAGATTGTTATTAGAACCTCCGATTAGGATTCTAAATGTTTTTAGGTCTTTGACTTTCTTGATAAATTAACAAATATGCTGGACATATTTATAACCTCTAAATTACAAAAACAATGATTAATGATTTAGATTGTCCCCCAGATGGATACACATACATTTTCAGAAAATGTATTCATCGTAATGGAAAGAGAATCTGCAAAAAAGTCGGCTGTTTCAGATTTCTAGTAAAAATCTAATGACGACGTAATTTTCTCAAACTTGTTTTAAGGACTTCAATTTTGAAGTCGCTTACTGAACTTTAAATGAAGCCCTATAATCGGATAGGGCTTTCATTATTTTTATACTTATTGTACCCTACAAAAATAGGAGTATTATATAAATTTCAGTACTATTTTGGTGCCAAATTATCAACACAAATCCTAATTTATATTCATTCTAAATTACTTTATAAGTACTTAATCTTATTATACTTACACTGAATAAATTTATGAATTCACGAATGTTTTGCACAAAAATGAACGTATTCTAAACACTTTTTTTTATATTTTTAATATATATTAATTTGTATTAACATTATATTTTAATATACCAAGATTATATTGAAATGTAAGAATTTAGGAATGTTTTAGATTATCAACTTTTCCATATTATAGATAATTTGTTCAATTCTTTTTGGTGATAATTCAAATGTATCTGCTAGTATAAGATGTTTAACTTCTTTTGTAACACCATCATCATTCATTGCTACATAAGTTTCATATATTTCTATGTCTCGGTTTACTTGATAAGATAAGATTCCGTTCTTGATGAATTGAAATATGATGTTTGTATTGTTTTTTAATAGTTTATATCTATTCATTTAGTTGGTGTTTGATAATCTTGTTATTTTGAATGGTACAAATTCTTTAAGTACTTTGGTTTGGTTTCCCATTGTTGTTTTTGGTGCAAGCTTTTTGATTGTGGTGTAATACGTATCAAAATCTAATCTTACTGTCATATACTTATTATCGGTAAAAAAGAAGAAAAGGAAAGGGATGTGATTGGTTTCTTTTGCAATCCTAAGAATATTATCAACCTTATCTTTTTCAATGTATGTTGTTGTGTACATATCGCTGGTGATATTTCTATTCTTAACTTCAAATACGATTTCTTTTCTGGTTCTGGTGGTTGCTGTATAGTACCCTTCTTCCCTATCATATCCTTTGGCTGGTGTGAATATGTAACTATCAACACCGTTATCAATAAACAATTGGGTCATCAACATTCTTTCTGTATCGCTGGCTTTGTGAAAATCATCCATCATCATTAATTCAATTTAAGTTTAAGTTTGCTTATTGCATTCCTTTTAACTTGAATCACATACTGTCTTGAAATCTTCATCAGCTTTGCAATATCAATTGATTTCATTGGTTGGGGTCTGTCAATTCCAAAGTACAATGTGATTACCTTTTGTTCATTTTCGGTTAGCTTATCCATTTCATTTTTGATTTTCTGGATAAGGTCATCTTTGGTTTCTTCATTTGAATCATCTTCAATATTTTCATTTTCATCAAAGGATTCCATTATCATTTTTGATTTGAAATAGAAATCAATTTGTGGCTTTGGTATGTTAAGTTCTTCTAATTGGTATCTTTCAATTTCACTTTCTGATTCTTGGTTGATGGTTTGGATTAATCTAATTAGTTTTTCATTTTCCTTTACACTTCCAACTGGTAATTTGATTGTATTCATTATTTTAATAATGGCTTCAGATATATTCTTTTTAACCCATATCGACAAGAAGTAAGTGAACTTGATATTTAGATTTGGGTTGAAATTTTCCACGGCATTTTTAACTGCTAGTGTTCCTTCTGCAATTAAATCATCTTCATCAATTAGTTCAATGTTGTTGATATAGTTAGAATATTTCTTTACAAAAAAGATGATAAGCTTTAGATTGGATTCAATAATGGTTGATAGTTTGTTTGTATCACCAGCTTTGTATTGTTCAATCAGTTCCAAGATTTCATCTTCTGGAAGTACTTTTAATTTACTGACTTCATTATAAAGTGTTTTGTTCATTCTGGTTCATATCTACATCTTTGTTATCATCCTGATTGGAATCTTTCTTTTTGTTTTTTATTTGGTGCATTTTGATAAGCAGTTCATTCAAAAGTTCATCCAAGTGTTTTTTCTTTTTCTTCATTGTTAAATTCATTTACTAATAAATATCTGGGGTTTTTGAAAAGTTCGGATTTCATCAAAAAAAATGTGAATCTTTTTTTGATTCACATTTCTTGATTTAGAAATTGGCATAAGATTCATAAACCTTAACCCTATTATCTACTGAATTTATTTCTTGTACACTTACAACTGGTGCTGGCAAATTTGCATTGGCTTGTGCCATTAGATTAGCCATTTCAATTGTATCTAGTTTAACACCGCCTTGTGTACCTAAGTTGGTATTACCACCAACAAAACCACCACCAGCAAAACTTGGTACACCAATCGATTTAAAGAAGTTAACACCACCCGCACGCCTTTGTTGTTCCGAATTAAGTATAACTTCACCTTGTTTAACATACGCTAGTGTATCATCACCATTTGATAATGGTACAGATAGGTTTGCACCGTTATCAATGACCCCACTACCCAATGAAGGTACTTGACCACCATCAGCATAAGATGGTACTTTGGTTGATGTGATTTTCTTAACCGCTCCAAGTCCACTTGCAAGTACAACACCAGTTGATATTACCTTAGCAATTGTTGCATAAGGTTCTGGTAATGCTGAATCACTAGCCCAAACTTGGGTTATACCTTCGTATGTATTCATTGTAGCTTGTGCAATACCAGCTGCTTTACCAGCAGCCGTTTGTTCACCAAGTAGTTTTGCCACATCACCAAAGGTTTGTGAAGCTTGTTGACGTTTTGCAGATTCTTTTGCTTCAAATATTTTGGTTTGAACCAATGCATATTTTTGTTCAATAAGTGAAGTATCAGCACCAGTTTTTTCAGCATTCTTTATTTCTTGTTCATACTTGATTCTTTCACGTTCCAATTCCAAATCAAAATCATTGGTGAATTTTTCTTCATCCAAGATTCTTTGGTTTTCCAAATCAATTACTTCCTGTTCTTTCTTGGCTTCATCCCTTATTTTTTGGGCTTCTTCATCTCTAATTCTTTGTGCTTCTTTAACAGCTGTAATTGCATCTTGATATTGTTGTTCATTGATTATACCTTGTTCAAGTCTCAAAGCTTGAAACTCACTTTCTTTGATTGCTAATTCATTGCTTTCATCCAATTTGGCTTGTAGCTTTTCTTGGGTAAAGAATGTATCATCAGCTTTTCTTTGTTCAAGATTTGCTTTGTAGATGTCCAATTCTCTTTGTGCATTTTGAACGGTGGCATCAACTTGTTTTAATGCAAACTCATTGGTGATTCTAAGCTTTTCAGCTTCATACGCTGTTTTAGATATTTTGCCAGCATCAAATTCTTTCTTTAAAACTGCCAGCCTTTTCTTTGAAAGTTCTTCTTCAAATTTCAATTCATCTTCAAGTGCTTTTTTCTTGATACCTTGTGATTGAATGTATAATTCAATTTCATCTTTGCTTTTTTGAATAGCATCATCCAATGCTTTTTGTCTAAGTTCTTTTGCTTTGTCGTTTGCTTCTTTTTGAAGTGAAGTTCTGTTTACAAGTTGTTCAGATTCTTGACCAGTAATTCTTTCTTGAATATCTGCAATTTGTGTAAGGGCTTCGGCTTGTGCATCCAATGTAGCTTTGGTTGAACCTTCTGCTTTTATTCTAAGGTTAGCCACGTTTAAAGCCGTTTGTGCAATTGCCAATTCATCTTTCAATTGATTTTTTAAAACAACACCCAATTCATCATTTGCTTTGATACGTTCCGCAATTGTTTTATTTTCATCATCCCTAATTTGTCTTAGCTTTTCAGCATCCTTTTGATATTCCAATTGGGTAATTCTGGATTTTCTTTGTGCTTCTTCCAATTCAATTTCAGCTTTTGCCAAATCTTGTGCATCCTTAACCCCAGCTTTGATTTCATTGGTGAACCCTTTAACAGATTCACTAGCTTTATCAAATCCAAGAAATGCTAATCCATCTGCAAGTAACCCCATTGTTTTTTCAGCAACTGCACCAGCCAATTCAAATCCCATTACGATACCATCAATCAAATATTTACCAAGTGGTTCAAGGGCTTTAAGTACTGTGTTAATAATTCCTGTTACTGTTGCAAATGAAACCCTAAGTTTATTGGTAGCTTCTTCACTTCTATTCATTGCATTTTTGATAAGAGCAAAAGCACCAACAAGTAAAGCCAGTACAGCACCAATTGGTGTTGCAATAAATGCTAGTGATGCTTTGGTTACACCAGCCAAACCAGTTGTCATTCCTTTTGCTGATGTGGTAAGAAGATTACCAGCACCACCAGCTTCTTTGCTTCTTTCAATGAAACCACTTATCCCACCGTTTAATGGGTTGATGTTTGAAAGTGCATCTTGAATTTGATTTGAGTAATCACCAATTGAAATCTTTTGTTGTTCATAAGCTGAAACAGATTCTTTTATCTTGGCATTGTTTTCATCCAATTTGGCATTCAATGCATTCAAAGCGGTTACACCTTCTGCTGTTGAAAGATTAACTTGGTTTCTAAGTGCTAGTAATTGGGTGTTGTTGTTTCTTAGTTCTTCAACCGTATTGTTTTCTTTTGCGATTGCAGATGCAATTGCTTCTGTGGCATTTGCAAATGAATTGTTTGCGGTTGTTAATTGAGAAACCAGATTTTTTTGCTGGGTGTAAGCTGTACCCAATCTTTTAAGTTCAACTTCATTTTTAACAAATGAATCTGATGTACTTTTATTATCGGCTGTCAATTGCTTTTGAGCCGTTTTAAGTTTATCAATTTCTGCTTTTGTTTGAGCAAGCTTTGCAATTAAAGCTTGGGTGTTTATGTCCAATTGTAGGACTTCAACTTTTTCTGCCATTCTATTCCATAGTATTATTTTTAAATGTTATTCATCATCACCACCATAATAGGTTGGGAAGAAATCAACTTTGATTAATTCAACTTTAGTGATTGTATTTTTTTGGTAGCCATTGATTTTATTTACAATGAAGTAAGCACCCAATTGTTCAACATAGTACAGTTTCCTGAAATCAAAATTTGCCACATCAATAGGTTTCAAATAAAAGTTTGCTGTAATTACTTTACACTTATTCAGAATCTTTGATAAATCAGAATAATAGTTTGTTACGATTTCAGTAAATGAAAGTCTATCAAATGATTCAACTGGTGCTGTTGTTATTGTTGTGGTTGCTCCAAGTGTTTCACTTCCCAATAATAGGGGTGCGAAAATGATTTGTTTTTTCTTTAAGAAATAGAATCGTTTATCTAGTGATTTGTATTTGATTTCCTGTTGACCATCATCCTTTTCAGTTACTTCTTTATTCCAAAGCTTGTAAGTGTTTTGGGCTATATCAATTGGAAGTGTGAATGATGGTTCAAATTCTGGGGCGTAAATACTTGATTTAATTACATCTTTTGTTTCTGCAATGTTTACGTTTTCCACATTGAAAGAACCATCCTTATGTGTATTTTCAGAATCATTGTATTTGTATCTGAAAAAATTGGTTTGTGCATAGTTGGAATAAATATACTTTTCACTATCAACCCCAATGAAATGTTTTAGAACTTGGTTATCAATTTCAGGATAGTTAACTCTTTCTGACAAGGTCAAAAATTGATAGTCATTGATTACTTTATCTTTAAATATTGTAAGTCCGAACCTCCAAACTATTTCATTGATAAAATCTTTAATCTTGAAATCTTTTAACTCATTTGTGAATGAAATATCAAATCCATCAATTTGAAAAATTTTTATTTTAATTGGTGCTGATGATGATTCTTGAACGTATCTTAAATTTTTACCGTCGTTTCTTCTAAGTATCAAACAAAATGATTCACCAGCTAAACAGTTAAAGTTGATGGTACTATCTAAATCGTAAAATGTTGAATAATCACCACCAATATTTTCTTTTATAAGTTGTACTGGTGTTACTTCATTTGCTGTTAATCCAATGCTATTTTTAGCAAGCCATAAATCACAACGAATACCAGCCAAGCTTCCATCATTACCAGTAGGTGAAATCCTTCCAGTTATTTCAATTTTATATGTTCCTTCATTGGTTGGTGTGAAATGTCTGGATGATGTAATTGTACCCAAGTCATTAAGGATATTACCTTGTTCAAAAAAATACAATGAAGTAATACCAGCAAACGTATCAACGAATGATTCAAATCTGGTTGTTTCGGAATCATACTTTAAAGTTGAATTACCTTCAGATAAAACACCTTTTGGAAATGTCATCCAAAGATTTGTGAAATCTTCATTCTCAAAAATATCCCCTGAATAAGTTGAATTGTATTTATCAAAGATTTTATCCCAAAGGAATGGAACATTAACACTTGGAATCAAATAATCTGTATTGATTGTTGTTCCAGAACTTTCATTCAAATATGTTGCTTTCCCATTATAATCAGCAAGTATATAAGTGTATGGTGTATCACCAGACCAACTATTTGTGATTGTGGGTAAGTCCTTTTGATGATTTAGTTCAGTTAAATCAATATCTTCAAATGTTCTGTTTTCAATTGCCTTGTAAAAATCAATCAACCCATCATAAACATTCACTTTGTAATCATCAGATGTTTCATTGATTACCGCCCAACCCTCAAAAATCAAACAATCATTATCAATAAAGTAGTTAACCGTATTTTTTTGGTACGGTACATTACTATTATTTCCAACCACTCCCAAGTAATCAAAGATTTTGATGTTGTTTGGGGTCTTTGGGATGTCGATTGTTCTGGTAAAGTGGGCTTGTCTATTATCTACACTCGCAATATCATTTACTTGCCTAGTTAGACTTATTTTTGAATTTGGTGATAGTTCGACAAGTTGACCATTAATGTATAATCTTTCTTCATTCATTAATAGGTTATGGTGTTAATAGCTGGCTTTTCAATCACAATTGAAAGCTTATTTTGTGAATCTCGATTCTCATAATTGTATGTACCATCTGCTAAACCAACACCAATGAAATTGAATTCATTCTGTTGGATAAATGGTACTTCATTTATGTACATTTCGACGTGAGGTGATTTAACTAAATCAAGTAAGTATTCCTTTTCTTTGGTTTCATATCTGGTTGTTAACTGAATGGTTTCTGATGCCGTTTTACCTAAGCTTTCTGATGTGCTGGTAATGTTTTGTAAATTATCCCACTTGCCATTGATAACACCAATCTCTTTTGTTTTTATTGAGTTCTTGTTATTCTTATCGAATAACCAATAAGAGTAACCACCAGATTGTGAATACCATTTAATATAAACACCACACTTAGATTCAACCTTTTTGATATTGATATTGGCAATGAAAGAATCATTGACCCATAATTCCAACTTGTTCAAATTAGATGAAAGAATCATCACATCATCAAATGTTACATTGTTTGCACCATCAGATAGGAAAATCCTTTTAACCTCTGATGTACTTGCTGTAAATGCGTTTGAAAACATCAAAGTGTTTGAATTTCTAAATTGAAATGTATCACCTGACATTATACCTTGTACGGAAAAATCAAATGGATAACCTTCAAAATAAGTTACATCAAAATCAATATTGTTTTTAGTTGGAAGAAGTACCCTAACATTGTTTGTATTTGAATAATACTTTTGATTGTAGAATGGTAATTGTTCAACCGATTTCAAGAATTTATACTTTGCAATGGTTGCACTTCCAATTTCATCATTGTATGTTAATATTTGTGGTTCAATTATCAATTCAAGATTATCATCATAAATAAAGTTACCACCAGATAAATCTGGAAGTATTGAATCTTTGAATCCATTTGGATTAATCAATGTGGTCACAATGTCCTTAAAGTTGAACTTGAAAGTATTATCAAATGGATAAACGGAAAAGGTATGACCACCAACAATAACATCAGATTTGGTTGTACCAGTTAAAACCGATTGATATTTGATGATTGAATTGTTGTAAGCTGGATTTGATATTGAATTCAAATCTTCCAAGAAAATAATTCCATTTTCAAATCCATTTGAAAATTCAATCAATATGTAGTCTGGTTCATCTTCAACTTCATCAATGGTTATTGTTTCAATTGTGCTGTTATAATTGTATTTTAAAACAACAGAATCATCTTCAATTACATATTCAATATCTGAATTGATATTGAAAGAATTAAGGTTGGAATAAGTGTTTGATATTGTATTTGCTGATGTTGCTCCAATTAGAATTTCATCATCATCCAAATCACCACCACCAAATATTGAAGTGAATGAACCACCTATAATAATATCATCACTAGATGTTACTGATATTGTATTCACCGTGTTATTAATTATTGTAGTATTCTTTACAACTCCATCACTATCCAACACTATTAATCTATTGGATTCAATTAAATTATAATTCAAGAAACGACCACCAATAAATATATCACCAGTATCACCAAAAGCAATTGAATTTGTTTCATCATCAAATCCACTTCCAAAAAAAACATCAGTATTAACTGTTCCATTGGTATTTAATGAAATTATTCTATTTGTGTTGTTACCGTTAAAGCTTGTATAATTTCCAGTTACATATATTTTATCATCATTTGGATTAATCTTAACCCTTGTAACTGTTCCATTAAAACCAGTTCCAAGATTGGTTAAGAAAGTATTATCAATACCACCAGTTGAATTTAATTTTACAACTCTTCTTATATTGGTAAAGTTTCCATTATAAACAGTAAACTCACCACCAATTAAATAACTGTTATCTGGATTTACACAAATTGAATTAACGATATTACCGAAACCAGTACCAACATTAAATGTATTATCAATTGTACCATTTGAATTAAGTCTAACTATTCTATTTCTACTATTGTTGTTGAAATTTGTAAATCCACCACCAACTAATATTTTCCCATTACCATCAACAGCAACTGAAAATACTGAATTGTTGAATCCTTTATTGCTAGCAGCACTCATTATATTGTTGTTGAAAGTGGTATCATTTGTTCCATCAGCATTTAATCTAACCAAACGATTAACATTTGCACCGTTAAAATTTGTAAATGAACCACCCAATAGAATTTTTCCATCAGATTGAACAGCAACACATAGAACAGCCAAATTAGCACCACCACCAAAAACTGTATTGATAGTTCCGTTTGATTGTAATCTTACTGCTCTGTTTACACCAAAAACACCGTATGTTGTGAAGTTACCAACAACAATGATATTACCATCATCTTGTACAGCTGTATCGAAAACAGTACCATTGAATGAACTGAAAAAAGAGTTATCCAAACCTAAATTTGGATTCAATTTTGCAATTCGATTTACAACAGCTAATGTTGAAAATTTATAAGTTTTATCAACCACATCACCACCAGAATTGAAAGTGATTGGAATATCATTTTTTAGTAATTTGAATTTGAAATTATGTTCATCAATTGGATTTTGAAGAAATTTAATTTTTACTGTTGCAATCATTTATCATTGACCATTTTCTTTATCGTTATTTTAACCTCATTTATAAATGCACTTACATTTATTGATTGGATTTTATCAAATATTTCTTGAATTCTTTGAGGTGTTATTACCATATCATAAATATGAAGATGGTTTTCTTTGTTAGTTCCTTCCCTTGCAATCTTTCTGGCAATCAAATAAGCCAATGATGAAATTTTTAGTTTGGATTCAATAGGGCTAATCCCTTTGGCAATTATCCAATCTTCAATTGCTTTTATTGGTGGTTGTTTCCCAGCCCTTCTTCCAGCCAAATAAACATAACCAGATAGTGTTGCTGAATTGGATTCATACTTTAATTCCAAACCGTTTTCAAATTCACCAGTTGTTCTTTTATTGGAAGCATTATAAACAGCTATTATATCAGCTTTAAGGGCTTCCATTTCCAGTTTGATTATCTTATCATTTTCTTCTGAATTCATTAATAAGATTCATTTACAGAATATGTTATTAATACACCATCAACATTGTAATCAAAAAGATTAATCACTTCCATTGATTTGAAATTCAAGATTTCAAAATCTTCACAAACCATTGCATTTTTTAGGATTTCACCAGCTTTTTGAATTAGTGGTTGGATATGGTTTTCATATTTATCAAGATAGGTTTCATCCAAATCTGAACTAACCAAAATCATAAGCTTTCCTGAAAAGGTTTTTTGTTCATTTCCAGAATCGGAAAACTTTGATGATATTTCAATTGGTTCAGCAAACAGATAGATTTTATCAGTTTCCATATCATCATTTAGGTTCAGATAATCTTTTCTTCCATAGTCAAAAATCCAATCGTTATCTTGTGCTAGTTCTTTTAAAAATTCATACATTATTGTTTAAGTTGTTTTCTTTTCAATTCAGCTATTTCCGACTGAATTTTATTCTTAACCATATCCATTTTTAACTTGGTAAATACGGTTGTATAGGGTAACTTTTGGATTGCATCCCATTTGGTTACATCATCATTGGCAAGTGAATTGATTGTGTTTAACACTCCGAACCTTGCCATTCTTTCTTTGGCTTGTACCATTTCTTGATGTATGTCAACTATTCCATCTTCATCATCAATTAATTCATTCACTTCCCAATTGCTTATTTCAAGTAATTCTTGTTTGATAAAAGAAAAGATTCCATAAAATTGAATGATTCCAAGATTCAATATTTGCTTTTCATTTAATTCACTTACCATTTTAAAAATCTCAATAAGACTGTTTAGTTCAGGTTCATTTATAAGGTTTCTGATTAGTGTTACATCACCAAATGATAAATCCTTTACCGATTTAATTTTCAATCTTTTTGGCTTTCTATTCCACCATTTAGATGTTGGATTTTTAATTTCTTTTAGTGGATTCAAATTTTCAAGAAGCACCAAATAATTCAGGATTTCATCAACATCTGATAACCTCAAAAAATCTTTTAATTTGTAATTGATTATCTTTTCCATCTAAGGGTAAAATGATTTGCTTTTTTATTAAATTTCATCATATAGAAATATCTACAACTGTCTAATCCGTGATTGTAGTCATCAATTGGGATTGATAATACTTTACCATCTTTATCAGTAGCCCAAACATAGTTTTGAAGTTCTTTGATTAAATTGATACTTCTTTTGGTTACTTTGAATGGTTGTTCTTGGATAAGCTGAATTCCATAGTTTATTGAATCCCTTCCTTTTTCAACTGGCAAAACCGATATTCCAAAATATCTTAGTTCTGCAATCGTTTTTGGTTCTGCTGAATCAGCATATATTAAACCATTTATTGCATTGCTTTGTTTGATTTTGCTGGCAATTTGAGAATTGAATAATCCAGTTTCATATATAACTTCATCCCAAATAATTTCACCATTATATCTATATATTGATATTAAACTGGTTGGGTCAACAGTAAACCCAAAATCCATCCCAGAACCCAATAATTGTGCATTGGCTGGTAGTTCATCAATGATTGTCCAATCTTTATAAACTGCTCCAGTTTGAATTCCTAATTGACCCAAACCCATTACTTTCCAACGGTTAGCCCAATATTCAGATGTTTCACCTTTCTTTTCCCAGCTTTCAATTTCACTTTTGATTTTGGAATCCAAGAACTCATTATCTTGAAAAGTTAGAATCACAAAATCAACATTATCATTACCGATTAATTCAGTATGTGCATAGAACGGTGCAGTTGGGTTAAAGTCAATGAACGTGAACTTTTTGGTTCTTACATTTAATTCTTGGAATGCTTCAAAGCTTATGTTGTTTGCCTCATTTACAAACAGAATATCCCTTCTTGAACCTCTTAATTTTGAATGGTCTTCAGCTGAAAAGAATTCAAAAGTTGAATCATTTAGTTTATAGGTTCTATCTGTTTTGTTGTGGTTGTTTTCATCATACAAATCCATTGATTTGAGTATGTGAAAGAAATCTTTTTCAGCACCTCTTTTTAACACTGGTAAACTACTTGCAACAATTGATATTAATAGTTCACGTTTAAGTGAATAATAGATTAGATATTGAAGGATGGAATATGTTTTACCAGCTGATGTTCCACCTTGTACAACCCTTATTGGTTTGTTCAATCCAGCTATCTTGTTGAATGCTGTACTTGGTGTAATGGTCATTAAAAATCATAATTTTCATCTTTGTTATCATCTGAAGAAATTGGTATTCTAATTGGTTTGATTTCTTCAAAATCTATGTTTATGATATTGTCAATCAGTTTGGCTTGTTCATCTGTTGATGCTGTGATTTGGATAATTGCAGATTGTTCATTTCTGTTGATATTTTCAGAAATTCTTTTAAGATTCCATTCAGCAAATTTTCTTTCCATTATCCAAGCGTACCTTTGCCAATTCTTATCATCATCAATCATTTTCTTTGATAGAAATTGTTTTTGTTTGATAAGGGCGTGGTGTACTAATTCAATAAATTTTTCACCAGCAACATCATCTTTATGATGTTTACCAGCTTTCCATTTTTCAAAGGTTGATTTGCAAATTCTATCTGCTTCATCAAGATTTTTATTAACTAAAAAAACAAGGTCGCTGTCAGATAAGAAAAGGATGTTTTCATTGTTCAAAACATTTTCCAATTCTTTTATCCAGTTATCTTGTTTAAAGGGTCTTCCTAATTTTTTCATACTTTAATTATACTTTGCAAATGGCTTTTTGTAAAGTATTAGCATAAAAAAAGACCAATTTATTCTTGGTCTTCTTCAACTGTTTTTTCAATTTTCCTATTTAGTCTTAACCAAAGCATTTCAACCCCTGTAAGTCCACCGTACCCTAACATAAAAGCCAGTCCATAATGTGCATTTTCAGAAAAGTTAATCCATTCAGCAACCATTGGTGTTAAATAATTTGCTGTAAAACCACCACCAAAGATTGATAGGAATCTTTGCCACCATTTGAGTTTGCTTTTTTTGTGAAGTGATGTTAAACCACCAGCTAAACCAGCGATAAAAATCGCAGTCTTGATGCCTAATGCATCTAAAAATTGTAATAAAAGGGTTAATATTGTCATTGGATTTGTTTTCATTTTTTAATCAATAAAACTGTTTATTGTTATTATAAAAAGTGGGATAGTATCACCACAATTATTGCTGGGATTACAGCTTTTAGAACATCTTGATATTTGAAATCAGTTCCTTTAAATGCTTTCATTAGCCATTTCCAGAAAATTGATAAACCACCAACAACAAAGACTGTTAAGAATAGTTGAATAGCAAAAGAAATTCCATAGAATGTGAGTGTAAGAAGATAACCGAACCCAACACCAAATATGATGTGAAGGATGGTTTTAAAATGTTTGTTATTTAGTATTTTGTTCATATTTAAGTTTATAGTTGAATTGCATTAGCATTTATAAAAATTTGGTCAATTTGGTTTTCTGTCAAGTTCAAAACTTGACCAATAAACATTACAGTTTGACTATTACGGTCAACCGTATATCCATACTCCCAGATGAAATTTACCCTTGTTTTAATTGGTTCTTCCAATGAATTCATTGCTATTATAACAGCATCATATAAATCCAATTCGTGTAAAATTATTTTAACTCTCCATAATGGCACTTCAACTGGTACTTCGAATTTTTCAACATAAGTTTCAACCCAAACATTATTTAATATTCTAGGTTTAATTAAATTATTTGGTAAATCAATCGTTGTATTGAATAACCAATTTTCAGGTAGTTCTTCTGACTTTATACCCAAGTAAAAGCCATTTATATCTATTTTATAATACATATTAAAAAGTTTTGGTTCTTGCTAATTCTAATGTTGTCATTTTACAAGAAAAATCGGTTGATGTTAATTGTGCTGTTATACTTATATAAAAATTATTTGATGGGTTACAACTTACATCACTTGCGGGATTACCACTTGTAATATCCGTGGTGGTAGTAGTTGCTGGTGCAAAAGCTCTTAGTGTTGAAGATGAATTAAAATATATATTTTGTCTTTCAAAAGCTGTGTATCTACTGTTATTTGCACCAATAACACAAGTTGCAAGTAAATTATCACTTGTATCTCCATTTACACCTACTCGAACTCTGTAAGTTGCATTTGAAACTGTTCCATCTTTTTCAGCTCCTATTCTAAATTTGAAAAAATCACCTACTGAAAAAGTACCACCAGAAATTAAAAATGAATATAGAACTGTTTCACTTGTTGCACTTGAAGAAATACCAATACCAGAACTATTTGATTTTGATATTATTACTGTTGACGAATTAAGCTTATCAGCTTTCAAATCCAATTCTGTTTTAACAGCTTGTACCGATGGATAAAGTGTATCATCAACTATGGAAAAATCAACTGCTTTATTGTTTACATCTTCTGGTGTAAATCCCAATGCATTTTCAGCACCAATTTCATCTGGTGTTGGATAAGTCATTACAGGATTTAAAGGGTCTGTATTATCCACACCATCACCAGATAAAGATTCTAAACCACCACCAATATCATCCAATGTTGCTAGTGTACCAGTTTTATCAGGAAACGTTAATACGTTTGATGAAGTTGGATTTTCAAATACTAAATCAGTTATTCCAGTTTCACCAAGAAATTGAATATTGTTATAGTGCAGATACAAAGTTTCGTTGGTTGAAGCATCAACTAATCTTATTTCATCACCACCAAATACTGCTGTTTTGTTGAATCCATCTGATAAAATAATGTTACTACCTGTTGCAAAATCACCAGTATTTAATACTTGTTGTAATGTTGGTGTAATTGTGTTTGCTGAAACCCATTGACGAGTTGCAATAATTCCACTTTCATTTGGAATGAATAATTCTCTTGATGCGGTTAATAAATCTGATTTTATACTAAAATAAACGTTATCTGAATTTCTTCCAACTGCTAAAGCTCCAACACCACCATCACAAATAAATTGATAAAATGAACCTGAATCTTGAACATAAAAAGCACCAGTATTAAAATTAATATTTGCATAACCTGATGCCCCTAAATCTTTAATATAAAGTGAATTGATGTAAGCATCTTCATTTGAAATATTACCGTTTATTAAAACTGAATCTAAAGTTGGATTTAAAAGTGTATCTAAACCATTTATGTCTTCAATTTCGTGGGTATGTGGTGATGGGTTAAATTCTGATGGAATCCCAGCCAAATCATTATAGTTTCCAGAAAATGAATTTTCTGCTGTTTGCTTAACAAAAAGGATTGGTGATAACGCATTCATCAAATCGGTTTGATTGCCAAATACTTCACCATTTACTGAAATATTAGAATAGTGGGTTGAACCCATTAACTGATATTTACTATCATAAGCGTTTATGATGGTAATTGAAGCTGAACCCGCTTTCAATGGGATAAAGTTTCTAACCAATCTAACCCCATTAAATGTAAATAAATTGCTACTGAATGTATTGATTAATACCATTAAAACGTTCTGAATTTGTATCTTCTATTGGTTGAAGAAGTGCAATTGTTATTTTTCCAGTTTGTGAAGGATTCAGAATTCAAATACATTTCAATGATTTCCCATTTTGCTGAAGCATATTGGAATTGTTGTGTACTCATATCTTTCAATGAATTTCTTTCTACTGGTTGGCTGTCATTATGTACTTTGGTTACTGAACCAAACGGTGTAAAATTGATGTTGCTTTGAATGACAAACTTTGCCATTACATAATCAGCTAAAAGTGATTTTAACCCTTCTTGATGGTAGTTTATGCCGTTTGATGTAAATGAACCACCCGACAATAAAACTTGGTAATCTGGATTATCTAAATTGTTTAATACATCAAAATAGAAATCATTTCCCAGTACTTCTTTCAATTCAGTAATTTGGGCTTCATCAATGATTTGATTTATCTTATCTTCATCAACTTTATTTTTCCCAACATCTTTAAAAGATTTGAATTCATTAACCGATATTATTTTCACTTGATACTTCTTTTTCTAGGATTGGAATGATATTCCAATTATTTTCTGGGTTTAGGGGTTTGTGGAATCTTGAAAAGATTTGTTGAAATGCATCAACAATTATTTCACGTTCTTCTTCCCTATTTTCCCAAAGGGTTTTCTTAGCTTCTTTTAATAGTTCACCAGAATTTCCAAATACTGAATCTGAATCTTGGTTCACTAAAATTGATGGAACTCCAAAGGCTTTTAAGATGTTTTTTTCAGCACTTAATTCATCAACTTGAAATGTTTTGGAATCAATATTTGATTCCAAATTTTGGATAAATATTTCTTTGCTTAAATCATCCGTTTCACCAGTTGCTTCCAACATTAAAATTCCTGATGTACCACGTAAATCAGTTAGTGTTTCTTGAAATTCATCTGCTTCTTCTTCACCACCTTGAAATGGTTTGGTTACTATAATTTTATTACCAGCAAATCCTTTTCTAAGTGAATCATTTCTAAATTCTTGTGCTTTAAATTCTGAATCCGCATCTGCTAAAACAGAATCAACATCCGAAAGTGAATACAATTCTGAAAAATCTGAATTGATATGTAAGATTTGACCTTTGTACTTTGACCAAACACCACCACAAGCATCAACTTGTGCTTGGATAATTTCAGGGTTTGGGTTGAATCTATCAATTACATCATAATCATTCTTTGAATGTTTCTTTGATTTTGAACCATCCCAATTATTGTAAACCTTGTATTTACCGTTGTAGTTATTTGAATCAGTTTTTGCAATTCTCACATCCGTTGCTGGCAGTAATTGTACTGATGTAACTTCAAATAATGAATTGTAATTGATGTGAAGAAATACGTTATTGTAATATGCAAATTCTTGATTAACCATTCTTAAAAGCTGATTAATTGTTAACCCTCTTTTGTTTACGATTAAATCGCTTTTGTTTGTAATATCCTTTGCAAATTCAAAGCCTTTTCCCGTTGCATACTTTGCATTTAGCGAAACACATTGCTTTGCTGTTGGTGATGAATTGATGATTGATTTAACAAGTGAAGGATAACAATTATCATCACCCCAATTCCAAATTCCATCAACTTCATTAAATTTTATTTTTAGTCTGTTATCGACATCGATAAGCTTTATTCTCATTTTGTGTTTTCATCAACTTCACGTTATTTTATTAGTTCTTTCCAATTTTCTGGGAAATCGGAAAAAAGTGAAATTCTATTTGGATTTACCTTTAAAAATTCAATACAAATTTCATCAGCACAATTAAGTTGTGAGATAAATTTACCCTCACCAAAATTGATTTGAAGAACTCCTATGTTGTCTCTTAATTTGAAGTTGCCGTTGGATTTCATTTCTAATTTTTCTAATCCATCAACTGATAATTTTTGATGATAAGTTGGAAATTTATCTTTGCAACTTGAACATACTTTAACCCCATAGATGAATTTGTAGAATTCAGTTAATTCCTTCTTTAAATCCTTATCTTTTGATAATACTTCAAAGGGTAATTCCAGTAAATATTTTAATCTTTCTTTGTCCATAATTTTTTTAAATAAAAAAGGTAGATAGTTGATACCATCTACCTTTAATTATACTTTATAATTGGTCTTTTGTAAACTATTTATGAAGCAAATAATGCATCAAATTTTGTTTTAGTTGTGGTGTAATCTGTTTCCAAATACACTTTGTAAGGATATGATTCACCAAAGCCTTCAACACTTGAAAGTGTGAACACATAAGAACCATCATTTTCAATTGATGAAAATGTACCTTCAGATTTTTTAAGACCCGATTCAAGTCCGAAAATCTTATAAGCGTCTTTCTGGTCAACCCCTTTGAATTTAGTTTCAACTACTACTAGGAATTCACCTTCACCTAATTCTTTGATGATTTCAGCATCAGATGCTGATTGACCAAAAACACGGCAAATAAATGAATGGTTGTAAGTGTCTAATCCATCATTTACGCTGTATGCTGATGCTGTATTACCTAATTGTTTTACCCAATTGATTGAATACCCAGTTGCACCTGACATTAAACTAAGATTGGTAACGGTTGCACCGCTTTCTGTAATAGCTGTAAAATCTAAATCACTACGATTTATGATTACTGCTTTTGTTTCTAATCCTGTTTTAGCTCTTAATGCTGGTGTACAAGAATCATAGGTGATATTTTGAGTTAATTTTTTTAAACAATCTGACATTGTATTTAAATCTGACATTGTATTTAATATGTTAATCTATATGTTATTTAAAATCTTGGGTGCTTATTACCAGCACCCAAAACTTGTATTTTTTAGTATGCTACTGAAATGAAGTAAGGTTCAAGAACTTTTGCATCTAAAGAGAAAATGTTTTCTGTATAAACTTTTCTATCTGTTTTATCATACCATACATCTAATTGTTTGAATTCACCTGAATCAAGTGTACCAACTGGGATGTTGTCTTTGATTGTGTAAACAATTCTGTTTGGAAGGTTATATTTTGTACCGTTAGTTTGATAAGCTGTGATATTTCTATCCCAGAAATCAGCAACAACGATTTCTTTTCCTCTGTAAGTCATTACACCATCGTTAACAGCTAATTGACCAACAGCATTAAGACCAGCATCTTCCAATTTATCTAAGAAGTTATCATAAACAGTTTGTGTTACGATAAACATACCATCAAGATGATTTTTCAATCTTGAATCTGATTGGTTGTAAACTTTACGCATTGCAACAAGTGCTTCACCACTTGCTAATTCTTGTGCTGAAAAAGTAGTTCCAGTATTTGAAGCTATGGTTGCTCTTTTAATATCACCAGCAGTTACACCAGCGAAAATTTGTTTCCAAATACCATCAACTGAATTGAAGTAACCTAAGTTAGTACCGTTTGTGATTGTACCACCTGAAACGACATTTTGTGCATCTTTATCACCAAACCAAGTCAATCTAAGAATGGCTTCATCCAATGCTTCTAATAATCTTGATGCTAAGAATTGAATTTCTTCACTTCCTGATACATCATATTTGTTTGTTCTTTGACCAAAAGCCTTTAAAAGGGCTGGTAAGTCAGTAACACAGTAAGGGATTCTTACTTCAATTTTGTTATTTTCCCAGTATTTTTGTGTTGCCACAATACCAGCATCTGAATCTTGTGCATCACAGCTATCACCAGATGCTAAACCTTGCATTGCCATTGAACCCAATATCAAAATTTGAGTTTTCATATCGATACCTTCAACAATGGTGTGCATTTTTGAAAGTTCAGGGTTTGCGAAAGCAGTTTCAAATATTGCTTTGCTTAATTCAGTTACTTCTTTTGGTGATAACGTTACGTTATCGAAATTAAAATTTGCCATTTATTTATTTCATTAGCTTTTTTTTATTGTTATTATTTTCTCTTAATTGAGAATGTTTTTTCATTTTTGTTTACTGCTTTGATTGCAGAATTTGGATTGGTATTTTCAACCTTAAAATCACTTCCAATTTGTTTTGCAAGTGCTTTGTTTTGTGCTTCTAAATCATTTACTTTGGCTGTTAACTCTTCCAAAACCTTTAACATCATTTCAGTTGATTCATCAATTGAATCTTCATTGTTTTGTTCTTCTTGATTTAAAGCATCGGTTGGTTCATCTGTTTGTTCTGGTTCATCACCTTCAACTGGTTCATCAGTTGGAATTTCAATTTGTGTTACGATTCCATTTTCAGCAGTAATTTTTTTTCCATCTGGTAACAAGTATTCACCATTTGCATTT
The DNA here is from genome assembly GCA_002352205.1 of Flavobacterium sp. UBA2787. Taxonomy (GTDB): domain Bacteria; phylum Bacteroidota; class Bacteroidia; order Flavobacteriales; family Flavobacteriaceae; genus Flavobacterium. The sequence continues at coordinate 310,630 of DEHZ01000010.1, read as the reverse complement.
TGACCGTCAACCATCATTTCATCATCAATAAATGGTTCATCTGTACTTTCTAAATTTGGAAATACTAAATCGATTCCAGTTGCATCTTGGATTACCAATTCAGCTTTTACTTTTTTTCCTGTCAACACATTTAAAATGTTGTCAAGTTTGTTCATCACTTTGTTCATTAAAGTTTCTTTTTCTTTTTCATTATGTAATTTTGCTACTGCTAATTGTGCTGGTTGAAGTGATGTTGCAAAGCCTAGATTTTTTGCTTCTTCAGCATTTAAAAATGTTTCGTTTGCTAAAAGTGAATGGATTGTGTTTTCATCGATTCCAATTGATTCTGAATAAAAATTCACCAATTCATCTTCTACATTCTTTAATCCTTTTAAGTATTCTTGGATTTGTGAATGGTTTCCTTGTGCTTCCATCCAAGGCAAGTGAATCATCAAAGCATCTTGTGCATTTTCTGGAATGATTCTTTCCTCACCAGCCATAAAAATCATTGAAGCGATTGAATAGGATTTAGTAGTGAAGGTTGTAATCTTCTTATCAAGATTTTTTAAGTAATTGTAGATGTCTTTTCCATCTTGGACATAACCACCAATTGAATCTATTTTTACAAATAATTCAGTTGCAGATGGATTTTGTTTAACTTGTTTAACTACATCCAAAAGAGTAGTTTCAACACCGATTTCACCAGTTATATAAATAGTAGCTTTCATTACTTATATATATATGGTTGTATCAAAAAAAGAATCCCTAAGAATTATTAGGGATAGTGATAATTATTTATATTTGAATAAATTTATTTAGATGAAAAACTTTATATTAGGTTTGATTATAGCTTTTTTAATTTGTGGTGGAACTTATTTTTATTTAAAAAGCGACTCTTTACAAAGTAGGGTAGAAACTTTAAAATCTGAAAATCTTTCTAAACCTCAACCCGATTTACAAAAAGCTAAAGAAGATTTTTATATTGAACAGATTAATAGAGATTCATCTCTTATACTCTTTACAGTTACAGCACTTTTTGCAATTTTAGGTGCTACGACATTTTTTAGTGTACGTAACGAGTTTGATTCAAAAATAAAAGAAATTAAAAATGATTTTCAAAGTCAAACTGATAACTATCAAGATTCAGTCAATCATTTAAAATATATTGAAAGTAGTTTAAGTTATGAAATAGCACGAAACTATCAAAAAGATTATTTACAACCATTAAATGACCAACAAAAAGCCAATCTTGCAAACATTTTAGAATTTACAGACCACACTCTTCTTTGTATAGAATTTTATGCTAAAAGTATATTATTAGATAATAAAAGTGGAAGCACCTTTAAAAATGCCGTTAAAAATTTGATTCATATATTAGTGGATGATTTAACCGAATTATTGGCTATTACTGAATTAAATAAAGTTACTACTAGTATAAATTATGTAAAAGTAATGAGGATTAAAGGTAATATTGAAGATTTAAATGATAAAGAATTGAACAGAAAATTATATTTAATTTACAGTTTGTTAGAATATGAAAAATTAGATTTTGATTGATTTAAATTATTACATATACATTTTCATCTTTTGGTAGCTTTGATAACTGTTTCCAATCGTTAAAACCTTTTTTTTCAAAGTGTGGTAAATCTTTAAAATTTTTCCAATCACCACCCCAAGCCCAGCCATTGTTTTTGAATATTTCAACACATTCCATCCAATCAGCTTTTTTATCATCATCCCAATCCTTAGCAACATCCCAACTTGCTGTTTTACCATCAATGATTAATACTATATCAACTGCAAATCCATAGTTATGTACCGATTGACCACCTTTTGCATTGGTTACTTTTTTTCCTTTGATTGTTCTTCCTAGTGCATATAAATCATCTTGTTCTTTGAATGTTCTTAAACCTTGGCTAATTCTTAATTTTGCTTTCCCAGTTAATAAATTATTGCAATCACATATTATTTTGCTTACTTCATCCCTAACTGATGGATGTAAAAGTTTTATTCTTTCTTCTGTTACCTTGTCAATCATTAAAATTAATACTAATCTTCACGTTATTCTTGTGGGGTTGGATTAAAAATTGAATCAGAATGTGATACATTGCTTTTGATTTGATACACTCCACCCCACCCATTTATCATAAGATTTACCGATACTTTTTTATCATCCGATTCAATCCGCTTGTAGAAATTATAAGTATGTTCAAATGGGTTAATTTCTTTCTGAACCGTTACAATCTTTTCAATTGAATCAACCCTAACAATATACTGGTTGATTGGCTTTTCAATAAATATGGTATCATATTGAATTGAAGTTTTTTCAATGATATGTGGATTTTCATCACAAACCCTTTGAACTCGAAAACTTAACCCAATCAATACACCAACCACTACTGCACATAAAACTCTTATCATTTTTATCCAATGGAAAATTATAGTTCCATTGATTGAATTATACTTCCAATTGGATGGTTTGTAAACTCAAAAATGATTAAATAAAAAAATCCGTATTGATAATACGGATTGAAGATTAGGAATAGATAAAAAGGGTTTAATCATCTATTAATTTTAAAATATCTTCTACTTCTTGTTTTGTTTCAATTTGTCTTCCACAAGATAATCGCACGTATGAACCACCTTGATACGATGCGAAAACACAAGTAATTTGATTAATAAATACATTATATTCTGTATCAGTTTTATCCGAAATTTTAATTGTTTTCATTTTAATTGATTGATAGTTAATAAACAAATTTAGCTAAATGAAAAACAAAAATTTAATATTTCAACATATTTTGATTTTGACCATATTCTGTATTTACATTCTTTCATACAGCCATATATTTTTATTAAAAGAAATATGGAAACTGGAACAACCTTTAATTACAACCGATACATTCAAAAATTGGCATCCAAATATGGAATGGATAAGTTTGATGATGACCTTAAACAAGTTGGTCATATTGGATTGCATTTGGCAAGGGAAAAATATGATGAAACCAAAGGTGATTTTCATTCATTTGCCCAATGGTATATTGTTGGTGAAATGAAAAACTGGTTGACAGCAAATTCTAGAACAATCAGAAAACCACATTCAAGAAATAATGAAGAAGAAAACAAATTTATTTCAACCAGTCAACCATTAGGAATTGATTCTGATGAAACGGTTGGTGATATGCTATTTGAGGTTGAAGAAGATAATTCATTTGATGATAATGATTTGTTGATTAGAGACCTTTTAGGACGTTATCTTGATGAATTGAAACCTTCCTATCAAGTGGTTCTAAAAATGCGATTCTATGAAGAAAAAACATTTAATGAAATATCGGATGAACTTGGAACAACCACCCAAAATATTGCTTTAAAATATAAAAATGCAATTGGGAAATTAAAAGAAAAATTTGGTTTGAATCCTGAAATGAATATCAGAACAAAAAAAATAAAACCTAGACTTTACCGAAGAAAAATTAAGGCTCTTTAAGAGCCTTTTTTTATTGGTGATGGTTTTTGTACTTTTTTAATTTTAACCAATTTTAAATAATCGATTTGTGGTGTTCCCATTTTTGATTGAAGGTGTTCAATAGCTTTTCGATGTTTAGCACGACAAGTATCACCAGAATGTATTAAATCTTCCGACATTTCATTAAATGTTTTTTCTTGATTGTATCGCATTTCTAAAATCTTTTGAACTGTAACATCCATTTTTTTAATATGATATTTTAATTTATGAATCTTGTTGAATTTATTATCATCCATTGATTCATCATAAAATTCATCTTCCATAACATCTGCAAGCGTATTTAGATTATCATCAATTGGGTTCTCAATTCCTACAACCAAAGGAAATTCCTTTTTATTTGTTTGCTTTTTAACAACACTTGTTTTCATATTTAAAAAGGTTAACATTGACCCCTTAATATATCTTTTGGCATAATTTTCAAACGGTCCAACTTCATCTTTATATCTTTGATGTGCAAGTATTAATCCAATATAACCCTCTTGTTTAAGGTCATCATCAAACTTGTTTTGACCATATTTATTTGCTAAAAGATTTATAAATCCTTTGTATTCATTTAAAATCTCATTCATAAAACATATTTTAATTAAATATAATTTGATGAATGAAATAGTAAATAATACTGAAACACTAAATTTTTGAATCTTTGTTAGCCCTTTATTGATAAGGGTTAACAGAATATTTATATCGATTTCAGACACATAAAGAGAACAACGTTCTCGCCCTCGGCGGAAAGCACGCTTTCTTTATGTGTCTGAAATGTAATTAAAAACCTTGTTAGCACCAATAAAATCAATACTTAACAAGAAATTAAAATAGTGTCCAAAAAATATATTTATCTAAAACTATTGACTATTTGAACACTTATTAGTAAATTAATTAAAAATAAATTGGCGTTTTCAAAAAACCTAGATATTTATTTATGTAGTCAGTTATGATTGCCTTGGTTGCTGGGGAGTAATTACCCCAGCTTCTCTTACCAAGAACGGAAAAAGAGAAAACATAATAAGAGAATAAAGTATTAACCCAAATTGAAAAAATTATTAAAAAAACAAGAACAACAATTCACCAGATTTGTACCAGAAATGGTAAAACAAGAATTAGATAAATTAGAATACAAAAGAAAAGATGACTTGTATTGCATCATTGATTTAATTTATCGCAAACAAATAAATTATAAAACCCAACTTCAAAAAATTTATGGTTATGTTCAATTACCACAAAGTGTATTTAAAAAGCTTATAGTGGATAAAAACAGTATAACCGCTGGTTTAAACTTCCTTATTGATAACAATATTATTGATGTCAACCCACACTACTACGTTGGGGTTTTTTCTAAATCCTACAAGATAGCACCAGAATTATTATCCAAGAAAGTTGAAATCACTATTCAAGATAAAAACATCAACAAACGTATTGGTTTACTGGAAAAAGAAAGAAAGAAATTCTTTGAAAAGAAACTTGAATTCTCACAAACAAATTATTTTAATACGTTTAAAATTGATGCTGATGGTGCTTACAATTTCATCTTTAACCAAGCCGTTACCGAAATCAAAACACTTTGTTTCAACAAAAGAATCCTTTTATCTGAAGCTGATATAAAGGACATCATTGATTGCAAAAGAAAATGGAAATCAAACCGTGGTAGGATTTTATTGTATTCAAAAGAATTGCATAACATTTTACATCGATTCACAACCAATCATTTCAAGATACTTTGCATCAAAAACGGTTACTTGTATTTCAAAAGAAATGATACCAATGGAAGATTAGATACCAATTTAACCAACCTACCAACAGTATTAAGACAATTTCTAATGAGTGATGAAAAGCTTTATAATGTTGATATTAAAAGTTCACAACCTTACTTCTTATACACTTTGTTGAAAGTTGAAAAAGCAATCCCAGAAGATGAATTGGAACGCTATGGTAAATTGGTTATTGGTGGTACATTTTATGAATATTTAGCTGATGAATATCAAAAATATTCTGGTAAGATTAAAACTAGAACAGATATGAAAAGTATGTTATTCAAGATTTTCTTTTCTAAGGTTGAATCATTTGCTAAGATTAAAGAATTCTTTGGTGGTTTGTTTCCAAATATTATGAATTACATCAATGAAACCAATGCCATTCATAACGCAACACTTGCAAACAAGCTATCAACCATTGAATCAACAACGATTATTAGTGTTATAATCCCAGCATTGGGTAAACTATGTATTAAACCGTTTACAATTCACGATTCATTTGTATGCCGTGAAAGTGAAGTGAACACGATTATTGATACTTTCAATGAAATTACAACCAGTATGTACGGAATTAGCCCATCATTGCACGTTAAAACCCTCTTAGAAGATTCATTGGATTCATCAGAAGTTGAAGAAGATGATGATGATGTACTGGCAATCTGGGATGATGAATTTTTAAATGAAATTAATTCATATTCAGCATAAAATAATTGAAGCTAATCTTGATTGATTAGCTTTTTTTATTATTTTTGGAAGTATGAAAGCCAAACGAAAAAAGAAACTGCCATATTGGATTAGGTATATTAGATATTGCCTTAATTGCATTTTTCTTTTATTTTTCCCAATCATTGGTGAAGGCAATGGTGATGAATTTTCAAAACAATTTCACAAAAAGAAATGATAACAAAAACACATACAATAATTCTAACCACACCAAGATTTGAAATACCATCAAATTTGAATGTAATTGAATTGCTAAATGAACTTATTCACAGCAACCTTGTGAACATTGATTACTTTGGAAGTGAATTGGATAATCCTGTGGATTTTGTTGATGATGAAATGAAGGAAGAAATGGAAACAACATCATATTTAACCCTACATTTTGACCAAAACGCATCAGATAACATTGATTATGATATTGATGAAGATAGTGCCTTAAACCTCGTTATTTCGCTTATAATGGAACGTCAAATAAAGGAAGTGATTGTTGATGAAAAGGATGTTGATATTTACATTTATTAAATTTAAAATTATTGCTTCAACAATGATTCAATAATGGCTTGTTCTTCATCTGAAATATTATAAATCTTGTAAACAAGATTATCAATATCATTTACAACACTTTTAGAATAGTTATAAAAAAATTCTTTGTCGTGTGAACTTTCTGAACTGTGTTCTTGACCTTTAGCTTTTATAATTTTGTCAACAAATGAAATCATTTGATTTTCGATTTCCTTATCCTTTGTCTTATGGATTGGGATTTGCAAAATAGGAGCTTTATCAACTTGAAAAATATCACCTTGCATCTTACCTTTTTTTAATAACCAGAACTTAATCAGTTTAGAATTAAGGATTCCAGTCAAATACTTTAAATTTATTCTTTTTGATTTAATTATGTTGTATGATTGTAGAACATAATTTTCTTCATTAGAATAGGTAAAAGTTGGTTCAACACATTTTCTTAATGATAAAATCTTTTCTTCTGTAAAGAATTTTTCATTTCTGGCACGGTGCAAACCGTAAGGTTTATTATCAGAAGTAATTATTGATTTGAATTTATCTAAATGATTTTTAATGTTTGGATAGGATTCAATTTTACTTATGTTTTTAAATGATGAATCAGTATAAATAACATTCAATTTGTTTTTTTTAATTGAACAATATTTACCTAGTTCACTTGAAGTATAAAGAGGTTTAATAAGTTTCATTTCATCATCAGTAAACCCTTTTGTTTTCAGTTCATCATTTGATAAAAGAAAAATTCCATCATATTTTTTGAAACCTTGTCCTAATATGTTTGCATTTTTTTCATTTAAACTATCTTGTGGTGTTACAATACCCTGTGCAACTTCTTTGCTGGGGTCAAGTTTAAAATTTGCTGATTTCAAAATATTATCAAGTATTAGCTTATCATTTTCATTGTCAAATTTTAGAAACTTATTTTTTAATTGTTTCCTTTTAACAATTGGATTGATGGTGATTGATATATTATTTGAACCTTCAAGTAATTCCTTTTGAATAACTTCTTCCTTAACTTTTCCAACGTTAAAAGTTTGATTTTTGAAGCTGTAGTTATCTGTTTTACTATCCTTTTCAATAATCATAATCATTGTTTGAATTGAAGCATCTTCAAAAACCATATAAGAACCAAAATCTATCAGTTTAATTAATTTTGAATCTTCAATTACTTTTTTTCTCATTTTACTTGCACCAGCATTACTGACCCAATTATTTGGAATGATAAAACCAAGTACACCTTTTGGTTTTAGTAAATCTAAACCATAGCAAGTAAAGAAATACCATAAATCCATTTTACCTTGAAAGTATTTCTCCAATTTGCCAAGTCGAACTGAATCAAATATTTCTTTGCTAGTTTTTTCTTTAACATAAGGTGGGTTTCCAACGATTACAGTAAAACCTTCACTTTTGCTGTTGAACACTCTGGGAAAAGCTGTTTTATAATCAAATGGATTGTATTTCCTTCTTTCTTCTGTTCCAAAATCCATTACATAATCCATTATTTCAAAGCCAATCAATGAATTACCACACTTTATATTGGTGGTCAAATCTGGTAAAATCTTTGTTGAAAATAAAACTTGCATATCATTAGCGGTGCTAGTGGTTTCATCTTCTAACATCTTTAAAAACAAAGATAATTGTGTTACTTCTGTAGCTTGTAAATCAATGTCAACACCATAGATGTTATTTAATAAAATATCTTGCTTTTGGTTGATGGTCAATATCCATTTACCACTTTCATTATCATATTTGCACCCATCTTTTTTAGCTTCATTAATATTCAAATTATAGTAATTCAAATGGTAATCAAGTAAATAATCAAATACACCAATCAGGAATGACCCTGACCCACACGCAATATCAGCAAATGATAATTTTGCAATTTCTTTTGGCTTCTTATTTTCAATATGCTTACCAACAGTATCTTTTACAATATAATCAACTACATATTTAGGGGTGTAGAAAACCCCTCCAGCTTTTCTAACTTCTGGTTTATCGACAATTTTACAAACCCCACTATCAATTTCAATAATTTTACCTAAGAATCTTTCATAAATATTACCCAAGATGTGAATTGGGATGTAATTAAAATCGTATGGTGTATTGGTGTGGTCAAGTTCTAAACAAATATCCCTAAATATCCCTTCATCAGCACCCAAAAAAGAATCATTATCAATGAAACTTGGTTTAAATACAATTCCGTTGTATTTGGCATCCAATCTTTTTGATTCCGTTATGAATTTTTGCCAAGGGTGGTTGTGAATACCAATATTGTGAAGTATGTTTTCGGGTTCAATAGCTTTATCTTCGAGAAACCGCATAAATACTACTCTATCCACAACTTTCTGTGTTGCTTCAGTTAATTGATATTTATCGAGTTTATTATTGTTATTATATAAAGCTTGTGCAATTTTGAATCTAACAGAATCAATGTAATTCAAAAAACTAACATCAATAGTTAGATAACGACCACCAAAAAGTTTTAATTGTTTATCAGAACCTTTTGGTTTTGGTAAATCTTCAATATACGTTGCAAGATTGCCAGCATCAACCGCTTCACGTGAAAACAACCAATAAATTTTTTCAAAAACATCAATATCTTTTAATTCTTGATAATGAAAATATTCAATTTGATTTTTTAAAATCGTATCAAAGTCTGGAATATTACGACAATCAATTATAACGAATTCTTGAAAATCAGTTAATACTGAAACTCCAGTACCAGCATTCCAACCATATTTTGCGGTTTGAAAATAATCATCTTTGTTTTGTTTTAAAGCCCTTGAAGGTTTTTTGGCTTCAACAAAGAATTTAACTTGTTTGTAATCGGGTGCTAAGAAAAAAGCATAATCAGCACGTTTTTGACCTAAACCCCCATCTTGTCTTTGGGGTTTTTCAATCTTAACTTCTTGTTTGAATGGGTTCTTTTGAACATTATGGTAAACATCCCAACCCAAAGCATCCCAAAATTTATCAATGAACCCAGTTCTTACTTCTGATTCTTGATATTTTGATGATAAATAATAATTTTCATTTTCTTCAAAATCCCTTATTAATTCAAGAACTTTTTTATGTGATTCGTTGATATTTGTAGCCATACTTTATAAATGAATTGCTAAAATAAGAATAAAAAGAAGATATTGAATTTTGAACATAAAAAAATGGCTACTAAAGTAGCCATTAATAAAAATTAGTAATTCAAATAATTATTCTTTCATTAATTTATCCCACGAATTTTGACAAGTGGGACAAAGATTATCAGAATTATCAAAAATATAAATGTAATCAGTTAGTGAACCAATATTACCATCTACACATCCATTACAACTATGGTCATTTTTAAAATTATTTACAAAATTATCAATGACATTTTTTTGTCTTTCAGACATTGATTCAACACCCTTATCAAGTACTTGACGTGCAATTCCACTTACAGCGGGGTGCAGAATAATATTTGAATCTAAGATTTGTGAAAGAAAATCTTCCAAATCATTTTCAGATTCTAGTTCTAACATTCTTTTTTTGGCTTGTCCCATAGGAATAAATTTAAGGTTATTTGAATACAAAGCTATCAAGTAAAAAAGTAAAATAAAATTTTTTTATTACCCTATAATACAGTATATTATAACCTAAGGGTAATCAATAAATTTTCAATTATTATTTGTTATCAATTATTATTTTTCTTTACCTTTACACCTCTCATTACAAGAAGATAACTGATGTTACACTCTTACAATGGTAGGTATAGGTATAGAACACCTACCATTACACGAGACCAACACTCGAAGCCGTATGATGCGGACTTCTAAAAGGTCGTTGACTCATCAATCCCGCATCTTTAATTTTTCCGGCTACGGAGTGAATTTTGGTGGTTTCCAACGCTTCTTTCATTGTCATTGGTGGCAAAATGCTAGGCATTCGCTTGGCTAACATCGTTTTTCCTGAACCTGGTGGACCAATTAAAATGATATTGTGACCTCCCGCAGCAGCAATTTCCATACAACGTTTGATTCCCTCCTGACCTTTTACATCCGAAAAATCAAATTCAGGAAATTCTAATGTTCGAGAAAATTCGGTTTGAGTATCAATTAAAGTGGGTTGCAAATCGCCTCTTCCTTCAAAAAAATCAATGACTTGAAGTACATTTTCAACACCATACACATCCAAACCTTCTACTATCGCAGCTTCTTTTACATTTTGAATAGGAAGAATAAATCCTTTAAAACCTTCTTCTTTCGCTTTAATCGCGATCGACAGAGCTCCTTTTATGGGTTGCAAACCTCCATCAAGCGAAAGTTCGCCCATAATAACATACTGACTTAATTCTTCTGCCTTAATTTGGCTTGTTGCTACAAGAATTCCAACAGCCAAAGTCAAATCATACGCTGAACCTTCTTTTCGCAAATCGGCCGGAGCCATGTTGATTGTGATTTTTTTAACAGGTAAAGAATACCCATTGTTTTTTAAAGCGGCAGCAATGCGGTAACTGCTTTCTTTGATGGCATTGTCGGGCAATCCGACCAAGTGGTAGCCCACTCCTTTATCAATGTTTACTTCTACTGTAATTGTGGTGGCTTCTACACCGAAAACGGCACTTCCGAATACTTTAACTAACATGGCGTATAAATTTATGTATGACAAATATCACAAATTCATTCTCAAAAATGAAGTAATTTTGATGAAAATTATTCTGCCGTTATGAATTTTTTGAAAATTTCTGCTTTACTCCTTCTTTCTTTTTTTTCAAATTTATCTAATTCTCAACAAATTACAGATGAAAAGAGACAAATTTGGGTAGGATACATTACGCAATCGAAAATTTCTAATTCTTTTTCAATCTGGAATGATTTTCATTGGGTTCCGGAAAGTTTTGTGATTGCGAGAACCGGATTGACTTATCATTTTTCAAATTCGCTAAAAACAACTTCAACCGTTGGTTATGCTCACGCTTGGTTTTATCCCACAAATCAAAATAAGACCTTTAGACCGGAACATCGGGTTTGGGGACAAACTACTTTTAGTCATCAAAAAGAAAGTTTTCGATTTTTTCATCGAGTTCGATATGAAGCTAGATTTAGAGGTGTAATCACTGATGATTTTCTCCAAAATGAATTCAATTTTAATTACCGATTTCGCTACCTTTTTCAAACACGATATTATTTTAAAAATCAACAAAAAAATCAGTTTTTTGTAATGGCTTCGGATGAAATATTATTTAATGCCGGTCACGAAATAAAAAATGATTTTCGATTAGATCAAAATAGAATTTCTCTTGGAATTGGTTATCAAACCAAAACTATGACTTTTCAGTTGGCCTATATGAATCAATTAATTGAATCAAACACTGATTATTCGTTCAGAATGAATCATAATATTCAACTACTTATTTTTCATAATTTTAATTTATCAAAAAAAACAGTTAAATAAAATTTTTATAAATCCAATAGTCGTATTTTAACGTAAATTATATACCAATAAACACTAAAATACGAATTCATGAATGATTTAACCCAAATAAATCAAGAAAATGAGCGATTAGCCGCCTTGAAAAGTTACAATATATTAGATACAAAGCCGGAAAAAGATTTTGATGATATAGCAGAATTAGCTTCGCAGATATGTCAAGTTCCCATTTCATCTATCACGTTGATGGACAAAGATAGACAATGGTTTAAATCCAAAGTCGGATTTGATTATACCGAAGTTCCGATAGAGAATTCATTTTGTTCCTATTTAATGATGAACAATATGAAAGAAATTGAGGTTGAAAATATGAAAATTCATCCTTATTTTCAAACAAATCCGCATGTGATTGGCGAACCAAATATTGCCTTTTATGCAGGTGTGCTTCTAATTGATCCCGATGGCCATACATTGGGAAGTCTATGTGTGTACGACCTTGAGCCCAAAAGATTGAGTGATTTTCAATTGAATGCTCTTCAAAAGTTAGCTCATCAAGTTATTAAACTTTTGGAACTGCGAAAGAAGAATTCTTTGTTAGAAGAAAATAATGCTAGTTTACTATCAAAATATAATGAACTGGAACAATTTGCTCGTGTAGTTTCGCATGATATTAAATCGCCGTTGAATAATATTATTTCGTTAACTCATTTATTTCAAGATGAATACGGAAATGTGATAGACGAAGCCGGAAATGAATATTTAGAATACATTTCAAAATCATCTTTGGAACTGAAAAATTTTGTAGATGCTATTTTGATTTACTACAAAAGTGATACAATCAAAACAACTGAAAAAGAAGCTATCGATTGGAATTCCTTATTTAATAAAATAATTTTGATGCTTGATTCTAAAAATGAATATGAAATTACTTTGCCTTCGTATTATTCAATTGAATTTTATTCGAATAAAATGGCGATGGAACAAATTATTTCAAATTTAATCAGCAACAGTATTAAATATAATGATAAAGAAAAGGTCAAAATTGAAATTGAGTTAACCGAATTAAAATCTGAAATTTTACTTTCAATAAAAGATAATGGTATCGGAATTGCTGAATCTGATTTTGAAAAAGTATTTTCATTCTTTACAACCTTAGGCAAAAAAGACAGATTTGACAATATTGGAACCGGAATTGGATTATCTACCGTTCAGAAAATGGTTCACAAATTAGACGGTCGAATTGAATTAGAATCAGAAATTGGAAGAGGTTCAACCTTTAAATTATATTTCAAAAAATAAGTTAGTGAGTTAGTTAAAGTTAGTTTTAAAAGCCTTCTGCCATCTTTCGCAAAAGGCTTTTATTTTTTATTTCGTACCTTTGCAACCGTCAAATTGATTTGTTTGGATTAACTCATTGGTATTTTCATTCATTCTACTAATCCAAATTTTTGATTTCCAACAAAGGAAATCTTCTTAAAATCAAGTAACAGTTTTATCTGTTCAACTGCCTTGGGAAAATCCCAATTACGGCATAAATAATCAAATTTAAAAAAAATATAAAGGCAATTTGTCTTTGAATTTTTAATAGAAATGAATTATGGAATTTAAACTCATTACCGCTCAAACAGGAAATCATCCAACTTATTCTCCAAAAGTTATTGCTGAATTTTTATTCACTCATTTGGAACAATATGGCGATAAAACGGAAGATATTTTGAAATGCATCGATTATGTGATGAATCCGTCCAAAGGCGGCACCATCGTTGTTGGTTTGAATGAAAATAAAATTGTTGGCGTCGTTATTTTGAACAATACCGGCATGAAAGATTATATTCCTGAAAACATTTTGGTTTATATCGCTGTTGATAATTCGCAACGCGGAAAAGGATACGGAAAAAATCTAATGCAAAAAGCTATTGATTCCGCAACAGGATCCATTGCACTGCACGTTGAACCCGATAATCCGGCTTTTCATTTGTATAAAAAGTTGGGTTTTACCAACAAATATTTAGAAATGAGGTTAACCAAATAATCGTTATGGAAAATTTAAACCAACGACTGGAATCGCTTATTCGTTTTCGAAAAGAACTACATAAAAATCCTGAATTATCAGGAAAAGAGATAGAAACTGCAAAAAGAATTGTTTCATTTTTAGGACAATATCCACCCGATGAAATGCAAACAAATATTGGCGGAACCGGAATTATTGCCGTTTACAAAGGTGCTGATGAAGGAAAATCCATTTTATTTAGATGTGAATTGGATGCTTTACCCATTAAAGAAACAAATTCATTTGAACATAAATCTGTAAAAAATACTATTTCGCACAAATGCGGACACGATGGTCATATGGCTATTTTGTGCGGATTGGCGAGCGAATTACATCATCAACGTCCGGAAAAAGGAAACGTAATTTTATTGTTTCAACCTGCCGAAGAAAATGGTTCCGGTGCAGAAAAAGTAGCCAATGATGACAATTATAAAAACTACAAACCCGATTATGTTTTTGCTTTGCACAACTTGCCCGGATTTGATAAAAATCAAATTGTTGTGAAAGACGGTACTTTTTCGTGTGCTGTGAAAAGTATGATTATTCGATTGAAAGGTAAAATTGCTCACGCTGCCGAACCTGAAAATGGTATTAATCCGGCGTTAGCAATTGCATCAATCATTCAAAAATTTGATGAAAAAAATCAAGTAGATAAAACGAAACCTAACTTTTCTATCCTTACTCCTATTTACATTTCGTTAGGTGAAAAAGCGTATGGTGTTTCAGCCGGGAAAGGTGAAGCTCATTTCACCATCCGTTGTCAAACCAATAAAGAAATGGAAAAACTTTCAAACGAATTGGAAAACTTGACCAAAGAAATTGCAAAAAATCATCAATTAGAATATAAAATTAAATGGACGGAATCTTTCCAAGCCAATGAAAACAATGCTGATGCGAACAATTTCATCAAAAATGCTTCAAAGATTTTAGGATTAAATGTACTTGAAAAAGATACTCCTTTTAGTTGGGGCGAAGATTTTGGATTGTTCACACAACTTTCCAATGGAGCAATGTTTGGACTTGGAGCTGGAAAAGAAATTCCGGCTTTGCATCATTCGGATTATGATTTTCCGGATGAAATTATCTCAACCGGCGTAAAATTATTTCATCAAATCAGTAAAGAAATCAATAATGCACACTAATTCGGTTATCGAACTTAATCCCGATTCATATCAAAATAACTTACTTTTTCTAAAGAAAATGTATGGCAAAAACGTCATTCTTTCTTCTGTTGTAAAAGGAAATGCGTATGGTCACGGCATTGAAGAATTTGTCACAATGGCTCACAAATCTGGTGTTTCACATTTTTCTGTTTTTGATGTTGCCGAAGCTCAACTCGTCAAAAAACAACTTCCTAAAAAAGTTACCATTTTGATTATGGGATTTGTTTCGGATGAACTAATGGAATGGGTTATTCAAAATGACATTGAATTTTTTGTATTTGATAAAAAAAGGATAGAATTAGCTATTAAAATCAGTAAAAAGTTAAACAAAAAAGCCATCGTTCACATTGAAGTGGAGACCGGTATGAATCGAACCGGTTTTGTTCAAAATGAATTAAACAGTTTAATTTCTTTACTAAAAAAAGAAGAAAATCATATCGAATTTAAAGGATTATGCACTCATTTTGCCGGAGCAGAAAGTATGTCAAATTACTTTAGAGTCAAACAACAAATTGAGCGATTTGAAAAAATATATGCTTATTTCTGTGTGAAAAATTTAATCCCGAAAATAAAACATTCCGCTTGTTCAGCCGCTTCAATTATGTTTCCTGAAACCAGAATGGATATGGTTCGCATCGGAATTATGCAATATGGATTATGGCCAAGTCCTGAAGTTTTTGCCAGTTATATTTCCTCCAAAAAAAAGAAAATTGATCCTTTAAAAAGAGTAATCTCTTGGAAAAGTCAGGTGATGAGTATCAAAAAAATTGATGCGTGTGAATTCATTGGTTACGGAACGAGTTTTATGGCGAAAGAAAAAATGAAAATTGCAACTATTCCAATTGGTTATGCTCACGGTTACAGTCGTTCGCTGAGCAACAAAGGTCGAGTGATCATCAATCAGCATCGATGTATGGTGGTGGGAACGGTCAATATGAATATGATGCTCGTGGATGTTTCGGATATTCCTTCCATTCAAATTGGCGATGAAGTAATTCTCATCGGAAGCCAAGAAAAAATTGATGTTTCGGTAGCTTCGTTTAGCGAAAACAGTAATCAATTAAATTATGAATTACTCACGAGAATTTCAAAATCAATTCCCAGAAAAATTTTAATCTAATGGCATTTATCAAATTATATCGATCAAAACTTCAAGAAAATTATAGTTTTCTGGACGATTTATTCAAATCCAGAAATATAGAATGGGGTGTTGTTTCCAAATTATTATGCGGAAATGTAATTTACTTGAAAGAATTAATTGCTCTTGGTGCAACAGAAATTCACGACTCCAGAATCAGTAATTTAAAAAAAGTTAAAAAACTTAATCCGGCTATTCAAACTGTTTACATCAAACCGCCGGCAAAGTTGAGCATCAAACGAATTGTTGAATTTGCCGATGTGAGTTTTAACACCGAAATTTTCACAATCAAACTTCTTTCAGAAGAAGCGATTAGACAAAATAAAATCCATAAAATCATTATTATGATTGAAATGGGCGATTTGCGTGAAGGTGTAATGGGCGAAGAATTAATTCAATTTTATGGTGAAGTTTTACAATTGCCAAACATCGAAGTTCGCGGAATTGGTACGAATTTAAATTGTTTAAGTGGTGTAATGCCAACGCAAGACAAATTGATTCAGCTGAGTTTATACAAACAATTGATTGAAGCCAAATTCAACGTTTCTATTCCTTGGGTTTCGGGCGGAACTTCAGTCGCGGTTCCTTTGATTTTAAAGAATGCAAGACCGATGGCCGTGAATCATTTTAGAATAGGCGAAGCTCTATTTTTTGGTAAAGATTTATTTACCGGAGATACCATTGAAAATATGCATAACGATGTTTTTAAATTATATGCCGAAATCATTGAAATCACTCAAAAACCAAATGTTCCTGATGGTGAATTAGGCGAAAATGTAGCAGGAAATTCATTTTCAATTGCAAATATTGAAGATTTAGGCGGAACATCACTTCGAGCCATTTTAGACATTGGTTTGCTAGATATGCAACCCCAATATTTGGAGACTGAAGATGAAAATATCACGATCGTGGATGCAAGTTCGGATATGTTAGTAGTTGATATTTCAAATTCTGAAAATCACTATTCGGTTGGCGACTTGGTATCTTTTAAAGTAAGATATATGGGAGCTTTACAACTTTTGAATTCTGATTACATTGAAAAAATAGTTGAGTAAAAAAAGGAGCTTTTTAGGCTCCTTCTCTTGTTATTTTATGAATTTATCAATTCCATTTCGTAACCATTTTTCATATAAATCGATGTCCGGGTCATAACTTGCCGGTTCATCTGAAATGGTATTTCCATCGGTATCCAAAATCAAATAATACGGTTGAGCATTGGCTTTGTATTTTGTGATTTGAAAATCGCTCCATTTATTTCCAATGGTTTTGATTTTTTTACCAGTTTCTTTGGAAACATATTTTTCGTTTTCGGCTAGTTCTTTTTTATCATCTACATATAAAGATATTAAAACCACTTCATTTTTCAAGATTGAAAGAATCTTTGTATCAGACCAAACATAATCTTCCATCTTACGGCAATTTACACAAGCGTATCCTGTAAAGTCAAGTAAAATGGGTTTGTTAACTTCTTTTGCATAAGCCAAACCATATTTATAATCGTGAAAAGCCATAATTCCGTGCGGTCCGGAATGTGCTCCTTTTGGCAAAGCTCCTAATTCTGATGAAATTCCACTGCCACCAACTCCATTTGGACTTTCGCTGTAATGCAACGGTGGTGGAAAACCGGAAATTATCTTTAATGGTGCTCCCCAAAGTCCGGGAATCATATAAACTGTAAAACTCAACACAAATAACCCCATAAATAGTCTTCCTACGGAAATATGTGTGAGTGGACTATCGTGCGGTAACGTTAATTTACCAAACAAATACAACGCCCACGCTCCAAAAACGGCTATCCAAATCGCTAAAAATGTTTCTCTTTCAAACCAATGTAATTGTAAAACCAAATCAGCATTTGATAAAAATTTAAACGCAAAAGCCAATTCTAAAAATCCCAACGAAACTTTTACGGTGTTTAACCATCCTCCTGATTTTGGTAAGGAATTCATCCAACCCGGAAATAACGCGAACAACATAAATGGTAAAGCAATGGCTGATGAAAAGCCTAACATTCCGACAATCGGAGCAATTCCGCCTTTGGAAGCCGCTTCTACAATCAACGTTCCAACAATTGGTCCGGTACAAGAAAATGAAACGATTGCTAACGCTAATGCCATAAAAAAGATACCGATGATTCCTCCTCTATCCGCTTGACGATCCACTTTATTTGCCCAAGAATTTGGTAAAACGATTTCAAATGCTCCTAAAAATGACGCAGCAAAAAAGACTAATAATCCGAAGAAAATCACGTTAAAAGCTACGCTAGTTGATAATTCATTCAAAGAATCAGCTCCAAAAATTGCTGTTATGGCTGAACCTAACGTTACATAAATTACAATAATTGAAAGTCCGTAGAATATTGCATTTTTAATGCCTTTGGATCTGTCTTTACTTTGCTTGGTAAAATAACTCACAGTCATTGGAATCATTGGAAAAACACACGGTGTTAATAATGCTGCAAATCCGGAGAAGAAAGCGATGATAAATATTGTCCAAAGACCTTTCTTTTCCTCTTTTTTCTCTACTTTTTTATTTTCTGCTTTTAATTCTTTTGTGGCTAATTTTTCTTTAATTTCATCTTTCTCCGTTGTAATTGTATCACCTGTTTCAATCGGAGCTGCAACTGCACCTTCTTTTATTGGTAATTTAAATTCGAAATTCTTAAATTGTTGAATACATTGTTCCAAACAAGCTTGGTATTCTACCTCAACTTTTATTGATTTTAAAGCTGGATTTGTCACTTTCACCAATTGCTGAAATTGAGCTGAATTTTCAAACATATATTCATCTACTTCAAAAACATCACTGTAAACTTTTTTATATTTACTTTCTGTTGTTTTTCCGATAAGTTGATAATTTCCTTTTACATCTTCATAAATGAATACAGATGGTAATGAACCACCATCCGGCGTAAACTGCGAAAAAATGTGCCAATCTTTTTCAATTGTTGCATCAAATTTTAATAGAAATTCCGTGTCCGATTTTTGTTCGATGGACGTTTTCCATTTTACCGGATCTAAAATTTGTGCTTGCGTAATGGAAATTACAAAAAAGGAAAGTAGCGTAAAAAATAAATTCTTCATTATACTAATTGAATTTTTATGATAGTTTGTGTGTTTTCAGTTACTTTAAATCTGTCGTCCAAGCGTTTTCCAACAAGCCAAACGATTTGATTTTCAGAGCATAAAAGCCAAGCATTTTCTTTATCGATGATGGAAAATTTTTCGTCTTTAAAAAATTTACTCAACTTCTTTTTTCCGTTCATTCCAAAAGGGTAAAAATAATCACCTTCTTGCCATTTTCGAAGTTTTAAAGGAAACTTTAACGCATCTGCATCAACAAAGATAGTTTTTGAATCGGATATAGTTATGTCACTCACGTTACAAAACGTCAACTTTAAGGGAAAATTAAGTTCAGATTGGTTTTTATTAATACAATATTCATCAGAAATTTTTTCAGATTTTGGTTCAATAATCAGTGTTTTTCTATCTTTCACTAATCTGAAATGCTCGGAAAAAATTTGTTTTCCCGATTGAGCTTCCACCAAATCATAAATATCTTGCCACGCTGAAAATCCGAAAGGCATCAACCATTGATACAAATACGCTTGATAATTAGGAAGTTGCAACAATTCATTTAGATTAATTATCTTTTGACTATCAACATCTTTCACTACCTTTCGATACACTATTCGCGAAGCATCATCTACTAAACTTTGAGCTTGATTGAGGTTTTGAATGGTATTTTCAAACGAATCTAAAAAACTCAGATTTAATTCTTTTAAAATAGGAACAACGTGATGACGAATTTTATTGCGAACATATTTATCAGATGCATTACTGGAATCTTCTCTCCATTTCAACTGATTTTCATTCGCAAAAGTTTCAATTTCTGCTCTGGAAAAAATCAATAAAGGACGAATTATTTTATCATTTTGAGATGGAATTCCACATAATCCATCTAAACCGGTTCCGCGAGAAAAATTGATTAAAAACGTTTCCAATTGATCGTCTAAATGATGAGCGGTTGCAACAAAATTGAAATTTTCAGTTTCCAACAATTCATAAAACCATTCATATCGTAACTTTCGGGCGGCGACTTGAATCGATAATTTTTCGTCTTCGGCAAATTGCTTTGTATTAAATTTTTGAAAAAATCCTTGAATGGAATTTTCTTTGCAAAAGGATTTCACAAAATCTTCATCTTCATTACTTTCGTCATTACGAAGTTGAAAATTGCAATGAGCAACAGCAAATTCTATTTTCGTTTTTGAAATTAAATCTAACAAAACCATACTATCCAAACCACCACTTACTGCAATTAGAACTTTTGCCTTTTGAAGAAAAGGAAAATGAGACGAAATGTGGTTTTGGAATTTCAAAAACATTTTCAAAAGTAAGGAATTTTGTGAGAATGAAATAATTCTAATTCAACACCTCAAACATCGCTTTTGCTTTCAACAAACATTCTTCATATTCACCCTCCGGAGTTGCTTCAGAAGTGATGGCACTTCCAACGGAAAAAGACAAATATTGATTTTTGGAATTGTATAAAATACTGCGAATCACAACATTGAAATCGAAATCACCTTCAGGAGAAAAATAGCCGATTGCTCCGCTGTATAAACCTCGTTTGGTTTCTTCTAACTCTTCAATGATCTTCATAGCAGAAATTTTGGGAGCACCGGTCATACTTCCCATCGGGAAAGTAGTTTTGATAATTTCAACCGGAGAAGTCGTATTTTCAACTTGAGAAACTACCGTCGAAATCATTTGATGCACTTGTTTAAAGGTATAAATTTGGCATAATTCTTCCACTTCAACAGAACCTTTCGTTGCAGTTCGAGATAAATCATTGCGAACCAAATCGACGATCATGATGTTTTCAGCTCGTTCTTTCGGATTTACGGCTAATTCGGCTTTGGATTGTTCATCTAATTCAATATCAAAAACACGTCGGGCTGTTCCTTTTATAGGTTGTGAAATAATTTTAGTTTCTTCTTTTTTTAAATAGCGTTCCGGTGAAGCGGAAAGTAAAAACTGATGATTATTTTTGAAGTAAACAGCAAAAGGTGGTTGCGAAATGGCGTTGAGCTTTTGATAAATTTCAATCGGATTAATTGTTGCATCTTTCGCAAAAAATTCCATACAAAAATTAGCTTCATAAATATCGCCATGATGAATTTTTTCAAGCATTTTGGACACTTTTTGAATATAGGCATCTTTGGAAATTCGTTGTTGGATTTTAATCTCTCGCAAAGTCGCAAAGTCGCAAATTGAATTCGTAGTAATAATTGCTGAAAAATCATCATCCATTTCATCATCACACAAATTCAGATACTGTAATTCCACTTGATTATCTTTCAAAAAAAACAACTTTTTAGGTTGAAAGAAAAACAAATCGGGAAATTCTAATCCGTCAAAATTTTTAGATTTTAAAACTTCTGTATCATTTTTTAAATCATACGACAAATAGCCAAACAACCAATCTTTGGTATGGGTTTGGTACTGATGTAAATCTTCAAATGCATTGAAATAATCGGTTTTGACGGAAGTAAAAGCATCCACTGCCAAAACCGCATCGTAATTGGCATACTTTTGATGATAATTATTGGTATCCAAAAAAACAATTTCTCTGAACAGATTACCCCAAATCAATAATTTTTGTTTGAAGATTTCTGGATTTTCAATGGTAAAGACTTTTGTAGCTCTGAGCATTTTTTAATAAGAATTATTTTAAGGATGCTTCAAATTGATAAAGCTTCTCTAAAATTTCCTTTTTAATTTCATCGTTGCTAATTTTAGTTTCTTCGATAGAAAAATTTTCTTTAAACGATGGAAATGAATAAGTCACACTAACTTCTCCGCCAAAACGAGGAATTAATTTTTCAACCACTTCCAAGGCACCTATTCCGCCTCGGGCTCCTATTGAAGCACTTAGTAAAAATACTTTTTTCCCTTCTAAAAACTTTCTGTCTAATCGTGACAACCAATCTAATACATTTTTAAAAAAAGCAGAAGGATTACTATTGTGTTCATTTACCGAAATAAGCAAACCGTCGGCAGCCTGAATGTGTTTGTATATTTGATTGATAGACGATGGAAATCCGTTATCGCGTTGCTCATCTTCACTATAAACAATCAAATCCATATCGGATAATTTGAACAATTCGAACGAAGTTTGTTGTAGTTGAGTGGTTAAATAAGTTACTAATTGGTGGTTGATGGAAGTAGAAGAATTACTTCCGGCAAAGGCTAAAATAGTTGACATAAAAATTCTTTTTGTAAAGGTACGGAAGAAATAAATTCAATTCAAATTAAGGTTTAATTACTTTTTAAAAATAAAACTACTCGTCTTCATCAAAGTCATCCTGATTAAAATCTTCAAAAAAATCGTCGAAATTTACCGGGTCTTGATAAGCATTTGGATCTGGCGGAATAGCTCCGGGCGGATTGAATAATTCCCATTCATCCCAATAATGATTATTCTTATCAAATCCGGCTACCCAATCGATGAACAAATGCCGGAATTCATCAATTTCTGTTCTAATCAAACGAACAAAATCTTTGTCTTTAAAATTTTCATGAAAACGAAGACTGCCTACTTGCACATATAAGTGCATTGCATAGTCACGAATGATGGCGGCGTTTTGCATTCGAATAGTGTACTCATTACCACCTTCAGCACCGGCAATTTTGGCACAAATGATAGCGATATCATCTCGCATCATATATTTTGTGTGTGATAAATAATCATCTTCTTCGGGAATTGTTTGTAACAATCCGTTAATCATTTTTAGTATTTCTTCGGCTTTTTGATAAATTGGTAAGGTATTTAATTTGTCTCTTCTGCTCATAATTAAGAAATGATTGTGAATACTGATAATAAAAAAATAAAACTACAAAAAAATCATACAATATTTCAAATGTTAAAAAATAAGGAATTTTCATTTTGTTATAAATATCACTAGAACATTTATAAAACACAAAATCCGTAACATTTTACAAAGAATAAGATTACATTATCGATGAACGGCATAAATCAACATTTTATTTAACATTTTATTATCTTTTTTTGCTTAAAATTCTGTTAAAAATGGTTAGGTTTGCAATACCCAAATTACTAAAAACTTGACTACTCATTATAAAAAAGAGCATCGTTATGCTCATGAAAGATATTGCACTGTTCTAAAGATTCCTTCTTGTAGGCTGTATCTCAATTACTTAGAAATGGTTTGCTTCGCATCCTTTAGTCTCATTGACTTTAAGGTATATTTTTCTATTGTTTCAAATTTTTTCCGCCCCTTTACAAAACCGCTATATATTGATAATAAATATTTCTTTAAATACCTAAAAATGGGTTTTGAAGATGGTTCTTGAATCGTGTTTTATTTCGGCAAAAAAAGATGACTACTTTAAAACAGATCTTTGAACAGGTCACAAAGTTATCACAACTAACTGAATCACAGCGACAAAACAACTGAATAAACGTAATTTTGCCGCCAATTTAAAAAGCTCCCAAAGCTTAACTAAAACTTAAAATACAAATAGCATGAATACTTACACTTCAAACAGATTCGTTTCGAAGGTTAGAATAAATCCAAAAATCGGTGGTTTACTGATTTATATTTTGGTTTTGTGTTTTGGTTTGTTTATTGTCCACCTAAGATCTGAGATCATCATAAAAAACAGGCAAAATGAAATGAGCAGCTTACTTTCAATTGCTCAAAAAAATATTCAACAATCGCTAAATAATTCATATACCGCCAATTTAACTTTAGCCTTAACAATAGCTCACAACAATAAACCCCGTGATTTTGAAAAGGTAGCAAGAGAAATTCTTAAACAAAACCCAACCATCGATTTGGTTCAGTTAGTTCCAAATGGCGTAATAACACATGTATATCCTTTAAAAGGAAATGAAAGTGTTATAGGATATAACATTTTAGATAGTACCATAAGTCCTATTATTAGAAATGAAGCTTTAAAAGCAATCAGCAATCGAAAAATGTTTTTTGCCGGTCCTATTGAATTAAAACAAGGTGGAATTGGAATCATTGGTCGTCTTCCAATTTTTAATAATAATGAATTTTGGGGATTTTCAGCTGTAATTATTCGAATCGAAAGCTTGGTTAAGGCTTCAGGAATTGAACATATTAAATCGAAACAGTATTATTTTCAGCTATCTAAATATAATCATGATACTAAAAAAGAGGAATTCTTTTTTGAAAATAGAAAGGAAATAAAAAACAATAGTTATAAAGTTGTAAATATTAACGATGAAGATTGGAAACTTTATATTGTTGATAAAGAAGAAAATCAACTTTTAGCAGAACTACTTCCGTCGCTACTACTTGCACTCTTATTATCCATTGTTTCAGGTCTATTTGCCTATTTTATCTTTAAAAGACCTGCAGATTTAATTCGTTTAGTAAAATTGCAAGCCAAAGAAATAATTAAAACCGAAAGTCTCTTTAAAACTATTTTTGATAAAGCTGCGGTTGGGATAGCCAAAATTTGTGTGCAACAACAAAGATTTGATACTGTTAACCAACATCTTGCCAACATCTTAGGATATTCAAGGGATGAATTGAAATCTAAAACCTTAACAGAGATTACACAACAATGCGATTATATTCGTGTGGAGGAAAAAGAACAACTTCTTAAATCTGGCGAAATTGAAGATTATACCATCGAAGTAAGATTACGAGCAAAAGACAACCGAGAAATTTGGGTAAATTTGATTGTTTCTACGGTTTCATCTTCCGTTAATATTGCTATTTTTGAAGATATAACAGAAAAAAAGGAACGTGAAAATCAAATTATCGAAAGTAATAAACGCTTAAAAAGTTTGTTTGAAGATTCGCCGATTCCTATTTGGGAGGAAGATTTTTCGGAGGTAAAAAAATACCTAAGTTCAATTAATTTAATTGGTAAAACCAAAAAGGAGATTGAGGTATATATCATTGAACATCCCGAAATCATTATAGAGTGCGTCAAACGGATTCGAATTATCAATATGAACCAGCAATGTCTCACTCTTCATGAAGCCGAAAATAAAGCTGAATTGATAGATAATTTCCAATCCATACTAACCGATGAATCGCTACAAACCGTTAAAAAACAGATTGTTATGATTTGCAAAAACAAATCTTCTTTTGAAACCACAACTAAAATTAAAACGCAAAAAGGAACTGAAAAATTTATTCATTTGCAATGGAATGTGATTTCCGGTTATGAAGATACGTTGGAACGAGTTATCATTACAACAGAAGATATAAGCGAACGAGTTATAGCATTGAGCAAGTTGGAAGAATCTGAGAAAAAACTCAACGAACTAATTAATTCAATCGATGGAATTGTGTGGGAATTAAATCAAGAAAATGGTAAATTTAGATTTATAAGTGACAAAGTTGAAACAATGCTAGGATATTCTAAAGAAGAAATTCTCCTTCATAATTCATTTTGGGAAGAACACATTGCTTCAGAAGATCAAACAAGGGTTTTAACACAAATTAAAGCTCTCAATAGTAAAAACAACTATTTAGATATTGAATACAGAATGATTTCTGCTCAAGGCAAAACGATTTGGGTTCGAGGAATAATCAACTTCCTTAAAAATAAAAGAACAAATAAAAAACTAATTAGAGGTGTAATCATTGATATCACAAAAGCCAAACAAATTGAAACCAATCTTTATCAATCATTAGATATTGTGACTGAACAAAATAGACGGATTTTTAATTTTTCACATATCGTATCGCACAATTTGCGTTCACACACAAGCAACATCCAATCAATTATTAACTTATTGGAAATAACGCAAAAACCCAAAGATCGTGAAGAACTTTTAGATATGCTTAAAGAGGTTTCATCGGATTTAGATGATTCTGTACATCATTTAAATGAAATTACAAGTATTTATACTAACATAAATATTGAAAAGCAAAAGATTCAGCTTAAACTGGCTGTAGAAAGTGTACTCTCTAACCTAGACAACATAATCACACTAAGAAAAGCAAAAGTCACAAACCTTCTCACTAATAATTTGGTTATTCATCATAACAAACTATATCTCGATAATATTATCATGAATTTCGTGATGTATATTTTAAAGAATAAAGATTTAAAGACAATTCCGAACATCGAAATTAAATCATATTTAGAAAATAATTATGTTGTTTTAGAAATAAAAGATATAGGAAACGGTTTGAATATTGACCGAAATAGCGATAAAATTTTCAGCCTTTTTCAATCACCGGAAAATGATACAGATATTAACCATGGTTTTGGACTATTTATTGCAAAATCTCAGATTGAAGCCTTAAATGGAAAAGTACAGGTAGAAAATTCAAAAAATGAAACTACTTTTAAAATTTATTTCAAATGAAAAAATCAGTTTTAATTATTGACAACGATCCAATATACCGAACAATTTCGCATAAAATCATAGAGAAGCTTGATTTAGCAGAAACTATTTATGTAGAGAAGAATGGTTATACAGCCATTCAATTTTTGACCAACTTGATAGAAAATAAGTCGTCTGTGCCCCAAATTATTTTATTGGATATAGAAATGCCGGTAATGAATGGCTGGGAATTTATGGATGAATATTGCAAATTTGAAAATATTCTGCTTCAGGAAATCGACATATTTATTGTAAGTTCATCTATTTCTCAAGTAGATAAAGACAAAGCTAACACCTATTCTGAAATTAAAGGTTTTATTTCAAAACCATTGACAATTGACACGTTAAAATCCCTTTTGAGTGATTGATAGCAGTTTTCTGTGTTCAAAATTGAAGTAGAAACTTTTCGGGATTAATTTATAATGCTAAATTTGAATAATCATTTAATCAAAAACAAATTGTTGGCATGAAAAAAATATTGTTTTGCTTATTCCTATTTTGTATTCTCTCGTCAAAAGGACAATCCTATAAAATTACTTACGAAAAATGGAGCAACGGAACTAAAATTGAAAATCAAGATCCTATTTTAGTTTTCACCAATTCTTCGTTAACTTTTGTAACCTCTATGGGAATTATTCCAGGCAAAAACAACTTTCCGTTTGAAGAAACTTATATTGATCGTAGAAAACTTTCACTAATTCAATCGGCTCAATTAAATCAAAACAAATCCATTGCCACAAGAGATTCATTAGCATTAGGAAAACAAACATTTGAATTGTTGAATGAAACCAAAACTATTTTAGGTTATAAATGCCAAAAAGCAAAAACCATTATCAATTCTAATACAATTGAATTGTGGTATACAAAAGACCTCAGCGTTCAAGGATCTCCAACTGTTTTAGGTCAAAATTTGGGATTAGTTTTAGAAATGAACCGCAACGGTAACTTTGTTATTACAGCAACCAAAATTGAAAAACTAAAAAAATTACCTGCTGAAATTGCTTTGCCAAACTCCAATTTTTCAGACGGTTTAACCTATCGTGATTTATTATGGAAAAGTCGTTTTATCACACTTTCTGTTTTTGAAAACGAAACCATTAACTTTTCAGATAAATCAAAATCAAATGATAGTATTTTGCGATTTGCTAATGGAACAGTAATTTTACGAAAAGTGAAATTTCCTGAAATCAAAAATGGTAATCCGATTTTTGCCGAATTAAAAACAAATTCTACCGGAGATGCTTATGATCGAACCGGTTCATTGTTTGTAATTCCTATAAAAGCAAAAAACAGTTTTTTTGATGGTTTAGAAAAAGGCATCAACACTTTACCTATTTTTCAAAACGGCAATGGAAAATCATATCAAGGTGTTGTTTTAAAGGATGATTATCAACCGTTAACAGAGTTAATGCGATTTTTTACTCCTTTTGGAATAAAACAATATAATCATATCTCATTAAAAGATAAAAATTGGTTTAACGAAGTACCGTATCGTCAAGACATTTCAGAATTACAACCCATTTTGAGTGGTCAAGAAATGTGGGTGGGAGCTTTTATCGGAAATTATGATCAAGGCGGCCATCGGGTTTCGGTAGAAATTACGATTCATCCGCAAGAAAACGAAACTAAAAAAACAGCTTTTGCCTTGCCTCTTTTTAATACTACCAACGTAATGGAAATGGGTGGACAGGAATATGCAACCATGTTTTCAGATGAAAAAGGTTTAGAAGTAACTTTTACGTTAGATAAACCAATTAAAAATGCTCAATTGCGATACATTACCACCGGACATGGCGGCTGGGAAAACGGCGACGAATTTGTGCCTAAAAAAAATAGCATCTACTTAAACGAGCAACTAGCTTTTTCTTTTATTCCTTGGCGACAAGATTGTGGCTCGTACCGATTGTTCAATCCGGCCTCAGGTAATTTTGGCAATGGTTTATCGTCATCTGATTACAGTCGCTCCAATTGGTGTCCGGGTACGGTAACAAATCCAATGTTGATTGAATTGGGTGATTTATCTGTCGGAAAGCATACAATCAGGGTTCAAATTCCGCAAGGATTGCCGGAAGGTAGTAGTTTTAGTGCTTGGAATGTTTCGGGAATATTGTTGGGAGAATTGACAGAGTAAACATTTTGTATATCAATTTTATTTTTTAGTTTACGTAAACTCAATCTTTTCAAAAATTGAAATTATTTAATTTAATAGTTTATTTTTGAGTTTTTAAAATAATTCATAAAATGAAGAAATTATGCTTAATAATATGCCTAACAATCAGTTTTATAAATCAAGCTCAAGTTGTGAATATTCCTGATGATAATTTGAAATCAATATTATTGAGTGCCAATAATAGCAATCATATGGCATATGATTTAAGTAATAATGTAACATCAATAGATTTAAATAATAATGGAGAAATTGAATTAGAAGAAGCTCAACAGATTGCTTTTTTATATTTGTCTTGTGAATATTGTGATGAAAATTTAAAAATAAATTCTGTTGAAGGAATTGAGTACTTTTCTAACTTAATACATTTAGATTTAAGTTTTAATTCAATTACAACAATAAATTCTTTACCCACAAGTTTAGAACTTCTAAGTATCAATAATAATTTATTAAGTTCATTAAATCTTGAAAATCTTATTAATTTAGGTCATTTATCATGTAGTTTCAATCCTTTAGATTCATTGATTATTCCAAATAATATTCAATCTTTGTTTTGTTTTGAAAATAATTTAACCATTTTAGATCTTTCAAATGCTTCTCAATTATATGAACTCAGTACTGGTAATAACAATATCAGTTCACTTGACTTATCAAATTCACACATATTATTTCGAATAGATATTTCTAACACACCTTTAACAAATATATCTATTAATAGCAATCATTTGCGATTTCTTTATATAAATGATACTAATTTAGAAGATTTAAATTTAACTCAAACTGAAGATCTTTGGCAAATTTATTTAACCAACAATAATTTATCTACCTTATTATTACCTGAGGCAAATAATATTATGGAATTATATGTTCAAAACAATAACTTAACCAATCTTGATTTATCTAATTTATATTCCTTAAGAGTGTTTCATTGTCAAAACAATAACTTGGTTTCACTTGATTTTTCAAATTCTACTAACTTATATAATTTGAATTGTTCAAATAATTTGAATTTAAATTATCTAAATATAAAAAATGGCTCAAATAACGTATTTAGTAGCTATAATAATTTATTCAATATTCATAACAATACAAACCTAACTTACCTTTGTGTTGATGAAGATGAAGAAAGTATTGCTACTATCTATTTAGATATTTATTCCATCCAAAATTGTAATGTTGGAACCTATTGTAATTTCAATCTTGGAGGAGAGTATTTTATAGTCAATGGTGAAACAAAATTTGATTTTAATATAAATGGTTGTGATTCTTCTGACGTAAATTTTCCACACGTAAATTTAACAATTTCTGACGAAAATAACTCGGGAGCATTTATCTCAAATAATTCCGGAGAATATTTTTTTCCACTTCAAGAAGGTAGTTATACTATTACGCCTATTTTAGAAAATCCAACCTATTTTACTATAAATCCAGCAAGTTTTATCGTTGATTTCCCAACACAAACAAGTCCTTTATCTCAAGATTTTTGTATTACTCCAAATGGTATTCATCATGATGTAGAAGTTGTTTTTATTCCTACAACACCTGCTCGTCCGGGTTTTGATGCTCATTATAAAATTATTTATAAGAATAAGGGGAATCAAGTTGAAAATGGTTCTGTGTCATTAACTTACTATCAAAATCTTGTATTAGATTTAGTTTCATCAAATCCGATTTTTTCAGATCAAACAGATGATACATTAGAATGGAACTTCACCAATTTACAACCTAATGAAATCAGAATAATTGATGTTGTATTTAACTTAAATAGTCCAACAGAAGTTCCTGCAGTAAATATTGGAGATATGTTAATCTACAAAGCAACGATAATACCATTTTCTACTGACGAACATCCATTAGATAATTCTTCTGGTTTACAGCAAATTGTTGTGGGTTCTTATGATCCAAATGATAAAACTTGTATAGAAGGAACTGTTGTTAATATAGATATAATTGGTCAATACGTTCATTATGTTATTCGGTTTGAAAATACTGGAAATTATCCAGCAGAAAACATCGTGATAAAAGACATGATTGATTTAGCAAAATTTGATAGTACAACTTTAATTCCTTTGCATTCAAGTCACGATTTTTTCACCAGAATTAGTGGAAATAAAGTTGAGTTTATTTTTGAAGGAATCAATTTACCGTTTGATGATGCTACTAATGATGGCTATATAGTTTTTAAAATTAAAACTAAATCAGATTTAGAAGTTGGTGATTCTTTTAGTAATGAGGCCAACATTTATTTTGATTATAATTTTCCAATTACTACTAATACTTTTACAACAAATATCCAGATTTTGAGCATAAAAGACTTTGATTTTGGAACATATTTCACTTTACATCCTAATCCTGTGAAAGATGTTTTGAATTTACATTCTAAGAACACTATTTCTATTCACTCTATTGAAATCTACAACCCATTGGGACAAATAGTTTTAGCCATTCCAAATACTGTTTCAAAAATAGATGTATCAAGATTACAAACAGGAAATTACTTTGTAAAAGTGAATACAAATTTAGGAACTTCAAATACTAGATTTATTAAAGAATAAACAGATTAAAATTGTTCTAATATAAGATTGGAATAAGGATTTATAGATTAAACTTCTCATTTACCACATTATTCAGTTTCAAAAATAACTAAAATAAAAATTATTTTTAAACATGAAAAAAACCTAAACATTTTGAATAGGGTTCTTGTTGATATAAGACCATAGGCACCTAAACAGATCAATTTAAAAGATTATAAGCCAAAGCCTTAACTCTTTATAAAATCGAAAAAAAAATTGAACGTTTTTCTCTTAGTTGTGTGACCAATCCATGCTTAGAAGAAACACCTAAAAAATAAAAAACTTGAACCCTAAAGCCGGATAAAGGCACTAAAACTAAGTCACTATTTTATCCATTACCCAATTGGTTTGAGCAGCATATTTTCCGAGTGAAGGATGATTAATTACACCTAACAAATGATCCCGCACATTTTGCACATGATAAAGTTGAATGTTTTCCGGATGTTCAATAAAGATTTCTTTTGTTCCGTTTTGATTAGTAAGCAAAAGAGGTTCTTCATCAAAAACAGCAAATTCAATTTTTCCTTTACTACCAATAATTTCTACTTTATCTTTACGTTCAAAACTACCAAAATTCCATGTTCCTGAACCGGTTACTCCCGATTCATGCAACCAATTAGCTACGATAGCATCTTTTGCAGAATATAATTTTTGTTGATTTAAACTGATTCCGTTAACCGACTTTATTTCTCCAAAATAATGAGCAAACAAATCGAGTCCGTGACTGGCTAAATCTTCAAAATAGCCGCCGGGAGCAATTTTTGCATCAGTTCGCCAATTGTAAGTTTGAGCTAAATCAATCGGAGAAGGAGTTTTACTTAAATACCAGCTAATATGACGTATTTTACCAATTTCATCAGTATCAATCCATTCTTTTATTTGATTAAATCGTGGCAAAGATCTTCTATAATAAGCAACAAATAAAGGCAACTTTTTTTCGTCAAAAGCTTTCAGAATTTCTTCACATTCGTGATAATCTACTGCCATTGGTTTTTCTATGCAACATATTTTTCCGGCTTGTGCCACTTTCAAAGCATAAAATTTATGTGTGTCGGGTGGAGTAGCAATGTAAACAGCATTAATTTCAGGATGATTTATCAACTCATCAGCATTTGAAAAATAATGCGGAACGTTGTGCCGAAGAGCATAATCTTTTACTTTTTCTGCATCTCTTCGCATTACAGCAAATAATTCAAAACCTTCTGTTTTAGAATAGGCCGGCCCGCTTTTTCGTTCGGTTACATCGCCGCAACCAATAATTCCCCATTTGACTGTTTTGTTGCTATTATTTATTTCAGACATAAATTTTGAATTTTAAATGCTAAAAATAGTTATTAAAATCCTTCGAATCACTACCAAATTTATTAAAAAATCATAATTTTTAATAAGTCAAAAATAAGTTAATACATGTAACAATAGTCTGATTTTTTGAATACTTTTGCAATCGAAATTTATAATCATAAAAAATGAAAAAAATAATTGTTTTGCTTATCACAGCTTCTTTATTTGTGGCTTGTAATAAATTAGGAGATAACGAATTTGTAATCAAAGGAACCATTGAAGGAATTGAAAATGGTAAATCCGTTATTCTTGAGACCCAAGATGAAAATATGGGCATTAAGTCTGTGGATACTGTAAAAGTTACAGATGGTAAATTTGAATTCAAAGGAACTACTGTTGAGCCGGTATTACATTTTTTACAAGTAGAAGAGGTTCAAGGAAAAGTGGTTTTTGTACTTGAAAATGGAGAAATTAATGTAACAGTTTATAAAGATAGTGTGAACAAATCTATCATTGGCGGAACTTTCAATAATGAACAATTTGCCAAATATAACAAAGAGCAAGGTAAGATTCAGAAAAAAATGGAGGATTACAGAAATGTAAACAAGGCGAAAATGGAAACAGCCGTTCAAGCAAATGATACAGTTGCTGTAAACCAATTAAGAGATGGTTTCTTAAAGTTAAAAGAAGAGGAAAAAAACTTTAATTTTACATTTTGTGAAGAAAATCCAAAAGCATTCATCTGTATCTTGATGATTCAGAGTATGCTTTACCAACCTGATGCCGATTTTGAAAAACTTGAAAAAATCTATAATGGTCTTGATAAATCGGTAAAAGAAACCAAACCAGGAAAAAGTGTGGGAGAAATGATTGGTAATTCTTCTGCTGCACAAGTTGGAAAAACTGCTCCGGAATTTTCTGCTCCAAATCCGGAAGGCAAAATGGTTTCGTTAAAAGAATCTTTAGGAAAAGTAACAATAATTGATTTTTGGGCTTCTTGGTGTGCCCCTTGTAGAAAAGAAAATCCTAATGTTGTGGCTTTATATAATGAATTTCATGATAAAGGTTTGAACATTATTGGTGTGTCTTTAGACAAAGAAGGAGATGAAACCAAATGGAAAGATGCCATTACAGCTGATAAATTAACTTGGCCACAAGTTTCTAATTTACAATATTGGAACGAACCAATTGCGAAAAAATATAATGTAAAAAGTATTCCGGCTGTATTTATATTAGATGCATCAGGTAAAATTGTTGCTAAAGATTTAAGAGGAGAAGAATTAAAAGCTAAAGTAATTGAGTTACTAGGTTCTTAATTTCATACCAATATAAAAAAGTTTATTAAATCCCCTATTTGGGGATTTTTTTATTCTACTCATATCCAAACGCTTATCAATTTATTGAAAATTATCAATAAAAAAGGTTTGCACAATGTAAAAACAATTCTATATTTGCAACCGCATAACGCAGGGGGGAGATACTCAAGCGGCCAACGAGGGCGGACTGTAAATCCGCTGATTACATCTTCGCAGGTTCGAATCCTGCTCTCCCCACAAAACAAAAATCCCTGACACGTCAAAAGTTTACTTTTGTAAGTGTCAGGGATTTTTGTTTTGGGTAAGGTTTCCTCCACTCAGGCTCACCGAAGGTAATCCTCTGTCGCCAGCAGATAATGTCCTATGAAATTCTAAGGAAACCTTACCACAAAAATTGAAATGAAAAAGCTTGCTTTTGTAAGTGTCGGGGATTTTTGTTTTGGGTAAGGTTTCCTCCACTCAGGCTCACCGAAGGTAATCCTCTCTCGCCAGCAGATAATGCCCTATGAAATTCTAAGAAACCATACTACAAAATTGAATTGAAGAAAGCTCGCTTTTGTATGTATCGGGAGTTTTTGTTTTGGGTAAGGTTTCCCTCACTCAGGTTCACCGAAGGTAATCCTCTCTCGCTAGCAGATAATTTCATCCGAAAAAATAAGAAACCTTACCACAAAATTGAATTGAAGAAAGCTCGCTTTTGTAAGTGTCGGGGATTTTTGTTTTGGGTAAAAAAAAGCCCACGTTTTAACCGTGGGCTTAGATTCTGTAAATATAATTTCGATAAAAATGTTACCTCGAATAATTCGGAGCTTCCTTCGTAATCGTCACATTATGCGGATGGCTTTCCCCTATTCCACTCGCTGTAATTCGCACGAATCTTCCTGTTTCTTGTAGGGTCGGAATATCTTTTGCTCCACAATAACCCATTCCGGCACGAAGTCCGCCAATGAATTGTTGCATACTTTCGTTTAATTCTCCTTTGTATGGAACTCGGCCCACAATTCCTTCCGGAACTAACTTTTTCACATCATCTTCCACATCTTGAAAATAACGGTCTTTTGAACCTTCTTGCATCGCTTCCACCGAACCCATTCCGCGGTATGATTTGAATTTTCTACCTTCAAAAATAATAGTTTCTCCCGGCGATTCTTTTGTTCCAGCTAATAACGAACCTAACATCACACAATCGGCTCCGGCAGCAATCGCTTTCGGAATATCTCCTGTGTATCGAATTCCACCATCCGCAATCACCGGAACTCCGCTACCTTTTATGGCAGCTGCCACTTCCAACACCGCAGAAAATTGCGGAAATCCAACTCCGGCAACCACTCGCGTTGTACAAATGGAACCCGGCCCGATTCCAACTTTCACCGCATCAGCTCCGTTTTCTACTAAATATAATGCTGCTTCCGGGGTTGCGATATTTCCAACCACCACATCCAAATCAGGAAATTTAGCTTTTACTTGTTTTAAAACCGTTACAACACCTTGTGTATGTCCGTGAGCTGTATCGATTATAACCGCATCCACACCGGCATTCACCAAAGCTGTGGCACGTTCTAACGCATCAGCCGTCACGCCAAGAGCTGCAGCAACACGCAAACGACCAAATTTATCTTTATTGGCAATTGGTTTTTGAGTCAGTTTTGTAATATCCCGAAAGGTAATTAACCCAACCAATTTGTAGTTTTTATCAATAACCGGAAGTTTTTCAATTTTGTTTTGTTGCAAAATTCCTTCCGCTTGTTGTAAAGTAGTTCCTTCCTCAGCTGTGATTAAATTTTCAGCCGTCATTACTTCTAAGATCGAACGGGAGTTAACCTTTTCAAAACGCAAATCACGATTCGTCACAATTCCTTTTAAAATTCCGTTTTCATCCACAACCGGAATTCCGCCAATGCTAAATTCACGCATTGCTGCTTTTGCATCGCCAACGGTTGCTGTTAAAGGTAAAGTTACAGGATCCAAAATCATTCCGGCTTCTGCTCTTTTCACTTTTCGAACTTTCGCAGCTTGTTGCTCGATTGACATATTTTTATGTAAAACCCCAATTCCGCCTTCTTGAGCCATCGCAATCGCCATCGAACTTTCGGTCACCGTATCCATTGCAGCAGAGGCAATTGGAACATTCAGCGTAATATTTCTGGAAAATTTGGATTGAATACTTACTTCGCGGGGTAAAACTTCAGAGTAGTTGGGAATCAGCAGAACATCATCGTAAGTTAATCCTTCGCCGATGATTTTTGTTGTGTGTGCTTTCATTGTTGCAATTTGTAGTTAAATTGCGTGCAAATATACAAAATTTAACGATACAAAATACGATGAATTAGCGGTTAAATTTAGAAGGTTTTTCTATCCGAACCAAAAAATAAGAAACCATACAATAATAGGTTGCCAATTGGAAGAAAATATTGATGTAATTAAACATATCAATCGGTTCAATAAAATGATAAAACGAATAAAATACGTCAGAAATCACGATACACAAAGCCATAATCGAAAAATACAATGCCGCTTTTGAAGCTTCTGAAAAGAAATTAATCAATGAAAGCACCGTGAGAATCAGCAATGTAAATCCGTAAAACAAAAAGATAATGTAACGTTCTGTGGATTCCGGTTCAATTAAATCGATGATGGAAAATAAGACAAATAATAAGAAAATAACAATCAAAATCCCTAAAATGATATTGGAAACAGAAAGTTTTTGCGGAACTAAATCATCAATTCCGAATTTAATCAGAATGCAATAACTAATAAAAAAGCAGAGAATTATCCATAAAACATCAAAATCAGGATCGAGTAAAACTAAAATATCGCCCACAAAACAAGCTAACAAAGAAACAGAAAACCACCAATTAATTCGTTTAAATCGATGTTGCAAATAATAAAAATAAATCGCAGGAATTACGATTGGTTTGGCGAAAAGTTCTAATTCTTGTAAATCAAAAAGTACGGCAATCACCACCAATAAACTGGAAATGAGATACAAGTACAATGCCGGTTTTTGCTTATTCATCGACCAAATGTATAAAAACTTTTTGCAAGATGAGAAGCTATTCCGTCTTTCCGCTCCAATTTTGTTTGTTCCGGTTTGTTTTTCTACAAAATCGGGAGAGCTTCCGTTGGTCGCTTCCCGCTTTTAAGAAAAAACTAAACCGCAACTGCACAAAGATTTCCGCTGCAATACGGGCTAGTAGATGAACCAAAAAAAATTCTCCTAACTAATAATTGCAATTTTTATTTAATTAACTTTCATTTTCTCAAATACTTTGTAATGGGACCACATTGTTTTAATTACATCCATTATTCTCAATGGAACAACAGGGTTACCTGGACTAAATGTAAATAGTTTATCACAAAGTACTCCTTTAAATGGTGCAAACTTTGAATTATATATTCCTCCATCATGCAAACTGTTTCTCGTATTTCGCATAACTTCAAATTCTTCAATAATTTGCAAATCATTTATTGGTTCTATTTTCTTGATTAAATCATCAAAAAGGTCTTTGATTTTAAACTTTTTCAGTCCAAAATCATTGTTACATTTTTCTCTAAGATATTTTTCATAAGCATTCCAAACAACTGAAAACTGTCCAATATTACTAATGCGAATATATTCTGGAAGTAATCCAGGTTGTCCAAAAAGTTCGTAATATTTGGAAGTGTCTGGAATTTTAGATAAATCAATCATTCTTGAATGGTCAAGTACGGTATGTGACAAATAATCGAAGTAAATAACAGATGTAAAATTCATTAATTCTTTTACAAAAGAAGTGTCAATTCCAAAATTATCAAACTCCTTTTGAATTTGAATAATTTCATTCAATGTATCTTGTATTGTGGCCATAAATTTTTACTATGTTGCCAAACTCGTAAATATCATCAAATTTGTTCAACATTATGAATTTCTACAAATTAATAAAATTTATTCATACATATTTAACAAATAAAATTTTCATTTCTTGCTAATTCCCAATCATCCCCAAAAAATCATCTTCACTAATAATTGCGATTTTTAATTGATTGGCTTTTTCCAATTTTGCCGGGCCCATATTTTCTCCGGCTACTACATAATCCGTTTTGGTGGAAATGGAACTTCCTACTTTTCCGCCGTTGTCTTCGATGGCTTTCTTTAAATCATCACGAGAAAATTTTTCAAAAACACCGGAAACTACAAATGTTTTTCCGGCAAACTTATCACTTACTTGTGTGTTTTTCTCCACTAATTCAAACTGAATCCCAACGGCTTTTAAACGTTCGATGGTTATTCTATTTTCAATATTCTCAAAAAATTCGATGACACTTTGGGCAATTTTATCACCAATTTCATCCACTAAAATCAAATCCATCAAACTGGCATTCGCAATAGCATCAATATTTTTATAATGTTTAGCTAACTTTTTAGCCACAGTTTCGCCTACATACCGAATTCCCAACGCATACAAAACCCGTTCAAATGGTACTTCTTTTGATTTTTCGATTCCGTTGATTAAATTCTCTGCACTTTTTTGAGCCATTCGTTCCAACGGAAGAATTTGTTCGATTTTTAAATCATACAAATCGGCATAATTTTTCACTAAACCATTTTGATAAAGCAACGCCACCGTTTCGCCACCCAAACCTTCAATATCCATCGCTTTTCGGGTAATATAGTGCTGAATGCGACCAACAATCTGTGGCGGACAACCATAAAAATTCGGACAATAATGATTGGCTTCGCCTTCTTTTCGCTCTAAAGCAGTTTGGCATTCGGGACAATTAGTAATGTAAACCGTTGGAAAAGATTCGTTTCCTCTTTCGGCAACGGCAATAATTTTCGGGATAATTTCGCCACCTTTTTCAACAAAAACTTTATCGCCAATGCGAATATCTAATTTTTCAATTTGATCGGCGTTGTGCAACGAAGCTCTTTTCACAATCGTTCCTGCCAATTGAACCGGCTCTAAATTAGCCACTGGCGTAATCGCTCCCGTTCTTCCCACTTGATACGAAATAGAATTTAATCGCGTAGAAACTTGTTCCGATTTGAATTTATAAGCCATTGCCCAACGAGGCGATTTTGCGGTATAACCCAATTCATCTTGGTGCTGCAAACTGTTGACTTTAATTACAACTCCATCTGTTTCATAAGGCAAATCATGTCGGTGAACATCCCAATAGGTGATGAATTCCAACACTTCTTGCATATTTTTGGCTAATTTGGCTTGCGTTGGTACTTTGAAACCCCATTTTCGGGCAGTTTCCAATCCTTCAAATTGTGTTTTGAAAGGAAGATTATTTCCCACAATAAAATACAACAAACAATCCAACGGACGTTTGGCGACCTCAGCACTATTTTGTAATTTCAAACTTCCGGAAGCGGTATTTCTCGGGTTGGAATAAGGAGTTTCACCGATTTCAATCAATTCCTGATTCATTTTTTCAAAACCGGAAAAAGGCAAAATAATTTCACCTCGAATATCGAATTTTGGCGGATAATTTCCTTTTAATTGCAGTGGAATGGAACGAATAGTTTTTACATTATTCGTCACCTCATCACCTTGAAAACCATCGCCTCGAGTAACTGCTTTTTTTAATTTTCCGTTTTCGTAAGTAATGCTTATAGAAGCTCCGTCATATTTTAATTCACACGTATATTCCAAATCAACATTTCCTAATATTTTTTGAATTCTGATTTCCCAATCCATTAAATCTTCGGTGGAATACGAATTATCCAACGAATACATCCGATGTTCGTGAGTAACGGTATTAAAATTTTTAGTGATGCTTCCTCCTACTCGTTGCGTTGGCGAATTTTCATCAAAAAACTCTGGATGTTGGGTTTCTAAATCTTGTAATTTTTTCAATAATTGATCAAATTCAAAATCGGAAATAGTGGGTTTATCCAACACATAATAGTTGTGGTTGTGCTGGTTGAGTTCTTCGCGTAAAGATTGAATAGTTGATTGAATATCCATAGTCTGAGTTGGTGAGATGCTGAGTTGCTAAGTTGCTAAGATGCTGAGTTGCTAAGTTTTTAGTTTGTGTTGACTATTTTATCAATTTGTTGGTACAATTGTCCGTCACTTAAAATCGCTCCTTGTTGGATGATGTCAAAGATGGCAGCATTTCGTTCGC
Organism: Flavobacterium sp. UBA2787; assembly: GCA_002352205.1. Lineage (GTDB taxonomy): Bacteria > Bacteroidota > Bacteroidia > Flavobacteriales > Flavobacteriaceae > Flavobacterium. Next base: position 270,520 of record DEHZ01000010.1, on the reverse strand, counting down.
CTTGGTATTCTTTTCGACCAACGTGAATGTCGATTGCATCGGTGAACAAATTTTTCACCATCCATTCCAAACCTTGTGACGTCATAAAATCGACTTCGGGTTCCAATGTTTTTAAAACAATGGATTTGACTTCTGTTTCCAAACAATGAAATAGAAAAATATGGTTTTTGGAAAAATGTTCTAAATAATTGGTTTGAGCTAAAACACCTTCCCAAATTAAATCAGAGAAAACGTCGAGTTCTTGTTCAGCTACTTCCGGTTTATTGGTTTTTATTTCATCCCATTCTTTTTTATCAATGGATTGTGTGGCTAGAAAATTAGCAAATTCTTGATGAAGGGCTTCAAATTGTTCTTTGGTTAGTCTTGAATATTTCATTTTTTTCTGAGTTGCTGAGATTCTGAGTTGCTGAGAAACTGAGAAGCTTAGTTTTTTTTAATTATTCATTATTTTTTATGAGATTCTTCCTGCGTCGGAATGACAAAATTGAGAGAGCTACTATTCAAAATTGGTTTTTATTAATCAATTTCCTTTTACCCATTACCTTTCACCAATCACCTTTTTCTAACCAATAACGTCTAGCTTCGCAAACCGAAGCAATAACTTTTTAATCCCACCCACATCAAATTTGATCTCGGCTTTTTTGTCTGCTCCTACTCCTTCAAGGTTTAAAACTTGACCTTTACCGAATCGTTCGTGCATGACGATGTTACCGGGCACTAAACCGGAATCAAACAAATTATTTCCCGATGGTGCGTTGCTGGAAACGGGCTTTAGTTTTCTAATTGTTGACGAAGGTTCTTCGCCATATTTTTTGGGTGGCGTTCCATTGGTTGGTTTTGCCAATCGCAATCTTGACTTATCTACATCGCCAAAAATATCATTGTCAATCATCGGTTTGTAGCGATAACCGGTTTCTACCGCACTGATGTATTCCAAATAGCGATCATCAATTTCTTCGATAAAACGAGAAGGTTCGCTGTCCATTAATTTTCCCCATCGGTAACGGGACTGAGCATAAGTGAGATAAGCCTGATGTTCAGCTCGGGTTAATGCTACGTAGAATAAACGACGTTCTTCTTCCAATTCGCTTCGGGTGTTCAAACTCATCGCACTTGGAAACAAATCTTCTTCCATTCCCACAATAAAAACAGTTGGAAATTCTAATCCTTTTGCTAAGTGAATGGTCATCAAAGCTACTCGATCATCGTCGCCCGTGTCTTTGTCTAAATCGGTTGCCAAGGCTACATCTTCTAAAAATTCGGATAATGCTCCTCGTGCTCCATCAATTTCTTTTTGTCCTTCGATGAAGTCTTTGATACCGTTTAGTAATTCTTCGATGTTTTCAATTCTCGCAATTCCTTCGGGAGTTCCATCTTTTTTGAGTTCTTGCACCAAACCTGTTTTCTTAGAAACGTGATCGGCAAGAAAAAAAGCATCTTGGTTTTCGTTGATGACTTGAAAACTTTTGATCATCATCACAAAATCTTCCAATTTTCGTTTGGTTCCGGAATTGAGTTTGAGGTCAATTTTATCAATATTTTCCATTACTTCAAAAATGGAACGCTTGTAGTGATTAGCTGCGACAGTTAACTTTTCAATAGTACTGTCTCCAATTCCACGAGCAGGATAATTGATTACTCGCACTAATGCTTCTTCATCTTTAGGATTAATCACCAATCGCAAATAACACAAAACATCTTTTATTTCTTTGCGTTGGTAAAAGGATAATCCTCCGTAAATTCGATATGGAATGTCACGTTTTCGCAACGCATCTTCCATCGCACGGGATTGAGCGTTGGTTCGATATAAAATAGCGAATTCACCGTTTTTCATTTGGTTTCGCATTTTTTCATCGAAGATGGTGGAAGCGACAAAACGACCTTCTTCTCCATCGGTAATGCTGCGGTTGACTTTTATTTTTGGGCCGTCTTGATTGTGCGTCCAAACGACTTTGTCCAATTTAGTTTTATTTTTATCGATGATGGAATTTGCTGCTTCCACAATATTTTTGGTTGAACGATAATTTTGCTCTAATCGAAATAATTGCACATCAGCATAATCTTTCTGGAAATTCAGAATGTTGTTGATATTGGCTCCACGAAACGCATAGATACTTTGAGCATCATCACCCACAACGCAAATATTTTGAAAACGGTCAGACAATGCTCGAACGATTAAATACTGTGAATGATTGGTATCTTGGTACTCATCCACCAAAATATAACGAAAACGGTCTTGGTATTTGGCCAATACATCCGGAAAACGATTCAGTAATTCGTTGGTTTTTAATAACAAATCATCAAAATCCATTGCTCCCGATTTGAAACAGCGTTCGACATAATTGTTATAGATTTCACCAATTCGCGGTTTTTTGCTCATTGCATCTTGCTCCATCAATTCCGGATTATTGAAATAGGCTTTGACGGTAATTAATGAATTTTTGTAGGATGAAATTCGGCTAAAAACTTGTTTTGGTTTGTAAATATCTTTGTCGAGTTGCATTTCTTTGATGATGGCTCCGATGAGGCGAACACTATCTTGAGCATCATAAATGGTAAAATTGTTTGGATAACCTAATTTTTCAGCTTCGATACGAAGAATTTTCGCAAAAACCGAGTGAAAAGTTCCCATCCAAAGGTTTTTAGCTTCGTTACTGCCCACGATATCGGAGATCCGTTTTTTCATTTCGCGAGCCGCTTTGTTAGTAAACGTGAGCGATAAAATGTTGAACGCATCAACTCCAAGGCTCATTAAATAGGCAATTCGCATCGTGAGCACACGCGTTTTTCCGGAACCTGCACCGGCGATCACAATCATTGGGCCGTCTTTTTGTAGCACGGGTGCACGTTGAGCTTCGTTGAGTTGATTTATATATTCTTGTATCATAGTTTTTTTAGCAAAGCTCAAAAATAAGCTTACTTATGATTTATTACAATTAAAATTGTAACGAATTATCAACTAAAATTCTATTTTTGCAGTAAACGTTCTAGCCCCGATTGAAGTGGAAAACATTTTTTTGGCAAATCTATTTTTTCTTGGCAAAAAAAAGCGACCAGCGGAAGCTCTTTTTTTGGCATTAGAAAAAAAGATTTTGCGGAAAAATTTTGGAACGGAAAGCAGGAAATAGCTCCAAATTAAAAAACTAAAAAATATGGAATCAATTAAGTGGATTGAACTTTTATCGTATACTTTGCCGGCGATTATTACCGGAATTGTGGCTTATTCATTTTTTCATCTGCATCATAAAGGTCTGGAAGACAGGCGAAAACATTTGATGCGAAAGGCATTGCAAAAGGAGTCGTTGCCGATTCGTTTACAGGCGTATGAGCGAATGGTTTTGTATTTGGAACGAATAAATCCGGCGAAATTGTTGATTCGAGTGGCACCGTATTCGGATGATAAAAACACGTATGAAAACCAATTAATTCAGCAAATTGAGCAAGAATTTGAGCATAATTTGACACAACAAATTTATATCACGGAAGAGTGTTGGACGGTGATTACGACCGCAAAAAACACAATTATTCAATCGATTAGAAAGTCGAATATGAGTGATCGCGTGGATACTTCGCACAAGTTAAGAGAAGTGATTTTGAGTGATTTATTAGACAAGCAATCGCCTAGTTATGTGGCAATTAGCTATTTGAAATTTGAGGTGATTCAGATGATGAGTTAGTTTTCGAGTAATCGTTTTAACTGACTTTGTTCGGCGGAATTTATCGTTGGTAACATATCTTGAAAGAACTTTTTGTGTCGTTCGGTTTTGATTAACTCACGAATTTGATTGCGTGCAAAAAGTGTAAACTGCCATTTGTGATGCGTAGTGGCGTTGACCAAATTTTGAAGAATATTTTGGTCGTTTGGATTGAGATACAACAAGTTGGTTAACGAATTTTGACGAATTGAACTTTCATATTTTGAGGAAGAATAATCTAATAATTCGTCATAAAATTTCACTTTGTTATTTACTTCGTAACCTTCTGAAATTAAGGCTAATGTGAGCCACAGAATTCGCAAGTTTTTATCATTAAATCCGACCCAGTTTTTGGATAAATTGAGGTAATGTTCTTGTCGTTCTGGGAATAATTTCCATAAAGTTCCCAATGCGATTTCTTTAGTAATATAAGAATCATCATTGAGCAATGTTTCGTATTCCGACTGAAAGTTCCGTGGAATTTCGATCATAATTCTAGAAACTGCCTGACGTATTTTTATATTATTGGAAGCTAAAGCTAGGTTTAACAATTGTTCTTTTTCTTCAAAAGGAATTTCTGCCAATTGAAAAATGACCTCTTCTTTGATGGGATAAAAATCGTTGCTTTTTAAAATGGTTTCAAACAAGGCTGACTTTTCTTCAAATGGTTTTGGCTGTAATTGAACCAATTCTAAATACGATTTCATAAAGGCATTTTTCTTAAGTAAATCGAGTGCTTGGTTGACTTGAAATCCTGATTTTTCAAGCCAATTTTGTTGAAAAGTTGCTGTGTCAAAATTGGAAACGGCGTTGACTTCTTTCAGAAAATTGGTTGTATTGACGTTTTTAAAACCATATTTTTTCAAGTAATTTTTGACTGCTTTTTGAAAGTTTTCTGCTCCGATGTTTTTACGTAAATAATGCAAAGCCCAAGCTCCTTTTTGATAAAATGTGAGCGAACTCGCTTTTTCATTCAGTAACGGAATCGTATCAGTTTTGGAGGCTTGTTGCAAACGCTCTGCCATTTCATACAATTCCCATTGAAAATAATCGTCGCCAAAAAGTTCTTTTTCAGCCAACAAAGCATAGTAAGTGGCGAATCCTTCTTGCAACCAATGGTGTTTTCCGGTTTCGGCCGTGATGAGATTGCCAAACCATTGGTGAGCGAGTTCGTGTGCGTTGACGTTGATATACGTTTTGTCATTAAAACCGATATCATCCACCACAAAATCTTGTGAAAAAATGGTGGAAGTGGTGTTTTCCATACCGGAATACAAAAAATCACGAACGGGCACTTGTCGATAAATTTCCCAAGGATACTTCACGTCTATTTCTTGTTCAAAAAAATCGAAAATTTGAGTGGTGTATTTGTACGTTGTTTCAAATTTATTAGCATCTTTTTGATCTAAATAAAATTCTAATGGCGTTCCCGATTTGGTTTTAGTGGTTTGTTTGGTGAATTTTCCGATTGCCATCATTACTAAATAGGACGACATGGGTTTGGACATCTGATAGTTCCAATTTTTGATATTGCTATTGTTATTGATATTTTTCAACTTTCCATTTGATAAAACTGTAAATTTTTCATCAAATTCAATCGATAAATTAAAGATGATTTTCTCGTTCACATCATCAAAACTAGGCAACCAATGACTCGTGTATTTTCCTTGACCTTGCGTCCAAATTTGTAAATTTTCGCCTTCTCCAATAAAATAAAGAGTTTGTTTTGGAATGGCTTTGTAATTAAAAGTAAGCGTGTTTTTTCCTTTTTTAAAACCTTCAAATAATTGTAACGCTTTTTGTGAATTTTTGAAATTTACAGTTTTTCCGTTAATTTTTACGTTAGAAAAATCCATTCTAATGGCATCAATAGCAATGGTATCGATGGAAGATAGAACTTGAAATTCATATTTCACTTCACCTGAAATGGATTTTTCAATTTGATTTGGAAGTAAAATGGCGTGTAAGGTTTTAAAATCAACTTTTTGAGATTGTTGAGCGAAGGAGATGGAGAAAAAAAGTAAAAAAAAGTATCGCATGAATTTTTTAAATGATAAACAAAGATACATAGTTTCGTTTTGATGATTTATAAGTTTAAGAAAATCAATAGAAATTTAAAAATTAACTCAAATTAACTCCACAAAAAAAGCCTCGAGTTTCCTCGAAGCTTTGCATTTCTGGGTGAAAGACGGGTCTCGAACCCGCGACCTTCGGAACCACAATCCGACGCTCTAACCAACTGAGCTACAATCACCATTTGTTTTTGCTATAAAACCTTTTCTGAAAATAAATTCGTCAGGGCTTCATTTGCGAGTGCAAATATAGTGCAATCCTTGAATTCTGCAAAGATTTTTTTGCAATTTTACATCAAATCTTCTAAGCTATTGACAGCCAAATATCTTTCTGCTGTAAAACCTTCTGCAAAATCAGTTCCGATAAGCCTTCCCATGTCTTGCGAACGGTATTTTATGCTATCTAAAAAGTTCTTTGTAGCAATTGGTGTAACACTATCATTTGTGTTTGGATTATAAAATTGTGAGTCGTATGCCATAATAGCTTCCACTTTTATATCCATAAATCCGGTAATATCTACCACAAAATCAGGTTTTAAATCTTTCCATTGAATATAATGATACACGACTTGCGGTCGCCAAGCTTCTTGCTTTTCACTATTCAAAACGGTTTCAATTCGTTTTAAACCGGATAAAAAACACGCATCAGAAACTAATTTTGCTCCTTTTCCATGATCGATATGACGGTCGTCAACTGCATTGCACAACACGATTTTCGGACGGTATTTTCGAATCATTTTTATCACTTCCATTTGGTGTTCTTCATCATTTTTGAAAAAACCATCTCGCATTTTTAGGTTTTCACGAACGGAAATACCTAATATTTCGGAAGCTTTTGCGGCTTCTTTATAGCGAATTTCAACAGAACCTCTTGTGCCTAGTTCACCTTCGGTTAAATCGATGATGCCGACTTTTCTTCCTAACGAAATTTCTTTGGCTAATGTTCCGGCACACCCTAATTCCACATCATCGGGATGGGCTCCAAAAGCCAAAATATCTACTTGTATTTTCATTTTTATAAAATGGATTTCATGATTTGTGATTTATGTTCGGTTTCAAAAAATTCTTTCTCCGGGTCACTTTCTCCAGTGATTCCGCAACCGACATAAATGTTTATTTTATTTTCCTCAACTTCTAAACAACGTAAATTTACAAAAAGATTGGCAGATGTTTCTTCTTCATTCCATAAACCTAAATAACCGGCATAGAATTTTCGCTCATAATTTTCATTTTCTGAAATAAACTGCAATGCTTTCTCTTTCGGGAAACCGCAAACTGCAGGCGTTGGATGTAAATTTTGAATGATATTTTTGGTGTTTTCTAACGAATGAACTTCAGCTGAAATAATTGTTTTTAAATGAACTAACGAACCGGCTTCCACTGTGAATGGTTCTGATACTTTCAAAGAAAGTACTTCTTTATGCAAACTATCCAAAATATAATCGGTCACAATTTGTTGTTCATTTATTTCTTTGGCTGACCAATTTTCAAAACTACTTTTTTGATGTGTTCCTGCCAATGAAACGGTTTCAAAATGATTTTTTTCCACTTTAATCAATTGTTCCGGTGTGGCTCCCATCCAACAACCAATTTGCGGATGATAAAAAAATGAACGAAAAGCAGTTGGGTAACGGTTGATTAATCTGAAAAATGTTTCAATCAAATCAATCTTTTTTTCAATTTCAATTTTTCTGGAAAGAACGACTTTTTCAAAATCGCCATTTTGAATGGATGTTATTGCTTTTTGAACAATATTTTCAAAATGATTTTTTTCATTTTCTGAAAAACCAATTAAATCTTCAGTCTGATTTACAGCATCAAAACTAAATTCCTCTTCCAAGAAATCTGAACTTTCGAAAGGAATTACATATTTTTTATAATCATCAAAAGAAGCAAAAACAAATCCGCTTTGACCTTTAAAATCGTGTATAGAATTGTCCTTTTGAAAAATACCACAAATCGTTTTTTGATTTGGAAGCACATACAAAGCAAAAGGCAATTTTTGTTCTAATTGTAATTTAATTTTTGACAAAATTGCCATCGTTAAGAAGTCTTTTTAGGTAAAACAATGTTTGACAATTTGCAAAGACAGATTAGTTTTCCTTCTTCATCTTCAATTTTAATTTCCCAAAGATGAATACTTCTTCCTTGATGAATGATTTTAGCGGTGGCAAAAACAGTTCCTTCTCGCTTACTTCGTAAATGGTTTGCTGAGATTTCAATGCCGCGTACTTCTTGTTTTTCGGCATTCACAAACAACATCGAAGCAGCACTCCCCACACTTTCGGCTAACGCCACTGAAGCTCCGCCGTGCAATAATCCCATCGGTTGATGAATTCGTGAATTTACAGGCATTTTGGCTTTTAAAAAATCTTCTCCCACATCAATGAACTCAATTTCAAGGGTTTCCATCAACGTATTTTTACTGAAATCATTACAATTTTGAAGAATTTTGGCTTTATCTAAAGTCATCTTATCTATTTTTTGGTAAAAATAAAGATTTTTCAATGGTGCATAAACTAAAATCCTCTTAAATTCGTTTACTAATTTGATTTTGCTATTTCAATTTAATGGTTAATTTTACCAAAAATCAGGCTCATGCGTAATTTACTTTTTCTATTTTTTATCATTTCTGCCATTTCTTTAACTTCATGTAGAAATGATTTTGAATTCAAACCCAGTTCAGGCGGATTGGAATTTTCAAGAGATACTGTTTATTTTGATACTGTTTTCAGTAATATCGGCTCAAGTACATATACATTAAAAGTGTACAACCGTTCCGATGAAGACATTAGTATTCCTTCTATCCGTTTAGGAAAAGGATTGGATTCTAAATACCGTATGACCGTTGACGGAATGGTAGGCAACAACCGCATTTTTGAAAATGTGGAAATGCTCGCCAAAGACAGTATGTATATTTTTATTGAAACTACGGTGGATATCGCAGAAGCCAATCCAACCGATTTTTTATATACCGATCAAATACTTTTTGGTCAAGGAACTTCAGAGCAAAAAGTAGAATTAGTTACGTTAATTCAAGATGCTTATTTTCTTTATCCGCAACGATTTGATGATGGATCATATGAAAATATAAACATTGGTGGAACTCCTCAGCGAGGCTTTATTTTAGATGAAAATGACCCTATTAACGGAAATGAATATATTTGGAACAATTCAAAACCCTATGTCATTTATGGTTATGCAGCCGTTCCTGCCAACAAAACATTAGTTGTTGAAGCTGGGGCTAGAATTCATTTTCATGCGGAATCAAGTTTGATAATTGGTGACCAAGGTAGTATAAAAGTCAATGGAGGAATTTCTAATAATCCTGATAATCCATTAGAAAGTCATGTCATTTTTCAAGGCGACAGATTAGAACCTTTATATGAAGATGTTCCGGGACAATGGGGAGCAATATGGTTGACAGAAGGAAGTAAGAACAATGAGTTTACAAATTGTATTATTAAAAACGGTGTAGTTGGACTTTTAATCGACGGAAACACCGGTTTAACAAATCCTGAAGCTGATGTTAAATTAAGGAACGTGCAAATTTACGATCATTCCAATTTTGGAATTTTAGCCAGAACAGCTTACATTTCAGGTGAAAATGTGGTGATAAATAGTGCCGGACAATTTGCTTTGGCATGTACTTATGGAGGAAAATATAATTTTAATCATTCTACTTTTAATAACAATTGGGCAAGTTCGAGACAGCTTTCGGTCTATTTGAATAATTTCTTTGATGGTGCAGAACCTGAAATTTTACCGATAGAAGAAGCTACTTTCACCAATTGTATTATTTATGGCTCAAACCAGATTCAAATGTTGATTGATAAAAGAGGAGATGGTGTTTTTAATTATAAATTTGACCATTGTTTGATTAAGTTCAATAATATTAACAATACTTACACAAACAATGAACTTTATCTATTTGCAACTGATATTACACGTTATGTTAATTGCATTATCGCTACAAATAATTCAATGGCAAATCCACAGTTTTTGAATGTGATTAAAAACAAATTGATTATTGGTGATGATTCGGCTGCAAAAGGTCAAGCAAATCCTATTTTTTCAACATTACCTGATATTTTGAATCAACCGCGAAATCCACCATTAGATATTGGTGCTTATAATTCGACAGTTTTTGAAGAAGATTAAACTTATTTTCATAATTTTACATGACAAACCTAACAAAACAATAAAATTATGAAACTAAAATTTTTATCACTAATTGCGATTATTTCGCTGGTTTCTTGTGAAAAAAAAGCGGAAACTACACCAGACACAACCGTTGTAAAAGACACAACAATTGTTGAAGAAACTACGGTAACTATTCCGGACTCTACTACAATTAGCAATGCGTGGAATGACTATATGACGCCAGGAGAACCGCATAAAATGCTAGCTTTAGAAAGTGGTACTTGGCACGAAGAAATGACTATGTGGATGGAACCCGGTGCAGAACCGATGAAAAACACTATGACGGCTGAATCAAAAATGATTTATGGTGATCGCTTTCAAGAAACTACTCACAAAGGTGATTTTATGGGAATGCCATTTGAAGGAAAAAGTACGTTGGCTTACAACAATGCTTCACAAGAATATACTTCCACTTGGATTGATAATATGAGTACCGGTATTATGGTTATTACGGGAAAATATGACGAAGCATCCAAAACCATCAATTTCTCCGGAACTACTGTAGATCCGGTTACGAAGAAAGAAAAACCAATTCGTGAAACGTACACTATTGTAGATGAGAACACTCGAAAAATGGAAATGTTTGACGTAGATTATAGCGGAAAAGAATACAAAAGCATGGAAATTATCATGACACGAAAAAAATAAATTTTGATATTTTAATTTTTAAAAGACTGTTTAACCCACAGTCTTTTTTTGTTTACAACTTAGTGAAAAAATATACTTTGAAACTACCTTTTTTCGACGTAAATTTGCACCTACAACAACACAAATATTTTTTATATGATTCATTTCTTCGGAAACGAAAGTACTAACGTTTTTGCCGTTCAGTCGCAAAACGAACTTTCGGCTCAGGACATCGCAAAATTAAACTGGCTTTTTGGCAATACAAATAAAATAGAAAAATCCGTCTTAGCGGATTTTTTTGTTGGACCTCGTGCCGCTATGATTACGCCTTGGAGTACCAATGCTGTGGAAATTACGCAAAATATGGGTATCGAAGGCATCATTCGAATCGAAGAATTTCATAAAGTAGAAAGCAATCATTCTGACTTTGATCCGATGTTATTTCAAAAATATACTGAATTACATCAAGACATTTTTGCTATCAATATTCAACCCGAATCCATCAAAGAAATTGAAGATATTGCTGCATACAATAAACAAGAAGGTTTAGCTTTAAGCGAAGAAGAAGTTAATTATTTGAATACGTTAGCCATAAAATTGAAACGTAATTTAACTGATTCCGAAGTTTTTGGTTTCTCACAAGTGAATTCAGAACATTGCAGACATAAAATTTTCAATGGTACGTTTGTGATTGATGGTGAAGAAAAACCTTCTTCCTTATTCAAATTAATTAAAAAAACATCCGCAGAAAATCCGAACGATATTGTTTCAGCATACAAAGATAATGTCGCGTTCATCAAAGGTCCGAAAGTGGAACAATTTGCTCCAAAAAGTGCCGATAAACCTGATTTTTATCAAACGAAAGAGTTCGATTCAGTTATTTCGATAAAAGCAGAAACACATAATTTCCCAACTACGGTTGAACCATTTAATGGAGCCGCAACCGGTTCAGGTGGAGAAATTAGAGACCGACTTGCGGGTGGACAAGGTTCGTTGCCATTAGCGGGAACAGCAGTTTATATGACTTCTTATTCTCGTTTGGAAGAAAATCGTCCGTGGGAAAATGCAATGGAGGAGCGAAAATGGTTGTATCAAACGCCAATGGATATTTTAATTAAAGCTTCAAATGGTGCTTCTGATTTTGGTAATAAATTCGGTCAACCATTAATTACCGGTTCGGTTTTGACTTTTGAACACGAAGAAGATGCCCGAAAATTAGGTTTTGATAAAGTAATAATGTTGGCGGGTGGAATCGGTTACGGAAAAGCCGACCAAGCTCAAAAACAAGAGCCAAAAATTGGCGATAAAATTGTGATTTTAGGTGGTGAAAATTACCGAATCGGAATGGGCGGAGCTGCCGTTTCATCAGCAGACACAGGAGCTTTCGGTTCTGGAATCGAATTAAATGCCATCCAACGTTCCAATCCGGAAATGCAAAAAAGAGCTGCCAATGCCATTCGTGGTTTGGTGGAAAGTGACGAAAATCCGATCGTTTCCATTCACGATCACGGTGCGGGTGGACACTTAAACTGTTTATCCGAATTAGTTGAAGCAACAGGTGGATTAATCGATTTGGATAAATTGCCTGTGGGCGACCCTACTCTATCTGCCAAAGAAATAATTGGCAACGAAAGTCAGGAACGAATGGGCTTAGTCATCGGTCAAAAAGATATAGAAACGCTACAACGCATTGCCGACAGAGAACGTTCGCCAATGTATCAAGTGGGTGACGTAACCGGAGATAATCGTTTTACATTTGAATCGAAAACAACGGGAGCAAAACCAATGGATTTTGAATTGGCTGATATGTTCGGAAGTTCGCCAAAAGTGATAATGAATGATGTTTCGATAGAACGAAATTTTACCGAAATTAATTATAAAGAAGCCGATTTTGAAACCTACTTAGAACAGGTTTTACAGCTAGAAGCTGTTGCCTGCAAAGATTGGTTAACCAATAAAGTCGATCGTTGTGTAGGTGGAAAAGTAGCCAAACAACAATGTGTCGGTCCTTTACAATTACCATTAAACAATGTAGGTGTAATGGCGTTAGATTATAAAGGAAAAGAGGGGATTGCTACGACAATTGGACACTCACCTGTTTCTGCTCTAATTGACCCAAAAGCCGGAAGTCGAAATGCAATTGGTGAAGCTTTGTCAAACATCGTTTTTGCACCATTAAAAGACGGTTTAAAAAGTGTTTCGCTTTCTGCCAACTGGATGTGGGCTTGTAAAAATGAAGGTGAAGATGCTCGTTTATATGAAGCTGTTGAGGCTTGTTCGGAATTCGCTATCGAATTAGGAATCAACATTCCAACCGGAAAAGATTCGCTTTCAATGAAGCAAAAATATGCCGATGCCGAAGTAATTGCTCCGGGAACGGTGATTATTTCTGCTGCCGGAAATTGCAATGATATTACGAAAGTAGTTGAACCCGTTTTTCAAAAAAATGCCGGTTCTGTTTATTATATTAATTTGTCGCAAGACGAGTTTAAATTAGGTGGATCTTCTTTTTCACAAGTTAGAAATGCAATTGGAAAAGAAACACCGACCATCAAAAATGTAGCTTTCTTTAAAAAAGCATTCAACGTTATTCAGGAATTAATCAAAAATGATGAAATTACTGCCGGACACGATATTGGAAGTGGTGGATTGATTACGACACTATTAGAAATGTGTTTTGCTGATAACAATTTGGGTGCGAAACTTGATTTTTCATCATTTGAAGAAAAAGATGTATTGAAAATTTTATTCGCAGAAAACATCGGAATTGTGCTTCAGGCGAATGATGATAATTTTTTTGAATCATTCTTGAAAGAAGAAAATATCGCTTTCCATAAATTAGGAAATGTTACTGAATCGAATATTTTAGAAATTGAAAATTATTCTTTAGACATTTCAAAATTGAGAGATATTTGGTTTAAAACTTCCTATTTATTAGATCAAAAACAAACCAAAAACGGAAATGCAACGGCACGATTTATCAATTATAAAATGCAAACGTTGCAGTATCAATTTCCATCTCATTTTAATGGAAAAAAACCGGAAGTTGATTTTTCAAAACCAAGACCAAAAGCAGCTATCATTCGTGAAAAAGGAAGTAATTCTGAACGCGAAATGGCAAACGCAATGTATTTAGCCGGATTTGATGTAAAAGATGTGCATATGACCGACTTAATTTCGGGCCGTGAAACATTGGAAGACATTCAATTTATTGGTGCTGTGGGCGGATTTTCAAATTCAGATGTATTAGGTTCTGCCAAAGGTTGGGCCGGAGCCTTTTTATACAATGAAAAAGCAAAAACAGCGTTGGATAATTTCTTCAAACGAGAAGATACGTTGTCTGTCGGAATTTGTAATGGTTGTCAGTTGTTTATGGAATTGGAAGTCATCAATCCGGAACACGAAATTCACGGAAAAATGCATCATAACGACAGTCAGAAACACGAAAGTATTTTTACTTCTGTGAAAGTTCAGGAAAACAATTCGGTTATGTTAAAATCATTAGCCGGAACTACGTTAGGCGTTTGGGTTTCACACGGCGAAGGAAAATTCAAATTGCCGTATGAAGAAAGTCAGTATCAAATTGTAGCCAAATACGGTTACGAAAATTATCCTGCCAATCCAAATGGTTCCGATTTCAACACGGCGATGCTATGCGACAAAACCGGTCGTCATTTGGTGATGATGCCACACATTGAACGTTCGACTTTCCCTTGGAATTGGGCTCATTATCCAAAAGACAGAAACGATGAAGTTTCACCTTGGTTAGAAGCTTTTGTGAATGCTAGAAAATGGTTGGAAAAACGTTAATAAAAGATTAAGCTACTGTTAAGCTAATTTTAATCAATTTGTGTTTTTACGAGAGTACATTTGACTTCCGTAAAATATCAAATGAAAAATTTATACTTTTTAAAACCTATCATAATATTTTTCTGCTTAGGGATTTTGATTACATCGCTAAGCAGATTTTTTTTATTCATTTATTTCATAGACAGAGTAATAGAAACCGAAAACTATTGGACTATTTTTCCAATAGGATTACGTTTTGATATTATTCTTTTAAGCTATATTTCATTTTTGCCTTTTGTGGTAATGACATTTATTCCTGATAAATTTCTAAAATATGTTCAAAAACCAATCTCTTTTTATTTTCTATTTTTCTTGTTTCTTATTTTATTAACCGAAATAACTTCTGCTAATTTTATAAATCAATATGATACAAGACCAAATAGAATTTATATTGATTATCTAATTTATCCCAAAGAAGTAATTGGAACTCTCGTTAAAAGCTATTTACCATCAATTATCATTACTATAATTATCTTGATAATAAGTGTTTACTTTGGAATTAAAAAGAGCAAACAACTTTTTACAGTTCATTCAAATTCTCTCTCGATAAGATTACTCTTGATGCCCATTTTTTTGTTTTTATTGATTTTTGGTGCACGGTCAAGCTTAACTTCAAAACGACCTATAAATGCGAGTAATGCAATTTTTTCAACAGATCAAATGACTAATTCGTTAGGATTGAATTCCTTATATACACTAGGATATGCAATTTATTCAATTAAAAATGAAACTGATATTTCAGATTTATATGGAAAAATGAATATCCAGGAGGCCAATGCTCGGGTTAAAAAATACATGACAACAAAAGAAAGTGGATTCACGTTTGAAAGTATTCCTTTTCTACATAAAAATAAATCAGATAGCATTTCCAACAAAAAATATAATGTTGTTATTATTTTAGAAGAAAGCTTAGGAGCAGAATTTGTAGGTTCTTTGGGTGGATTACCCTTAACACCTGAATTTGATAAACTTACGAAAGAAGGATTACTTTTTACTAATTTATATTGTACAGGAACGAGAAGTGTTCGAGGTATAGAAGCAGTGATTTCTGGTTTTCTTCCTTCTTCAGCCGAAAGTGTAGTTAAACTAAGTAATTCGCAAGAAAACTTTTTCACAATTGCCTCAGTCTATAAAAATGAGGGATATGATACCAGTTTTATTTATGGAGGAATGGCAAATTTTGATAACATGGCTTCATTTTTTAACGGAAACGGATTTCAAAACATAATTGATGAAACAGATTTTGATAAAGACAATCAAAAATATGCTTTAAAAGGAACTTGGGGATATTGTGATGAAGATTTGGTTGTAAAAGCAAATCAATATTTTAAATCGTTAGACGGAAAACCTTTTTTTTCATTGCTTTTTTCAACATCAAATCATGAACCTTTTGAATATCCTGACGGAAGAATAAAACCCTACGAAAAAAATAAAAATACGGTTAATAATGCCATCAAATATGCTGATTTTAGTATCGGAAAGTTTTTTGAATTAGCCAAAAATGAAGCCTATTATAAAAACACAATTTTTGTGATAATCGCTGATCATAATACCAGAACATATGGTAAAAATTTAGTTCCTATAAAAAAATTCAGAATTCCGGCCTTAATCATTGGTCCAAATGTTCCAAAAGGAATAGCGTTTAACTTACAATCAAGCCAAATAGATATTGCACCAACTCTATTAAGTTACAGTGGTGTAAAAGTGGAAACGCCCATGATTGGGAGAAGTATTTTCGAAATAAATTCTGAAACAAAAGGAAGAAGTATTATGCAATTTCATGATAATTTTGCTTTTCGAGTTGAAGATGACATTATTATTTTACAACCCAAATCTAAACCTTTACAATTTAAGGTGATAAATGATAGTATTCTTAAACCAGCGAAATTAGACATTGAATTATCTAAAGATGCTTTGGCTCATCTCATTGTTGCTGAGAATTTATATAAAACTAGAACCTACAAAATCAGGAGTATTAAAACTGCAAAAAACAATTAAATTTCTAAAAATAATATAACTCTAAACTTCGTTTATTTCATATAAATCAAGGAGTTGACAAATTTCAGCTCCTTTTTTTATTAAAATGATTTGAAAATGATTGTTTTTTCTCTAATTTGCATCAAATTCTTTTAAAAGATGATTCAAATAACCCGACTTTTTGATTTTCCGTACTATCAACTTGCGAAAAATAATGTTCCTGATTGCTTGGTTACTAAATACAATGGCGAATGGGTGAAAACTTCTACGCAAGAATATGTTGACAAAGCCAATGCAATTTCAAGAGCATTCATTCATTTAGGTGTTCAAAAAAATGATAAAATCGCCATCATTTCTTCAAACAATAGAACGGAATGGAATATTATGGATATTGGCTCACTTCAAGTGGGAGCACAAACGGTTCCGATTTATCCAACAATTGCAGCAGAAGATTATGAATATATTCTAAATCACTCTGAATCAAATTATTGCATTGTTTCTGACCAAGTAGTTTATGATAAATTAATCGCAATTAGGAATAATGTTCCAACTTTAAAAGATATTTATTCTTTTGATGAAATTTCAGGTTGTAAAAATTGGAAAGAATTGTTAGAATTAGGTTCTAACACATCCAATCAAGATGTGGTAGAAGACCGAAAAAACAATGTAAAGCCGGAAGAATTAGCCACAATCATTTACACATCCGGAACCACAGGAAGACCAAAAGGCGTTATGCTTTCTCACAATAATATAGTTTCAAATGTGTTGGATAGTGCTCCGAGAATTCCGTTTGCAGAAGGAACAAGCAAAGCTTTGAGTTTCTTGCCGGTTTGCCATATTTTTGAACGTTTGATTTTATACATTTATCAATATTATTCAGTTTCGATTTATTTTGCCGAAAGTATCGAAAAATTGACCGATAATTTAAAAGAAGTTCATCCCAATGTGATGACAGTTGTTCCACGTTTATTGGAAAAAGTATATGATAAAATTTACGCCAAAGGAGCTGAATTAACCGGAATCAAAAAAACACTTTTCTTCTGGGCAATTAATTTAGGTTTGCGATATAAACCATACAAACAAAATGGCTGGCTCTATGAAAAACAATTAGGGATTGCTCGCAAATTGATTTTCAGCAAATGGAAAGAAGCTTTAGGCGGCAATTTAGATGTGATGGTTTCCGGAAGTGCTGCTCTTCAACCGCGATTAGCCAGAGTTTTTGCCGCTGCCGGAATTCCGGTTATGGAAGGTTATGGTTTAACCGAAACTTCTCCTGTAATTTCTGTAAACGACATGCGAAATGGCTTATTCCGTATTGGTACAGTTGGAAAATTAATTAAAAATGTAGAAGTAAAAATTGCCGAAGACGGAGAATTACTTTGTAAAGGTCCTAATGTCATGATGGGTTACTATAAAGACGAAACGCTTACAAATGAAGTAATTAAAGATGGCTATTTTCACACCGGTGATATTGGTGAGTTTGATAGTGATGGGTTTCTTCGCATTACCGACCGCAAAAAAGAAATGTTTAAAACGTCCGGAGGGAAATATATTGCACCGCAATTAATTGAAAATAGACTTAAACAATCTTTCTTTATAGAACAAGTAATGGTGATTGGCGATGGCGAAAAAATGCCGGGAGCTTTTATTCAGCCTAATTTTGATTTTGTTCGAGAATGGGCAAAAAGACATCAGGTAACTGTTTCAGATTCTAATGATGATTTAGTAAATAACCCAAAAGTAATTGAGCGTTTTCAAGAAGAAGTTGATCATGCAAACGAAAAATTCGGAAATTGGGAGAAAATCAAACGTTTCGAATTAACTCCGGATGTTTGGTCAATAGAAGGTGGTCATTTAACGCCGACTATGAAACTAAAACGGAAAATTGTTAAAGAAAAATACAAACACCTTTACGAAAAAATTTATAATTCATAATTCAAAAGCTCTCCTATCCGAGAGCTTTTTTATTTTTTAAAAACACTTAACACAATAATAACAAGCCAACTGACATACTTTTCGTAATTTAGACAAAACTTAAATCAACAACTATGAAAAGACATGCAACAGCCGTTTGGAACGGTTCAGGAAAAGAAGGAAAAGGAAATTTAACCACACAAAGTACCGTTTTAAATAAAACACAATATTCATTTGGCTCCCGTTTTGAAGAAGGAATCGGAACCAATCCAGAAGAATTAATCGCTGCTTCACACGCAGGGTGTTTTACAATGAAACTTAGTTTCAATTTAGGAGAAGCAGGTTTTGTACCAACCGAATTAGAAACAAAATGCCATATTACGTTTGAAGACGGAGCGATAACTAAATCACATCTTACCCTTACTGCTACTGTTGACGGAATTTCTGAAGACAAATTTGCCGAATTGGTAAAGGATGCTGAAAAAAATTGTCCGATTTCAAAACTATTGAATACGGCTATTTCTGCGGAATTTACTTTGAATAAATAATTCAAACATTTAACAAAAACTATGTAAAGGCGGACTAATATCCGTCTTTTTATTTTAAATAGTTTACAGTAATCGAATTTTACCAATCTAATTCATATCAAACTAAAAAATGTTAAATTTTAAAATTTACTATGCGTGCATAATAAATTTTTATTATCTTTGAAATCGTTTGCGTAAAATATGAAAGATAAAACAATAGATTATATTCTTCGAGCCACATGGCAATCCGTTGCCAGAATGTACAACGAAGAAGCTTCTAAATTTGATGGTTCAATGGCTATCGGATTTGCATTGCTTAGCATTGATAAAGAAGAAGGAACGCCATCCTCCTACATCAGCAATAGAATGGGAATGGAAGCCACGAGCTTAACTAGAACTTTGAAAACATTAGAGGAAAAGGGTTTAATCATTCGCAAGAAAAATCCCGATGATGGTCGTGGTGTTTTAATCTACCTTACCGACTTAGGAAAAGAAAAAAGAGAATTATCCCGAAATACCGTACTGAAATTTAATGAAGTCATTCGTCAAAACGTATCCGACGAAAAATTGCAAAATTTTATCGAAGTCGCTGATGTGATTACGGAGTTGATTAATGAAAAGAAGATTTTTTAGAAAGAAAATAGAAGAAAGAGAAAAGAAAAAAGACAGTGGCGTTTAGATTTTTATAATTTCCAAACTGTTGTAAAAGAAGTAACAAATAGAACCAGCGGAAACTCGTTACCCGAAACTCGTAACTCGATACCGCAATAAGAAATAAAAAATGAAAAGAACTATCAAAAAAGTGGCTGTCATCGGTTCCGGAATTATGGGTTCCGGTATTGCCTGTCATTTTGCAAACATCGGTGTCGAAGTACTTTTGTTGGACATCATTCCAAATGCTTTAACCGAAGCTGAAGAAAAGAAAAATCTTACCTTAGAAAGCAAAGCAGTTCGCAATCGCATTGTGAATGAAAGTTTGGCAAATGCATTAAAATCGAACCCCTCTCCGATTTACAGTCAGAAATTTGCCAACCGAATTACAACCGGAAACACCACAGATGATATGCCAAAAATCGGTTCGGTAGATTGGATTATCGAAGTGGTTGTGGAAAGATTAGATATCAAAAAACTGGTTTTCGAACAAGTTGATAAATATAGAAAAGTTGGAACATTAGTCACTTCCAACACATCCGGAATTCCGATTCAATTTATGAGCGAAGGCAGAACTGAAGATTTTCAAGCACATTTTTGTGGAACGCACTTCTTCAACCCGGCTCGTTATTTGAAATTGTTTGAAATCATTCCGGGACCAAAAACAAGTCAATCCGTTTTAGATTTCTTAACTAATTATGGTTCACAATTTTTAGGAAAAACATCGGTCGTAGCCAAAGATACTCCGGCTTTTATTGGTAATCGAATTGGAATTTTCGGCATCATGAGTTTGTTTCACCAAGTGAAAGAGATGGGGTTAACTGTTGAAGAAGTAGATAAATTAACCGGTCCGGTAATTGGTCGACCAAAATCAGCTACGTTTAGAACCGTTGATGTGGTGGGATTGGATACCTTAGTTCACGTGGCAAACGGAATTCACCAAAACTGTCCGAATGACGAAGCCCACGATTTATTCAAATTACCTTCTTTCATTGACAAAATGATGGAAAACAAATGGTTGGGAAGCAAAACCGGACAAGGATTTTACAAAAAAGAAGGAAAAGAAATTTTATCATTAGATCTAGATACTTTAGAATATAGAGCGGCTAAAAAAGCATTATTCGCTACGTTAGAATTAACCAAAACGATTGATAAACCAATTGATCGTTTTCGTGTTTTAGTAAAAGGAAAAGACAAAGCCGGTGATTTTTACAGAAAGAATTTTGCTGCTATGTTTGCGTATTGTTCCAATAGAATTCCTGAAATTTCAGACGAATTATACAAAATTGATGATGCGATGAAAGCCGGTTTCGGTTGGGAAAATGGTCCATTCGAGATTTGGGATAGCATCGGAGTTGCCAAAGGAATTGAAATGATGCGTGCCGAAGGTTATCAACCGGCAGCTTGGGTCACAGAAATGGTGAAATCTGAAAACGCTTCTTTCTATACCGTGAAAAATGGAGCGACTTATTTTTATAATATTCCAACCAAAACACAAGAAAAAATTCCGGGTCAGGATGCGTTTATCATCTTAAATAACATTAGAGAAAGTCATAAAGTTTGGGGTAATTCCGATGCTACGATTCACCATTTAGGTGATGGAATTTTAAACTTAGAATTCCATTCAAAAATGAATACAATTGGTGGCGGTGTTTTACAAGGCATCAACAAAGCCATCGATTTAGCTGAAAAAGAATACAACGGATTAGTGATTGGAAACCAAGGAGCTAATTTCTCTGTAGGTGCTAACATCGGAATGATTTTTATGATGGCAGTTGAACAAGAATATGACGAATTGAATATGGCCATCAAAATGTTCCAAGACACGATGATGCGTTGTCGCTACTCCTCTATTCCGGTTATTGTTGCTCCACACGGTATGACACTTGGTGGTGGTTGCGAAATGAGTATGCACGCCGACCGAGTCGTTGCTGCTGCAGAAACCTACATTGGTTTAGTTGAATTTGGTGTAGGTGTAATTCCCGGTGGTGGTGGTTCAAAAGAAATGACCGTTCGTGCCTCCGATTTATTCCGAAAAAATGATGTGGAATTAAATGTTTTACAAGAATATTTCTTAACCATCGGTATGGCTAAAGTAGCAACTTCTGCTTATGAAGCTTTTGATTTAGGTATTCTCCAAAAAGGAAAAGATATTGTAGTTGTAAATCGTGATCGTCAAATTGCGGTTGCGAAACAAGTCGCTTTACAAATGGCAGAGCAAGGTTACACACAACCGGTTCAACGCAAAGACATTAAAGTGTTAGGAAAACAAGCATTGGGAATGTTTTTAGTGGGAACAGACCAAATGCAAGCCGGAAAATACATTTCGGAACACGATAGAAAAATTGCTAACAAATTAGCGTATGTGATGGCTGGAGGTGATTTATCAGAACCCACGTTGGTGAGTGAGCAGTATCTTTTAGATCTTGAACGCGAAGCATTTTTATCACTTTGTACTGAAAGAAAAACGTTGGAGCGTATTCAATTTATGCTAACCAAAGGAAAGCCATTACGTAACTAATCATAAATGATGGAACACAGATTTAAAAAATTATAGAAATTTTTAAAATTTTATAAATCCGTGTTCAAAAAAAATAAATAAAATGAAAACAGCATATATAGTATCAGGATTTCGTACTGCAGTTGGTAAAGCACCTAAAGGGGTTTTCCGTTTCAAACGTCCAGACGAATTAGCAGCCGAAACAATTGAACATTTAATGGCTCAATTTCCCGACTTCGACAAAAAACGCATCGACGATGTTATGGTTGGAAACGCAATGCCCGAAGCCGAACAAGGTCTAAACGTAGGTCGATTAATATCCTTAATGGGATTAAAGGTAACCGATGTTCCGGGTGTAACCGTCAATCGTTATTGTGCTTCCGGTTTAGAAACGATTGGAATTGCAACCGCTAAAATTCAATCCGGTATGGCCGATTGTATCATCGCAGGTGGTGCAGAAAGTATGAGTTTTATTCCGATGGGTGGATACAAACCAACTCCCGATTATGCCGTTGCCGCATCCGGTAATGAGGATTATTATTGGGGAATGGGTCTAACCGCCGAAGCCGTTGCAAAACAATTCAACGTGTCTCGCGAAGACCAAGATGAATTTGCTTTTCATTCACATCAAAAAGCTTTAAAAGCTCAAGCAGAAGGAAAATTTGACAAACAAATCGTACCAATCACGGTTGAACAAACATTCATCAACGAAAATGGTAAAAAAGAAACAAAATCCTATGTCGTAAAAAAAGACGAAGGTCCAAGAGCCGATACAAACGTATCAGCCTTATCAAAATTAAAACCGGTATTTGCTGCAGATGGTTCTGTAACTGCCGGAAATTCATCGCAAATGAGTGATGGTGCCGCTTTCGTATTAATTATGAGCGAAGAATTAGTAAACGAATTAGGAATAAAACCAATCGCCAGATTAGTCAATTTTGCATCAGCCGGTGTTGAACCAAGAATTATGGGAATAGGTCCGGTAAAAGCTATTCCGAAAGCATTAAAACAAGCAGGTTTGACATTAAATGACATCGACTTAATCGAATTAAATGAAGCTTTTGCGTCACAATCCTTAGCCGTTGTTCGTGAATTAGAATTAAATCCTGATATCGTGAATGTGAACGGAGGAGCAATTGCGTTAGGTCATCCACTTGGTTGTACTGGTGCAAAATTATCTGTTCAATTGTTTGATGAGATGCGTTTAAGAGGAAGTAAATATGGAATTGTGAGTATGTGTGTGGGAACTGGGCAAGGTTCAGCAGGGGTTTTTGAATTATTATAAGCCCCCTAAACCCCAAAGGGGAACTGAAAAACTGTAAAAAAATTAGTAACTAACATATAAAAAACCTACTTACCCCTAGTAGGAATTCTCCGCCAAGGCGGATTAGGGGTCTGATATGGAAGATATAACAAGAGGTGGTCAGTTTTTGGTAAAAGAAACCAAATGTGAAAACGTATTCACACCCGAAGATTTCTCAGAAGAGCAAATTATGATGCGTGATTCGGTAAAAGAATTTGTTGACAAAGAAATTTGGCCAAACAAAGACCGATTTGAAAAGAAAGATTATGCATTTACCGAAGAAGTAATGCGAAAAGCCGGAGAAATGGGCTTTTTAAGCGTTGCCGTTCCTGAAGCTTACGGCGGAATGGGAATGGGATTCGTTGACACCTGTTTAGTATGCGATTACATTTCGGGTGCAACCGGTTCATTTTCAACTGCTTTTGGTGCTCATACCGGAATTGGAACAATGCCAATTACGTTATATGGAACAGAAGAACAAAAGAAAAAATACGTCCCAAAATTAGCCTCAGGTGAATGGTTTGGAGCCTATTGTTTAACTGAACCAGGTGCAGGTTCTGATGCGAATTCAGGAAAAACAAAAGCTGTTTTATCCGAAGACGGAACACATTACAAAATAACCGGACAAAAAATGTGGATTTCAAATGCCGGATTTTGTTCTGTATTCATCGTTTTTGCAAGAATTGAAGATGATAAAAATATAACCGGTTTCATTGTAGAAAATGATCCATCTAACGGAATCACGATGAACGAAGAAGAGCATAAATTAGGTATTCGTGCCTCTTCGACTCGTCAAGTTTTCTTTTCGGACACCAAAGTTCCTGTTGAAAATATGTTGGCTGCTCGTGGCGAAGGTTTCAAAATTGCCATGAATGCATTAAACGTAGGTAGAATCAAATTGGCAGCCGCTTGTTTAGATGCTCAACGTCGTGTGACTTCAAATGCAATTAATTATGCAAATGAAAGAATTCAGTTTAATACACCAATCGCTCAATTTGGAGCTATTCGTTATAAATTAGCTGAAATGGCAACTTCTGCTTATGCGGGAGAAAGTGCTACCTATCGTGCAGCAAAAGATATCGAAAACAGAATTAAAATCCGTGAAGCTGAAGGTGCAACGCATCAGGAAGCCGAATTAAAAGGTGTAGAAGAATTCGCTATCGAATGTTCGATTTTAAAAGTAGCTGTTTCTGAAGATGTTCAAAATTGTGCCGATGAAGGAATTCAAATATATGGCGGGATGGGATTCTCCGAAGACACACCGATGGAAAGTGCATGGAGAGATGCTCGAATTGCCCGAATTTACGAAGGTACAAACGAAATTAACCGTATGCTTTCGGTTGGAATGCTGATTAAAAAAGCAATGAAAGGTCACGTAGATCTTTTAGGTCCTGCGATGAAAGTGCAGGAAGAATTAATGGGAATTCCATCGTTTGACACACCGGATTATTCAGAATTATTTTCGGAAGAAAAAGAAATGGTTGGCAAATTGAAAAAAGCCTTCTTAATGGTTGCAGGAGCTGCCGTTCAAAAATACGGAATGGATTTGGATGCTCACCAACAATTATTGATGGCTGCAGCTGATATGTTAATCGAAATTTATGTTGCCGAAAGTACTGTTTTACGAACTGAAAAATTAGCCAAAAAAGTAGGCGAAGACAAAGCGAAAGAGCAAATTGCGATGGCAAAATTATATTTATACAAAGCCGTTGATGTAGTGGCACAAAAAGGAAAAGAAAGCATCATTTCGTTTGCCGAGGGCGATGAACAACGTATGATGTTGATGGGATTACGTCGCTTTACAAAATACACCAACATGCCAAACATTGTTGGCTTAAGAGAAACGATTACCACGAAATTAGTAGCTGAAAACAGTTACTGTTTCTAAAAATTTTTAGTTTAGTTGTTGATTAAAGGCCACGTTTGAAAAAGCGTGGTTTTTTTTATAAAAAAAACTCCAAATTTCTTTGGAGTTTTTGCTTTAAACTATAATTCAACAATTAGTTTATAATAACTTTTTTAGTGACTGATTGATTTTCGGCGGTGATTTTTAAGAAATAAAATCCAGAGGATAAATTTTCAATCGTATAGGTATTATTCTGTTGAGATGGATTTTGAATTTGTTGCATCACTTGTCCATTAATTGTAATCAATTGAATTTCTTCTAAAATAGAATCTGATTCAATGTGAATTCGATTAGAATTTGACGGATTTGGATAAACTGCAAAATTAAAAAGAGTATCTCTAACAGGCACAGAAAGTGAATTTCCCCATATAACCTGAACCCATTGCGGATTATCAATAAATGGATTTCTATTTCCTTGATATTGATAAATTTCGTTATTTCTATCAATTTCCTTTTGAGAAACAGGATCATTTATATGCCATGAATAAAGAATGTCTAAAAAAGGATCAGCAATCACCTTATTAGAACTACCGTCAAACATTGAATAAGAGGACCAATTTGAAACTAAATTTTCATATCGAGTGGCAAAGTAAAAATGAATTCTGGCAATATCTCCTTTAAATTCATCAATAGGTTCAAAAACTACTCCTGAAAAACCGGTTGCAATTCCTGTGTTAATGTTATTTCCTGCTTTAGAACCATTTTGAGTAGGATTGGAAATACCTGATTGCGAAATTAAATTAGAACCAACAATTCCAAAAGGATAACTTCCTCTAAAACCATTCACTCTACCATCGGTTGGCAATAAATGATGTGCATCACCTCGCATTGGAGTGTTTGAACTAAAAACAGATTGTGGAATAATGTGTTCTTTATTATAACAATCGCCTTCACCACTGTAATTTCCACAAGCATCAGATACAAAGAAATTATATGGATCCGAACCATTCGGGTTTTCCGAATAGACATCCAAAATGGTATTATCATTTTCATAATAATTATCAATATCTGCAATTGGAAAAAAATTATCAATCTGATTATATCCTTGATCGTTATGATCTTTGATGATATTATAGAGTTGTGTCTTTAAAGTAAAACCTGTTCCAGTTGCCGTATTGTAATAACCCGCTGGAGGTTGAGCAAATGCAACTACTGTTAAAAAAATAAATAAAAAGGTAATTTTAAATTTCATAATAATTATAATTTTCGTTCTAATAAGGCCATATAAAACCCATCAAAACCAGATTCTGAGGCTAGAATTTTTTTATCTTGTACAAAGGTAAAGTTTTTACCGTTTTCTGTTGTTAAGAAATGCTTAACTTGTTCCTGATTTTCAGAGGGTAAGATAGAACAAGTAGCATAAACTAACTTTCCGCCGGGTTTTACAATTCTGGAATAATTTTCTAAAACTTCAGCTTGCACTTTTCGGATATTATCGATAAATTCAGGTTGTAATTTCCATTTGCTATCCGGATTTCTTTTTAAAACACCTAAACCACTGCAAGGAGCATCAATTAAAACGCGATCTGCTTTGTCATACAATTTTTTGATGACTTTCGTAGAATCAATAATGCGATATTCGATATTGAAAGCACCATTTCGTTTGGCACGAAGTTTCAATTGCTTTAATTTACTTTCATATAAATCCATCGCAATCAACAAACCTTTGTTTTCCATCAACGAAGCCATGTGCAATGTTTTTCCACCGGCACCTGCACACGTATCAACCACTTTCATTCCGGGCTTTACATCTAAAAACGCGGCAACTAACTGTGAATTGGCATCTTGCACTTCAAAAAAACCATCTTTAAATGCATCGGTTAAAAAAACATTTGCTCTTTCTTTTAAAACCAAAGCATCGGGTTGATCTTTTAAAAATTCTGTTTCGATGTTTAAATCCATCAAAATAGCGTGCAATTTTTGTCTGGTTGTTTTTAATGTATTTACGCGTAGAATCACTTGAGCTTGCTGGTTTTGGGCAGCAATTTCTTTAGACCAAAGTTCTTCGCCTAATTCTTTAACACCCAATTCATCCATCCAATCGGGAATCGATTCACGGTATTTTCTAATTTTTGATAATTCGTCAAAACGACCTTTAATTTTGCGTTGTGGAGTTCCTTCCAATTGTCTCCAATCCGGAATAGTATAGCCACGAAGAACAGCCCAAGTTGCAAACATTCGCCATAAATCATCACGATCGTATGGTTCTTTTACTTCTGCAATTTCGGCGTATAAACGCTTCCATCTCACAATTTCGTAGATGGTTTCTGCAACAAACTTTCTGTCAGAACTTCCCCAACGTTTGTCCTTTTTTAAAGCTCTTGCCACCACTTTGTCTGCGTATTCGCCTTCGTTAAAAATGGCATTCAACGAATCGATGGTGGTGTAAACTAAATTTCTATGTAATCTCATTTCTATAAAATAGCCAGCAAAGGTAGTATTAATTATCAGTTCATTGGAAATTAATCGTTAAAAATTCAAAACCCAACAGAAAAAAATCCGTTGGGTTTTGAGAAAAACAATGGTACTTATGGTTAGAGTTATGCTAACACATTTTCTAAAGTAGGACCGGCATAAACTAGTTTTTTACCTTCCTCTGTGTTAGTATATTGTTCAAAGTTTTTGATGTATCGAGCAGCTAAATCTTTGGCTTTCACTTCCCATTCTTCCTCCGTTTTATAAGTATCTCTTGGGTCTAAAATACCTTTGTCAACATTCGGTAATTCAACCGGAACAGTTAAATTCAAGAACGGAATGTGTTTGGTTTCCATTTGATCAATTTCTCCACTAATGATTGCATCAATGATAGCACGGGTATTTTTCAAAGAAATTCGTTTTCCGGTTCCGTTCCAACCAGTATTCACCAAGTAGGCTTTTGCTCCGTGTTCTTTCATTTTTCCAATTAATGTTTTAGAATACATTGTTGGATGTAAGGTTAAAAACGCTTCACCAAATGCAGGAGAAAATGAGGGTTGTGGTTCTGTAATTCCTCTTTCTGTTCCGGCTAATTTTGATGTGTAACCGCACAAGAAGTGGTATTGAGCTTGGTCGTCGTCTAAGATAGAAACCGGAGGCAACACCCCAAATGCATCGGCAGACAAATAAATAATTTTCTTAGCGTGACCGGCTTTAGAAGGAAGAACGATTTTGTTGATATGATAAATTGGATAAGAAACTCTTGAATTTTCGGTGATGGAATGATCGTAATAATCCACTTCGCCGTACTCATTCACAACCACATTTTCTAACAAAGCATCTCGTTTAATCGCTCTCCAAATATCAGGTTCGTTTTCTTCGGATAAATCGATTACTTTGGCATAGCATCCTCCTTCATAGTTAAAAACTCCATTATTATCCCAACCGTGTTCATCATCACCAATTAGATAACGTTTTGGATCAGCAGACAATGTGGTTTTACCTGTTCCGGATAATCCGAAGAAAACGGCAACATCACCTTCTTCACCAACATTAGCAGAACAATGCATAGATGCCATTCCTTTTAATGGAAGATAATAGTTCATCATGGCAAACATTCCTTTTTTCATTTCGCCACCGTACCAAGTTCCGCCAATAATTTGAATTTTTTCTGTTAAGTTGAAAACGATGAAATTCTCAGAATTTAAGCCGTGTTCCTTCCAATTTGGATTGGTGGTTTTTGAACCATTCATCACAATAAAATCGGGTTCGCCAAAGTTTTCTAATTCATAAATAGATGGGCGAATAAACATATTGGTTACAAAATGAGCTTGCCACGCGACTTCCATTACAAAACGAACTTTTAATCGAGTGTCAGGATTGGTTCCGCAAAACGCATCTACAACATATAATTTTTTGGATGTAGAAAGTTGTTTTAAAACCAATGATTTTAATTCACTATAAACTGCTTGTGTGGTAGGAAAGTTTACTTTATCATCCCAATAAATGGTGTCTTTTGTAATTTCATCTTTAACGATATATCTGTCTTTAGGAGAGCGTCCGGTAAAAATACCAGTTTTCACAGCCACTGCTCCAGTATCGGTTAGAGCACCTTTTTCATAACCTTTTCTCATGTGAGAAGTTTCGGCTTGAAACAATTCTTCGTAAGAAGGATTATAAACCACTTCATGATAGCCCGTGATGCCTAAATCATGTAATTCTCGAATGACTTTAATGTTTTTCATAATGATGGATATTTAAAGATTGTAATTTCATTTATCTATGTATCAAATTTCCGATTTATCACTCAAAATAAACCTGATAAATATCACTTTCCCTATAAATCTACGAAAACGTTTTCTTTGTTAATTATTGATTTTCAAAGCATTGACATGTTGTCGATTAATCTATAATAAATTAGCTAAAGTTTAATAAGTTAATGCATTAAAGTCCTCTAAAACTTTCGTAATTTTGCAATCGTTTAACTGATTTTCAACTACTAAATAAAAATATATGAGTCAATTTGATGTGGCCATTATCGGTTCAGGACCAGGCGGATATGTTGCAGCCATCCGTTGTGCACAATTAGGATTTAGAACAGCTATTATTGAAAAATATTCGGTTTTAGGCGGAACTTGCCTAAATGTCGGCTGTATTCCTTCTAAAGCATTGCTTTCTTCTTCTCATCATTACCACGATGCAGTAGCTCATTTTGAAGAGCACGGTATTGAGGTTGGAAAAGTGAAACTTAACCTTGAAAAAATGATAGGTCGAAAACAAGCTGTAGTGGATCAAACTACAGGAGGAATCAAGTTTTTGATGGATAAAAATAAAATCACGGTTTTTGAAGGAATTGGTTCCTTTGAAGATGCTACTCACGTGAAAGTAACCAAAAATGATGGTTCTTCTGAAACGATTGAAGCAAAGTATTCGATTATCGCAACGGGTTCAAAACCATCAAATTTGCCATTCATAGCATTAGATAAAGAACGCGTAATCACTTCTACCGAAGCATTGAAATTAAAAGAAGTTCCAAAACATTTAGTCATTATTGGCGGTGGAGTAATTGGAATTGAATTAGGGCAAGTGTACCTTCGTTTAGGAGCACAAGTTTCTGTGGTGGAATTTATGGACAGAATTATTCCCGGAATGGATGCTTCGTTATCGAAAGAATTGACCAAAGTGTTGAAAAAACAAGGCATGAAATTTTATACTTCTCACAAAGTAAAATCGGTTAACCGAAAAGGGAAAGCCGTTACTGTGGAAGCTGAAACACCAAAAGGAGAAATTTTATCTTTAGAAGGTGATTATTGTTTAGTTTCTGTGGGAAGAAGACCTTATACCGATGGTTTGAATGCCGACAAAGCAGGTGTAAAAGTTACCGATAGAGGTCAGATTGAAGTGAACGATCATTTGCAAACATCCGCTTCAAATATTTATGCTATTGGCGATGTGGTTCGAGGAGCGATGTTAGCTCATAAAGCAGAAGAAGAAGGTGTTATGGTTGCCGAAATTTTAGCCGGACAAAAACCGCATATCGATTATAATTTGATTCCGGGTGTAGTGTATACATGGCCGGAAGTTGCCGCTGTTGGAAAAACTGAAGAGCAATTAAAAGAAGAAGGCGTTGCTTTCAAGTCAGGAAGTTTCCCATTCAAAGCATTGGGAAGAGCAAGAGCGGGTGGCGACACAGACGGTTTTGTAAAAATCTTAGCCGATGCCAAAACCGATGAAGTGTTAGGTGTTCACATGATTGGTCCGCGTTGTGCCGACTTAATTGCAGAAGCTGTAACAGCAATGGAATTTAGAGCCAGTGCCGAAGATATTTCGAGAATGAGCCATGCTCACCCAACATTTGCAGAAGCGGTTAAAGAAGCAGCTTTGGCGGCTACGGATGATAGAGCTTTGCATGTGTAATTCTTAGTCAATAGATAATTTAGTGAAACCCGCTTTTAGCGGGTTTTTTTTATTCTCTGCGAACTTCCCACTTACTATTCATTAAATCGATTTGTAAAACATGTTGCGAGTTAGGTTCAGTATATTGTTTTGTAATTGTTGTCCATTCATCAAATTTTTTTCTATTTTTAATTAGAAAATATCTTTGCGACATCTTAAAGGCTAATTCACTTTTTTCAAAATCACTTTCAGTCATTTTAATTCCTTCTAAAATCGTTTTTTCAGCCAAATTATTTTTGTTTTGAAATACATATGAATGCCCTAACTCTCTATAAAATAAATAGTTTTTTGAGTTATTATTAATTGCTTTTTCTAAAACCAAAATCGCTTTTTCGTATTGACCTAAATGATTGTAGGCATATGCTAGTTCAAACTCTAAACCATCATAATGAGGATTCATTTTATAAGCTTTTTCCAGATAAGTTAAAGCTTTCTCACATGCCCCTAAGTGATTAAATTGAAAGCCATAATCTTTTAAAGTCTCTATGCTTTGATCATTTGAAGGCAGATAGATTTTGAGCCAATCAGGAATCTCTGGCAATCCAATTTCTTTGAGTTTATCATTCGGAATAATATAAACATTTGACGTTTTATAAGGCTCAAGTCTTATTTTTGATGAATAATTTTCATCAATTTTATTTATTTTAAAAGAACCGTCATTTTTAAGCTGAATTGTTCCTTCATAATTTAAAGTAAATCCCGCTTGTAAATCCAAATACACAAATCCAATTGGATAAAGACTATCTACTTCTTTTTTGGGAAACAAAACCCATCTGTCTTTGGCCTCATAGTATTTTGTATCAAATATTATCTCTTTATTACTTGATTGGCAATACGAAGAAAGATGTACTAATAAAATAAAAATAGTCAGACAGTATATTTTCATGATTAATTAATTTGCAAGTCAAATATACTTTTTTTCTCACACCAATTATTATCACATAATAATATTATTGTGCAAAAATTCTATATAATAATTTCATTTAAATAATTAATTTGATGAATATCAGTCATTAAGAGACTTTTAAAAAGTTTTCTTAAAACTTCCAGTCAAATTCATCCTGATTTTTAATAATTGCTCCAATTTCAACTTTGATCACTTCATCAAATTCAGTTTGTAGAATCGTCCAAAAATCTTCATTGAATAAATTTGAGAAAGAATCAAATGATTCCACTTCAAACGATTTTAATCCTTTTTTAGATAAATATTCTTTAGATTCATTTGCGTTTTTACCGATAATTTTTTCATCAAATAAAATCGCTTTTGGGTTTGAAACGATAATGTAGCCTAACTTAAAATCTTCCTCAGCATAAAAAGTTAAGCGAGCTTTCAGAGAATTATACATCAAAACCATATTATCCTCTTCATCAATAAAAGAATGATTGGGTTGGCCATAAATGGCTTCTACATCTTTTTGCTTCATTCCAAAAAGAAGTTTATCATATCCGAATTTTGGTTTAATTTCCATTATAAATTTTGTTGATTAATTAATTTTTTTGTCAGTAAGTTAAATCGATAAAACAAGAAAAGTGCAGCTACGGTCAATCCGGCCAGCAAACCAATCCAGATACCAATTGCTTTAAGTTCGGTGTACAATCCTAAATAAATTGAAATCGGAAAACCAATAATCCAATAAGCCACGAAAGTAATATACATTGGAATTTTTACATCTTGTAATCCGCGTAAAGCTCCTAAAACTACCACTTGCAATCCATCTGAGATTTGAAATAAAGCCGCCACCAATAACAAATTGGAAGCTATCGCTACAACTTCTAAATTATCTTTCAAATAAACTGCTTGTTCCAAATCTAAAAATGGCAATGGTAAAACTTTATGGAAAACGACAAAAATTAATGCAAATAAAATTTCTAAAATCGTAGCCAATAAAAAAATGGAAATGGCCACCACTCTTAACTTCGTATAATCTTGTAACCCTTTTTGATTTCCAACTCGAATCATAGCCGTCACACTCAATCCCATCGCAAACATAAACGTCAAGGAGGCTAAACTCAACGCAATTTGATTCGCAGCCTGACTCGTTGTACCAATCATTCCACTCAGCCAAATCGCTCCGGTGAACAACGCCACTTCAAAAAACATTTGCATTGCTGATGGCGTTCCTAAATTGACAATTTTTTTAATCATCGATTTCGAAATTTCATCCCAACTGAATTTTTCAAAATAGGGATGAAATTTTGGTTTTTTTACCATCACATAATGCATAAAAGCAAGCATCACAATTCGCGAGGTTATCGTTCCGATGGCTGCTCCTACTATTCCCATTTCGGGGAAAATCCATATACCAAAAATCAGAAAATAATTGATGATTACGTTCACAATATTTCCGATAATGGTTGCCCACATCGAATATTTTGTTTCGCTTTTTCCATCAGCAAACTGCTTGTAAGCCTGAAACATAATTAACGGAATGAGCGAAAACGCCACAATATCTAAATACGGTTTTGCTAAATTCACCACTTCTTCCGGCTGACCCATAAAACTAATTACCGGTTTGGCAAAAAAGATGAGTAAAAACAAAATCACACCTAATAATGTACACAAAAACAAACCATTATGAAATGCACTCCTACCCTTTTCAATCGAGTTTTCACCATCAGCTTCAGCTACAATTGGCGTGATGGCGGTAGAAAAACCAATTCCCAACGACATCGCAATAAAAATAAAACTATTTCCCAACGAAACAGCTGCTAGTTCTTTTGGTCCGAGTTGACCAACCATCGCATTATCCACAATACCCACGACCGTGTGACCCAACATTCCAATGATGATGGGATAAGCCAATCGCATATTGTAGTTGAATTCTTTGGTATATGTTTGAAGAGTCATAATTCTTAATTTCGACGGCAAAAGTACATCATTTGGACTGATAAAATGAAAAGAAAAAGTTAAGGACAGCAACATCTTTGGCTTAGTGGAAAGAAAACGCTAATTTTAACCGTAAAACTTAATCCTTGCGAAAATCAACATCTTCATTATTACTTTTCGGATTTCTTTTTCTGATGATTTTGGAAGGGAAAACACAAGCAATTAAAGACACGACTGCTCTTTCTGAAGTGATTTTGATTGGTTCGCCGATAAAAAACACGTTGCAAAAGGCGGCTTCGTCGGTTGCACTAATTTCTGCCAAGGAAATCAATCAAACAGATGGTGTGATTTTGACTCCTCTTCTCAACAAAACAGCTGGAGTTTATATGCAACAAGGAACATTAAACACGAATCGAATTACGATTCGTGGCATTGGAGCTCGTTCGCAATTTAGCACCAACCGAGTGAAAGCTTATTTTGAAGAAATTCCGCTATCCACGGGAGAAGGTGAAACCACTTTGGAAGACATCGATTTAAGTGTTTTGAATAAGATTGAAATCATAAAAGGACCTAATTCCAGCAGTTTTGGTGCGGGTTTGGGCGGTGTAATTAATTTGTTTGGGAATCAATCTTCAGAAAAAAATTCATTTGTTAAATCGGCGACAACCGTTGGTAGTTTTGGTTTGTTTAAGAATTCATTTTCAGGTCAAATGTCGAATTCCAAAACAAATTTATATGCCAATTACAGCAATTTGCAAAGCGAAGGTTTTAGAGCAAACAGCAGTTATGACCGACAATCGATTAATTTATTTGGAAAACATCAACTTTCGGAAAAAGGAAAACTGAATTTTATAGGAATTACTACTCGATTGAAAGCATTTATTCCGAGTTCGATAAACCAAACTGATTTTGATAATTCTCCCGAAATTGCGGCGGCTAATTGGGCTGCAGCTCGAGGTTATGAATCGTATGATAAATTGCTTCTTGGAATTGGTTATGACTATACATTTTCAGAAAAATGGAATTGGAATTCAACTGTATTTTCTAACTTTAAAGAAGCTTATGAACCGCGACCTTTTGATATTTTAGAAGATAATATCGTGAATTTTGGTGTTCGAAGTAAATTAAACTATACCGATAAACTTTTCTCTATACCCACAAAAATGAGTGTTGGAACAGAATTATTGCGAGAAAAATATACTTTTTCATTGTATGAAAATTTATACCAAACTCAACCCAATCAAGGAAGCATTCAAGGAAATAAATTTAGTGACGCAAGCCAGAAAAGAAATTATGTCAATCTTTTTTGGCAAATGGAAATGCAACTGTCAAGCAAAGTAAATTTAGAATCCGGCTTAGCTTTTAATCAAACAAAATATACTCAAAAAGACGAATTTGATACAAATTCAACTACGAAAGAAAATTATTCCTTTGATGCCATTTTATCGCCAAGAATTGGTTTGTCATATGAATTATCGAAAGGAAAAAATCTCTATTTTTCGGTTAGTAAAGGATTTTCGCATCCAACTGTTGCCGAAACATTGACTCCTGAAGGTCAATTGAATCCTGACATTTTACCCGAAATAGGAATCAATTATGAAATTGGATTTAAAGGAAACTTTTTGAAGAATAAAATTTATACTGAAGTGAATGTTTATGCAACAACCATCAAAAATTTATTGGTTGCAAGACGTGTTGCCGAAGATCAATATATTGGGATTAATGCCGGAGAAAGTCTTCATCAAGGAATTGAATTTTTGATTAATGGCAAATTAATTTCAACCGAAAAAATTCAATTGAATTCCTATGTTTCAGGAAGTTTAAATCATTTTGAATTTGTAGATTTTATTGATAATGACAACGATTTTTCCGGAAATCAATTGCCAAGTGTGCCGGAATTTCAATGGAATTTTGGTTTGGATTTTACGGCAAAATCATTCACTTTTTCAACATCGTATCGAACGGTAGGAAAAATGTTTTTGAATGATGCTAATTCGCTTTCTTCACAACCTTATCAATTGTTGGACATCAACACCAATTATACTTTTTCACTTTGGAAGAATTTAAAAGCAAACCTTCAATTTGGTATACAAAATAGTTTAGATGAAAAGTATGCAGCGAGTATTTTGCCTAATGCTGTTGGTTTTGGGAATGTGGCTCCAAGGTATTTTTACCCTGGAAATCCTCGAAATTATTATGGTGGGATGAGTTTAAATTATCAATTTAATTAGAATAAGAATTAAAAATAATTATAATTTACTTAATAGATTTTCTACTTCAATTTGGATTTTTTTGGGTCTTCTTGCAGGATTGTAAAGTGATGGATTTCTTGTCATCACAATTAAAGTAGCAATTTCTTCTTGATTCAGTTCAATCAGTTCTTTC
Organism: Flavobacterium sp. UBA2787; assembly: GCA_002352205.1. GTDB lineage: Bacteria > Bacteroidota > Bacteroidia > Flavobacteriales > Flavobacteriaceae > Flavobacterium. The sequence goes on along the minus strand of DEHZ01000010.1, from coordinate 234,213 downwards.
TTGAAATAGAAATTTGCAGCATTTTCGACTCCTATTTGTCCATTAACAAAATCAGTCCTTTTTAGCATAAAATTCAATTGTTGTTTTGATGAAGTTTCCTTTTCAATTTTCGTAGCTAATGACAATTCAAACTTTAATATTTTAGGTGAAATTCTGTTAATTCTTTTAGGAATATACATCATTCTTGCAATCAAAATACTGACTGGCGGAGAACTTGAGGAATTCAAAGAATTAGTTAAATATTTAAAGGTTCCGCTATCCAAGGAATTATTAGTATCGATATTATACAATTCATAAAATAAACTTGGAAGATTATCGGCTTGTTTAATTTCTTTTACATAAGGTTCAATTTCATTATTTGTAAAATCAAGTCTCCAAGTACTTGTTAGTAAAATATAAAAAATCAAAATTATCAATGAAAATGATAAAAAGATATTTCGAAAAACCTTAATTAGTCTTGTCATTTTTATAACTATTCTATTTAAAATTTTAAACTGTAAGATTTTCAATAATTAAAAAATATACTTTTTCTCAACTCACTTTTTCACTGCTTTCACTTCTGAAACCGTCACCATTTTTGATTGCTTATTTCCCCAAGAATTCATAATATAATTCATCACATCGGCTACTTCATCATCGGATAAACCCATCGGAGACATTCTGCCATTATAACTTTTTCCATTCACTTTTATCGGACCGGATTGACCGTATTTTACGGCGTGAATACTTTCTTTTCGTTTATTTACCAACCAATCTGAAGCGGCTAACGGAGGAACGGTTTCGCTTCCTTTTCCGTTTCCTAAATGACATTGCATACAAAAATCAGCGTACACTTCTTTTCCTCTACTGATACTTTTTACCAACTCATCGTTTGATGGATTGATAAAATGATAAGCTGAATTTTCGTCGGCAAAAATCAAACTTCCAAAGGAGAAAAATAGCATGAAATAAATTCCTTTCATTATCCTTTTGGTACAATTTTGATGATTCCTTTTCCTTCCACAGCCATATAAATATATCCGTCAGGACCTTGTTTTACATCACGTAAACGACCAATATCGGTAGCTACTTTTTGACGACCAATTACTTTTTCGCCATCTAATTTAACCAATTCCAAATATTGAAAAACTAAAGAACCAACTAACAAATGTCCTTTCCAAGTTGGATAACGATCTCCGGCCACAAACACCATTCCGCTTGGAGCAATGGATGGCAGCCAATAATAAATAGGTTGCTCCATGCCCTCTTTTTCAGTAAGATTTGAAATTGTTGATCCATCATAATCGATTCCGTAAGTAATCACCGGCCAACCATAATTAGCCGCTTTTTTGACAATATTAATTTCATCACCGCCTTTTGGACCGTGTTCGTGAGTCCATATTTTTCCGGAAACAGGGTGCTTTGTCATTCCTTGCGGATTGCGGTGACCGAAAGAATAAACTGCTTCTTTTGCTCCTTGTTGACCTACAAAAGGATTATCGGTTGGGATTTTTCCATCGTCGTGCAAACGATATACTTTTCCACCATCTCTTTTGATATCTTGTGGGTTTTCAGGATGGTTTCCTCTGTCACCAATAGTAAAATAAACAAAACCGTCGTTATCAAAAGCAATTCGAGAACCAAAATGATGACCTTTGTTTGTGTTGGGTGTTGCTTTATAAAGTGTTTGAATTTGCGTAAGACTTTGGCCTTCTAACTTGGCACGAATAAGTTGGGTATGAGCTCCTTTTTCTTCGCCCTCGTCTGAAGAATAAGTAATATAAATCCATCCGTTTTTATCATAATTTGGATGAACTGCGATGTCCAACAATCCGCCTTGACCTCTGGCTACAACTTTTGGAACATTTGAAATTTCACTTTTTTTCTTGTCCTTAAGATGATAAATTATACCTGATTTTTCAGTCACTAACATTGAACCGTCCGGAAGCCATGTCATCCCCCAAGGGATATCAATTCCCGAAGCAACTGTTTCAAAAGTGTAATTCACTACTTCCGGTTGAAGAACAATATCGTTTGCTTTTTCTTGGGCTTTACAACTCGAAAATGTAAAAAGTATCAGTAAAATAAGTGGTCGTATCATAATTTATTTTTTTTTAAAAATACGTAAAAATGCTAAGAACAACTACTAAAATTAAGCTAAAATTGAAATTAGAACGGATAACCAATGGCTAAATTGAATACTAAATTCTCTTTTCGCCACGTTCCGCTACCAAAATTTATATCATCCAAAACCCAACGCTGACCGTCCGGCAAATAAGGTTTTCTTATCGGAAATGCAAAGTCGGTTCTCAGCACTAAAAATGAAAAGTCAAAACGAAGTCCTACTCCGGTTCCTACAGCGAGTTCATTTAAAAAATCTTTTGAAAACTTAGAACCAGGCTTATCCGGATTATCATTCATCAACCAAATATTTCCGGCATCAATAAAGACCGCTCCTTTGATAAAATTATAAATTTGAGCACGGTATTCGGTGTTGAATTCCAGTTTTACATCACCCGATTCATCCGGTAAAAATACACCGGCATTCACAGAATTATCATACGTTCCCGGACCGATAGAACGAGCTCTAAAAGCACGAATACTATTAGTTCCTCCGATAAAAAATTGTTTTATAAATGGCATTTCTTCTGAATTTCCGTAAGCGAATCCGGCTCCAACAATTAATCGACTGGCTATTTGGGATTCTTTTCCTAATCTAAAATAATGACGAAATTCATTTTCAATTTTTACAAACTGACTGAATGGAACATTAAAAATTTCAACTTGTTTATCGTTTTTTACGTTTGCTCCGGTTATTAATCCTGTAATATTCCCTGAAAAATCAATAGCTCCTCTGTAATAAAAAGTGTTCTTTTTTCTACGTTGCATTGTGTTGGTATACGTGTAGGAATACGTTGGTCCAAAAATCAATTGTCTGTCAATAATTCGTTCTAATGTCGGATTAATATCAATCTGATCTTGATACAATTGCGTTACATTTTGCGGACTTGTATACGTGATTTCGGTTAAATTCAAATGATGTTCTTTTCGCTCATTTTCCTTCCATAAATAACCAAAAGAGCCTTTGAAGGTTTGAAGAGAATATAATTTACTTCTTTTTTGAAATTCATAACCAATAGTTGCTTTTGTTTTGGGAACAAATCCACTAGCCGATTCAAATTTAAACGGAGCAATAATTCTTGGCCAAATTAAATTTGCTTCGGTTCCAACTCTATAAACATTAAAACCATTGTTTTGACCTGAAACTTGCACTTCCATTCCGCCAAAAGCTGAAATTGTTAATAATTCTGCACCTTTAAATGTATTGCGATTACTCCAATTAACATTTAATTCTGTTCCGGTATAATTGGCAGAATTGGTTTTAGCCAACAATTCCGTTCGAATTGATTTCTTTGGCATTGGTGTTAAATAATAAAATGTATTCAAGTAATTTCCGGTGGTATCGGCTACTTTAAATTCGTTTTTCACAAACTTAAAAGTTCCCATATTTACCAAACGATTTAGTGACAAATTGTGATTAGTTCTGTTGTATAAATCATTCTTTTTGAAATATAACGTTCGATCAAAAATTCGTGGTTCAAATAAATTTTCAGGATCAATAATCGTAAAATCATTATGTCGAACTACTGAATCGGATGCGATTCGGATACTATCATTTTGAATCGTATAATTCGGATAAACGACAATATCTTTTATGCGAAATTGTTTCTTAGCCAAAACCGGAATATCATCTTTAATTTTCACAACTAAATCTACTTGATGTGGAGCCACAGTTGTGTCGGCTTGAATCAATAAATAATCAGCATTGAAATAATAATATCCTTTTTCTTTCAAACGCGAATCAATGCGAATTCGTTCTTCTTTAATTGTTTCTAAACTGTAGCCTTGTTTTGGACGTAAGCGACTTCGTCTTGTTGATTCACGAATATCTTTTGCCAGCTGAGTAGAATCTTCCGGAAAAGTTACATTTCGAATGATGTATTGTTTTTTGGGTGTAACAGTATAAACAACACTTGCTTTTTTATTTCTTCGAGTAGAATCGGATTTTGTTTCAGCATTGAAATAACCACTATTTTCTGCATAATTCTGTAAAACATCTTGATTATATTGTCGATCCACTTGACTAAACAAAACCGGTGGTTCGCCAACCGTATTTCTCAACCAATGACGAAATCCTTTTTCCTTTTTAGGTTCACCAGCGATATTGTAAAAATATAATTTCGGTTTTAAACCTAAAATAGATGAATTCGGTTTTGGACGTGGTAATTCATTCAACTGAGCTTTTAACTCCTTTTTTTCGCTTTTGGAGAGACTGTCTCCTTCCACTTTTACTTTTGCTCCGGTGTATAACAATTCACCTTCAGGCAAAAAACGCGTGTTGCTGCAAGAAGCAAAAAATGCAATGATGGAAAAAATATATAGTTTATTCAAGTTCTTCATGGATTCTTTTTTGAATTCTCTTCTTTTTTCTTGCTGAAAATTTCTCTGAATTTATTGTAATCAATCGTGATAATAAATGCCACTCCGGTTTCTACAACTTCACCTAAAAGGGCCACTTGATAAAGGTTTTTTCGATAGGCTTTTACGCGATAACGACCATCTTTAGACAATTGATATTCTGCAGAAATGTCTCCCGCAATGTTCGTAGCATCTTGGTTTTCTTGTTGCGGACCTTCTAATCCGAAACTGCTTCCGACCGTAATTTTTAAACGATCGTCTAACAACTTTTTAGAGAGAGCCACATTCAAATCGGTGCGGGATTCTCTTTGTCCGGTGGTAAAATCATCGGATGAATCTAAATCGAATTCCATTTCGACACCTTTAATTAAATCGCCTGCTAAATTGTTTAGTTGTTGTGATAGAATTTTACTGGCACTATCTCTCGCCAATGATTCAGCCGATGGACCGCCTGATGATGCAAAAGTGGTTTCACTCACAAATCGATTCAATAATAACAAAGCAAAAACTTGTTTGTTTAATTCATCCGGTTGTTGACGTAATTGGGACAGTTTTGCCTGAGTCATATTGATAATATCCGCAGAAACACTATTATTTCCATCTGGTAAAACTATATCAAATGAAATGTTTGGCTTCATTAATTCACCTGTCATAATCAATTCTGTTTCAAACGGAATACGTTGCAAATAGCGAGTTCTAACATCGGCTGAAACTGCTCCTAATTGATCACTGACTAAATCCAATGGAGAAGTTTCCGTTTTATAAACTGCCGTAATACTAATATTTGCCGAAGTTGGTTCGCCTGTCCAAAGAATGTAACTGCCGGATTTAATGTCGAATTTTCGTTTGATTAAATTGAAATTCATTTCATAACTACCTTCGGTAAATTCATATCGTCCGGTTAAGGTTGTTTTTCCGGAAGGATCAATTCCGCCACTCAATTGAGCTTCACCTTTTAATTTTAAGAAATCTCCGTTGGCTTTATCAATGATGATTGAAAACTCGGCTTCTTTATCAATTTCGATGTTGACGGCGGCTAAAATTCCACGAATATCGGATGTGTTTAATGAATCTTTCATCGTCAACGCATCATCAAATAATTTTACTGTATTAGGGTCGATGAATTCAACAATTCCCTCGCGATCAGCAATAGAAGGATCGGATTGAGGCAAAACAACTGTGAATTTTGTATCTTCATTTACCTTCAAATTTCCGTTAACAACCGGACTCGCTAAATCGCCTTTGATATCTAATTTTGTATCAATATATAATTCACCATAAAATAAATCACTGTCTTTGGCAGTTGAATTAATCGCTTTAAAATTATCAGCAACAACGTTTAAATCGAATTGAAAATCTTGAAAAGTGGAAGTCAAAATTCTTCCGTTTATATTCAAATCATTGTCTTTTTCATCTTTAATTCCAAAATTGTCAAACACTATGGATTCTCCTGTAAATTTGATTTGATCATTAATGGATTTAAAACTTGAATTGAGTGAAGTTACTTTAAATCCGATTTCATTAAAATCTAACGTTCCGATTACATTTGGTTTATCAACTGTTCCTGAAATATCAAAATTTCCGGTGAAAAAACCGGTGCTGTTGGTCAAATTACCCATTGTGAAACCTTGAATACTTTTTAAATTCAATTTTTCAATGTCTAATTTCATGTCAAAACTACTGTCGCTTGTGCGATAAAAACCATTCAAATCTACTTTGTTTTCTTGGTTTGTAATCGAAACTTCTGCGTTGAAAGTGGAAGCGGTTTCATTGTTCACTTTCAATTTAACATCGCCAACCGTATCTTTTTTGAATGTGAAATTTTCAATTGTTAAATCGGAAGTAAAAATTGGTGTTGAATTGATATCTCTAACATTTGCATTTCCATTGATTTTTCCGGTCATTTCTAACTGACTTTGTTGGGCGAAACTGGTTAAGGTTTCAATCTCAAAATTCTCAAAATCGATTGAAATTGGAGAACTCATATCGCTGGTTTCAGATTGAACAGTTAATTTATTTTCGCCTTTAGACAAATCAAAATTGGTTGCATTAACTCCTCGTTGTTCAAAACGAATGAGATTATCGGCCGCCAATTGCCATTCGTTGTAATTTAGAATTAGCTTTTCCGAATCTAAACTCACTTCGTTGATATCATTTTTGGCTTCTAAAGTTCCGGCTAAATAATAACGTTCTTCGTCTTTTGCATCGAGCAATTGTAAAGCATAATTCACCACATTATTTTCAACTTTTCCGCTTACAATCGTGTGTGGAATTTGAAATTGCTCACTTTGAATGTCATCAACTTCTAAATTATAAACCAACGCATTTTCTTCTGTGTTTAAATCTATAACTGCATTAGAAACTGTAATTTTTCCATATTTCACTAATGGAATTTTGCCTTTCATAATGATCGAATCATTCACCGTATTGTATCTTCCATCGATAGAAATCGGTTCTAAACTGATTAAATCCGGAACAATTTTTTGCAGCATTGGTGTGTTTTTTACTTCAACATTAAAAGCAAGTTGTTGTTCTTCTGTGTTTTCAGTGGTCGTAGTTGCTGAAGTTTTATAATATTTTTGAATAGAATTTGAAAGTGATTCGCCAATTTTTGATAATTTGTATTTTCCTAAAATCGCCGCATCTACAAATTGAGATTCCAATTTTATACTATTATTTTCTGCAGTCGATTCAGCCGAAATTTTAATGGAATCGAGAGCAAATTGTTCTTTTTCATTGGCTACAATAAATTCGTGCAAAACCACTTCGCCATTCAAAAAGTCAATATCGGTGGAAGCCATATCGGCTTCAACAATTCCTTTGAATCGGAAAGGTTTTTCCATAAAATTGAGTTTTTCCAAATCAACCATTTCTAAATTTAACTTCAGTTTTCCGGTTGGATATTCGGTTTTGAAACTTCCTGAAGCAATTCCGTCAAACGTGACATTTGGATCTTGACTTGCGGTTGTGATTTCAAAATCGCCATTTTGGATTGCTCCTTTTAGCGAAACATTTTGGTAAGTGTATGAATTATAAGTTGCTTTAATCACCTCTAAATCGGCATCGGCGGAAGCTGTTTTGGGTTCTAAACCAACTCCTTTTACATCGGCTTTTACAGTTAAAGTTCCGATGGAATCGTTTTTAATTAATTTACCCAAATCAAATTCCGTCAAGTCAATTTGAGCATCATACTGTTCGTTTCCTTTTTTGGATTGATCAAAAAGAGCAACCACTTTTGCATCTCCAAAACTGCTTTTTAAATTCAAATTGGTTGCAAAATTATTGATTAATCCTTTGAAGTTTCCATTGAGTTTAAATGTGGTTGGAAGTTCGATGTTGGATGGAATTGTATTTGGTGGAACAAATGTCAGCACATCTTTGGAAGTGGATTGAAATTGATCTATCGCAAGATCAAAATATGTTTTTTCGATATCAGGTAAACCAACAATTCTACCCGAAAGTGAAGCGTTAGTTTGACCAATTCCGCTGATTTCAAAAAATGGAATTTCAAGGTTATCTAATTTTCCTGAAAGTTCTGTATTTAAAAGCAAAATAGCATTTGGATGACTTTTAAACGGATTATCCTGAGCCAATTGCGGAGCAAAAAGCAACAAATCTTGAAAGGCTATTTTGGATTGTAAAAATCGAGCATCAAGCGAAATAGTTGATGGATCTTCGCTGATGGATTCAAGCGAAGGAAAACCAATCACTAACTTATTTTTAATTTCGGTTTGTGGTGTTTTTATAGCTAATTTTTCAAGTGAAATTCCGGTTGGAGTCATCTTGAAATCGGTAGAAAACGACTGAATTTCCAGACCACTTTTGTCATTCACTTGAAATGAATGAATGTTGGCTGCCATATTTTCGGTGGCGTAATTTAGCTTCGAAGCATCAAGATTTAGGTTTTGAAGATGAAGGTGCTTGTAATCAATACCTTTGGCGATTGGTGCTGATTTTTCATCGTCGAATTGAAAGTCTAATTTTTCTACTAGAATTTTATCCAGTTTAAATTTCCAATTGCTGGATGCGGTTTCAGTTGATGGTTCTTTTGTGACTATTTCTTCGATTTTTCCTAAAACAAGGTTGGCTTTGGTTTGTTTCAAATGCAATGAAGCGATATCGATAAATTGTTTTTGTAAATCGATTTCATTGAAACTAACCACTAATTTTTGAAATGCTAATCCTGTTTTTAATTGATTGGATTCGCTTTCGAAACGTATATCAATTTTTCCTAAATCGACTTCGCCTATTTTTAATTTTAGGTTGGGTTCGTTTTTGGCATCTTCGGCAACTTCTTCTGTGTTTTGAAGCACTTGTGCGATACCTTGTTTTAATTGAAGTGTTAATCCATCAATCTCAATTTTTGGCACTTCGAAATCTAAATTTTCCAAATCGAAGGTCCTGATTCGGGTGTTGAAATGATATAAATTAAGTTTGAAATCGTTTTTAGTTAACGCATCATCAAAAGTGAAACGAATGTTGTTTAAGTTGATTTTGTCTAATGAAATTTCGGTTGGTTCAGATTCCGGTTTTGGTTCTTCGGAAGCGAAGGCATTGATGATGTAATCAAAGTTAAATTCGCCTTCTCCGTTTCGATTGATGTTGGCTACAACTCCGGTTAGTTCAACATTTTCGATTTGGACTTTGCTACTAATGAGTTTGAATAAGCTAATGTTGACCAACACTTTTTCGCCATACAAAAGCGTGTCTTTTTGTTGATCTTGGAGATAAATTCCTTCTACGATAACGTTTTTTGGTAAACCAATTTCGATTCGATCAATGGAAACTTTGGTTTTAATTTTGTCTTCGAGATAGCTAACGGCTTTGTCTTTTACAAAATTTTGCACGGCGGGAACTTGAAGTAAAATAACCAAAAGGAGAAAGGTCAGCACGATGGAACCGATAATCCAAAGTAAAATTCGTGCTACTTTTTTTAAGTTCTTTTTCAAAGGTTCCTTTTGGGTTTAAAATTAGCTTATTTTGTTGGGTTTTCAAGTGTTAAAAAATGAAAATCCTTACAAAGGTAATTTTCTACTAATGAAAGTGATTATATTTTAACGTTGATTTGTTACAGAATTACCATATTTTGTAATGAAATGGTTCGATGGCACAGTTTCCGCCAGGGATAGCAGCGGAAATCCCGGAGAGCCAAAACACTAAAAAACTTGCCGCAAAAAAGCGACCGACGGAAGCTCTTTTTGCGGCTTAGTTTTTTGTGTTTTGGCTTGAGGAATTGAAGCGGACCTGCCTGCCAGCAGGCAGGTAGCCCGTAGTGCGGCCAAAAAATTATTCTTCTGATTTTAGCAAATCGTGATACATTTTGATATTGTCTTTTACTTTGTCTTCGAGTTCTGGTTCCTTGATTTCGTTGTATTTTTGAAGCTCTTCGAGAATGGTTTTTGCTACGATATACCGCGATGTTTCTTTGTTATCTGCCGGCACGATATACCACGGTGCGTGCGGTTTTGAGGTGCGATTGATGGCTTCTTCGTAACAATTTTGATATTCGGCCCACAAGGCACGTTCTTTTAGATCCCCGGGTGAAAATTTCCAGTTGTGTTTCTCGGTCTCAAGTCGGCGAAGGAGTCGTTGGCGTTGCTCTTCTTTGCTGAGATGAAGGTAGAATTTGAGGATGATTACGCCATTTGAAGCGATGTGTTTTTCGAATGCATTGATGCTTTCGAAACGGTTTTCCCAAAATTCGGGTGTGATGTCTTCGACAGTTTCGATGCCGGGAATATTTTCGTTGAGAATATACTCAGGATGAACTCGTGTTACAAGCACATTTTCATAATGCGTTCGGTTAAAAACGGCGAATTTTCCTTTTTCGGGTAAAGCAATATAATGTCGCCATAAATAATCGTGTTCCAATTCGGTTGAATGCGGAGTTTTGAAACTGTGCACCACCACGCCACGAGCATTAAATTCTTTAAAAACTTCGCGAATGAGGCTGTCTTTTCCGGCGGTATCCATTCCTTGCAGGCAAATGAGTACACCGTAGCGGTTATGAGCATAAAGCGTGTCTTGCAATTTACTCAACTTTTCACGGGTTTTTTGAAGTATTTTTTCCTTCTTTTTTTCAGAAGTTTCTATGTCTAAAAAAGTGGGGGTTTTAGCTAAACTGATTTCGGAGTCGACTCTGAAATGTTCTGGTTTTATATTTTTCATTTGATATGGATTAGATTGATTAATTTTACACCAAAGTACAAAAAAGTATGGACAAATTTAAATTAGAATTGTTTTTTCAGATTTTGGGAATTGGAGCAACTTCAGGATTGGTGTTTGATAATGATTCTTTGTTTCTAATTTCTGATTCAAGTTCGTTTTTATATGAATACAATATGAAAACTGAAAAACTGGACAAGATTGAGCTTTTTGAAAACAGTCAAGAATCTATTGCTAAAAAAGACAAACCTGATTTTGAATCAATTTTAAAAAAAGGAGATTCTATATTCGTGTTAGGTTCCGGTTCGACTGAAAAGCGAATGATTTCAGCTTCATATCATACAAAAACGAAGAAATCAATCACAAAAGATTTAACTTACTTATTTGAAAAAATTTCTCAATCAAGCGGAGTTAACAAAGAAAATTTGAATATTGAAGGTGTTGCAAACTATAAAAATAAATGGCTATTATTTCAGCGTGGTAATGGGGCTGCCTCTCAAAATGGTGTTTTTATTTTAGAAGAATCGTTGACAAATCCGAGTTTAATAAAGTATGTTCCGATCATTTTACCTGAAGAAAAAGACGTTAAGGCTACTTTTACAGATGCGGTTTTGGTTAAAGATAAAATTTATTTTTTGGCATCTGCCGAAGATTCAAATTCTACTTATGAAGATGGTGTTGTTTTAGGAAGTTGGATTGGAGAATTGAATCCTACAACTTTTGAAATAGAATTCATTGAAAAAATTACTGATACCAAAAAATTTGAAGGAATAACAGTTTATAAAAATTCTAAATCCGAAATCACATTCTTACTTAGCGAAGACAATGATTCGGAGATTTTGAACGCTGACATTTACAAATTAACCATAAAAAAAACCACTCGATAGCGAGCGGTTCTTCTTAGGTTAAGGTAAATTCGGGGCAAAATTACCTTTTCATAAAAATGTTGGTGTAGTATTTTTTTCCTGTGTTTGGATTTGTTTTAACTGATATTCCGAAGTGAGTAAAATCTCCTTCAATGTTGTCTTTGTGTCCATCGCTCATTAACCAAGCATGTAAAACACCTTCATTTGATTGATAGTTGTAAGCTACATTCTCACTTACTTGAACAGCTCCCAAAACTTGTTTGATGTTGCTTGCTCTTTGGTCAAAATATTGGTGACCAACTACATCATTTTCAATCATATAATCATTATGTTCAGATGATTTGTATGAAATGTGATTAATTTTTTCTAACGGATTTAACCCTACGCTTTCTCTGTGGTTATTGATTTTGTTCATCAAATCTAACTCAGTTTCGTTGTATGAAAAACTCTCAACGATTGGCGTTACAGTATCTTCTGATGAATCAGAAGAACAAGAAATCAAAGTGAACACAATTGCGAATGGCAACAATGCTCTAAACATTTTTGCTTTCATAGTAGTAGGTTAAGTTTTAAAAGTAGATGTGGGGCAAATACCTTTTTATTATCTAAATATTTTTTAGCTTTTGATAGATGTGGGGCAAATATCTTGGTGCTTTGTAATTTATGAACGTGTTGTCTTGTTTGACGAGTCAATATTACTACAATATTCGTTTAAGTGCCAAATAAAATCGATGAAATACATCTTTTTTATTTTTATTTACTTTTTTTCCTACATATTAAGGTGCTAATCTTTCAATTTTCCAAGAATAATCATTTTGAAGTTGGTATCGAATTCGATCATGAAGTCGATTAGGGCGACCTTGCCAGAATTCTACTTCTTGCGGACGAACTAAAAATCCGCCCCAGAAAGGAGGTCGAGGAATTTCTTTTCCTTCAAATTCAGATTCCAAAGCCTTCAGCTTCTCTTCTAAAACAGTTCTGGATTCAATTACCCTACTTTGGTTGGAAACAATTGCTCCCAGTTTACTTCCATCCGGACGAGAGTCAAAATAATTATCCGAAAGTTGTGCAGAAGTTTTCTCTGCAATTCCTTTAATAATGACTTGTCTTTCCATCGAATGCCAAAAAAAAGAAAGGCAAACATTAGGGTTTGCTTCGATAGCTTTTCCTTTTTCGGATTCATAATTTGTATAAAAAATAAATCCTTCTTCGTTAAATTTTTTAAGTAAGACTACACGAGACTTAGGAAAACCGTCTTTTCCGATTGTAGAAACTGTCATGGCATTCACTTCTTCAATATTGCCTTGCTCTTCGGTTTCATAAAACCAGCGGTGAAATAAATTGATTGGATCTTCCGGAATATTGGTTTCGAGAAGTTCGCTTTTTTCGTATGATTTTCGGTAATTGCTGAGATCTTCCATTTTTTTTAGGTGCTAAGGTTCTTAGGTAATGAGTCGCTAAGGTACGAATAAATGGGTTTTCGTTAGCAGTTTGCAATCGCAGTTTTCAGCTGAAACTGTTTAGTTTGTTAACAATTAGAAGCGAATGGTTTGGGCATTTTCAGTCATCCATTTTCCCGCTTTCCGCTCTATCTTTTGTTTCGCAAGCTACACAAAAGGATGCCGCTTCAATCGGGGCTAGAAAGGAAACAAATCGCTTACTTGGAAACAAAAACCGGAAAGAAAAAATATTTCTCACAGAAAGCACAGAAGTCACAGAACAACCCGAAACTCGCAACCCGAAACTTGCAACTTTCAACTCGCAACCTTCAACCCGCAACCTTTCTAAAACTCAAACTCTTTCCCATCCTCAGCCAAAAGCACATTCGGAAAAATAGTTTCTGCTTCAGTTCTAAACAATTCAATCGATTCGTAGCGAGTGGAATAATGTCCAAGTATAAGATTTTTTACATTTGCTTTTAAAGCGATTTCGGCAGCTTGCTTGGCTGTGGTATGCATTGTTTTTTCTGCCAAATGCGATTCTTTTTCTAAAAAAGTAGTTTCGTGATACAAAACATCTACATTTTCAATTATCGGAATTAAATCTTCATCATAAACCGTATCCGAACAAAAAGCATAACTTTTTTCGTGTTCGGGATCAAACGTGATTTCTTTATTGGGAATAATTGTTCCATTATCTAAAGTGATATCGCCGCCGTATTTTATTTTTTGGTAATAAACGACATCAATTCCGAGGTTTTGAATTTTACCGATGTTGAGTTTTCGCTCTTTGTTTTTTTCTTGGAATAAAAATCCATTGGTGTAAATGCGGTGTTTAAGCGGGATGGTTTTTACAATCACTTTTTCATCTTCAAACAAAACTTGACTTTCCTTTGATTCTAATTCATGGAAATAAAGGTTGTAACCCGTAAATGAATTTCCTGCTCGTAATTGCAACAATATAATTTCTTTCACACCTTTTGGTCCGTAAATATGCAAATCACTTTCCCGATTAAGCAACATAAACGTTGAAATCAATCCCACCAAACCAAAAAAATGATCACCGTGTAAATGCGAAATAAAGATGTGATTGATTTTTGAGAATTTAATTTTATTCTTCCGCAATTGCACTTGTGTTCCTTCGCCACAATCAATCAAAAACATACGGTTTTTAATTTCTAACACTTGTGAAGTGGGATTGGTAATGGTGCGTGGTGTGGCGGCGTAACAGCCGAGGATGGTTAGTTTCAATGTTTTTTTTGTTTCAGGTTTGCTTCGCCAGTCGCCCTTTGGGCTCGTGTCAGGTTTCAAGTTTCAAGTTGAAAAACTTAATTAAAAAATTCCAACTCCAAACTAATTACTCCCAACTTCAATTAAAACCCCAAATCCCGTTCAATTTCTTCCATTTCGATGATGTCATGGGCTTCTAAAAGTGTGGGAACAACGGTTAATTTGGTTGGAACATCATTAAAATCGATATCTTGAACCACCATCACAAAAGATTTCTTTCCTTTTTTATGTGTTTTAGATAAATCACTGAACAATTTTATCTGTTTCAGTTTTACTTCTTTATCCATCGACATATCCAAAATTAAATTCTGATTCTTAAAACTATTGTGTTGTGTTGTTACTTTTTCTAAAAAAGCTTCACAATCGCCTTGAGTATTTTTTAAAATAGTAGTATGTCCTTTTTGATCGACTTTCATTTTTTTAGTTGCTGAGTTGCTGAGACACTAAGTTACAAAAAATTATTTAATCTTAGAAGCCAAAAGATAAATAACAGCCATTCTAATTGCTACGCCGTTTTCCACTTGGTCTAAAATAACTGATTGTTTGGAGTCGGCTACATCACTTGTGATTTCGACTCCTCTGTTAATTGGTCCCGGATGCATGATGACGATTTCTTTATTTAAAGAGTCTAAAATTGCTTTATCTACACCGTATTGCTGAGCATATTCTCTTGTTGACGGAAAATAATTGACATCCATTCGCTCATTTTGAACACGAAGCATATTAGCTACATCACACCATTCTAATGCTTTTCTCAAATTTGGTTCAACTGAAACGCCAAGACTTTCAATGTGCTTGGGAATTAATGTTTTTGGTCCGCATACTTTAACTTCTGCTCCTTGCATTTGAAGGGCAAAAATATTAGAAAGTGCCACTCTGGAATGTAGAATATCTCCAACAATTACCACCTTCTTACCTCCTACTTCACCCAATCGTTCACGGATTGAAAAACTATCTAATAACGCTTGTGTAGGATGTTCGTGTGCTCCGTCTCCCGCATTGATTATGCTGGCTTTGACATTTTTTGATAGAAAATATGCTGCTCCGGGATTAGCGTGACGCATCACAACCATATCGACTTTCATGGCTAAAATATTATTGACAGTATCAATTAATGTTTCTCCTTTTTTAACGGATGATTGAGCAGCAGAAAAACTAATTACATCCGCAGAAAGTCTTTTTTGAGCGAGTTCGAATGACAATTTTGTCCGCGTGCTATTTTCGAAAAAGATATTTGCAATCGTAATATCCCGTAAAGACGGAACTTTTTTAATCGGACGGTTAATCACTTCTTTAAAATGATCGGCTGTTTCAAAAATAAGTTGAATATCTTCCGGTTGAAGGTATTTTATGCCTAATAAATGGTTGACAGTTAGTTCAGACATTTTCAGGTGTTTGTGTGTTAGTAGTTATTAAATATACAGTATCTTCACCTTCATTCTCAGTCCAGCAAACTTTCACTTTTTCATTATTAATAGCATCAACTTGTCTTCCACGATAATCGGGTTGGATGGGTAAATGACGGCTAAATCTTCTATCAATGAGTACCAAAAGCTCAATTTCACTAGGTCTTCCGAAGGATTGAATAGCGGTTAAAGCCGATCGAATACTTCTTCCTGTGTATAAAACATCATCAATGAATATGACCTTTTTATCTTCGACAATAAAATCAATTTCGGTTTTATTCGCTTCTAATGGTTTTTCGCCACGACGGAAATCATCTCTAAAAAAAGTGATGTCTAATAATCCGAATTTGATGGTCTTGATGTTGTATTCTTCTTGCAATAATTTTACAATTCGTTTTGCTAAAAAAGAACCACGGGGCTGCAATCCAATAATGATTGTATTTGAGAAATCAAGGTGTTTTTCAATCAGCTGACAGGCCAAACGATGGAGAATGATATTGACTTCTTTAGAAGTGAGCAATACTTTTTGACTCATGGTTGTGTTGTTTGGTGTGTAAAGATATAATTTTTTACGATTTATTTAAAAAAAATCCCGAAACAAAGTCTCAGGATTCTATTTATAATTAGGAATACATTTTCTTTCTCAATTCTTTGATTTTATCATCTTCCAAATATTCATCAAAGGTCATGTAGCGATCGATTACACCATTTGGCGTAATTTCAACCACTCGATTGGCAACAGTTTGAGCAAACTCGTGGTCATGGGTTGTAAACAAAACCGAACCTTTAAAGTTTTTTAATGAGTTGTTAAACGCTTGAATCGATTCCAAATCCAAGTGATTGGTTGGTTCGTCAAGCATTAAAACGTTGGCACGAAGCATCATCATACGTGAAATCATGCAACGCACTTTTTCTCCACCGGATAAAACTCGCCCGGTTTTAAGAGCTTCTTCGCCGGAGAAAATCATTTTTCCTAAAAATCCACGAACATATACTTCGTCACGTTCTTCTTCTGTTTTTGCCCATTGGCGTAACCAATCAACTAACGTGTAATCATTTTCAAAAAAGGCATGATTATCAGCCGGCAAATAAGATTGTGTAGTTGTTATTCCCCAATCAAATGTTCCAGCATCTGCTTTTAAATTTCCGTTTAAAATTTCATAAAATGCAGAGGTAGCACGTGAATCCTTTGAAAAAACAACCACTTTATCACCTTTTGCCATATTTAAATCTACATTTTTGAAAAGTGTTTCACCCTCTACCGATGCACTTAACCCAACTACATTCAAAATTTGATCACCGGCTTCCCGTTCCTGGTCAAAAATAATGGCCGGATATCTTCTGCTAGATGGTTTTATTTCGTCTAGATTCAACTTCTCAATCATTTTTTTACGTGAAGTAGCTTGTTTAGATTTAGCTACGTTGGCACTAAAACGACGGATAAATTCTTCTAATTCAGCTTTCTTTTCTTCTGCTTTTTTGTTTTGTTGAGCACGTTGTTTGGCGGCTAATTGACTACTTTCATACCAAAAAGTATAATTTCCTGAATAATGTGTAATTTTTCCAAAATCAATATCGGAAACATGCGTACAAACCGCATCTAAAAAGTGACGGTCATGCGAAACAACCAACACTGTATTTTCATAATTGGCTAAGAAATTTTCCAACCAACCAATGGTTTCAAAATCCAAATCGTTGGTAGGCTCATCCATAATCAACACATCCGGATTTCCAAAAAGAGCTTGTGCCAAAAGGACGCGAACTTTCAGTTTACCTTCTAATTCACCCATTAAATTATAGTGATAATCAGCAGAAATTCCTAAATTAGACAACATAGAAGCCGCATCAGAATCGGCATTCCATCCATTCATTTCTTCAAATTGCACTTGTAACTCACCTATTCTGTCGGCATTAGCATCATTGTAATCGGCATACAAAGCATCCATTTCAGTTTTAACGGCATATAAAACTTTATTACCCATCAAAACCGTTTCCAAAACCGTATGTTCATCAAACATATTGTGATTTTGGTTTAAAACTGACATTCTTTTTCCGGGTTCCAAAATAATACGTCCGGAAGTTGGATCCATATCGCCTGAAATAATTTTCATAAACGTGGATTTTCCGGCACCATTTGCTCCAATAATTCCGTAGCAATTGCCTTGTGT
Source organism: Flavobacterium sp. UBA2787 (assembly GCA_002352205.1). Taxonomy (GTDB): domain Bacteria; phylum Bacteroidota; class Bacteroidia; order Flavobacteriales; family Flavobacteriaceae; genus Flavobacterium. Next base: position 216,421 of record DEHZ01000010.1, on the reverse strand, counting down.
GAAGGTAACATTCACTTCGTCAAACAAAATTCTTTTGCCAAACTGAACTGATAAATTTGAAACTGTCAACATGTATTTTCTATTTTTAAAAAGCGTTGCAAAAGTAGAAAAAATAAAGCACTTTTGAGTTACAGTTATTTAGAATAAATATAGGTTTATTTTAACTGTCTGTTAACAAGATGTAAACATTAGAAAAAATACTTTTGTTATAAACTAATACCACATAATGATTGCCTATTCAAAAAAAATACTTTCCACACTAAATATTGCTATACTATTTGTAGTATCCGGATGTCAAAAAGAATTTGGCAAGGACAACTATACAGCGTATTTTGGTGGTGAAGTAATAAATCCTAAAAGTAACTTTGTCTTGTTTCTAAAAGATGATGAAGTTGTTGATACCATTTTTTTGGATAAAAATAACCGATTCATTCATAAGTTTGATTCTTTAGCTCCCGGTTTATATACTTTTAAACACGAGCCTGAATATCAATATGTTTACTTTGATAAAAACGACAGTTTAATGGTTCGTATCAATCCGATTGAATTTGATGAATCAATTGTATTTTGTGGACGTGGTGATGAAAAGAATAATTTTTTGATGGAACTTTATCTAAAAAATGAAGATGACAGAAACAAAATGTTTGATGTTTTTGATTATGATGTAGATAAGTTTATCACAAATTGTGATTCATCTTATGATAGTAAAGTCAAATTTTACAATTCCAAAAAAGAAAAAATAAAATGGAATGATGATTTTGATTTGTATGCGAAAACAATGTTGAACTTTCATCATTTTTCAAAAAAAGAAATTTATCCGATGGCTCATAAAATGAGAACGGGTGAAAACGTAAATGATAAATTGCCTACTGATTATTACGATTATAGAAATGAAGTAGATTTTAATAATAAGTCATTAGTAAATTATTCGCCTTTTGTTCGGTATCTAACTAATTTTTTGGGAAATATATCGTTTAGTCAGCCCAATTCAACCAATTTGGAAGATGAAGATTTAGAACAACACATTCATAAATTAAACATTGCTGACACACTTTTTAAGAATGAGAAAATAAAAAATAAAATCCTTGATAATATTGCTTTTTCTTATTTGTTAGAAGATCAAAACATTGCTAACAATCAGAAGTTTTTGGCGAGGTACAATGAATTATCAACTGATAAAAGCAAGCAAAACGAGATTAATAAAATTGGTTCATCCATTCAGAATTTAAAATTAGGAAATGATTTGCCATCTGTTACTTTGGTTGATTTGAATGGAAATAAAATCAACAGTCAAACTATTTTAAACAAAAGAACAGTTATTTTCTTCTGGACAGAAAATGCAGAATCTCATTTATTAGCCGTTCACAAAAAAGCATTGGATTTTCACAAAAACAATCCAGACTATCAGTTTGTAGCCATTAATATTGATGAAGATCAAACGAAATGGAAAAAAGTTTTAGAAAATCATCGATTTGGAACCATCAATGAATTTAGAGCCGATAATTTTGAGGAATTAAAAGACAAATGGGTAATTACAAAATTGCACCGCACGATCATTTTAGATGAAACAGGAAAAATTCACAATGGTTTTGTAAACTTGTTTGATGTAAAATTTGCAGAGAATTTAAAATAGAAAAGTTATAAAACAGAAAATCCCGTCACTTGAAAAAATGACGGGATTTTTTTATGTTTAAAAACTATTGATTTGCTTTTGCATGATCGGCTAAAAACTGAGCCAATCCAATGTCTGTTAATGGATGTTTCAATAACCCTAAAATGGCTGATAATGGTCCGGTCATTACATCAGCACCAATTTTTGCACAATTCACAATGTGCATTGTGTGACGAACTGAAGCAGCTAAAATTTGTGTGTCATAACCATAATTGTCATAAATGTCACGAATTTCTTCGATTAAAGCTAAACCATCAGTAGAAACATCATCCAACCTTCCGATGAATGGAGAAACATACGTTGCTCCGGCTTTAGCCGCTAATAAAGCTTGTCCGGCAGAAAAAACTAACGTTACATTGGTTTTAATTCCTCTGTCTGAGAAATATTTACACGCTTTAATTCCTTCTTTAGTCATTGGTAATTTCACAACGATTTGCTCGTGTAATTCCGATAACTCTTCACCTTCTTTTATCATTCCTTCGTAGTCTGTTGCGATTACTTCGGCACTAACATCACCTGTTACAATGTTACAAATATCTACATAATGCTTTAAAACATTATTCTTTCCGCTGATGCCTTCTTTGGCCATCAAAGACGGGTTGGTTGTTACGCCATCTAAAACACCTAAAGCCTGAGCTTCTTTGATTTGATCGAGGTTGGCGGTGTCAATAAAAAATTTCATATGTGAGTTGTGTTTAAATTCGGATGCAAAATTACGAATTCAATTTCAATAGTTTAAAAAAAGTTTGTTTCAAGTTTCAAGTTTCAGGTTTCAGTTTACGCAAACTTGTTATTCCGAAGGAATCTCTATTAAAACTTAAAGTTTGTAATGCCTCATCAACATTTTTTCATAAACCTTATCAGGCAAAATTCGTTTTAAAACAACTGAAAAACGTTGGAGAAAACTTCCTACTTTATAATGAACATTTGGTTTTGAAGTTTCAATAATCTTGTGGATTGCAAAAGCCATTTCGTTTGGATTACTACCCGAATCAACGTGTTCGTCCATCATTTTTAGCGTATTTCCGTATGGAATTTTATAAGCAGAATTGTCCTTTAACGGAGTATGATAACGGCCGGAAGCAATATTGGTTGCAAAATCGCCGGGAGCAACATTTGTTAATTGAATTCCAAATGATTTGACTTCCATCCGAATGGCCTCGGTGATGATTTCTAATGCACCTTTGGAAGCAGAATAAACGCTTCTATACGGCAATCCCATATAACCGGCAATGGAAGTAATGTTGATAATTAAACCCGATTTTTGACTTCTCATTTGAGGTAAAACGGCTTTTATCACTTCAATTGGTCCAAAAAAATTAGTTTCAAAATTGTTTTTGATTTCGTGGGTGGGAATTTCTTCAAGTGGACCGGTAATTCCAACTCCGGCATTATTGATGACAACATCCAATTTACCTTCTTTTTGAATTAATTCGGAAATAGCCGATTCAATGCTAATCACATCCCTAACATCCAATTGCAACAAAGGAAAAGCGGAATCTTTTACTTGATTTGGATTTCTACTTGTTCCATAAACAACATAGCCTTTTTGATGTAAAAAAGTTCCAATTGATTTACCAATTCCGGAGGAACCGCCTGTGATGAGAATTACTTTTGACATGGTTGAAATTAAAAAATCAAAGATAGTGAAAAAGTTGTGGGTTGTCGGTTGATTGTTTTCTGTTAAATCTGAATTCCCAAACCCGAATGCTCACTCGAAACCACTTCCCCATTCACAATTTTTGAACCATTAAAATTATCATTTTCAATTAAATTCGCACCATCCAAATCGAGATAATCAGCAAAAGAAGCTAATGCAATTCCGGCAGAAATACCAACCGTTGATTCAGTCATACAACCAATCATAATTTGAAAATTCATCGCTTTTGCTTTTTGGATAATGGATAACGAAGGAGTTAATCCACCACATTTCATCACTTTAATATTGATAGTTTTATAATGATTTTGTAAAAATTCCAAATCATCAATGGATTGCAAATCTTCGTCCGCCATCCAATTAGCATAACTATTTTGCGATAAGTTTTGGTAGTTTTCTGCACCTTTTGGCATCGGTTGTTCAAAATATAAGAATTCTGCTGAAAGTGAATCGTTTTGAATAATTTCACACGTTTTCAACGTAAAACTGCCATTGGAATCAATGCTGATATTCTTTCCGGTAGCCAACAATTTATCTCGCAAAGAAGTGGACCACGAATTGACTTTTACTTTAAAATATTCCCAATCCGATTCAATTATTTTCTTAAGTTGAATGTCTTCCTCATCCATACTAATTGTAATCGAAGATTGAGGAAAATGAGTCGATTTTAGTTGATTTAATTCGGAAAATGTTTTGTTTTCAAGTTTTCCATACAAATCCCAAAACGCACAATCTATCGCAGATTGTAAAAAGGGATGAAGTGAAAAAGTTGTTAGTTTCTTGAAAAAATCAACCGGATGTTCAATTGAAAAAGTTGTGAAAATTGATTGAACTCTTTGTAAATCATTCACAAAATCATCTAAATGAATGTGATAATAATCAATTTCAGTACATTCACCAAAACCGGTTTTTTCGTCAAAATCAATAGAAACGATTAATGCTTTTCTGAAATTATATACACCATAAGCAATTTTGAAAGGTTCTTTCAGTTGGTGTTGCACTATTTTCCAATTTAAATGCATGTTTTTGAATTTGTGAAAACGAAAGTAATGAAAAGAACTAATTAGAAATCAAAAAAAGTAAATAATAGGCTTTCAACCATATAAGAAAAGTATAAGTTTGTAAAAGAAAACTAATACAAGCTAGAAAAACTTATATTTCTTATATGCCTTATACGGTTTATAAAAGTATAATCTGTAAAAAACTAATACAAGCTAGAAAAGCTTATATTTCTTAAATGTCTTTTACGGTAAATAAAATGGTGAGATTGAATTCAACTGAAGAGTAAAAAAAAATGGCAAGCGACCTACATCGCACCGCTACAACCACATACCTTTGCTGTGTTCCCACCCTGGAGGAGTTTGCAGGAGCTGGTCGTGTAGGACTTGCCGGTGCAAATATACAATCTTTTTATGTTTTTGCAAGGAAAATAGTTCGATTCAAATTCTTATATTTGTCCATTATATTCAAAAAAACCAATGAAAAACTATAACTTATTCTCATTCATTTTATTAGCCGTTCTTTTTTCAAGCTGTGAAGACTCTAAAAAAGATAAATCAGGTTTATTTTTATTGAATACTACTCAATCAAAAGCTCAATTTTCAACTGATGAAAAAGCTGTTTTGACAATTTCTAACACAAAAAACAAATCAATTGATAGCATTGTTTACTTTGCTAACGATAAAAAAATAGGTTCTGTTGACGGTGCAAAAAACATTGAATTTCCGTTAACCGATGAAAAATTAGGTTATCAAAATTTGAAAGCCTTGGTTTACTATGAAAATGACTATGCCGAAGCGACACACCGGATTGAGCTTATTTCGAAAATTGAACCAAAATTACTTAAGTACACATTGGTAAACACCTATCCGCATGACATTAAAGCGTACACGCAAGGACTTGAATTTCATCGTGACACCTTATACGAAGGAACAGGAAACGGAGCCGGAAATACAACCCGAACTAAAGGAATTTCAAGTTTACGTAAAACTAATTATAAAACCGGAGAAGTATATAAAATTGTAGAACATCCCGAAGCTATTTTTGGGGAAGGAATAACCATTTTAGACAACAAAGTATACCAATTAACTTGGCAAAATTTGGTTGGATTTATTTATGATGCGGATACATTTAAAGAAATCAAACGTTTCAATTATTCCAAACGAATTGAAGGTTGGGGATTGTGTAACGACGGAAAATCTCTTTATCAATCAGACGGAACGGAGAAAATTTATACTTTAAATCCGGAAACCTTGCAAATTGAAGGAAGTATCAACGTGTATTCCGGTGCCAATAAAATAAAATCGGTAAACGAATTGGAATGGATCGATGGAAAAATCTACGGAAACATCTATCAAAAAGATGCTCTGGCTATCATTAATCCCAAAAATGGAGCGGTAGAATCAGTGATTTATTTGGGTGATTTAAAGAAATTGGTTACCCAACATCCTGATATTGATGTATTAAACGGAATCGCTTACAACCCAAAAACAAAAACACTTTTTGTAACGGGTAAGAATTGGGATAAGATGTTTGAAATTCGGGTGGAGGAATAGTTGTCGGTTCTCAGTTATCGGTTAACTGTTTTAAAAATTTATTTTTTTACTATTACTTAATTTTCAATGCTTCATTACATTTGTTATACATGTTATTCATTCTTATTTCAGTAGTCTCTCTTTCATTACCACAAAAATAAAAAAGACCATTATTTTTTCTTCTATCTAAGTATTTTAAAGCTAGTTCATATTCTTCATCTTCGATTGCAATTGCTGCAAGTGCCATTAAGCTATCATTAATCGTAAATTTTACTTTATTATTATCTAAATTCAGAATTTTAAGAAATATTTCTTTTGCAACTTTTACATTATCTAGTTGATGTTCAAAATGAGCCTTTTCATAGAGAGCCAGAACATAATAATTTGATTCAGGATAATTAGTTATTAAATCATTAAAATAAACCAATGCTTGTGAAATAATAAAATTATAAGTTTCTTGTGTTACTTTTTTCCGCTCAAGATTAGTTGAATTTAAATTTTCATAGAAATAATAATCTTCATGTAAAAGAGCTATAATAGCCTGACCCTTTTCATAAAGAATTTTATCTTCAATTGACTTACTTTCTTGTCCGAAGAAGAGATTTGTAATTAGTACAAATAATATAACTGTTAGTTTATGCACATTTTGATTTTAATATCAATAACAGAACTAATTTATTGAAAAAATATTGCAATCCTAATTCTAAGTGACAGAAAACAGAAAACTGACATCTGACAACAGCTCTAATGAAACTCCCCAAACACCTTAGTCGCTTCATTATAAGCACTTTCAAAACTCATCGGACTGGTGTTGGTATTTTCTTTTTGAGTAGTAAAATAAGATAGTAATTTCTCCGTAGGCATATTTCCTGTCAAATCGTCTTTCGCCATCGGGCAACCGCCAAATCCTTGAATAGCTCCGTCAAAACGGCGGCAACCGGCTTTGTAGGCAGCATCCACTTTCTCAAACCATTTATCGGGAGTTGTATGCAAATGAGCTCCAAACTCGATTTCGGGATATTTTGTGATGAGATTGGAAAACAAATAATCAATTACTTCCGGTGTAGAACTTCCTACGGTATCGGAAAGCGATAAAATTTTCACACCCATACCGGCCATTTTTTCTGTCCACTCGCCTACTATTTCCACGTTCCAAGGATCACCGTACGGATTTCCGAAACCCATTGACAAATAGGCGACAACTTCTTTGTTTGATTTATCGGCTATTTCCAAAATTTCGCATAATGTTATAATTGATTCCGCAATTGTTTTATGTGTATTTCGCATCTGAAAATTCTCTGAAATTGAAAACGGAAAACCTAAATACTGAATTGCTTTGTGTTCCGAAGCCAATTCTGCTCCTCTAGTGTTAGCAATAATAGCCAACAGTTTGCTTGTTGTTTGCGACAAATCTAATCGAGCTAAAACTTCAGCTGTATCGACCATTTGCGGAATGGCTTTTGGCGAAACAAAACTCCCAAAGTCCAATGTATCAAAGCCAACTCGCAAAAGCGATTGCAAATAGGTAACCTTTCTTTCCGTAGGAATAAACGTTTTAATGCCTTGCATGGCATCGCGTGGACATTCAATTATTTTTACTGGTTGCATAGGAGTTCAAATATAGGAAAGAAATTTTTCCTACGAAATCGTTTTCAATGAAAATATTATATCTGTTGAATTCATTCAAATAATAGCATGATTATTAAAGATTTAAAAAAAATAGCAGTTTGTATTTTCTCTTTCAAACAGTAAAAAATCAGTATGACAATTATCATTTTTTTTTTAAACCAACACCAATACCTTTGAATTATATTTTTACTTCGATAGTGAGAAGTTAGGATGAAAATGTTCTCATTTATTCTTAACTTTTTACTGTTTTAAAAAAAGCGTTAAAAAGATGTCATTGATTCAAAAATATAATGTTCCCGGTCCACGATACACCAGTTATCCTACAGTTCCTTATTGGGATGAAGATGGTTTTTCGGTAGCCGATTGGAAAGAAACCCTTCAACAATCATTTGTGCAAAGCAACACTTCCGAAGGAATTAGTTTATACATTCATTTGCCTTTTTGCGAGAGTTTGTGTACGTTTTGTGGGTGCAATAAACGCATTACTAAACGACATGATGTGGAACATCCTTATATTGAAGCTGTTTTAAAAGAATGGCAATTGTATTGCGAATTATTACCAAAAAAACCAATTATCAGAGAAATTCACTTAGGTGGTGGCACCCCGACCTTCTTTTCACCTGAAAATTTAGAACGATTGATAAACGGTTTATTTGAAAATGCTACTAAACACCCGAATCACGAATTTAGTTTTGAAGGTCATCCCAACAATACCACACGAACACATCTTCAAAAATTATATGATTTAGGCTTTCGCAGAGTTAGTTTTGGCGTTCAAGATTATTCTGAAACCGTGCAAAAAGCAATTCATCGTATTCAGACGTTTCATGATGTGGCCAAAGTGACGTTTTGGGCAAGAGAAATCGGTTATACTTCAGTTGGTCATGATTTAATTTTCGGATTACCTTTTCAAACTGTTGAAGATGTTATTGATACGATTGATAAAACCAATTCACTTCAACCGGATCGATTGGCTTTTTACAGCTATGCTCATGTTCCGTGGATTAAAGGAAACGGCCAACGGGGTTTTAAAGATGAAGATTTACCAAAAGATGAAGAAAAAAGAATGTTGTATGAATTAGGCAAAAAACGTCTTTCCGAAAATGGTTATCACGAAATCGGAATGGATCATTTTGCCTTGGAAACAGACAGTTTGTATCATTCGTTTCAAGAACGAAAACTTCACCGAAATTTCATGGGTTATACCTCATCTAAAACACAAGTTATGATTGGTTTAGGCGTTTCATCTATTAGTGATAGTTGGTATAGTTTTGCTCAAAATGTAAAAACATTAGAAGAATATTATGCTTGTTTAGCAGAAAATGAATTGCCGGTTTTTAGGGGTCATCTTTTAACCGATGAAGATTTAATTATTCGCAAACACATTTTGAATATTATGTGTCAATTGCATACTTCTTGGCATGAATATGGTTTTTATTTTTCTGAAATCAATCAAGTACTAGAAAGTCTGAGTGAAATGGAACAGGATGGATTAATTATCATCACCAATCATTCATTATCTGTAACCGAAAAAGGAAAGCCTTACATTCGAAATATTTGCATGGCTTTTGATTTACGGATGAACCGAAACAAGCCGGAAACAAAGTTGTTTTCTATGACGGTTTAGAAAAACATTACTAGATTTTACATTTAAAAAGCCCGATTTTCATCGGGCTTTACGTTTGTTTGTTTGCTTGTTTTGAATTTACACTTCTTGTAATTCTTTTTTGAATGACTTAATCAGTTCGTTTTGAATTTCATAAGGCACTTTGTCATAATGCGAAAACTGCATGGCTATTTTGGCTCTTCCTTGTGATACTGAACGAACAGCGGCTGAAAATTCATGCATTTCTGCAATTGGAATTAACGCTTTAATTTTGGTAAAATGTCCTTCGGCATCCATACCTTCTACCATAGAACGATGCGATTGAATGGAACTCATCACCGAACCGGTTATTTCATCGGGAGCTGTGATAATTGTGCTATAAATTGGTTCTAATAATTGTGGATTTGCATTTACAAAATTTTCTTTAAAAGCCATCATTCCTGCAATTTTAAAGGAAAGGTCGTTACTATCCACTGCGTGCATTTTTCCGTCGTAAACAACAACACAAACATCTTGCACGTGTGAACCGGTGAGTGGTCCTTCATGCATTTTTTCCATAATTCCTTTAAGGATAGAAGGATGGAATCGCGTATCGATAGCTCCGCCAACAATACAATTATAATAAACTAATTTTCCGCCCCAAGGCAACTCTATTTCTTCTTTTCCACGGATGGAATAGCCTTTTGGATCGGGCGTATCTTCTGTCCACGGATAAATTTTCATCGAAATTTCACCAAACTGTCCTGCTCCACCGGATTGTTTTTTATGACGGTAGGTTGTGTCTGCTTCGGTTTGAATTGTTTCGCGATACGCTACTTTTGGTTTTTGAAAATTGACAGATAATTTATAGGTGTTTTCCAATTTCCATTTGATAACAGCCAAATGAAGTTCTCCCTGACAGTGCAAAAGTGTTTGTTTTAATTCGGCAGAAACTTCTACTTGTATACTTGGATCTTCTTCTACTAATTGGTGTAAAGCAGATGATAATTTTTCTTCCTCGCCTTTTTTAGTTCCTTCTACAGCAATAGTAAATGTTGGTGTTGGAAATTCGATTGGTTTAATAGCAATAGGAAATCCTTTTTCGTGAAGTGTGTTGTTGGTATGTGTGTTTTTTAATTTTAAAGTCGCACCAATATCGCCGGCAGTTAATTCATCTACAGCAATTCTTTTGTTTCCTTCCATTTCAAACAACTGCATTATTTTTTCTACTTGACCGGTTTCTTCGTTAGTCAATTCGTCGCCAACTTTTACAGTTCCGGAAAGGACTTTGAAGAAACTTAATTCGCCAACATGTGGTTCTGCAATTGTTTTATAAATAAAAATGGCTGTTTTTCCTTTATCGGAACATTCTATTTCACGGTTATCAATGGTTAATCGTGGTGGCATTTCGTAAGCTGACGGACAAACATTATCGATAAAACCCATTAATCGACCACCACCCATATTTTGCTTGGCTGAAATACAAAAAACAGGGAAAATTTCGTGTTTAATCAAGGAATGATGTAAACCTAATTTCATTTCGTCTTCATTTAATTCGCCTTTTTCAAAATAGTTTTCCATCAATTGTTCGTCATTAGCGGCAATGGTTTCAATTAATTCTTTATGTAATTGAATGGCTTTTTCTTTTTCAGAATTTGGAATTGGTAATTTTTCCGGTTTTCCACCTTCGGGAGGATATTGATACATGACCATGTTGAGCACATCAATCACTGCATTAAAATTTGGCCCTTGATTTACCGGATATTGAACGATTACAACTTGATTGCCAAAATGAGCTTTAGCTTCGGCTACTGTTTTATCGAAATCGGCTTTTTCATGATCCAATTGGTTCACGGCAAAAATGGTTGGTAACTTGAATTCATTGGTATATTGCCAAATAATATCAGTACCCACTTCAACACCCATTCGAGCATTAAGAAGCATTAGTCCGCATTCTGAAACCCGCATCGAAGCAATAATATCGCCTGATAAATCATCATAACCGGGTGTATCTAGAATATTGATTTTGTAGCCTTTCCATTTAGAATTAAGTAATTTTGAAAAAAGTGTTTTACCTTTTTCATGTTCAATATCGGTATAATCGGCAATGGTATTTTGATCTTCCACGGTACCACGGCGATGAATTATACCTGATTCAAACAACATGGTTTCTGCCAAGGTGGTCTTACCGCTTCCGGTATGCCCGAGTAAAACCACATTTTTTACGTGCTTGCTGTCAAACTGTAACATATCCTAACTTTTTTTATAATTAATACTATAAATTTCGGATTTATTAGGGATAAAAAACATGATTAAAATCAGGTACAAGCATAAAAAAAGCGGACAACATTTTGAGTTTCTGTCCGCTAAAAAAAAAATTGGAAAACTAAATAAATAATTAATGGCAATCCGGATTTGCCTGAACGATTAAATTTGTTGTTTTTGGAGAAACATAGGGTATGTCTAATCCCATTCCACGGATGATGAATAATCCTCCAATGATGATTACCATGATGGGAATGAATTTTTGAATTTTGTTTCGAACCGGTACTGTTATAAAATTTGAAATCAGCACCACGGCACTCATCATTGGAATGGTTCCTATTCCGAATAAAATCATGTAGGATGCTCCGAGCCATTCATTTTGCATGGCAATGGCTCCAAAAAGTGCGGCATAAACCATTCCGCATGGTAAAAATCCGTTTAATAAACCGATGGTAAATAAGGCATCAAATGTTTTCTTTTTGAATTGAGCTCCCAGATGACTTTTTACTTTTGAAATCAACTTATAAATTGGTTTAGAAAAGTTGTATTGAGCCATTTTTTTTTCGGGAATAATGACAAAAAGAATCATTAAAACACCAACCAAAATGGATAATTGTTGTTGAAATCCGGCCAGAAAAAGTCCTTTTCCTAAAATTCCGAAAAACAAGCCTAACATTCCGTACGCGGTTAATCTACCCAAATGATAAAGAAAGAGTTGAAAAACCCTTTTGGCTGCATTGTTTCGATCAACCGGAATCATCATGGCTATCGGGCCACACATACCGATGCAATGGAAGCTGGAGAGTAAACCAAATATGAGGGCGGTGTAGAGCATGTCGGTTGTCTGTTTTCTGTTTTTGGTTTTACGGTTTTCTTTCCAAGTAGGCGATTTGTTTCCTTTTTAGCCCCGATTGCAGTGGAAATCTTTTTGTTGGCGAGCTTTGCTCGTGAACAAAAAATTGGAACGGAAAGCGGGAATATGGATGGCTGGAAATGCCCGAGCCATTCGCTTCTTATCCGTTTTCTGTTATCTGTTGTCGGTTGTCTGATAACGGACAACGGATAACGGACAACTGCTTATAAATAAATTGTTTTTTTGGTTAAAATTTCTTTTCCTTCATAAGTCCAATCAATAGAAATGTCCCAGCGACCGCCCACCAAATTGTTTTTAGGTATGAGCAAATGTGAACCGGAAAGTGAAATCGGAACTTCAAAATCCAGTTTCTGGTTAGACGGTCGGTAAAGGGACACTTTTCCTTTGATTTTTGTGACATCTATATCTGTTGGGAAAACGATTTTTAAACCGTCTTCTTGAGCGATAACCTCAACGGGAAGAGCTAAATTTTTGTCGTTTTGCTCTTTTTCCATTCGTTTTTCAAAAACGAGTTCTTGTTTGTAATATTCTTCTACAACTAACTCGTTGTCGTATTTACTGTCTGATTGCACTTTGAACACAAAGTATAAAATGAATGTCATAAACAATGCAAATGCAATTACGATTCCTGTTCCCCAGTTTATTTTCATAATTTTTATTTTTTTTGCATCGGATTGAAGTCCGACGAAAGTTAGCTAAAGCAAGAAGATTAATTAAAGCTTCTTGGTCCCATGAAGTTTGTAGTGGTTGTTTCAATTAAATTTTCACCATCGTAGACTTCAATTTTTATTTTTATTTTATCACCTTCCAGATAAGCAGGATTTATTTCTATGAATAAAGTTCCTTTGGCAATTCCGTCCGGTTTTACTTTTACTTTTGGTTTTCCAACCAAAATAATTTTACCTTTAGGTTCTATAAGTTTAAACGTAACTTCTTCAAATTGTTTTGTTGTTTTATTGACAATTTTATAGGTGTAAACGTTGCTAATATTTTCTCCTTTGTGTTGGAAAAGTTGACCAGGAAGTCTCAAAACAGTGGCTTCTACATCATTTCGTAAAAAAAGCATTCCGATTAAAACACCAATTAAAATTACTAAAACTGCGGCATAGCCTTTCATTCTTGTGGTAAAAACGAATTTTTCTTTTTTTACAATTTCGTTTTCACTGGCATATCGAATTAAGCCTTTTGGTAAACCAACGCTTTCCATGATGGTGTCGCATTCGTCGATGCACGCTGTGCAATTGATGCATTCTAATTGCGTTCCGTTACGGATGTCTATTCCTGTTGGACAAACATTAACACATAATTTACAATCGATACAATCTCCTTTTCCGGTTGACGCTCTGTCTTCTTGTTTATTGAATTTGGCTCTTCCTAATTCTTTTTCACCACGCACATAATCGTAGGCAACATTTATGGATTTATTGTCTAATAAAACCCCTTGCATTCTTCCGTAAGGACAAGCAATAATGCAGACTTGTTCTCTAAACCATGCAAAAATGAAATAAAATACAGCTGTAAAAATCAACAAGGCAATAAGTGTACTGGTGTGTAAAGCCGGGCCTTCTTTTATCATTAATAACAGTCGATCACTACTCACCAAATAGGCTAAAAAAAAATTGGCGATGAGGAAAGAAAATATAAAAAAGATAATCCATTTTGTAACTCTCTTTCTAATTTTTTCTGCGTTCCATTCTTGTTTTTGTAAACGAATTTGTGCACCTCTATCGCCATCAATCCAGTATTCAATTCTGCGAAAAACCATTTCCATAAAAATAGTTTGTGGGCAAAACCAACCGCAAAAAATTCTTCCAAAAGCAACTGTAAACAGAGCTAATCCCACTACCCCAATTATCATGGAAACTACAAAAAGGTGAAAATCCTGAGGCCAAAATGGAAAACTAAAAATATTAAACCTTCTTTCTAATACATTGAACATCAAGAACTGATGTCCGTTTATTTTAATAAAAGGTGCAGATACCAAGAAGACTAATAAAAAATAACTTAGTAGTTTTCTCTTATCATAAAAAGGACCTTTTGGCTTTTTAGGAAAAATAAAAGCTCTTTTCCCTTCTTTATTGATGGTTCCGATCGTGTCTCTAAAACTTTCTTCGGGTAACTTGTTCATGCTTTTGTTTTTAAATTTACAAATCCCGCTTTGAAACGGGATTTGTATTTTTTATTTTATGGCAACTTCTGCCACTGTTTTGGTAGAATCTGTAACAGTAGAATCTTTACTTGTTTCAGTTTTTGGTGCATTTTCATCAACCCAAATATCTCCTTCGGCAGGTTTTGCATCTGGTGGATTTGTTCCTTGAAGTGATAAAACATAACTGGCTACTTTTTGCAAATCAGACGGTTTTATGGTGGCTTTCCACGACACCATACCTTTTCCTTCGCGACCACCTTCCATTAATGTATTGAAGACGTTTTTAATACCTCCGCCTAAAATCCAATGCTCATCTGTAAGGTTTGGTCCGATAGAACCTCCTCCATCTGGTTTGTGACAAGCTACACAATTTGTTTCATATAATTTTTTACCTTCTGCTAATGCAGTAGCATCTGTTAATAAAGTAACTTTATCCTTATCCATTAAGTCCGGAGCCGTTAATTTATATTTTTCAACCTCTGCTTTTGCGATAGCCATTTCGGTTTCAAATTCCGAAGCTTGATCATAATCATTATATATGTGGAATCTCACCAAATAAATAATGGCAAAAATGATAGTTAAATAGAACAAATTCACCCACCAAGGTGGCAATACATTGTCTAATTCTTTGATGCCGTCATAATCGTGGTCCAGCAATATATCGTGCTCTTCTTCGATTTCTTTAGAACGAGTTAATTTTTTTGACAAACTTTGATAAAAAGCACTTTCCGTGAAAGGTAATGACTGTGCTTCCTCCAATTGTTTTTTCTGTTCTTCAGAGAGCATGTGGTAGGTTACTTTATCTACGGCACTTACTACAATTTCTATAGCGACCAATAAGAAAAGGAAAACTCCTAAAAATAAGGCAACCATTGGGTACTCGATAAAAGCCGGTTTGTCTCCTGAGTCTATAAAATATTCCATTGCACCCATTACAAGGGCAAAAATCAATGGAACTCTGACGTATGATGGAATTAATTTTTTCATTTTTTACGTTTAATAGGTTTTACTAATTATCTTCTTTTAAAGGTATATCACCTAGTTCATTGATTGTTTCTTTGCTATAGGAAAATACCCATACTAAAAGCAATACAAAGAATAGAAAGAAAATGCTCAATGAGATGATAGGATATATTTCAATTCCTACAATCGTATCCATGTGGTGTTTGATAAACTTTAGCATGACTATTTATTTTGAACAGTTTCTTTTACTTTAATATCAGTTCCTAAACGTTGCAGATAGGCAATTAACGCTGTAATTTCTCTGTCTTTCATCGGAACAAATTCTTCTCCACGAGTTGCTGCATTCTTTTTACTTTCTTCATACGATTTTACAAAATCAGGATCGGCATGAAGATTTTTTTCGATTAAAGCACCTTGTTCATCAATGGATTTTCTGGCATTTTTAATATCCTCTTCTGTATAAGGAACACCTAACGTTACCATCACTTCCATTTTTTTCTCAATTAATGAATAATCCATCGGCTTATTATCATACATCCATTTGTAGCCTGGCATGATTGAACCCGGAGATGTACTTTGTGGATCCCACATGTGGTTAAAGTGCCAGTTATCATTGTATTTGGCTCCAACTCTATGTAAATCCGGACCTGTACGTTTAGAACCCCACAAGAATGGGTGATCATATACATATTCTCCTCCTTTTGAATATTCACCATAACGTTCTACTTCTGAACGGAACGGACGAATCATTTGCGAGTGACAGCCCACACAACCTTCACGGATATATAAATCACGACCTTCTAATTCCATTGGTGTATATGGTTTTACAGAAGCAATAGTTGGAATATTAGATTTCACTACTATAGTTGGAATAATTTGAATTATACCTCCAATTAAAATTGCTACTAGCGATAAAACTGTAAATTGAATTGGTCTTCTTTCTAACCAAGAGTGCCATTTTTCACCTTTCATTCTTTTTGAAGAAATTACGGCTAAGGCTGGTGCTTCGGCTAATTCATCTTCTACTTTTGAACCGGCAGCAACTGTTTTGATTACGTTATATACTAAAACTAGTAAACCTGCAACATATAAAGTTCCTCCGATGGCACGCATCCAATACATTGGCATGATTTGCGTAACTGTTTCAAGGAAGTTACCATATACTAAAGTTCCGTCTGGATTGAATTGTTTCCACATAGAAGCTTGGGTAAATCCGGCAACATATAATGGTAAAGCATATAAAATGATTCCTAATGTTCCAATCCAGAAATGGAAATTGGCTAATTTTTCAGAATATAATTTGGTTTTGGTCATTCTAGGTATTAACCAATAGATCATACCAAAAGTCATAAATCCGTTCCAAGCTAATGCTCCAACGTGAACGTGTGCAATAATCCAATCAGTAAAGTGAGCAATAGCGTTAACGTTTTTAAGCGAAAGCATTGGTCCTTCAAACGTTGCCATACCATAACCGGTGATTGCAACAACAAAGAATTTTAACACGGCATCTGTTCTAACTTTATCCCAAACACCTCTTAATGTTAGAAGTCCGTTAATCATACCACCCCAAGATGGAGCAATTAACATCACAGAGAAAACAACTCCTAAGTTTTGAGCCCAATCCGGTAAAGCTGTGTATAATAAATGGTGAGGTCCGGCCCAGATATAAATGAAAATCAACGACCAAAAGTGAATGATAGATAATCGGTATGAATAAACAGGACGGTTTGCCACTTTAGGAACAAAGTAATACATCAATCCCAAGAATGGTGTTGTTAAGAAAAAGGCAACAGCATTGTGTCCGTACCACCATTGCACCAAAGCATCTTGAACGCCGGCATATACCGAATAACTTTTTAAACCGGAAACCGGTAATTCTAAACTATTAAAAATGTGAAGAATAGCAACTGTTACAAATGTGGCGATATAAAACCAAATCGCTACATAAATATGACGCTCTCTACGTTTTAGAATTGTCATAATCATATTAATACCAAATACCATCCAAATTAAAGCAATGGCAATATCAATTGGCCATTCTAATTCGGCATATTCTTTAGAAGTTGAATACCCTAATGGTAACGTAATTGCAGCCGCAACAATGATTAATTGCCATCCCCAAAAGTTGATGTTACTCAATAAATCACTGTACATTCTGGTTTTTAGCAATCGTTGCATTGAATAATATACTCCGGCAAAAATGGCGTTTCCAACGAAGGCAAAGATTACTGCGTTGGTATGTAAAGGTCTTAATCTACCAAAACTTAGGAACGAGATTCCATCGGTTAAATTGGGAAATAAAAACATGATGGCCAAGATGAGGCCTACTAACATTCCGACTACACCAAAGATGATACAGGCGTAGAGGAACTTCTTTACAATTTTGTTGTCGTAATAAAATTGTTGCATCTCCATAATTATACTTGTTTTTCTTTAATTGTTTGTATTGGTTTTTTGTTTGTTGAGATTTTGAGTTCATCGTCAAAAAGCATTCTGACTGATGGAGTGTAGTCATCATCATACTGCCCTTTTTTTACTGCTCTTATAAATGCATACAGAAAAAAAATAGCTACAATAATGCTGATAGTGATTAAAATGTAAATGACGCCCATACCTTAAATTTATGTTAACAAAATTAGACTTACTCGATTTTATAAAATATGATAATTGTCATGCAGGATTATTTTTTGTTGCGGGTTGAAAGTTACGGGTTGCGGGTTGCGAGTTTCGTGCATAAAAATTTGTCATAATCGTTACAAAACTTACTATAGTAATGGTGCTCAATGGCATAATAATCGCTGCCACTAAAGGCGATAAATTACCAGAAACTGCATACGTCAATCCAACGACATTGTACGCTAAGGAAAGTCCGAAACTCATAAAAATCGTTTTCATAGCTTTTTTAGAATAGTTCATAAAAAATCCAATTTTTTGAAACTGAGAAGCATCCAAAATTCCGTCACAAGCGGGCGAAAAAACATTAACATTTTCGGAAATAGAAATCCCGATGTTACTTTGTGCCAATGCTCCGGCATCATTTAAACCATCGCCAATCATCATAACATTTTTACCTTGTTTTTGAAGTTCTTCAATGTATTCCAGTTTTTGTTCCGGCTTTTGATTGAAAACCAATTTCGTAGTGGATGGAAGCATTTTCTCTAAAATTTTTCGCTCTCCATCATTATCACCTGATAAAATAATCAGATTATATTTCTTTGATAACTGATGAAATAATTGCTCTAAACCTTCACGATATTGATTATTAAACACATAACTTCCTTTATAAACACCATTAATTTCTACATGCACTTTGGTTTTCTTATGCGTGTTTTCAGTCATAGTTTTTAAAAACTGTGAAGAACCCAATTTGATGGTATTGCCATTTATTTCGGCATAAATTCCTTTTCCAATTATTTCTTCAAAATGAGTTGGAATAAGTTTAATTTGGTTAGGAATAAATTCATACAACCGCCTGCTCAAGGGATGATTGGAACCTCGAAGAGCATTGTTCAATAACTTTAAATCAAAATCAGTTAAAGGAGTTCCTTCATAAGTGATAGACGTTTTTTTATTGGTTGTAATGGTTCCTGTTTTATCAAAAACGATACTATCTACTTTGGCTAATTGTTCAATAACAATGGCATTTTTTAGATAGAATTTTCGTTTGCCTAAAATTCGTAACACATTTCCCAACGTAAATGGAGCGGTTAATGCCAATGCACACGGACAAGCTACAATCAAAATTGCTGTAAAAACATTAAAGGCTGTGTTGGTATCAATGAAAATCCAATACAAAAAAGAAATAATTGCTAAACCAAGCAAAGCCGGTGTGAAATATCGACTGATTTTATCTGTGATTGTTTTGTGTTTTATATCGATTTTCTTCTGAAAAACATCGTTACTCCACAATTGAGTAAGGTAACTTTGAGAAACCGAAAAAAGCACTTCAATTTCGATTACTTTGCCCATTTGTTTTCCGCCTGCGAAAATTTTATCGCCTGATTTTTTTTCGATGGCAACTGCTTCGCCCGTGACGAAACTATAATCAATAGATGCTTTTTCGGAAATTAAAATGCCATCTACCGGAATTAATTCTTGATTTCTAATTAAAAGTCGATCGCCTTTTTGAATATCATACACTTGAACAGAAGTTTCTGAACCATCTGCTAAAATCTTAGTAATTGCAATCGGAAAGTACGATTTATAATCCCTTTCAAAAGAAAGAAAATCGTATGTTTTTTGCTGAAATAATTTTCCCAAAAGCATAAAGAAAATGAGTCCGGTCATGCTATCAAAAAAACCTTGTCCGTAATCAAAAACGATATCAACCGTACTTCTGATAAACATCACCACAATTCCCAACGCGATCGGAATGTCGATGTTGAGCATTCCCGATTTGATGCTTTTGTATGCCGAAACATAATATCCGCTTGCCGAATAAAAGAAGGCCGGAAGCGAAATAGCAAATATCAACCAACGGAAAAATCCTCGGTATTCATTTATCCAATATTCTTCTACTTCAAAATATTCCGGAAAGGAAAGCAACATAATATTTCCAAAACAGAAAAAAGCAACGCCAATTTTGTAAATCAAACTTCGATCGATGACTTTTTTACCTTCATCAAAATTGTCTAAACTGATGTACGGTTCATAACCAATGGAACAGAGAAGTTCCACAATTTTCTTTAATGAAGTTTCTTCGGGATTGAATGTAATTCTAACTCTTTTCTCCGGAAAATTTACTTGAGAAGTGTTTATTCCCTGCTGAAGTTTCTGTAGATTTTCCAAAATCCAAATACACGAACTACAGTGTATATGAGGAATATAGAGTGAAACAATGTGTGTTGCATCCTCTTGGAATTCGAGAAGTTTTGAAACAATATCTTCATTGTCTAAAAAATCATATTTGCCTTTAATGTCAAGTGGTGTTGCACCTGGAGATGCTTGAAAATCATAATAACATGATAAATCATTTTGACTAAAAATTTCATAAACCGTCTTACAACCGTTACAACAGAAACTTTTTTCATCATAAATAATCTCTTCTTTTTTGTTGATTTCTAAACCACAATGGAAACAATTTCCAGTGTTCATAATTTGCTCATTTTACCTGTAACAAAGGTTGCAAAAGGATGAAAATTAAAATATGATATTTGTCATACTTTAATTATCTTTGTAAATACCAATAAATCTAAATAGTAATGAGCAAATGTGAACAATGTATTGTGAGGGAATTCAGTTCATTAAAAGCCCTAAACAAAGATGAGCTATTAAAAATGGCTAATTGTAAAACATCTTACACCATAAAAAAAGGTGAACCTATTTTTGAAGAAGGTGAATCTGTTAATGGTATATACTGCATTAAAGATGGTGTTTGTAAACTATCTAAGTTAAGTGCCAACGGAAAAGATCAAATTGTAAAATTGGTTAAACCCGGTGAACTTTTGGGTCAACGTTCGATGATTAGCGATGAGCCTGCGAATTTGAGTGCCGTAGCTTTGGAAGATATGGAGGTTTGTTTTATTCCTAAATCGGAAGTACTAGGGTTTTTCAACAATAACAACCAGTTTTCGATGAATATGATGAAAACTATTTGTGGCGATTTAAAAGACGCAGATGATCATATGGTTTCAATGGCTCAAAAAACAGTGAAAGAACGTTTAGCTGAAACTTTGCTCTATTTAGAAGACACCTTTGGCAAAAATGAAGATGGTTCACTTCACATTCAATTATCAAGAGAAGAGTTAGCAGGAATGATTGGAACGGCAACTGAAAGTTGTATTCGATTACTTTCTGAATTTAACAAAACAGGTTTGATTGATATTACCGGAAAAAAAATAGTGATTTTAGATAAAAATAAATTAAAACGAATGGCGGAGTAATTTTTTGGATAAAGTATATTTTAAAACTGTTTTTTAAACAGTTTTTTTTATTTTTAACGGTACTTAGTTAATTAAAAATAATTTATGCACTCAGGAAGACAATACTCACTCAAGGAATTTTTATTTTGGACCAGAAGAGACATTTATGTTCTCTTATTTTTAGCCATTATCCCTACTCTACTTTTTCAGGTGTTTGAATGCAAATGGATGTCTATTCCGTGGGTTCCGATTGCATTAGTCGGGACAGCCGCAGCATTTATAATTGGTTTTAAAAATACGCAAACCTATAATCGTTTATGGGAAGCTCGTCAAATTTGGGGAGCAATTGTCAATTCAAGTCGGTCTTGGGGAATGATGACGAAAGATTTTGTTATAGCGGATAAAACTATTCACCAGGAATTAATTTATCGTCATTGTGCTTGGTTGACTGCTTTGCGTTATCAATTGAGAGAACCCAGAAATTGGGAAAATATGACCAAAAGTTATAACGTTGAATACAGCCGTTTGTTTACTATTTTAGAAAAATCAATTCCGTTGGAGGAAGAATTAAAAAAATATTTATCCGAAGAAGAACAAAAGTACATCTTATCAAAAAAGAACAGAGCCACTCAACTCATTGCTTTTCAATCCAAACGATTAGCCGAATTATATCAACAAGGAAAAATCGAAAATTTTCAATATGTTGAAATGGAAAAACGCTTAGCCGATTTATATGACCAACAAGGAAAATGCGAACGAATTAAAAACTTTCCTTATCCTCGGCAATTTGCCAGTATCAATTTATTCTTTATTTGGTTGTTTGTCATTTTGTTACCGTTTGGAATGTTAAACGAATTTCAAAAATTGGGTGAACATTACGTTTGGCTAACCATTCCTTTCAGCATCGTCGTTTCGTGGGTTTTTGTATCGATGGAAAAAGTAGGCGAAAGTACTGAAAATCCATTTGAAGGAAGTGCAAACGATGTCCCAATTACAGGATTGAGTCGAACAATTGAAATCGATTTAAGAGATATGTTGGATGAAGAAAATCTTCCTTTGCCAATAACAGCAGAAAATAAAATTTTAATGTAAATCTAAAAAATATCAATTATGGAAATTGAAAAAGTATTTAAAAACAACGAAAAGTGGATCGCTGAAAAACTATCAGTTGATGCCAATTATTTTGAAAATTTATCAAAAGGGCAAAGTCCTGAAATTCTCTACATCGGTTGTTCCGACAGTCGGGTTACAGCCGAAGATTTAATGGGTGTTGAACCCGGAGAAGTTTTCGTTCATCGAAATATTGCCAATATGGTGATTAGCATTGATTTAAACGTAATGTCGGTTATGAATTATGCCGTGGATCATTTAAAAGTTAACCACGTGGTGGTTTGCGGACATTATTTCTGTGGAGGTGTTAAAGCAGCAATGCAAGCTCAGGATTTAGGAATTTTAAATCCGTGGTTACGTAACATTCGCGATGTGTATCGTCTTCATAAAAAAGAATTAAATGCTATTGCTGATGAAAATGCACGATACAACCGTTTAGTTGAATTGAATGTTCAGGAACAATGTGTCAATTTAATCAAAACAGCTGCCGTTCAAAAAGCGTATCGCGAACGGAATTTACAGGTTCACGGTTGGGTTTTTGACATTCATTCCGGAAAATTAATCGATTTAAAAATTAATTTTAAAGAAGTTTTAAAGGATATTATGGAAATTTATAATTTGGGAGAGTCTTAAAAATAAAAATGCCATTAGCAAAACTAATGGCATTTTAACAACAAATTCTATATTAATTTCTAACTAACTTAATGGTTTGTATAGCATTGTTTGCATTGACTTTTGCAAAATAAATTCCGCTTGTTAATCCGTTCCCATCAATTGAAACTTGACTTAATTTTGGTTGAATAGAAATGACCAGTTTTCCGGTAATATCAAAAAGTTGAACTTCATCAATTTGATTTTCCGCAACACTCAAATTCCAACTTGAAGTAGCTGGATTTGGATGTACAGTTAGTTTCACCAAATTATTATCATTTACACTTAATACTTCTTCAAAATTATATTCTCCGGTTACTCTATTAAATGAAATGTTGTAAACTCCGGCAACTGTTGGAATATCCATACCATTTTGCGTACCCGTTCCGGTAGGAAAGTCGGCACTTCCCCAATTTTTACCCCACGACGAATTTGCTCTAAACTTTACAAATCCATTCACTAGTTCAAAATTTTCTAATAAAAATGTAACGCCACCATCTGTTGTAGGTAAGGCAATGTCTGTTTCCCAACCTTGAGCTCCATCACCAATAATTGAAACAGGAACTTGGATAAATGTGTAGTTTAATCCACTGTAATTAAAAGCAACATTATAAAAACCAGACGTTAATGGAATGTCATTTCCCCCCGGAACAGCTTCTCCGGATGGAAAAGTAGTTCCTCCCCAATTTACATCCCAAGAGTTATCTTTTCGAAATTTCATATTATTAGCTGTAAAATGAAAATCATCTTTAGTATATAAAACACCATCAAAAGTTGTCATAGGTTCACTTTCCGTCCATTCATTAAATCCGCCAATAAATCCGATATCGTCATAAACAGATTCAACTTCGGTAAAAACATAAGCTCCAGTATCTTTATTAAAAACGATATCATACGTTCCAACCGGTACAGGGATATCTGGTCCACCTTGAACACCTGTTCCTGTTGGAAAAGTGTTTGATCCCCAATCGGTTACCCATGCATTATCTTTTCTAAATTTAGCTCCACCAGCTACTCCGAAATTTTGAGAAGAGAGTGTGTAAATAATTCCGTCTTCGGTAACCAATGGAACATCGACAGACCAATTGGTAAACTGACCAATAATGGATATGTTGTCGAATTGTGCAAAAACAATCGAAACATTACAAACCATTACGAAAGATAAAAGTAATTTTTTAATCATAAGACTATTGATTTTTAGTTAATTAACAAAGTTAACTTACTTAAAATCAATAGCAAAAAATGAGATTATGATTTATGAATAATTCAAAATTAAGTATTTTTTAACACTTTTAAAGTATGAAAATGCAACAATAATTTGTTTTTGTTGTATAAAATTCAAAGATATACGAAAACGTTTTCGTTGATGGTTTTTATAGCTTTTTTGCTTCTTCCCAAAAGACATCCATTTCGGCTAAAGTCATATCTACAAGGGGTTTTCCTAACTCACCAGCTTTACTTTCTAGGTACATAAATCGTTTCATGAATTTTTTGTTTGTTCGCTCCAAAGCATCTTCAGGATTAATTTTTAAAAACCGTGCATAATTGATCATCGAAAACAAAACATCACCAAATTCGGCTTCCATTTTTTCGAAATTTCCTGATTTTACTTCCTCCTGAAATTCTGAAATTTCTTCCTGAACTTTATCCCAAACTTGATGTGGTTCTTCCCAATCAAAACCAACACCTTTCACTTTATCTTGAATTCGACTTGCTTTTACAAGAGCCGGCAAACTCTTCGGAACACCTTCTAAAACAGACTTTTTACCTTCTTTGAGTTTTAGTTTTTCCCAATTTTGTTTCACTTCTTCTTCATTGGCAACAACTACATCACCATAAATATGTGGGTGACGATCTATCAATTTATCACAAATACTATTGGCTACATCAGCAATATCAAAATCATTGGTTTCGCTACCTATTTTGGCATAAAAAACAATATGTAACAACAAATCGCCTAATTCCTTTTTGATTTCTTGTAAATCATTATCCAAAATAGCATCGCCTAATTCGTAGGTTTCTTCGATGGTGAGATGGCGTAAACTTTCTAAGGTTTGCTTTTTATCCCAAGGACATTTTTCACGCAAATCGTCCATAATGTCTAACAAGCGACCAAAGGCTTCGAGTTGTTTTTCTCTTGTATTCATTTGATTTTGATTTATGTAAAAATAAAAAATCCTACTCGAAAGCAGGATTTAATTATGATTTAATTTTTTATAAAATTATTCAGCCGGTTTTTCAGCCTCTTTTAATTCTTTTGATAATGCTTCAACCGAAACTAATCCTTTTGGTTGCAACATATTGTACCAATTAATGATTTTTTTAATATCCGAAGGATAAACTCTGTCTTCATCAAATTCAGGTAAAACTTCTCTAAAATAAGTTGATAAAATACTGTTATCGTCTTTATGAGAAATTGTAGTTGGTCCGTCATTTTCTTTCGTAGCAATAGCTTTGAAAACTTCGGCTAATTTAATTTCTTCGTTGTAGGTGTAAACGGCTATTTCAGAAAGTAAACTCACATTGCTTCGCATACCGACAGTGATTTTTTTTCCGTCTAAAAAGCTTTCTGAAACAAATCCTGTTCTGGTTTGAATTTTTAATTCGAATAATCCCGGTTTTCCCGAAATGGCTAATATTTTTTGTAAACTCATTTTTAAAATATAAATTAAACTTGTGTATTATCTTCCTTTTTTGTTGAAAAACTTCATTCTATAATCAGGAAAAATTTTTCCGTCAATGATGTTTTGCAATCTTTTTTTAATTAACGTTTTTTTGAGTGATGATATTTTATCAGTAAACAAAATTCCTTCAATATGATCGTACTCGTGCTGAATCACTCTGGCTATTAAACCATCATAAACATCGGAATGTTTAACAAAATTTTCATCAACATATTCAATTGTAATTCGCTCTTTTCTGAAAACGTCTTCACGCACTTCGGGAATGCTCAAACAACCTTCGTTGAAACCCCATTCATTGCCTTCTTCTTTAACAATTTTAGCGTTGATGAATGTTTTTTTAAATGATTTTAATTGCTCTGTTTCTTCTGTTGATAAATCATCGCTTTCGGCAAATGGTGCGGTATCAACAATAAATAAACGAATAGCTAAACCAATTTGAGGAGCAGCTAAACCAACGCCATACGCATTGTACATGGTATCGTACATGTTTGCAATAAGTTCCGATAAATTGGGATATTCCGGTGAAATTTCTGCACCTACTTTTCGTAAAACCGGATCACCATATCCAACAATTGGTAAAATCATAAGAGCAATTTTAGTGAATTAGAATTTAAAAATTTTGATTAAATTCGGATGCAAAAGTAATAAAAAGAATCTTGATTTTTGCTTTAATTCAGGTAGGTTTTCTGTTAAATCATTTTTCTGGTCAAATAATCCTGTAACAAAATGGTTGCGGCAATTTCATCAACCAAACCTTTGTTTTGGCGTTGTTTTTTACTTAATCCGCTGTCTATCATCGTTTGAAAAGCCATTTTCGAAGTAAATCGTTCATCTACACGAATGACTTTCATCTCCGGAAATTCAGTTGTAAAGTTCGTCACAAATTTTTCAATAATTGGTGTGCTTTCTGATGGTAAACCGTTCATTTGTTTGGGTTCGCCAATTAAAACAGTAGAAACATTTTCTTTCGAAAAATAGTCTTTTAAAAAAGGAATAATTGTTTCTGATGGAATGGTTGTTAGTCCGGATGCAATGATTTGCAATTCATCTGTAACGGCAATTCCGGTTCGTTTGATTCCGTAATCTATGGCGAGGATTCTTGGCATTATTTGATTTTAAATTATTATTTGATTGCTTCAAATCGAGCTAACGGAGCCATTCTTGCTCTATTGAATGATAAATTATTTCCGTTTATACTGTAATTATCTACTTTTTCTAGCATTTCTGCAAAATCTTGTTCAGTCGTCATATCAGGGCAAGCCATCATAGTCGATGCTCCTTTGGTGAATTTGATTCTCATGGCATCTTCTTTGATTTCATAACTTCCCATCATATTATTGCATCCGGCAAATGCAGCATAACGATTTTCTTTATTTAATTGAATAAACATTTCTTTTTTGGAATCCCTAGTATTTTGAACTGGTTTACCGTTTAATTCAACTAGTTTCCATTTATTAAATATAAATAAGGTCTTTTGAGGTTTTATTGAATCTGGTGCTGGTGGTGGAGGTGGCACAGTTTTGTTCAATACATACTTATCAGCCAAATCACCTGTAATTTTATTTCCTTTCAAATCCAATTGAATTAAGTAATTTTCACCCACAAAATACTGTGAAGGTCCATTATCAATTCCTTCTAAAATTATTGTATTGCCTGCCTCATTCCAAGAGTAAGTTCCTTCTTGTTGAGAAAATTTATCATTGCCTATGTTTAAATACATCGTTTTCAAAACATAGAATTTCTCTTCTAAAATTAATTCTGTTTGAATGCCCTCACAATCAGCACAGGGAATAATTCCTCTATAATATCCCATATAATCCAATGAATTCTTTGCATTATGATCGTCATTAACAACAACTTCTGTTGAATCTACAACCATTGTATCGGTTGTTTCATTTTTATCCTTTTTAGCACAACTCACTACTAAAAAAAATAGAGTCATCAAGATAATTACTTTTGTTTTCATATTTGTTACTTTAAGGTTTATCACAAATTTACTGCTTTTTGTTTTCAAAAAATTTAAAGTTTACAAAAATCAAACCATTTTTTGTGGCTAAAAGATTTTATCTTTGTTTCAAATTAAAATAACCATGAACGAACTACAATCTATCATAGAAAAAGCTTGGGAAAACAGAGCTTTATTGCAAGAAGAAACTACAATTTCAGCCATTAGAAATGTTATTGATTTATTGGATAACGGAAAACTTCGCGTGGCAGAACCGATAACAGATGGTTGGCAAGTGAATGAATGGGTAAAAAAAGCCGTAGTGATGTATTTCCCAATTCAAAAAATGGAAACGTGGGAAGCCGGTATTTTTGAATACCACGACAAAATGCTTTTAAAACGTGATTATGCTGCAAAGGGCATTCGTGTTGTTCCTCCGGCTGTGGCGAGATATGGATCTTATATTTCAAAAGGTGTGATTATGATGCCAAGTTATGTGAATATCGGAGCCTACGTTGATGAAGGAACAATGGTTGATACATGGGCTACCGTTGGAAGTTGTGCTCAAATTGGAAAAGACGTTCACTTGAGTGGCGGAGTTGGCATTGGTGGTGTTTTAGAACCGCTTCAAGCTGCACCTGTTATCATTGAAGACGGAGCTTTCATTGGTTCAAGATGCATTGTAGTTGAAGGAATTAGGGTAGAAAAAGAAGCCGTTTTAGGTGCGAATGTTGTGTTAACCGGTTCAACAAAAATTATTGATGTTACTGGCGAAAGTCCGGTTGAATATAAAGGTTATGTTCCTGCTCGATCTGTGGTGATTCCTGGAACTTATACCAAAAAATTTCCTGCAGGTGAATTTCAAGTTCCGTGTGCTTTGATTATTGGTCAGCGTAAACCATCCACTGATTTGAAAACTTCACTAAACGATGCGTTGAGAGAATATAATGTGGCGGTTTAATTTAATGAACTATCTTGATGAAAGTACTTGTAATTCAGAATAAAATGATTGGTGATGTGCTGGCTAGCACCGTGATTTGCGAAGTTCTTAAAAGAGAAAATCCTACTTGGGAGATTCATTACATGATTCAAAAAAATACAATTGCTGTCGTAGAAAACAACCCTTATATTGACAAGATAATTCTATTTGACCCGAATGAGCACAAAGGTTTCTTTAAACTAATGACATTTGGAAAACTGCTTAAAAAAGAAAAATATTCTATTGTTATTGATGCTTACGGAAAATGGCAAAGCATACTTCCCGCCTATTTTAGTGGAGCTAAAACAATTGTAGGTCATTATAAATGGTATAACACATTTTTTCACACAAAAACCGTAGTTCCTGACACAGAATGCAATGGAACGGCAAATGCCTATCGAATTTTATTAGCGAAAACTGCTTTGGAAAAAGAGGTTAAACCTATTTATCCTAAAATTCATCTGACAAAAGATGAAATTTTGAAAGCCAAAAATACAATTGGTCAACAGTTAAAAAATGAAAAACCTTTGTATATGATTAGCATTTTGGGAAGTGGAAAAAACAAAAGTTTACCACCAAAATATATGGCTCAGGTTTTAGACGAAATTGCTTATCAGCGTGACATCCAAATTTTATTTAATTATATTCCGAATCAAAGAGAGCAAGTTCAGGTTATATTTGACCTTTGTTCTGAAGAAACTAAATCAAAAATAAACCTTGATTTTTATGCCAATAGTTTACGTGATTTTCTTGGATTATTATCGCAATGTGATGCTTTAATTGGTAATGAAGGTGGTGCAACGAATATGGCAAAAGCACTTTCAATTCCAACTTTCACCATTTATGCTCCATGGATTAACAAAACATCATGGAATATTTTGGAAGAAACAGGTTTGCATGACGTTGTTCATTTGAGTGATTATTATCCTGATTTATATCAAAATAAGCATCCTAAAAACTTTAAAGATAAAGCGTTAGAATGGTATGAAAAATTTAATCCGGAATTGTACAAAGATAAACTCAATGCTTACTTAAATCGATTAGAAAAAAACAAATAATCTTTTTATTTATTCAACTCTTTTTTAATTCCGTAAGGAGTCCAAACAATTTTATTGTCTTTTACATCTTTTCTAATTGCAAGATTTGCTGCCAATGATTCGGATGTTTTATAACCTCGAGCATGATCTAAATGCAAAACAATGGCTTGATAACGAATTTGCTTTCCTTTTATTCCATTATTTTCAAGACGTTCTCCAAACTCTCTGTCCGGACCACCATATTTCATTCGTTCATCATAGCCGTTAATAGCAATCATATCTTCTCTAAAACCTGAAGAATTGCAATTATTAAAGGAGGGTGTTGTGGGTGTAACAGTATCTAATATTGTTGCCATTACTCCATCGGTAGAAAGTTTAAGGGTTTGAGAGAAACCAAGTTTGTCTTTACTTTTCAACCATTTAACATCAAAGCAAGTGCCTGTTTTAATATCCTCTTCAGAAATTAATTTACTTACTTTCATGCTTAATTTGCAATAACCACCGGATAAAAACCTTCCCTTTTCAGCATATTTAGCATGCACTTCTACAAAATCTTTTCTGGGAATACAGTCACCATCTGTCATAATAATGTATTCATAATTAGCTTCTACGATAGCCACATTTAAAATTTCTTGACGTCTGTAACCTAAATCTTCATGCCACAAATGACGAATTGGAACCGGATAATTTTGGCTGTAACGATCGATTAATTCTTTAGTCAACGGTCTGGAACCATCATCGGCAATGATTAATTCAAAATCAGAATAAGTTTGAACACTATATCCAATAAGTACTTTTTCCAGCCATTCTTCGGCATTGTAGGTACTAACTATGACAGAAATTTTCATATTTAGGAGTTGCATTATTATATGATACAAAAATAAGCATTAAATGTGTGAATCGGAATTCATACTGTTTAACTTATTCATTTTTTTAATTCCTTTGGGAATCCAAGTAATTTTATTTTTTTTGTTGAACTTTCTAATGGCCTGATTTCTGGAGATGCTTTCTTTTGTTGCATAAGAGCGTTTATGATCTAAATGCAAGCAAATTGCAGAATACCGAATTTGCTTAGAAAGCATTCCGTTGTTAAACATTCTCTCTCCTAACTCGCGATCTAAACCACCATATTTCATATCTTCATTAAAACCATTAACGGCTAGAATATCTTTTTTAAAGCCTGATGAATTATGACCATTCCATGACCTCTTGGTAGGAGTTAACCAATTCATAAACGCAGCAAACCATTTATTTTTTGTGAGTTTAGTGAGTTTAAAATTAAATTTCAAGCCTTGTTTTCTCAACCAAGAACTATCAAAACAATTTTGAGAAACAATATCTATTTCTGAAATGGCATTGGAAATTGACATGGGAAGTTTGAAATATCCCCCGGATAAAAAATAACCTTCTTCTTTGTGAAGTAAATGCGTTGCTATAAAATCATTTCTCGGGATACAATCTCCATCTGTAAACAAAAGATAATCGGAGGATGATTTAAGAATGGCTTGATTTAAAATTTTTGATTTTTGAAAACCATCATCTTCATGCCAAACATGAACAATTGGGTGTTTAAATTTTGACAAAAAACTATCTACTACTTCTTTCGTTTTTTGTGTAGAACCATCGTCAGCAATCACAATTTCAAAATCATCAACAGACTGAACGCTAAATCCAATTAAGACTTTTCGCAACCATTCCTCTGCATTGTATGTCGTGATAATTATTGAAACTTTCATTAATCCTATATCGAGGATGGAAAATTAGTGGTTTTTTTAGATATATTATTTCCAAAAAAGAAATTTCTTTTTTAATCTTTTCTTTCTTTGAAATTTATTTTGAAAATCAGAAGTATACTTCCATAAAATTTCAAAAATTAATTGTTCAGATTCTTGCGAACTTTTTGCATATTCATTACTCATTATAGCAATCATTTCTTTATGAGGCGTTAAACGACATAAATTTTTCATACGCATATTAAAACTCATTGTACTGTGAAATTCCATTCGATTTAAATCAACTAAATAAAAATCATAATCATTATTTTCATTTTTTTTAATTAGAGTATTTCCCGGAGAATGATCTTTAAATTCGATTCCCTTTTGATGAAGTTTATAAGAAAACTTCGTAAACTTTCTTAAAATCAACTCCCATTCAGGATAATCGGGTTGTAAAACTAACTCTCTAAAAGTCAAATCGCAATTCAAATGCTCGCTAATATAATAGCTATCATTTAACCCAATTAAATCAAAATTTTCATAAAATGCTATGGGTTGAGGAGTACCAATTCCATTTTCCAACAATTTATTAGCAAACTCAAAAGAACGTTTCGCTTTTGATTTTCTGAAATATCGATAAACTATTTTATTAATAAAATTGGGTTTTTTAAACGATTTTACATTAATTGTAAATCCGTTAAATTCAAAAAGTTTTATTTTATTTCTTATTCTATTATCAAAAAGTTTACCCTTTTCATTGAAATTATCAATTACATCAAGTAATTCATTCTGAAACAATTTAAACTTAGTACTAATAATTACTGACTTCATTTGAAATATCTAATGTTGAGGCAAATGTAAATATAGTATTTTATACTTCAAATTTAAAGCTTAAATTTACCCAAATTTAATTCTTATGGAATATCCTGATTGTAGTCTTATCATTTCCACCTATAACTGGCCAGAAGCTTTGGATCTGTGTTTAAAAAGTGCTATCAATCAATCTATATCTCCAAATGAAATTATCATTGCAGACGACGGTTCGAGAGAAGAAACCAAGTATTTAATAGAACACTACACCAAAATTTCTAAAGTTCAAATTGTTCATGTTTGGCATGAAGATACAGGGTTCAAACTAGCCGAAATAAGAAATAAAGCAATTGCAAAATCATCTTACTCTTATATAATCCAAGTTGATGGTGACGTTATATTGAATTCTAATTTTGTGAAAGATCATTTAATTTTTGCTAAAAAAAAACAATATCTTTTTGGGTCAAGAGTAAACATAGTTAAATCATTTCTTCCCACACTATTTTCTACCAAAATGATTAATTTTAATTTTTTTTCATTAGGTATAAAAAAAAGGTTTAGAAGTTTGCGATTGCCTTTTTTAATGAAAATGCAAAAACCTTTGAATTCAGTTTCTCTAAAATTAAGAGGTTGCAATATGTCTTTTTGGAAAGAAGATTTTTTAAAAATAAATGGGTATAATGAAGATTTTTTTGGGTGGGGAGGAGAAGACTATGAGTTAGCACATCGATTTCACAAAATTGGTTTAGTTGGTAAGCGATTAAAATTTACGGCTATTATTTATCATATATACCACAAAGAAGCAGCAAAAAACAACCTAGATTACACACACCAAGTTCTAGATAAAAGCTTAAATTCAACCTCTTTCTTTACTGAAAATGGAATTGATAAACACATCCAATCATAAATATTCTAAACTTTTTTTGAAGCAACTGTAGCAAATTGCAGATAAAAAATATCCTTTTGAGTAAACAAGAATAAAATATTATAAAGAATAGGTTTTAATGATTTTGATTTATTGATTCCTTCATTTATGAGTACTGAATAACCTGCATCTTCATACATTCTTCTAATACTTTTTTGTGTAAAAAACCGCATGTGTGTAAAATCCATAACACCATGTTGTTCATATTTCCAATCTTTCTTGATTAACAATTTTCTTAGTTCATTATGATACCGCATATTAGGTATCGAACTTATTACAACGCCATTAGAACTAAGCTTACTTTTAATGCTACTAAGTAAAGAATAAGGGTCAAATAAGTGTTCTAAAACATCATTAAAATAGATTACATCAAAATAATTATCTGGTAATTCGTTTAAAAAATCCTCACATTTTCCGACAAAAACCTTGTCTAACACCTTTTTAGCAGACTCCGCTTCATCTTCCATCATTTCAATTCCCCAGATTTCTACTTCAGCATTTTTCTTTATTTCTTCTCCTAAACATCCATTTCCACAACCAACTTCTAATATTCTTTTTGTACCAACAGGCATATATTTAAGCATCTCGTGCCTAACTTTACTGTAGTAATGACTTGGCTTATTATCGTAATTCATTGTATTTATTTATTTTTCTCAAAAGTATTAAAAAATTTAATCAAATATTCCATAATTATTTTTAAAATAAAAACGTCAATTATAATTCATTTATATTTGTAAAAAAATAGGTTTTTAAATATGAAAATTACAATAATTAGTTATGATAATTGGGGTTTTAACGATTACTTAGTTGACTATTTGAAACAAAATAATCACGAAGTAAAGCACATTGACTTTAGTAAATTTAAATATAAGTATCCGAATGTTTTTTTTAAAGTATATAATTTTTTTTTAAAGATAATAGCTAAAAAAGATTTAAAAAGAATATTTTACGGAAAAAAAATTATTGCAGAATTAATCCCAAATCAAGATATTGTTCTTACTATCAAAGGTGACTTTATTGACCCTAAATACCTTGAGGAAATTAAGAAATATACTAATGTTTCAGTAGGATTTTTTAATGATAGTTATGCAAAATGCCCAAAAATAAAAAATGTTCTAAATTGTTTTGATGAAGTTTATTCTTTTGAGAAAAACGATTGTAAAAATTTTAATTTAAAATTTGCTACAAATTGGATTTACAAACAATCAAACAAAAATGAAATTCATGATCATAGTTATGATGTGTTTAATATTAGCTCAAAAGACAGAAGATATCCAATAATTTTAAGGATTGCTAAAAATCTTCTCCAAAATGGTATTAAATCTAAAATACTAATTCATGATAAAAAGAATGAAACAAATGACTATGGAATTGAAGTCATCACCAATAAACTAAGTTTAAATGAAGTTTATCAATTAATTGACAAATCTCGAGCATTGTTAGATATAAACAGACCTAAACAAAATGGATTAACATTCAGGGTTTTTGAAAGTTTGGGAACTAATAAAAAATTAATTACCACAAATTCCGATATCATTAATTATGATTTTTATGATGAAAAAAATATATTAATTATTGATGAAAAAAATCCTGAAATTCCAAGTTCTTTTTTTAAAAATGATTACGTGGAAGTACCTAATGAGGTGTTTAATAAATATACAATTGCCGGTTGGGTAGAAAATGTAATTCTCTCTAACATCAAAAAATGAAAAAAATAATTTTAAAATGCCATTAAATGAATGATATAAATAACGAAATCCTCAACGCCTTCGAAGTCATCCAAAACGGAGGCATCATCCTCTACCCGACCGATACCGTTTGGGGAATTGGCTGTGATGCGACAAATCCTGAAGCTGTTAAAAAAATATACGAACTCAAAAAAAGAGAAGAATCTAAAAGCATGATTGTGTTGATGAATGGCGAAAAGATGATGTACAATGTTTTCAAAGACATTCCGGAAGTAGCTTGGCAAATTCTTGATTTATCTGAGAAACCCACCACATTAATTTTGGATAAACCCAAAAATGTGGCACCAAATATCATTGCAGAAGACCAATCTTTAGCCGTTCGTTTAGTGAAAGAACCATTTTGTTTTAAATTGATGGAACGCATGAAAAAACCTTTGGTTTCTACTTCTGCAAACATTTCCGGTCAACCCACTCCAAAATCATTCAAAGAAATCAGTCCCGAAATTATTAAAGGTGTAGACTATGTTGTAAATTTGCACCGCGAAAAAATTTGCGATAAGCCATCCACGATTATCAAATTGACGTTGGATAGTAAAGTTCAGATTATTCGGAAATAAAGTTAAAAGCCACAAATTCACGAATTAAATTTTAATGACAGATATTTTATACAAAACGGAAAGCTATAAATTAGTAGGCATTTTATTTGAAGTACATAATAATTTAGGTAAAGGATTTTCTGAAATCGTATACAAAGATGCACTCGAATATGAATTTAAAAATTCATTAATTCAATTTGAAAGAGAGAAAGAGTATTCAGTCAATTATAAGAATACTATTTTAAAACACAAATTTTACGCTGATTTTGTCGTATTGGATAAAATAATTTTAGAAATAAAATCATGTAAATCTTTAAATGACGAGCATATAGCTCAATGCATAAATTATTTAAAAGTTTCAAATAATAAAATAGCAATCTTGGTAAATTTCAACAAAGATTCATTAGAATACAAAAGAATTATTCTTTAGATAGAATTTGTGAAAAAAAATTTTTATTCGATTAAAATTGCTACAGTTAATTCTAAGTTATTATTTGTGAATTCGTGGCAAAAAAACAAAAAAGTGGTTGTAAATTATAATAAAGCATTAAAAAAACCAATCTTCAAAATCATCTCGCAAGCAGCACAAGAGCTTGGTGTAGAAAGCTACGTTATTGGTGGTTTTGTACGTGATTTTTTGTTAGAACGAGATTTTAAAAAAGACATCGATATTGTAGCCGTTGGTAGCGGAATTGAATTGGCTCTTAAAGTTTCAGAACTTCTTCCTAACAAACCAAAAGTGCAAGTTTTTAAGACTTATGGAACTGCGATGCTGCGATTCCAAGAAATTGACATTGAGTTTGTTGGTGCTCGAAAAGAGAGTTATCATTTTGAAAGTAGAAATCCGGTTGTAGAAAACGGAACGTTGAAAGACGATCAAAACCGACGTGATTTTACCATCAATGCCTTAGCTTTTTCGTTGAATGAAAAAAATTATGGCGATTTAATTGATCCTTTTAATGGTTTGGAGGATTTGGAAAATAAAATCATCAGAACACCTTTGGATGCCGATATTACCTTTTCGGATGATCCATTGCGAATGATGCGAGCGATTCGTTTTGCCTCGCAATTGAATTTTACGATTGAAGAAAAATCATTAGCCTCAATTTCTAAAAACTGTGAGCGAATCAATATCATTTCCGGTGAGCGAATTGTAGATGAATTGAACAAAATTTTATCCACAGAAAAACCTTCCATCGGGTTTATTTTATTGTATGAAACCGGTTTGTTGGATTTGATTTTACCGGAATTGACCGCTTTAAATCAAGTGGAAGAAATTGAAGGTCACACCCACAAAAACAACTTTTATCACACATTAGAAGTCGTAGATAATATTTGTCCAAATACCGATGATGTTTGGTTGCGTTGGGCGGCTTTGCTTCACGACATTGGAAAAGCTCCCACCAAAAAATTCAACAAAAAACAAGGTTGGACATTTCACGGACATGAATTTTTAGGTGGAAAAATGGTCAAAAAAATCTTTGAAAGATTACACATGCCTCAAAATCATAAAATGAAATTTGTTTCCAAATTGGTAATGTTGAGTTCGAGGCCGATTGTACTTTCGCAAGATATTGTAACCGATTCTGCTGTTCGACGTTTGTTGTTTGATGCCGGCGAAGACATTGAAGATTTAATGATTTTGTGCGAAGCGGATATCACGACCAAAAACCCAAATAAATTTAAAAAATACCATAATAATTTTAAGGTCGTTCGTCAGAAAATTGTTGAAGTGGAAGAACGCGATCACGTACGAAATTTTCAACCGCCTATTTCCGGCGAAGAGATTATGGAAATTTTCAATTTAAAACCATCTCGTGAAATTGGTATTTTAAAAGAAGCAATTAAAGAAGCAATTTTAGAAGGCGAAATCCCTAATGAATATGATGCTGCTTATGCTTATATGTTGAAAAAAGCTGAAAAAATAGGATTGCAAACGCACAAAAATTAACGATAAGATTAACTTTTGTTTATTAAAACCAATAAATAAAAGTGATGTATTTTTGCATTAAGTTCAGTAAATATGAAAACAAACAAACCCGTTATAATTTGGCTTCTTTCCGGCTGTGTGTTATTGTTTATTATGGTGATGGTTGGTGGAATCACTCGCCTAACCAATTCCGGACTTTCTATGACCGATTGGCATTTGGTTACGGATACTTTCCCTCCTACTTCCCAACAAGCTTGGAATGAAGCTTTCGAAGAATATAAAAAATTTCCCGAATACCAGAAAATCAATATCCACAATGATTTTACATTGGATGATTACAAATTTATCTATTTCTGGGAATGGTTTCACCGCTTTATCGGAAGAATCATCGGAATTGTGTTTATCATTCCGTTTGTTTATTTTT
Source organism: Flavobacterium sp. UBA2787 (assembly GCA_002352205.1). Taxonomy (GTDB): domain Bacteria; phylum Bacteroidota; class Bacteroidia; order Flavobacteriales; family Flavobacteriaceae; genus Flavobacterium. Next base: position 178,738 of record DEHZ01000010.1, on the reverse strand, counting down.
TAATAAAGAAAAAGTTAGACGCTTCTACCATCAAAAAATGTATTATTTTGCTTTTTATGGGAGGGTTTCAAGGATTTTTAGGTTGGTTTATGGTGAAAAGCGGACTGATTGATAATCCTGATGTGAGTCATTATCGATTGGCATTACACCTAACTTTTGCCTTCATCACTTTTGCATACACTTTGTGGGTCGCTTTAGATTTAATCTATCCCAACAAAATTGAAGTGATTTTACCTTTACGAAAACTAGCCCGAATTGCAATGATTGTTTTGGTCATTCAAATTATTTATGGTGGATTTGTAGCAGGTTTAAACGCCGGCTTAATTCACAATTATTGGCCATTGATGAGTGAAGGAAAATTGATTCATGAAACGGTTTGGATTGAACAGCCCACTCTTTTACAAAACTTAACCGAAGGAAAAAGCGGCGTGCAATTTGTTCATCGAACATTGGCTTATGTTGTGGTTGGTTTGATGATATTATTATTTGTTAGAAGTAAAAAATATTCTCTTTCAACAATTCAATCAAAATCAGTTAAAACATTGGTTTTGTTTGTATTTATTCAATTTATTTTGGGTATTTTTACCCTTTTATTTCATGTTCCGCTTTGGCTGGGATTGGCTCATCAATTGATGGCTTTTTTATTGCTGAGTGCCATGACGTTTACTTTACATCGTTTTAGTAAATAACTTTCAGACTATATTGTCGCAGTTTCGTTAGAATACATTAAATGTCTAAACTCGCAGTCGAGGATAAATTTTTAGATTTATCAGATTATGGAAGAAGATTCGGAAGAATTTTTGCTTTACAATTAAAAAATACTCGCTTTACACCTATTCATGTGACGCTCCTTTTTGGAATCAGCGGATTACTTGCGATGTATTGCATCCTCTACAATCACTATGTTTGGGCTGCTTTTTTTATCATTTTGAAGTCCATTATTGATGCCGCCGATGGTGAATTGGCTCGGTTGAAAAAAACGCCATCCTACTCCGGAAGATATTTAGATAGTATTTTTGATATTTTCTTAAACTTCGGATTTTTAATGACTATTTGTTATGTTTCTTCCACCTCTTTATGGTTTACTATCGTAGCATTTCTTGCCATTCAATTACAAGGAACTTTATACAATTATTACTATGTAATCTTACGAAACAAATCAGTTGGAGGCGATTCAACCAGTAAAATTTTTGAATATAAAACGCCAAAAGCATTGTCGGGTGAAAGTCAGCAAACTGTGAATATTCTCTTCAAAATTTACACTGTTGTTTATGGAAGATTTGATAAAATAATTCACTTTTTAGATTCGGATGCATACAAAGTCAAAACCTTTCCAAATTGGTTTATGACGTTACTTTCTGCTTATGGATTAGGCTTTCAATTGTTAATTATTGCCATTATGCTTCCATTGGGCTGGATAGAATGGATTGTGCCGTTTTTTGTAATTTATTCTGTTTTACTATTTGTTTTAATTGCAATTAGGAAAACATTCATTTCTTAAATTACTTCAAGCTTATTTTTAGTTATATTTGATAATTAAGCCAAAATTATCACAATGAATTTACTTTGGAAATATTTAAAACCATACAGCAAATGGGTTTTTCTTGCCCTATTTTTAGCCGCAGTTGCACAAATTTTAGCCTTGTACGACCCAATTATTTTTGGTCAAATTATTGATGATTATGCTCTGAATCCCGGAGATAAAACCAATGAAGAAAGAGTTAACGGTGCTACAAAATTACTTTTTCTTGCCATCGGAATTGCATTGGCTTCGAAACTGATTTTATCCTTCAAAGATTATTTTATTCGTTTAGTAGTTCAAAAATTTGGTATGCAGATTTTTAACGACGGACTTCGACAAACTTTGCGTTTACCTTTTCAAGAATTTGAAGATCAAAGTAGCGGAGAGATTTTATCAATTTTACAAAAAGTTCGTTCGGATACAGAGCGATTCATTTCTTCTTTTATCAATATTTTATTTTCCTCTGCGGTTGGAATTGGATTTCTACTTTGGTACGCTATCACAAAACATTGGGCTTTAATTCCTGTTTTCTTAATCGGAATTGTGTTGCTTGGCGGATTAACGAGTGTTTTAAGTCGTTCCATCAAAACTTTACAACGTTCATTAATTCGACAAAATCGTCAAATGAGTGGTACGATTACAGAAAGTTTACGCAACATCGAATTGGTTAAAAGTTTAGGACTCACTTATCCTGAAATTCGACGATTGAAAGTTCATACGCAAGAAATTTATGATTTGGAAATGGCTAAAGTCAAGAAAATGCGAGTGCTTACTTTTTTGCAAGGAAGCATTTTGACACTTTTGAAACAATCTATTTTATTCATTTTGTTATGGTTGATTTTTAAAGATGTTTTAACGCCGGGAGAATTAATTTCGATGCAATTTATTTCCACGGGAATTATTGGTCCGTTGCAAGATTTAGGAAGCATTATTTTGTCATATCGCGAAGCTGAAACTGCCTTGCAATTGTTTAATGAATTGATGCAAAAACAACCCGAATTCAGTCCCGAAGAACCTGTAGATATTGGTCCGATTGGAGAATTGTATTTTAAAGATGTTGTTTTCCGACATAAAAACGCAAATTACAATGCTATTCAAAATATTTCATTTAAAGCAAAATTAGGTGATACAATTGCATTCGTGGGTCCGTCCGGTTCAGGAAAATCGACTTTAGTGAAATTATTGGTTGGATTATATCGACCGATTGAAGGTGATATTTTGTATGATTCCATTTCGATAAAAGAATTGCGATACAACAGAATTCGTCGACAATTGGGATTTGTAACGCAAGACACTCAACTTTTTTCGGGAACCATTCGTGAAAACTTATTGTTCGTAAAACCCGAAGCTACCGAAGAAGAAATGTTAGAAGCCATCCAAAAAGCATCGGCGATTTCAATTCTACAAAATTCAGAAAAAGGGTTAGATACTATTTTAGGCGAAAACGGTAAAAAACTTTCCGGTGGCGAAAAACAACGTTTGTCAATTGCCAGAGCTTTACTCAGAAAACCACGTTTATTAATTTTTGATGAAGCCACTTCTGCTTTAGATTCGTTGACCGAAGAACAAATCACGGAAACCGTTAAAGAAATTTCGGCCAATAAACAACAAATGACCATTTTGATTGCACATCGATTATCAACAATAATGCACGCTGATACTATCTATGTTTTAGAACGAGGAAAAATTGTTGAAGAAGGTAACCACGAAGAATTAGTGGCTAAAAAAGGATTATATTTTGCGATGTGGCGTCAACAAATTGGAGAACGAAAAGTTTTTGAGGTGGTTGAGGATTAATCATTTTTGCCACAAATTTCACTAATTGCACGAATTAATTTGTGGATATTTGTGAAATTCTTGGCAAAACTAAAGTTCAGAATTTTAAACTATTTCCAAACCAATAAAAAACCACAAATTCTCAAATTTTAAATTCGTGAATTTGTGGTTGATTAATGATTTCTATTTTCTATTTCTTAAAATGCTGTATTTATCGAAAGTGAAAAACCTGTACTTTCCGGAACAAAACGACAAACACCTCCAACACATACTAAACCACCACGTTGACGACCATAATTCATGGCGATTCGTGTTGAATTAATTCGGTAGGCTCCACCAAAATTATAGTAGTGTTTTTGTTTGGACGTATCATCATTACCGTAATTGATAATATCCCAAACATAAAAAGAATATTTATCATTTAAGTTAAGTTCAACGGTTCCACCAGCCCAATTCTTGAAATCGGCATCGGCCCACAAATGTTCTGCTTCAAAACGGATGGATTTGTTAGGTTGAAAATTATAAACGGCTTCTGCTGTAACGATATTCGTGCGAACATCTGAACTTCCGTCTTCTACCCAAGGTTTATTATAGTATTGATTGATGTAGTAGAATCCGGTTCGCCAATTTTCAGACAATTGTTTTTTAACTTCTAAATTATAATCAGAAAAATATTTGGTTCCCACTCCAAAAAAGTTTGTTTCATATTCAGCTGGAATAAGTCGGTATTGCCCCGGTAAATTATACCATGATGCCATATTTAAAGCGACTTTAGTTCCATATCTTCCACCAAATTTGGTGTCTTTGGCAAATTCATAAAACAAATCGATTTGACCTCCTGTTTCACCTACTTTCAAAATTCGTGGATCTTTAAAATCAAAACCTGCTTGAGCTTGATAAACATAAATATTAGCCAAATTAGAATGGTGTTGTTTAGTTAAAGCAGGAGTGAAATTCAATACCTTATCATTAAAATTCAAACTTGTGTTATCTCCTGAAACGGTTGGAACTCGTTCTGATAAAAAAGTCATATTTTCTGTTCTTCGCAAAGTAGCATCAATTCCTAAACCTTGCTTAGAATAACCTAAATTTAAACTTACAGCATTACCATCTTTAATTAAATTTTCATCCAATGTGTTACTGATTCGGTTTAAAACAGCATCTTTGGATTTGTAATTGTATTCAAAATTAGAATAAAAAGCATTATAACTATAATTCACTCTTCCTGAAATTCCATGTGTAATTTCATCAAATTTAGGATTTTCAATGGATGGGTCAATATCCTCATGACGACCAACGTAACTCATTCCAAACGACAAATCAGATTTATCTAATTTTAATAATTGTGATAGTTGAAAATCGGAATCAAAACCGAAAATTTTTCCGTCAGAAACATGAAAACCTGTTCTTTGCTGCCCGTACAAAGCAGTAAGTCGAACATTATCAGAAGGTCGATAAATAATTCTTCCGCCACGTAGAGCCGTATTAATACCTAATGCTCTGTCTTCCCAAGCACGAAGAAGCATTCCGTTACCAAATTGTTCGTAGAAATAACCGGCTGTAACATCAAATTTATCGGTTTTATAATTGATGAAATAGGTAGCAACATCTGTACCTTCGAACTCAGGATTATAATTCAAGAGAGCATTTTTTTCATACGCTTCTACTTGCACTCCGGCCGTCCATCCCTTAATTTGATAATTTAAAAATAAATAATTGTTTGAACGAATTGGATCTTCCGGCTGAATAATTCCACGACCTTTGTCATTCAAATACCACTGTGAATTGGATTCGAATCCACCAAAAATTCTGCCGTAATCTTTTTTAACTTCGGTTGAATCAACTTGAGCAATTGCAAAAAAGGAACAGCTTAAAAAAGCAGTTAATAATAAACTTTGAAATCGCATTTTAAAGTTGTTTCAATTTGTTAAACAACTCTTTCTCTGCACCTTGACTGTATCCATTATGTACATAAACTATCTTTTGGTTTTTTACAACAACAGTATATGGGACATTTGCAATGGATAAAGCTCTTTTTAAGTCTTGGTTAGTATCAAGCAAAACTGTATAAGGCCAATTTTTACCATTTAATAAAGGTTTTACACGTTTTTGAGTACGCGTATCATCAATAGAAACAGCAACAACTTCCATATTCAGTTCTTTTGTCCATTCGGAATAATTTTCTTTGATAGCATCTAATTCATTAAGGCAAGGTGCACACCAAGTTGCCCAAAAAGTAAAGACATACAATTTATCTTTTTCATTAAAGTCATTTTTCACATTAAATGATTTGTTGTCATTTGACTTTAAAACAACATTTGGCATTTGTTTTTGTGCGTGAAGGCTTAAACTTAAAATAAAAAGTAATGTAATAAAAGTAGTTTTCATTGTTTTTGTGGTTTGTGAAAAGTAGTTGAGTTATTATTTGTTTGTTTTATGAATTTAGGACAATATTAAAAAAATACTTTCAATTTAAGTTTAATAGTTAAAAAAATGTTTAAAAAAAATTAATGAAATGTGAATTATTTTGAAAAAAAGTATATTTTTGGGAATTATTAAACTTTAGCTAAACTATTAATTAACAAACCACTAACAATTTTAATTAACAAACCACTAAACTATGAAAAAAACACTACTTACAGCAATTCTGCTGACATTTGGTTATGCAAATAGCCAAACTTTTGTTAGTACCACACCAGAAAACAAAAAAGTTATTTTAGAAGAATTTACGGGTGTCAATTGCGTTTATTGTCCACAAGGGCATGTTATTGCAAACAATATTAAAAATGCAAACCCAAACAATGTATTTTTGATTAATATTCATCAAGGATCATTTGCAACCCCTGGAGCTGGACAACCGGATTTCAGAACAAGTTTTGGTAATGCTATTGCAAATCAAGCAGGAATAGCTGGTTATCCGGCAGGAACTGTAAACCGATCAGTTTTTACAGGACTTTCTCAAAATCAAAATGGAGGAACCGCTATGAACAGAGGAAGTTGGGCAAATGCTTCAAATCAAACCCTAGGACAAAGTTCCTATGTAAATGTTGGCGTGCAAGGAGTTATCGATGCACAAACCAGACAATTAACAGTAACTGTTGAAGTTTACTATACTGGAAATAGCCCCGTAAGCACAAATAAATTAAACATAGCTCTTTTACAAAATAACACTTTAGGACCTCAAACAGGAGGTAATATGGGTAATAATTACAATCACCAACATCGTTTGGTTCACATGTTAACGGGACAATGGGGTACAGATATAACAACAACCACAAGCGGTTCATTTTATTCACAAACTTTCAATTATACTATCCCTGCAGCCTACAATAATATTCCTGCAGAAATCGGAGAAATGGAATTTGTAGCATTTGTAACTGAAACACAACAAAAAATCATCAGTGGAAATGGAGCAAAACCAACTTTTACTGGTTTGGCAACAAATGATGTAAAACTTAAAAGCATAGAAGGAATTAGCACGCAATGTGTTACCTCAATTAGTCCAAAAGTGACGATTCAAAACATGAGTCAAACTGCATTAACTAGTCTACCTATAGAATATAGTATTAATTCTGGTGAAAATTCGGTATATAATTGGACCGGAAATCTAGCTCCATTAACTAGTACAATTGTTCAATTACCTAATTATGATTTTACATTAAACCCAACAAACACACTTAATGTAAGCATTCCTAGTGATGACAATAATGCAGATAATAACGGTAGTACAAACTTTAACAAAGCTGTTGAAACAGATCAGACAAACATTACAATCAAAATCACAACAGATCGATATGGAAGTGAAACAACATGGAATTTGAAAAATGCAGCAGGAAATATTGTTTCTCAAGGTGGTCCTTATGTTGATGGTGCTACTAATGGTATTTATCCTCAAGCAGATGTTAATTTAACTTTACCAAACGATTGTTATACTTTCACAATTAATGACTCTTATGGTGACGGTATGAGTAGTCCAACTTATGGTTTGGGTGGATATCAAATACTGGCAAATAACGTTTTAATACCGGGAATGAGTGGAGGTACTTTTACAAGTACAGATATTAGAAAATTTGGAGTAAACACTAATTTGAGTGTTGATGATTTCAATGCTTCCTTAATCAAATTTTATCCTAATCCAACAAATGGATTGGTTAACATCTCTTTACCAGAATCAGCTACAATTACTCTAACCGATTTAAGCGGGAAACAAGTTTTATCAGGTTCATATGAATCAGGCGAATCAACTATAAATTTAAGTTCACTTTCAAAAGGATTATACCTGATTAATTTTTCAGGAGATAATTTTTCTAAAACGGATAAAATTGTTGTAAAATAAATTAAACAAAGGGTGTTAAATTAATGATTTAACACCCTTATTCCTCAAAATCTATTTTTTTTATTAGATTTGTAAACTACTAAAACTTCAAAAATGAAAAAAATTACCTTATCAATTTTATTTTCAATGGTATTTCTGAATGCATTTTCTCAATTTGTATTTAGAAAATCAGATGGAACACCTATTACAAACGGAATGGTTTTGACTTACGGGCCAGGAGAAAATTACCTAAATTTTAGAGTTCAAAACACAAGTAATCAAGATCTTGACATTAAAATAAAATGTACTAATCTAATTAACACAACCGGAGCTCAATTTGAATTGTGCTATGGAGGATCTTGTTATGATAGCGTAGCAGTAAACGGAGTCTATCCTGAATATGAAAACCCTTTAACACCAGGTCAAAGTAATCCTTCACAAGGAGACCATTTCGTGAATTTTAATGCCGGTAATGGACAGGTAATGGAATTACATTTTTCTGTTTACCCAATTGGTTTTGAAAACGATGCGATTAATTTCGTATATCGTTTTGATCCATTTTTGGGCGTAAATTCTTTTGAAAATTTATCTTCCATGGGAATTAATATTGAAAACACTTCAATAAAAAGTGATTTTAAATTCAATTCAACTCAAAGCGGAAATCTTTCTATTTTTAACTTGAATGGTCAACTAATAAAAGAGATTAAATTCTCAGAAGGTGCTCAAAATCTAAGTTTATCTGAATTGAGTTCAGCTATTTATGTTGCAAATTTTTCAACAATTGAAGGAAAAACTTCCTCAGTTAAATTAATAAAAAACTAAATAAATGAATAAATTTGGTTTAATAGGAATCGTCATTGCTTTTTTCTGTTGCCTTTCATGTAGCACCGATTATACTATTTTAGATCCTGTTGAATCCATTAGTTTAACGGCAGATAGTTCAGTTAAGGTGATTGGGGAGACCATTACTTTTTCAGTTAATACTAATGACGGTGCTGATATCACAGATGAAGCAACTATTTTCATTAACGATAATCAAATAGATGGAAATACTTACACGGGTTCTGAAACTGGTGATTTAACCATCAAAGCAGAATACTTAGGTGTTGAGTCTGAATCAATAGTCGTTCGCTTTCATGATGGTTCTGAAACGAATTTTGTTAAACGCGTTTTGATTGAAGATTATACCGGAACGTGGTGTGGTAACTGCCCGAGAGTAAATCATGCCGTTGAATTAGCTCGTGCTCAAACAGATAAAATTGTGACAGTTGGCATACATCGATCAAGTTCTAATCCTGCAGATGCTAATTATGATCCTTATAATTTTGATACTTCTGAATTAGAGGCAGTTATAAACATGTCTGGTTATCCAAAAGCTTTATTAAACAGAATGACACGTTGGCAACCTTTGGAGCAAAACAACATTACTCAAGTTATTAATTTAACGCAAGGTGAAAATCCTAAGCTAGGTTTAGCTATGGATGTTTCAATTGTTGGAAGCACTTTAAATTTAGATACTAAAGTTAAATTTAGCAAAGACTTTTCTAATTTGAAATTAGTAGTTTATGTTTTAGAAAATGGATTGATTTATGACCAAGTAAATTATACAAATTTTTATACTGGTCCAGGAACAATTTCTAACTTCCTGCACGATCATGTCTTAAAAGCATGCTTAACCCCGCTGATGGGTGAAGCAATTGCAAATAGTAATACAACGGTTGGACAAACTTATACTAAATCTTTTTCGGTTCCGGTTCCATCTAACATTTCAAACTTGAATAATATTGAATTTGTTGCTTTCATAACTGATGAAAACAATAAAACAATTAATGTTAGAAAAGCAAGTGCTGGAGTTACACAAGATTTTGAAGAATTATAAAAACCAATTCTATATTTAAAAAGACTGTCATTTTTTGGCAGTCTTTTTTTTACCCTAACCACTCTTTAAAATCACTTACTCGTTCACGACTCACAATTACCTCATCGGCTTTATAAGTTGGCAAAATCACTTTTAAACGCGAATTACTGTAAACCACAATATCTTTAATTGTTTTTAATGGGATAATGAATTTTCGGCTGACTCTGAAAAAATTTTTCGGATTTAATTCGGTTTCTAATTGTTCTAATGTTATATCTAACAAATAATCACGATTGTCAATAGTGTGAAGATAAGTTCCTTTATTTTCACTGAAAAAACATTCCACTTCATCAATAGAGATCATTTTGAGATGTTCGCCAATTTTGATGGTAAAACGTTGTTTGTATGTCTTTTCAGTTGGATTAACCAACATTCGTTTAATGGCTTCAAAATCTAAAGAAGATATACTGCTTTTTTGAAATTGATTTTTGAATTTTGAAATTGCTATTTCCAATTCCTCTTCGTCAATGGGTTTTAGTAAATAATCAATACTGTTTAATTTGAAAGCTCGCAACGCATATTCATCAAAAGCAGTGGTAAAAATGACAGCACTTTTAATCTCAATTTTTTCGAAGATTTCAAAAGATAATCCGTCAGACAATTGAATATCTAAAAATATCAAATCCGGATGTTGATTCGAATTAAACCATTGCAATGATTCTTCCACAGAATGAAGCATTGTTTCTACTTGCAATCCTAATTTCTCAACTTTGCGTTGCAATAATCGGGCAGCGGGTTTTTCGTCTTCGATGATGATGATTCTCATTTTTTAAGGTAATTGGTTATTGGTAATAGGCTATTCTTGTGAACAGATACTGAAAGCTGCTTACTAAAACTACTCCCACTTATTATTTTTATCCTTTTCCATAATTTCTTTTATTTTTCGTTCCTCCCAATCATTACCTAAAAACCATTGCGGAATGAAAACTGATAATCCGTGTGCCAATAATCCAATTCCCCAAAAGAATGCTGTAAAGAAGTTTTTGTAATGAAAATAGGATTCTCCGGGTGATAAATTTTGAATATTTACCGCTACAATCATAACATTTACAACAACATAGACAATTGCATGTGTATAAAAACCTTTTATTTTTTGCACTCTTTTTCGAGCTTGTTCGTATTTAATTTCTTCTTGCGTGTTCATCGTACTATTATTTAAATTGATTGTTTTTTAATTTCTCCTCTTCTTCTTTTATAAACTGTTTTAGTTTTTTTTCCTCCCAACCTTTCCCAAAAAAGGAACCTGTATCAAACACACCCAAGGCATGAAAAAAGACTCCTATTCCCCACCCTATCATTGGGTAAAAAAACCAATAATGACCAGGAGTAAATTTAAAATTGATAACCACAAAAAGTGGAATAACCAACAAATAGGCAATCAAATGGCTGTAAAACCCTTTTATTTCTTGTACTTTTTCACTTGCTTTTTTATATCGTTCGTAATCATTCTTTTTTTCCATGACAAATTATTTTTAGTTCCAGTTACTATCTTGTTTTTTATCTTTATTCATAATTTCCTGAATTTTTTTGTCTTCCCATGATTTTCCATAACCAAAGGTTTCCATGGCATGAAAAATAATACCCATCCCCCATCCCAACATGGGAAACCAAAACCATTGAAAATTTGAAGTACTTATATTGACGATAATCAACACCGGTATCACAACACAATAAGAAATCAAATTGGCATAAAAACCTTTTAATTTTTCAACGCGTTCTTTTGCTCTTGCAAAAGCTATATTTTCACTATAATTTGTTTGAAAGTTCATCTCTGTAATTTGTTTAGTTAAAATAGGTAATAAGATTTTGAATGTATTTTCACTTTCCTCAACCACTACATTTCGTTTGGTTAAAATGGCATAGCGATTCACTATATTTTGCAATCCAACTCCTTTTCTATCTGACAAAACTTCTTTTTTTTGTAAATTATTTTCAACAACGAGTAGGTTATTTTCAATGTAAATTTTGATATGCAATGGTTTACTTTCACTCACCACATTATGTTTAATACAATTTTCTAAAAGTAATTGAAGTGACAATGGAACAACTTTGGCTTCTTCATTATTAAAATTCTCTGGCAACTCAAATGTAATACTGTTTTCGAATCGCATTTTCAACAAGTTCATATACGTTTTAGCGAAGTTTAATTCTTCCTGAACAGATACCAATTCTTTATCTTTTTGCTCCAAAACATAACGGTAAATTTTGGATAAAGAAGTAGTGAACTTTTGAGCACTTTCCGGGTTTTCTTCAATTAAAGAACTCAATACATTTAAACTATTAAACAAAAAATGCGGGTCGATTTGATTTTTTAAACTTTCAAACTGTGCCGAAGCTGTCCCTGCAATAACTTTTTGTTCTTTTACTTTGTTTTCCTGATACGCTTTGTAAAAATAGAAAGCATGAATTCCTAATGTTATAATGAGCGTGATCACCATCGCCACGATATAATTGGATGGTTTTTCGGTTGATAAAAATTCGCTTAGCGATTTCTTTTCAATGATTACATCTTCAAAAATTCGCATTAAAAAAATAACAAACATTGAGACAACAAATGAAGCTATTCCTCCTATGATTATTCTTTTTCGATTAAAGCGATCATCTTTAAATATATAATCTAACTTACTGAAAACAAAACTATTGGAAAAGTATAAAGAATATCCATATAACATGGTATAACCAAAATTGACAAGCAAATTAAAATTAAAATTAATTTTTCCTCCGCTTAAAAGTTGGATAAAAACTAATACAATAAAAACTGTGATACTAATCCACGTTGCTCTGGGAAATTCTTTGATATACTTCTGCATAATTATTATTGTTTACAGCCTTTTGCAGCTTCTTGTGCTCTTTCTAATCCCCATTTTGGATGAAAAACTGTTTGAGGTTTAAAAGTAGCAAAAAGTTCGATAGATTTTTCAATTTGAGCACAGATTGGTTTGGTATCTGTTCCGAAAAATCGAGCAGAACCCATTTCAAACTCGGCTTTGCTAAACACTACTCTCGGATTACTTGGCTCAATTTGTTCTGCTTTTGCATAGATTTCCATTACTTTTCCGGATAATTTCATTCCGTTGGTCATTGGATCAAAAGCAATCCAAGCAGTGTGAATCATGGCTTGCATCACTAACAATTCTGCATTGTTTGGATATTTGTTCAACTCAACATCCAACGCAGATTGAGCTTTTGTCAGCAAGGCATTTACTTGTTCTTTGTCTTTTGTGGCAAAAGCAGTTGTTGTATTCACTAATGCAACATAATAATTTGGCAACCAGTTGTCTTTTTCAGCCGAAGCAATTCGTTCAAACATAGCTGAAGCTTCAGTGTTTTTTCCTTCTCCCCAAAGACTGAATGCTTTTCCCATTCCTTGTTCAAATTGACCTTGTGAGAATAATTGTGAAGTCACATGTAAAACGATGGTAACGATAATTTTTGTCATAATTTTAATTTTTATTTTGATTATTGGATTGTTAGATTATAGATTTTTTGATTGTTAGAATTTTGATATTGAATTTTGATATTGTCATTGATTTACTGATTCAAATTTCCGTCATAAAATCAAATTTTAAAAAAGAGACTGACTGAGTTGTTGATTTTTGAGGATGAATTGTTTTTGAAAAGGTTCAGAGATGCTGAGGTTCTAAGGTACTGAGGGGTTAACAGTGATTAAACCTTAGCTCCTCAGAACCTCAGAACCTCAGAACCTTAGAGCCTTAGAACCTATAGATTCTCCAATTGATTCGTTTTCTTATTATCACTAATCGTCCAAAAGAAACCAACAAAGAAAAAGCGATCGGCTGGCTGACCAATAGCTCTTCGTTGAAATTGGCCATTCATATCAGGTGAATTGGCATATTGATAGCCAAAAACATTATCAGTTCCGATGATATTGGAAACCGAGAAATACAAAATCTTTTGTTGCGAAAGCAAATAAGCCCAGTTGAAACTCAAATTTTGAAAGGCTTTTGTCTTTCCATTCATAAATTCCATTTCATTCGGATTGTTGTAAGGACGACCGGAATTAACAGTGTACGAAAACCCGATTTGCGATTTCCAATCTTCAATCCAATGTTTTGTAACCACTGACAACGTATGATCAGCAATAAAGCTTGGAGTAACTTGGTTTGGAAAATTCAAATAATCACGTTCCGAATCGATGTATGAATACGAAACCCAATAATCGGTGTTTTTAAAGGTTTTATTATCTCGCCAAAATATATCGATTCCTTTAGCAAAACCGGAACCATCGTTGTTGAAAGCTGAATTAAATTGAGCAATTTCTGTATCAAATTTTACTAAATCGTCATATTTTTTATAATAAGCTTCGGCTCTAAATAAACGACCATCTTTATTATGTTGAAAATTTAAAATGTAATGACTCGCTTTTTCCGATTGAAAATCATCCGAATATTTGATATAATCTGCTCTCGGAGTTTGAACGAAATCGCCATAAGCAAATGAAAATTGTCCGTTTTTTGACACTTTGTAAGCAAAAGAAGCTCTAGGCGAAAGTCGGAATTCATCCAACAAGCTGTTTTGCGAAGCCCTTGCTCCTACTTTCATCGCTAATTTTTTACTAAAGAAAATATCTGATTCAGCATAGGCCGCAGCAATTGAGTTTTGATAACCAACATTAAAAGTTTCTCCTTGAAATTCAGTAAATTTTTCATCAAAATCAGTCACAAAATAATCCGCTCCTGCTGTAATTTTAATTCGTTCGGTGATTTTTTTTCCCACTTTCATTTTTAGGTGAAGGGCATTTTCGTCATTTTCAACTTGATCAGAATTGATTCCGATTTTATTCACACCCAAACCATAACTCAATCCGGTGTGAATATTCCAATTGCTGCCAAACGTTCCTTTGTACGAAGCATTTCCATAAAAATTATCATTCCGCAAATCAAACCGAACTTTCTCCGGTTGATTGATATCTTCCTGATTAATGTCAAATTGAGACACATCAAATGCTCCATACACTTTTAATAAACCATTTTTAAATTGATAACGATAAACCATTTCTCCGGCTAACGATTGATAAGGTTTATTCCAATCAACTGCTTGCGGAATCAATTTTTGATACGGTTCTAAATTGATGTAAGCCGCATTAAAAGTCAGTGAATTATTGTTCCTTTTTTGCGTATTTCCGATTCCTAATCCAACGGTCATCAACGAAATATCGGTTTGTTCTTGTGTTGGTTCATCAATCGTATTCAAAGTCAGCACACTCGAAAGAGCTTCTCCAAATTCGGCACTATAACCTCCTGTTGAAAACGAAATTCCGTTAAACAAAAATGGTGAAAAACGCCCTCGAGTAGGTAAATTTTGTGCCGTTGCACCATACGGTTGAGCCACTCGAAGTCCGTCCACAAAAGTTTGAGTTTCATCAGCTTCACCACCACGAACAAATAAGCGACCGCTTTCTCCGACAGTTTGAGTTCCCGGTAACGTATTCAATGCTCCGATGATATCTCCGGCAGCACCGGCGGTAGTTACAATATCTAAAGGTTTTAGGACAGAAACTCGAGCTTTATCTCCGGCTTCAAACGTTCCGGCAGTCACAATAACAGCATCCAAGGTATTTACACTTTCTCTGAGTTTGATGGTTTGGTTTTTGAAATTGTTTACATCAATTTCCTTTTTAAATGTTTCAAATGAAAGAAAACTAACCACAATTATTTTAGTTCCCGTTTCTGAAGTTGAAAATGTAAAATTTCCGTTTTCATCTGATGAAGCTCCGTCATACGTTCCTTCTAAATAAATGTTTGCACCGGGAATGGCGATACCTTTTTCGTCAGTGATTCTTCCGGAAATCTCTGTTTGAGCGTACGTTTGAATTCCGATAACAAAAAGTAGAAATGTAAAAATAGTTTTCATTGGTTTGATTTTGATGAGACAAAGTTGGTTCAAACGATATTGAATAAAAATTGAAAATTACTCAAA
Organism: Flavobacterium sp. UBA2787; assembly: GCA_002352205.1. GTDB lineage: Bacteria > Bacteroidota > Bacteroidia > Flavobacteriales > Flavobacteriaceae > Flavobacterium. The sequence continues at coordinate 163,267 of DEHZ01000010.1, read as the reverse complement.
TGTGAAAATTAGAGGATGAATTGTAAATTAGTATGTTTTTTAGTATTTTTACTAAAATCAATTATATCATGAAGAAAATAATTGTCATAATTTTATTTCTTGTCTCTTTTCTCGGCTTAAGTCAAGAAAACAATTCTAATTTGTCGAATGAAAACAGTAAGTCGTTTTATAATTTTAATTTTCAGGAAACAAATTACAATTACAAACCTTTTCCAAAAAATTATTTTTCTGAACTACAAGACAATTTCGCAACATTAAATGAATTACAAAGCAATTTACCTAAACTGAATTATGGTAAGCAAACCTTTTTCTACACTAAAGATGAATTCACAGGATTTTATAATATTTATAGTTCAGTGAATAATGAAGTTAGATTGTATCAAAGTCATTTCAGTATTTTAGATTTTTCGCCGACTTGTGGGATGCCTGGTCCCGTGAGCAATGGAGATGCGGGAGATTTGTTTGGTGCAATCATACATTCATTACTTTCTGACCTTGATTTAAAATTTAAAATAGGCAAACGACATACTATTTCCTTCTTTTAACATTACTTAATTAATGAACCCAACAATCCAAATCACCAAAACCGAATTACTTTCAGATAATTGGTATTTACTTAACAAAGTTACTTATGAATTTACTCCCGAAAACGGCGAACCCGAAATCCAACGTAGAGAAGTGTATGATCGCGGAAATGGTGCCGCTATTTTATTATACAACAAAGAAAAACAAACTGTTATTTTAACTCGTCAATTTCGATTACCGACTTTCTTAAACGGAAACGAAAGTGGTATGATGATTGAAGTTTGTGCTGGATTGTTAGACGAAAAAAATCCCGAAGATTGCATCAAACGCGAAACGGAAGAAGAAACCGGTTACCGCATTCAAGATGTAAAAAAAGTATTTGAAGCTTATATGTCTCCCGGAGCTGTTACAGAAATTTTATACTTTTTTACGGCTGAATATCAACCTCAAATGAAAGTGAGTGAAGGAGGCGGATTGGCTTCGGAACATGAATATATTGAAGTGTTAGAACTCGATTTTAACGAAGCTCTGAAAATGGTTTACAATGGAGAAATTAAAGATGCGAAGACGATTATGTTGTTGTTGCATGCAAAAAGCGAAGAATTATTACCATAAAAAATCGGACAACTCAAAAGATGAGCTGCCCGACTTTCATCACTAATCAATCTTTAATTTTAAAAACTTTGGTTAAAATATCATCCATCAAACACCATTTTGTTAAAGATGATTGTAGCAAATTGGCTCCCACAAATGCGGTGAACCATAACCAATTTTGGTTTACATAAATAGCCAATAACAAACTGATGATAATAAATGTTCCGGCCACTCCGCGTACGATTCTGTTTTTCATATTTTTAAGGTTCTAAAGTTCTGAGGCACTAAGGTTCTGAGGTTGGGGACTATTTTTAACTTAGTCCCTCAGTTTCTAAGTACCTTTTATATAAATTTTTCGATGCTAAATGTCGCTAAATGCACTTTTGATTTGGTTTCTAGTTCTTGATTGAAAGTCAGAATTAATCGGTATAATTTTTCCAAATTTTCAACCGGAACGAAAGCATAAAATGCAATGGATTCGTTTTCGTTTACTTCGCTTCCAAACCAATTGGATGCCAAGGCTTCTTCGGATAAATCTTTAAATCCGGTTACATCACGATACGAATAGGTTTTTACACCGGATTGTTTGAGCAAATGCTGTATCTCTCGTTTGAAAGAATGGACAGCGGTTATTAAGACTAGTTTCATTTTTTTTTTTTGAGTTGCTGAGTTACTGAGTTGCTGAGATGCTGAGATGCTGAGTTACTGATATACTGAGTTTTATCAAATAGCCAATTTTTACTAATTACTATTCACTATTCTTCTCCCATTTTTTCCGCTCGGTGATGTAATAGATTAATGGCACCACAATTAAAGTTAATAACGTAGATACAATCGCTCCGGCTACTAACGAAATCGCTAAACCTTGGAAAATAGGGTCGAATAGGATAATCGATGCTCCAATAACAACGGCTCCGGTGGTTAGTAAAATTGGTGTGGTTCTAACAGCTCCAGCTTCAATAATGGCTTGTTTTAGTTCTATTCCGTCGTTTAATCTGATTTCAATGAAGTCGATTAATAAAACAGAGTTTCGAACCATTACTCCAGCTAATGCGATCATTCCGATGAATGAAGTTGCCGTGAAGAAAGCTCCCAACAACCAGTGACCTAACACAATTCCTACCAACGAAAGCGGAATGGCCAACATCATTACAATAGGCGTTTTAAAGTTTTGGAACCAACCCACAATTAACATATAAATTACTAAGATTACGACTAAGAAAGCCACGCCTAAATCACGGAAAACTTCTAAGGTAATTTGCCATTCACCATCCCATTTTACAGTAAAATTACTTTCGTCAGAAGGTTGTTCCATATATAATTCATTGATGGAATAGCCTTTCGGTAAATTCATTTTTTGAAGTTTTTCTTCCATTCCTAAAATGGCATACACCGGACTTTCTAAATCACCGGCCATGTCTGCGGTGATATAAACAACCCGTTTTTGGTCTTTGCGGTAAATGGTGTTTTGTAAGGTACTCTCCTCTACTTTCACCAAATCATTCACCGGAATCACATTGTTTTGTGAACCTTTAATTTTTAGGTTTAAAACATCTTGCAACGACGTTTTATCTTGATCGTCAAGCGATAATACAATGCCCACCGGGTTATTAGAACGTTCGTCATACAAATTGGAAACAGGCATTTCTCGCAACAAATACGTCAAATTACCCACCACTTGCTGTGGAGCAATTCCGTTCAACATGGCTTTTTCTTTATCCACTTCTAATTTATATTCGGTTTGGGCATCTTCTACCATCCAATCGATATCCACAATATCGGGAGTGTTTTCTAAAATGGTTTTTACTTGGTGAGCTACTTTAATTTGCTCTTTGTAATCAGGTCCGTAAATTTCAGCCACCAACGTAGAAAGTACAGGTGGTCCGGGTGGAACTTCAATGATTTTTACATTCGCACCATATTTTTTGGCAATTTTTTGCACTTCCGGACGAACGATTTTGGCAATATCATGACTTTGTAAATTACGGTCTTCTTTATGTAATAAATTCACTTGAATGTCTGCCATATTACTTCCGCCACGCAAATCGTAATGTCGTACCAATCCGTTGAAAGTAATAGGTGCAGAAGCTCCAATATAATTTTGATAATCCACTACTTCCGGAACGGTTGACAAGTACTGAGCAATTTCTTTGGTAACGGCTGCCGTTCTTTCTAATGTTGTGCCTTCCGGCATATCAATCACCACTTGAAACTCATTTTTATTATCAAACGGTAACATTTTAACGGCTACTGATTTGGTAAAAAACATCAACACCGAACCGATTAGCAATACCGTCGTAATTCCCAACATAACCATTCTTTTCTTTGAGCTATCTAAAAACGGACGTTCTAATTTGTTGTAAATTTTATAAATACGAGAAGTTTCTAAACCTTGTTCTTCTTTGTGTTCTTGTTCGTCTTTTTCTCTTAATAAATGATAACCCAAATAAGGCGTAACGGTTAACGCAACAAACAACGATAAAATCATGGCAATGGAAGCTCCAATCGGCATCGGACTCATGTAAGGCCCCATCATTCCGGATACGAAAGCCATCGGAAGAATCGCTGCAATTACGGTGAATGTGGCTAAAATAGTTGGATTTCCTACTTCATTTATCGCATAAATGGCAGCTTGTTTGAATGGGAGTCGCTTCATTTTAAAATGCCTGTGCATATTTTCGGCAATGATGATACTGTCGTCAACCACAATTCCCACCACAAAAACTAAGGCAAAAAGCGTAATTCTATTCAACGTATAACCTAATAAATAATAACTAAATAAGGTCAACGCAAAAGTCAACGGAACGGAAAAGAAAACTACTAATCCACCTCTCCAGCCCATGGCCAACATCACTAAAATGGTTACAGCTAAGATAGCAACACCCAAATGCAACAACAACTCGCCTACTTTATGAGAAGCTGTTTCCCCATAATTTCGGGTAACTTCCACATGTACATCGTCAAGAATTAAATTGGTTTTGAGTTGTTCGACTTTTACTAAAATCTTATCCGAAATTTTCATTGCATCGGCACCTTTTACTTTTCCAACAGAAATAGTAACGGCGGGATATTCGCTTGGCTTATTGGTAAACTTTTCATTCGCTTTTCCATACCCAAAAGAAACATAACTTCGAGCTGTGGAAGGTCCGTCTTGAATGGAAGCCACCTGTTTTAAATACACCGGCATATTTTGATTTATTCCCACTACCAAATTTTCTACATCTTCGACATTGGATAAAAATTTTCCGGTGGTAATTAAATATTCCGTGTCATTTTGCACAAAGCTTCCCGATTGCGAAGAACCGTTATTGGCCTGAATCATTTGCATAATTCCCAACGCATCCACTTTATTTTCGGCCATTTTGTCTTTGTCTAAAACTACTTTCAACTCGCGGGTTCTTCCTCCAATTTCTTTTGTAATAGCTACATCTTTTACTTTTTCTATTTCAGATGTAACTTCTTCTGCCAATTGTCGAATTTCAAAATCATCATATTTTTCACTCCATAATGTTAATCCTAACATCGGAACATCATCGATTGAACGCGTTTTTACCATCGGTTTATAAACACCTTGCGGAAACATATGTTCGTGTTTGGCTAATTCGTCATACAATTTCACATAGGAACGCTCAATGTCTTCGCCAACATAAAATTGAACAATAATCATCGCTTGACCATTCATCGCCATACTATGCAAATGCTCAACCCCTTTTATGTTTGATAAAACTTTTTCCAACGGTTTAATAACACGGCTTTCTACTTCTGCCGGAGTTGCTCCCGGATAACCAATCATTACATCGGCCATGGGAACATTAATTTGTGGTTCTTCTTCTCTTGGAATTAAGAACGAACTATATACACCAATTACCATCAAAGCCACCATCAACAGAATGGTTAGTTTGGAATTGATAAAAAAAATGGCAATTTTGCCTGAGATACCTTCTTGCATAATTTTAATGTGTTAATTTGACAATATGTCAATGTGACAATTGACTAATCGGCTAATTGAACAATTGCCTAATTAATTTGAACTTTTGCTCCATTGAACAATTTCCCTTCTGCCGAAACGATATACGGTTCTTTGGAAGATAATCCGGAAAGGACTTCTACTTTGTCGCCGTAGGTTTTTCCGATTCGCAACCATCGCAAAATAGCTGTATTGTTGGCAACTGTGTAAATTCCGGTGAGCTGACCTTGCTTTACTAATGCAGATTCGGGAACTAAAACTTGTTCTGAACCTTCATTTGAATCTGATGATTTTTCAATTGGAAATTGCACGTTGACAAACATTCCGGAAAGGATCGTTTTATCCATTTCGTCTAAATTGACTTTCACTAGATATTGTCCGCCTGTGTTTTTGGCTGATAAACTCACTTCCGACACTTTTCCTGCCACTTTTTTATTCATTGATTTGATGATGATGGAAACCGGCATTCCTTGTTTTATTTTAGAAATATCACTTTCCGAAACCATAGCAGTCACTTGTAATTTTCCGGAACCTTCCACACTCACTAAAGGCATTCCCGGATTAGCCATGTCGCCTTCTTTGATGAATGTATTAGTTACAATTCCGCCAAAAGGTGCAGTTATATTAGCATAATTAAATTGAGCAATGACTTCGTTACGCATTTGTTTTGCTCCTTCCAATCCTGCTTTTGCCATTTCAAAACGAGCGGTAATGTCATCTAATTCTTTTTGTGAAGCACTTTGTTGAGCAAACAAGTTTACAAAACGATCGTAGTCTTTTTTGGCATTGTTATAACCGGCAGTTGCTTGTAATATGGAAGCATCCACTTGTGCTTTTTTGGCTTGTAAATCGGTGTTGTTAATACTTACTAACAATTGTCCGGCTCCAACTTTTTGTCCTACTTTCACATGTACTTTAGTTACATAACCCATCATTCGGGTACTGACATTGGCACTGTTTTCTGCTTCAATTTTTCCGCTTGCCGTTACAAACGGTGTGGATGTGTTATCAACCGAACCATTAACTTTTACAGCAATGGCAGGTAATGTTTGGACTTCTTTTTGGTCGCTTCCGCAGGAAAATAAAATGGCTGCTGAAAAAATAATTAGAGATTTTATTTTGATATTCATAAGATTGTGATTTAGTATATTGATTTGTTGAAAGCTATTATTTAGTTAAAAATTCCAAATACATTTTGGTGAAATTGTATTCAAAAACCGCTTGTAAATATTCCAATTCCTTTTGAGCCGTTTGTGTTTCCGTCATCAATAAATCGGAGGTTTTTTCCAATCCTTGTACAAAACGATTTTGACGGATTCTGAAACTTTCTTGGGTTTGTTCAAAAGCCAATTTAGAAAGTGTCACTTTGTTTTGAGCATCGGTCAATTGACGATTGGTTTTGTTCAATTCTAATTGACTTTGTTTTTTGTATTGTTCGGCTTCCGTTTCTGCTTTTTGAAATTCAACTTTTGATTTTTCAAATTTTCCGATGGATTTGTAACCGTCAAATAAATTCCAAGACAATTGAGCTCCGACAGTGTATCCATTTGCTCCAAATTGGAAGATTTCGGTATCATACAGTTCATACGTTCCAAAAGCATTTAAGCGAGGTAAAAAACTCATTTTACCGGATTTCATCATGTTTTTATACGCTTCTGTTGATTTTTCCATCGCTAGAAAATCTTTTCTTGATGTTGATAATTGAGCGTTTTCTAACGTAGGATTAATTTCGTTTTCTAAATTTTCAACCGGTTTATAAATGCCGCCTTTGGTATCTTCGTTCAATAAGAAAGCCAAATAATCGGATGCATTTCGAATATTACTTTTGGCATACGATAATTGATTGGTGATTTCATTTACACGAACTTGCACATCCAACACATCTGTTTTTTGAAGCATTCCTTGTTTGAAATAATTGTTGACCAAATTCAGATTGGCTTGTGCAGTAGAATTCGCTTTTTCTAAAACCTCAACCGCTTTATAAGCCAGTTGCAATTGCATGAAGGCTTTGTTCACTTCCAATTCTAAATATTCTTTGGTGCGTTCGGTTTGCAATTGATAGGCTTCCATTTTTGACTTGGCGGCTTTTCTTTCAAATAAACCATCGGCATTTAAAATGGGTTGAAGCACTTCAATTCGAGTAGCATAATTTTGCACTTGTGAAGGATCATTCAACAAAGCCGGATTAAAATCAGCTTGCGTTAAAATTTCCTGATTCAATTTAGAACCAAATGCCATCAATGGATTGGTTGTAGTAATGGCCGTATGCGAAGCAGAAATACTCGGTAAAAAAATTGCATTCGATTGACGGTAATCTGAACGAGCCGATTCAACATTTTGTTTGGAAATTTTCAATTGAAGATTTTGTTCCGATAATTTAGTGGATAAATCCGTTTTGGAAATTTGCAAGGTATCTTGACTGAATACGGCTGATGAACAGGCAAATATCCCGAGTGCAATTGTATTTTTAATTGTTTTCATTCGTTTTACTTCTTAATTACAAGGCAAAAGTAGAACGATGAAAAGAGGTGTGCAGTAACATTTGTTACCAAGAGAATTTTTTATGATTTTAGGATAATTGGAAAGAATCGGCCACTTATAATGGAAGTTTTGGAAAAAACCGTCCTACTTTCTCCTGATATTCCTTGTACGAATTGAATTTTTGAGCAAGTTGTTTTTCTTCATATGTTGATTTAAGATAAAACCAAATGAGTAACAAACTTCCGACGATGAGTTTATAAATTGAATACTTATAAAGTGCAAAACCAAAGGCAAACATCAAAATTCCAGAGTAAATGGGATGACGACTATATCGAAAAAATCCTTGCGTTAGTAAAACCGCTTTTTCGGTTGGTGATGGAAAAACGGTTAGATTAGTTTTTAACTCAAAAACAGTCAATAAAGCAATCATAAATCCGATAATGGCAATCACCATTCCGAATGTTGCCAGATAGTTTGGAATTGCTAATGGTTGAAAAAAATCAAAAGTATAGGCTCCAAAAAGAAGAAATTGGATAAAAACAAAAATGTAATCTTTGCTACTCTTTTTCATTTTTTTCCTTCTTCTTGGGGGAAGTTACAAACAAATTAAACAATAAACCACCCATTAAACCTCCGTATAAAGTGCTGTTTAATGGTTTGGAGGTGATGGAACACGTTCCACTAACACAACCTATTTGTTGATAATAGAGATATCCGGCAACTAGTCCTACAACCACCCCAATTCCGGTAACAATGATAGCTTTTTTATTCATTTGTTTTTTTTGTAAAGGTAATACTCCAAATCCCACGTACTTCATTTTCATCATATCCAATCGCTAAATCCTTGGGATATAATTTCAAAATTTGACGTTGTACTTCCGGTTTGATTTGTTTTCCGTGACATTGCAAACACATTGTGTTAGTTTCTATCGGGTAATAAAATTGAATTTTATCTCCTTTTTCAAGAGCAACAGGTTTGATGTCTTTTTTGTCAACCAAATCTTTTTTAAATTGAGCAATATAGTTTAATTCTTCTTCATTGGCTTTGTTATTAGGGTTTCGATTTTTGTCGGAAACTCTTTTTATAGTAGCATTAAACTGCGTTGACATACTATCAGTTAAAGGGATGGCTTGAATGTTACAAAAGGTCAGGGCTTCCATTGTTCCTTTTTGCTGAATCGCTTCCATTAAATTTTTGCCTAATACTTTTTTGGTGCCCAAAGCATAGTCTAAACCTATATCGGCATACGTTTTAACCACTTCCACTTCTTCCATTTTCTTTCCTGATTGTGTCCAATTTTCATTACCATGACCTTCCCAATGAGCTTTAAACCATTCGGGTTCTTCAATTTGATAGTCATACATAAAGGCAGCAATTTTCTCTATACTACCTTCCGGAAAAGCTTGTTTCGGCATTAGTCCGTGTTTTTTTATCGCACCATACATTAAGGCTTTGTCTTCTGTAGGGTTTTCAACAAATTGTTCAATGTGTGAAACAAATTCCTCTTTTGTTTTATTATCCATCAAATAGCGAGCTTTAATGGCAACCATCGGAGGAGCTATGCGACCTTGAGTTTCAGAAGCCGTTGGACTGTGGCATATATAACAATGAGTCTGCATTAATTTCTGAGCATGCTCGGCTTCTGCTTGAGTCAAATCTTTTTGGATTTCAAGTAGTTCATTTTTATTTTGACAAGACAATAAACTTAGAAATACAAATAAAACAATACTACTTTTCATAATTAATTCTGATTCTAATTAACAACTACTTTTTGAGATATATAAAACTTATTATCAAAAACAAAAGTGATGATAATCAATTGATTTGAAATTTTATTTAATTCAAAATTCATCGAATTTTCGCCTTGCTTTGCATCGATTATTTCGCCTTCTGAAATAATTTTACCATCTGTTGATGTTACAAAATAGTCAACTGAAGTTTCATATGGCAATGTAAAATGAATTCTAATCTTCTCGTTTTTTGTAGGATTAGGTGAAGCAACCATCGTAAAAGGGTTTTTACCATCTAAAGTGGCAACTTCCAATGTTGGATCATAAATTAATTTCACTTCATAAATGGTTGGATCTGCCGAAGTGGTTGATGTTTGATTGTTTGAAAAAGGATTAATACTTGGACTCAAAATTCCACCATACAAATGTCCAATCACAAATTCGGTAGCAGTAATATCATTTAATTTAATCACTTTATTTGAATAATGTGGTAGGTTTAAATTTGGAATAAACTCTGCTCCTGCCCCTTTAAAATTAGGCATCTCCAAAGGAAATTTATGTTCAGACAAAGTGCCGTCTGCTAATCGGGTTACTCTACTAATCGTTTTTACAAATGGTACATTGTCATCTTGAATTAAAGTTGTTCCATTATAATAATACTGACTCATTCCACCAAAAAAGAGGCTGTGCATTTTATTGGCATCTTCATCATACAAGCCTACTTTTCCATTATGATAGTTACTCAAATATTGATTGAATTGTGTTTGAGGGAAATACCCACTACTTTTAACATCAATCGGATATAGATAAGGTAAATCAGCATTGATTTGAAATACTCCTGATGAAATGGTATAACCTTGTTCTCCATTTGGAAAAACCTGAGGCACCAAATTATAATCGCGTCGGTGCAAATGCACTGCATCAGTAACCGCAGAATAATTCGCATAACTCAATTGTGTCTCAGAATTATCAATAGTGAATTTTTGAATTTTATTCAAATACGATTGCGTAAAAGTGGGATTATTCATAGGATTGTATCTTCCCATAAAAACATGTCCACCAATTAAATAAAATTCACTTCCTATTTTTCCTAATTGTCCACCCGTATTTTGAAAAATAGGATTAGAAATTTGTTTAAAATAAGAAGTTATCGGATTGCCGTTGATAATTGCATCCATTAAATTTGGCACATCTACCGATGTTAACTTATCAAAAGTAATGTGGTCATTTGCAGTCACTGAGAATGCATATCCGCCGATAATATAAAGTGAATTATCCACTTGATAAAAATTCATATTTGTCGCTTGTAACTGTTCTCTTAAACCAACCGGCAATGTATTTACGGAAGCTGACCAAAATTGTTCAGTAGCCACATCCACAACATAAATATTAGTATTATTTAATGAGCCGGGAAAAGCATTGAAAGGTTGACGTGCATGAATTCCATCTAATCGTCCTCCGATAATTAACCATTTACCATTGTGTTGACCATAAACATATGAATGCAAACCGGGTAAATTTGAAATTGTAACGGGTGTCAGTTGAATATCAAATTGAAATGTATTTTGAGCTATTGAGAAATTTGATAAAACCGATAATAGAAATAAATAAATAGTTTTTTTCATTTTTAAATAATGTTTTATATGTGAAAATTTAAATGAAATTCAAAATTTAAATTTTGTATACAAACATATAGAATCATAAATAGATAAGGTGTAACATTTGTTACGTAACACTATACAAATCTTAAATTAGAAAACTTATAAATTAAATTTCTATTTGTCAAATCAAAGAAGTTTTACTTTTTTACATAGTATTAATTTATAAACAATTCTAAAAAACCTCAATCACAAATCGCAAATAATCGTTACTTTTGCCTTCCGTAAAAATGCAACGACAATGATTTACAAATTACGAGTAATACTCGACAACGAAGAAGATGTTTTTAGAGATTTAGCCATTGAAAACACTGATACTTTAGAAGATTTACACAATGCGATTGTGAATGCGTTTGGCTTCGACGGAAGTGAAATGGCTTCTTTTTACACCTGTGATGACAATTGGAATCAAGAAGATGAAATTCCGCTTTTTGATACTGGTGATGTTCCGGGCGAAATGCGAATTATGAGCGACTTGTCGTTGGAAGATATGCTTTACGAAAAGCAAACAAAAATCATTTATGTATATGATTTTCTAAATATGTGGACGTTTTTGGTAGAATTAGCCGCCATCGAAGAAAAACAAGCTGGTTCCACTTATCCTGAATTATTGTATTCACTTGGATTAATGCCACTTGGAGCCAATGATCCAACTTTTGAAGCCGATGACGATTCTTTATTCTCCGAATTTGAAGACGAATTAGACGAGGATGATTTGGATATGTTTGAAGGCGGAGATGACTCTTTTGAAGATTTTGGGTTTGAGGAAAACTGGAACTAAAAGGTTTAAAATTGTTTAAAAGTTTAATGGTTTAATATCGTTATGGCCACAGTTAAAAGGTTTGAAGATTTAGAAATTTGGAAAGAAGCAAGAAGATTATCCAAAGAAATAATTTTATTATCCAAAACGACAGATTTAAAACTTGATTTCAAATTGAAAGATCAAATTAAAGACTCAGCTGGTTCTGTTATGGATAATATTGCTGAAGGATTTGAAAGAAGTGGAAATGGAGAATTTAAACAATTTTTAGCTATTGCAAAAGGCTCTTCCGGCGAAACTCGTTCTCAATTGTATCGTGTTTTTGACAACGACTATATTAATGAAGAAAAACTAAACATTCTTGTAACCGAGTACGAAAAACTCAATGTGAAAATTCATAATTTTATTGTATATCTAAATAATTCCGATTTTAAAGGCACGAAGTTTATCAAACCCTAAACTGAATTAAACAATTTAAACAACTTTAAATAATCTTAAACTTTTAAACAATTATATCCCAAACATGATCAACCTTTTCAACGCCCACATCGAATCCCTATCCATACACCGAGTTGGAAACAAAAGCCGTAACGAAGCTATTTTTTTATCGGAACAACCATATCAAACCAATGATGAAATTACGCCATTGTTGAAAGAGTTTTTCCTGAAATCGTTTCGTGAGAAAGAGGAAAACTATTACCAATTTGCTCACGAAGTTGATTTAGAATATAACGATATGTTCAAATTGGCCTCGGAAGTTTTTGAAAATCCTTCCAACATTCACGATGTTTCCAAGAAAATCACGAAACATTTGTTTGAGCAATCCAATCATCCACACATTAAGAACGGTGAAGTTTATGTCGTTCATTTTACACATTTAACTATTGATAACAATCAAGTGGATGCGATTGGCGTATTCAAAAGTGAGTTGCAATCTGACTTTTTACAATTTGAAGAAAAAGGGACAAATTTAGAAATGTTGCTTCAACACGGCATCAATTTGAATAAATTAGATAAAGGTTGTTTGATTTTTAATTACAAAAAAGACGAAGGTTATAAAATTCTAACGGTTGACAGCAATCGATACGATGCTCGTTATTGGTTGGAACATTTTTTAAGTGTTGATGCTTTTCAAGATGAAAATTTCATCACTAAAAAGTATTTGAAATTCTGTCAAGATTTTGCAAAAGATGTTGTATTTCCGGCCGAAGATAAAAAACAAGAAGTGATGTTTATGAATCGTTCGGTGAATTATTTTGCAAAGAATGATGAGTTTGAGGAAACCAATTTTTTGAATGAAGTAATGGATAATCCGGATTTGATTCCTGAATTCAAAAGTTATAAAGTGGATAAAGGTGAAAAATACAGCATCGAAGATGTAACCAATTTCCCGATTGCCAATGCTGCAGTTTCTGATGCAAGAAAGAAAATTAAAAACGTAATTAATTTGGACACCAACATTCAAATTAAACTCGATTTCATCAACCCCGAAAGTGCTGAAAAATTTGTTGAGAAAGGTTGGGACGAAGAAAAACAAATGTACTACTACTTGGTCTATTTTAATAAAGAACAAAAATCTTAAATAACAAATCCTCAATTAGTTAAAATGATTGAGGATTTTTTTATGTCTTGTGATTTGTAAGTTTTTTATGTCATAAAATTTAAATTTTAATCAGTTTATCGACTTTTTTTGGCTTTTCGTCTATGTTTTTGTAGTTTTCGCTAACCACAATTTAAATACCACATTTATGAAAACCTACACAAACAACAATTCCGTTTCAGCCACTTCCGTAATTTGCTCCGTTTTGGGGCATAAGTATCATTCTACCAGAAAAATAACCAATCATTTTAGCGAATACCAATGTCGCTGCTGCGGAAAACAAATGACAGAAGATACAAGAGGTCGTTTGATTTCATTAACACCCGAACTTCGTGAGATTAATGAAACGTTGAATATGATTTTCACTAGAAGGCAAATTCAATTATAAAAATTCAAAATAAGGTTTTTCAAGAAACATCCGTAACAAATTGTCATCTTAGTCGTCCTATCTGTAACGATTAAACAATTTATCTTGGAAACTATTCTCACTATCGAAAATCTGAACAAACGATTCGGCCCCGTTCATGCGGTTAAAAACGTTTCGCTTGAAATCAAAAAAGGAAATGTTTACGGAATTCTCGGTCCAAACGGTAGCGGAAAATCGACTACGTTAGGAATTGTGCTGAATGTCGTGAACAAAACTTCCGGAGAATACCGATGGTTTGGCGGTGCGATGGAAACGCACGAAGCTCTCAAAAAAGTGGGAGCCATCATCGAACGCCCCAACTTTTACCCGTATATGACTGCTAAGGAAAATTTGGAATTGGTTTGTAAAATCAAAGGAACTCCGAATACCAAAGTGATTGAAAAATTGGAAGTAGTTGGACTTTTAGATCGAAAAGACAGCAAATTCAGAACTTTTTCATTAGGTATGAAACAGCGTTTAGCAATTGCTTCTGCCCTATTAAACGACCCCGAAATCTTAATTTTAGACGAACCAACAAACGGATTAGATCCGCAGGGAATTCGTCAGATTCGTGATATCATCAAAACCATTGCTTCGCAAGGAACGACTATTTTATTGGCTTCACACCTTTTGGATGAAGTAGAAAAAGTGTGTAGTCACGTTTTAGTTCTTCGAAAAGGCGAAATTTTATATTCCGGAAAAGTGGACGGTATGATTTCAAACGAAGGATTTTTTGAACTTCAATCAGATAATTTAAATGAATTAGAATCAGCTTTACAAAATCATCCTTCCATCGAAAAAATGGAAATGGAAGAAGGTAAATTAGTTGTTTATTTAAAATCCGCTTTAGAAGCAAGAGATATGAATAAATATTTAGTTGATAAAGGAATTTACCTCAATCATTTAGTCAAAAGAAAACACAGTTTAGAAGAACAATTTTTACAATTGACCAATAACAACTAAGCCTATTTACCATTACCAATAACCCATCACCTTTTTATGATACGTCTTCTTCAAATAGAATTTCAAAAAATATGGAAAAACAAAGCGAGTCGAATATTAACGATATCGTATTTTGTCATTCTCTCTTTCATCGCGTTAATTGCTTCGATAAAATTCAACATTGGAAATTTTGAACTGCGAATTGCCGAACAAGGCATTTTTAATTTCCCATACATCTGGCATTTTAACACCTATATTGCTGCCATTTTAAAATTATTTTTGGCCATTGTCATCGTTTCAATGATGGCTAATGAATATACTTATGGTACTTTAAAACAGAATTTAATTGACGGTCTAAGTAAAAAAGAATTTATTTTATCAAAATTTTTAACCGTTTTAGTATTTTCAGTTGGTTCAACAATTTTCGTTTTCATAATGAGTTTGCTTTTGGGATTAAGCTTCTCATCATATAATGAATTCGGAATTATTTTTTCTGATTTAGAATATATTTTTGCTTACTTTTTGAAACTGACCGCCTTTTTCTCTTTCTGTTTATTTCTGGGAATATTGGTCAAAAGATCAGCTTTTGCTATCGGTTTTTTGTTTGTATGGAATATTATTGAGGGAATTATAATTGGCGTAATGAAATGGAAAATTTTTAAAAATTCCAATACCGCAGACCATATTGCTCAATTTTTACCATTAGAATCAATGTCAAATTTGATAAAAGAACCCTTCACTCGATTGAATGTGATTAAAAATATCGAAGAATCAATTGGCGGTGTTCCAAACCTAAAAGATTACGGCGTTCATTGGTATTCGATGCTTATCGTAATTTGCTGGATTGTTATATTTGTGTTAATGTCGTATAAAATTCTTCAGAAAAGAGATTTGTAGTATCTTTGCAAACGCTATGAAGTTTGCAAAAAACATTCTGTTTATATTCTTTTCGATTGCTTTTTCACAAAGCATCACAGCACAATACATTCAGGTTGACGACAACCGCACAGTAGAAGATTTAGTTGAAACTGTTTTAATCAATTCTTCTTGTGCCAATGTTTCTAATATTTCCGTTTCAGGATGGGCATTCACTAGCGGAAATAGCTACGGTTATTTTAATGCGAATGGAAGTACTTTCCCATTTCAAGATGGTGTGATAATCTCGACTGGTAGAGCAGCTTCTGCGGTTGGACCCAATACAAATTTGCTCAGCGAAGGACCTACTTCTTGGGGCGGAGATCAAGATTTGGAACAAGCTATTAATGAGAATAATACAATAAATGCAACGGTCATTGAGTTTGATTTTTTGCCATTTGCCAATAAAGTAAGTTTCGAATATATTTTTTCATCAGAACAATATTTATCCAATCCAAGCCCAAATCAATGTAATTTCTCTGATGGATTTGCTTTTCTTTTGAAAGAAGCGAGCTCATCAGACTATACAAATTTAGCTGTAGTTCCCGGCACAAACATTCCTGTAAAAATTCCAACAGTTCGCGGTTCAGGAACCATTTGTCCGCCTGCCAACGAAGAATATTTTGATGCTTTTAACGGATTTGAACATCCCACCAATTACAACGGTCAAACTAAAATTTTAAAAGCCGAAAGTTCAGTTGTTCCGGGTGTTTTGTATCATATTAAGTTAGTAATTGCCGATCAAGGAAATAATTTATATGATTCTGCCATTTTTTTAGGTGGAGGAAGTTTTTCAGTTGAAACCGATTTAGGAATCGATCGATTAATTTCAACCGGAAATCCGCTCTGCCCGGATGATACTTTACTTTTGGATGCTACCAATTCAACAGCAATTGGATATAAATGGTTTAGAAATACGATTGAATTGGTAGGTGAAACCAATCCAACTTTATTAGTAGATGAGTTTGGTATTTATGAAGTGGAAGTTATTTTCAACCCAACTTGTTCCTCATTTGGCGAAATTGAAATAGAATACAGTACCAACCCAATTCCTAACAACGCAATAATTACACAATGTGATTCGGATGGTGATGGTTTGGCGTTGTTCAATTTGAACGATGCAAACGCTGCTGTTATTGGGGCAAACACAAATGTTGGTTCACCTTTTTATTATCTCACACAATCAGATGCCGAAAATAATGTAAGTTTGATTACAAACTTTTCTTCTTTTCAAAACACAAGTATAAATCAGGTAATTTATGCTCGATTACAAAATAATTTTGGTTGTTTTGGAGTTTCAGAAGTAACGCTTTCAACCTCAACAAGTACCGTAACGATTCCTCCTTTTGCTGTTTGCGATGGGGATGCATTGCAAGACGGAATAACTTCAATTGATTTAAATACAGAAATTTCTCCCACAGTTTTATCAAATTTTACACCCGGTTTATTTGTAAATTACTATCAAACGGAAGCAGATGTTCAAATTCAAGTGAATCAAATCGCTTCTCCATACACCAATTTGACAGCATTTCAGGAAATTATTTTTGCAAGAATTACGGACGGAGTAAGTTGCTTTGGAATTATTCCCATCACAATAAACATCAAAACATTTGAACCTACTAATTTTGAAAACGAAGCACTTTTTTTATGTGAAAATGAATCGATAACAATCGGCGTAGATGCTATTTTTGAAAGTTATGTATGGAATAATGGTGAAACAACTCCGGAAATTACAATTTCTCAACCCGGAACATACAATGTAACTGTTACAAATATTGATGGTTGCTTGGCTCAAAAAACATTTGTTGTTACGGCTTCCGGTCCGGCTACAATTACCTCTATTTTAATAAATGACTTTCAAGGAAGTAATAATACCATTCAAATCAATTATACTGGTTTGGGTAATTATGTATTTTCATTAGACGAAAGTTATTTTCAAGAAAGCCCAATTTTCACAAATATTGGTGCAGGAGAATACACCATCACAATCAATGATTTAAATGGTTGCGATGCCATATTTGAAACAATTTTCGTATTAGATTATCCTAAATTCTTTACACCAAACGGAGATGGAATCAATGATTTTTGGAAGATTGAAAACCTCAATCAACCTTATGCCAAAATTTACATATTTAACCGTTACGGAAAACTATTAAAACAAATTGGTTCTAACGGAACTGGTTGGGACGGAACATTTTCAGGCTCACCACAACCCACTTCCGATTACTGGTTTTCATTATTTTTGGAAGACGGAAGAATCATCAAAGGACACTTCGCGTTAAAAAGATAATTTGCTATCTTTGTTATCCTTTGAAAAAGAAAAATGAAAAAAATTGCTCTATTTTTTCTGTTATTTACATTGAATTGTTTTGGACAATTTAGTAAAACACATTACATCCCACCAATTTGTGGTTCTGACTCGCAGCCTATTCAAAACCAATATATTTATATTTCTTCACCAAGTCCTACACCTATTAATTTTACTATCAATTTATTGGGTGGAGGAATTGTTAATGGTACCGTTTCAAGAAATAATCCATATGTGTATAATATTGGATTTGGAACAAATTCACAATTGCAAGTAACCCCGGCAAATGTAAACTCCATTTTAAACAATAAAGGATTCATTATAGAAGCTGAAGATCAAGTTTATGTAGCAGTTAGAGTAACTGCATCAACTCAAAATTTTCAAGCGGGAGGACTAGTTTCAAAAGGCTTGGCAGGATTAGGAACCCAATTTAGAATTGGTGCTCTAATTAATACCGGATTAAGTGCAAGCGGATATACTAATAATCACCTTACATTTATTTCCATTTTAGCAACCGAAAACAACACAACTGTTTCATTCAGTGATATAAAACCGGGTGTGCAACTAATTAATAATGCGGGTGTTGGAAATAACCCAGCTGATATTATTTTAAATCGAGGTCAATCATTCACATTGGCCACAACGGGTCCAAACTTTGCTAATAGAGACGGGCTAATTGGTTCTTTAGTAAGCTCAGATAAACCGATTACTGTAAATTGTGGTTCATTTGCAGGTACAAACGGAAATATTGATAATAATTTAGATTTAGGATTTGACCAAATTGTCTCGGCTGAAAGAACAGGGAATGAATATATTTTTGTTAGAGGTTTTGGAGAAAACCTAACAGAAAGACCCTTGATTGTTGCACATGAAGATAATACTGAAGTTTATTTAAACGGAAATTCTGCACCAGACTTCATATTAAATGCAGGAGAATATATTGCAATCAATGGAAGTAATTATAGTGTTGACGGAAACTTATATGTCAATACTTCAAAAAATGTATTTGCCTATCAAGGGGTTGGAGGTAATTCTCAAGCCAATCAAGAAATGTATTTTGTTCCGCCATTGAGTTGTCAAACACCTAAAATTATAGATAATATTCCACTGATTAGTTTAATTGGAAACATATCCTACACAACCAATAGTGGTATAAATATAGTAACAGAAACAGGAGCTGAATTGGAGTTTATTATTAATGGTACAAATTATTTATTGAACAACTTACCGGGGGGAATAACTGTTCAAGGCCCTTTTACAATTACGGGAAACTCTAATTATATTACATATAAATTAACTGGTTTTACAGGTAATATTTCTGTATTTGCCACCAAACAACTTTATCTATCCTATTTTGGATCCAATGATGCTGCAACGTATGGCGGATATTATTCCGGATTTACATTTAAACCTGAAATATCATTCGAACGTTTGGATATTAACTCGTCAAATTGTATACCTAATGTAAATTTATCAATAAATACATTATCACCTTTTGATACCTATCAATGGTATTTTAACGGTAACCCAATAGTGGGTGCAACCAATCCTGAATACACTCCTACACAACCCGGATTATATTATCTTTCAGCTACAGTTTCTGAATGTAATATAACGTTGATTTCAGATGAAATTCCGGTAAGCGACTGCCCAATAGATTCTGATAATGATGGTGTAAATGACAATCTTGACCAAGATTTAGATAATGATGGTATAGCCAATTGCACAGAATCATTTGGTAATCAAAACATCAACTTAAGCAACACAGCGGCTGGTTCACTAATAGTTGGTAACTATTCTAATACATTCACCGGAACAGTTACAACAAATGGTCCCGGAGTTGCTGTTGCACAACCTTTTGTTGGAGATAATGAAGGAAATTTTGTAACTCAACCTGCAAACGGAAAAGACAATTCTGTTTCATATAGATTGGATTTTGCACAACCAATCAGCCTTTCAATGGAATATGTTTTAACAGCAAATAACGCTGATTTACTTTCGTCAACGGGAGAATTTATCATTCAAACATCTGTTAACAAAACAATAACTTTACTGAATCCTGATGGACAATTGCTAGTTGACACCAATTATGACGGAATTTTTGAAAGTGATGTAACCGAATATTCCTCATTTCAAATACGCTTCCGTTTAAATAATGCTATTCCGCTTGCTGCAGGTTTAGGAACATTTAAATTCATGGTCTATTTAACTGATTTTATATCGATCACACACGAAAACATCTCTGAAAACTCATCCAAAGCAACTTTTAAATTTATTGCCACATGTGTTCCTAAAGATTCTGATGGAGACGGTATTCCAGATTCATTAGATTTAGACAGCGATAACGATGGTATTCCTGATAATATTGAAGCTCAAGGCCAAAATTTTGTAGCCTATAGTTCAGATGATTTAAATAATGACGGAATAAGTGATGCCTACGGACTTGGATTAACTCCAGTTGATTCAGATGGAGATGGAATTCCAGATTATTTAGATTTAGATAGCGATAATGATGGTATTTTTGACATAGTAGAATCAGGTTCAAATGCACCGGATTCTGATTTTAATGGAAGGATTGATGGCACTAACTTCGGCACAAATGGTTTATTTTCTTCATTAGAAACCAGCTCTAATAGTGGAATTTTAAATTATAACATCGTAGATACAAATGCAGATGGAATAGCAAATTATATATCCTTAGACAGTGATGGCGATTTATGTAATGACGTGATTGAAGCAGGATTTACAGATGTAAACGGTAATGGATTACTAGGCGACACCTCTATTTCTGTTGATGCAAACGGAGTTGTTTTAAGTGCAGGAGGATATACCACACCAAATCAAAATTATATTATTGCTGCTCCAATTGAAATTACTACACAACCTAGCAATCAAATAACATGTAATTTTGAAAATACTTCCTTTACAGTAATCGGAACAATTTCAGATAGTTATCAATGGCAGATGAGTTCTGATAATGGTATAAATTGGAATAATATTAATGACAACATAACCTATTCAGGAACCGCTTCCGATATTTTGCAAATTAATGGAGCAGTTAATTCAATGAATAACTATCGTTATCGGGTAGTTTTAAACCGAATTGGTAACAGTTGTGGATTAAATTCTGATGATGCCGTACTCACAATTAACCCAACACCGGTTTTAACTTCTCCCATTTCAATTGTTCAATGTGACAACGATGCTAGTAATGATGGGATTTCTGATGTCAACCTGCTTCAAAAAAATGATGTGATTTCATCAAATTTTGCCAATGAAACGTTTAGTTATTTCACAACGGAAATAGCGGCAGAAAATAATGATGCTGCATTTCAAATTACAAATCCATTAGCTTACAACACAGGAAACTCAACTGTTTGGGTTCGTGTTGAAAATAATTTCGGTTGCCACGAAGTGGGACGAATTAATGTTTTTGTTTCAGCTACACAAATTCCGAATACTTTTTTACGAACATTTGCCAAATGTGATGATTTTGTTGATACTACTAACGATGATAGAGATGGAATTTCCACATTTGATTTTAGTAGTGTTACTAACGATTTGAATGGGATTTTACCTGCTTCTACCCCATTTACCATAAAATATTATCAAACAGAAGCCGATGCTTTGGCAGAAGTCGATGAAAATGGGAATTCGTTAGAAATTATAAATATTAGTAGTTATAGAAATACCGATTCACCAAACTTTCAACAAATTTGGGTTCGGGTCGAAAGCACTTTAGACAATGCATGTTATGGATTAGGTCCATTTATCGAATTAACAGTAGAACCTTTACCAACATTAAATCAAATTCCGACTATAATTAAATGTGACGATGATCAGGATGGAGAATTTCCTTTTGATACATCTTCCGTCGTTGCTGATTTATTAGGAACCCAAAATCCAAGTGATTTTGTTATAACCTATTTTGATGAAAATAATGTTCCGCTACCAAGTCCGTTACCAAATCCTTTTTTAACAAGCTCGCAAACCATCAAAATTGTTGTAACAAACGCAACTACTTTAGCCCCAGATGGTCCTTGTTCAGAAGAAATATCTTTGACTTTTGTAGTTGATAAACTTCCATTTATTGCAAACCCGATTCTTGATCAAATTAGTTGTGATGTGGATGGTTTAGAAGATGATTCTTTTGGTTTTGATACCTCCAGCTTTGAAAGTGTATTATTAGGAAATCAAACCGGAATGATCGTGACTTATTTTGATGAAGACGGTGTGCAAATTAATCCATTACCAACAACATTTGAAACAGGATCACAAACTATTACGGCCGTTATTACAAATTCAGTTAATGCCGGTTGTTCAGTCACCGCAAACATCAATTTTATTGTCCATCCTTTACCGCAGTTAGAAGATGGTTTTACAGAAATAATATGTTTTGGCGTTGATGCTATTACATTTGATGCCGGTTTAAAAGAAGGAAATGTTTCGGATTTTACTTATCAATGGTATCGAAATGATCTAATTATTGTGAATGAAACAAATTATGAATTAACTGTTGATGAAGATGGATTTTATAAAGTGATTGTTACAAATTCTTTTGGCTGTGAGCAAGAAAGAATAATTGAAATTGTTTATTCACAACCCGCCACTTTTGATGATATAGTTGTGGTTGATTTGGTGGAAAACAATACGGTTACTGTTCTTGTAAGTGGTTCAGGTGATTATGTTTATAGTTTAGATTCAGCCAACGGATTATATCAAACTTCAAACATATTTGAAAATGTGATTGCCGGAATCTATACCGTTTATGTAAAAGATTTGAATGGTTGCGGAATCGAAGAACAAGAAATTGCTGTTCTTGGAGTTCCTAAGTTTTTTACACCAAACGGAGATGGTTATAATGACACTTGGAAAATTAGAGGTGCAAATGAAAAATATAACTTCAATTCTATAATTTATATTTTCAACCGTTTTGGAAAATTAATCAAACAAATTGGCACAACGGGTGAAGGTTGGGACGGAACCTATAACGGAAGCCCTCTACCTGCAGATGATTATTGGTATTCAATCCAATTTGAAGATGGCAGAGCAGCAAAAGGTCATTTTTCTTTAAAAAGATAATCATGAGTAAATTACTCTTTATACTATTTTTCTGTTTGAGTTTTAATGTAATTACTGCTCAAAAAATAAATGTAAAATATGGTGTTGTGGAAATTTACGAAAATTTTGCCTCAAAAAATGTGCAACCCAGAAATGTTGGTGTTTGGCTTCCGCAACACTATTCTCCAAAAAAGAAATATGCTGTTTTGTATATGCATGACGGACAAATGCTTTTTGATTCCACTATAACTTTTAATCAATCAGAATGGGGTGTTGATGAATGTTTAACTCAACTCATTCGTGAAGGAAAAATAAAAAATACCATTGTTGTTGGTATTTGGAATACAAAAGAAAATAGACATCAAGAATATTTTCCTCAAAAACCGTATCAAAGCTTATCCAAAGATGAAAAAGAAAAAGTAGGTCAGTCATTAGAAAAAATAGGCATGTCTAAAGAATTTAAACCGACTTCTGATAATTATTTGAAATTTATTGTAGAAGAACTTAAGCCTTTTATTGACAATACTTATTCTACATTTCAAAACAAAGAAAACACTTTTATAGCTGGTTCCAGTATGGGTGGGTTAATTTCGATGTATGCAGTTTGTGAATATCCAGATGTTTTCGGTGGGGCTGCATGCATATCAACGCATTGGCCGGGAACTTTTGAAGTTGAAAATAATCCGATTCCTGAATCTTTTTATACTTATTTAAAAGAAAAACTACCTAATCCTAAAAGCATTAAAATATATTTCGATTACGGTACAGTTGATTTAGATGCACTATATCCTCCTCTACAAGCAAAAGTTGATGAAATTATGCAGTCTAAGGGATTTACTAACGAAAACTGGATAACTAAAAAATTTGAAGGTGAAAATCATTCTGAAAATGCTTGGAAAAAAAGACTTCACATTCCAATGGAATTTTTGCTCAAAAAATAAAAAAGCAAACGATTTTTAATTGCTGTTTATAAACATTCTTCTTGTTTAAAAAAGTTATTAAATAAGAATGTTAAAAAAATTAAACAATCTAATAGAATACCAATATGTTAAATGGTTAATTTAGTTAATTAAATTTCAACTAATTATCCGCAGCATGAAAAATATTTTTAAACTAAATCAAATTGGATTTTGCATCGTACTATTATTCTTTTTTTTTAGTGAAAATAGTTATTCCCAACTAGCCGTTCCTTTTAAAGTTCGATATCAATCTTATGTAAAAGGCGATATGACAGTAATTTCAAATACAATTGTCAATCGAAAAGACAATAGAAATTCTACTTCAGACCCTTATAATGACATTTCAGAAATTGCAAAATTAAATGACCAATTTGAAATGAATTACATCGATATTGATAATGATGAGTTAACATTTAGTTCAAGTTCGGCTGAATTAAATTTAGAAAATTCATCGTCAAAAAAAATTAAATATGCAGGATTATATTGGTCGGCTACTTATAAATATGACTCCGGAATCAGAGATAAAAAATGGAATTATGTTGCTGTAGATAACAACAGAGCTTCAGTTAATGAAATTAAATTAAAACTTCCCGGTCAAAATGAGTATATCGATATTTATGGTGACATTATTTTTGATGGTTTAAACATTAAAAATTTCAAAGAAAGTGCTCCTTATGCGGTTTATGCGGATGTTACAAAACACATTCAATCACTTCAAAATCCAAATGGTGAATATACAATTGCCAATATTAGAGCGACACAAGGTATAATTAGTGGTGGTGTTGCAGGTGGTTGGACATTATTTTTAGTGTATGAAGATGAGACTGAAACAGGTAAATTTATCACTTCATTTGATGGCTTTGTGGGAATTACAGCTAGACCTGTTGAAATTTTATACTCAGGATTCAGCACTCTTCCTGAAGGAAAAGTAAATGCAAAATTAGCCGGATCAGTTTTAGAAGGAGATAGAAATTTAGTGGGCGACCAATTGGAAATTAAATCCGGAGAAAGTAAAAATTACACTTTATTAAGTCATTCCTTAAAACCAATTGATAATTTCTTCAATAGTACGATTGTTATCAACGATTCTTATTTTGAAAACAGAAAACCAAATAGTTTAAATACGTTGGGCTATGACACTTTTCTGATTCCTATTGACAATCAAGACAATAGTGTTATTCAAAATAACAGCACAAAGGTTTCATTAAAATTAAAATCATCTGGCGATCGATATTCAATGTTTTTCAGTGCTTTTAATGTAGAAGTAAAAGATCCTGAAAGTGAAGTGGAACAATTAATTTCGAGTGCTAAAACTACGTCTAAAATTGCTGAACCTTCTGTTTCTGAAATGTTAACTAATGCGATGCCATCGAATGTAATTAAGAATGAAGAAAAAGCGGTGACTGAAATCGCTCAACCGGACTCGACACAACAAACAATTGTCAATAATGCATATGAAAAGAAAAACAGCGAATTAACTCAGGAAGAAATAAAAGCAGAAATGGAAAAACTTTTAGCAGACGAATCTGTCAAAGCAGCTGAAACTAAATTTTACAGTATTCGCGACATGATTAAAGAAAGTGAAAAAATGAATGCCGAAATTGGTGAAACTCAAACCAAAAAAAGAATTACGGTTTTACCTGGAGCCGATGTTTTAATTCCAAATCAACCCAAAGGATATTATGTTGTAGCCAATGTTTTTGGAAAACCAAATAATGCAGAGCGTTTTGAAGCTAAATTGAAAAAGAAAGGGTTAGATGCTCAAATTTTATATAATCCAACCACTAATTTAAAGAGTGTTTATATTGGAAAATTCGGAACTTGGTCTGATGCTATCAAATTCTATTATTCAAATGCCGAAGGAAAATACACTGATGAATTATGGATTATGTTAGTCAATACATCAACAGGAACAATTTTGTAAAAATTACAAAATCCTTAAAAACAAAAAATCCCGATTGCTCGGGATTTTTTTTATGATTAACAGCGAGAACTTATTTAGCTCTGCTTGCATATTTATTTTTGAATTTATCAATACGACCTGCAGTATCGATAAGTTTAGATTTACCTGTATAAAATGGGTGAGATGTTCTTGAAATCTCCATTTTGAACACTGGGTATTCAACTCCTTCGTGTGTGATTGTTTCTTTTGTTTCAACAGTAGATTTAGTGATAAAAACGTCTTCATTAGACATGTCTTTAAAAGCAACTAATCTGTAATTTTCTGGGTGAATTCCTTTTTTCATTTTGTGTAAATCTTTTTCTTATTAATGGTTGTGCTTCTTTTTGCGGCTTTTCATTTTGAAAAGGTATAAACGAGACACAACTTTTTGTTTATACTTTTTTGAACGTGCAAATTTACAACTATTTTTTAATATTCAAATCTTTAAAATACATTTTTTTAAATTCTTTTAAACTTTGATTTTCCTTACCATATTTGTAATATTACTATATTTGTACATTAAATATATTAAATTTATGGAAAACACTATCAAAAAAAACGGTTCAACTTACGGTTTGATTTTAGGAATAATTTTAGTTTTGTTTACCACCATCATGTATGTGGTTGATTTATCATTATTTACAAGCACTTGGGTTGGAATAGTCAATTTTGTTATTATAATTGGTTTTGGAATCTATACTTCAATTATCAATAAAAAACTTCTCAAAGGTATAATGACTTACAAACAAGCTTTTTTGAGTTTTATATTACCAATTATAATTGGAATGGCACTATACGTTTTATATAATATTCTACTATTTAATGTAATTGATCCAGAAGCAAAGGAAGTTATTACCGATAACATTGTAAAAATGACACGTGATATGATGGCTAAATTTAATGTTCCCGCCGCTGATATCAACAAAGCAATTACGGAAATTGAAAATAAAGACAATTTCGGACCTTGGCCTCAAATCCAATCTTATTTTTTTATGATTGTTTTCTATTCTGTTTTAGGTCTGTTAGTTGCCTTAATTTTTAAAACTCCTGCGAATAAAGAATAAATGAATTTATCCATAGTTATTCCATTACTTAACGAAGAAGATTCTCTTCAAGAACTTCATGATTGGATTGTGCTTGTCATGAATTCCAATAATTTTAGCTACGAAATCATTTTTATTGATGATGGTAGTACTGATAATTCATGGAATGTAATTGAGTCACTATCAAAACAGAATCCAAACGTAAAAGCTATTCGTTTTCTAAAAAACTTCGGAAAATCGCAAGCTCTTCATGCCGGATTTGCAAAAGCACAAGGCAATGTTGTAATCACAATGGATGCTGATTTACAAGACAATCCTGAAGAAATTCCGGAATTATATAATTTAGTTTTAAATCAAAATTTCGATTTAGTATCCGGTTGGAAGAAAAAAAGATATGATTCTATCGTTTCAAAAAACTTACCTTCCAAACTATTTAATTGGGCTGCCCGAAAAACCTCTGGAGTTCAATTGAATGATTTCAACTGTGGCTTAAAAGCATACAAAAATCTTGTCGTAAAAAACATAGTTGTTTCGGGCGAAATGCATCGCTACATTCCTGTTTTGGCCAAAAATGCCGGTTTTTCTAAAATTGGTGAAAAGGTAGTAAAGCATCAAGCCAGAAAATATGGCGAAACCAAATTCGGTATGGAACGTTTTATAAATGGTTTCCTCGATTTAATCACAATTTGGTTTTTATCCCGTTTCGGAAAAAGACCAATGCATCTTTTTGGTGCTTGGGGTGTTTTGATGTTTATCATCGGATTTGGCTCTGCTGGTTATATCGGAATTTCAAAATTATACAGAATGTATAACGATTTACCCTATGATTTAGTGGCAAATAGTCCGTATTTTTACATTTCGCTTACCACTATGATTATTGGAACACAATTATTTTTAGCCGGATTTTTAGGCGAAATTATTTTACGAAACAAAGAATCAAACGAAAATTATAAAATTTCAAACGAATTAAATATGAACTAAAAAACATCAAAGCCATTTAAAATTTATAAACGCCATAATTATGAAATTAGAAATTATTCAACAACAAATTATCGAGTTAAGAGGTCAAAAAGTAATGCTCGATTTTCATTTAGCCGATTTGTATGAAATCGAAACTAAAGTTCTAAAACAAGCTGTCAAACGAAATATAAATCGTTTTCCAAATGATTTTATGTTTGAACTTACCAAAGAAGAGTTTGAAAATTTGAGGTCACAATTTGTGACCTCAAAAAGAGGAGGTATAAGATACATGCCTTTTGCCTTTACAGAACAAGGAGTTGCCATGCTTTCAAGCGTTCTAAATTCTGATAAAGCCATCGCTATAAACATTGCTATTATGCGAACATTTGTTTCACTAAGGCAATTTGCACTGAATTACAAAGATTTAAATGATAAAATAACCGAAATAGAAAAGCAATTTCCTGACATCTATAAAATTTTAAATTTTTTGATGGATAAAGAAAATTCAACTTCATCGAAAGAACGAAATAAAATTGGATATAAAAAATAAAATTATGCATATTCCACAAAACATTTTAGACAAAGTAAACGAATGGTTATCTCCTGTATTTGATGCAGAAACCCACAAAATAATCGAAGAAATGATGACTTCTTCCCCAAAAGAATTAGAAGAAAGTTTCTATAAAAATCTAGAATTCGGAACGGGTGGAATGCGAGGAATTATGGGCGTTGGAACCAACAGAATTAATAAATATACACTTGGAAAAAACACGCAAGGTCTTTCCGATTATATTTTAAAATCGTTTCCAAACGAACAAACCAAAGTCGTGATTGCCTATGATTGCCGTCATAATAGCGATACATTAGCCAAAGTGGTTGCTGATGTTTTTTCGGCCAACGGAATTAAAGTGTATTTATTTTCGGCATTGCGACCTACTCCTATTTTATCGTTTGCCTTAAAATATTTAAACTGTCATGCCGGAATTGTTTTAACCGCATCACACAATCCGCCGGAATACAATGGATACAAAGTATATTGGCAAGATGGCGGACAATTAGTTCCGCCACAAGATGAGGAAATCATCAAATTGATTGAAGAATTAAAATACAGCGAAATCAAGTTTTCTGCTAACGAAGATTTAATCGAATATATTAATACGGAAGTGGATCAAGCTTTTATCAAATCATCTATTGAAAACGCTAGCTTTAACACGCCAAAAGCGGCGAAAGAAAATTTAAAAATCGTTTTCACTTCGCTACACGGAACTTCAATCACATTAGTTCCTGAAACATTGGCAAAAGCAGGTTACACGGATGTCAATATCGTGAAAGAACAAGAAGTTCCTGATGGAAATTTTCCAACCGTAAAATCACCAAATCCCGAAGAACCGGAAGCTTTATTAATGGCAACCGATTTAGCCGAAAAAATAAATGCTGATATTGTCATTGGAACCGATCCTGATGGAGATCGATTAGGAATTGCCGTTCGAAATTCTGAAGGAAAAATGACGTTATTAAACGGAAACCAAACCATGGTCATCATGACCGCCTTTTTATTGGAACAATGGAAACGTGCTGGCAAAATCACCGGAAATGAATTTATCGGTTCTACAATTGTATCAACACCAATGATGACAGAAATTGCATCAGGTTATGGTGTAGAATGCAAAGTTGGGTTGACCGGATTCAAATGGATTGCTAAAATGATTAAAGATTTTCCAAACCAAAAATTCATTGGCGGTGGCGAAGAAAGTTTTGGCTACATGGTGGGCGATGCCGTTCGCGATAAAGATGCCATTGCCGCTACCCTACTCGTTTGCGAAGTAGCTGCTCAAGCAAAAGCCGCCGGAAGCACGTTGTATCAAGAACTTTTAAACTTGTATGTTGATTTTGGATTCTATAAAGAATATTTAATTTCATTAACCAAAAAAGGAATTGAAGGAGCCAATGAAATCAAGCAAATGATGATTGATTTACGTGAAAATCCTTTGAAAGAAATTAATGGACAACGAGTAGTTTGTGTAGAAGATTATCAAAATTCAACTGTTTTGAATTTATTTACCAATGAAATTGAACCGTTACACATTCCAAAATCGGATGTATTGATTTATTATTTGGAAGACGGAACTAAAATTTGTGCTCGCCCAAGCGGAACTGAACCAAAAATTAAATTCTATTTCAGTGTGAATGAACCGTTGGACTCCATAGATAATTTCAAAAAAGTGGAAGCTAATTTAGATCAAAAAATTAAAAATATTGTAGCAGAAATGCAATTAAAATAATGGATGAAAATTTAAAAAAAATAATTCCGTTTCTAAAACCATATAAAACCAATGTGGTATGGAATATTATTTTCAATGTTTTTTATGCTCTTTTTAGTACACTTTCATTCATCGCTTTAATTCCAATGTTGGATGTGCTTTTCAAAGACGCAGAAAAAGTAGTTGTAAAACCAAAATTTACTTCAATTTGGGAAATTACAAGCTTCGGAAAAGATTATTTATACTTTTATATTACCAAGTTAACTGAAGAAAATGGAGCTCAGTATGCATTGTTATTAGTGGTTTGTATTGTTATAACTACATTTTTATTAAAAAATTTATTTAACTATCTAGCTCTAAACCATTTATTGTTGCTTAAAAATGGGGTTTTACGTGATTTGAGAAATAAAATGTTTGATAAAATAATTGACTTACCGGTTTCATACTATTCTGAAAAAAGAAAAGGAGATGTAATGGCAAGAATGTTAAATGATGTGAATGAGGTAAAAAATTCATTCTTCTCAATTTTAGAATTAGTTGTTAAAGAACCAATGACCATTCTTTTTACAATTGGAGCAATGGTGGCTATTAGTTTTAAATTAACACTTTTTGTATTCATCTTCATTCCTATATCCGGATTTATTATTTCAAAAATAGGTAAAAGTCTTAAAGCAAAATCAAAAAAAGCTCAAGATGAAAATGGTTATTTAATTTCAATTGTTGAAGAAACGTTAGGTGGATTGAAAGTTGTTAAAAGTTATAATGCGGAAAAAAATTTTACAGCAAAGTTTAACGATTCTATTCAGCGATTATATAAATTAACCAACAGTATAGGCAAAAAAAATAATTTGTCTTCACCTTTAAGTGAATTCATGGGTATTTTAGTCATTGCAATTTTACTATGGTATGGTGGCAACATGGTCTTAGTAGATAAATTGGCTGATGGAACTCCCCTTTTAGAAGGTTCTAAATTTTTGGCTTATATGGGATTAGCCTATAACATCTTAACTCCTGCAAAAGCAATTTCGAAAGCTTCATATCAAGTTAAAACCGGTTTGGCAGCAGCAGAAAGAGTTTTTGATGTATTGGAAGTGGAAAATACAATAGCTGATAAACCAAATGCCGTTTATAAAAACTCTTTTGATGATAGTATTCGTATAGAAAATATTAACTTTAAATATGAAGATGAAATTGTTCTGAAAAACTTTTCATTACATATTCCAAAAGGAAAAACCGTCGCTTTGGTAGGTCAATCCGGAAGTGGAAAAAGTACGATTGCCAATTTACTTACTCGTTTTTATGATGTGAATGATGGTTCAATTAAAATTGACGACATCGACATAAAAGACTTATCAATGAATTCTTTACGGAATTTAACGGGATTAGTTTCTCAAGATATAATTCTGTTTAATGATACTATCAAAAACAATATTCTTTTAGGCAAACATGACGCAACCGACGAAGAAATCATATCCGCTTTAAAAATCGCAAATGCATATGATTTTGTAATGGCTTTACCTCAAGGAATAAACACAAACATTGGTGATGCAGGTGGAAAATTATCCGGTGGACAAAAACAACGTCTTTCGATTGCTCGTGCTGTTTTGAAAAATCCTCCGATTATGATATTGGATGAAGGAACCTCCGCTTTGGATACCGAAAGTGAAAAAATTGTTCAGATTGAATTAGAAAAGTTAATGCAGAATAGAACTTCAGTAGTCATTGCTCACCGTCTTTCTACTATTCAAAAAGCAGATTTGATTGTGGTAATGCAAAAAGGCGAAATAGTCGAGCAAGGAAAGCACGATGAATTGTTGGCCAAAAACGGAATGTATTCTAAATTAGTAATGATGCAGTCGTTTGAATAGATTAAAAGTTGCGAGTTTTAAAATATAGAAAACAAAAAATGACAAGAACAACTTTCACAATTATTTTCATGGTAATTGCCGGAATATTCCTTTATGCAATGATTC
This sequence comes from Flavobacterium sp. UBA2787, assembly GCA_002352205.1. Taxonomy (GTDB): domain Bacteria; phylum Bacteroidota; class Bacteroidia; order Flavobacteriales; family Flavobacteriaceae; genus Flavobacterium. Next base: position 131,181 of record DEHZ01000010.1, on the reverse strand, counting down.
ATTTTGAAAAATTGGATTTGCTTGGGAAATTTAGTTTTATTCTAATTTTAGCTGGCTATACTGCAGGACAATATTCAACAAAATTTCCTAAAGAAAAAGAATGATCTATCAATCTAAAAATCAAACAATCTAAAAATCCAAAATGTACATTCATAATCCAAATATAATTCTTCCCGCAGATCAAGATACGATTGTATGGAAATACTTGGATTTGTCTAAATTTTTGGATCTGTTGCTTTCGAAAAAATTATTCATGTCGCGATCGGATAAATTTGAAGACCAATATGAAGGAACTTTTAGCGAACCCACTTACGAAGAAATTCGAAAAATTGCCGAAAACAATCCGAAGTTTTTAGATTATTACAAGTCGCATCGTGAGAAAATTGTCATCAGTAGTTGGCATATAAACGAATACGAATCGTTTGCCATGTGGCAGATTTTTACCAAAAATAATGAAGGTTTAGCAATTCAATCTACAGTAAAACGTTTACAAGAAGCTTTGAAACCCGAAAGAAAAACTGAACAGTTTATTGGTGAAGTAAATTATATCGATTATAAAAAAGAATACATTCCGTTTGATGATACTTTCTTTCCTTTCTTATTCAAACGAAAAAGTTTTCAATATGAAAGAGAAATTCGAATTATTTCGGATGTAACCCCAAATAATATTACTGTAAATGATGGTGTGAAAATCGATGTAGATATTCATCAATTAATTGAACGAATCTACATTCATCCCAAATCAGAAAACTGGTATAAAAACTTAGTTATTCAATTAATGGAACAACTCGGATTTAATTTTACGATTGAAAAATCAGATTTAGAAAGTGATATTCTGATTTAATTGAATGGTTTGTATTCGTTTAATTTCCATTCTGCATCCATCAAATCTATAAAGTAGTAGAAAACAGCATCATCTTTATCAAAATCTCCGTTTTTATTGGAATCTTGAATCGTTCTAAAGTATAAACGGTTTTTTACTTCCATTAAATTCCAATCAATTAACTCTTGAAAATCGGGTGTAATTTTGGTAAAATTATCTCCTGAAATATCGCTGATATAAAGCGATCTGATATCATTAGCATCTAATTTCCCATCTCGATTGGTATCCATATCCGAAATAGAATAAACTAAAATATGCTTCTTTGATTTTTGAGCAAACGTATTCAAATACGTCGCCGTTTGAATCACCATCGATTTATCTGTCAATGGCTTAGAATTCACTGAATCAATATGTTGAATATAAATATTTTTTAAAAAACCGGTAATTTCAAAACGATTATAATTCGAAACTGCATAGCTCACACGACTTGTACTTGATGAACCATAACTCATTTTAGATTTGGTGTCATAAACCCTTACCTCACCCACCGGATGAAGTAAATAAGACGTACCTTCCATATTAACAGGAAGATCGGCTACTCTAATTTGAGTGGTATCAACTTTGGCTTCCACCTTGGTTGCTGACTCTTCATAGATAACTTTAGGCTTTTCTTCTTCTTGCTCTTTGCAACTGAATAAAACCAAAACCACCAAAAAACTATAATTGAAATTGAAACGCATACAAAATAGAGTTATGTTTCAAAGATATAAAATTTAATCAGATTATAACCTCGCTGTTAACTTCAAATTAAAAACTCGAGTAGTCATATAATTTGGAACACCATATTGCGTTTTTGTATAAACATCTCTAACCCAAGTGTTTGTAATAGCATTTTGATTATTAAATAAATTAAATATCTCTAAACCTAATGATAAATCTTTAAAACGTTTTAGCCAATGACCGTTTGGTCTAAGCTCATTTTTTTCGGTTAAAACATATTGAAAACCAACGTCTGCTCTGCGATAATCTCTCAAACGCAATTGATAATCATACGGATCGGCATAGGAAGGCGAACCACCCGGTAAACCAGTGTTATAAACCAAATTCAAATACATTTTTAAACTTGGAATATTCGGAACATAATCTTGAAACAAAACGCCAAACTTCAAACGTTGATCGGTTGGTCGAGCAATAAAGCCTTTGTCTTGATAATTTTCTTCGGTTTTTAAGTAGCCAAAACTAAACCATGATTCGGTTCCGGGAACAAATTCACCGTTTAAACGCATGTCAAGACCATATACATAAGCTTCCGCCTCATTGTCAGCAATATAGCGAATTCGTACATTGTCTAATGTATAGGTATTTACGTCAGTCAAATTTTTATAATACAACTCACTCACAAGTTTAAATGGTCTGTCCCACATTTTAAAACTGTAATCATTACCAGCCACAAAATGAATTGATTGTTGGGCTTTCACATTAGGTCTAACCTGTCCGTCAAATCCGCGAAGTTCTCTGTAGAAAGGTGGTTGATGATATAATCCTCCAGAAACTCTAAAAACCATATCTTTTACCCATAGCGGTTTAATTGCAAATTGTGCTCTTGGACTAAAAACCATCTGACTCTTTCCATCTAAATCATCACCGGAAACTTGCCATTGATGCATACGAACTCCGGCATTATACCAAACTTCACTAGAACCTAAATTCGATTTTCTACTCCATTGAGCATAACCTGAAAAACGATCAATTGTTGTGAAATTCGTAGCTCGAACACTTTGGAAAGGAACCAAAGGACCAACATACGGATTATAAGGTTGGTCGTTTACAGGAAAATCACGTGGTGGATTGATGGAAAATCCTGCAGAATCAATCACTTCCCATTCTACTAAACGATCACGAATATCTTCTTTGGTGTATTTTACTCCCCATTCGATGGTATTTTCATTTAATTTATGAAAACCTTTTACTTCTGTATTGATAATTAATGCATCTAAATCATTTCGTCCGTGATTCAATTGAGTTCCGATTCCACGATTGAATTTTACATCGCCAAATGTTTCCGAACCGATGTTGCTATCAACTTCTCCTAAAAAATAGGCAGCAAAAATATCAAAATGTTCTTGCTCTTGGGTGTGATAAGCTGATCCTATGAACTTTAAAGTATTGTTATCATTTATATTGTAAGACGTTTTTAATGCTCCAAACAACGTTTGATACTGATCTTTTTCTTGTCCGTCATAAAAAATTTGAAGTGCAATTGGTTCGTCAATCGTTCCAAAATTAGTTTGACGAGTGAGCGGTTCAAAATTATATTTGTTTTGAGAAGCATTTCCTAAAAATCCAAATTGCCATTTCGTATTCGGTGTGTAGGTCAAATACGTTTGCACATCGGTAAAAGTTGGTCGAAAGTTAGATTCCGTTTCTTGACTATTCACCAATAAACTGTTATCTCGGTAGCGAACACCTGTTATATTCGCCCATTTTTGGTTTTTACTTACGCCTTCTAAGGTTAAACTTCCGCCTAAAAAACTGGCTTCTAAAGCGGCGGCATAACGAGTTGGAATGCGGTAGGTGATATCTAAAACAGATGATAATTTATCACCATATTTTGCCTGAAAACCTCCGGCAGAAAAGTCAACATTTTGCACCATATCGGTATTGGTAAAACTCAACCCTTCCTGCTGACCGGAACGAATTAAAAAAGGACGATAAATTTCTATTTCATTGACATACACGAGATTTTCATCATAATTTCCACCTCGAACGGAATATTGTGTACTTAATTCGTTGTTGGAATTCACACCTGGCAATGACTTTAATATATTTTCAACTCCGGCATTTGCTCCCGGAATTGTTCTTATTACTGCTGGTTCTATCGTCGTAATACCTTCTACCCTTTTTCTGTTTCCGGCTGTAACAATTACTTCACCTAATAAATCTTCTGAATCACTCATTTGAAAATTATATTCATAATCTTCATTGGTTTTCAATTCTAATCTAAGAGTAGCTTTTTTTAGAGAAACATGCGTAAAAACAAGCGTTATTTTTTGGTTTGCAGGAATCGTTAAGGCATAAAAACCATTCACATTCGTGGTAGTTCCTTTATCTTGGTAATTGATATTTACACCTTCAACCGGATTATTATTTTTATCTAAAATGATTCCTTTTATTCTGGCTGTTTGTGCATTTGCTGCAAATCCGATGCAAAAAAGCATCAATGCCACTATAAATTGTTTTGTTTTCAAAAGATGAATTTAAGGTTTTTGACTTCTAAAAAAATGTGATTCAAATATAGTAGAATTTCCGACATTATCCACAACCACAATCTTTAATTCGTTTCGTCCTTCTATAACGATGTTATCTGAAAAATCGTGTACAATCTTGTTACTTTTATAATCATAGTCAAACAAAATCCATTTTTCGTTCAAATAACCATTATAGGATTTGATTCCGGAAAGATCATCTGAAATCGTAAATTGAAGATCATTTTGCTTACTTAACCACTTTCCTTCTTGAAAGTTAACTGATTTAATTTGTGGAGCAACCGAATCTTTTATCAATTGAAATTGTCCTAAATTTCTAGTCCAAGTGATAAAAACATTCTCTTTAATTTTGGTAGAATTATAGGTTATTTTGCTTCCTTTTATTGTAGCAATAAAATATTTTTCTCTTTCTTCTGCCGGAACTGAATCATTTTGAAACGTAATATTCAAATTGGAATGAACCGGAGTTGCATCATCTTGCAAAGTCAGCACATTGTCTTTTACATCAAAATTCAAATAAAAATCTTCATAAAATGTATTTTCCGGAATAAATACCGAAATATTATCTTTCGTAAAATTATAATCGTTGGAAGATTTTACGAAATAGTTTGTCTTTTGTTCTTTTTTAGGAATTTTTACCGGCAAATTTGAATATTGAATCGGAATCGTTACTGTTGTTTTATTTCCATGATAATCGGAAATTTCCAATTTATAATTGTGCGAAAGATTATTTCCAACTTTAATAATTCCATTGTTTTGATTGGAAGAAACTAAACTCAACGGATATTTTTTGGCTAAGAATAATTTCTGCACTCGCTGATTCATTTTTTTGAAACGGTTGTAATCAATATATGCATTGATGTATCGGGTTTCGTCATAACTAAATGTATCAAATGTAATTTCAAACGAAGGTTTTCCATCTAACGTCGAACTAATTTTATACACGCCATTTTTACCATAATTATTATCCGATTGATCGTATGTATTTACACCAATACCAATTTCACCTTTTGCCAAAACTTTTGTAGCCAAATAACTTCCGTCTTTTTGTTGAGAAATCGGAATTTGTATTGGAATTTGTGATTGATTTACCAAACCATCTTCACTTAACGGATAAACAACAATTTCATTGATAACCGGAATTCGAGTATCTTTTACCTTATTATCTAATCCGAAAAAGAATGGATTAATAATTTTTTCTGTTTTTGAATCACGATATTCAAAATGTAAATGAGGTCCGCCGGAACCACCAGTATTTCCTGACAAAGCGATAATTTCTCCTTGTTTTACAACTAAATCTTCCGGTTTCGGAAAAATATCAATTTCAAAACTTTCCAAAGCATAATGTTGTTTTTTTAAATAATCATCAATTTTGGAAGATGTCTTCAATAAATGTCCATAAACGGAAGTATAACCATTTGGATGTGTAATATAAATTGCTTTTCCATAACCAAAAGTGGATATTTTAATACGAGAAACGTAACCATCAGCAACGGCTATTACATTTAATCCTTCTTTTTGTTGGGTTCTAAAATCTATTCCGGAATGAAAATGATTTGAACGCAATTCGCCAAACGTTCCCGATAGTGAAAGTGGAATATCCAACGGTGGAATAAAATCTTCTTTTGGATATTGATTTTGAGAAAAAACCGCAATTGGGGCAAATAATAGAATGTAAAGAATGTATTTCATGGCTTTGAATTTTTGCTAATTTAAAAAATGTAATACAAAATTCAAACCAAATTCAAAAAAAATCAATATTTTACTGATTTACTTGACTTTATCTCAAAAATAAAAATGAAAACAAAATTTATTTTTTTTATTTGCGTTAATCGTTTAGGAATACTAACTTTGTAACTCGTGTAATGAATACATGCTCCTATGAGTGAAATGGTAGAAATTGTTGATTCTCTTGAAAATAGGCTCTCCAAACTGATTAGCAAAATGCAAAGTTTAGAGACAACTGTTCAGGAATTAAAGCAGGAATTGAAGAATTCTACCACAACTATACAAAAACAAGCCGCCGATATGGAAGGTTTGAAGAAAAAGTATGAAACACTCAAAATAGCCAATTCATTATTAGGCAGTGACGAAAATAAAAGAGATACGAAGCTTAAAATAAATTCATTAATTCGTGAAATTGATTACTGTATTGCACAGTTATCTGATTAATACAGCATGAACGAAAAGCTTAAAATTAAAATATCAATTGCAGACCGAGTTTATCCGTTAACGGTTGAACCCACACAAGAAGAAGGACTACGAAGTGCTTCCAAAAAAATTGATGTAATGATTAAGCAATTTGAAGAAAATTATGCTGTGCGAGACAAACAAGACGTGTTAGCCATGTGTGCTTTGCAGTTTGCCTCGCAATTAGAGCAAAAACAAATCGAAAAAACGGAAGATAATCAGGAATCATTAGAAAGACTGAAAAAAATAAATGATTTATTAGCCAATTATCTGGAAAAATAAATACGTTCTTACACATTAATTAAGATACTGCCTACATTAGTTTCTATTTGATAAACTCAACACTAACATTTTAGAATGAGCAAATCTTCATTACTATAGCATGCCCACCTTGTAGTGGGATCCTTGAACAGTGAGTTAGCTCAAAACTTGTCATAACGAGTTTATACAATCACCTAATGTAGGCTTTTTTTATATATAAACCTTACCTAAACAAATGGACAGTACATTACTACTTATTATCGCCGGAATTGTTGGTCTTGCAGCGGGTTTTGCTATCGCAAAAGTCATTGAAAAGAGCAATGTTTCCAATCTTATAAAAAATGCAAAAAAAGAAGCCGCTTCCATCCTAAAAGATGCAAAAGTAGAGGCTGAAAACATCAAAAAAGACAAATTACTTCAAGCAAAAGAAAAGTTTTTAGAATTAAAATCGGAACACGAAAAAGAAATTTTATCAAAAGATAAAAAAATTGCTGAAGTTGAAAAAAGAGTTCGCGACAAAGAATCACAAGTTTCAAGTGAATTAGCAAAAGCTAAAAAATCAGCTGATGATTTTGACGCAAAAATTATCGATTACAATAACAGAATCGAAATTCTTGACAAAAAACAAATAGAAGTTGAAAAACTACACAAAAGTCAAGTTGAACAATTAGAAGTTATTTCCGGCTTATCTGCCGAAGAAGCCAAAGAACAATTAGTAGAAAGCTTGAAAGCTGAGGCTAAAACTAAAGCAATGGCTCATATTCAAGATACGCTTGAAGAAGCTAAATTAACTGCTCAACAAGAAGCTAAGAAAGTAATTATCAACACCATTCAACGTGTTGGAACAGAAGAAGCAGTAGAAAATTGCGTTTCTGTTTTCAATATTGAATCGGACGATGTAAAAGGTAGAATCATTGGTCGTGAAGGAAGAAATATACGTGCTCTTGAAGCTGCAACCGGTGTTGAAATCATCGTTGATGATACTCCTGAAGCGATTATTCTTTCCTGTTTTGACCCTGTTAGAAGAGAAATTGCTCGTTTAGCTTTACATAAATTAGTAACCGACGGTCGTATTCACCCTGCCAGAATTGAAGAAGTTGTTGCTAAAACGACGAAACAAATTGATGATGAAATCATTGAAGTTGGTAAGCGAACAGTAATCGACTTAGGTATTCACGGTTTACATCCGGAATTGATTAAAGTGGTAGGTAGAATGAAATACCGTTCTTCTTACGGTCAAAACTTACTACAACACTCCAGAGAAGTTGCAAAACTTTGTGGAATCATGGCGGCAGAATTAGGTTTGAATGTGAAATTAGCTAAACGTGCCGGACTTTTACACGATATTGGTAAAGTACCTGATACTGAAAGTGAATTACCTCACGCTATCTTAGGTATGCAATGGGCTGAAAAATACGGTGAAAAAGAAGAAGTTTGCAACGCGATTGGAGCTCACCACGATGAAATTGAAATGAAATATTTGATTTCACCAATTATTCAAGTGTGTGATGCTATTTCTGGTGCTAGACCTGGTGCTAGACGTCAAGTTTTAGATTCATACATTCAACGTTTAAAAGATTTAGAAGCGATTGCTTTTGGATTTAATGGTGTGAAAAGTGCGTATGCTATTCAAGCCGGACGTGAATTACGTGTGATTGTAGAAAGCGAAAAAGTTTCAGACGAACAAGCGGCTAAACTTTCCTTTGAGGTTTCTCAAAAAATTCAAACGGAAATGACCTATCCGGGACAAGTGAAAATTACTGTAATTCGTGAAACAAGAGCGGTGAATATTGCGAAGTAATAACGTTGTCGGTTGTTTGATTTCCGTTTACGAAAAGAAATAAATAAATTTATAGAAATGACTTGCAGAAATGTAGGTCATTTTTTTATATACAAAGTTTGAAAACAGACAACCAACAACGGCAATCACTTCCTCGGATGAAACTTATTTACAATCTGAGTGAGATGTTTTCGATCTAAATGCACATACACTTCGGTAGTAGTAATCGATTCATGTCCCAACATTAATTGAATGGAACGCAAATCGGCACCATTTTCTAAAAGATGCGTAGCAAAGGAATGACGAAATGTGTGCGGACTAATCGCTTTATTTAATTCGATTTTTACGGCTAAATCTTTAATAATAGTAAAAATCATTGCTCTGGTAAGTTGCTTTCCTCTTCGGTTGAGAAATAGCGTATCTTCATGCCCTTTTTGAATGTTTAAATGAGTACGAACATGATTTTTATATAACTCAATAAATTTTTGTGTTGTACTTCCAATGGGAACGAAACGTTGTTTGTTACCTTTTCCTGTAATTTTGATAAAACCTTCGTCAAAAAATAAATCGGAAATTTTAAGTGAGATTAATTCGGAAACACGCAATCCACAACCGTACAAAGTTTCAAGTATAGCTTTGTTGCGTTCGCCTTCATCCTTAGACAAATCAATAGCAGCAATTAAGGCATCAATGTCTTGAACGGAAAGAGTATCGGGTAACTTTCTACCTATTTTAGGAGTTTCAATTAATTCCATTGGATTATCAGCACGATAATCTTCAAAAATTAAATAGGTGAAAAAACTTTTTAAACCGGAAATAATACGAGCTTGAGAACGCGGATTAACTTCTTTGGAAACTGCATAAATAAATTGTTGAATCTCTTCTTCACCAATAGTTATTGGATTTTTAGAAATAGAATTTTCATCCAAAAATTGCCTTAAACGTAACAAATCAAAAGAATAATTATCGATGGTGTTTTGCGATAAACCTCTTTCAATTTTTAAATACGACTGAAAACTTTTGATATACGTTTGCCAATTCATGTTTCAAAGTTCGACAAATTATAGGAATAAAAAAACCACGCAGAAGGCGTGGTTAAAATTTATATTTATTCTAAAATTAGAATCTATATCCAAAAGATACTTGAAAAACTGCATTTTTAACATCAACATCAGAATCATCAGGGATACTAGACAAACCAAAATTATAACGAGCTTCAGCAAAAAGTTTATCTGTAAAACTATATCCTAAGCCTAAATTAAATCCAAAATCAATAGCCTTAGTATCATCTTTAATATCAAATTCCTCAGAATCAGACTCTCCCTCGAATGAATAAGTTACTTCATTCTTTGCACTCATCAAAAAACTAACCTGAGGTCCAGCTTGGATATTAAATTTTTCAGTAATAAAATACTTAGCCATGATTGGCAAGTTGATATAATTCAATTTTAAATTTTCTTCAACTTTAACATTAAATCCATCAAAATCATCAAAGTACTCCGCTTTAGCTCCTTGAGTAGAAAATAATAATTCAGGCTGAATTGCAAATTTTTCATTTAATTTAATCTCTGCAAAACCTCCAACGTGAAAACCAATTTTAGGATCAAGGTCTTCTATATCCCCTGTTAAAGTTGTAACGTTTAAACCTCCTTTAACACCAAAATTAACATCTTGAGCACTAGTAACACCAAATGTTAAAACAGTAATTCCAACAAAAATAAGTTTTTTCATTTTTTTATATTTTTAAAATTTGAGTGCAAATATATAATAAAAAAAATACTACAAACTATATAATAATAAAAAACCACGCATAAAGCGTGGTTTTTATTTATTCAATTAAATTATTAGAATCTATATCCTAAACCTACTTGGAAGTTAGTATTCTTAACATCAACAGCATCTGTTTCGCTAATGTTTGCTAAACCTAAATTATATCTCACATCAAAAAACAATCCCATTGGCAACTCATAAGCTGCACCTAAACCTAAGCCAAAATCTATTGATTTTACTGCATCGTCAAAATCTTCTTCAACTGTACCGATTTTAAATGCTACAGAAGGACCAGCTTGAAGATTCAAAGCTTCAGTAAGGTAATATTTAGCCATAATTGGAACTCTCAAATAATTTACACCTAAATCAACTCCATCGCTATCTGCACCTTCCATAGAGTATAGTAACTCAGGTTGTACATGAAATTTATCTGAAATACCAATGTCTACTAAACCGCCTACATAGAAACCAGTTCTACCATCAGTTTCAGCATCTCCCGTGAAGTTAGAGAAGTTCGCTCCGGCTTTTACACCAAATTTAATTTCCTGAGCATTTGCAGTCCCAAATGCTGCAACAGCAAGAATAGATAAAATGATTTTTTTCATGTTTTACTTGTTTTAAAGTTATAATACAAAATTATAAACTCTTATTGTAAGTAATTATTGGTCAAATTTCAGTTATCAACAATTTTATCAACAACTATTTGGTAACAATCTCGATATATTTAATAATAAATTTGTTATAATTTTGTTTTATCAATATATATCAACTAAATTATTAAAACATGAAAAAGCTACTTTTTTTTATCGCATTCATGATTATTGGGATAACCCAATCGAATGCTCAAATGTTGAAATTTGGTGTAAAAGCCGGAGCCAATTTTGCCAGTCTTGAAGGAGATGGTTTAGAAGGTTTAGAAACCTACACAAGTTTTCACTTTGGTGCTTTGTTAGAATTAAAAGTGTTTGAGAACTTTGCTCTTCAACCTGAATTATTATATTCTTCACAAGGTGCTAAAGTTGAAAGTGAATCGTTTGACGACATTAACTTTAATTATTTAACTGTACCTGTATTAGCCAAATTTTATTTAATTTCAGATAGATTGAGTGTTGAAGCCGGACCGCAATTCTCCTTTTTAATTGATGATAATGTTGGGGATCAATTTGAATCAGAATCATTCGATTTTGCTGCAGTTGGTGGTTTGGGTTTGAATATTACTGACAATATTTTTGCACAAGCAAGATATGTAGTTGGTTTAACCGAAGCTTCAAAAGATGCAGAAGTTAAAAACAGAGTGATTCAGGTTTCACTAGGTTATCGATTCTAACCAATTAAAATTTTAAACCATATAAGTCATATAAGTTTTCAGACACTCTAAACTTATATGACTTATATGGCTAATTTTTTTCTATTTTACTTTATCAGACACAAATCCACCTTTTGCACTGGAAACCTCAACAGTTGCTCCATTTGCATTTCCGCTCACAAACCAACGAACTTTTACGCTTCCCATTCCACGAATATTATCGATTTCAATGGTTTGTGGACTATGTTTTTGTTCAGTAAACAAATTCAAGTCTTCGTTTTGAACAGTCATTCCGGCTATCACATTGGCTCCTTTTAGTGTAATAAAATCAGGTCGCTCAATTTTATTTTTTACATCAATCGATGAATGCGTTGGAATAATTCGTGTATTCATTATAGTTGCAGTAACTGCTGTTAATCCTCCGGAAAGTTTTTCGGTTTTAATGTCTAAAATTTCTAATTTTGGCGTTTGATAGGCATGGTATAGTGTGAAAGCCATGTTTCGATGAGCATCTTCCTGCAACATAAAACCCGGATGATTTCTGATATAATTCTTCTTAGCTCCACCAATTTCAATTTCACCAAACTGCGGGTGATTGAACGGTTTCCATTCCACATAACCATCACCAAATAAAAGGTATTTATCAAATTCATTAAACTCATCGTTATCCCAACGACTCCATGAACTTTTTTGGTTGAATAACTTGTATGAAGTCATCAATTCATTACTAAACGTAAAAATGCCACGTGTTAATGATAGAAAATCAATTTCACCACCATACACCGTGTATAAATCTTTGTGCAATACAAAATAATTATAGCCGGGAATCATCTTCTCTCCTAATTTACCGATGTTATCATACACTTCAATATCTTGTCTGCTGAACAACGGATCATCTTCTGCAGCACCCGGCCCGCGGAGAAACATCCCACCATAATTATGATAACTTTGTGCTCCGGCAATATTTGGATGACTAACGATAAAATCTTTTACAGCTCTGGTTTCAGGTAACGTTCCGGGATAAAAAAGAGCTCCTCTCTGCACATAATCGGGTTGCCAATTCCAAGCCCAATCACGATTTGGATCATAGGTTCCCAATTGGTCTTCGTTTACTAATCCGTCTCCGTCTGCATCAAGTCCTTCGTAACCCAATAATTCATATTCACCCATTTCATCACCTCGCACTTGATACATTCTGCTTGGGTATTTTGGATCAATTTTATATCGTCCGGTTTTTGATTTTCTTCGCATCATGACGATATTTCCATCGCCATCTAAATCATTGTATTTATCTTCATTCACCAATCCATCGCCATCGTTATCAAACGGACGCATTCCTGAACGAGAAGAATTGGCCGTATTTTCTTTGTAGATAAAATTCTCACGTGAATCAGGGCTAATGGTCAACGCAATGTAAAATACTTTATCCTTTAATAAGGTATTAATGAATTTTACGGTTTGGAAACTTTCTGCCAAATACCAAGCAGTGTACATTGAAATTTCAACACCTTGCAATTCATTAGCGTGAATTCCACCATCAATATAGAAACCCGGTTTATTTTCTGTTTTATCGGTTTTGAAATCGGAAACGGTTAACAACCAAATATCTCTTCCTTCAAAAGATTTTCCGATGGATTCCATTTTTACCAAATTGGGATAGGCTTTTACCAAATCTTTACAAAACTGAGTAATTTGTGCATAATCGTGGTACCGATCCCAAGACATGCGAACTTTTGGATTTGCCGGCGAACCGATTGCTCTCATTCCGTTTAAATCCTGAGGAGCAATATCATTTTTTTGTGCATTTACATTTGCCATTAACAAACATAAAATAGTAGTCAGTATATATCTTTTCATGTTTATCTTATTTCAATTCAACCTTAATTTCTTTGATTCCTGTTGTTGCACAACCAGTTGTAATAGTTGCCGTTCCCGATCCGGAAACCAACCACGAATATTCTTCCGATTCATTGGGTTGAAGCGTGTTTCGCAAAAAGTATTTTCTTCCTGAAACCATTTTCTGATTATTGTTCAGCATAATTTCGGTTTTCATGCGAGAAACGAAACGGATTTTATCACCAATTTCAGCATACGTGGGTAACATTCCTTTGTTAACCACTTTAATGGTGATGCGGTATAAATTGCTATCTAACTTTTCTACCACAGGAACTGTCGTTTCAATTTTTGGCATTGCATTCACTAATTCTACCAAAAAAAGTTTGTGTTTTGCAACCGATTCATCCAAAAATTTAGACGGTGGATTATTCATCACATACGGAACAAATCCGCCAACTTCTGCTTTTTGATTGGGAAAATCGGGATGTTTGATACTTGTCCAATTCACAAAAACATTGTTTAACTGATTTCTTTCAGCCCATTTTAAAAATTCAATTTCAGGGTTTACTTCTGATTTTTCACCTTTTTTAGGTTTTTCGGTTTTTGCTTCGGTTGAATCTTTTTTCTCTTCCACTTTATCTATCCACCAACCAGGCGTTGAAAAACTGAATTTTCCGGCATGATAATAAGCTGTTTGAGCAAAATTACCTTTTGTCATCGGCAATTTTGGTCCGTCTTTGATGGCTGCTTTTTCGGTATACAATTTTGAAACATGCTCAGCTGCTTTCACATCATTTTCCAACCAACTTTTAACAATTCTACTGCTGGCCGATTTGCTGTCGAATTTTGGAGCTTCCGACAAATTGTTGTGCATTCCAAATGTTAGCACACCATAAATATGTTGATTGAGGTATAAAAAATCCAACAATGATCTGGTTTCCGGTTCAGAAGCAACATAAACACCGGAACCTTTTTCAAAAACAGGATGATCGAACGTGAAATTTTTATCAATGTTTACACCTTCCGAAATATCTTCGTTGAATTTGCCATCTTTATCATTATCAAATCCTTCGGAAATCAAACTGAATTTTCCAACCTGATTTTTTGAAGGATCGGCTTTGATTAAAATTCGGGCATCATCGGGACTTTCGATATAACTTCCAGTTACATCTTCAATTCTAACTTGAGTGATATAACCATCATTATTCAAATCTTCAAAACCATCCTCGCCTATTTTTCCATCGCGGTCATCATCAGTTTTGGTTGCATTTCCACTTTCTTCAAATTTTAATTTAGTGAAATACGCAGCAATTGCATCAGGATTTACAGAAGGAACAAAATACAAGGTTTTATCTTCTAATAATTTGGAAAGATTGGCATCGTCAAGCAATTGCTCAATTAGTTTAGCGGCAATTTGAGTACCGGCTTGGTGTTTTCCATCAATTCCGGCAGTAATTAAAAGTGCGGGTTTGGCTTTTTCTGATGATGAAAGTGTTAAGAGCCAAATATCTTTTCCGCCACTGCTTTTTCCAATTGATTTAACGGAACACGATTTGTTTTTTGATGCTAATTCTTTAAGTTTTTTTGATAAATCTTCATAAGTAAGGTAGTCATTTTGAGCTTGACTGAATCCGAAAATGAATAGGAAGAAAAATAGTATTTTTTTTCTCATTTGATGATGTTTTGTTAGAACCATAAAAATAGTTGTTTCAAACCTATCAAAATGTTAATATTAAACTAATGTTTTTAAGTAATAGATTTGAAAGTATGATTTTTTTGATAAATTTACTCCAAAACGCTTTCTATGAAAATTATAATTATTAATGGTCCAAATTTAAATCTCTTAGGAAAAAGAGAACCGGACATTTATGGTAATCAATCGTTTGAAGATTTTTTTAAATCGCTTCAAGAGAAATATCCTAATTTGGAACTGTTTTATTACCAAAGCAATATCGAGGGAGAACTGATTGATAAAATTCAAGAAACCGGATTTTCATTTGATGGAATTATCTTAAATGCTGCGGCTTATACACATACTTCTGTTGGAATTGGAGATGCTGTAAAAGCCATTCAAACGCCTGTAATTGAAGTACACATTTCGAATACATTTGCTCGTGAAGAATTCAGACATCATTCCTTTATTTCGCCTAATGCTGCCGGAATAATTGTTGGATTTGGATTAAAAAGTTATGAATTGGCCCTTCTATCATTAATAAAATAAAAAAATACGCTTTCAACTTTATACTACTAACTCGTCTCGCAAAACCTACACATGAAATATAGTATCGTTCTTATACTTAATTTAGTATCAATAATTTCATTCGCTCAAATTAAAGGAAAAATAACTGATGAGTCAGGAAATCCTTTGCCTTTTGTAAATATTTATATTGAAAATACCTATATCGGAACAACTTCAAACGAAAATGGCTTTTATGAACTTAATGTTCAAAATCAGGAAAAAGTGGCTGTTGTTTATCAATATTTAGGATATAAAACGCAAAAACACATCTTAAACATAAACAAATTTCCATATACTTTTGATGTTAAATTGATTGAGGAGAATTATAATTTGAATGAAGTTGTTTTGAGTTCAAAAGATAATCCGGCCAATGCCATTATTCGAAATGCAATAGCGAATAAGCAAAAAAACTCCCTGAAAACAGCACGATTTACAGCAGACTTTTATTCTCGTGGAATTTTTCGATTGAAAAATGCTCCTAAAAAAATATTAGGTCAAGAATTAGGTGATTTTGATGGTGCGTTAGACTCTACCGGAACCGGAATTTTATATTTATCAGAAACTGTCTCCAAAATTATCTTTGAAAAACCTGATAATTTGAATGAAAAAATCATCGCTTCAAAAATTAGTGGAAGAGACAATGGCTATAGCTACAACACAGCCAGAGCAACCATGTATGATTTTTATGATAATACAATTAATGTAAATATCAGTATGATTTCACCGCTTGCAGAAAATGCGTTTAGTTATTACAAATACACCTTAGATGGTGCTTTTTATGATGAACGAAACAACTTAATCAATAAAATTAAAGTAATTCCGAGAAGAGACGGCGAACCTGTTTTTGAAGGTTATATTTATATTTTGGAAGACAGTTGGGCAATTTACGGTATCGATTTAGACATCAAAGGTTATCGAATGAAGCAAGAATTTTTGGATGTGATGAAATTGAAACAGAATTTCAGTTTTAATGACAACAATCAACTATGGGCAAAAAATTCGCAAAGTTTAGAATTTGAGGCCGGGGCTTTCGGAATCAAATTTACAGGAAAGTTTACGCATGTTTACAGCAATTATGACTTTAAAGAAGCCTTTGATGCTAAAACTTTTTCGAGAGAAATTTTGAGTTTTGAGGACAATGCTAATAAAAAGGATTCTACCTATTGGAACCAAATGCGACCTGTTCCATTAACTGAAGAAGAAAGTGATGATTACATTAGAAAAGACAGTATTCAATTGGTTCGAAATTCAAAACCGTATTTGGATTCTATTGATCGTTTGAATAATAAATTTAAGATTCAGAAAATAATCACGGGTTATTCTTATCAAAATTCAGAAAAAAATTGGCGTTTAAATTATGCGGGATTGTTCAAAATTCCTTTGTATAACACAGTGCAAGGTTGGAATTTATCAACTTCATTATCGTATACTAAACGAAGTAAAGATGATCGAAAATATACCACCTTTGGCACAAAATTTAATTATGGTTTTGCCGAAGAACGTTTTCGGGCATCAGGTTATTTTCTGTCGCGATTAAGTGCAAAGACAAATAGTTTTTTAAGTATAAAAGGTGGTAGCGAAGTCACACAATTTAACCAAAACGAGCCCATCGGCAGACTTGCAAACACAGTTGTTTCTTTATTTTTAAAAGAAAACCACATGAAAGTGTATGAAAAAAACTTTGCTAATGTGACCTATAGTCAAGAAGTTATTAACGGGCTACATATGCAGGGTTCATTGGAATATGCAGAAAGAAGTCCGCTTTTTAATAACACCGATTATGTGATTATTAAAAATAAAATTGATTTTATGTCGAATAATCCGCTAGATGAAGATGATTATGTAAATCCCGGCTTTGAACGAAATAATTTAGTGAAAGCAAATGTAAATGCTCGTATCAATTTTGGACAAAAATACTTTTCAAGACCGGACGGAAAATTTATTATTCCAAATGAAAAGTACCCTACTCTTTATTTAGGCTATGAAAAAGGTTTTGCCGCAAGTGAATCAAAATATAATTATGATTTTGTTGCAGCACGAGTATTTTATGAACAAACACTTGGAAATAAAGGAAATTTCGCCATTAATTTAAAAGGTGGAAAATTCTTTAATGCAGATGAAATTTCATTTGTAGACTATAAACATTTTAATGGAAATCAAATCATTATCAGTCCAAATAATCGTTATTTAGATATGTTTAATTTACTTCCATACTATTCGCATAGCACGAATGATAGTTATACGGAAATGCATGTTGAGCATAATTTTGATGGTTTTATTATGAATAAAATACCATTGCTCAACAAACTAAAATCTACAATGATTATTGGCTATCATCATTTAGCCACACCGGAGAATAAACCTTATCAAGAATTTAGCATCGGTTTAGACAAATTGGGCTTTGGAAAATTTAAATTGCTTCGATTAGATTATATTCGATCGTATAACGGAACTACTTTCTTAAACGATGGAATTATGATTGGTCTTGAATTATTGAAGGTTATCGACTAAAACAAAAAAGAGAGTAATTAAAAAACTACTCTCTTTTTTTTATTTTTTATATGTAAAACTAAATTCTGACAACGTTTGCACCAATGGCTCTTAATCGTTCGTCAATTCGTTCATAACCTCTATCAATCTGTTCAATATTCTGAATAGTACTTGTTCCTTTTGCCGACAAAGCAGCAATTAATAATGAAATTCCTGCTCTAATATCAGGTGATGACATAGTAGTAGCTTTCAATTGCGATTGAAAATTATGTCCGATAACAATGGCACGGTGCGGATCACACAGAATAATTTTTGCTCCCATGTCAATCAATTTATCCACGAAGAACAAACGGCTTTCAAACATTTTTTGGTGAATTAACACTTCCCCTTTTGCTTGTGTAGCCACCACGAGAACAATACTCAATAAATCAGGCGTAAATCCTGGCCACGGAGCATCGGCAACGGTTAGAATAGAACCATCGATATCTTTCTTAATTTCATAACCATCTTTATGTTCAGGAATATAAATATCGTCGCCACGACGTTCAATCGTGATTCCTAATTTTCTAAAAACCGATGGAATTACACCTAAATTATCCCAACTTACATTTTTAATGGTAATTTCACTTCTGGTCATAGCAGCTAAACCAATCCAGCTTCCAATTTCAATCATATCGGGAAGAATACGGTGTGTGCAACCACCTAAACTTTCAACACCTTCGATATTTAATAAATTTGAACCAACGCCGGTGATCTTTGCTCCCATCGAATTTAGCATACCACACAATTGCTGCAAATAAGGTTCACAAGCAGCATTATAAATTGTTGTTGTTCCTTCTGCCAAAACAGAAGCCATTACAATATTAGCCGTACCCGTAACGGAAGCTTCATCCAAAAGCATATAAGCTCCTTTTAATCTTCCTTCATTTTCAACGCCATAAAAATGGTCTTCTCTATTGTATCTGAATTTTGCACCTAAATTGATAAATCCTTCAAAATGCGTATCTAATCGTCTTCTTCCAATTTTATCGCCACCCGGTTTTGGAATATATCCTTTTCCGAAACGAGCCAAAAGCGGACCAACAATCATGATAGAACCACGTAATGAACCACCTTCTTTTTTAAATGCTTCGGTCTCCAAATAACCTACATTTACTTCATCTGCTTGAAACGTAATGGAACCGGGTCCGTTTTTTTGCATTTTTACACCTAAGTTTCCTAAAAGTGTAATTAATTTATTGACATCCAAAATATCCGGAATGTTGTTAATCGTAACCTTTTCAGGCGTTAGCAGTACCGTACATAAAATTTGTAATGCTTCATTTTTTGCTCCTTGCGGATGAATTTCTCCTTTAAGACGATGACCGCCTTCTATTTTGAATGTTCCCATATTCGTTTATAGCGATTATTTCTGATTGTTATTTTTATACGGTTTTGCCTTTATATTTTTGTTGTTTTTCTTAATCAGAGGATTTTTTTGAATAAGCGGCATGTTTTTATTGGAAACCTTTTTATTGGTTCGCATTAAATCAGACGTATTCAGCAATTCTTCTGTACTTTGATGCAAATCAATTCGTCCGCCGGAAAGTTCAAATAAATGATCAAAGATTGCCTTATCATCAACGGTATCTTTATTCCAACTTAAATAAGACTTTTTCATGTGGTTGGCAATAACTTTGATGAGAGCCGATTTTAACTCACTTTCTTCCCAACTGTTAGCCACATCAATCATGTATTTGATGTTGTTTCCGTAAAAACGATACTTTGGAAATTTTTGAGGATACCCCAATCGTTCCGGTTTAAGGTTGATAACTTCACGAGTTGGAATAGGATACGGACTATCAACCTCTAATTTAAAATTAGACATGATGAAGAGTTGATCCCATAATTTATGTTGAAAATCAAGCACATCACGCAAGTGCGGATTCAAACTTCCCATTACTTTAATGATATATCGAGCAGCTTTGTTACGCTCTTCTCTATCTTCAATAATGGTTGCCTGATCGATTAATTTTTGTAAATGACGGCCATATTCAGGTATCATTAAATGAGGTCGCTCGGCATTATATTCTAATACATGCACAATATCATGTGCTTTTTCATTGTGAGTCATTTTCGTATTTTTTAAAGCGAAATTATTCCTTCTACTGTAGAAACTTCTTGGTATTTTGCCACTACATGTTCCGGACTTTCCATGCTAACATTAATGGAAACGCTGGTAAACTTACCGGTTTTTGATTGTACGGTGTTAATCACTGCACCCATGTTATTAAACGCTTCTTCCACAGCAATTATTTTTGAAGTATCGGTTGGAACAATAAATTTATAAAGGTAAATGGAAGGCCAATTTGAAGTAGTTCGTAATTCTTCTTTCAGTCTTTCATAAAATTCTTCTGTATTCTTATCCATAACATTTTTATTATAGGCAAATATACAGTATTGATTTTAGATTTTAGAAAATTGAAATTGAATTTTAATGATTTGTAGCTGAGTTTAAATCATTCATTTAGTTTGAATTGAAAATTATCTTATTAAATTTCTGAACAAATTTATTTAATAAGACTTAAAGTTCTGCAAAAGTTTGTTTACAAGCTGAGTATTTTTCTAAATTTACCACCTTATTGAATACTTGTGAATAAAGAAATTATAGTTATAACCGGTGGTCCCGGAACAGGAAAAACAACAATTATTAACGGATTACTTGAAAAAGGTTACACTTGTTTTCCTGAAATTTCCAGAGAAATTATTAACGATGCCCGAAAACAGGGAATTGAACAATTATTTCTGGAAAAACCATTATTGTTTAGTGAATTGTTGTTGGAAGGAAGAAAAAAACAATACATTCAGGCGAATGAACATTCAGAAAAATTAATTTTTTTAGATCGCGGCATTCCTGATATTTTAGCCTATATGCATTATATTGGAGATAGTTATCCTTCTTTTTTTGATGAAGAATGCCGTACAAATAAATACACAAAAGTCTTTCTTTTACCGCCA
This sequence comes from Flavobacterium sp. UBA2787, assembly GCA_002352205.1. Taxonomy (GTDB): domain Bacteria; phylum Bacteroidota; class Bacteroidia; order Flavobacteriales; family Flavobacteriaceae; genus Flavobacterium. Next base: position 110,223 of record DEHZ01000010.1, on the reverse strand, counting down.
TGGGAAGAAATTTATCAATCGGATGAAGAACGTTATGAAAACTTCGAACAAGCCAAACTCATCTATAATCATTTGAAGGAAACTTACGAAAATTATGGCTACGAACTGATAGAAGTTCCGTTGGATGTACAAGATAAAAGAATTCTTTTTATCTTAGATGCCATATCGCGATAAAAAATGATAAAAGCCGAAGAAATTCTAAAAAAATATTGGGGATATGATGAATTTCGAACGCCTCAAAAAGAAATTATAAACGCCGTTCTATCCGGATCTGATACATTTGGGTTAATGCCCACCGGAGGAGGAAAATCAATATGTTTTCAAGTTCCGGCTTTAATGAAAGACGGAATATGTCTGGTAATTTCTCCTTTGATTGCCTTGATGAAAGATCAAGTAGAAAACCTTTCCAAAAGAGATATAAAAGCTTTAGCATTAACCGGCGGAATTTCTACCGACGAAACCATTACCTTGTTAGATAATTGTTTATACGGAAACTACAAATTTTTATACCTCTCACCCGAACGATTAGAACAAGATTGGGTCTTAGAAAAAATCAAAAATCTTCCGCTAAATTTAATTGCGATTGACGAAGCTCATTGTGTTTCGCAATGGGGCCACGATTTTAGACCGTCTTATTTAAAAATTGGACAATTAAAAAGTTTCTTTCCGGAAGTTCCTTTTTTGGCTTTAACGGCTTCGGCAACAGAACGGGTTAAAAAGGATATTATTGAGCAATTAAAATTAGAGAAACCAACCGTTTTTCAAAAATCGTTTTCCAGAGAAAATATTGCTTATATGGTTGTGGAAACGGAAGATAAGTTGCACAAAATTGAAAGAATGTTGAGCAAAAATCCGGAATCTTCTATTATATATGTGCGAAACCGTAAATCGTGTTATGATGTTGCCAATCAATTGCAACAAATGGGTTTTAAAGCCGCTTTTTATCACGGTGGTTTGCCAATGAAAGAAAAGACAAAAAACATGGATTTGTGGATGAGTGAAAAAGTACAAGTCATGGTGGCAACCAACGCTTTTGGAATGGGAATTGACAAATCCAACGTAAAAACTGTCATTCATATTCAATTGCCGGAAAATATTGAAAACTATTATCAAGAAGCCGGTCGTGCCGGAAGAAATGGAGAAAAAGCATATGCTGTTTTATTGGTTGGTCCGGGTGACGTGAATTCAGCAAAATCGCAATTCATCGCCAATTTGCCAGATAAAGAATTTCTGAAAACAGTTTATATTAAATTGTGTAATTATTTTCAAATTGCATACGGCGAAGGAATTAATGAAGAATTTCCGTTTAATTTGAATCACTTTTGTTCGCAATATAATTTTCCTATCATAAAAACGTATTCAGGTTTGCAATTTTTAGACCGTCAAGGAATCATCAGTTTTACGCAGGAATATTCAGAAAAAATCAATTTGCAATTCATTATTGAAAGTAAGGAAGTGATTCGATACATCAGCTTGAATCCTTCTGAAGAGGAAATCATTTTAGCTTTTTTGCGAACGTACCCTGGTATCTATGAATATCAAACCGCTGTAAATCTTTCACTTATTGCACGAAAAAGCAACAGTTCCGAAGAACAAGTTGAATCAGTTTTAAATCGTCTAAAAGAAAAAGGCATTGTTGATTATATTGCCAAAAATAACGATGCCATAATTACTTTTAATGAAGTTAGAGAAGACGAACGCACAATAAACCGCGTTTCAAAATATTTAGAAAAGCAAAACGATTTAAAAAAGGAACAAATTGAAGAGGTTTTTCATTACGTTACTAATAATGAAATTTGTAAAAGTCGTTTTATACTAGCCTATTTTGGAGAGAAAAACACAACCAATTGCGGAATTTGCTCCTACTGCATTTCAAAAAAAGAAAAAAGCAATAATTCAAATCAACTCAATCAATTGATTCTGAATATTATTTCTGAAAAACCGTATTCTTCCCGTGAATTAGAAAAAATCATGGATTGTAAAGAACAGGAACTTATCTTTGCATTACAAGAACTATTGGATGAAGAAAAAATCATTATTCTTCCCAATAATAAATACACAAAAGCATAGCATGGAAAAATTACGCATCGTTTTTATGGGAACGCCCGATTTTGCCGTTGGGATTTTAGATACAATTTTACAACATAAATATAATGTAGTTGGCGTAATCACAGCTCCTGATAAACCCGCCGGAAGAGGTCAGAAAATAAATACTTCTGCTGTAAAAGATTATGCTTTAGAAAAAGGATTAAAAATTCTACAACCAACCAATTTAAAAGACGATAATTTTTTAGAAGAATTAAAAAGTCTTAACGCAAACTGTCAGGTAGTAGTTGCTTTTAGAATGTTGCCCGAAGTGGTATGGAAAATGCCAAAATTTGGTACATTTAACTTGCATGCTTCCCTCCTACCTAATTATAGAGGAGCAGCTCCTATTAATTGGGCAATTATTAATGGTGAAACCAAAACCGGTGTGACTACTTTTTTTATTGATGATAAAATTGATACCGGAGCCATTATTCATTCAGCCGAAACACCAATTGAACCAACAGAAAATGTGGGTCAATTGCATGACAGATTAATGGTTTTAGGAAGTAAGACCGTAATTGAAACTTTGGTTGCGATTGAAAATGGAACGGTGCAAACAACTCTACAAAACGATTCTCCTGAAATAAAGACTGCATATAAACTCAACCGAGACAATTGTAAAATTGACTGGACAAAATCCGGAGAAGAAATTTTTAATCTAATTCGAGGTTTAAGTCCATATCCGGTAGCATGGAGCTTAGTACAAGACGGAGAACAGGAATGGAATGTAAAAATCTATGAAGCCTCTTTTGAAAAAGAAAATCATTCTTTTCAAGTTGGAACAATTCAATCCGCCAAAAAGGAAATGAAAATTGCTGTATCGGATGGTTTTATTCACATCTTAAGCATTCAATTCCCCGGAAAAAAGAAAATGAATGTTCAGGAATTGCTCAACGGAATGAAATTTTCTACCTCGGCAATGGCTCTTTAGGCACTGAAAACACTCAAAAAAGTGAAAAATACCGACGAATAACACGGCTTTATCAACAATACGACCCAAGTTATCAACAAATTTGACGAAAACTCACGAAAACACTTGTACAGTAAGGAAATCCTATTAAATTTGTTACAATTAACTTTATGTTTAACCAACAATTAATAACTATTATTATGAACAAATCAGAATTAATCGATGCTATTGCTGCAGATGCAGGTATCACTAAAGCAGCTGCTAAATTGGCTTTAGAATCATTTTTAGGAAACGTAGGTGCTACTTTGAAAAAAGGTGGAAGAGTTTCTTTAGTAGGTTTCGGATCATGGTCAGTATCTAAAAGAGCTGCAAGAGATGGTAGAAATCCACAAACTGGAAAAACTATCAAAATTGCTGCTAAGAATGTTGTTAAATTCAAAGCTGGTGCAGAATTAGAAGGTACTGTAAACTAGTCTAATTGATTTGATATAAAGAAAAGTCTTCCATTTTGGGAGACTTTTTTTTTATAGTTTTTCTCAAAATATTTGGATAATTGGAAATAAATTTGTTAAATTTAACTAAAAATTGCAAGGATATGATTTCAGAAAAACTTAAAAAAGGTCATTTACTCATTGCTGAGCCTTCTATTTTGGGTGATTTGTCCTTTAATAGGTCGGTTATTTTATTAGCCGATCACAACGATGAAGGTTCAGTTGGTTTTATTCTTAACAAACCACTTGATTATACGTTAATGGATTTAGTTCCCGAAATTGAATCGTCTTTTACTATCTATAATGGAGGTCCTGTAGAGCAGGATAATCTTTATTTTATTCATAGTGTTCCTGATTTAATTCCGGATAGTGTTGAAATTTCTAACGGTATTTATTGGGGTGGTGATTTTGAGAAAACCCGCGACTTGATAAATAGCGGAGAAATAAACAAAAATAATATTCGGTTCTTTTTAGGCTATACCGGTTGGGATGCCAATCAATTAGAAACTGAAATGAATTCTAATTCTTGGATTTTGATTGAAAATAGCTACAAACAAAAGATTCTTCAAAAGTCATCTTCCAATTTTTGGAAAGAAAAAATCATGGAATTAGGTGGAGAATATCTTATTTGGTCTAACGCTCCTGAAAATCCAATGTTGAATTAATTAATTTCTGCTAACTGATTTATTTTTTCTAATAAAATTTTAGACCAGTTTATTGCAAATTCTTTTTTACGGTACTTTGTGATGGGTTGAACTCCTTGAATAATATTGGTTATAAAAAGTTCGTCTGCTTTTTGTAAATCAAAAGGAGAAATTGGTTCTTCTAAAACTTCTAATCCTTCTACCTTTTTTGCTATTGCTAAAATCTGTTTACGCATGATTCCGTTTAAACATCCTTCCGAGAGTGGCGGAGTAATCAATCTGTTTCCGGTAATCATAAACAAATTTCCATTCAAAGCTTCCACAACATTCTTCTCCTCATTAAGTAAAAGGCAGTTTTGATAACCATTTTCATCAGCAAAAATACTTCCAACGGTATTGATTAGCTTGTTGGTAGATTTAATAGTTGAAAGCAATTGTTTGGTTACATAAAAATCTTTGAACAATTCAACCTCATAGGGCTCCTCTTTTACTATGTAAGATTTACTTTCCAATTTCGTAGTTGAAATGAGAAAAGATACATTTCTATCGGTTGGCAAATAAAATCCGCCGTTATTTCGATAAACAGTAAAACGAATTCGGCAAGAATCAGAGCAAGAGTTCTTTTCTGCCAAATCTAAAATTTGCTTTTCCAAATTCTCCAACGTAAAATTCATCGGAATTTGCATTCGAATAATTCTCATGGATGCCATTAATCGAAAATAATGATCTTCCATAAACAACACTTTACCGTTCACTACTTTAAGTGTTTCAAAGACCGCATCACCATATAGAAATGCTCTATTCTGACTTAACACCGACTCGTGTCCTACTAAATTCCCGTTGAGATTAACCATAAAAAAAGCCCTGATTTTACAGGGCAAATATACGTTTATTCCATTTAATTATACCGAACCAATAACATGCTTTAAATCAGATATTTGGTTTTCCCATAATAATTTCGACTCACTCAATTCGTCTTCAAAGGCAAAATCAATCACCACCAAAGAAACGTCTTTTGTGATTTCATCTTCCATAATTCTCAATTCAAAAAAATAATCAGTGTCTTTATCTTGCTCATCCAACCATTTGAACTTTATTCGTTCGTTTGTTTTTTTAGAAGCTAAACGAGCCTTTTCCAGAGTATCATCCCAAATGAATGTAAAAAATTCGCCTCTAGAATTCACATTATCAGCAAACCACTCAGACAAACCCGAAGGAGTTGAGATATATTGATAAAGTAACTGTGGTGATGAGTTTAGCGGAAACTCTATTTCGTATCGTACTTTTGTATCCATTCTTACTATTTTGGGGCAATATATTGAATATTACGTCAAAAAAAAAGCATTTTCTAAAATAAAAATATTTTATCATTTTATGTTTGGAAGGTTTACTATTATTTATATATTTGCACCCGCATTACCGAAGAGGTTCTGCAAGAATTTGGCGAGATAGCTCAGTTGGTTAGAGCGTTGGATTCATAACCCAAAGGTCCCGAGTTCAAATCTCGGTCTCGCTACAAGATTATTACTTTGAAAGTAAACGGATTAAGAACCTTAATCCGTTTTTTTTTATGTCTTCAATTTTATTACTTTTACAGATAGTACATCTAAATACTTTTAATATTTATTATATCTGTTTTTAATTCATACCTTTTAAAAATTTCTATTTTTAAACCTCTATAATAATTTCTTGCTCGCTTGTCTTTATTTAAAATCACTTTATAAAAAATAAATTATACCCGATAGATTATGTTTTGAAATAATCAATATTAATTAGGTATAAAACAATTCTATAACATATCTTAATTTTAAAACATATTGTAAGTTTTTTACATATATTAATTATATTTTTATGTATTTCATCGATTATTTTATACATTTAATCGATTATTTAAAATTAGCTTCTTACTTTTGGCTTGTCAAAAATTCAATTAAAAAAAGTAATAGCTAAATTTTAGTATTATGAAAACTATTCAATTTAATAATGTAAAAAAAGGATGCTTATTTGCATTCCTAATTTCTACAATGTTAAGTTTTTCGCAGGTTTTGCTTAAAAACCAAGGATTTGAAGGAAGTACTTCCGATAATTTATCGTACGCTGTATCCTCTTCATCGTATGTTACCGTATCAACTACAACTGCAATGAGCGGAACAAGATCACTTCGATTTTCCGGATCTTCAAACAATTCAAGCAATGTTGTATTCGAAAATGTTTCATTATCAAATTACACCAATGCTCAAGTTTCTATTGCCTTTGCTGCGACGAATGTAGATGATAGCGAAGATTTATTTATCGATTTTTCATATGACAATGGCTCAAACTACACAACATCTATTCAACTTGTTGATGGTAATAATGGTGGTAGCGGTCAAAGTTTAGCTTTTGGAACTGGCGATACCACACCTGGTCAAGCCAATAATCCTTACTTTTTTAATATACCAAATAATAATTCGAGCGTGAGAATTCGTGTGAGATCAACGAATCTTGATTCAAGTGAATTCTTCTACATCGATAATATTACAATTACCGCAATGGTTGATACCGATGGAGATGGTATCGAAGATAATGCAGACCTCGATTCAGATAACGACGGAATTTTAGATTCCATTGAATGCGAATCGTGCTTTACCGACTTTTTTACCAACGGTGATTTTGAAAGTCCTTCTATCTCCGCTTCAAGTTACTCTATTTTACCAACAAACAGTGTTCCCGGATGGCAAACCAGTGCCGAAAACTTTATTGAAATTTGGAGTTCTGGATTTAATGGCGTTACAGCTGCTTCCGGAAATCAATTTGCAGAATTAAATGCAAATGTACCGGGAATTTTATACCAATCATTTTGCTTAAACGGTGCCGGTGGAACAATCAATTGGTCTGTTAAACATAGAGGAAGGTCAGGTGTAGATCAAGCTTTTGTAAAATTTGGTTCTTCATTATCAAATGCATTAGCATCAACTCCAATTGCAACAATGGTGGATGGAAACACAGCATGGGGAACTTATTCCGGTGTGTTTGTAATTCCTGAAGGTCAAACTCAAATTGTTCTAACTTTTCAAGCAGGTTATACCGCTTCCGGAAGTCAATCGATTGGAAATTTTATTGATGATGTAAAAATTTCAATAAACCAATCATGTATCGATACAGACAAAGATGGCGTTCCTGATTATTTAGATTTAGATTCAGATAATGACGGTATTCCGGATATTGAAGAAGCGGGTTTTAAACAAATGAGTAACCAAAAATCTACCTTTGATTTAAACAATTCTTCCTTGTGGAAAGATGAAAATGGTAATGGTCTAAACGATTACATTGAAACATTAACTTCAGCAGGAAACTATTCCATTCCTGACACAGATGGCGATTCTATTCCTGATTATCTTGACTTAGACAGTGATAACGATTCACTTTTTGATGTAGATGAAGCTGGATTATTAAACGGCGATGGCGACATCAATGGCGATGGAACCGGTGATGGTGCAGACAGTGATGGAGACGGAATTTTAGATTTATATGACAATTCAACTTCTTTTGGAACTATTGAAAGAGCTTACGCCCAAGATAGCGATTCAAACGGAGTGAGTGATTATCTTCAATTAGATTCAAATTCTGATGGTACTTTTGATATTCAATCGGGATTGTATGCCAATTTAGATGCTAATAATGATGGGAAAATTGATGGCTCTGCCGATTTAGATAAGGACGGAATTGTTGATACTTTCGACACCAATACTTCAAATTTTGGATCTCCAAGAGATTTAAATCGAAAATTATTTCTGGAATTTGATGGTAGAAACGATTATGCTCAAGGTTCTTCCGTATTGGGTGGATTATCACAAGTTTCAGTCATGGCTTGGATTAATTTAACGCATCCATACAATTCAAACGGAATAGTGGTTGGACAAAACAGATTTTACATACGTGTAAACAGTAGTCGAAGACTCCAAGTAGTTTTAAACGGAAGTACTATTTCATACAATACCGCTCTAAGTGCCTCCAGATGGTATCATGTTGCAGCAACGCTTGGTGACGGATATTTAAGAATTTATGTAAATGGTAATAATGTTTTAAGTTATGCTACAGACAGTTCAATTAATGCAGACACTACGCCATTAACCTTAGGTAAAAACCCTAATGCAAACAATAACTTCTTCAAAGGAAAAATTGATGAAGTTAGAATTTTCAACACCAATTTAACTGCTCAACAAGTGCAAAGAATGGTGTATCAGGAAATTGAAAATAATAATGGTCAAGTGAGAGGTGCAATCGTTCCTAAAAACATTGAAGAGTTACCTTTTGCAAACTTACTTCGATACTATAGAATGGATGTTTACAAAGATGATATTATTGATGATTTAACCACTCCAAGTATTGATACTGAAAGCGGAATGAGAATTTTTAACCATAAAATTATAAATTCACAACAAGCTCCTATGCCTTTTGTAACTTCACAATCCGGAAATTTTGCTAATGCAATTCATAATTCCACTGATGAAGTTAGAGGAATGGATGTTATAGATTCGAATTATTCAATTATTCAAGTGAAACACGATATCACAGAAACATCAAATATTACTACTGTTGGATTACTTGTTGATCCAAACGTAAAAATAACCATGAACAATGATACTAAACTTCAAAATGATTGGTATCTTAAACTAGACGGAAAAATTGATTTAAAAGATCGTTCGCAACTTATTCAAACTGTAAATAGTGAATTAGCTGCAACAAGTACTGGTAATTTGGAACGTGATCAGCAAGGTCAAAGCAATAAATTTAATTATAACTATTGGTCTTCGCCAGTGAGTTCTATCAATAATTCAACCATAAACCATGGTTACACCGTTGCCGGAGTGATGAAAGACGGAACAAACCCTGACAATCCAACAAATATTGCTTGGGTTAGCAGCACCAATAATCCGTTAACTAGTAATCCGATTACGTTGAGTAGCTATTGGATTTATAAATTCCAAAACGTATCTCCAATTTATGCCAACTGGGCAACTGTTGGTCAGAACGGAGCTTTATTAGCAGGTCAAGGCTTTACCTTAAAAGGAAGCGGAGCCTCTACCCCATCGCAGAATTTCACTTTTATCGGCAAACCAAACAATGGTGAAATCACAAGTTATGTTTCTGCTAACAATTTGAATTTATCCGGAAATCCATATCCATCTGCTTTGGATGCGAATGAATTTATTAGTCAAAATTTAGGTTCAATTAACGGAACATTGTATATCTGGGAACATTTTGCAACCAACAACACACATACTCTTTCAGGTTATCAAGGTGGTTATGCAACGCGTAATTTAGTGGGCGGAACAGCTCCTGTTTCTCCATCAGGAATTAGCGGATTAGGTTCAAGTACGAGAATCCCAGGAAGATTTATTCCTGTCGGACAAGGTTTCTTTGTAAGAGGAAATACAACAGGAGGAAGCTTTGTTTTCAATAACAGTCAACGTTTATTCATCAAAGAAAACAATGCCAATTCAAGCGTGCTTTTCAGATCAAGTGAAAATCAAACAACTAGTGAAGATGATATTGAATATGGAGCAGATAACAACCAAGAAGATACGTATAGCGAAGATGAATTCATGAAAATCAGAATTGGTTTTAATTCCTATAACAATTACCACAGACAATTGTTGATTGGTTTTATGGATGAATTGGCAACGGAAGATATTGATTTAGGATATGATGCTATTCACATCGACAACCAACAAAATGACATGTATTTCTTAAATAATGGTGTAAAACTGATTATTCAAGGTGCTTCGTATTTTGATGTGAACAAAACCTATCCGTTAGGAATAAAAACGTATGCTGCCGGAAATGTTCAGTTTACATTGGATGGAACAGAAAATGTGGATGAAGCAACAGACATTTTTATTCATGACAAAACAACCGGATTATATCATTCAATTAAAAACGAACATTTTACTATTGAATTACCACAAGGAGAAATTCACAACCGCTTTGAATTAACGTTTAACAACGGAACCTTATCTACAGGTGAACATAACCTTGATAATGAAATTGCGGTTGCTTTTACCAATGCCCAAAATCTACTAACGATAAAAAATAACTTAACCGATGTAACTGTGGAAACAGTGAGCATCTTTACGATCCTGGGTCAGACCCTTGCCACCTGGAATGTTGAAAACCAAACCCAAACCAACATTTCATTACCGGTGAGCAACGTGAGTGCTGGCACCTACATTGTTCGTGTGCAAACGAATGCCGGAACAATTAGCAAAAAAATCATTATTAAATAGGGTTTTGATAATTGATTTTTGACACCGAAAGGCCCCTCGACGTGAGGGGCTTTTCATTTTTATATACTTTTTGAAAATATTTTGCATTTGATGATTTGTTTTAAAAATTAGTATATTTGAGAGTAAATAAGCAAAACAAAGCTTCTAAAATCCAACAGAATGTTTTTGAATTTCTAGAAGTTTGTTTCTCAAATAAATAAATACCAATAATTAGAATGAAACAAATTCTATTCATAATTTTAATCCTTTACAATCTAAATTTTTTTGGACAAAATTCTGATATTGAAAATTTTATAAATCAAGTTGCCAAAATCGAAGTTCCTGAAAATTATGAATATTACTATTTGATTTCAAAAAGTCTTGAAAAATCAGTAATTCATGACTCGCTTCAAAATTATCAAATTCGAGAACTAAAAATAAGTGACAAAGACTTTCCTACTAATATTATTTACAAAGAGTTAGTAGGAACTATAGACTGGAAAAATTATAACTTGCAAAATGTTAGATATGTATCTAGTGAATATAAAAATCCAATTTCACCTCTTGAGAATAAAAATGTTCAATTTGTAAAATACAAAATTGAAGCAAAAGTTTATGACAGTCTTGTCAGAAATAACGAAGAAAATTCATTACTAGTAAAGAAAAAGTGGTTCTGGAATAAAAGTAGAATTTGGAAAAATAAAAAATTTTATAAAGAACTTGTAACCGCCTCGAATATTGACTCTAAAATTAATTACGAAAAAAAAATCTTTTTTCAATTTTCAAAACCATTATTTTCTGAGGACAAAAAATATGCTAGAATAACGATTTGTAAAAATAGAAGCTTTGATGGAAAGGGATTTACAGCAATTTATAGAAATGACAATGGTGTCTGGATAAAATTGATTGAATATAATCGATTTGGTTATGCTATTGCTTATACTCTCTAAAATATTAATAAATTTTGATATTCTTTTCGTTTACTACTCAATAGTTACAAAGAATAGCTCAACTTTTTGCCCCTCAAAATCCAACTTTACCTCTTCTCCAGTTACTAAATTTCTCGATCTAAAAATGTTAAATCTAAATTTATACGCATATAATTCATATATTTGCACGTACAACTTTATCGCTATGGACACAAAATTGACCTTAAAATTAAATCAAGAAATCATTGAGAAAGCGAAGATTTATGCTGCTCAAAAGAAAGTGAGTTTGTCTCGAATTATCGAGAATTACTTGAATTCGCTTACCAATGAAACAAAAAATGAGGATTCCATTGAAATCTCTCCTTTTGTAAAAAGTATAAAAACCGGTAATTCAATGCCGGCTGATTTGGATTACAAAAAAGAATATGCTGAACATCTTTTGAACAAACACAAATGAGTAAAAAGTTATTCTTAGACACTAATATTATGCTTGATTTTCTTGGAGAACGAGAACCTTTTTATACTCCAAGTGCTCAATTGGCTACTTTAGCCGATCACAAAAAAGTAAAACTGATTATTTCTCCTATTTCATTTGCTACGGTAAATTATTTTCTTACCAAGTCGGAAGGAAATGCAAATGCAAAAGAAAAACTGAGAAAGTTCAAAATTCTGTGTGAAATAGCTGCAATGAATGAAAGCATACTGGAAAAAGCGTTAAACTCCGATTTTGAAGATTTTGAAGATGCGTTACAATATTTTTGTGCTTTAGATTCAAAATGTGACATCATCATCACCAGAAATCAAAAAGATTTTAAACATTCTTTACTTCCAGTTATGTCAGCGGAAGAATATTTAAAAAGTTTATAAAAAAAACCTCGTCAGATACTTCTAACGAGGTCTAATTTATACAAAATTTGAAAAACTTATTTTAAAGCATTTTTCAACCCCTCAAAATCCAACTTCACTTGTTCACCCGTTTGTAAATTTTTCAAACCAAAAACATTCTCTTTCATTTCCGATTCTCCGGCTATCACGGCAAAAGGAATTCCGCGTTTGTCAGCATGTTGAAATTGTTTAGCGATTTTGGCGGCATCGGGATATAATTCGACTTTTATTCCGCTACGGCGTAATTTGGAAATGGCTTCCATAGCATAGAAACTTTCCGCATTTCCGTAATTGATAAAAAGTGCTTTGCTCGTGGCAGTGACCGTTTCAGGGAATAAACCTAATTCTTCCAACACTAAATAAATTCTATCTAATCCAAACGAAATTCCGACACCACTCATATTCTTTAAACCGAAAATTCCGGTCAAATCGTCATAACGACCGCCACCACCGATGGAACCCATCGCCACTTGCGGAGCAGTTACTTCAAAAATAGCTCCGGTGTAGTAATTTAAACCTCTGGCTAATGTGACATCCAAATCAATAATAGCGGTTTGCAAACCTAATTTTTGAACAGTTTCACATATAAATTGCAACTCTTCGACGCCTTTTTTTCCTTCTTCGGAAGAAGACAATAAGTCATTTAATTTTTCAATTTTTTCCGAAACCGTTCCGGTAAATTGAAACAACGGTTGCACTTTTTCGATCGCTGATTCCGAAATTCCTTTTTCAAGCATTTCTTTTTTCACACCGTCCTCGCCTATTTTGTCTAATTTGTCTAACGCAACTGTAAAATCGATTAATTTGTCTTTTGCACCAATCACTTCCGCAATTCCTGACAAAATTTTTCGGTTATTGATTTTGATGGTTGTTCCACCTAAACCTAATTGTGTAAAAACAGCATCATACAATTGAACCAACTCCACTTCTTGCCACAAAGAAGTTGAACCCACCACATCAGCATCACATTGATAAAACTCTCTGAATCTCCCTTTTTGTGGACGATCGGCTCTCCAAACCGGCTGAATTTGGTACCGCTTAAACGGAAACTCAATTTCATTTTGGTGTTGCACAACGTATCGTGCAAACGGAACGGTTAGGTCGTAACGAAGGGCTTTTTCGGAGATTTTTGAAGTTAGTTTTTTATAATCAATATTTGATAATTCTTCCTGACTTACTTTATCCAAATAATCACCCGAATTCAATATCTTAAAAATCAATCGATCCCCTTCTTCCCCATATTTACCCATCAACGTCTCCGAATTTTCAAACGAAGGCGTTTCAATTGGCTGAAAACCAAAAACCTCAAAATGATGTTTCATGATCGAGCTGATGTAATTGCGTTTTGCCACCTCTGCCGGTGAAAAATCTCTGGTTCCTTTGGGAATACTTGGTTTTTGTGCCATTTTGGGATTAATTATTAAATTTATGCTTCATTTTTTGCCCGCCTCGGCGGGAGATTCCTATTTCGACTTCGTCATCTTGCAGAATGAGAAAAATGAAAAGCTCTGCAAATATCTTACTTTTAAAATAATTTTTTCAGAATGCTTGTAACAAAATGTGTAAATTCGTGTCAAATGATGATATGGCCAGCTTAGTAAAAGAGAATATAAAAATTGCGTTGGGTTCTATTAAAACTCAACTTTTGCGTACGATATTGACTATTATCATTATCGCAATCGGAATTACGGCATTGGTGAGTATTCTAACCGTGGTTTCGGCTTTGGAAAACACCTTGTCATCCAATTTTGCTTCAATGGGAGCCAACACCTTCACTATCAGACAATATGAGCTGGAAGTGCGAATTGGTGGCGGACGAAGAGGCGAACGTGAAATAATCAACCCAATCATTTCTTACCCGCAAGCGAAAGATTTTCAAGAAAAATATAATTATCCGTTTACCAATTCTTCCCTTTCATTTACTGCAACCGGAACAGCTGAAGTTAAATTTGAAAACAAAAAAACCGATCCTGAAATTACCGTTTTAGGTGTGGATGAATATTATGCCGGAAATTCCGGTTTAGAACTATCTACCGGACGAAATTTTACCGGTTTTGACATCGAAAACAACAACTATGTTTGTGTCGTAGGTTCCGATTTTGAAAAAGGTTTACTAAAAGATGTCAATCCGATTGACAAAGTCATTTCGATTCGTGGAGCAAAATTCAAAGTAATTGGTGTTTTAAAAGAAGAAGGTTCCACCTTTGGAAACAGTCAGGATTTAAGGGTTTTTATTCCAATTCAAGTGGCTCGTTCGTTGTTTACACAACCCAACATCAATTATAATTTGAGTGTGATGGTGGAGAAAAAAGAATTGCTCGAAGCCGCTATCGATCAGGCTATTATTACGATGCGACAAGTTCGGAAACAAAATCCGGTGGAAGAAAACAACTTTGGAATCATCCGAAGTGATGAATTAATCAATCAAATTTTATCGCTAACTTCTGTATTGAGTGTCTCAGCATGGCTAATCGGAATTATTACAATTTTTGGTTCTTCGATTGCCTTAATGAATATCATGCTCGTCTCCGTAACCGAAAGAACCCGTGAAATTGGGGTACGAAAAGCCCTTGGTGCCAAACGAAAAACAATCGCTTTTCAGTTTTTCACCGAAACAATTGTCATTGGTCAACTAGGTGGATTAGTAGGAATTATATTAGGCGTAACCTTTGGTTCAATCGCCGCATCTTTATTAGAATTCACGTTCGTTATCCCTTGGATGGCAATAATTGCGGCTGTCATTACGAGTTTTGTGGTGGCGTTGGTTTCGGGTTTATATCCTGCGATTAAGGCTTCTAAATTAGATCCGGTGGAGGCTTTGAGGTATGAATAGTTATGGTAATAGGTTATTGGTAATGGGTAAAAGGTTATAAAATCAACAATCGTTATTTTTTTTTTGTAGCGAATGGCTCGGGCTTTTTCAGTAAACCATGTTCCCGCTTTCGCCTTTAGTCCCGTTTTAAAAAACGGGAGCTACCGTCTCAATCGGGGCTAAAAAGGAAACCATGAAAACGAAAGTGCTAAAATACACCTGACAGGTTTTTGAAACCTGTCAGGTGTAAAAGTTAAAAACCACGCGACAAAAGCCTTAATGTCCCTTAATTTCTTAATGGTTTGAAAAAAAAAATTATTTGAACTTATATGACTTATATGGTTCAAAAAAATAATTTAATTTCAAACCTACGATTACCTATTCAATGAACACTGATTTTAAAAATTGTTAAAATCGAAAAATTCTAAATTCTAAATTCTGAATTCTAAATTCTGAATTCTGAATTCTGAATTCTAATTTCAACCAAAAGACGTCTTCACCATCCTATCATTTCCATAAATATCCTTCCGCAATTCAATGTTTTTAAATCCCAAATCAGTTAATAGAGAAACAGTTTCTTTTCCTAAATACTGATTAATTTCAAAAAACAACAAACCATTCGGCTTCAGATTTTGTTGAGCTAACTCAGCAATTTTCCTGTAAAAAATTAGTGGATCTTCATCTGAAACAAAAAGAGCCAAATGCGGTTCAAAAGCCAACACATTCGTGTTAATTTCAGCTTTTTCCAACTGGCGAACATACGGTGGATTAGAAACAATGACATCAAATTGATTTTGCAAATCGGAAGTTTCTAAAATATTTTTTTGCATAAACTGAACGTCAACCTCATTCATTTGAGCATTTTCGTTGGCTACTTTTAACGCTTCTTCCGAAATGTCAATTCCAAAAACAGTTGATTCCGGTAAATTCTTTTTTAACGAAATGGGAATGCATCCGGTTCCGGTTCCGATATCAACAATGGTTGAATTATATTTATTTTGCTTTTTGATTTCACCTAAAATCCAATAAACCAATTCTTCAGTTTCCGGTCGAGGAATTAAGGTATGCTCATTCACTTTAAAAATCAAATCACAAAAAAACGTTTCACCTAAAATGTATTGAATGGGTTTTTGGGTTTTTAATTGCTCCAGTACGAATTTCCATTGTTCCAATTCTGATTCGGAAACTTTCAAATCGGGTTGCAAAGCCAAATCAACTCGTTTCAATTGATGGTATTTTTCCAACACCAAATAAAAGAAACTATCGATTTCTTGCTCATCAAAAAAAGGAGACAAATTGTTATGAAAGGAAGATTTTATTTCTTTAAAAGTCATATTCAATTATAATTCTTTCAACATCCAAACCGGACAAGAAGTGTGACCTGTGCATCCCATCGGTGCATCAATATAGTGAAATCCAAATTTTAAATACAATTTTTGAGCAGCATGCATATAGGGCATTGTTTCCAAATAACATTTTTCAAACCCAACAGACTGAGCAAAAGTTAAACATTTCTCCATCATTTCAGAACCAACCCCTAATCCTCTGGCTTCGGGTAAAAAATACATTTTTTGCAATTCGCAAATGGTTTCCGATTCATTTTCTAACTGACTAATGCCTGCTCCACCGATAATTTTGCCATCGTTTTCAACCACAAAATAACGACTTCTTGGTGCGGAATACGTTTCAAACATACTATCCAACGATACATCGGCATAAGCAGTTCCGACTTTTGGAACATCATGTTCAATTAGAACGGAACGAATAACGGCAGCAATCAACTTATTATCAGCTTCTTGAATAGGTCGGATGGTAATCATAAAAATCAATTCTTTTAATAAGCTGTAAAAGTAAAACTATTTCTACTTTTTTGGGCAAAAAGCGTAATTTTGTGTTCTGATGAATCACAAAAAATACATGCAACGTTGCCTTGAATTGGCCAAAAACGGATTGGGAACCACCTACCCTAACCCGATGGTGGGAAGCGTAATTGTATTTGAAAACAAAATTATTGGCGAAGGTTGGCATCAAAAAGCCGGTGAGCCACATGCGGAAGTAAATGCGATAAATTCTGTGAAAGACAAATCATTGCTTTCAAAATCAACTATTTATGTAAGTTTAGAACCGTGCAGTCATTTTGGAAAAACTCCTCCGTGTAGCGATTTGATTATTCATCACAAAATTCCGAATGTTGTGGTGGGAACAGTTGATCCAAATGAAAAAGTAGCTGGAAAAGGAATTGAAAAACTGCGAAATTCGGGAGCTTCCGTTATCGTTGGTATTTTAGAAAAACAATGCTTGGAACTCAATCGACGATTTTTTACATTTCATAACCAAAAAAGACCTTTCATTATTTTAAAATGGGCAGAAAGTGCCGATGGTTTTCTTTCTCCACAAACAAAAAATGAACAAAAACCGGTTTGGATTACAAATTCGTATTCAAGGCAATTGGTTCATAAATGGCGAACAGAAGAACAGGCAATTTTGGTGGGAACAAACACTGTTTTGGCAGACAATCCGCAATTGAACAGTAGAGATTGGCAGGGAAATAATCCCATAAGAATTGTTTTAGATCGTTCCGGAAAAATTCCAAACGATTACGAAGTAAAAAACGGAAAGCAATCAACTATTTTTATAACAGAAAAGGAAAATTTTGTTTCGGTTGAAAATTGTAACTTCGAAACTATTATCTTTGATAATCAACTTGCTGAAAAAATTAGTAGCTTACTTTTTCAAAAAGGCATTCAATCGGTTATAATTGAGGGCGGACTTCAAACATTACAAACCTTTATTGATGCCAATTTGTGGGATGAAGCTCGAATTTTTAAAGGAAGTTTGCTTTTTCAGCAAGGAACAAAAGCCCCAATCCTTGTAGGCGAAACCGTGAAACGAACAACTATTTTAAACGATGAACTTTTAATTCTTAAGCGGTATGATTAACACAATTATTTTCGATTTTGGAGATATTTTCATAAATCTGGACAAACCGGGTGTAGAAAAAGCGTTTCGCAATTTAGGTTTAACGGAATGGCATGCTGATTTGGATGAATTAAATAAACGTTTTGAAATTGGCGACGCAACAGAATTAGAGTTTATTCAAGGTTTTCAAAAACACCTTCCGAATGCTTCAATCGATGAAATTAGAAAAGCTTGGAATGCTGTTTTAGGTGATTTTCCGGAATACCGTTTGGAATTTTTACAAAGTTTAAAAGGAAAATACCGGTTATTTTTACTCACCAACACCGATATGATTCACATTGAACATTTTGAACACAAAGAAGGAATGTCTTTTACCAGAGATTTCTATAATTGTTTCGAAAAAGTGTATTATTCGTATGAACTTAAAATGCGAAAACCAAATGTTGAAATTTTTAAACTTCTACTAAATAAACATGATCTTTCTCCCAAAAGAACTCTGTTTGTTGATGATAAAAAAGAAAACACAGATGCTGCCGCTTCATTAGGAATTGAAGTTTGGAATTTACAAGTTGGACAAGAAGATGTAACGGAATTATTCGCCAAAAAAATAATTACCCTGTGATATACATTGTTTTAAGTGTTCTTTTTAACGCTGTTCTCTTTGTAATTTTAAAACTTTTCTCTCGATTCAATATCAACACTTTACAAGCATTAGTTGTAAACTATTTTACAGCTTTTGTAATGGGTTTATTTTTCTGCGAAGTTGCATTTGATTATTCTAAAATAATTGAAAAACAATGGTATCCGGGAAGCTTTATGCTAGGCTTTTTATTTATTGGTGTTTTTTATGCGACGGCAATAACCTCGCAACGTAATGGACTTTCAGTGGCATCAGTCGCTTCAAAAATGTCGGTGATTATTCCAATCAGTTTTGGCGTCTTATTATTTAATGAAAAGTTAGGGATTGCCAAAATCATCGGAATTATAATGGCTTTGATTGCTGTGTATTTCACATCAAAAAAAGAAAAAGGTACTGCTTCCGATTCAAAAAATTTACTTTTTCCACTTTTGGTTTTTGTTGGTGCCGGTGCAATTGACACCAGTTTGAAAGTATTGCAGAATGATTATTTACCCGAAAATGAAATTTCATTATTTTCATCACATACCTTTTTGATGGCTTTTTCGGTTGGAATTATAATAATAGGTATAAATATTATAAAAACTAAAACGAAAATAAATGGTAAAAATATTTTGGCCGGAATTATACTTGGCATTCCAAATTACTTTTCACTTTATTATTTAATCAAAATGTTGGATAGCGAAGTTTTTGAAAGTTCAACAATTTTCACGATTCACAATGTTGCGATTGTAATGGTTTCGACATTGGTTGGTATTTTATTTTTTAATGAAAAAATTTCCATGCGAAACGCAATCGGAATTGCCATGGCATTATTGGCCATTTTTCTTGTTACAAGTTAATATGAACGAATCAAAAGATACGTATAAAACCATTTTAGAACCATCGGAAGAAGTGTTGTTTAAAGAAAAAAACAGCAAATTCTTTGGTTATGCATTTCCTATTTTAAATGAAGAAGATGTAAAAGTACATTTGGAACAATTAAAAAAACAGCATTTTTCGGCAAGACATTGGTGTTATGCCTATCAAATTGGTACCGAAAAAATTACTTTTAGAGCCAATGATGATGGTGAACCCAACAATAGTGCAGGGATGCCAATTTATGGACAAATTCAATCGTTTGAAGTTACCAATATATTAATTGTAGTAGTTCGCTATTTCGGTGGAGTAAAATTAGGCGTTGGTGGATTAATTTCCGCCTATAAAACTGCCGCTCAAATGAGTTTAGAAAATGCTCAAATTATAGAAAAAACAATTGATGTTAATTTCCAACTCACATTTGACTACAAAAACATGAACAAAGTGATGCGGGTCATCAAAGAAAAAAATTTGGAAATCGTTTATCAAAAAATGGAAATGAATTGCGAACTCATCATTTCCACCCGAAAAAAAAATGCCGAAACAACTTTCGACATTTTTTCCAATTTATTTGAAATTAAAATAGAAAAAGTAGATTAATTTTCTAACGCTTCCATTTTATCAATAATCGTTTTTATATTTTCCGGTGGTAAGATTGGTTTACCTGTTTTGATGTCCACAAATACTAAAACAAAATCGGCTGTTGTTAATAACTCACCATTTTCGTTTTCAATTTTACATTCAAATTCTATCTTCACAGAGCTTTGATTTTTGTATTTAGTTTTTACAATAAGTAAATCATCGTAACGTGCTGGTTTTTTGTAATTTATGTTTATATTTACAATAGGAAGTGCGACTCCACTCTCTTCCATACTTTTATAGGAAATGCCTTGATTTCTAAGCCATTCCACGCGACCAATTTCAAAATAAGGTAAATAATTTCCGTGATAAACCACGCCCATCTGATCTGTTTCGGAATAACGCACACGAACGTGCAATTGATGTTCTTTCATAATTTTCTGTAATATTTTTCTTTATTCACTTTTGAAGCCGTAAATCATCTTTACAACAATTTTTTTATAAAATCAATAGCATTTTATTTTTTTTTACGTTTTTTTGTTCACATATTTGTTATCCCAAAAGTTGATAAAGAAACACCCTGTTTTCTTTGTAAGATAACCTTTAGTAAACAACAAAATTTATAGAATATATGAGCAAAACTGCGGAATCGGTATGGGAGAACTGTCTATCTTTTATAAAAGACAATATTCAGGAGCAAGCTTACAAAACTTGGTTCGAACCGATTAAGTCAGTGGAACTCACAGACAATGCTTTATACATTCAAGTACCCAGCAAATTTTTCTATGAATGGTTAGAGGAACACTACGTAAAATTACTTAAAGTGGCCTTGACCAAAGAACTTGGAAAAAACGCAAAGTTACTGTATAAAATCAAAATGGAAAACACTTACGGCAATAAACAACCTTTTACGGAACAATTGCCAAGTGCCCATCGCAGTCCGGTTAAACCACAAGACGTAGACGCTCCCTTTAAAAACCTTAGTCCAGAACTTAAAAACCCATTTGTGATTCCGGGTATCAGGAATTTAAAAATTGAATCTCAATTAAATGCCAATTACAGTTTTGATAACTTTTTAGAAGGTGATTCAAACCGATTGGCTCGTTCTGCCGGTATGGCGGTGGCTAATAAGCCTGGCGGAACTTCATTTAATCCATTATTAATTTTTGGTGGTGTTGGTTTAGGAAAAACACACTTGGCTCACGCTATTGGCGTAGAAATCAAAGATAAATATCCGGATAAAACTGTTTTGTATATATCCGCAGAAGTTTTTACTCAACAATATATTGACTCGGTTAAGAAAAACACTCGAAATGATTTTATTCATTTTTATCAATTAATTGATGTGTTGATTATTGATGATGTTCAGTTTTTATCAGGAAAATCAGGAACACAAGATGTGTTTTTTCACATTTTCAACTTCTTACATCAAAACGGAAAACAGGTTATCTTAACCTCAGACAAAGCTCCGGTTGACATGCAAGATATTGAACAACGTTTATTATCTCGCTTCAAATGGGGATTATCTGCTGAATTACATCAACCGGATTATGAAACACGAATTTCTATCCTAAAAAATATTTTATATCGTGATGGTGTTGAAATGCCCGATGAAATTATAGAATATGTTGCTCGTAACATCAAATCGAATGTGAGAGAATTAGAAGGTGCAATTATTTCGTTGATTGCTCAATCTTCTTTCAATAAAAAAGAAGTTACCTTAGAATTAGCAAAAGGTGTTGTTGAAAAATTCGTAAAAAATGTAAAAAGAGAAATTTCAATTGATTATATTCAGAAAGTGGTTTCCGATTATTTTCAATTAGACATTGATACATTACAATCCAAAACCAGAAAACGTCACGTAGTGCAAGCCAGACAATTAGCAATGTTTTTTGCTAAGAAATTCACTAAAGCTTCTTTGGCAAACATTGGTTCACAAATTGGCGATCGCGATCATGCAACTGTGTTACACGCTTGCAAAACCGTTGACAATTTAGTTACTACAGATAAACAGTTTAGAAAATTTGTGGAAGATATTCACAAAAAACTTTCCTTATAAAAAAATAATTTCAGTATTCTTACTACATTTGAATACTGAAATTATTTTAAAAGAATCTACATTTTATGCCAGTTAAAATTTTAATGGTTTGTTTGGGAAACATTTGCCGTTCGCCATTGGCAGAAGGTATTTTGGCCTCTAAACTTCCCAAAAATGACTTTTTAGTTGATTCCGCCGGAACAGGTCATTGGCATGTTGGAAATCCACCTGATAAAAGATCAATCCTTACCGCCGAAAAAAACGGAATTGATATTACCAATCAACGCGGAAAATTATTCAAACCCTCTTTTTTTCAGGAGTATGATTATATTTATGTGATGGACACGAATAATTATGCAGATGTGATTAAAATGGCAAAAAATGAGAATGAGAAAAAGAAAGTTCAACTCATTTTAGATGAACTTTTTCCCGGTGAAAATGTCGATGTTCCGGATCCCTACAACGGAATTCAAAGTAATTTTGATCAGGTTTTTGAAATGTTAGAGGAAGCTTGTGAGAGCATAGCCAATAAGCTTTTAGAAAAGAAATAATATGAAACCCATCACTTTTTTAGGAAAACTATATTTAATTCCAACCACTTTAGGTGAAGTTGCTCCTGATGATGTGCTTCCTCAAACCGTAAAAAGAGCAATAGATTTCATCAATGATTATGTGGTGGAAAATGAAAAAACTGCACGAAAATTTATCAAATCAATCAATCCTGAGAAAGTACAAGCGAATCTCAGAATCAATGTATTGAATAAACACACTGAGATTTCAGAACACAACGCTATGATTCAACCGTGTTTAGAAGGAAGAAATGTGGGTTTAATGAGTGAAGCAGGTTGCCCAGGTGTTGCCGATCCGGGAGCTGTGATTGTGAAATTAGCTCATGAAAGAGGAATTCAAGTGGTGCCGTTGGTTGGACCATCTTCTATTTTACTGGCTTTGATGGGATCCGGAATGAACGGACAAAGTTTTGCTTTTAATGGTTATTTACCTATTGATAAAAGCGAAAAAAAAGCAGCTTTAAAAAACTTGGAACGTTTGTCTTTTGAAAAAAATCAATCTCAGCTATTTATTGAAACACCCTATCGCAACAATAAATTAGTAGAAGATATTTTGCAATCACTTCAAAATTCTACACGACTTTGTATTGCAACGGATATTACCTTACCCACCGAATTCATCAAAACACTTTCTATAAACGATTGGAAAAAAACAAAGGTCGATTTACACAACCGACCTACAATTTTTATTATTCAGAAATCCTGATTTATTTCACCTTTGCATTTTTGTTTGCCACAATGTGCGACGTATCATAACCTCCAAATTTTTTGATATAACTTTTGATAGAAGTTCCAAAACCGTCTTTAATACTGCGGTTTCCGTTACTTTTTAAAAATTTCTTTACAGAACCTGCACCACCTAAGTGAGCGGCAGCCAACAATCCTGATTCGGTAATGGTTACACCTTTAATAACTTTTCCTTCGTATTTTTCAATTTCATCACGAAGAATCCATTTGTTAATTGATGCTAAGGCATTGAAAGCTTTTTCCTGTAATTGCGGAGAATTCATAAATGCTAAACTATCACGAACACCAATAGTTCGTAAGGTTCCCATACCAAATTGGTATTTTCCCATATATCCAAAGGAATTCACCAAATGATATTTTCCTTGTGATTCTTTAAAAGCTAAGGCTTGTTTGAAACCGGCATAAGTTTTTCCGGTTTGTGGGAATATCACGTTTGTATATTCCAATTCTTCTGCAGTGGGAACGGTGTAATGTAAAACCTCATCCGATTCATTTACATAAAACCAATTCAAATTCTCAAATTTATATGGTTTAAAACCTGTAGTAATTACGCCTACAATCAAGGCTATACAAGAATAAAAATACCATTTTTTCGACATATATGTTTATTTCTCAAGCTCTGTCACCATCTTGAATTTCACGGTGCAAATATACACATTTTTATTAGAAAATTGACTATCAACAAGTTAAACTTTTCTAAAAGTACAAAACGTGAAATTTAGACCTCCCTAAGCTATTGATTTCAAACGTTGGAGCTGGAATTTTGATAGTATTAAAAAGTGAGAAAATGGTCTTTAAAAAGTGTGAATTGGTTTCAATTTTGGATAAATCAACGTCAAAACTCAAGTAAAATTGACGAAATCTGTCGTCATTTTGCATTAAATCATTTTTTTTAGAAGAAAGCATGCCCTCTGCCCCATATCCAACTGCTAAATTTAACCATTTTGGTATTTTGGATGTTTTAGCAAAGGTGTGAAGATTAGCTGACAACCAATACGTTTGTCCGTTATAATCTTTCAGAATTTGTTCAGTAAAACTTTCACCTAATAATTCCGGTCGTTGATTGGCATATTTAGTTGTGTGAAAAGAGAATTTCGGAATAATTCGTTGTTCATCCCACAACAATTCCTGTGAAACATATAAGGCGGTTCCGGTTGCATTGGCAGCTACATCACCCCAAGAAAATCCCCATTCGGCAGAATAACCATCGAAAACCTCAACAGCGGTTAGAAAAACAAAGCCATAACCGGCACCATAAATCAACTGATTTTTTTTGGAAACCCCGCTCCAATCGAGCATTTCTGCACTCAATCGACCTAAATGATAGGAAGAATAAATGTGACCGGCTTTATCCATTTGAAGCCAATCAGCATTATCATTTTTAAAATGGAAAGAAGATTTTTCATAATCCGCATACCAAAGTTGATTCAATCCAATTAAAGCAGCAGAAGTTAATACTGATTCGGAAACGATAACTAAATTTCTCCTTTTTATATTCAGTGTATCGGAAGGTTCTAAAAAAGTATTCAACCTCGATTGAGCAACTGAACTATTTGAAAATAGCAAAAAAAATATAAAAACTATGAAAACAGAATTTTTCAATTAGTTGCCGGAAGTTTGAGCATTTAACCAAGCAGAATATTTTCTGGCATTTACATTATGTTGTTCCAATGTGGTGGCAAATTCGTGATAGCCAAAACGTTCAACACTGGCACAGAAATATAGAAAATCGTGTTGTTCCGGATTCAAAACGGCATCAATGGCATTCACATCTGCCATAAAAATAGGTCCGGGTGGCAAGCCTGCATTTCGATAGGTATTGTATGGAGATTCAACTTCCAAATGTTTGTAATACACTCGTTTAATTAATTGATTGAAGTCATTTGATACTAATTTAAATGCATAAATCACAGTTGGATCAGCTTGCAATGGCATTCCGATATCCATTCGATTTAAATAAACTTTTGCGACACGAGGTCTTTCTTCCACTTTGGCAGTTTCCTTGTGAACGATGGAAGCTAAAATAGAAACTTCAATTGGCGTTAATCCTAACTTTTCAGCTTTGGCTTTTCGTTCATCATTCCAAAAACGATAATATTCTTTTGCCATTTGATTTCTGAATTTTTCGGCAGAAGTATCCCAATAAAATTCAAATGTGTTCGGCAATAACAATGTAAAAATCGTTTCTTCAGTGAAACCATTTTCTTCTAAAAATTTTGGGTCTTTAAACGCTTGCAATAACTGAATACTGTCGGCTTCAATTTGCGAAGCAATTCGTCCGGCAAAATTTTCTAAACGTTCTTGGTTGTTAAAGGTTACTCGAACAGGAACACTTCTTCGCAAAGCAGAAACAATGGAGTTGGTATTCATATTTTTGGTTAGTTCAAACTTTCCGGCTTTCACTTCGGTGGCATAACCTCTTCGGTTGGCTAAGGTTTCAAACTTATCCATATCTTTTATAAAAGGAGAAATAATCGCTTTTACTTCTTCAAAATTGGCATTTGTTGGAACAAAAACAGTTACTTTTTCTTCCGAAAAACTCGTATTTGGGGTAAAAACAATTTGATACACTTTAAAACCAAAATAAGCAACTACCAATAAAATCACTAAGGAAATATAGAGGATTATCTTTTTAAAATTCATTTTTACTAAATTATTTTTTTATAATTAATTGATAGAATGCTTCGTCGGAATAATTTCCGTCACTAAAAATCCAATCTTTTTTTATTCCGATTAATTCAAAACCAAAGGACGTAAATAACGTTTTACTAGCCAAATTAGTCACTGAAATATTGGCAAAAAGTTGATGAATGTGCAAATAATTTTTCGCGTAAGCAATGAGTAATTCTAAAGCTTCTTTTCCAAAACCTAAACTTCTATCTTCGGGATTTTGGATGACAATGCCAATTCCTGCTCGGCTATTTTTCGGATCAAAGTCAAATAAATCAATCAAACCAATGGCTTCAAACGTTTCATTTTTGCAAATAGCTAAACGCAATTGTTTAGCTTCGTAAATATCTTTGTGGGCATTTTCCAGATAACTTTTAATCAAAAACATACTATATGGCGTTTGCGTTTGACTGACTTCCCAGACAGAAGTGTCATTTTCAAGCCGATAGATAAACTCCAAATCTTCGGGTTCTAATGCTCTTAAATAGACTTGTTTTCCTTGTAATGTACTCATATTAAATCGTAGCTAATTCAATTTTCCCTTCAAAAACAAAGGTTGCCGGTCCGATTAAGAAAACATCTGTGTAATTATTTCCGTCTTTTTTGAAAGTAACTTTCAATTCGCCACCTTCAACCAACAATGAAATTTCGTTGGAAGTTGTTTTCCCGATAGCATTCATCGCAATGGCTGCCGCTGTAACACCTGTTCCGCACGATAAGGTTTCATCCTCTACTCCTCGCTCATACGTTCGAACAGCAAAAAGTGTATCTGAAATTGCTTCCACAAAATTGACATTACTTCCCGCTTTTCCATACAAATCACTGTATCGAATTTGACTACCAATTTCTTTTACTGGAACCGATTTTACATCTTCGACTAACGTAATATGATGTGGCGATCCAGTATTCAAAAAAACATAATCAGAAGCCATTTTTATCTCATCTACATTTTTCATTTGAAGTGCCACTGTTCCATCTACTGAAATTTTGGCATAATGTTCTCCATCCACAGCTATAAAAGTCGTTTCATTATCAATAACATTTAGTTGCTTTGCGAAAGCCACGATACATCGGCCACCGTTTCCACACATCGAACTTTCATTACCGTCCGAATTATAATAGACCATTTTAAAATCTGAAATTTTGTCATTTTCTAGTAATATCAACCCATCAGCACCGATTCCGAAACGTCTGTCGCAGAGCTGTTTGATGAGTTTGGTATTATTTTTGGAGAAAACTTCTTGACGATTATCAATCATAATAAAGTCGTTTCCTGTTCCTTGGTATTTAAAAAATTGAATGGTCATTTTTGAGAATTATAGAATACAAAAGTACAATTATTTTAAAGAAAAGTTAAGGTCTGTTAAAGAGCGTTAAACCTAATTTATCGAAACAATAAAACATATAAATTTACATTAATAACTAAAATTAGATTAAATATGAAAAACGTAACCAATTTATTTTTAGTATCCTTATTTAGTGGTGTTATCACGCTAGGAACGTACAAATTATTTGTTGAAGATGATTCAATAACCAGCAAAAACATCGTAACCACCGCACCGATGTTTGCAACTAAAAATGTTGGCCTTTCGGCAGAAACAGTCGATTTTACGGAAGCTGCCGGCTCAGCGTTAAACCAAGTTGTGCACGTTAAAAATGTTTCTTATCGAACTGTTTACAATCCGATAGATTTCTTTTATGGAAATCGAGGTGGTCAACCACAACAGCAAATCGGGACCGGTTCTGGGGTAATAATTTCAGAAGATGGTTATGTGGTGACTAATAATCACGTTATTCAGGGAGCAACTGAATTAGAAATCACCTTAAATAACAAAAAAACATATCCGGCAAAATTAATAGGAACCGATTCCAAAATGGATATCGCGTTGCTTAAAGTGGAAACGGATGAAAAATTACCTTATGCCGTTTTTGCAGATTCAGACCAAGTAAAAGTGGGCGAATGGGTTTTGGCAGTCGGAAATCCATATAACCTAAATTCTACTGTGACAGCCGGAATTGTTTCGGCGAAAGCCAGAAATTTAGATACAAGTGGAATTCAGTCGTTTATTCAAACCGATGCAGTTGTAAACCCCGGAAACAGTGGTGGTGCATTGGTAAATACTCGAGGAGAATTGGTTGGAATCAATACAATGATTTCATCTAATACGGGAAGTTATGTAGGTTATTCGTTTGCAGTTCCTTCTAATATTACTAGAAAAATTATCGAAGATATTATGGAATACGGAAATGTGCAACGTGGAATTTTGGGCATTGAAGGAAGAGAATTGAATGGTGCAGCTTCTAAAGAATTAAATCTTACCGAATCACAAGGATTTTATGTGAATAAAGTAACAAAAAATTCCGGTGCTGAAAAAGCGGGTATCAAGTCTGGTGATGTTATTTTAAAATTGGATAATCAAAACGTGACTTCGTTTGCAGAACTTTCAGGTTATGTAAATACGAAACGTCCTAATGATGAAATCAATGTAACAGTGAATCGTGATGGAAGAAAATTGGTAATTCCCGTTAAATTAACCAAAAAAGAATTATTGAATTATGAATTTTACGGATTGGAATTGGAAGATTTAGAACCAGCCGATAAACAGCGATTCAAATTAAAACAAGGAGTGAAAATCAAAGATATTACGAATGAAAAATTGGCTCCTTATGCTGATGAATTAAAAGGAAGTATTATTTTAAGTATTGATGGTGTAAAAGCCACTGACGTTGAAACTATTTCGAGAGGATTAGGAAGCAAAACTGAAAAAGAAGGCGTTCGTGTTGAATTGATGCTCAGAAACGGACAAGTAATGCGAGTGATATTATAAATTAGGTTAAAGTTAAGGTAGTCCTGCAAAGTCAGATTTTGATTTTGCAGGATTTTTTTATTTAAAAAAAAGCATCAAAAAAGTTTACGAAAACGTTTGAAATCTATACTTTTGCACAAAATTTTACAACACCAACTAATTTTTAAAGTATGAACAACAATCCTTCTTTGTACGAAAAAGAGCTTTCGTTTCAAGCAGACCGCAGAAGAGCCGGGGTAGAATTTATTAAAATCATCAGCGATTTATGGTATGACAAATCAATCGAAGTCGTTCTATTCCGTAATCAATTGATAGACAAAAATGTATCTGAAATTTTAAACTTGCACGAATATGCAGGAGAATTTGTTGGGAAACCAATTTCAATTTTTGACTCGGTTGAAATTGCTAGAGAAATGTTGTCGTTAGATTTACCTCCTTCAAAATTAGATATTGGTAAATTGACTTATGAATATCATTTGGAAGATGATAAATACCACAACACCAAATCGTTTGTAATTGATAAATTGCGAAAAGCAAAAGAATCAAATTCAATTAAACCGAAAGATGTTGTTTTATATGGTTTTGGTAGAATTGGTCGTTTATTAGCAAGAGAATTAATGTCAAAGACCGGAAAAGGAAATCAATTACGTCTTCGTGCGATTGTGACAAGAGATAAAAATGATGCTACAATTTTAGAAAAAAGAGCTTCTTTGCTGCGATATGATTCGGTTCACGGCGATTTTCAAGGTTCTGTCGTAGCTGATCCTAAAAATAATGCTTTGCTAATCAACGGAACAACGGTTCATATTATTTCTGCCAATTCACCGGAAGATATTGATTATACTGCTTATGGTATTGAAGATGCCTTAATTATTGATAACACCGGAGCTTTTACCACAGAAGAAGCGTTAAAAAGACATCTTATTTCCAAAGGAGCTTCAAAAGTATTGTTAACTGCTCCCGGAAAAGGAGTTCCAAATATTGTGTATGGTGTGAACCACAAAGAGCATAATCCGGATAAAGTGGATATTTTTTCAGCGGCTTCTTGCACAACCAATGCCATTACTCCTATTTTAAAAGCCGTTGAAGATACGTTAGGTGTTGTAAAAGGCCATTTAGAAACCATTCACGCCTACACAAACGATCAAAATTTGGTTGATAACATGCACAACAAATACCGAAGAGGTCGTGCTGCTGCGTTAAATATGGTAATTACCGAAACCGGTGCAGGAAGTGCTGTGGCAAAAGCATTGCCAAGTTTAGCCGGAAAATTAACTTCAAATGCTATTCGTGTTCCTGTTCCGAATGGTTCGTTGGTGGTTTTAAATTTGGAAGTTAGCAAAGAAACCTCGGTAGAAGAAGTAAATGAAATCATGAAAAAATATGCGTTAGAAGGACAATTGGTGGAGCAAATTAAATATTCGCTTAATAATGAATTGGTTTCTTCAGATATTGTGGGTACAAATGCTCCTTCAATTTATGACAGTAATGCTACGATTGTCTCTGCCGACGGAAAAAATGTGGTACTATATGTATGGTACGACAACGAATTTGGTTACAGTCATCAAGTAATTCGTTTAGCGAAATATATTTCCAAAGTGCAACGATACGCTTATTATTAATCAGGTTATATAATTGTAAAAATCCGTTTCATTCGTTTGAAGCGGATTTTTTTTATACATTTAGATAAAATATTTCTAATGAAAAATAATAAATCCATTTTACTGCTCCTACTCTTTTTGATAATGCCGTTTTTAGCAGTTAGTCAAATTCAGCCAACACCAAAATCATATCAAAAAATCAAATTTATCTATCTGAAAAAATCAAATTTCAGGTTGGATGAAAAGGGATTTTATGCTGACACTACTCAGTTTAAAGTGATGTTTCCTGATTTAGAGTTTGAAAAAGTTTCTTCTAACTCAGGAGCAATAATTGGTTTTGCTCCGCTTTCAAAATTAAATAGGCTTCATAAAAAAACAATTACCAAAAAAATGACAGAAAACAACACTGTTATTTTTGGATTGGTTGAGGTTAAAAAAAATAAAGTTTTATTTTCAGTCGATCATAGTTCTCCGGAAACAGACTATGCTTATCAGCTATTTAATTTACCACAAAACAGATTAAACAGTTCTCACCAATTTAGTTATAAAAATAATTTTTCACTTCTGGAAATAAATTCAAATGCGACGACTCAACTAAAATCTATCCAAAAAAATAAAATTCTTTGGCAAAATGAGGAACATACAATCGGACAATATGACACAACTGAACAAGACGGAAACAAACAACTGAATGTAGTTGTTTTTCAAGCTGAATTACCAAAATTAGTCAGTCCAATTCCATTATTTGAAAATGCAAATCACGGTGTAAAAACAATTTACGCGATGGAATATCATTATGAATTGATTTCTGTTTCGTATGAATAAATTTCATTAGTAGAACAATAGATTCTTGATTTTTGAGTTAATACACTACAGATTTAACCCAAGAATCTATTATGAAAAACCTACTATTTCTGGTGATATTCACCTGTAATTTGTCGTATGCACAAAAGATGCCTGTTGCCTATCAACATGGTCAGAATAGCATGGAATTGATTGCTAAAACCAAAACCGGTACAGTAGTCGTGAGTACATTCAATGCTAAAATGACAATTCGTCAAGACATTGCTCAAAAAATATTTTCGCTTTATCAACAAAATAAAATTAAACACAATGCTGTGGTGACCGTTTTGGGTAAAGAGGCAAAAGTGGTAGGCAAATGTTTTATAAAAAAGAAACACAACTTAACTAGTATTGAATTTTATTATGACAAAGTTTTTTGGCATAACGGAATGGTTGAGGTTCATGGAAAATAGGGTTTTAATCCTATAATTTTACTCAATAAAACAAAAAACTCCCGATTGCTCAGGAGTTTTTCTATAAAATGGCATTTTAAAATTTAAGCTTTTCCGGCAGCTGCAATTAAATTTAAAGCAGATCCGGCAACAAACCAACCAATTTGGCTTTCGTTGTAGGAATGATTGGCAATAATCACATCTTTACTTCCATCAGCATGAACGAATTCTAATGTCAATGGTTTTCCTGGCGTGAAACTAACTAAATCGACAAAATTGATAGTATCATTTTCTTGGATTTTGTCATAATCTGCTTCATTCGCAAATGTTAACGCCAACATTCCTTGTTTTTTCAAATTCGTCTCGTGAATACGAGCAAATGATTTTACTAAAACTGCTTTTACACCTAAGAAACGAGGTTCCATAGCTGCGTGTTCTCTTGACGAACCTTCTCCGTAATTGTGATCTCCCACAACAATTGAAGGAACTCCGGCCGCTTTATAAGCTCTTTGCACCGCAGGAACCGCATCATATTCACCGGTTAATTGATTTTTAACAGAATTTGTTTTTTGATTAAAAGCATTCACAGCTCCAATCAACATGTTATTTGAAATATTATCCAAATGACCACGGAAACGCAACCAAGGACCCGCCATCGAAATGTGATCGGTTGTACATTTTCCGAATGCTTTGATTAATAATTTTGCGTTTGTGATATTTTTTCCATCCCAAGGAGAAAATGGCTCCAACAATTGTAAACGTTCTGAAGTTGGACTCACCGCTACTTGCACTCCGCTACCATCTTCGGCAGGAGCTTGATAACCCGGATCTTCCGCATCAAAACCTTTTGGAGGTAATTCGTCTCCGGTTGGTTCATCTAGTCTTACTTCTTCTCCATCTTCATTAATTAACGTATCTGTTAACGGATTAAATCCTAAATCTCCGGCAATTGCCAAAGCGGTAACCAACTCAGGAGAACCAACAAAAGCTAACGTATTCGGATTTCCATCAGCACGTTTAGAAAAGTTTCGGTTGAATGAATGAACGATTGTATTACGTTCTTCTTTCTCTGCTCCTTCTCTATCCCACATTCCGATACATGGACCGCACGCATTAGCGAAAACCGTTGCACCAATTTTATCGAATGTATCAATAAATCCGTCACGTTCAATCGTATAACGGACAGTTTCAGAACCCGGTGTGATCGTAAATTGAGCTTTAGTTTTTAGATTTTTATCAGCTACTTGTTTGGCCAATGAAGCCGCACGAGCAATATCTTCGTAAGATGAGTTTGTACAAGATCCAATCAATCCTACTTCAATTCGTAAAGGCCAATTGTTTTTAATGGCTTCCTCTTTCATTTTAGAAATTGGCGTGGCTAAATCCGGTGTAAAAGGTCCGTTTAAATGTGGTTCTAATTCCGATAAATTGATTTCGATTACTTGATCAAAATACTGTTCCGGATTAGCATAAACTTCAGGGTCAGCCGTTAAATGTTGAGCTACTTTGTTGGCAGCATCAGCCACATCCGGTCTTCCCGTTGAACGTAAATAGCGATCCATTGAAGCATCATAACCAAAGGTTGATGTAGTTGCACCAATTTCTGCACCCATATTACAAATCGTTCCTTTTCCGGTACACGACATTGCCGTTGCACCTTCTCCAAAATATTCAACAACAGCTCCGGTTCCTCCTTTTACAGTAAGAATTCCGGCTACTTTTAAAATTACATCTTTTGGAGCTGTCCAACCTGATAATTTTCCGGTTAATTTTACTCCAATTAATTTTGGAAATTTCAATTCCCATGCCATGCCTGACATTACATCTACGGCATCAGCACCACCTACTCCGATGGCTAACATTCCTAATCCACCTGCGTTTACAGTGTGTGAATCGGTTCCAATCATCATTCCACCCGGAAAGGCATAATTTTCTAAAACTACTTGGTGAATAATTCCTGCTCCAGGTTTCCAAAATCCGATTCCGTATTTATCGGATACAGAAGAAAGAAAATCAAAAACTTCATTGCTTTGTTGTTTTGCACGAGCCAAATCGGTTTTTGCATCAACCTTAGCTTGAATTAAGTGATCGCAATGAACGGTTGTTGGCACAGCTACTTTGCTTTTTCCGGCATGCATGAATTGCAATAACGCCATTTGAGCAGTTGCATCTTGACACGCTACACGGTCCGGTGCAAAATCAACATAATCTTTTCCTCTTGTGAATGCTTGGGTTGGAGTGCCTTCCCAAAGGTGAGAATATAAAATCTTTTCTGATAAGGTGAGCGGTCTTCCAACTAACTCACGTGCTTTTTCTACACGATCGGCTAGATTAGCATAGACCTTTTCAATCATTTCTATATCAAATGCCATAATAAATAAGTGTTATTTGTTTGTGGTGCGAATTTACGAAAACGTTAGAACATTGTAAAATTATTAGTGAAATATATCTTTTAGAAATCATTTTTTACAGAAATTCTGTTTTTTAGACATTATTTTCAACAAAAAGCAATATTCAGCCATTAAAATACAAATATGGCAAAATTAGAAACCTAAATTATCAATATCGCAAAATCAATACTGAAAAACTTCTTCAAATCAGCTACTTTCGATGAGTTTTTTACTTATCACTCAATTTTCGCAGTGGATTTTCGAAGAATTTGTACAATAATGTAGCCGATAAAAATGTAATTAGAAAATAACAAAGTGAAAACAAATGCAATTGATTCATTGAAAGATCATCCGTTGGGAAATAAAATTGAAGCAACTGAAGAATTACACCATAATGAAGCAAATAAATGGAATAGGAAATCAAACTAATAAAAATAATCGGTTTTTGAAGAAAAGAGAATGATGTTGATTTCCATTGTGATAAAATCGGAAGAAATAATAGACAAGTCAACGAAGTTAGTGGCAAATAGAAAATGTTCCAAAAGTGAGGAAATCGATCAATCGTAAGTTGAAAAAAACCAACGCCAACAAACATAAATCCAAATAAAATTACTCCTAAAAAGGCAAAAGGTAAACGGATTTTTTTCCAAAAAGGTAAACAATTTAATGAAATCCACGCGGCTAAAACTCCGATAAAAAAAGCATCTAAACGATAAATAACCAAAGCTTTTAGTGCTAAATTCCACTGATTTAGAGTTGTATTTGAAGTTGAAAACGCATAATAAATTTTGGTAAAAACAAAGAATAACGTTAGTCCTAAAACGACTAAAAGAAAAAACAATGATTTATTGCTGGGCTTCACAATGGCTGTTTTGAGATAAAGAGCAATGAGAAGTAGTAAAAATGCAAACACACCAATTGAAACAGGCCACGATTCCGGGAAAAATGGCAACATCGTTGAACTGAAATTTTGAAGAAAGAAGAAATATTTCCACCAATCGGCTACGGCATACCCAACAATAAAACTAATGATAATGTTTAAAATCAGAACTAAAT
Organism: Flavobacterium sp. UBA2787; assembly: GCA_002352205.1. GTDB lineage: Bacteria > Bacteroidota > Bacteroidia > Flavobacteriales > Flavobacteriaceae > Flavobacterium. Next base: position 75,110 of record DEHZ01000010.1, on the reverse strand, counting down.
AATAGTTTGGCAAAATTCGGAAGCTTCTTCGTTTGAGAAACCCAAGCACTTTTTTAATCGAAAAATCATCATCAACATATATCTGATATAAAATCCTTCCCACCAAGAAACCGCTTAAAACAAAAAAAACTTCTACTCCTAAAAAACCGAAAAATATACCTGTTTGATAAATCAAACTTTGATTAGGTGGATAAATCGATAAAGAATGTCCGAACAAAACCATCAAAATAGCAATTGTTCGCATCAAATCTAATCCAAAAATGTTATCGATTGAAGATCTTTTTTCCATTTAGTTTAAAATTGGATACTCTGAAAGTATTGATTGGTTTTTCAAAATAAGTATAAAAAAAGTAACCCAACGTGAACGTTATCAGCAGATAAACTAGCGTAAAGATATGCAATTGAATTAATGAAAAAGAACTCGTATCGATAAAATATTTCATCAAAAACAGCACAATACTGTAATGAATTAAATAAACAGAATACGATAAATTACACAAAAACGTAACTATTTTACTAAGTTTTTCCGAAGCCTTTTTCCATAAAAGTAGAGAAGGTAAAAAGCACAATACTATCAACGAAATGAATGGTAGAGCAACAATATTCCAAAACCAGGCGAGTGTATTCAAATTAAAAAACAAGAGTAAAACAATGAAAAAGAGCATTAGCAAAATTCCCATCCACAGTAGTAAGAAACTCTTTTGTTGAAAAAACTCTTTGTATTCAGCATAATAATAACCGAATAAAATGCCAAACATCACCGAATCAACTCTATAAATAACCACTGAACGAACTTCTGCAGTCCATTTTAGCAATGAAAAAGAAGGGTTTTCAATATGATAAATAATTTTCAAAATCACAGAAAGCATCAATAATCCATATACAATCCATAAAAAAAAAGATTTTCTAAAGTGTAAAGCAATCTGTTTCGCAAAAGCAAAAAGAATCAACACAACCAAAACATAACTCAATTCTTTGATTGGCAAACTCCATGATTCCGGAAACAAAGACGGAATTGGGGTTGAAAAATTCTGAACAAATAAAAAATACTTCCACCAATTAGAAATGGAAAGTCCGACAAGAAGAGCAATAAGTATGTTGACAAGCAGAATGAGATAATAGCTTGGTAAAATTCTGAATAATCGCCTTTTTACAAAATTGCCGACTTCTTTAAACGTGTATTGTTGGGTTAAGAATTGTTTTAAAATGATGCTTCCTACCAAATAACCGCTCAACATTAAAAACAGCTCAATTCCAATTAAACCTGAGAAATCTTGCATTTTTCCAATAATGCCATCAGATTGATAAATCCAAGAAATATGGGAGAAAAGCACCAATAAAATTGACAATGACCTGAGAAAATCTAATCCGAAAATTCTTTTAGACGCAACAATTTGATTATCAATCATAGAAATACTTAAATTTGCGGTCATGCGAAGAACAAAGATATATAAAATTTTAGCACTCTTAGTATTGTTTACTAATGTTGGTGGAGTGATATGGTATACCCAATTATCAACCCGTCATAAAGCGATTGTTAAGACAACTTTGTTGCACAAAACAGGTTTGGTTGATAACGATTGGCAGGTGGAAAATAGTTCAAAAGAGTATAAAATGCTATCACCAACATTTATTGTGGACGATATTTATAAATCGATGGAAGGACCAAAAGCATCCAATTATGTCATGCTTTCGCAGGATTCTACTTTGTTGTGGATTACCGGATTTAAAGTGATTGCACAAGATGCAAAAACCGGCGAAAAGATGTCGAATGATTTTATTTGTCACATGAATGTGGATATGAATGATTCGAAATATTATTCCAATTTTGGATTAGAAAATCGGATAGGCAAACAATATCCGAGACTAACTTCGCTTTCGCATGGCATGGAAACATTTGAATTTCCGGAAGGTTACGGTGTGCCGATGAAAGGTAATGATTTGCTTTTTGTGACTACGCAAACATTGAATCACAATATAAAAGATGCGTATTACAAAGTGAAGCACAAAGTTTCTATCACTTATGAAGATGATAAAAATATTAAACCGTTGATGAGCAAAACGGCTTTCATCATGTTGCCGTATGACAAATATGATCCGTATAAAAGTCCGATTGATCCCGGTGCCGATTTTTGTATTCCGGTTGAAACCAAAAACCATAGTTATAACGATGGAAGTGGTAATAAGTTATCCGGCCATTGGGTGATTCCGATAGGCAAAAACACGTATCGAAGTGGAATTAATCATCAATTAGAAACCAAAGACAGTTTGCGATTGCATGCTGCTGCCATTCATGTTCACCCGTTTGCCACACGAATTATGTTGTTTAATAAAACAACTCAAAAACCTGTTTTTGTGAGCGAAGTTACTAATCATAAAAACAGTATTGGCTTAACCAACATTGAAAATTTTACTTCTAAAGAAGGCATTTGGTTGTATGAAAATCAGGAATATGAAATTGTATTGGAGGTAAACAATACGTCAAAAGAGGAGCAAGATATGATGGGAAGTATGTTTTTGTTTTTTTATGATGAAGAAATGGATTTGATAGTGAATTCTAAATTTAAATAATTATTTTCTATCTCTCAAATTAGTCATTGGTTTTTCGAAAAAGCGATACAATAAATACGAAAAGACAATGATAAAAAACCAATACGTTAAGGTGTAAGTCAATAACGGAATACCTGTTAAATTATCGGAAGGAACTAAAACTTTCATACTATGCAAAATGATTGTGTAATGCAACAAATAAATGCTGTACGACAAAAGACTGAGTAAAGTAATGATTTTTAAAACCCATGCTGATTGAATTTTAATCGTAAACAAAAAAGGCATTAAACAACAAATGGCAACGGAATTTAGAGATAAGTAAAAGATATTAAAAAAACCCGGATTTGTTTCAAACGTAATTCCCCAATAGAAAATAAACAGATGAAGCGTGAATATGCCCAACATGCCAATTGTAAAAAGCAACTTATTCACGGTTAGATTTATGGGGAAATTTACATAAAGGTAAAAAGCCAAAAACCCATAATAAATTGCATCCAATCGATAGACTGATACTTTTCTGAGGTTTTCATTCCATTCATAAATTGAAGCCAATTCATGCGTTGAATGAAACCAAAATCGGATTAAAACTACAACGGTTATGATGAAACACGTAACCCATAAAAATAATTTTTTTCGATTTAATTTTGGAAAAAAACGAATCATCAAATAAAGTAAAACCGGTCCGAGAATATAACAAAACTGCTCTACCGACAAACTCCATGATATTCTTGAAAAGTCGGGAGAATGAGAGAAAAAGTTTTGAAGATAAACGAAATACAATCCTATCTTTTCAGGGATTTTTCCATAGATTAAATACCAAAGAATGATGTTTATAATTAGAACAAGATAGTAATTGGGAAGTGTTCTAAACCATCTGCGTTTCCAGAACTCTCCTACATCTTTAAATGAAAAATCGTCCTTTTGAATGATTCGATAGACAATTTTTCCAATTAAAAATCCACTAATGACAAAAAATATTTCAACACCAATGGTTGCTGTAAAATTCATAAACCATTTAATGTAAGGATGATAATTTTCACTAATCCATAACGAATGCGAAAAGACAACCAAAGAAATGGCAATTGCTCGAGCTAAATCTAACCCGGGAACTCTTTTTTCCAGCTCGATGTTGAGTCCAAACATTTATTAATAGTTTGGGTTGGTTTAGTATAACTTTTCAATTATTTTTTCAATCGTAAGTCCTTCTGCATCGGCTTTATAATTTTTCACTACACGGTGACGCAGAATTCCTTCGGCTACAGCCTTAACATCTTCGATATCCGGTGAAAATTTACCATTAAAAGCGGCATGAGCTTTTGCTGCCAAAATAAGGTTTTGTGAAGCTCTTGGTCCTGCACCCCAATCGATATAATTTTTGATAAAATCGGTTGCTAAATTACTTTCCGGACGTGTTTTGGTGACTAACGTTACAGCATATTCAATTACATTGTCTGCTACCGGAATACGACGAATTAAATGTTGAAAATCAATAATTTCCTGTGCTGTAAACAACGGATTTACAACCGGCTTATCATCCGAAGTAGTACTTTTTACTACTTGAACTTCTTCGGCAAACGACGGATAATCCAACTTGATAGAAAACATAAAACGGTCTAATTGAGCTTCCGGTAATGGATAGGTTCCCTCCTGCTCAATTGGGTTTTGGGTTGCTAATACAAAATAAGGCAAACTCAATTTATAGTTATGTCCGGCAATCGTTACAGCACGTTCCTGCATGGCTTCTAGAAGAGCCGCTTGCGTTTTTGGTGGTGTACGGTTAATCTCATCGGCTAAAATAATATTGGAAAAAATTGGGCCTTTAATGAATTTGAATGTTCTGTTTTCATCTAAGATTTCGCTTCCCAAAATATCAGACGGCATTAAATCCGGTGTAAACTGAATTCGCTTAAAATCTAATCCCAATGCCTGAGCAATGGTATTCACCATCAATGTTTTTGCCAAACCGGGAACACCTACCAATAGAGCATGACCTCCGGAAAAAATGCTCAACAAAATTTGATCAACCACAAGGTCTTGACCAACAATGATTTTAGAAATCTCCTGTTTGAGGTCTTTTCTTTTTTGAACTAAATTTTGAATTGCAGTTACGTCAGACATAGTGAGAATGGTATATAGATTTAAGAAATGTAATTGATTATTTTTTCATCCAGTTGTTCATGAATTGGCAATTTCGGTATTCTCCGTTAATTTTCACATAAGTTTCCATTATTTTTTCATTAGACCATTTTCCAATAGCTTCAAATTGTTTTTCTTTTAAAGCTAAATCTTTGATTTTGGTATAATCCGTTGCATAATCGGCAATGTGCGAATCGATTCGGTTGGTAACCATAAACAATTTATATCTTTTTTTACCGGTTTGGTCTTCATCTAAAATTGCCACAGAAACTTCTTTTTCTTTTAAGTTTGAAACTTGCCCGTAAAGTGCAGGATCCATTTTGGTTAATTCAAATTTGGAATCCATTGTTTTTGGATTTAACAAAATTCCACCATTTGCCCTGGTTTCTTTTTCATCAGATAGTGTTCTGGCAGCATCAGCAAAAGTTAATTCGCCATCCATAATTCGTTGACGAACCAATTGAGCTTTGTCTTTTGCTTCTTTTAAAGCATCATCTGAAACTTTTGGAGATAGCAAAATGTGTCTTAAATCAACTTCCTGACCTCTGATTTTTTCAACTAAAATGATATGATAACCAAACTCTGTTTCAAATGGTTTAGAAATTTCACCTTCGTTTAAACTGAATGCTACTTCTTTAAATTCCTTGACAAATTGTGTTTTCCGATTCATTTTATAAAATCCTCCGCTTGATCTTGATCCCGGATCTTCTGAATAAAGCACTGCTCTTGTTCTAAAGCTGGCTCCATTGATTAACACATCATTTCTAATTTCATTTAATCTGTCAATCACTTTTTGTTTTTCTTCTTGCGAAATTTTTGGTTCAATAACTATTTGAGAAACCTCCATTTCTGCTCCAAAAGTTGGTAAATCCTCTTTTGGGATTTTTTTGAAAAATGTCCGCACTTCTTCTGGGGTGATTTCAACTTCGTCCACCACTTTATTTCTCATTTCCGAGGAAAGTTTGTTTTGTTTTAACACATCAAAAAAGAACGAACGAAATTCTTCTTCATTCTTTTTGTTATAAAACTTTAACATTTTTTCCATGGAACCAATTTGGCCAAGCATATAACCTATACGCTCTTCCATCATATTGTTTATTTCAGAATCTTTTACCACAATGGTACTGTCTTGCAATGCTTGATGAGCATACAGACGATCTTCCATTAATTTTCCTAACAATTCGCATCTTGAAACGTTTTCAACAGAAATACCTTGACTGGAAAGTTCAACATATTCCATATCAATGTCTGAATCCAAAATAATATATTCACCAACGGTGGCAATAATTCCGTCGATTTTCTTTCTTTTAAAAGGTTCAACAGTATCCTTTTTTACAGGTGTTTCTTCAGAAATAATTTCTTGTGCCACGCTTGAAAATGCAAAAGAAACCAGTAAAGTAAAGGGTATTGCAATTTTATTTATAAATTTCATATTTGTTGTTTTTAATAGCATCATCAGTGATTTCCTTCTCAAATTTTTTAATTAAATCTAGTTTTCTTTTGTTTATAATTAACTCCTTTATGGTTGGTTTTACATAATCAAACGGACTAATTTCATTCTTATCTATCACATTTCTAATTTTTACAAAATAGACGTTGAGTGAATCCGGTTGTTGAATTGCTTTTCCTTCCACAATATAATTTTCTCTATTATCAGGAGTAATAAAAGGTAATTTTTTATAAATCTGATTCATTTCTACCCAAACAGAATCATTTAGAGCAGAACTTTTAAATTGTAACTGATAGGTTTCCCAAAATTTTTTATCACTTTTTTTAGTATCAAAAAACTTCCCTTTTATCAATTCAAACTTAGGATGATCTTTGGGCAGATTGATATATCGCAATCGAATTAGTGATCCATTTGTTCTGAAATTTTCTTTATTTTCGTCGTAATACGATTTAATTTCAGTATTAGAAACCACAGTATCTACCTCTCGTTTAACAATTTGCTCTAAATAAGCTTTTGTATATAAATCTACTTTATATTGTTGAATTAGCTTATCAAATTCTTCTTGTTGTTCTTTATCGATATTTAGTTCTGCCGCTTTAATGAGCAAGGTTTGTGTTGCCCAACGATCTATAAAATTATGAACGATTGTTATGCTGTCTTCTTTTGATGTTTCTTCCGAAACCAAATCAACCAAATCACTTTTAAACAAATAACTCTCACCCACTCTTGCTACTGCTTGAGGTTTTTCTTCAGGCTTGAAATACGAGCAGGAAGTAAAAACAAAATACAGCAGAACAATGGCCCAAAGTTTATTCATTATTTCTTAATTTGCTTTTTCACTTCTTCAAACACATCTTTATTAATAGAAACGTTAAACTCTTGCTTCAAATTGGCAACCCAGTTTTCTTCTAAATACTGTTGATAATCATTAATTACTCTTCCTTTGCATTCTTCTAATAATTTTGCACCGGCTTCTTTTACATCATTCACTTGAACAACGTAATAATAATTGTCTTCTTTTACAACATCAGAAAGTCCTTTAATAAACGGAATTGTTTTAGGCAACGTTTCGCTTCCTTCTTCAAAAACACCGGATGTAGCCATAATATTGATAACACCCTTTGTATTTAAAGCGGTTTTTATTTCGTCTATATTTTTTCCTTGTTTTATAAGCTTATGAGCTTTTTTAGCAATATCGGCTTTTGTTGAAGAAATGACTAACACATCATACCGTTTTTTCCACATATATTTACCACTGTTTGCCTTGTGGAATGCTTCTAATCCTAATGTATCGGTTTTCGATTTTTCCCAAATCTCCTTTTCCATCAAATCAAAAAGCAACAAACCATCACGGTATTCTTCCATAACAGCGGCAAATTCAGGAAATTCATTTTCTAAATTATCGTTATAGTATTGATTTAATTGAGAATCAACAAAATTTGAATAATGGAAATCGACCAATTTTGCAACAGGTTTTGGTTGATTAGGATTTTTTTGTTGGGAAAGAAGATAGTTTAAAAACTGAGTTCCCGGTATTTTGATTTTTCCGAATGAGATGAACTCTCCATCAAATGGTTTTGTATCAGAAGGCAATTCCCATGCCGATTCATAAAATTTATCCGTAACTGCTTTTTTGATTTTAGTATATAAAGCTTCATTGCGTTTAACCGTATATTTAGCTCTCAATTTTTCGTTCAACGATTCAGTAATTTTTCTGGAACGCTCGTCACGGCTAATTTTGGTTTCCATGTCCGCTTTTGCTTCTTCAAATGTTTTTACAGGATGCTTTTCGATCAATTTCATGATATGCCATCCAAATTGAGATTGAAATGGTTTAGAAATTTCATTTGGTTTTTGCAATGAAAAAGCAACAGTTTCAAATTCTTCCGAACTCAATTGCCCTGAACCAAAACGATTTAAAAGGCCACCTTTAGCCGAAGAAGATTTGTCTTGCGAAAATTGTTTTGCCAACGCTTCAAATTCTTCACCTTGTTGAATTTTAGTATAAATTTCGTTGATAGTAGTTTTATTTTTTTCTAATTCATCTGTATTTCCTTCTGCAGGATTCATCAACATAATGTGAGCAACGGTAACATCACCTCTGTTGTTACGAATGTCGCTTACTTTAATTAAGTGATAACCAAATCGAGTTCTAACCGGGTTTGAAATCTCGCCAACTTTAGTGTTGTAAGCAGCCGATTCAAAAGGATAAACCATTCGGAAAGCAGAAAAATAACCCAAATCGCCTTTATTTTCTTTAGCACTTGGATCTTGTGAAAATTTCTGAGCTAACTCACCAAAATCTTCGCCGTTATCAGCTCTTTTTTTCAAATCCATAATTTGTTTAAAAACAGCTAACGTATCTTCCGGCTTTGCATTTTCATCAACGGTTAACAATATGTGAGAGGCTTTGATTTCTTTTAAAGAACGAACATAACCTTCTTCAAGAAGCTCTTTGGTGACTTTAGAATCGGTTAAATAATTTTTTGAAAGTTGTGTGCGGTATGATTTTAATTCGTTTTGGTATTTAGTATTATTCTGTAAGCCTAATTTATTGGCCTTGTTGATTTTTAATTTGTAACCCACAAAAAGTTCTAAATAGTGATCTAAATCTTTTTGGGATTCATCTTTAACCAAATCTAAGTTTTTGTTGTAAACACGAACAAATTCATCCGTATAATAAGGATTTTCATCAACTGTAAAAAGTACTTTTTTTGGAGCTTGTGCGAAAGCAAAAACAGAAAAAAGAATTGAAATTCCCAGATAAAAATGTTTTTTATTCATTTTCAAAAAATTTAATTTAAGATTTATACCAATTAGCCATAGTTTCACCTATTGCAACCCACAAAATTAACAATTCAGATACATTATACAAGTATAGCTGCTACTATTAACAAAAATTTATTAACGAGAAATGTTTATACTTTTTTGGTTAAGAAATAGTATTTTTGCAAACCTTTTAAAAAGAGATATGAGTTTTACAGAAGAAATCAAGCGAAGAAGAACTTTTGGAATTATTTCGCATCCCGATGCCGGAAAAACAACCTTAACAGAAAAACTGTTGCTTTTTGGTGGAGCGATTCAGGAAGCTGGTGCCGTTAAAAACAACAAAATTAAAAAAGGAGCTACCTCCGATTTTATGGAAATTGAACGTCAACGTGGAATTTCTGTGGCTACCTCAGTTCTTGCATTCAATTATAAAAACAAGAAAATTAACATCTTAGACACGCCCGGTCACAAAGATTTTGCTGAAGATACGTTTAGAACCTTGACGGCAGTGGACAGTGTGATTGTGGTAATCGATGTTGCAAAAGGGGTTGAGGAACAAACTGAAAAATTGGTAGAAGTCTGCCGTATGCGTAACATTCCGATGATTGTTTTTATCAATAAATTAGACCGAGAAGGAAAAGATGCCTTTGATTTGATGGACGAAGTGGAAAAAAAACTCAAACTTAGAGTTACGCCGTTGAGTTTTCCAATCGGGATGGGCTATGATTTTCAAGGAATTTATAATCTTTGGGAAAAGAACATCAACCTTTTTAGTGGTGATAGCCGAAAAAACATTGAAGATACGATTGCTTTTTCCGATATAAATAATCCGGAATTAGATAAAATTGTTGGCGAAAAAGCAGCAATAAAACTTAGAGAAGAACTGGAATTGATAGATGAAGTATATCCTCCTTTTTCACGAGAAGAATATTTGGAAGGTGATTTGCAACCTGTATTTTTTGGTTCGGCCTTAAATAATTTTGGTGTTCGCGAATTGTTGGATTGTTTTATAGAAATTGCTCCTTCTCCCCGACCAAAACATTCAGATACACGTTTGGTTGAACCAACAGAACAAAAAATGTCGGGATTTGTGTTTAAAATTCATGCCAACATGGATCCAAAACACAGAGATAGATTGGCTTTTATAAAAATTGTTTCGGGAACATTTGAGCGAAACAAACCTTATTCGCATGTGCGATTGAATAAAAGTTTAAAGTTTTCGAGTCCGAACGCCTTTTTTGCAGAGAAGAAAGAGATTGTAGACATCTCTTATCCGGGAGATATTGTAGGTTTGCATGACACAGGTAACTTCAAAATTGGTGATACGTTAACTGAGGGAGAAATAATGAATTTTAAAGGGGTACCGAGTTTTTCTCCGGAACACTTTAGATACATCAACAATGCGGATCCGATGAAGTCTAAACAATTGGAAAAAGGAATTGACCAATTAATGGATGAAGGTGTTGCTCAGCTGTTTACCTTAGAAATGAATAACCGAAAAATTATTGGAACAGTTGGAGCACTACAATACGAAGTGATACAATACCGATTGGAACATGAATACGGAGCAAAATGTTCGTATGAAAATTTTCCTGCTCACAAAGCATGTTGGATAAGACCGCAAGATCCAAAAAGTGAAGAGTTTGCAGAATTCAGACGAATAAAACAGAAATTTTTAGCTCATGACAAATTTGGTCAATTAGTTTTTTTGGCAGATTCCGAATTTACGATTCAAATGACTCAAAGCAAATTTCCAAATGTAAAAATGTTCTTTACATCTGAGATGGAATAGATTATAGAATTTTTTAATTGTTAATGTAGAATTAATTTTACATCATTTTTTTAACAAAAAGTGCTTTTAATCGATATTTTTCAGAAAATGATTTATATATTTGCAACTTATTAAATTGATTCTATGAAAAGTATTTACAAAATTTACATTCTTACATTCTTATTATTGTCTGATTTCGTTCTTTTTGCACAACCTGGTGACGATGATGGTAACGGTGGATTAGAAGGCGACGATACACCAGCAGCACCAATCGATGGAAAGCTTATATGGTTAGCGATAATAAGCATTTTGTTCGCATTTTATTATTTGAATAAACGAACCCAAAAAGCAGAATAATACAAACCCCTTACAAAAGGGGTTTTTTTATAACTATTCTTAATTTTTTTATTTTGATTTTCTTTAGTAAAAAAAAATCGGTCCTCAAAGACTTAATTCCTGATAATTTTACAGATATTCATTCGCATCTCATTCCAGGAATTGACGATGGGGCTAAAACATCTGAAGATGCAATAAAGTTAATAACCGAATTAGAAAAAATTGGATTCAATCAATTCATAACTACTCCTCATATTATTCATAATCTTTGGAATAACACGCATCAAACAATTAAAGAAGGTGAAAAATCATTAAACAATTATTTAATAGAAAATTCAAATAAAAAAGTAGTAAAAGCATCAGCTGAGTACATGATGGATACCTACTTTTTAGAACTTTTACAAAAAGAAAAATTATTGACACTTAAAGATTTCTACATTTTGGTAGAAATGTCCTATTTAAACCCACCGTTACAATTATTAGACATCATTTTTGATATTCAAGTTGCCGGTTATAAACCCATTTTAGCTCACCCGGAACGTTATTTTTTTTATCATAATAATTTTGATGCTTATCACAAACTACGAAAAGCAGGCTGTTTATTTCAGTTAAATTTACTCTCTGTAACCGGTTATTATGGTGAAAATGTGGCTAGAACGGCACAGAAGTTACTTTCAAATAACATGATTGAATTTGTAGGCTCAGATGTACATCACCTCAACCATGTGCAAAGCTTTGATAACCGTTTAATCATCAAGGAAGAAAAGCCATTGTTGGAAGCAATACAAAATAATCAATTATTTATTCTTTGAGTCAAATAGTTTTTTATACCAAGGCTTCACTTCCACTTCTTCTCCATATCCATAACCGTAGCCATAACCGTAGCCATAACCATAACCGTAGGTCTTTTTCCAATCGGTATCGTTTAATATTATGGCCATATTAGGAAGTTTTTTGTCTTTATAAAGTCCATCTGCAAATTTCAACATGCGTTTATCCAAATAGTTGGCACGCATAACATAAATAAAGGCATCTGCATTTTTAGCAACAAGTAAAGTGTCAGTAACCATACTTACTGGAGCAGTATCAACAACAATATAATCATACTCTTGTTTTAACTTTTCAAATAGCTCACTTAACTTATCATTCATTAACAATTCAACAGGATTTGGAGGAATAACTCCGGACGGCAAAGCATAAAAATTTTCATAACCATCCAACTTTACTATATAATCGTTTATATCTGCATTATTCTTGGTCAGATAGTTTGTTAAACCTTTGGAAGGCAACTGGACATATTGCTCTAATTTAGGGTTTCTTATGTCAAGTCCAATCAGTAAAACTCTTTTACCAGAAAGGGCAATAGTTGTGGCCAAGTTAATAGATACGAATGTTTTTCCTTCTTTAGGAATAGAAGAGGTCACAAAAATGGTTTTACACTTATCCTCAGGAACATGTGATAAAATAAATTCTAAGTTGGTACGCACAATTCGGATCGCCTCTGCGGAGCTTGACCTACTGTTCGCTTTGATAATCTGATCACTTGAATCGGATTTTGGAATATCTCCCAGAATAGGTATTGCAACTTTACCTTCAATATCTTGACGCGTTTTAATTTTAGTATCAAATAAAAACATCAAATAAATGACACCAAAAGGAATCAACAAACCAAGGACAATTGCTCCTAGATAAAAAATCTTTCTATTTAGTGAAACTTGTCCAGTTGCAAAAGCGGAATCAATAATTTTAGCCTTAGGAGAAGTAACAGCAAGAGAAATAGCAGTTTCTTCACGCTTTTGCAGTAAATACAAATAAAGCGATTCTTTAATTTGTTGTTGTCTGGAAATACCTTTGAAAATTCTATCAATTGTAGGTACTCGTCCAACTTTGTTATTGTAACGACTTTCCTGACGAGCCAAATTATTTTTAGTAATGCGAAGCGTAGCTAATTGACTTTTTAAGCCATCAACAATGCTAGACTTCAAACTTGCTAATTGCTTATCAATGTTTTTTACTTGAGGATTAGCGGTGGTACCGCTTTTAAGCAAACGTTGACGCTCAAGAATCAATTTATTATGCTGCTCAATTAAACCGGCTGCGGGGTTGTTAGGTAAATAAATCGAAGGAACCAATTCTTGAGAATCAGAAGTTGAAACAGAATTCAATAATTCATTCAATATACTAATGTCAGTTTCAGTATCCACAACAGATCTTTCATATTCTGAAGCACTACTTAAATTTAAAGAAGCATCTTCTTCTAAATTAGTCAATCGGTTCTCTTTCTTGAACGTTTCTGCATTTTTTTCTACACCCTCTAACTCACTTGTGATTATTTCCAGACGTTCATTAATAAATTTTTCCGTTGATTTGGCTATTTGGTTTCGATCAGCTACGGCATCTTCATTATATTTTTGAATCAACATATCAATATAATCAATCCCCTTTTGCTCTACTTTATCAACAATACTAAGTTGGATAACATTCGTTTTATCTTGATTGATAACTTGAACACGATTACTGTATTCATTAGCTTTGTTAACCAATTTAGATTTGATGATAAAAACATCATTATCAAAACTACTAAAATCAGCTACTTTCTCAACGGTAAAAATACCTAAGCCGTTTTTTACCGGTTGTCCATAAGCATATTCATTACCGTTGGATTTATTAAAATCGAATAGTTTAAACTTTTCATTTGAAATTGGAGAAATAATAAATGAGGTATCAATTGAATTGTATCGTTTGGATTTCTCTTGAAATGCTATTCGTAATGGCAAATCTTTATATAATTCCGGATTAATTACACGTCCCTCAACGTAATAGGTTAAATCTAAGCCTAATTCTTCAACAACACCTCGTGAAAGCGATTTAGATTTTAAAATAGCTATTTCGTTGTCAACATTGTTCTTTCCTGCAAAAATATTCAAATCACTAAAAGCTGAAAGCTCACTGGATCCACCTTTTTTCTCATCTTTTATTAAAATCGTTGCATTCACTCCATATTCTGGTACTGAATAACGCAAATAAAAATATACACCAATCAAACACAACAAAACCCCAAGTACAAACCACTTCCAATAGGACAAATAAATAAATAGTTGCTCTTTAATGTTAACACTATTTTGATTAGAATCGTTAGAGGGTAAAGGTAAATTTTGCATACTTATCGGGTAGCTAATATGGTAAGTGTTAATAACAAACTAATAACGGATAAAGTCAAAGGAAGGTTGGCTCCAATAACAGAAGACTCAGGTTTAGTAAATCGAGGTTCAACTATAATTAAATCGTTTTGTTTTAAATAATAAATAGGCGATTTAAGTAACTCAGAATCTGTTAAGTTAACTCGGTAATAGGATTTAATGCCGGATTCTTCTCTAACGACCAAGACGTTTTCACGGTTTGCTACCGGAGTTAAATCACCAGCTTGTGCCAAAGCTTCCATAATAGTTAATCGGTCAGAGTTAATTGGAAAATTACCCGGATTTTTAACTTCACCCATTACCGTAACTTTAAAGTTAATAACCCGAACAACTAGAATAGGATCTTTTAAATATTCCTCCAATTTAATTTTTAATAAATCATGTAACTCCGTTTTGGTTAAACCGGCTGCTTTGATAATACCAATAATGGGCAGATTAATTTCTCCTTGATTATCAACTAAATAACTACTAAACTGAACTGCATTTCCACCAACAACTTGTTCTGCATTTCCTCTCAAATTAAAGGGAGCTGCTGCTTCAATGGATTCTGATGATACGTTGATATAAATTAAATCGTCCAATTGAATTTTTGGTTCATACCGAACAATTTCAGTAGTAGAAGATTCTTCAATACCTTGTAGGTATATCATTTTCTTTTTAGAAGCACAAGATATCATCAAAAGGACAATACTCAAATATAATAAAAATTTAACTTTCATAAATAATGTAAAAAAATCTTGACAAAGATAGGTTTAAAATAGGCTTGATTATAAAAAATGCTTTATTAAGTATCCAATTCTTGAAAAACGGAGTTCATGCTTTTGAACTCAGGAACAATTTTTTTCATTTTGGATACAATTTTATCATTGGTCTTTAAGTGCGATAAAATAATTAAATCCTCCACTTCATCAGTCAACTTGTTAAATTCCTTGCAAATTTCTTCGGCAATCATAATCTTTTCATGATGTGTAGGCAGGTTTTTAGCAGAATTATTCAATAGTTCTTCATATAATTTTTCGCCCGGTCGAAGGCCTACAATCTTAATCTTAATGTCTTTATCAGGTGTAAATCCTGCTAATCGAATCATCTTTTTTGCCAAATCAATAATCTTGACAGGCTTACCCATATCAAAAATAAAGATTTCACCTCCATTACCCATTGCTCCGGCTTCCAATACAAGTTGACAAGCCTCCGGAATAGTCATAAAGTAACGAATAATTTCAGGATGGGTAATAGTAATAGGTCCGCCTTCCTGAATTTGTTTAGTAAACAACGGCACTACAGAGCCATTTGAGCCCAAAACATTACCAAAACGAGTCGTAATAAATTTGGTTTGCTTGGATGACCGATTGGCATTCATAAAATGGAGTGATTGTACATACATCTCTGCAATTCGTTTACTAGCACCCATAACACTAGATGGGTTAACCGCTTTATCGGTAGAAATCATCACAAAGTGTTCTACATTAAATTTTTTAGACAAATCAGCTAAATTCTTAGTACCCATAACATTGGTAAAAATAGCTTGAGAAGGATTCTCTTCCATTAACGGAACGTGCTTGTAAGCAGCTGCATGATAAACTACTTGCGGCTGAAAGGTATTAAACACTTTTTCGAGCGAATCATAATTACGAATATCTGCAATTACATTTCTGATAGCAACATCCTTGTCTTTACTTAAAATTTCTAATGACAAACTATGCAAAGGCGTTTCGGCCTGATCAAGCATAATAATTTTTTTTGGATTAAATTCCAAGACTTGTCGAACAATCTCACTACCAATAGAACCGGCAGCTCCGGTTATTAATACCGTTTTTTCATGCAATTGATTAGAAATGGATTTTGTATCTAAAACAATCGGTTTTCGTTCTAATAAATCGTGTATTTCAAAACTCTTAATGTTTTTAGAAATTTCTTTCTGATCATCCCAATCCGTCACTAAAGGAATGGTATAAACTTTTAAGTTAAACTCCAAACATTCGTCCACAATTGTCGAGCGATCCTCTTTATTTAAGCTTTTATCAGCTATAATTAATGCTTCTGCTTTCACAAAACGCATCAAAACAGGTACTTTTCGGTTTAAATTTAAAATAGGTAAATCTAAAATCCGTTTGGTGGTATTTTGATTGTTTTTATCTATAAAACCGATTAGCTTAAATCGTCCCGGTATTTCAGATTTAAGTGCATTAGCAACAGCAATTGCATTGGCATCAGATCCATAAATAATTGCTCGTGTAAGGTCTTTTTTATCTTTCCCACTAAAGAAATGTTCAAATGACTGTTTAACAATTACCCTATAAAAAAATAAAAAGGAAAAAGACAATACTGCGTTGATAAAAATACCTGTACTTAAAAACAACTTATCTTTGTCTGATAAAATGAAAATGAAGTTGATGATAACCATTACAACCAAAGTAGCTGATTGGGCAAAGAAAAGTTTCAAAGCGTCAATATAAGACGAATGCCTAATAATACCGGAATAGGTTTTAAAAACCCAAAAGAAAAATACGTTAATTAAAATATAGCCAAAAAAAGAAATGAATTTTTCATCAGATTGAATATATTCTAACTTAACACCCTTGAACAAAAAATAAGTTAAAATACTCGATACCGAGATGGTAAAAGTATCCAACAACAAAACAATCCAACGCGGCAAATAGCCAAGATTTTTAAAGCTAAATCTTAGACTCAGGCCTGAGGCAAATTGAGAAAACTCGTGAAGAAAATTCTTTTTTTCCGAATCGTTCAAAATTATTTTTTTTTAGTTAAAGGATAGTAAAGATATAAAAAAAATTAAATCTTAAAAAAATCTTAATTTGTAAATTGTTTTAAAACAGTCGAAATTCTACTTCGATCCTCATCGGTTAAGTTTGAACCGGAGGGTAAACACAGGCCGTTTTCAAATAATTTCTCACAAATATTACCACCAAAATAGGGATACTTTTGAAAAACGGGTTGCAAATGCATGGGTTTCCATAAAGGTCTGCTTTCTATGTTTTCTGCATCAAATGCCAATCGTAAATCTTCTCTGGTTTTTCCGTGACACTTTTCAGAATCGATAACAATAGCCGAAAGCCAATGATTAGAATAAAAATCAGAATTAGGTTCTTCAAAAACACTTACTCCTACTATTCCTTTTAATTCATGAACATAAAAATCATGCATTTTTCTTCGAAGTTTCACGTGTTCATCCAACACTTCCATTTGTCCTCTACCAATTCCGGCACAAATATTACTCAATCGGTAGTTATAGCCAATTTCAGAATGTTGATAATGAGGAGCCGCATCGCGAGCTTGCGTAGCCAAAAAAACTGCTTTTTCTTTCAATTCTTTTGTTTTGGCAACCAAGGCACCTCCACCGGAAGTAGTAATGATTTTATTTCCGTTAAACGATAAAACACCAACAGCACCAAACGTTCCACATTTTTTTCCTTTATACGTACTTCCCAAAGCCTCTGCACTATCCTCCAAAACCGGAATGTCATAACGGTGAGCAATTTCAAGAATTGAATCAACCTGAAACGGCATACCATACAAATGCACAGCGATAATAGCTTTTGGTTTTTTTCCTTTACTCATTCGGTCTTTAATGGCCTCTTCTAGAGCATTTGGACAAATATTCCATGTTTGCGATTCACTATCCACAAAAATCGGGGTTGCTCCAAGATAGGCAATTGGATTGGCTGAGGCTGAAAACGTCATACTCTGGCAAATAACCTCATCACCGGGTTGCACACCTAAAAGCACTAATCCCAAATGGATGGCGGCTGTACCGGAACTCAAAGCTCCAACAAACACATTGTTATTTAAATACTTTTCTAAGTCGGTTTCAAAGCCAGTCACATTGGGTCCAAGTGGTGCTACCCAATTCGCATCAAAAGCTTCGTTAACAAACTTTTGCTCATTACCACCCATGTGTGGCGAAGAAAGCCATATTTTTGGTTTATTCATTTGCTGAATTATATTTTATTATTTTTCCGGGATTGCCAACCACCACTGCATAATCGGGCACATCTTTCAAAATAACTGCCCCTGCTCCTATGGTTGACCATTTTCCTATTTTTACTCCTTGAATTATACTTGCTCCAATACCTACATGTGCTCCTTCGGAAACCAGAACATTTCCGGCCAACGAAACATTAGGGGAGATATGCACAAAATCTTCGATAACACAATCATGTTCAATAACTGCTCCGGTATTAATGATGCAATGTTTACCAACAATTGTGTCCGGATTGATAACTACCCCAGCCATGACAACTGTTCCTTCATTCACTTTAGAATGATTTGAGATGATTGCTGTGGGATGAATGGCTTTTGCAAAAGCACAATTTATTTTTGCAGCAAGCATCTTTCTGATTTTATTATTTCCGATTGAAAATATTAAATTAGTATAGGCGTTATCCACAGTACTATTTGGTTTTACAGTAGGATAACTTAATAGTTCAGTGATGTTTGGATTGTCATCCAAAATAGATGCTATAGCAATACCTTGTGATTCAAGAATATCAATAATCACTTTTCCATGCCCACTGGCTCCGTATAAGGTAACTTTATTGTCCATCAAACGGTTCTATTGTAGCTGCATCGGCAGCATTGATTCCTTCACTTTTAACAACTTTCATAACTGTTTTCAGCAGTATTTTTATATCCAACCAAAATGATAGATGATCAACATACCAAACATCATACTCAAATTTTTTATCCCATGAAATAGCATTTCTTCCGTTTACTTGTGCCCATCCGGTGATGCCGGGTTTCACTTCATGACGACGGTTTTGAAAATCATTATATAAATGGAGGTAATGTGTTAACAAAGGTCTTGGTCCTATTAAACTCATATCGCCAAGCAACACATTGAGTAATTGCGGAATCTCGTCAAGTGATGTTTTGCGAACAAACGAACCTACTTTGGTTAATCGATCGGCATCGGGTAACAAATTGCCTGTTGCATCTTTTTTATCGTTCATGGTTTTGAACTTGATAATCTTGAAAATCTTCCCGTTTTTACCCGGCCGTTGTTGAAAAAAAAAGGGTTTACCTTGATTGGAAAAATATAAAAAAACTGTAATACTTATAAAAATGGGAGATAACAGCAGTAAACCTACAAGAGCTGCAACAAAATCCAAGAAAGGTTTGAGACCATTTTTATACATGAAAAACAACTATTACGAATTGCAAAAGTAAACAATATTTGTTAGA
Organism: Flavobacterium sp. UBA2787; assembly: GCA_002352205.1. Classification (GTDB taxonomy): domain Bacteria; phylum Bacteroidota; class Bacteroidia; order Flavobacteriales; family Flavobacteriaceae; genus Flavobacterium. The sequence continues at coordinate 55,696 of DEHZ01000010.1, read as the reverse complement.
AGAAATGGATAAGCAAGATTAAGAAATTATTTCATTTTTTGATATTCCCCTAATAAAGCCCGCCAGACTACATTTTGCTCATAACGTTCAACAATCATGCCACGAGAATTGTTTTTCATTTTAAGTCGTAATGCTTCATCGTCTAAAATCAACTGTAGGGCATCCAAAAGTTGTTGTTCGGATTTGGGAGGAATAATAAGGCCGTTCTTATTTTGAATAATAATTTCATTACAACCATTGATATCGGAAACAATCGAAGGAAGTTCCATTGCACCGGCTTGCATCACCACATTCGGAAAGCCTTCTCGATAGCTGGGAAAAACCAAACAATCGGAAATAGCTAAATAAGGACGAACATCTTGTTGGTATCCAACCGAAATAATACCTGTACAATGATTAATTGCCTCCAATGTTTCAACATCCAGCGGATCTAATTCGCTTTCTAACGGACCCACCAACAAAAATTTAGCGTGCGGATAAGTTATTCTAATCTTTTTAAACGCACTAACCGCTTCGTTAATGCCTTTATCTGAAACCAATCTCCCTACAAAAACAAACACAAAATCAGTTTCGGCAATTTGCAACGATTCTTTTAAAGCGGTTTTTTGTGCAAAGGAAAAATGTTCTTTGGAAAAATAGTTTGTATCAATTCCGTTAGAACTTCCGTTAGCCAACACCATTATTTTATGAGGTGTGGTAAATTTAAGATCCAGTATAATTTTTTTTAGTCCAAAAGAGTTAGGTAAAACATGAGTAGCACACCGGTAAGTCAATTTTTCAACAATATCGAGTAGTTTTCTCTTTTTTCCTTCAGCTTCTAAAAGCGGTAATCCGGCAACTGTGTGAAGACGATATGGAACTCCGGCTAATTTAGCAGCTAACATGCCAACGATTCCGGCTTTGGGTGTGTGCGTATGCACAATATGGGGTTTAGTCTTTATAAAATAAAGCCACAACTTTAGTAATGCCCAAATATCTTTGTGTGGTGTAATTTTTCGCGTCATTTCAAGATGATGTGTGGCAACACCCTCTCGTTCGCCTATTCTTTCAAGGTATTCTTTCTCGGAAGAAACGGCTGTAACCTCAAAATAATCCCGCATAAAACGCAACTGACCTGACAATAACTTATCGAGAGAAAGTGGAATGGTGGTGATACGGATGAGTTTTGGTTTACTCATTTATTTTCTTGATTAATTTTGCAGGAATTCCTCCATAAACACTATGTGACTCAACATTTGTTGTTACTACTGCACCTGCTGCAATAACGGAACGTTGATGTAGTGTTACTCCGGCTAAAATTCTACATCCACATCCAATCCAAACATCATTTTCAATGGTAACTTTACTGAATGTTTCTTTGTTGTATTTTATGGGAACTGTCACATCGTTCCAAGTATGATTAGTGGATAAAATGGATGAAGAATGAGCAATAGAAACATCATTTCCGATTTCAATTTCTCCGGCACCATCTATGTAACACATGGGATGGATGCTAACATTATTTCCAAATTTAATTAAATGAATATTGAAAAGAAAAACATTAGGTTGAATAGAAACATTATCACCGCACGATTTAGCTAGATTACGAAGCAATAAATACCTTATCAACAATCCGCTTTTACCATTCATATTTCTAAAAAAAGTAAATAAAAAGCGAAGAATAAAGCGGGGTAACAGCGAAAAAAAGGCTGATAAAAAATTAATTATTCGATTGAATTTTCTAAACTTATCTCTTCCTGATTCTGCCATAATTATTTCATAACACCCGTTTTGGTAGTATAACGAACATACAAATGTAAAGCTATTCCAAATGGAATTGCAAAAAAAGTAAGCAATTTATTTGTTGAATCACTCAGAAATGAGGCGTTTTTAATAAAAATAGAACATGAAACATAATGTATTGAATTCATAAAACGTTCTTTTAAAGTAGAAGAATATTTCATTCTTATTTTTCGTTCAAATGCAAAACCTTTTGGATTTTTTCTATACTGTTTAAAAATATTTTTACTTGATCCATCTGGCATATATTCGACAATGCACAAAACGTTGTGTATCACACCAAGATTATAATCTTGATCAATTAAAAGGTATTTATATCCGAGCGGAACAAAACGCTCATCAGAAAAAACAGGGTATTCTGGGTATTTTTTTATCACATCAGTACGATAAACAAACTTTTTATCACCTACTACATTATACCTAGATTTCAATTCAAAATATTTACATTCTTTCATATCGGGCGGAAAAGGTGTGCCTACAATTTCTCCGTTTTTAAAAGCGTCTAACCCAATCATTCCTGCCAAACTTTCACTTTTATTTTCCTTCCAATAGTTCAATATAATATCAATAGAATCCGACGGAAGAAAATCGTCTGAATCAATACAAACATTTAACTCAGTAGTAATATGAGCATAAGCAACATTATGTCCTGTGTGCATACCTCCATTCTCTTTATAAATGTATTCAATGTCAATTTTATTTTCCTTTTGCCAAGCATCAATTAATTCTTTTGTATTATCTATAGAACCATCATCGATAACCAACCAAATAAAATCTTTGTTAGTTTGGTTAACTAAACTCTCATACAATTGATGTAAGCAATAGGCTCTATTGTAAGTCGGTGTAAATACAGTAATACTTTTCATAATTTTTATTTGCCTAACACAAAATTTAAAACATAAGTGAACATAAAATAAATAAATAGAATTTTTCCAATCAACAAATGTTGTTTTTTAAACATTGATACTTTCAGTAGCGGATAAATGACTAGCAAACCTAATAAAAACCATGACAAATAGGCAAATCGATTGGAGAAATTAGCTCTAATAACTAATATCCAAAGAGCATTACACATCAGATAAATGGCGAATAAACGGTTATAGAAAACATCTTCAAAATGTTTTTTATAGATGTAATAATAACCTGCAAATACTCCAATGGCACTATAGAGTAGAAAATCCCAACGAAAACCAACTTTAATTTCTACAATTTTATCTAAATAAGCATCATCGTCTGAAAAATAACCGATTACGCGATCTTGCTCTATAAAACCTAGATTTAAAAAGAAATTTTCCCAAAACCCCCCAAGTGCCAGCGATAAAGGAATGGCAACAAACCACGCTAACAAATACGTTTTCAAATTTTTATAAAATAATGAAATTGTATAGGCAATAGTAGGTATAATCAACGAAGTATGAATTGATACCGAAAGAGCGATAAAAGCTATAGTAGCTGCCTTTTTGTCTCTAGAAAGAGCATAAATAAAAATACTGGTAGCCAAACCATTACGAATTCCGTTGGTGCCATAGGCCCAAAATGAGAAAGAAATAACTAAAATAAAAAAAGAGTAAAACCAGTATTCTTTAAATATTTTTTTAGAAGCCAAATAGAGCGGAATCACATATAAAAAAGCACAGAGTAAGAAGAACATTTCAGCAGTCATGATACCCGAACAAAACTTCATAAATGTTCCAAAAAAAATCTCTTTATTAGTATTTAAAGGTGCTCCGTTGGCATAGTCTTTAAATTCTAAGGCATACACAGCCATGTCTGCAAAGGTAAAACTGATAGGTCGAGTACCCATGTATAAAACAATTAGCCAAAGAAAAAAGTTTCCAAGACTATTTTTACTACTTAAGTTATTTTTATCAAAAATCTCAGTGTTATTGGATTGTATAAAAACAAGTAAAACTATTAACAATAAAATATTGTAATAGAGAGAAGAATAATATTCTAATGGTATAATTGTATTCAATTCAATTTTTTAATCAATTTCTTGTAAATAATTCTCTGACACTTTCTTCAAATCAAATTTACTTAATAAATCAGATTTATTTTGATTTAAAATGATTTTATAATTTTCATTAGTCAATACTTCCAATAATGAATTACTAAAGACAACTTCCTTTTTAGTTATATCATAGGTACTTGGTAACCCCAATGAACCTTCAAAAAAATTAGGTGTGATGATTCCACTTTCAGTATAAATTAACTCATCACCTCCCGAAAAATCTTTATTAGACATCAATTCTATTATACCGTCTGTGCAATTAGAAACAACCATGGGAACTCCTAAAGCAATCGATTCTACAATAACATTGGGTGTTCCTTCATAATGAGATGATAAAGCTAAAACAGTAGCCTTGGTAAGGTACTTATAAGGATTGGCTTTTCTTCCTAAAAAAACTACTCGTTCATCTAATGCATAATTATGAATTAATTCTTTGCAATAGTTTTCAACCAAAGGATCACCATCTCCAACAAAAAGTAAAGAGATGTCTTTATTTTTAGTTGCTAATAATGAAAACGCCTTTATTAAATGCCATGGAGCTTTTTGCAAAGATAAACGGCCAAGAAATAAAATAGTTTTATTTCTAAAATAAATTAATTCATGATCATCAATTTCTTCTGTGCTTTTATCCAGAATTAGATTTATATTGTGAGGATTGTAAATTACTTCTAATTTATTCTTAAACTTAAATTCACAGTTTTCAATCAAATCTTTTTTTATCGCTTTACTAATACAAACCACTTTATCAAAGTAAAAGTAAGAAGATTTGAATCCAAGCTTAAAAAGCTTATTTAAATATGTTTTGTTTGAAAATTCAACACTTTTGAGAGCATGAATACTGGCGATTTTAAATTCGTTTGTAAAAGTTAAAGATGAAAACATATTGGCCATGTCGCCAAAAGCAATAGAATGAGTAATTTTATTTGCCTTTATTATTTTTCTAAGTAAAATGGGTGCTTTAAGATAAAATAATGCTCTATTATACTTTGTCATTTGAGCAAAATCAAGCCTGCTCATAAACAATTCATCTTCACCAAAATTAATAATATCTGTGGGTAATTTAATTATTTTAACTGCTTTCACCGTATAACCAATACTTTTGTAATAATCATAAAAAGTTAAGGCTAATCGCTCCATTCCTCCAACACTGCCATAAGGCATAATCAACAAAATATTTTTCATTTGTTTTAATCTTTAAAAAGTGCATCCCACTGGGGCATAACGACCTCAGGCAAATAGCGTTTCACATTTTGTTTAGCTGCTTTTCCCATTACCATACGTTGTTCTTCATCTTCTATGAGTTGACTAATAGCATTGGCAAAAGGTTGGATTGCATCATTGGGAACTACTATGCCATCTTGTTGATGCGTTACAATATCAGCCGGGCCATACGGGCAATCAAAGGTAACACAAGGAACACCACAAGCCATCGCTTCAATCAGAACCATACCAAAACCTTCAAATCGAGACGACAAAACAAAAATAGAGCTATCGAGGTATTTGGACTGAATGTCTGCTACCGGCGGAAAAAAAGTGACTGTTTTATCTACTTGTAATGTGCGGGAAAGGTCAGCAAGTCGATATTTCTCATCAATTTTACCGTAAATTTCCAATTGCCAATCGGGATGGGCTTTTTGTACGGTGACCCAACTTTGCAACAATCGATCATAGCCTTTTTGCAAACTATGCTTGCCCACTGCAATTACTTTTTTTTGGGTTAGCGTAGAAGAGTCCGTGGGATAAAAAGATAGGGGATTAGGAATCACCATCACATTATGCATTGGCCACTCTTTGGTATTATCAGGTGTCAATACGATAAATTTGTCAAAGGTTTTGCCGAGTTGTTTCATTAAATAAAACTTGGCTCCTACTTTTACTTTTTTTAGAAATGATGGTTTTTCACCTAACTCAACGACTTTGGAAACATGACGTTCATAAAACATCGGACACGGTTTTTGAAGTAAAAGCGGTAGAAAAAATCCTTTTAAACCATCATCACAAACTAAAATAATGTCAGGTTGAATGGTTTTTATTTTTGATTTTAATCCGCCAAGGTAACTTTTGAAATAGTGAATTGGGTTTCTGCCTACAATAATATCATGATGAATTATTTTTTTACTAAACGTATAAAAAGGAACAGCTCCGTTATTGTTTAAGGTTAAAATATGCACTTCATACGCTAATTCATCAGCCAAATAGGATGCTTTTACTGACAAAACCCGTTCGAGTCCTGCCGGATCTTTAATGCCGTTGGTAATGTAAAGAAGTTTTATTTTAGAATTTTGGAGCATTACTTTTTAATTTTGGCTTTTAAATTAACAATCATTCCGGTAACAACGTTTAAAATATAATGTAGTTCAATTGATTTTCGATAAAAAACATAAAGAACTCCGTTAAAAATTAGCAACGACAAAAATAGTTTAATTACCAACCCTAACCAACCTGATAACGGAATTAAATAAAATAATCCGAATAATAGGACTAAAACGAGTAGAAGTACCGCTATGTATGAAATGTATTTTGTGAAGTATAATTTTGGATTAAGTTCTAATGCTTTCGAAAACACTACATACGGATCATACCAAGCATTTGTTACTGCTCTTGCGATGGCCATTGAAATTAAAATTCCGAATAAGCCATAGTAGTTTCCTAAAATAAAAGATAATATTACATTAATGATTGCAGTTCCTAAAATAAACCAACGCCCTTCTTTAAATAAACCAAAAGTAGATTTAAAGGTCCAGACAGCATTTTGCATTCCCACCATGTAAAAATTCAGTGCTAACACACCTACCACTGGAAGTGAAAGAGTGTACTCATTACCAATCCAAACAGTAATAAAATCATTAACCAATAAAATGATAAGTGTGGTTGCCATACCAAATATCCAAAAATTTGCAAAGTTTACGATAAAAAAAACTTCTCGTTTTTTTTCAATTGTTTCTTTCACATTTACATTAGCTATACTACCGGTAAGACCTGAAAAAACTTGCATAATTAAACCAGAAGCTAAACCAATTAATAAGGTATAATTTGATAAAAGCCCTACTGCTTTAAGTCCGGAAAAGTAGTTTAAAACTATATTACTGGTATTGTTTACTAATAATCCTCCCACTTTTACTATGGCGGTAGATTTTAAATTGGAAAATATTTTTGCCTTAACCGTTGTTTCTACTTCTTCGTTTTTGTAAAGAGCTAAAAAAGGATAATATTTTTTGACAAGTTGTGATAAATATAAATTTCCGCCTAGCTGACAAATTAATTGAATTGATAGGTATAGTAAGAAATTTTGGAAGACAACTAACGATAAGATTTGTAAACTATTTTGAATAATAAAAACAACAATATTCCTTTTGGCTATTACATAACTCTTTTGATCAGCATGAAATAAACTTATTTTATAGTAAAAGAAATACGAAGCAACAGTATTGAATAAAAAAAGTAAATAAATTAAATGTAAATCAGCTGCAAGTTGTTGTGGTGGGTTATCTACAATTTGAGAAAGAAATGGCAAAACTAGTAAGCCTAATCCGGCAACCACTCCCGCAATAATAAGGTAAATCTTTTTGAAGAATCGAATTAATGCAGCAATTTGTGCTTCGTTTTTATCGGCTAATGGTTTGAATAGTGCATAAAGAATGGCACTGGTTATACCCAATTCAGCCAACGAAAGAAGCGTTAATATGCTAGAAAACAACCCATTTACCCCTAAATATTCAATGGCTAAGTATTGTATGAAAATGGTACGACTTACGAACCCCAAAATCATCTGCACTACTTGCGTGAGTAATCCAAAGGATATGTTTTTTACGGAATTACTGATTCGGGAATTGTTGTTCATTTATTTTTACTAATCCTGCGTTAAATCTGGAAGCAAATATAAACTTTTGAATTTTAAATTATTATTTGATTTGAAGAATTGATTTATCATTACCTTCAACCACACTCCGCAAGGCAAACCCCTGCGTAAACGGTAAAATATCAAATTCTTGTGAATGCACTCCTATGGCTTTCGTATCGCCTTGCGAAAAATCGATGGCTCCATCACGGCGGGTTACTTTCATAAGGTAGTGAAGTGCTTTTTCAGTGGCTTGTTTGCATTCGTTTTGTATTGACGGAATACCAGCAGCATTTGTTAAAAACCAAGCTAATGTCGCCGTAGTTGAAGAATCACTTCGGGTACTATCCTGCATTATAATCCAACCCCAACTTCCGTTTTCACGTTGATATTGCATCGCCATACGGGCAAATTGCTCCACCCATTGTGTCATTTCCTGTTTTTTGGGATGAGTATTGCTTAAAGCTCTCCAAGCATCAATTAAGCCAATAGCATACCAGCCTAATCCTCTTCCCCATCCGAACAAACCAACAGGAAGTTTGGTCTTGTTTATATAGGTATGACATGGAATAAATAAATCACCCAGCATGGCATGAGTATTAAATTCTTCTATCTGTTTAATGCCTAAATTTAAAGCCTCACTATTATTATACATTTGACCGTATTCTACCAAAAAAGGACAAATAAAACCTATGGTATCAACAAATCGGTATTTTTTACTTTGCTTTTTATAAGCAACCGTACTATCGTCTCCTTTAAGATTTTGAATGAGATTCCATAACGCATCATAAGCCGGCTTTAATTTTTGGTGGTCAATCCATGTTAACTGAATAAAAGCATAACCTAAAATAACACCGTCACTTTCCAAGATAGGGTTTACCCAATTGCCATCGGGTTTTATTTTACGGTCAATAAGCCGTTGTATTTCTATTTTTATCTTCTCATCTTTTGTTTGCTGATACTGAGCAGACAACCCTAAAACTAATGCCGCCTCCTGCCAATATTGAATGGCGTCTCGTTTATAGTTACCGCGAAGAATATCAATTATAATCAATCGGTGATTATCCGTAAGCTTTATTGTAGGAGTACTTTTCAACCATTTTATAGAACAGTTTTGAACAGCCATCTTCCATGACTCTTTGTTTTTCCATTGGCCAATCTTAATCCTTGAAAACCAAGTTTTAAAACTCACAAAAAAGTCCGGAATAAAAAGACAAAAAAACAGAACTAATAAAAACAAAATTATTGCAGTACTCATCATGGTTTTATTTGCTTAATAATTTGCAATGGATTGCCCCCGGCAACACACATTGGTGGAACATCACAATTTACAACACTATTGGCTGATATAACAGAACCCCTCCCTATAGTTACTCCGGGAAGCACTACAACGCCAGTTCCCAGCCATACAGAATTTTCAATAACAACCGCTTTAGCATGGCCGTGTGTGTTAATTCGATTGTCAACATTATCAAAAGATAAATCATGACCATTACAATCTATAATTTGGCAATTGGCAGCTATCAAACAATTATCTCCAATACTTATGCTCTTATAAGCATGAATAGCAGATCCATGTATTCGGGTGTTACTACCAATTGTAATAATAGCATCTTCCCTATCAGCCATTAACTTACATTGTGAGAACATGTTAACATGATAACCATAATTATCAGAATTTATAGTAGTGTTATCGCCAATAATTAATTTTGCTTTTGGATGTAATTGAATAATAGGCTCTTTTTTAAAAAGAACCCTTTCCCCCAATTGAATGGGCATTTTAGCAAGTTTTTTTCTAAACCGGAACTTTATCCAATACCCCCACAATGCCCTTAGATAGTTAAAAACTTTCATAATTATTATTTTAAACTTTTTATCAAATCTTCAATAATCCAATGCTGTGGAGTGACTTTTTCGTTATGCCAATTCAAATTTTCGTCCCAAAACCCTTCACAGTAGTCATAAGCTGAAATAGAATATCCATAGGAAATCTCAATAATTAAAGGATTATTATCTTTATCAAATACAAAATCATAAGCAATACTTTGTGTTTCAAGTTTATTGTTAATTTCAAAAGCAATTTTGATACAACGTAAATCAATTTGGTTTTTATCATAAACTATTTTTCCACTTCCTGATGCTCTAAAATCATTCTCTCTTACAAGGCGTTTAAGTGCAAATGCTTTATTACCTACCACTACCACACGAATATCAAATAAATTATTTGGAATAAAATCCTGAAAGTAAACGTATCCCTTTTCACGTTGATGCAATTCTCCTAACTGTCCAAACTTTGGAAATACAAATCTGTAAAAAGCCTTTAATAGTCCTAAAAAATTTCCTTGTCCATCTTTAAAATTTTTAATTCTATAGTTTAAAAGCGTTAATCTAGACTCCTTAAACGGCTCAAACCCATTTTTAAATGCTCTCTTTACGACACTTTTAGATTCTTTAAAACTATGTAACAAACGAACGTTAGATGAGCCTGCTCCCCGCTTAAGTTTAAAAACAACCGGATACTTCTGTTCTTTAAGCCAATTTAAGGCTTCTATTTCATCATAAAATACATAGCTCGCTACCATTGGAGCTTTAATCGCTTCTAATAAATATTTTTGAGCGACTTTATCATCAAAATGCCAAGTCGTTTTAAAATTAGGAAATACAGTAATTCCTGCATGTTCTAAAGAAAAAATAACATTTTTAGCGGTTAATGCATCTTTGTGTAAATGTTGAGCATGATTCCACATAAAAACGTCACAATCGTCAACTTCTGCAATTATATCAGAGCTATAAGCATTAACAAGCTTATAACTTATATTATTTTTTTCGCAGTATTCTACCCATCTTTCTGAATAACTATCTATTCTTTTATGAATGGCAATTTTCATTTTTTTTATTTTAATTTGTAAAAGGAAAACCTTAAAACTATTGAGTTTACCTAATTCTTATTTATATATTTTTCAAGTATCTAAAATTAACTCTATTTTTAAAATCTAAAACCCATTTGATCTTTTAAATCTTCGCTCATTTGCATTCTCTTTTCAAAAGAAACATTTTTTTGAATTGAATAGGAATCATCATAGTTAGGAAGTACTTTCATTAATTCTTTCTGCTTATTCAAATAATCTTCAACGGTACAAATAAACTTGGCAGGATTACCTCCTACTACAGTATTTTCAGGAACACTTTTAGTTACAACACTTCCTGCAGCAACAATTGAATTTTTGCCAACTCTAACACCGGGCATAATCAGTGCACGGGCACCAATAAAACAATAGTCCTCCAAAACTATTTTACCAATTTTAGTGCCTCCTAAAGGAATTTTTGTACTGGCATCATGAGCTAAAAGATAAGCTTGGGGAGCTATGGTTACATAATCACCAATTTCGATTAACCAAGCGTTAGAATTATCTACCATTAAGCCGGGTTGTATTTTACATCCTTTGCCAATTTTTAATCCATTTTTAATATCATCTTTTAACCAAACTTCTTGGTTAATATATTTTCTTAATCGTGATCTTAAAAAATTAATAATTTTCATAAGTAAATTTTTATTTTTCAATTATATCATAAAGAATTTTTAACTCTTGATCGTTGTTAATTTGAGAAATGCTTAGATTCTGTTTAAGTTGTTCTCCAATTTCTTTATTTTCAATTAGTTGTATTATACCTTCTGCAATGGCTTCTTCATTTAAATCAACAATATAACCGTTTTCAAGATGAGTAAGTTGGTCTGAAACCGTTGGGAAATTAGTAGCTAAAATAATTTTTTGAAGAATTTTTGCTTCTTCAGTAGCACGTGATTTTCCTTCAAATCTTGACGTTTGAGCATAAATTGATGCTTTTTGCAAATAAGGATAGGGGTTTTCTTTTGCTCCGATCAAAAAGAAATGATCCGTTAGTTGCAAATTATTAATTTGGTTTTGCAATTCGTTTCTCAAATTACCTTCTCCTAAGATATACCATTTAACAGCATAACCTTTTTGAACCAAAAGAGAACATGCTTTAATGGCTAAATCAAAACCTTTTTGGGGATCTAATCGTCCGACAGAAACAATAGTGTGACCTGAAAAATCTTCTTGTATTGGTTCTGCAGCCATAACTTTAATAGTTTCTAATGAAAAAACACTTTGCATGGTTCCGATTTGAATGGGTAGATCTGAAAAAAGTCGTTGCAAAATGGCTTCACAGGATTTAGAAACAGTTAACAAAGCGGTTAATTGTTTAAAATAAGGTCGATCCAATTCCGGATCCATACCTAACTTTTCATAGTCATTTCGGATAAACGCAATTTTTTTGGTCGAAGTCACTTTATCAACATTGTAGCAATTCGGAATATTTTCGAGGAAGCTGATCGATACATCATACTTTTGAGGTAGCTTAGGTAAGCAAATACGCATAGCTCTCCACAATTTTTGATCTTTGATAGTAGGCACTGGTTCGTTTCTGGCATAGAATAAATAAACCAGTCGGGCTAAAATTATATCCCATCGAAATGTAGCTAAACTTCTTAAAACCGCTGTTTTAAAAGACATGTCAAAAAAGGGAATCTCTTTGGGAGCCGGCAAAAGTTGAACTTCCTTGGGTAATTTTTTTAAAAAAACACCTTCGCTTTTCATCAATAACAAATCAACATCATACTTCTGATAATCAAACACTTGAAGCAATGAAACAAGTGCATTTTCTGCACCGCCACAACTTAAATTATTAATGATAAAAAGTATTTTTTTCTTGGTATTATTCATGAATTAATGTATATAATTTTTCAATTTCTGTAGCTGTATCCAATTGTAAAAATTGCAATTGTTGACTCAATTGTAATCGAAGCTCAGCATCCAATAGCATTTTTTCAATTCCTTCGGCTAAACTTTCAGGATTCATTTTAGTAATATACCCGGTTTGTAAATGTTCAATTTGATCACCAACAGTAGAAAAATCTGTAACAAGAATTGGTTTACATAAAATTTTTGCCTCATCTATTGCAATGGATTTACCTTCAAATCGGGAAGGTTGAACGTAAATAAGTGCATTTTTCAAGTAAGGATACGGATTCTTTTTTAAACCCAATAGAGAAACATGATTGGAAAGTCCAAGAGTTAGTAGTAACGTTTCTAAATTTTTTCGTTCCGGTCCTTCACCAATAATATACCATTTAATAGCTACTCCTTTATCAACCAATAGTTTAACGGCATGAATCGCCATATCAAATCCCTTTTGAGTATCTAACCGACCGATGGAAAGCAAATAGTTTTCATCTTTTGAAACTTTCATATCAGCTTGAGCCATCTGATTGATTAAGTCAACGGAAACAATGTTATACATTATTTTAAATTTTGAACTCAGTTCGGGAAAAGTATGTTGCAATACTTCTAAACATTGCTCAGAAATGGTCAAAACAGCATTCAATTGTTTGAAATAGGTAAAATCAAACTCTTTATTTACTTGGAGCTTTGTATAATCGTTATGTATAAAACCAATTTTTCGATCGGCTTTAATACAATCTACAACTAAGTAGTTAGACGTTTTTTCCAAGAAACCAATGGCAGCATCATACGTTTTGTTGACAGAGCCAATAATAGGCTGAAGGTATTTCCATTGCTGTTGTTCATTTACACCTATAGTTCTTTTTTTTCTGCCTTGCCAAAAAAACATAAATCTGCAGAAAGCCAATTTGATTTCTAACCGTAGTAAAAAAAATAAAACTGCCTTGAGAAGCGGTAATGAAAAAGTATCATAGGCTTTCCCGAGCTGAACAAGATTTACTTGGTGAGGCAAACTATCAAAAAAAATACCCTCATTCTTTAGAAGCAACAAATCAACGGCATACAAATCATAGTTTATGGTATGCAATAAATTTACAAGGCTTTTTTCAGCCCCACCTGCATCAACTGATGGAATGATAAATATGATTTTTTTTTTCATTTTAAACTATTGATGCCAAATACTCACCTGCTTTAAAAGACATTGATTTAGTTTGCGGCATTTGTTTGTTTAGAATTTCACGAAGTTCTGCTTCGTCACGTTTTAATTCTTCGAATTTTTCAATTAATTTGGTTGTGTCTGAAATTTCACTTAAATCCAAAACTAGTCTTTCACTACCAAAAATATCTTTTGCAATTCCTTTAGATTTTACACTATAACCTAAAACCATCGTTGGAACCATATTAGAATAAGCTGCAATGGTTGCATGAGTCCTAGCCCCAATAAAAAATCGCATACGAGCAATATACCCTTTGTATTGAATAGCATTCAAATTATCTGGTAACAGAATGATACGATTACTAGATTTAAATTGGTTATAAAACTCCTTCAAAATTTCATAATCGTTATTGCCATTAATCATGACATGAGGGGTTAGAGCCACAGTCATATCAGTGGTATCCAGAATATGTTGAATTAATTTTAAAGAAGCTTCTTTTGACGATTTATTTTTTTTCCAAACCAATGGACTATAATTAAATCCCAGGGTATTACCTTCTTGCCAGCCTGCCGGAAGTGGAAGCTCTTCTTTTTCCATCGTAAAAGCACCATCTGCACAAAGTTTTACATTGGTAATTCCGTTATTTTTTAATATTGTCTCTGTGAGTGTCTCTCTTACTAATAATAAATCAAATTGTTTTAAATCTTCAATTTTAGCTGGTGATAAATCTTCTTCTCCAATGGAAGCACCCCAAAGGACTATTTTTTTTCCTGCATTTTTAATGCATTTATCAACAACATAAAGCCAAGGTTGTTCTCCGTAACAATAGTTATCTCCTCCTACTGATAAAAAAACATCATGCTGTGGAATCAAATCTAAAAGCTTTTTGTTCATTGCTTTATGTGCAAATTCATCAGAATGATGAAATTTGACATAATACAAACTTTTAAACCAATCTAAACTGTATTTTTTTATTGGCCTAGAGAGGGTGTCAAATACTTTATTAATTCCAGGTATATCTCTATCAGATTCAGGATCAAAAGATGCTAAATTAATTGTTGCAGTGGGGTTGCTCTTCTTTATAATTGGTATTGCAGATCTTATTATTGCTTCGCATCCTCTATTTAAACTTCCGCCGTGTAAAAAAAGTAATATTCTCATTTGTTTCTGTAATAACTAAAAAGTGTTAATATATATATATAAAATATGTTTTTATTCCTAATCCCATCAAATATAGCACCCTTGTATCTAGTAAGATTAAGTTCATTTTTAAGGCTAATATCCGAAAAAACATCAGATACCTCCTGATTGTTTATGATTTCTTTTAATTTAAATAATCTTTTCTTTAAAGAAAGTCCGCTTTTGGGATTTGCATAAATATAGGTTAGCGAAATAATTTTTTTTACAAAAGTAACTTTTTTTAAATGTTGAATTTCTTTAGAACTGATAACATCACCTAATATAGGTGTCCAATCGATCATATAGTTCTCAACTGCTTTTTGAATATAATTATGTTTAAAAATATTTCGTGTTGCACTTTCATCAACCTCTCTATATTGATAACCACAATAATCAAAAAAGAAAACTTTTTCACTACAAATCAAAAACTGTATATTAAAATGACCGTCTTCTCCTAATTTAACTCCTTGTGGAAATCGTATTTGATTTCTTTGAATTATACTATTTGAGAAAAGTTTATTGCAAACAGAATAAAACTGAGCATCTTTAATAAAGAAACGAAGTAATGTATTTCTTATCTCTTCTCTATGTAGAACATTGAAAAATTGATTAAAACTTTCGTGGTCAAATAGCTTAGAAAATACAACATCTACTTCATGTATTTCAATTATGTTATATAAATTTTGTAAAAAATCTTTATCAATAGTATCATCTCCGTCAACAAAACTAACATATTTTCCTTTAGCAACTTCAAGTCCGGCATTTCTTGCAACAGAAACACCTTGGTTTGCTTGTGATAGTATCTTTAATCTAAAATCAGTTTCAGCATATTGTTTTAAAATTGTTAATGAATCATCTTCACTACCATCATCGATACAAATTACTTCAATATCAGATAAGCTTTGATTTAATACAGAATCAAGGCACTCTGCTAAATGATTTTCAGCATTGTAAACCGGTATCACAACAGAAATTTTAATCATAGTATTAAAGTGAATAATATTCTTTATACCATTTAACAAAAGCGGCTACACCAACTTTTATATCAGTGTTGGGATTATAATTGAAATCGTTTTTTAAATCTTCAACATCGGCCCATGTTTTTTCTACATCGCCTGGCTGCATGGGTAATAGTTCTTTGATGGCTTTTTTTTGTGTAACCTCTTCAATGGCCTCAATAAAATCGAGTAATTTTACAGGTTTACTGTTTCCTATGTTATACAATTTATAGGTTGTTTTAAAGGTGTCTTCTTGAAAAGCCTTGGCAATTTTTAACATTCCGCCTACAATATCATCAATATAAGTAAAATCCCTTGACAAATTACCGTGATTAAACACTTGTATAGGTTTATTATTTAAGATAGCGTCTGTAAACAAGAACATGGCCATATCAGGTCTTCCCCAAGGTCCGTAAACGGTAAAAAACCGTAAACCAACCGTTTGAATTCCAAATAGATGACTATAGGTGTGAGCCATTAATTCGTTGGCCTTTTTGGTAGCTGCGTACAAACTAATCGGATGATCTACTGCATCTTCGGTAGAAAAGGGAATCTTCTCGTTTAGTCCATATACACTGGAACTGCTGGCATAAATCAGTTTTTTCACGTGATGATTTCTACAACCCTCCAAAATGGATAAAAATCCACTCACATTACTTTCTACATATTTAAAAGGTTTTTCTAGACTATAACGAACACCCGCTTGTGCGGCTAAATTGCAAACTAAATCAAATTGTTGATTTTTAAATAGTTGATTTACAGCGTCATGATCTTCCAAATTGAGCTTAATAAAACTGAACTTTTCATTATGCTTTAAACCCAAATACAATTGATTATAATTCAAAGTAACTTCGGTGATTCCAAGTTCATTTAATCTACCTAATTTAAGCTGAACATCATAATAATCGTTGAGATTATCCAATCCAACCACTATATGCCCCTCTGAAAGTAATTTTTCAGACAAATGATAGCCAATAAATCCGGCTGCTCCTGTTACTAATACTTTCATACCATTTGTTTTTTATGAATATTGCTTATCGTAGTAACGCTGATAGTCACCAGACGTAACACTAGTAAGCCATTTTTCGTTACTTAAAAACCACTCAATGGTAGCTTCCAAACCTTCCTCAAAGGTAACCGAAGGTTTCCACCCGAGTTCTTTATTAATTTTAGTTGCATCAATAGCATAGCGTAAGTCATGACCCGGACGATCTTTCACGAATGTGATTAACTGCTCGGAAGTTCCGGTTGGTCTGTTTAATGTAGCATCCATCTTTTGACACAAAAGACGTACTAAATCAATATTCTTCCATTCGTTGAAACCGCCAATGTTATATGTTTCATGATTGCGACCTTTATGAAAAACCAAATCTATGGCAATAGCGTGATCAATTACATATAGCCAATCTCTGGTATAATTTCCATCGCCATAAACAGGCAAAGGTTTATTGTTTATAATATTGTTGATGAACAACGGAATTAATTTTTCAGGAAAATGATTAGGTCCATAATTATTAGAACAATTGGTAATAACATAGGGCAAACCATACGTTTCGCCATAAGCACGAACAAAATGATCAGAAGCGGCTTTGGAAGCCGAATAAGGCGAATTGGGTTCATAAGGAGTTTCTTCTGTAAACAAACCGGTTGTTCCCAACGTACCGTAAACTTCATCGGTTGAAATGTGATAAAAACGCTTTCCGTCTGTATTCTTTTTCCAAATTTCTCTTGCGGCGTTCAGCAAATTCATTGTACCAATAACATTGGTTTTCACAAATGCCAACGGATCGGTTATGGACCGATCTACATGTGATTCGGCTGCCAAGTGAATCACACCATCAAATTGTTCTTTTACAAATAAAGCTGTTATAAAATCAGCATCCGTAATATCCCCTTTCACAAAAGTATAATTGGGAAGTTGATCAATATCTGTAATATTCTCTAAATTTCCGGCATAGGTTAAGGCATCCAAATTATAGATGCTATACTGTGGATAGTTGGTAACAAAACGTCTCACAACATGTGACCCAATAAATCCTGCACCTCCGGTGATTAGAATTTTTTTCATACTATAATTTTCCGTCTGCTTGTGTAGTTAATATCCCTTTTACATCATAAACAATAGCGTGCTCATTTTTTAATTCCTCAAAATCAAGTGTCAAAAATTCTTTGTGAGCTACACCCAAAACAATACCATCAAATTGTTCGTTTACCAATTCATTAGACATTGTTAAATTATATTCATGTTTCACTTCATTCGGGTTAGCCCAAGGATCGTAAATAGATACAGCGATGCCATAATCAGCTAAAGCTTTGATTACATCAACAATTTTTGTATTGCGAACATCAGGACAGTTTTCTTTAAAAGTGATACCCAACATCAAAACTTTCGCTTTGTTAATCGTAATACCCTTTTTAATCATAAGCTTAACAACCTGTGAGGCTACATATTCACCCATACTGTCGTTCAAACGTCTTCCCGCCAAAATTATTTCTGGATGATAGCCCGCTTCTTGGGCTTTTTGGGCTAAATAGTAAGGATCAACTCCAATACAATGTCCGCCCACCAATCCAGGTTTAAAAGGAAGAAAATTCCATTTTGTCCCAGCTGCTTCAAGCACAGCGTGGGTATCTATATCCAGCATGTTAAAAATCTTAGCTAATTCATTCACAAAGGCAATATTAATATCACGTTGCGAATTTTCAATAACTTTAGCAGCTTCGGCCACTTTGATCGTAGGAGCCAAATGGGTTCCTGCCGTGATAACTGATTTATAAAGTTCATTAACTTTAATACCGATTTCGGGAGTTGAACCAGCAGTTACTTTTAATATTTTATCTACCGTATGTTCTTTGTCACCCGGGTTAATTCTTTCAGGAGAATAGCCGGCAAAAAAGTCAACATTAAATTGCAAACCGCTTACGCGTTCCAAAACAGGCACGCATTCATCTTCAGTAACACCAGGATAAACCGTTGATTCATAGATAACGATGTCACCTTTTTTTAGCACTTTTCCAACGGTTTCACTGGATTTGTATAAAGGAGTTAAATCAGGTCTGTTATTTTTATCAACCGGAGTAGGCACAGTAACAATATAATAAGTACAATCGTGAATGTCTTCCAAATTCGAAGAACAAAACAGTCCGTTCTTCGTAAGTGGTTCGTCAGTCAAAACAGCTTTCAATAGTTGTTCATCTACCTCTAGTGTATTGTCTAATCCTTGATTAAGCTCTTCAATACGTTTTTGATTAATATCAAACCCCACTACAGGATATTTAGTAGCAAATAGACGAGCTAGAGGCAATCCTACATATCCTAAACCGATAACAGCAATTTTTATATTCATTTTTTTTATTTAAGAACCAATGGCTTGGTATTTAAAACCAATTTTGGTTAATTTTTCTTTGTCTAATAAGTTTCTACCATCAAAAACAAAGGCGGGTTTGTTCATATTGGTAAATATTCTTTCCCAATCATAATTTTTAAATTCATCCCATTCCGTAAGTATAGCAATGGCATGAGCTCCCGCACAAGCCTCATAAGGATCGGAAGTAGCTGAAATATGTCCACTATTTTCATCCTCCGATCGAGAACACAAATAATTTAAATCGGATAAAATTTGGTTGTAACTCACTTTAGGATCAAAAACAACTATATTGGCTTGTTCAAACAGTAAATTATCCGCCACATAAATAGCGGCTGATTCACGAGTATCATTGGTATCTTTTTTGAAAGCCCAACCTAAAAAAGTAATTTTTTTATCGGCAACTGTATTATAAAGGGTGGTAACAATTTTTTTAGAGAATCGGGTTTTTTGATGATCATTCATAATAATCACCTGCTCCCAATAATCAGCCACTTCATTCAATCCATACGATTTGGCAATATAAACTAAGTTTAATATGTCTTTTTGAAAACACGATCCGCCAAAACCTACAGAGGCTTTCAAAAATTTCGAACCAATTCGGCTATCCATTCCAATGGCTTTGGAAACTTCATTTACATCAGCACCTGTTTTTTCACATAATTCAGAAATGGCATTAATAGACGATACACGCTGTGCTAAAAAAGCATTAGCAACTAATTTTGATAACTCTGAAGACCATACATTAGTAGTTAATATCCTTTCTTTAGGCACCCAATTGGCATAAACTTCAACCAAAGCTTGAATAGCATGTTCACCTTCCGGCGTTGTTTCACCACCAATCAAAACTCTGTCAGGACTAAATAAATCTTCCACGGCAGTTCCCTCTGCCAAAAATTCAGGATTAGAGAGTATTTGATATTTAACACCGTTTCCGGTATTCTGCAAAATGCTTTTAATTGCCTCAGCCGTTCTAACCGGTAAAGTAGATTTTTCTACCACAATTTTATCCGTTTTTGAAACGCGAGCAATTTGACGAGCACACAACTCGATATATTTTAAGTCAGCCGCCAAACCTTTACCGGAACCATAAGTTTTGGTAGGAGTGTTAACAGAAATAAAAATCATTTCGGCTTCGTCAATGGCTTGGTCTACATTGGTAGAGAAAAATAAATTTCTACCACGAGCTTCAGCAACCACCTCACTTAGCCCAGGTTCATAAATAGGTATGTTTTCTACATTGGGATCATTCCATAACTTGATTCTTTGTTCATTCAAATCGACTACAGTTACTTGGATATGGGGACATTTTTGAGCAATAACGGCCATTGTAGGACCTCCTACATAACCAGCTCCAATGCAACAAATTTTTGTAATTTTCATGCTAATAATAGTATTATAGATTTTTCCAATACCAATCAACCGCTTCTTTAAGTCCTTCACTAAAAGAAAAGCGAGGTTGATAATGGAGTAATTGTTTTGCTTTTTCAACACTAGCTAAGGAATGCGGGATATCACCTGCACGACTGGGACCATATATAACGTCAACGTTAGCAATTTGTTCGTCGTATACTGATAAGTATTCTCTAAGCAAGGTCACCATCTGATTTAAGGTAGTCCGATCACCATATGCCGTATTATAAACTGTATTTACAGCAGAAGGATTTTGCGTTAACATAGCAAGTTCATTCATTTGAATCACATTATCAATATAGGTAAAATCCCTGGAAAAAAGTCCATCTCCGTTAATAACCGGACTTTCGTGCTTGATTAATAATTTTACGAATTTTGGAATTACGGCTGCATAAGCTCCGTCTGGATCTTGCCTTCTTCCAAAAACGTTAAAATACCGCAAGCCAATAGTTTCCAACCCATAGGTTTTACTAAATATTTCAGCATACAGTTCATTCACATATTTGGTAATGGCATAAGGGGAAAGAGGTTTGCCGATAATCTCTTCCACTTTTGGAAGTGATTCAGAATCACCATACGTAGAAGAACTGGCAGCATATATAAATCGTTTCACTTTGGCATCCCTAGCAGCTACTAGCATATTCAAGAAACCGGATACATTTACATCATTGGATGTTATAGGATCATGAATCGATCTTGGCACAGAGCCTAAAGCTGCTTGATGTAACACATAATCAATCCCTATCACAGCAGAGTGACAAGTATTCAAATCCCTTATATCGCCTTCAATTAGTGTAAAATTGGAATTGGTTAAAAAGGGTGCTACGTTATGACGATGTCCTGTTGCAAAATTGTCTAAACAGGTAACACGATGTCCTTTCTCTAAAAAATAGTGACAAAGATTAGAACCGATAAATCCGGCACCTCCCGTAACCAAAATAGAATATTGCTGTATTGAATTGTTCATTATCTTTTTCTGATTGCTTTTTTAACTTTATCTAAAAAAGTTTTTGGTTTATCATCCTCTCCGTATGCATTTGTATAATTGCCATAAATATAACTATAGCCATAACCATAACCATAGCCGTAACCATAGCCTGTTCCATATTTAGCTCTATTTTCGAATCCGTTAAATACAATACTCACATTTTTCAACTCTTCGCGTTGCATTCTATTGTTCAAAAGGTTAATCATCTCTTTTTTGGTATAATTCTGACGTATAACATACAATGTTACATCTGCATACGGTGCTAATTCAATCGCATCGGCTACTAAACCAACAGGTGGTGTATCCAAAATAATGTAATCATATCGCTCTCGCAAACTAGCCATCAATTGATCCATCGATTCACCTATAAGTAGTTCGGAAGGATTTGGAGGAACAGGACCGGAAGTAATAACATCTAGATAGGGAATATGGGTATTTTGAATTACTTCATCTAATGTTTTTTGACCAATTAAAAAATTTACGACTCCAATATCGTTCTTAATTTTAAAATCATCAAAAATCTTCGGCTTTCGTAAATCTAAACCAACAATTACTGTTTTTTTCTCACTTAAAGCAAATACAGTGGCAATGTTGATAGAACAAAATGTTTTTCCTTCTCCACTAATAGATGAAGTAAGCATTAATGTTTTGGTGCCTTCAATTTTTTGTTTTTTATACATAAATTGTAGCGAAGAACGAATAGCTCGAATCGACTCTGAAAGTGACGACTTTTGTTTTTCAAATACAGCTAAATTTGACTTGGTTTGCTTAACACCCACTATACCAATAATGGGAATGGTTGTAAGCTTACTAATATCTTCCGCATTTAAAATGGTGTTTTCTAAAAAGAAAATTATCAAAACCGCAATAAGCGGTATAAGTAAACCTAGAAAAAAGGCCAATACATAATTAACTTTCGTATTGGGTCCAATCTGTCCTCCACCAATGTCTTTGGCAGGATCAATAAAGTGTACGTCTGCTAAATTAGCCGCTTTGACAATGTTTGCTTCATTTCGTTTACTGAGAAAATTAGTAAATATGGCGTTGTTTAAATCGTATTTCCTAGTTATTTTCAAAATTTCTTGCTCATCTTCGGGCAATTTGCTTATTTCTGATTCAGCTTGATTTAATTTTGAATTAACCATTGACAAATCATATTCTAAAGAAGATTTTGCTGTAGTAATATTTTCTAATAAAACATTTTTTAATGCTTCTATTTGAACATCAAAATCTTTAAACATTTTTTTATTTTTAACCAAATAAGGCTTTTGGGCTCTTTCTGTCGATAAATCAATAATTTTAGAGACGTTTTGTGCTATATTTGGATCATCAATTCCTGCAACAGAAGGTGCTGGTAACTTAGAAAAATCAACACTGTTTACCAAATAATTACGCAAAGAATTGTAATAGGCAATTTTTCTGACTATGCCATCTTTCTCAACTTCATAGGTTAAAATCTTACCTGAAATTTGACTTCCTCCCGTGTTAATTTGATAATAGTTTTTATTTTTACTGAAGTTTTTTAATTCATTTTCATTTTCTTTTAATTTACCTTCCATAGCTAACAAAGTACTATCGATAAAAGCAATAGTATTGGTTGCAAATTGATTTTTTCTATCTAATTGAGCTTTAATAATTGTTTTAACGGTTTCATTCAAATAAGTAACCAATCTGTTTTTATTGGTACCTTCCAAACTAAGTTTAATTAAAGAAAGAGCATTTTTGTCAATCGCTGTTTTTATATTACGATATTTGGATACCGTTTCATCAAACTTATTAAACTTAATAAAATATTCTTGTCCAATATAGTTCCCAAAATACTCTGCTTTTTCTAATTTTATGTTTAAAAAAGGTAAATTAGTAGCTTGATTAAGTTTAAATTTCTTTTTTAAAATGCCATTATTCACGCCTGTTTGACTGGAAGTATTTGTTTTGTATACAAATGTTTCAGCCTGATCGTTTTCAAAAGTTATTCCTAACTCATATTCATTTTCCGAAATAAATTTTATACTTATTAAAGACCTAACTAATTGATTTTTAGATTTATCAATAACAACTTTAAAGGGAACTGATCCATATACATCCTTCATGTAATATTTATCTTTCTTAAGGTAGTCTAGATAAAAATCTAAACGGTCAACAACAACTTCATTATGCGACCTTGATTTAAGTGTAGAGGCCAAACTTTGAACCTGATCAGAAGTGCCTCCCCAATTAAATACTAAACTTGTATTAGTGGTAAAAAAAGGATTATTTTCCTCTTTTACTGCAACAGTGGTGTCTAATTCATAAATTTTCTCTTTTCTGATATTTACATTATAAGCAATTAAAAAACCGACTATCCAGCTAACCAAAAACCACCTCCAGTAACCGGCTGTTTTTATAATAAAACCTTTAAAATCAAACTTAATTTGATTTTCAAAAAGTGTAAAATCTTTAGATTCAAGCATAATTGTAAAAAATTATAATCGTGACAATACTATAATCGACGTAACAAGCGATAGAGCAGAAATGATAGTGGTCAACGTTTGAATACCAGTTGTTCCCGTTCCCCAAGATTTCTGTTTTAATGGATTAACTAAAATAAAATCATTGGGTTGAATGTAATAATAAGGGGATTCTAAAGCCTTTTTATCAAGAAGATTAATCGTATGCATTTCAACACCGTGAGGATACTGTCTAACAATAAGTACATTTTTTCGATCACCAGTCATCGTTATATCACCGGAATTGGAAATAGCATCCATGATGGTCGCTCTTTCATTATAAATAATATTTGTTCCCGGATTTCGTATTTCTCCATTGATCGTATAGCGAATACCGGCCAACTTTACAGTCACAAATAAACTTGCTTCTGCATTAAAATACTCTTCTAATAATCGTTTTTCAATTGTTAAACGTACTTCCTCAGTGGTAAGTCCCAATACTTTTACCTCATCCAAAATTGGAATTCTAATGTTACCGTGGTCATCAACATTAAAACCTTCAAAAAACATATTTTGCTCAGTAACAATATTTCTGTTTCCTTCAGTTATCTTGAACATCTGTGTTAGTTCGGGATCAATTGTTTTTATGTTAATTACCAAAATATCATTACTCTGAATTCTATACGGCTTCTTAACAATTTCGCTCATGATCAGAGTATCATTGCTGTTTTTACTATCCTGAAGATACTTTAAATCTTTTGTAGGAACACAAGATGACACAGTTAAAAGTACAAGAGAAAGAAATAGAAATATATGGTTTTTATTCATTTTAAAATTTTTAGCCAACAAATATAGTTTTTCCATTAGAATATAAAAATATGTAGACCCATAATTAACTGCTTTTCATAGTGTTTTCAAATGGAATGCGATTTAAAATGCTTCTTCCTAACGTAATTTCGTCTGCATACTCCAATTCGTCACCCACCGAAATTCCTCTCGCAATGGTAGAAGTCTTGATTTCATACTGTTGAATTTGTCTGTAAATGTAAAAGTTTGTCGTATCGCCTTCCATCGTAGAACTTAACGCAAAGATAACTTCAGCGACTTTTCCTGAACTCACTTTTTCAACTAAGGTGGATATGTTTAACTGACTTGGCCCTACTCCATCAATCGGAGAAATCTTTCCTCCCAACACATGATACACGCCTTTAAACTGACCTGTGTTTTCAATTGCCATCACATCCCGAATATCTTCTACTACACAAACAATTTGGTGATTTCGTTTCTCGTTGGCACAAATCTCACAGAGCTCAACATCGGAAATATTATGACAACTTTTGCAATACTTCACATCATTTCGCATCGTTTGCAACGATTCTGCCAAAAATTGTGTTTGTTCTTTGGGTTGTTTCAGCAAATGCAATACTAAACGAAGGGCTGTACGCTTACCTATTCCGGGTAATTGTGCCATTTCGTTCACTGCTTTTTCCAATAATTTTGAAGAAAATTCCATTGCAACAAAAATACATTTTTCAATCGTATTGCTTTAACAATTCTCTCGAAAGTTTCTTTAATAACGTAGGATTGCTATAAAAATTCATTTAAAGCAACAAATTACACGAATTGACACTAATCAATTCGTGTAAATTCGTGCAATTCGTGGCTAAAATAAACATAAAAAAATCCCGATTTTCATCGGGATTCAAATCAATTATATTTTAAAACGTTTTCTATCGTTTTCCGTCAAATAAATTTTTCTTAAACGAATAGATTTTGGTGTAACCTCAACATATTCATCTTTTTGAATGTATTCTAACGCTTCTTCCAAAGAGAAAATAATCGGCGGAATAATTCTTGCTTTATCATCATTTCCGGATGAACGAACGTTAGATAGTTTTTTCTCTTTGGTTACGTTTATACTCATATCATCGCTACGAGAATTTTCTCCAATTACCTGACCTTCATAAATTTCAGCATTTGGTTCAACAAAAAACTTACCACGATCTTGCAATTTATCGATTGAATAAGGAATAGCTTTTCCTTTTTCCATAGAAATTAACGAACCTTTGTTACGTCCGGCAATTTCTCCTTTGTAAGGTTGGTAACCAATGAAACGGTGTGCCATAATGGCTTCTCCGGCAGTTGCGGTTAACAATTGGTTACGTAATCCAATAATTCCACGTGATGGAATGTTGAATTTTACAATCATACGCTCACCTTTTGTTTCCATAGAAAGCATTTCACCTTTACGCAAGGTAACAAACTCAACGGCTCTTCCGGAAACACTTTCCGGTAAATCGATGGTTAGTTCTTCAATTGGCTCACATTTAACACCATCAATTTCTTTGATGATTACTTGTGGCTGACCAATTTGCAACTCATACCCTTCTCTTCTCATGGTTTCAATAAGAACAGATAAGTGAAGTACGCCACGACCAAAAACCATAAACTTATCAGCTGAATCAGTTTCACCTAACTTCATTGCTAAGTTTTTCTCTAATTCTTTTGTTAAACGATCTCTAATATGACGCGATGTTACAAATTTACCTTCTTTTCCAAAGAAAGGAGAGTCATTAATGGTAAACAACATACTCATTGTAGGCTCATCGATTGCGATAGTTTGCAACGCTTCCGGATTTTCAAAATCAGCAATAGTATCGCCAATTTCAAATCCTTCAACACCTACAATCGCACAAATATCTCCGGCGATAACTTCGGTTACTTTTTTACGTCCAAGACCTTCAAAAGTGTGTATTTCTTTAATTCTTGATTTAAGTATTTTACCATCTCTTTTTACCAAAGAAATCGGCATTCCTTCTTTTAAAACACCTCTTTCTAAACGACCAATCGCAATACGACCGGTGAATGAAGAGAAATCTAACGAAGTAATTAACATTTGAGGCGTTCCTTCTGATACTTTAGGAGCAGGTACATTTTCAACAACCATATCCAATAATGCTTCCACATTATCCGTTACGTTTTCCCAATGATCAGACATCCAGTTGTTCTTAGCAGAACCATACACGGTTGGAAAATCCAACTGCCATTCTTGAGCACCTAATTCGTACATTAAGTCGAATACTTTTTCGTGTACTTCTTCCGGAGTACAGTTTTCTTTATCTACTTTATTGATTACGACACATGGTTTTAAACCTAAATCGATAGCTTTTTGCAATACGAAACGCGTTTGTGGCATTGGTCCTTCAAAAGCATCTACTAACAAGCAAACACCGTCTGCCATGTTCAATACACGCTCTACTTCACCACCAAAATCGGCGTGACCCGGGGTGTCTATAATGTTGATTTTGGTGCCTTTATACTGAACCGAAACATTCTTTGAAGTAATAGTAATTCCACGTTCACGTTCTAAATCGTTGTTGTCTAAGATTAAATCACCGGTGTTTTCGTTTTCACGAAAAAGCTGACAGTGATACATAATTTTGTCAACCAAAGTAGTTTTACCGTGGTCAACGTGGGCAATAATTGCAATGTTTCTAATTGATTCCATCTGTTATTTTTTCAGGGTGCAAAGGTACACATTATTTCTACATAAAAAATTTTTAGTTAAAACATTGAGAGATTTAACGTTAGGGTAATAATGAGGGTGATGGGTGATGGGTAATGGGTTAAAGATAATTTATTAACGATTTTTGATTTTTGAACAATGTGAACAGAAAATTCACCTATCGCCCATTACCAATTACCCATTACCCATTACCTTCTTTTAAAGGCACACGGATGGGATGGATGAAACTAATTTCCCTGATTTTTTTTGTTCGCTTAGCGAAAAAGGATACAAAAGGATTCATGACTCCCAAAATAGCAGTCATTTCAACATCTCATCTTCCCCTCCTTCAGAGGGGGCTGGGGGGAGGAAAAAAATCTAAAAAATCCTAAATTATTTATTCAACAACTTCTCCAAATAAGCAACCTTATCCTTTTCTGCCTGAACTAAACGTTCATAGAGTTCAACTACTTTGTCCAATGGATTAAATGTTGGTTGAATATTAATAGCATTTAAAGTAGAAGTATCATTACTAGTAAAATTATTTGAAACAATATTGAGAATGCTATCCTCACTAAAATTCTTAATTGCCTCTGCACTTACATTTAGTGCTTCAGCAATCTTTTGTAATTTTTCATCTTCAACGACTTCGCTATTTTCAATATTAGAAATCGTCTGCTGGCTCACGCCAATTGCAATAGCCAACGCTTCTTGCTTCATTCCACGTAATTCTCTAATCCGGCTAATGTTGCGGCCTATATGTTTCGGTTTTGTTGTCGTGCTCATAATACAAAAATATAAAAATTAGTCGTTAAGTCCCGCTAGTAAAATACAAAGAGTGCTTGTAAAAAACAAAATTACACCAACACAAATTTTCATCACAAAACAAATCGGTACAATTATACAAAAATAAACTTTTTTAAATCACCACAAATTTTTAACTAACCAAAATGCTAAAAACAATAAAAGACGGGTCAAACGACTCACCGTATCAGCATCCCCCTATCCCAAGTATGGATAGTGTATGAGTAATGTATGAAAAACATTATGTAAAATAGGGTCAAAGTTAGTTTAAAAAAGCCTCTAATTAGAGGCTTTTTATGTTATAAAAGTTATTGTACTTTTATAATTTCTAATTTTAAAGCTCCTTTTCGAGCTGGCCATTCGATGATGTCTCCTTCTTTGTGTCCAACAATGGCAATGCCCTCATCAGATAAAATTGAAATTTTGTTCTTACTTTGCTTGGCTCTGGTTGGCCCAACAAAAGTTACAGTTCTGTCTTGGTTAGTTTGATGGTCTTTATAGGTAACCAATTTGTTCACCGTAACCACTTCTTTGGGCAAATCTCTTCTTAAAACTTGTGAAGCAGTTTTTAGTTCTTTCAAAAGAATCTCTTCTTCTTGAAAGCTTACTCTTTTTCTTCGTACGTGTTCTTTAATTAAATCGTAAATTCCTGTTGTTAAAATTATTCTTTGTGACATAATAGGCAATAATGCTCAATTACATAAAGTCAGAGTAAAAGACTCCCATTAAATAGTGCGACATAAAATTACATCGTCATAATTTAATGCTATCCTGATTGCTATATGAAAATTGAAATTTTAAAAAATATAATTACTTTGCGTAGAGGTGTCCCTGTATGGAGTCCTTACAGGGCAGAAGTAATAAATTCTTTGGAATTTTGAAGAAATGCGTCATCGTGCAAATAGAATAACGAACCAACTAATCGTATCAATCTGCTATTAGATAAATAAAAGTTTGAAATGGTCATTATTTATTTGTTTTTGTAGGTCACAAAGGTAGGGATTATTAATGGATTAAAAAATTTACAGTCGCCCATTAGATCATAGTATAGCTATTTTAGCACGGGTCAGAACTATAACAGAATTTTTTATGACCAAAAACAGTATTAATCTAAAACTGTAAACTAAAACCAGTATGAAACAAACTGTACAATTATTTCAGAACATAGCAACTGTTTATAGATATTCTTCGTTTTTTGAGATAAAAAGATTGTGAGGTATTCTCTTCAAAAATAAATAGTCATTATTTTTCATCCATTGCCTATCATCTTTTTCAAGGATATACGAATGATTTATACAAAAAATCCCGTTTAAACTGTTGTTAAAACGGGATTTAAAAAAACAATTTAGTATATATGGACTCTTTAGAACAAGGTTACATTGTATTGGTTTCCGTTGGAATGGGTGTAAATGGCTTGGTTATCGCAGGTGTTGTCGCCATAATCTAAGATGCCATCGAGAACAGCTCCTTGCAGTGCTAATTTTCCTTGTGAGATATTCATACAAGCGTATTTTTTTATCAAAGGTTCAACAATGGTAAGGTTTATAGTGGCTCCATTGGCCAGATTACTAATCGTGTGTGTGCCGGCTGAGATTTCATAGACGTTGTCTGCCAAAGTGGTTGTGCCTACTCCTTCTGTCATGGTTACTACTCGTTCGCCGGAGAAGTTATAATAATTTCCGTTTAAGGTGATAATTCCGCCATTTACAATGGTTCTTTCCCATTGTGGCGTGGTTGGATTGGACGTAGTGTTGGTGTAGGTAATTGTTCCTTCTAATTTTCTTCCGTTAATGTAATAATCATCACCTCTTTCGACGGTCATGACTGAGCCGGTGTTCATTAAATAATCGGTAAGTGTAATGGTTAAAGTTCCGGACCGGGTAATGCCGTTAAAGGTGCAGCCTGTTCCATAATCTAACACAAAAGTTTTAGGAAAAACGCCTAACCCGGGATTGTCTACTGTGATGGTGAGACAGTCGTTGCTTATAGTATTTTCAGATGGTCTGGCCGAGTAAGAGGAATTGGTTGTGGTTATATCGATACCTGCATTAAAATCTAATTCGTTGGTAACGTCGATTTCTGAAGAAGATTTGAGCAATTGTTGGTCTACATTTCGTTCCTCTTCTTTGGAACAGGAAACTGCCACTAAAAGGAATAAACCAAGTGCAAAAATGGATGTGTTTTTCATAATCTGTTTTTTTTAAAGGTTTAGACTATGACTTAATTTTTAGTAAAAGGTTTAATTGTTACTAATTGTTTTTAACAAATTCACCAATAACACATTACTCCCTCCCAAACAAACGCTCCAAAGCCTCACGATTAATTGGTTTTTCAATAAAATCTGTCACCAGCGGATTTAATTTAGCTCGCTCAATATCTGCCGGGTCAATAGACGACGAAAGCATATAGATATCAAACTGTTTTTTGATAGAATCCGGAAGTGAATTAAATGAGTGAAGGAATTCCCAGCCGGAAAGGGTTGGCATATTGATGTCTAGAAACAACATTGTTTTTTCGGTGGTTTCACGGTATTTAAATTCTGCTTTGATGTAATCAAGGGCTAATTCAGGAACTAAAAAATCCTTTATCTCCACACCTTCAAATAATTTTCCCAATACTATTTTGGATAGTAAATTACTAAATCGGTCGTCGTCAACGATGATAAATTGTTTCGCTATTTTTGTCATAGTGGACTTTTTTAGTTATCAAATACAATTGTGAATTCGGTTCCTTTATTTACTTCACTCGCAACGGTTATGATTCCGCCTATTGCCTCTACTTGTGTTTTTACCATAAATAAGCCGACTCCTTTTCCTTCCACATGGGAGTGAAAACGTTTATAGAGTCCGAACACTTTATTGCCTTTTGTTGTCATATCAAAACCTAACCCGTTATCTTTAAAGACTAGGATTACTTTTCCCTTTTCTATTTTACTGCTTATTTCAATCACGGTCTGCACATCAGCCATACTGTATTTGATGCTGTTGCTAATTAAATTATAGAAAATACTATGCATGTAAACTTTGAGAGAAAAGAATTGATCTACTTCTTTAAAGTCTATTTTTAATTGAACTTTTTGTTTGTAGAGTAAGTGTTCAAGGTTACTCATTATATCATCAACCAGTTTTGTGAAAAATATTATTTCCTTCTTTTCGTTAATTGCTCGGTTTACTTGCAATATGGAGTTAATATCTTTAATGATAGAGTCTAGACCTGCCACTGAAGAAGAAAGTCCGTATAACAATTCTTTTTGTTCAGGTTGTGTGAGTGTTTCGTCTTTCAAGATTTCGGTGAATCCGATAATGTTGGCGGTGGGTGCACGCAAATTGTGCGAAATAATAAAAGTGAATTGTTCTAAATCTCTGTTTCGTTGAAGCAGATCGCTGGTTATTTTTGCACGTTCCAGTTCATATTCTTTGCGTTCGGATATGTCGTTAGAAACACCAATAATTCCTATTTGTTTTCCGAATTCATCAAAAACAGGTGAATTATAAACGAAGGCAGGAAAATAACTGCCGCTTTTTCTTTTCATATAAAATTCGCCTGACCATGTTTCGCCTTTGGCTAATTTTTTCATGATTATTTCGCCCTCCTCTTTAGTTTGTATGGAAGGTGTTAATTCTATAATATCAGTTCCATAAGCCTCTTCATAGGTCCAACCGTAAATTTCTACGGCTGCTTTATTCCAAAAAGTGACTTTGCCGTCTAAGTCAGTGGCAATTACCGCTTGACCGATGGTATCTAAAAGTTCGGCTTTGAATTTATTTTCATGGTCCGATTTTTTTCTATCGGTGATATCTTGGCAGGTTCCTACTGCTTTTACAGGCACACCTTGTTTATCTCGTATGATTTGCCAACGTTCTTCTAAAAATTTCACATCGCCCTTTTGGGAAATGATACGATGTTCGAGTAGATTAACTGTGGTAGTGTCAAATGAATTTTTAAAAGCTGCATCCACTTTTTTGCGATCGTCCGGATGAACATAGTCGAGAAAATCTTGGTGAATGGTTTTAAAATCGTTTGGTGGACAGTCAAATAGTTGATAGGTTTGTTCAGACCAGTACATATTATCCGTAAGTAATTCTGTTTCCCAATGGCCCATTTTGGCTAACGATTGGGCTTCTGCCAATCTGGTTTCGCTTGCACGCAATTCGAGTTCAATTTTTTTCCGTTCCGTTATATTTCGGGAATAGCAGGCAACGCCAAATAGTTGATTATTAATAAAAATAGGGCTAAAACTTGTTTCGGTCCAAGATTCATCTCTTTTTTCTCCAGATGGTGTGAATATTTCAACTTTAAAAGATTCTCCGGTGAATGCTCTAGTGTAGAGGTCTCTCCAATAATTTAAATACTCCGCAGGGTAAATATCGTGTTTAAAAAGATCATCGCCTTGTTGAATTTCAACATGGGTATATTTTCTTAATTCTTCAATAAAGGAATTATTGGCTGCAATTAATTTAAAATCTTTAGAAACACTCCAAATTAAATCATCGGTACTATTGATAAGAGCTTCTTTATTTCTTCTTTCAAATTCTTTTTGTACTTCTGCTGTTCTTTTTTCGGTGATATCAGATGCTGTCACAAATACACCAAAAATGTTTCCGGATTCATCTTTGGCGGGATTGTATTTTAAGCAAAAATAAAGTGTTGAATTATTAGCATCTTGAAATGTAAGTTCAGACTCTTCTACATTGCCTCCCAATACTTTTTTGTAGATGGACGCAACATATTCTCTTCTTTCAGGTAATGTATAATCCAAAATATAATGCCCTTTTTGTACATTTAATTTAAAATATTTTTCATACAAATTTTTAAATTGTGCATTAAAGGAAACGATTTGGAGATTATTATTGAGTAGTAAAAATGATTCTTCAGTATTATTAATGAGAAGCAACATTTCAGCTTCTGCTTTTTTTCGTTCAGAAATATTAATGTGCATGACAACTGCACCGGTATGGTTATTCGTTTTAAAAGGTCTGACTTCAGCTTTAAACCATCTTTTTTCAGTAACTGAATCACATTGATATTCCATTGTAAAATATTCGCGTTCACCACGCAATACTTCTTGTAAACCTTTCGACATTTGCTTACCATTTTTAGCTTCTCTACCTATCGATCTTTCGGATATTTCAATGTAGTTTTTTCCAAGTTGCTGATAAGTGTTAGGCATCCCATTAGATAAACCAAAATTAATCCATTCATCATTTAATTTGACGATGGTTCCGTCTTGATCCAGCAAAGCTATACTAGCCGGTAAAGTATTTAAAATAGTTGATTGTTCTTTGGAAAGTGCTTCTAACTCAATTAAGTTTTGTTGCAATTTTATTTCAGCTTCTTTCTTTTCAGATATATCTCTGAAATTTGATACTAGAGCTTCGATGCCTGGTTCATGAAGTAGGTTGGTAAACGTTCCTTCACACCAAATCCATTCTCCGTTTTTATGAAGAATTCGATGCTGATTTAAGAAAGATTTGCCCGGTATTTCTAGTACCGAACGTATTTCATGCACCAACTCTGTAATGTCATCCGGATGAATAAGATCATAAGCTGATGTGTTTAAAATTTCCTCCAATGTATAACCAAATAATTTTGGAACAGAAGGACTGCCATAGATGATTTTCCCTTCTAAAGTGGTCAGTGTAATCATGTCTGATCCATCTTCAATCAATGCTCTAAAACGTTTTTCGTTTTTGAGTATGATTTCTTCTGCTTCTTTGTGTCGTTCTGCTTTATCAAAATGGTCTAAGGCAAATGATATATCTCCGGTTACTTCCATAAGTGAAGTAATATCATCTTGATCAAAATAATTGGATTCAGTGGCATACAAATTTAAGGTTCCAAAAATTTCACCTCCTCTTTTAATGGGCAGTATAATACAGGAACCAATGTTGTGCTTTTCGGCAAACGGTTTCCAACTAACAATTTCGTGCTCTTGTTCTATATCATTACACAAGAAATAATTACCTGTTTTTAAAACAAAATCCATAGAACCATTTGTTTCATAAGGCACATCTATGAATGATTTAATTTCATCTGGACATATACCACACGAATCAACCAGAATAATTTTTTGATGTTCTCGATCAAAAGTACTTATCCAAGCTTTTTTATATTGACCGTACTCAGTGGCGATGTTACATGCTTTTGAAAAAAGTGTTTTAGCATCTTTCACGTGAACAATAGCTTGATTAATCTGGCTAATCAACTGATAAAGACGGTTTGCTTTTTCAAGTTTGGCCTCAGAAGTTTTATTGTTTTTTAATGCTTTAGACAACCCTACAAGTAATAAATCTAAACATTTAGCAGAGGTAAAACTCACAAAAACCAAATTGGAAGATACTGCAATCCATGCACCAAAATTATACTCAACAAAGAAAGGGGATTTTATATCGAAATAAAATAACAAAGCAAAACCAATACAAATTAATGTATTTGCCCATGCGGAAAAATAGGCCGCAGAAGAAGAATAAATAAGGGATGAAAAAATTGTAATGGTCAATAAAAATAATAGTCCAGGACTAGGCAATGGCAAAAAATAAAGTAGAATTATTGATAGAAAGTAAAAAATAAATATAAAAATTGCCTTCCTAACTTCGAGTTTAATACCCGGAACAACTGCTATGATTACCACAATAATAAAGGTAACCAAATCGATATAACCCACAACAGGAACCCCATGCATAAAAGACATTATTACACTCGGAACCAAAGCAATGACACTTAGAGGCGTTAGGTAAGTTATGATTTTACAAAAAACTGTATTTCTCCAATAATCTACTTTCTTGGCATCATCAGAATCATTATATAAAATAACTTCATGAACATGATTTTTGTAAAGTGTCCACCAATGACGTGTATAGTTATTATTTACTTTTTGCATAAATAAACTATAGTTTAGATGGGTTTAAAGCATAAGGAAAAAGTATCGCACTTTTAAGTCCGAAGGTAGTGGTAGGAAATTGAGTTGCCGTTTTTTCATTTTTTTTAAAATGAAAAATAGTTGAAGAGAAGGCAATAGTCAATACTGTAGGTCTTGTTCGTTTATCCATTTCGTTCAGTATAAAAATTGCTTATTTACGAATCGAATGTCCAACAAAGTGGATAAATGATTTTTTTTATTTTCAATAGCTATTCTACTTAAAGAGGTTAATTAGCTACTTAAAAATGATTGTTTTTATGTAAATGAGGCATACAAAGGTAGAATTTTTAATTAACATGACTTTTACACTTGTTCATTTGATTTTGTCAAATAAATGTTTTTTAACATTTAAAAGTTTGTAAAACAAGCTATTCTATAAGTTAATATAATAATCATTAATGTGTTGTTATAAAACTATAATGAAAAAATGCAGCGTTGCTTTTTATCTCACAAATGTGATTGAGAAGTGGAGGTGACATATTCTCCAAATGTGTTATTTTTTGATGAAGTAGCCTTAATTCTTTCACAAGTCTGATCTATAAATAACTTAAAGAATTTTACAAATAAACCGAACTATTTATAAGAATTTTACACTTGAAATTAATTTTCATTTTTATCCTTATTGACAGAAAAAGAATACTAAAAAGCATCGACTAACTGTAACACTATGTTAAATACTTAAAGTTTAACAAATTAATTTAGCAGATACGGCGATGTTAACAATACTTTTGTAGTGTATTTACTTTAGTTTACTAATTTAAGTACGTAACCCCACCCCCAAATCTAAATTGCAATAGTATGAAAACAAATTTACTATTGACATACCTACGTGTGTCCCTAATTTTCTATTTTTTATTTCTCAATTTTTTAACCAAAGCTCAAGATGTAGTTTTCTCTGAAGATTTCAACACCTCTGCCGGAAGTACGTACACAATCACAAACGGTCCGATTGGTACCAACAATTTATGGTCGATGAATCGAAGCGGTGCCGATTTTGGAGGCGGAATTCATTTAGGCAACTTGAATCTTTCCAACGACGGTAGTGGTGCGGCTAATCAAAGCGGATGGATTTTTGCTTCAACTCAAACTAGTGGATTTGCTTCACCTTATAACCAAACCTTATTGGCTAATTCAGGTTTACTAACTTGGACTTTCAATATGCGACAAACCCAATCTAATCCGTCGGGATTTGCAGCCGGTGGTTATGGAGCAGCATTTATTTTGGCAGGAAGTAATGGCACTACCAATCTTTCAGGTACAGGTTATGCCGTTATGTTAGGTAATTCCGGAACTACTGACCCGATAAGATTAGTGCGGTATAATGCTGGTATTCGAAATTTTACTTCATTACTTACGTCAAATACTACCGGTTTAACCGATTTTGGTACACACTTTCTAAGTGTAAAAGTTACTTATAATCCCGTAAATTCTACTTGGCAATTATTCGTTAGAAATGACGGAACTACTGCTTTTCAAGATCCTTCGGGAAATGGATTAACGTTACAAGGATCTGTGGTTAATAATACCTATACAAACACACCTTTATCTTTAATTGGTGGATTTTGGAATGCCGGAACTGCAACTTCACAAAGAGCCTTTTTTGATAATGTAAAAGTAACTATAGCAAAACCTACACTTATTAATTTAACGCCAAGTTCTGCAATTGCAGGAACCGGTGCTTTTAGTTTAGGATTGACGGGTACAAATTTTACACCCTCTAGTGTCGTACGTTGGAATGGAAGTAATCGAACAACAACGTATATTTCGCCAACACAATTAACAGCTGCTATAGCTGCCACTGACTTACAATTACCGGGCGATTTTCCGATAACTGTGGCAAATGGTTTATCGATTTCAAATTCTCAGATTTTTGAAGTTGATCCGGCTGGTGTTCCTAATTTAGTATTATCAACCAATTCACTTGCTGCTTTTTCAACAACATCAGGAACGGCTTCCAGCTTTTTGAGTTATACTATTTCAGGTGAGAATTTAACTGCCAATGCAGTCGTAACAGCTCCTGCAAATTTTGAACTTTCTTCGAATGGAGGTGTAAGTTATGCGGATAATTTAACGTTAATTAGAAACGGTTTGCAATTAACCGGACAACCGATAACCATTCGTTGCCGATTAAAAGCTTCTGCACCATCAGGAAATTATAGTGGTTCTATTTCACATACAACAACCGGTGGTGTTTCAAAATTTGTTGCAGTCTCCGGTAAAGTCATTGCTGCACAACCTACTGTTCAAACAACAGCGGTAGTTTTTACAAATGTTACCTCAACCAGTTATACCATTCAATTTACAGCAGGAAACGGTGCAAACCGAATGGTTGTAATGAGAGCTGGCGGTGCTGTAAATTCAGCTCCCGTTGATGGTGTCACTTACACTGCTACTGCATCATTTGGAACCGGAAGTCAGTTAGGAACAGGGAATTTTGTGGTGTATCGCGGTTCAGGTTCTTCAGTAAATGTTACCAATCTTTCTCCTGCAACTACCTATCACGTTGCCATTTATGAATATAATGGTGGTGTTGAGTTAGAAAATTATTTAACTACTACTCCTGCTTTAGGCAACAGAACAACGTTGAATGCTCCCGTGGGATGGCAAATTGGTGCTGTAAATACCGTAAATACAATTAATTTTGATACAAGTGTCGATGGTGTAAATGCCGAAGCTTTTCAAGGTGATGGTTTTTCAACAATAGCTACTTCAGGATTATTAAATTCTAATGCTTGGGCAGTAAATGGATTTAGTAGTGGTAATTTAGCTTTTGGTGCTAACAGTGCAGAAGATAGCGATTTTGACAGAGGTACTTCAGATGTTCCGGGTTCAGATGGTGGTATTTATGCGTATGAAGTTGCTCCTGATAACTTCAGTTTGGGACTTCAGTCAGCTCCGGGTGATTTTACTCCCGGAAATGTGACGCTTCGTTTTCAAAACCAAACCGGTTCTGCTTTAAACTCAATAAACATTGGTTATACGGTTTATGTTTATAATAATCAACCTTCCTCAAGTAGTTTAAATTTTAGTTATTCGGCAGATAATTCATCCTATACACAAGTGCCGGGCTTGTCAGTCGTTTCAACAGAAACAGTTGATGTAACACCAACTTGGAAAGCGTATTATCGCGTAGTTACGTTGACTGGATTATCCATCCCAACTAACAATTATTATTATTTACGATGGAATGGAGCTACCGTTTCAGGAGCCACCAATTTTGATGGTTTTGCCATTGATGATATTGTAATGGTAGCCAATCCTACAACTACTTTTGTTCCGTTTTCAGGAAATGCAGAAAGTTTTGTTTTACAAGGAAATGCAAGAATAAATGGTGCTACAAGTATTGCAAATGAAATCACATTCAACGGTGGTAGACTTGATTTTTCGAATCAATCACTTACGCTTAGTGGCTCAATTAATAATACAACGGCTCAAGGTTTAAGAGGGAATAATGGAAGTTCACTTATTGTGAATAGTTCAGTAAACAATTCCCTTAGTTTTGATCAAACTACAGTAGGAACAACTAATGTTTTGAATTCGTTAGAAATTAATACAACCAATTCAAATACGACTACATTAGTAAACCCAATTGTTTTAAACGGAAGTTTAGCAATAGCCGAAAATCAGTCGTTCAATTTAGGAACGAATGCTTTGACGGCTTCAGTAAATTCAATTACAAACAACGGAACTTTATTCACTCAAAATACAACGGCTACTCCACTGCCATCAGGCAGAAATTGGGGCGGTATGGGTACAGTTCATTACAATGCAGCTGCTTCAGGTCAAACTGTTGTTTCGGGTACTTATGAAAATCTTACTTTATCATCTACTGGTGGTTCAGTGGCAAGTGGTGCTTTTACGGTTAATAAGGTTTTGAATTTACCTTCAGCAAATCCATCAGCAACATTGGGAAGCCTGTCGATGGGAAGTTTTACGCTAACAATGGGCGGATTAGCATCTCATAATGGTATTGGAGATGTGACCGGAGTTATCACACGAAATTCAATTGTTCCGAACGTGAATTATTCTTTTGGTCATAAAGACACTTCGATTATCTTTCCAAATGTCGGTACTTTACCAACTTCTATGAGTTTAAAAGTAAATATTGGTGCAGCACCTTCTTGGCGTGCAGGAGCCATTCTTCGTGAATATGATTTCATTCAAACAGGAGGTTCCGGAACAAAAGCAATCATTAGAGCTCGTTATTTAGATTCTGAACTAAACGGAAATGTTGAAAATAAATTAGTTGACTGGGCTAATTTGACAACTGTTCCTGCTATTCTGGAACAAGGAAGGTCTAATTTTAATATTACTGAAAATTGGGTAGAGTTAACTAATGTGAATGTAGGTGTCTTTTTTACACCAAATTTCGGCGACGTTTTATTAACATTAGATCAATCGGAAGCAGAAATGTTGGTTTGGAACGGTTCTGTGAGTACGTCTTGGACTACTGCGACGAATTGGACTCCCAACGCAACTCCTTCTGATAATACATCGGTTTTGATACCGAATGCAACCACGACCACTTTTGATCCGGATTTGAATCCGTTGGTTTTGTTAGGAAAAATAACCATTGAAGCAGGTGGAATTTTGAACTCACCAACCAATGCTCAATTTACTATTAATGGTTCTGCCGGAGCTTGGATAAACAATGGAACTTTCAATCCGGGAAGTGGAACCAGTCGTGTGATTTTCACGAATGCTGATGCAACTATTTCAGGTTCAACTACATTCAATAATGTTAGAATTAATACAAATGCAGGTTTGCGACCGGTCAGCGGTGCAGTGATGGATATTGGTGGTGAATTTGTCAACTTAGGTGATTTGTATTCAGGTCCAATTTCAAATACAATTATTTATTCGGGCACAAATCAAACGCTTGCAATTCCAACTGGAGCTTTATCTGCTTATAATAATTTGATTATTAATGGAACGGGAGCTATATTTCCTTCAAGTTTAAACATCTCAGGAAATTTAACTTTAAATCAACCGGTTGACTTTTCAGGAAAAGCACTTGTAATGAATGGTGTTGCTACACAAACTATTGGAGGAACGGTTTCGCCGGTATTCTCCAACTTAACATTAAATAATAGTTTTGGAGAAGTAGCATTAAACACATCTGCTACTGTTAATGGAACATTATCCCTAACACAAGGGATACTCGATATTGGAAATTATAATTTAACGGTTGGAACCAATCCAATTGCCGGAAGTTTCAGTACTTCAAATATGATTATAACAAGTGGAACAGGAAAAGTTCGAAGAATTTTTGAACAGATTGACTCGTACACTTTCCCAATTGGAGAACGAACTTTCGGTGGGCTTAAATACACACCAATTACTGCTACAATTTCTTCAGGTACATTTTCAAATGCTTACATTGGTTTTTCTGTTGTAAATGCGGTTCATCCAAATAATAGCAGTCTTACAAATTCATTAAGCAGATATTGGGAAATGGAACATTCAGGAATCACTTCAGGAATAATTTCGGTCGTAGCAAATTATGAAACAAACGATGTTATTGGTACAGAATCTACTATTATAGGAGCATTATTGCAAGGCACATACAATCAATTTTCAAACCCTTGGATAACTTTCGATAATTTAGGATCATCTCAAATTGTTATTGATGATGCTATGTTGGAAACAAACTCCACAATGATTATTTCAGGAATTGAAGGTACTGTTTTGGACGTTTCAATTTCAGGTTTTGGTTCTTTTTGTATCGATGCTGATATTGAATTAATCGCAAACGTTCAAGGTGGAACACCTCCTTACTCCTACTCTTGGAGCGAAAGTTTAGGAAGTGAAGTCACGGCAACACCTCCAAGCACAACCCCAAGTACAGTAATGTATGAAGTAACTGTAACAGACAATAATGGTATTGAAACAACGGCTTCTGCAGAAGTGACAATTTTACCAACTACTGAGGGAGGAACGTTAACCAGTCAAAATATTTGTGCGGCATCAGAACCGGAAATGTTGGTTTTAGTTGGATCGGTTGGAACGATTATTTATTGGGAAAGTGACACGGATATCTCTTTTGCATCCCCAACAAATTACAGTATAACGGGTACAGTATTGTTTCCTGATGTTGTTGGGCCGTTAACCGAAACCACTTATTTTAGAGCCGTTTTACAAGATGCTGGCTGTGATGTAGTATATTCTAACATTGCAACCATTTCATTTACATCTACAACTTGGAATGGAACTTCATGGAGTAATGGTGTTCCTAACCCTTCTTCATTTGTATTATTCACCGGAAACTATTCTTCTACGGGCGATTTATATGCTTGTTCAATGGTAGTGCAAAGTCCGGCAATTGTAACTGTGAACCCAACACACACTTTCTATTTATCCAAAGAATTGACAGTAGAAACTGGAGCTCAATATATTTTAGAAAATAATGCAAATTTGATTCAAATTGATGATGTTGACAACACTGGTTCGATTGTGGTGAAAAGATTTACTTCAAATGAAGTGCGACGTTTAGATTACAACTTATGGTCGGCACCGGTTTCAGGTCAAAACCTATTGGCTTTTTCTCCACAAACGGTTGCAAACCGTTTTTATGAATACAATCCTTCCACGAATATTTATACAATGGTAACACCAACTATAACAACTTTTTCTCAAGCAAAAGGATATTTAATTCGTATGCCAAATAATTTCACAACATGGCCAGGTCAGTGGTTAGGAACTTTTTCAGGAATTCCTAACAATGGAAATTATAACGTTGCCGTTACACCGGAAACTTTTAATGCGGTTGGTAATCCTTATCCTTCAACGATTGATGCAGATCTATTTATTTCA
Source organism: Flavobacterium sp. UBA2787 (assembly GCA_002352205.1). Lineage (GTDB taxonomy): Bacteria > Bacteroidota > Bacteroidia > Flavobacteriales > Flavobacteriaceae > Flavobacterium. The sequence continues at coordinate 13,738 of DEHZ01000010.1, read as the reverse complement.
GAAAACTATCTTGACGAACCATTATACTTTTGGCGTAAAGTAAATAATTCAGAGAATAGTTCATACGCAACTTATACAACTGCGGGTGGTGTTGAAAATGCTGGTGGCGGTAGTGCCATTGTTCCAAATGGAATTTTACAAGTGGGTCAAGGGTTTATTGTGAAAGCAACCTCTTCCAATTTAGTATTTACTAATTCGATGCGTCTTGGCAACACCGATAATCAATTTTTACGATCATCTAATCTTGAAACAGGAAGTTTTGAGCGTCACCGTGTTTGGTTAAATATGTCGAATCCAAGTGGAGACATGGGGCAATTAATGGTGGCTTATATGACTGGAGCAACTCACAGTATTGATCCGGCTATCGACGGGAAATATATTAATGACAGTGCAAATTACTTTTCAACAGTTTTAGATGATGAAGCGTATATTATCCAAGGAAGAAGTTTACCATTTACATCAACTGATGTAGTTCCATTAGTATTTGGTTCAACACAGTCAGGAACTTTCACAATTTCTTTAGCACAATTTGATGGCTTATTTGAAGACTCAAGTGTTGGGATTTTTATAAAAGATAATCAAACAGGAATTACTCATGACATTCGAATGAGTTCTTATTCTTTTGAAAGTGCTTCTGGGGTTCATAATGCTCGTTTTGAATTAGTATTCCAAGATACTCTTTCAGATGATGACTATTTATTCAACAATGAGATAACAGTTTATGCTTCACAAAAAGTTCTTCACATCAATACCTATAACCAAGAAATACAGAATATTAAAGTGTATGACATTAGCGGAAGATTAATTTTTACTCAAAATAATATCAACAAAAACGAGTTCAGCACTCCATTTTATCAAGTTGCCGATCAAATCGTTTTGGTGCAAGTGACTACAATAAATGGCACAATAACTAAAAAAATCTTTTTGTTATAAGATTCGCGACAATAATGAATTAAAAAGAGGCTGACCTTTGATGGTTAGCCTCTTTTTTTCCAATCAAGTTAACCTATAATCCTGAGATAAAACATACATATTATGTGACAAGTTTATGAAAAATTATATAATAGAGAATCTAATCCAAACAGAAAATTGTTCACCATTAACCAATAACTAATTTTCCTCCTCCCCTTGCCAATCAACAATTAAATTTTATATTTGTCATCCAATCATTTTTTATGGAACAATTTGTTGTATCAGCCCGAAAATACAGACCCCAGACGTTTATTGACGTGGTGGGTCAGCAGGCTATTACGAACACATTGCTTAATGCCATCGAAAACAATCATTTAGCTCAGGCTTTGCTTTTTACCGGTCCTCGTGGTGTGGGAAAAACGACTTGTGCGAGAATTTTGGCTCGAAAGATTAACCAACCCGGTTATGATGATCCGAATGAGGATTTTGCGTTTAATGTTTTTGAATTGGATGCGGCTTCCAACAATTCGGTGGACGATATTCGGAATTTGATTGACCAAGTTCGCATACCGCCACAAACCGGACAATATAAGGTGTATATTATTGACGAGGTGCATATGCTTTCGTCTGCGGCTTTCAATGCGTTTTTGAAAACGTTGGAAGAACCACCAAAACACGCCATATTTATATTGGCTACGACCGAAAAACACAAAATTATTCCGACCATCTTGTCTCGTTGTCAGATTTTTGATTTTAAACGGATTACGGTGAAAGATGCCAAAGAACATTTGGCGTATGTTGCCGAAAGTCAAGGTATTCAATTTGAAGACGATGCGTTACACATTATTGCTCAGAAAGCAGATGGTGCGATGCGGGATGCGTTATCGATTTTTGATCGAGTGGTTTCCTATTGCGGAAATAATTTGACTCGTCAGGCGGTTACGGAGAATTTGAATGTATTAGATTATGAATCGTATATTAATGTAACCGATTTACTTCTGGAAAATAAATTGCCGGAATTGTTGATGGCATTTAATGATATTTTGGCTCGCGGTTTTGATGCTCATCATTTTATTCAAGGTTTGGCTTCGCACTTTAGGGATTTATTGGTTTGTAAAAACCCTGCTACTTTAGTGTTGTTGGAAGCCGGCGAACAAGCTCAGAAGTTATATGGTATTCAGGCTCAAAAATGCAGTCAGGAGTTTTTGTTGAAAGCAATTGAACTGGCGAATGATACTGATTTGAAATATAAAGTTAGCCAAAACCAACGTTTGCTCATCGAACTTTGTTTGATGCAATTAGGCTCTATCACTTTTGATGGAGAAAAAAAAAAGTTAACGGCTATATAATTCCACCCTTTCATTTTCTTGGAAAATTAGGAGCTATTGAAGTGGCGACTGCTTCTGTAGAAGTAGTTCCGAATGTGCCAAAAGAAATTCAAAAAGTTGAAACTCCTTCTTCCAACGAATCTGTTGTGGAAGAAACACCAAAACCCATAATTGATATTCCGACTACTTCTACTGGCGAACCAAAGGTTTCTGCTTTTTCGTTGGCGAGTATTAAACAGAAAAAAGAGTTAGCAGAAGCTCAAAAATTGGTTACCAAAGAAGTTATTCAATACCCTACTGAGCCTTTTAATGAAACGGATATGTTGTTGCAATGGAACAAATTTGCGTTGAAATTAGAGGAAAAAGGGCAAATGATTATGCATTCGCTGATGTTGATCAATGATCCAAAATTAGACGGAGCTAAAATCACTCACGAACTACCCAACGAAGGAACGCGTTTAGAATTTGAACGAACTAAAAACGAGGTTTTAGGTTATTTGCGTGGAATGCTTCATAACCACGATATTGAAATTGAGTTGGTTGTGAATGAAAAAATGGAGAACAAACGGGCTTTTACTCCGCAGGATAAATTTAATCGGTTGAATGAGATTAATCCGAATTTGGAGTTGTTGCGGAAGACGTTTGATTTGGATGTTTAGGAAATTGGTCAATTTGGTTGAACTATACTTTTAATGGAACACGGATTGGACAGATTAAACAGATTGGCACGGATTTTTTTTGATTTGCTTTGCAAAAGCGGATTGGCAAGGATTTATGAGTGCTAGATTGGTGGTTTTAAGTGATGAGGACTTTTCCTATTTTTGTCCTTTTGATTTGAAAGGATTTTTTGTTTGGATGTTTAGATTATCGATAATAGAAATCAACTTCAATAGAAGTAATAAGACCTTCTTTTAGGTAAAAAATAACGTATCCTTTTTTATCAATAAATTTTACTTCTACTAAATAAATCCCTTTTGCATTTCTAAAATACTCTCTTGAATAATCAATGTAATTACAAGATAATGGAAATTTTTCTTTTAGTTTTTGTTCATTATCTCCAATTTTGATATCTAAAACATAAAAAAAATCTCTATTAATGAACCTTTCATCTTTATCAATAATTTCCTTTATCTCAATTTTGTCAATTAAATAGTTTTGATTAAAATAGAAATTATTCGTTGAATTTTTACTAACACTAAAACTTTCATAGTTTTTATTGATTTCAATTTTTTCATTGAATCTTCGTTCCTCTTCTGTATAAGTAAGTGATTCAAATTTCGCTATTGAATCTAATTTCTTTACATTCTGATTATAAACAATCTGATTATCTATTTTAATCTCGTTAACGTTGATTGAATCAATTACAAAATATCCAGAATCGAGAATCATCTCGTAAAAGTACTTTCTAATTGGTGCATCAAAAAAGTCTTTTAGTTCTTTATTTTTAGATAAGATTTTATAAATTTTTCCTTTTGTATCAATATAGGAATATCCATTGTAATCAATCAGAAGTTGATGATAATCATTAAGATTAAAGTAAATCGTATCTAAATAAGTGTTCGATTTTAAGACAAGTTGATTCTCTATCCTCATCATACCTATCCATCCTTGTCTACAACTTTCTGAACTCTTCTTCCACTTGAAAGAGCTTTCTTTTAATTTCTTAAATTCCTGAATCAAATCTGAAGAACATTTGACTTTTTTGGATGCTATTTCTGTGTGAACATCATATAAAAACAAATTACAAGGGCCGTCATCTGGTTCATTATAAATTCTATTTAAAATAATATAGGAATCGTCCTTTTGTTTCGTTTGAGCAGAAACAAATAATTGAAAGAAGCTAAATAATATGATTACTATTTTTCTCAAATTTAAATTCTCCCATAATACATCGCCTTTACAATTCCGTCTGAAAGTCCAATTTTGGGAACGTAGAGATGGCGGGCTCCACTCCACTTCATGGCGTTTAAGTAGATTTTTGTGGCGGGAATGATTACGTCGGCACGATCGGGGTTTAAGGCTAATTCGGAGATGCGTTGGTCATAGGTCATTTTATTTAACATGGCATATTGAGCATTTAGACTCAAATAGGTCAACGGTTTATCTTGCTGTTTTCCGGTCATTTTGAAAAGTTTATTGATGTTTCCACCGGAGCCAATCATCGTTACATCTTCAAACGGAGCGGTATTGAGTTTGATCCACTTTTCAATTTCCACCCAAACAATTTCGTTGACCATATTATTCAACATACGAACGGTTCCGTTTTTGAAGGATTTGGAAGCGATGATTTTTCCGTTGGAGAACAAAGAGAATTCAGTACTTCCACCACCTACATCTACATATAAATAGGTTTTATCTGTAGCGATATATTCTTTTAAATCGGAAGAAGCGATGATGGCTGCTTCTTTTTTACCATCAATGATATCAATTTGAATATCGGCTTCTTGTTGAATAATTTCTACAATATCACGGTTATTATCGGCTTCACGCATCGCAGAAGTTGCACAAGCTTTGTAACGTTCTACTTTGTGGACTTTCATCAACAATTTGTAGGCTTTCATTGCATCAATCATTCGCTCTATATTTGCATCGGATATTTCGCCTACGGTAAAAACATCTTGTCCTAAACGAATTGGCACACGCACCAACGAACTTTTGTTGAATTGTGTATCTTTTCCGTCTTGCTCCACGATGTTAGACACCAACAATCGCATGGCATTGGAACCAATATCGATGGCGGCGTAACTTTTTATAGTAATCATTTGTATTCTTTTAATTTGGGGGTTATAAATTTTCTGTAATTACTTCCAATTGATTTCGGTAGTAATTGTAGGTTTCAAGTTGTGCTCTGAAAACACGGTCGTTTTCGTTGCGAACACGGTATTTATTGTCTAATTTTTCGGAATGGTAACGGGCTTTTACATTTCCTTTCCAACCCACATCAAAACTTTCAATGAGTTCTAATTTGATGTTTTCGTCATAAATCGGACAAGTAACTTCTACTCGAGCATCGATGTTTCGGGTCATAAAATCGGCAGAAGAAATAAAAACTTCCGGTTTACCGTGATTTCCAAAGATAAAAATTCGGGAATGTTCAAGAAAATTATCGACAATACTGATGGCTTCTATGTTTTCGCTCATTCCTTTCACACCCGGAATCAAACAACAAATTCCGCGAATAATCAATTGAACTTTTACACCGGCTCGACTGGCATCATATAGTTTATCAATCATTCTAGTGTCAGATAAACTATTCATTTTTAACTTAATATACGTTTCTTTTCCTGAAAGAGCATGCATAATTTCTCGATCAATGAGTTTATACATTTTATTTCGGGTATAATGCGGTGAAACGACCAAATGCTTGTAGCGATGCACGCGGTAATTGACTTCAAAGAAATCAAAGACTTTGTCTGCATCTTTTAAAATTTGTTGATGGCTGGTGAACAAGGTAACATCGGTATAAACTTTTGCGGTTGATTCGTTGAAGTTTCCGGTAGAAATGAATCCGTAACGTTTGATTTTTTTGTCTTCTACTCTATCTATGACACAAATTTTGCTGTGAACTTTTAATCCTTTTACACCAAAAATTAAATTGATTCCTTCGGTTTGCATTTGTTCTGCATACGAAATATTGCTGGCTTCGTCAAAACGAGCTTGTAATTCAATTTGAACTGTTACTTTTTTTCCGTTTTTGGCTGCATTTATCAACGAACTAATGATTTGAGAATTTTTAGCTAATCGATATAATGTGATTTTAATACTGATGACTTTTGGATCAAGAGCTGCTTCACGAAGAAATTTGATTAAATAGGAAAACGATTGGTATGGTGCATTGACTAAATAATCTTTTTCGCTTATCTTTTTGATGATGCTTCCTTCTAATCCTAAACCGTCTACCGGAAGAGGTGTTTTTGGTTGGTATAATAAATCATATCGACCTAAATTTGGAAAATCCATGTAATCACGGCGGTTGTGGTATCTTCCACCGGGAATGATACTATCGGTCGAATCGATACCCATCTTTTCTAAGAAAAACTTTAGTGTATCTTTATCAATCGATTGATCATATACAAATCGAACCGGCTCACCAATTCTTCGGTCGCGAACACTTTCGGAAATTTTTTCTGCAAAACTTTTACTGATGTCACTATCTATTTCCAACTGAGCATCACGTGTAATTTTGATCATGTGGGCCGAAACACTTTCGTATTCAAAAATATTGAAAATGCTTTGAAGATTGTATCGAATTACATCATCTAACAAAATAATATATTGTTTTTCGCCATTGGAAGGGAGCTCTACAAATCGGTTGACTGTTTTTGGAATTTCAACAACTGCGTAGCGAATATCTTTTTTAGCTTTTTTAAAACCTAAGAATGATGATTTCTCCTCTAATTCGTTTTTCATAACGAGTTTCACTGCCAAATAACCGGAAGTGTCTCGCAGCAGCGGAAATTCTGCCAAGTCATTTAAGATAATTGTCACCAAAGCCGGACTGACTTTTTGGATAAAGAAATCGCGGATGAAGTTTTCCTGATCTTTTGAAATTTCTTTTTCGTTGATAATATAAACACCTTCTTTCTCTAATTCTTTTTCAATAATATTAAGAATGCGTAAACTTTCCGATTGTTGTTTAATCACAACATCTGTAATATCTTTTAATAATTGTTGCGATGAGATTCCGCCCAAAAGCTTTTCTCCGGTTTGTCCGGAAAGCGATAACCGTCTGATTGCTGCAAAACGAACTCTGAAAAACTCATCTAAATTATTGGAAAAAATTCCTAAAAATCTTAATCTATCTAATAATGGAACTGTTGGGTCTGCCGCTTCTTGAAGCACTCTTGCGTTAAAACATAACCAACTTTTTTCTCTATCAACATAACGGTATTCTATTGCTTTAATCATCTTTTAAATCTCTTGGAAAAAGTATCTTTTTGGTTTTGCCGTTACTGATGTTTGCCCAACTATCACTAGTAAATGAAAGTGAGACAAATCCAGCAGTAGGCACATTGTCTATAAAAATATCTCCAAATTTATTAACAAAATCTGTGATTGCCTCATTATGACCGAAAAGAATAACATTTTCATAACTATCATCGCATGATTTTATTACTTTTTCAAGTTTTGAGGCATCAAAAGTGTATAATTCATCTTTAAAAATTATACTTTCTAAAGGCCACATTTGATTTTGAGCAAAAATTATTGCTGTTTCTGAAGCTCGTTTTGCTGTACTACTCCATATTAAATTGAGTTTCGGAATAAATTCTGAAATATTTTGAGCCATTAAATGTGCATCACGAACACCTCGTTGTGCCAAAACTCTCTCTTTATCGTGAACAGGTGCATCCCAACTGGATTTTGCATGCCTGATTAGTATTAAGTTTTTCATTAAAAAACAAATTTGTGATACTTAGTTGAAAATTCCATTACAATTTAAGATAATTTTTTAATAAATAGAACTAATATGAAACAAAGTTCAAGAATAAATCACCATATTTGAGAATTGTTATATAAATAACATAGAAATGATTATTTGTGATAAATACTTAATCAACAGTTGAAATAAAAGTAATGCTAGAATTTATTTATCAACAGCTATTGTTAATAAGTAATATTTAAAGTTTTTTCTTACTGATATTTTATTTTAACACCTTTTATCGATAAAAAAATGCATTTTATCGACAAAATATTTTTTTTTATCAAAACAACTTTATACATTCGACGAGAATTTAAGAATAAATTAACGCATAAAGGTGTCTAAATTTATGAAAAATATAAGAAAAAAGAGAGGTTACTCATCGACAAAAAACTCCACGAACTGCATTTTGTGTGCTACTTATCGAGTTTTTTGGTTAGTTACAGACGAAATGAACAAAAATTTCATATAGTATATAGATTAGCCGTCCGATAAATGAGTAAACTGTAAAAGTCTCTCAAATTTTATCTGCCCAAATAACCAAATAGTAAAATGAAAAAACTTAACCCAAAATGTCAAAAATCATGAATTCAAAATTTAAATTTAAAATTATGGGAAATCAAGCTATCGCCAAGAGGGGAAATAATTCTCTGGTATTGATTGTAATGATCTCATTGCTAATTCCTTTCTTAGGTTTTTCGCAAGACTTTAAAATTATTGAAGTTAAAGAATACTTAAAGAATGAACAAAAAATGGAATCGGCTAAAGCTAAAGTTGATAAAACAACTTCAGTTAAATCACTAATTAAGGATTTACATCCTTCAATTTATGTAAAAAACGGTTCGGTGAACACCTATGGCAAACCCGCCAAAGTGATGTTTATTGACACACAGTCTATTTCAAAAGTAAGAGACTTGAATCTAGACATGAGCCAAGTTGAACTTGTCACAGTGAAAATTAACAGTAAAGAAGATCTTTCTACTCCGATTGATTTATCAATATTTTCAAATTATCCAGCTGTCAAAATTATCCATTTATCTGTAAGTTTCGACTGTACGGTAGACATGCTTAATAATCTGATTAAGAACAACAAAACTGATTTTACGATTTTATATTCAGTTGAAAAACCATCCTAACAGTATTTCTGTTCAGAACTTAATTTGTTAAAGAAATATCATGAAGAATATGTACTCAAATTTCAAACTAAACCTAAAATCAAATTATCTGATAGTACTTTTAATGGTATTATTAGGTAATTCATTTTATGTAAATGCTCAGGTGCGAGTTCCTTTTACACAGAGAACATCGATTTACACACCTCAAAAGACCGTTTATAATGTAAAAGGTGATTTTACCATGATTGGTAATGCTAACCTTACACTTGTAAATTATGAAGATGGTGGATCAAATGCCAATGATATGCGTTATATCGACATTGATGGCGATTCAAATACTTGGAACTCATCTTCTGCCAACTTAACATTTTCTACTGAAAATGGAGCAAATCCAGAATGTTCAAGAATTGTTTACGCAGGATTATATTGGACCGGTAGAGCCTCTGATGCTTCTACAAGTCCAAATATTTTTACTGTAAACAGAACTGTTCCTGGCGGTACAGAATCAATTAACCAAAGTTCTGTAGTTGGACACAATCAAACTATTAATAACACAAGTTATACTTTGAGTGTAAGTAGAGACAATCCATCAGGAAGTAATAGAAGTCCTATCTATACTTTTTCAGGTGGTGGAAATAGTTATGTTTTTAGATTTACTAACAATACCGGTGCTAATAGAGTAACACTCTCAGTAAATGGCGGCACTGCTGTTAATATTCCTGTAAGTTATACTACTTCTGGTTCAACCGGAACAGCTACTTTAACTACTCCATATGTAATTGCAAACGGAACTGTTAACTTAACAATAAACAGTTTAGTGAGAAGTACTGCTACAAACCTAAGTACAGGAGATACACAGAGTACATCTTTTGCAAATGTAAATGTTGCCGGTACAATTGTAGGAACCATTACTCAATCCAAAACTTTTGATAAAAGAAAAGTATCTATTAAAGGACCAAGTTCTGCTACCTATACAGAATTGACAGCTGATGATGATGACATTTATTATCCTATAAATTCTGATGGTTTTATGTACTCCGGATACATTGAAGTAACCGATTATGTGAGAACAAATGGATTGGGAGCCTACACAGTTGCCGATGTTGCCTTGATTGAAGGTAATGGAGGCGGTACAGGATATTATGGTGGATGGGGAATGGTTGTTATCTATGAAAATGACAACATGAAATGGAGAGATGTAACCGTTTTTGACGGACATTCATACGTTGCAGGTAGTGTTGTTGCCGATTTTGAAATTCCTGTTTCAGGATTCAATACCGTTCAAGCTGGTCCGGTAAATATGAAGTTAGGTATGATGGCCGGTGAAGGCGATCGAGCTATTGCAGGAGATTATTTTCAAATCAGAAATCACCCTGATACAAACTGGGTAACACTGAATCACGGAGGTAATGGAACAAATAATTTCTTCAATTCTTCTATTTTTACAGGAGGAAATACTCGCAACCCAGAACTATTGAATAATACCGGTTTAGATATCAGTATGTTCGATATACCTAATGCAAACAATAGTGTAATCACTAATAATCAAACGTCAACTCGTTTTAGATATGGTACGACACAAGATACGTTTGTAATTTTCAATATTACCATGTCGGTAGATGCATACATCCCAGAAACAGAGGGAATTTTATCTACAGTGAGTTTAAATAATGTTCCTGCTGCACCGGTTGGTCCATATTCCATTCAGCCTGGTCAGGAAATTGAATATGGTTTAGAGATAAAAAATCTTGGTACCGAGGCGGTAAATAATTATAAAATAGTTCTACCAATTCCATTTACTGCAAGTTTTGTTCCTGGAAGTTTATCGAGCACTATTTTATTTTCTCCAAACCCAACCCCAAACAACTTGTACTTTGATCCTGCTTTAGGAGCTACCGGTTCTATTGTTTGGGATTTTGGAACGCTCCCTCTTCCCGCAGACCCACAAACGTTATTAGCTTCATTGCGTTTTAGATTAAAAGCAACAGAGAATTGCGCTATTTTATCTAATCCGGAATGTGTAAATGATATTGTAGTTAATGGATTTACAAGCGGTGTTGGTGCAATAACAGGTACAATGTTCAAAGATCGTGGATTAATCCTCGGATATGATGATGCTAACGGTGATTGTCTTGGACAACCAATTCCTCAACCATTAGCGGTTAGTATCAATGCCGAAAATTATGTAACTGAAAATTGTGAGGACGTTCCTTTAATTAGAAACTTTACGTTTTGTGATGTAACAGGACCAATACCTGCTTCACAATTAACCTCTGCATTTCCTCCTGGAACTAAATTTTATACAACATACCCGGTTACAACTCCCGAAATAACTTCTTTTCCAATTTCTGCCGGAGATACCGTAAATTATTTTGCAGTTCCTTTTAATGGAAATGGATGTTACTTTCAATTTACTGTTTCATTTTGTGGCGAAATTATTGCTGAAGATGATACTCTAAATTCAATTAGTTGTGCAACGACAGGAATTATTGGAAATGCTTTATTAAATGATACTGTTGATGGAAATCAAGCCACATCAAGCAATGTAACTTTTGAAATTACATCAGGAAATCATCCAAATATTTCATTTGATGCACAAGGAAATATTACTGTAGTTGCAGGAATTCCTGCCGGTCAATACATATTTGGTTACTCTATTTGCGAAACATCAAATTTAACAAATTGTGATTCTGCTACAATAACTATTAATATAGTAGACTCTACTCCACCTGTATTTGCTTCATTACCAAGTGAAACGACAATAAATTGTCCTGATACACCTGCTTTTGAACAAGCAACTGCAACAGATTCTTGTGGAACAGTAACATTAACTTTTGAAGATGTTACAACAACCGGTGCTTGTGCAGGTTCGTATTCTATCACTAGAACTTGGACGGCTACTGACGCTTCAGGAAACACTTCAACTGCAACGCAAACAATCATTGTTGTTGATGATTCTGCTCCGGTAATCAATGATTTACCAACAGAATCAACTATTAGTTGTCCTGAAACTCCTCAATTTGCTCAAGCAACTGCTACTGATGTGTGTGGATCTGATTTTACACTTACTTATGTAGATACAACAACCAATGGTCAATGTGCAGGTTCATACTCTGTTACTAGAACTTGGACAGCAACTGATGTTTGTGGAAATAGTTCAACTGCTTCTCAAACAATTAATGTTGAAGATAATACAGCTCCTGTAATTAATCCTCTTCCTGGTGAAAGCACAATTAGTTGTGTTCCTTCTCCCACTAGTAGAATTAATTTGAGCTTTGATCAAGCAGTTGCAATTGATGAATGTGGTTCAGATTTTACACTTACATTTATTGATTCAACAGTGGAAGGTGATTGTGAAGGTTCTTATTCTGTAACACGAACTTGGACGGCTACTGATACTTGTGGAAATTCATCAACAGCTACCCAAACAATCAACGTAATAGACACCACAGCTCCGGTAATTGATGCTTTGCCATCTGTTACAACAATTAGCTGTCAGGATGTTCCGCAATTTACACAAGCTACTGCTATTGATGAGTGTGATTCTGCATTTACGTTAACTTTTGAAGACGTTACTACAAATGGAAGTTGTGCTGGTTCATATTCTGTAACAAGAACATGGACGGCTATCGACGACTGTGGAAATAGTTCAACAGCTAGTCAAACGATAAATGTTCAAGATACTACAGCTCCTGTTCTAAGTGGACAAGGACCTGACTCTACAATAAGCTGTCCAGCAACTCCTGAATTTACTGCTCCAACTGCAACTGATACTTGTGATTTAGCTCCAGTAATTTCCTTTACGGATGCAACAGTGCCTGGTGCATGTGTTGGTACTTCTATTGTAACTAGAACTTGGACGGCTATTGATGCTTGTGGAAACCAATCCGCTTCCGTTAGTCAGTCAATCACAATTCAAGATGATACGGCTCCAATTTTAGTTGGTCAAGGTGCTGACTCTACCATAAGCTGTCCAGCAACTCCGGAATTTACTGCACCAACTGCAAATGACACATGTGATTTAGCTCCTGTTGTTTCTTTTACGGATGTAACTGTACCGGGTTCATGTGCAGGAACTTCAATAGTAACCAGAACTTGGACTGCTGTTGATGCTTGTGGAAACCAATCTGCCCCGGTTAGTCAATCAATTACTATTCAAGATAATACTGCTCCAGAGATTACTACGCAAGCAACTAGCTTAACCGTAGAATGTGACGGTTCAGGAAACGAAGGTGCTGTAGAAGCTTGGTTAGCATCCAATGGTGGTGCTGTGGCTTCTGACTCCTGTTCTGATGTAACGTGGACTAATGATTTCAATGCATTGTCTAACGATTGTTCAACGGCTATAACTGTTATTTTCACCGCTACTGATGCCTGTGGAAATACAGCTACAACAACAGCCACTTTTGCTGTACAAGACATTACTGCTCCTGTAGCTCCTGAGGCTCCTGCTGCTGTAACTGTAGCTTGTGCTTCTGAAGTTCCTGCTACTGTTTCTTTAACAGCTACCGATAATTGTGCCGGTGAAATTGTTGCCCAAGGTGTTGACACTATCACCCCTGGAGACTGTCCGAACTCGTATGTAATTACAAGAACGTGGACTTTCACTGACGCATGTAGTAATTCTTCTGAAATTACTCAAACAATTACCGTTAACGATACTATTGCTCCTACTTTCGTAGAAGAACTTCCTGCTAATCTAACTGTAGAATGTAGTGCTNNGATAACTGTGGAGATGCAAGCGTAACTTTTGCTGAATCAATTCAGCAAGGTCAATGCCCTAGTGCTTATGTAGTAACCAGAACTTGGACGGCTACCGACGCTTGTAACAACGAAACTGTTCATACTCAAATTATAACTGTTCAGGATACAACACCTCCTACTTTTGTAGAAGAACTTCCTGGAGATGTAACTGTAGAATGTAGTGCTGTACCAACTGCCGCTACACTAACAGCTACGGATAA
>DEHZ01000008.1 GCA_002352205.1 Flavobacterium sp. UBA2787 | reverse complement strand
GGAACAATATTATTTGTTACCGTTACAACTAATGTTATTGGTGAAGCACATTGATTCGCATTTGGAGTAAAAACATAGTTTCCACTTGTTGTGTTGTTGATGGTCGCAGGACTCCAAGTTCCAACAATTCCGTTTGGAGAAGTTGTGTTTAATGTTGGAGCAGTTGAGCCACTGCAAAGTGTCAAAGTTGTATCAAAATCAGGAACTACATTATTTGTAATTGTGACCAAAACAGTATCAGAAATTTCCAGTCCACAGCTGTTTGTTGCTGTTAAAGTTAACAAAATTGTACCGGTTGCATTTGAGGGAACTGTATAGGAAGTAGCTAAAGAACTCGAGCTACTGAAAATGCCACTAGGAGCACTCCATAACACCGATTGTTCACCTTCGGCTGAAGCTGTTAAAGCAATACTATTTCCCGGACAAGCAGATATAGAAGGAGTATTAATTTCAACTAAGAATGGCTGCACTGGGGCAGAACATCCATAATTTACATAGGTTGCAATACCTCCTGGTGTAAATAGAACAGTGGAACCGTCAGAGGCAGTTGTTTCTCCCGTCGGGCTTACCAAAAGTGCTCTGTCATAAGTAACTACATCCACACAAGGGCCAAAAAACATAGTTAATGTTCGTAGTCCTGTTCCAAAATTAGCAAAATGCCCAGAGGTAATTGCAGGATTATTTTGAAATATGATATAAATATCTTCCGAAAGTGCACCAAATGAATTGAGTGCCGTATCAAAATTAAAACTTGTCACCAATATAACGGAGGCATTGGCAGGAAGAACTCCTCCGGAAGGTTCAATTATTTCGCCACATCCTCCTGCAGCAAGAATATCCGCATTTAATGTGGCAACTTTTGATGCTGTTGTTGCATTTTGGATGAGTCCTTGCCAAGAATTATTTGGCCAACTTACGTTTAAAGTTGAGGTGTTTAAAGGAGCACCTCCAATTTTAAAGCGTACCATTTCATTTAATCCCTCTTGTGCACCACACGCATCTACAAGTATACTTTCTATTTCAAAACATTGAGAATAAGTGTTTTGTGCAAAAAAAACAAGGAATAACAGTTTTAAGAATTTAGTTTTCAATTTGGAAAAAAATTAGGCACAAATATAAGCCAATTCAAGTTCTTATTAAAAATGAAAACATTAATAAAACGTTATGTATATGAAATTTATGATTTTTTAATGATTTTTTGCCAATAAAAAAAGCCCCGTAAAGGGCTTTTTACTATAATCTATATCGAAAAAATTAATAGAAATAAACAGAAGTATAATTATCGTCCATGCTTGTCCCTGTAGTGGTGGATGTTGCCGGAAAATTATTTGAATTATAAGTATAAGTTGTTGTCAGTATAGTAAAAGTATCCCTTTTTACTGTCAACACGTTGTTAACATTATCTTCAATATCTGATTTGAGATTTGGCAATGCAAAATTTAACTTATTATATCCGGTTACGTTTTTAAACGGTTCGTTTTTATCATCAAAAGTCACTTCAATTACTTCATCAGATTCAAAACCTTCGTAATATTTAGTGATTTCCTTTTTGTAAGGACGATTGTTATTAAAATAAAAAGTTCCGTTTGCTGCCAATTCGCCGTCTCTTTCAGTCACAAATGAAACAGTTCCATCTACGTTATGTGTATATTCGTCAACTTCAGTAAAGCTATTTGTCTCAACACGAGTTGATCGGATTAATCTTTCGTTAGCATCATATTCATAAGTTATCACATCTTCCAAATCACCATCTAAGAAATATTTTTCCTGAGTAATTAAGTTTCCGGTATAAGTGAATTCGGTAACTTCTTCGCCATCCCAATCTAATTTTAAAATTTTATTTCCACTGTAAGTAACTAATAAAGTTGACACATAGCCATCTTCATAGGTTTCAACTATTTTAGAAAGTAAGGCATCATTTGTAGTATCATTGCTATCATCGCTAGAACTACAAGCATTTAAAGTTAATGTCAAGGCAATTAAGCCTAAAAAGATTTTTTTCATTGAATAAGGTTGTTATAATTTGGCCAAATATATAGTAATATTCTTTATAAAACAATTTAGGAAAAATGAGTAGAGTTATTCTCCTTTTTTACTTCTATTTTTTTGTTTCATAATCTGTTAACTTAAATCCAAAAAAAATAAACTACTTTTGCCGAAAATTAGAACGTGACTATCGCGTTTGTAAATTGTACTTATGAACTCAAAAAAAATTGCTGAATACCGAAAATTACTTGACGTTACTAAAATGGCAACCTTAAAAGAATTAAAAACAGTGTACCGCAACAGCATGAAGGAAGATCATCCGGACACCATTGCAGATCCTGTTGAACGTCTGGCCGCAGAAGAAAGAAGCAAAATGATTATTGAGGCATATCATTTTTTGGTTAGTATTGCTCCTGAAACACAAGAAAAAGTGAAAGATGAATATTTGAAAACTACAACCACTTCAGGGATTTTAGAATTTTATTATGAAGATGGTGTACTAAATATACATTTTTTAGATGGAAATAAATTTGAATATTTTGGTGTTCCTAAAGTAACTTACATTAAAATGATAAACGCAGAATCACCCGCTCGTTTTGCAAGAAGACATGTTTATCATGAGTTTTTATACCGAAGTGCGAGTAAATTAGTTGTTGCAGAGTAAATCATATTAATTAAAAACAATATAAGGTGCCTATTTTTGGCACCTTTTTTTATTTCTTTTTTTGAGATTGCCTACGAGTGGTTTAAATGTAATTTTTTCGAAAAATTATATAACACAAAAGCACGGTTGTGGTTGCACCTTTGTAATACATTGATAATTGTTTAACTCTAAATGAATTTACGATGAGTGAGAAAGATAGAAACACAGGAAGGCGAGAGACTAAAAACTCAATAATGAGAGATTTAAAAATTAAATCCAAGAAAAAAATCCCACTTAGTCACAAAGAAATCTTGAAAGCTAATGACATGGAAGAACCGGATATTTGGAACTTGCCAAAAGAATAGTTTAAACTTATAAAATAGATAAATATGAATAATTTTTTTAGGGCATTACTTGCCGGATACGGAGCCAAGAAATTAGGCGGCGGTTGTTTTGGAACAATTATAGTTTTTATTATTCTTTGGGTCGTATTAGGACAATGTAGCTCATGATAATTGAAAAAATGGTCGATATGGAAAATTCTAAAACAAAAACAGTTGAAATATTAAATTCGTTAGTTGAAGTAAATAACGATCGAATTCAAGGTTATGAAACGGCTATGTTGGAAGCAAAAGACTCTCAGTTAAAAGTTGAGTTTTCACTATTTATCGTTACAAGTAAGAGATGTGTGATGGAATTGTGTGATGAAATTAAACGTTTAGGTGGAAATCCAATCGGCACGAACAAAACGAGTGGAAAATTTTTTAAATTATGGATGGATTTAGAAAAAACTATTTCAGAAAACCTTAATCGTGCTCTATTAGATTCATGTGTTTTTAGAGAAGATATTGCAATAGGAAATTATGACGATTGGTTAATTGATGATGTAAAAAATATCGTAGACGAACGCCACAACATGATGATTTTAACTCAACGAACCGAACTTTATCGTGAAAGAGAAAAATTAAAAGCACTTCGTGAACTTATATGTTCCTCTTAATATTTGCTATGAATTTGATTGATTTTTGAGATTGAAAATGCCGCGGGTTTCCCTGCGGTATTTTTTTTGTTTATGGTTGTCGGTTGTTCTTCTGTAATCATTCTCTTTTTGTCATTTTGAAAAATGACGAAGTCTAAATAAAAATCTCCAGCAAAGCAGGTTAGTTATTAAAAAAAACCGCAGAATATATCTACGGTTCTTATACTGCAATCTAACTTTATTTAATTAAAACGTTTCGCTATAAATTCAATAAAATTTTCATCACTCATTTTGTTTGAAGTACATTCTGTAGCCTCCGCATTTTTGTATTGTGGCGTATCGGCTAGAAATTTCATAAATTGTTCCTGTACTTGTCCTGTGCCAGTGAGATGAATTTCATCCACATTTGGCATAACGAAAGCAATTTCTTTAAAATACTTCTGCATTAAACCAATTTCATGGTTATTAGCTGTTTTTTCACTCGAATTATATTCGGCTCCGGCATTGGAAACAGTGCCCAAAACGATAAACTCTCCATTATCAACATCTTCTCTTCCAACGATGGTTGCATTGTGGGTGTCCATCCAAACACCAAACTGTTTTTTGTTTTTATCTGACATACATTTTACTTTTCTTAAAGGTAAGTCTTCTAAAACGGATAAACTTTTTTTTGGGTTAATATTGTGATTAGTTTTAAGTAACTGAGAAGCTGTGTCACTGAGTGGCTAAGTTTATGAAAGAAACAACTGTTTTAAACTTTCAAAATACCTCTAAAACCTCTAACTCCATAATACGATTGAGCTCCATTATGATAAACAAAAACCTGATTATACCGAAAATCAGCAAACAAAGCACCACCTAATTTTCTAATTTCGTCCGGAGTTTTTATCCAACTGGATGTTTTGGTGTCAAATTTTCCTAATTGCTGTAATTCGCGGTATTGTTCTTCTGATAAAAGTTCAATTCCCATCTCCGTAGCCATATCAATAGCATTGTTTTCAGGTTTATATTCTTTTCTCGAATCTAGTCCTTCGCGATCATAACAAACACTTCTTCTTCCTTTCGGACTCTCGGCGGAACAATCCATGAAAATATATTCTCCTGTTTTTTCATCCAAACCAACCACATCAGGTTCTCCTCCGGTTTTTTCCATCTCATTCAGGGACCATAATTTCTCAGGATTTGCTTCTAATTTAACTAGAACATCATTCCATTTTAAATTTTTATGGCGATTTATATTTTTCTCAAAACGAATTCGTAGCAAATCGATTAACTCATTTTTTTGTTCAGAAGATACTATTTTGTCGCTTTTCATTAGTTAGTAAGTTATTATTCCAAATTTAAAAAATAATCACAAATAGACAAACAAAAAAAGAAACCTTACCTTTGCAAAAATTATGCACATGGCACACAAAGCAGGGTTCGTCAACATCATCGGAAATCCCAACGTAGGAAAATCAACTTTAATGAATGCCTTCGTGGGCGAAAAGCTTTCCATCATCACCTCCAAAGCCCAAACAACAAGACATCGTATTTTGGGAATTGTGAACGGAGAAGATTTTCAGATGGTTTTATCCGACACACCCGGCATCATCAAACCTGCTTATGAAATGCAGGAATCGATGATGCAGTTCGTAAAATCCGCTTTTGAAGATGCCGATGTATTGATTTATATGGTTGAAATCGGCGAAAAAGAATTAAAAGACGAAGCTTTTTTTAATCGAATTATCCACAGCGAAATCCCTGTTTTACTTTTATTAAACAAAATTGACAAGTCCAACCAACAACAATTGGAAGAACAAGTTGCTTTGTGGAAAGAAAAAGTGCCGAATGCCGAAATTTTTGCCATTTCAGCCTTAGAAAATTTCAATGTGAAAGAAGTATTTGATCGTATTATATCATTATTACCCGAATCACCACCATACTACCCAAAAGATACATTGACCGATAAACCGGAACGTTTTTTTGTAAACGAAACCATTCGCGAAAAAATCTTAATCAACTACGACAAAGAAATTCCGTATGCAGTTGAGGTAGAAACCGAAGAATTCATTGAAGACGATAACATTATCCGCATTCGTTCCTTAATTATGGTTGAACGCGACACCCAAAAAGGAATCATCATCGGTCACAAAGGAGCTGCATTAAAACGAGTAGGTATGCAAGCCCGAGAAGATCTAGAGAAATTCTTCGGAAAGCAAATCCACATCGAACTCTTTGTGAAAGTCAGCAAAGACTGGCGTAGCAATGCTTTTCAGTTGAGAAGATTAGGGTATAATCAGAAGTAAAAGTTGCGGGTTTCGGGTTTCGGGTTGGAGTTAAAAGTTTCAAGTTTGGAGTTTCAAATTTTATGCAGTAAGTTGGCACGATAACCGCAATCTTGTCATTCTGACAAAGGAAGAATCTCACAGCATTTCAAAGTTAAAGAAGAAAATGTTCTCAAAACGAATCCCTTTAAATCCATTACAGCAAAGCTATCAAATCAGCGAAAATCCCTTTAATCCATAAAATCCGTGTTCCATTTAAAAAGAGCGAAGCGACTTAGTGCTCTTTACGTAAACCCTTCGTGTTCTTCGTGATTAAACCAAAAAATCACTCCAAAATTTTCTCCATCAACACCTCCAACTCCCTCGCCTGTTTCAAACCTTTTTTCCGATTCAATCGTGCAATAAAATATAACAAAAACCACGCATTTACCATCGCAAACATAACCAACAAATCAAATTTGTATGATTGATCTAGCGACCATTTTGAAAACGCAATCACCGTAAAAATCACAAAAATTCCGCCCACCACAAAGTGAAGAAACATAAACATCGTCCACAAAACCGGATCAGGACCAAATAATCCGCGAACAAACGTATTGCCATCTTCCATTTTTTCAATCTCCAAATGCAAATGAGGCGAATGTTTTTCACGGTGCAACAACCCAATGTGCAACCAAATATGATGACCCGAAATCTTGATTTTATAATCCGGTTCAACCGTTTCTTTCAGTGTTTCGCAACTGGCCAAAATCGCATCATACGACTTGGTCACCACTTTATCAAATCGATACCGTAAGGGCAATTGGTCATCTAAATTCATAAAAACGCGGGTAATAATTGAATACTAATTTACGAAATAATAATTTTCAAACGTAAAACAAACCGCTTTATTTTTTACACTCAATCAAAAATCTAAAAATCTAAAAATCGAGCAATCCAATAATCCAACAATCCAACAATCTACTTTTGGGCGTTCCCTTCCGCAAGCTACAGGTCAGGCTGTCCGTTCCCACTTTTTTTGCCCAATATTCAAACCGCTCAGGGCAAAAAAAGAGTTCCACTTCCATCCTTAACGCAAACCCTGCTCCAAACAAATTAAAGCTCTTCAAATCAACGTTTAAACTTCAAACAAAAAAGACTACCTTTGCAAAATATTTAGAATTTAGAACTATGAGTACTATTGTTGCCATTGTAGGAAGACCAAACGTTGGTAAATCAACACTTTTTAATCGTTTAATCAAACGAAGAGAAGCGATTGTTGATTCCGTGAGTGGTGTTACCCGCGACCGAAATTATGGAAAGAGTGAATGGAACGGAAAAGAATTTTCGGTTATAGATACCGGTGGATACATCAAAGGATCCGATGATATTTTTGAAGCAGAAATCCGCAAACAAGTAGAATTAGCCATCGACGAAGCCGATGTAATTATGTTTGTGGTAGATGTAGAAGAAGGCATCACACCAATGGATGATGAAGTGGCAAAATTACTTCGCAAAATTACCAAACCCGTTATTGTTGTTGTCAACAAAGTAGATAATGCTATGCGTGAAAAAGATGCATATGAATTCTACAACCTTGGTTTAGGCGAATTCATCACCATTTCAAGCACATCCGGAAGTGGAACAGGGGAATTGTTAGACGAATTAATCAACGTTTTCCCAAACAAACCTGAGCCAACACAAGAAGAAATCGAATTACCTCGTTTTGCAGTGGTGGGTCGTCCTAATGCCGGAAAATCAAGTTTTATCAATGCATTAATTGGTGTTGACCGATACATTGTAACAGATGTTGCCGGAACAACCCGTGATTCCATCGATACAAAATACGACCGTTTTGGTTTCGAATTCAACTTAGTCGATACCGCCGGAATTCGCAGAAAAGCAAAAGTAAAAGAAGATTTAGAGTTCTATTCTGTGATGCGTTCTGTACGTGCCATCGAGCATTCAGATGTTTGTATTTTGATGATTGATGCCACCCGTGGTTTTGAAGGGCAAGATCAAAGTATCTTTTGGTTAGCCGCCAAAAACAGAAAAGGAATTATCATCTTAGTCAATAAGTGGGATTTAGTCGAAAAAGACACGATGTCCACCCGCGATTACGAAAATAAAATCAAAAAAGAATTAGAACCTTTTACAGATGTAACGATACTATTCGTTTCTGCTTTAACCAAACAACGTTTGCTAAAAGCATTAGAAGAAACCGTAAAAGTATACGAAAACAGAAAACAACGCATTTCGACTTCTAAATTCAACGATTATATGCTGAAATTGATCGAAACTTATCCACCACCGGCTTTAAAAGGAAAATATGTGAAAATCAAATATTGTATGCAATTGCCAACTCCAACACCTCAGTTCGTGTTTTTTGCCAATTTACCACAGTATGTCAAAGAACCATACAAACGTTTCTTAGAAAACAAAATTCGTGAAAACTGGGATTTTTCAGGAGTACCAATTGATATTTATATTCGAGAAAAATAAAAAATCAGATTGATATTTTAAACCATTAAGTAATTAAGGTGCNNGCACCTTAATTACTTAATGGTTTTTCTGTTTTCTGTTATTAAATTCTATTTCCTACGAAATTAAATGTTAAACTTTTTGTAAGAAATATTCAACTAAGCATACTAAAAGTGTTAATTTGCTGTTATAGAATTTTCTCACAGTAAATAACCACATTTTTATGCACAAAAAATTTTTCGTTCTCGTCTTATTTTTATTGGTCTCCGTTTCTTACAGTCAAAATTTTGTCACTGTAAAGGGAAAAATCATTGATGATTTATCAAAACTTCCACTCGAATCGGCAACGGTTTATCTAACTTCTAAAAAAGATTCTAGTGTTGTAGATTATACCATTTCAGAAAAAAATGGAAATTTTGAAATAAGAACACGAAAAATTGCACAGCCACTTATCTTAAAAGTCTCTTTTTTGGGATATGAAAATTACAGCAAAGAAATAAATTCAATTAACGAAAATTTAGAATTAGGCGTTATCAATTTGAAAGAGGGCGGAACAAACCTTGATGAAGTTGTAGTCAAGGGCGAAGCTCCTCCAATCAGAATTAAAAATGATACGTTAGAATTCGATGCTGCTTCTTTTAAAGTAGGAGCCGATTCAAATGTTGAAAAATTACTCAAACAATTACCTGGAGTTGAAATTTCTCCTGAAGGAAAAATTACCGTAAACGGAAAAGAAGTAAACCAAATTCTTGTCAACGGAAAACCATTTTTTGGCAAAGACGGAAAAATAGCCACACAAAATCTTCCCGCAGAAATCATCGAAAAAATTCAGGTGGTTGATACTAAAACTAAAGCAGAAGAATTGTCGGGAGAAACCGCTTCCGGTGAAGAGAAAACCATCAATTTAACCATTCAAGAAGATAAAAATAAAGGTTTTTTTGGTAAAATTATGGGCGGCTATGGTTCCGATGAACGGTATGAATCCAGTTTGCTGCTCAATTGGTTCAAAGGTGAACAAAAAATCAGTGTGTTGGCCTCTGCCAATAATATCAATTCGGTCGGTTTTTCAATGAATGAAATTTTTGATAATATGGGTGGGGGTAGAAATGTATCGGTATATTCCAGTGATGATGGTTCCTTTGGAATTAACGGAATGAGTTTTGGTGGGAGTAACGGATTAACGACGTCTAATTTAATAGGAATCAACTATGCAGACAAATGGTTTAAAAAAGTAGATGTTAATAACAATTACTTTTTCACGAATGCTGAAACAGAAAATGTAAGCCGTTCTTCCCGCACGAATTTATTACCAACAGAAACTACTTTTACTGAATCAAATTCAACTTCGAATCGTATTGGGAATTCGCATAATTTGACGTTTAATTTTGAAATAAAATTAGATTCAACTGCTACTATTTATGTAGAACCAAAGTTTGTGAGAGCTTTAAATAAAGACCGTTTTAATACCAATCAAGAAACACGTAACCAGGCAAATGAGTTGTCTAACGAAAGTAATTCTAATACGTTTTCAGATATGGACGATACTTCCTTTGAAAACAGTATTTACTTTTATAAATCATTTAAAAAGAAAGAACGTGGAATTTCTGCTTCGTTAACAAATGAACATAAAAAAACAAATACTTTTTCTAATTTGAATTCTTCTACGTTTTATTATTTAACGGGAGAACCGGATGACATACGGGATCAAAATGTTTTTAGAGACCGCAAATTTAATAAAGTAGAAACAGAGCTTCGGTATAGCGAACCCATCACTGATTCTTTAAAAGTAAGTATTGCGTCGGAGTTTACGTATTATGCGTCGCAAGATTCTGATGCAACCTTTGATTTTGATGAAGTTTCCGGTGGTTATTCTGAATTTAACGCTCCCTTATCCAACGAAATTAATTCGAGTGTCATTAAGATTCACCCCTCTGCCAGATTAAGTTGGAATAAAAAGAATTTAAGAGCCGGATTTGGAGCCGGTCCGGAATTTGTTACATTTAAAAATGAGTCCGATTATTTGGCAGTCAATACACGATTGAACAAAAATTATGTTTTCCCACGAGGCTCTGCCAATTTATATTACACAATCAGCAAAGGAAAATCAATTTATGCAAATTACAATTTTAAGATGGAATTGCCTTTGGCGAACCAATTTCTTCCGGTAGAAAATCTTTCCAATCCGTTGAATACGATTGTTGGAAATGGTGAATTAAATCCTACTCAACAACATTCTGTTTATTCCAATTTTAATAATTATGACTGGCAATCAAGAAGCGGTTTTTTCTTTTATGGCGGAATGACAATGTCTAAAGATCAAATTGTTTCTTCCACAGTTTTTGATGAAAGTTTTAGAGCACAAACCACCTATGAAAATGTGGACAAAGGTTTGAACAGTTACATGGGTGTTTCGTGGAGTAAATCATTTAAAAAAGAAAAACGAACACTTCGTATTAGCACAGGATTTGATTCCGGTTACAACATTAATCAAGGCTTAACCAATGCCGAATTGTATGAAGCAAGAGGATGGCGAATAGAACCTAGAATAAATTTGAATTGGAGTATTGAAGACTTAATCACCATTGCACCAACCTACAGTTATGCATTCAATTCAACTGATTTTAAAAATTATGTAATTGAAAATGCTAATAATTTTGTGCACCGATTCAAAATGGAATTTACCAGCTATTGGCCTAAGAAAGTTGTTTTTGGAAATGATTTCGGCTACACATACAATTCCAATATTGCTGATGGTTTTCAGAAAGATTTCTATTTATGGAACACCAGTTTAGGATATAATTTCTACAAAGACAGACTGCTTGCCAAAGTAAAAGTGTATGACGTTCTAAACCAAAATGTTGGTGTGCGAAGAACCATTACGCCAACCGCAATAACCGATTCTGAAAATATAGTTTTACAACAATATGTGATGTTTTCATTAACCTACAAATTAGATAAATTTGGAGGTAAGAAGGAAAAAGAAGGCGGAATGTTCTTCTTAGATTAAAAGAAACCATTAAATAAGAATGCCCCAAATTGTCTAACTTTTTGGGGCATTTTTTATAATTAAATTTTTTATTCTACCAACTTCCACCGGCTCCACCGCCACTAAATCCGCCACCGCCGAATCCGCCACCGAATCCGCCACCGCCAAATCCACCGCCGGATGAACCGCCACCAAAGCTTCCGCCACCGCCACGACCTAAACTGCTTAAGATGATAATATCGGCTAAATCGGGTCCGGAAAAACGACCGGAACCACCATTGCGGTTATTTTTGGAACCTTTTGAGATAATTATAAATATAATCACAATAAAAAGCAGAATAAAAATAACAGGAATTCCGCCTTTATCATTTTTTCGTTTGCCTTTGTATTTCCCTTTGAGAACATCAAAAATAGCATCGACACCTTTATCTAAACCACGGTAATAACTTCCGGCCTTAAATTCGGGTAGAATTACATTTCTGACTAATTCTCCTGTAATTCCGGCTGTAAGTCTGTCTTCTACACCATAACCCGGTGAGATGTGAATTCTTCTATCGTTTTTAGAAAGTAAAATAACAACACCGTTGTCTTGTTCTTTGCTTCCACCAATTCCCCATTCTTGTCCCCATCTTGGGGCTAATAATCCAATGTTTTCACCTTTTAAATCATCGATGGTAATCACAACAATTTGAGTAGTAGTGCTGTCGGAATAACGCACGAGTTTTTCTTCCAATGCTCTTTTTTCGCCATCGGATAATACTTTCGCATAATCATACACACTAGTTTGAAAACTGGGAACGTTAGGAATTTTAAATTGAGCAAGGCTTACCTGAAAAGGTAAAATTATCAACGCTAAAATCCAATATATTTTTGTGGTAAATTTCATTTATCCTTTGGATATTTCGTTAGAAAGTTCGTTTGTGTCATCTGAATCATAAGGAAAAAACTCTTTCAAACGTTCGCCGGCTCTACTAATTCCTTCGACCAAACCATCTTTGAATTTTTTGTTTTTGAAGTTTTCAATAACAATGTCTTTCGTACATTCCCAAAAATCACTTTCTACCACATCATCAATACCGCTATCACCAATGATGGCAAAAGAATGATCGGCTACGCCAACATAAAACAAAACACCATTTCTGGCTTGGGTTTTATACATTTTTAAGGAATCAAACACCTCCCGTGCTCTGGCAATAGGAGGTGTATCTGAATGATTTTCAATGTGCACACGAATTTCTCCGGAAGTGTTTTTTTCTGCCATAGCAATAGCCTGAACAATTTCTTGTTCTTCTGCCGGGGTTAGAAAATCTTCTACTTTAGACATGATTTAGAATTTTACTTCAGGAGCTTTATCAGAACCCGGTTCAGCATCAAAAAATGGTTTTTCTTTATATTGTCCTAAGAAAATTCTATTTGGAAATTTCAAAACATGGTTGTTATAGCCTTCAACTGATTCATTAAATCGAACGCGAGCAGTTTGAATGGTGTTTTCTGTACTTGCTAATTCGTCTTGTAATTTCAAGAAGTTTTGGTTGGCTTTTAATTCAGGATAGGCTTCCACTGTTACCAAAAGTCGTGATAAAGCAGAAGAAACACCACTTTGAGCTTGGTTAAATTGAGCTAATTGTTCCGGCGTAACATTTGTTGGATCAATTGTAGTTTGAGTAGCCCTGGCACGGGCAGAAATAACCGCTTCTAAAGTACTTTTTTCAAAATCGGCGGCACCTTTAACTGTGTTCACCAAATTTCCAATTAAATCACTTCTTCTTTGGTAAGACGTTTGAACATCTCCCCAAGACTTGTTGACAGCTTGACTTTTAGTAATTGCAGTATTTTGAATTCCAACTACGTAGAATCCGATGATAACAATTAGTCCTACAATAATCCCGATAGGTAATAACCATTTTTTCATTTTGTTTGTTTTTAAGGTTTTTGTTTATTTATTGTTTTGATGTTATACTTTTTCCAAAAAGGCAATACGTTTTTCGATGGGAGGATGAGTGGCAAAAAGTCCGCTCAAACTACTAAAGATATTGGCATTTTTTTTATCTGGAGTGTTTTCGATGAACATTTGTTTAATTTCTTCGCTTTTGATGTCTTTAATATGGTGATGTCCTGATATTTTTTTCAAAGCAGAAGCCAATGCCCAAGGTTTTCGGGTCATGGCGGCGGCACCGCTATCAGCCATATATTCTCTACTGCGGCTGAGTGAAAAACGGAACAACATCGTGAGTAGATACGCAACAACGGATACCACAAGAATCACAAGAATAAATTTGCCGGAGTCTTTGTTGTTTCTTCTGCCACCCCCGTAGAGCATGCTTCGGAAGGAGATTTCCATTATAAAAGTAAATATTCCCACAAAAATGATGGAAACAACGAGCAGTCTAACATCGCGATTTTGGATATGCATCAGTTCGTGGGCAATAACGCCTTCTAGTTCATCTTCTTCTAACGCCTCGATGATTCCTCGGGTGAGGGTTACGGTATAGGTCTTCTCGTCTATACCGCTGGCATAAGCATTTAGAGCAGAACTTTCGATGATTTCAACTTTTGGCATTCGCATTCCTTGGCTAATGCAGAGGTTTTCGACTAAGTTGTAAATCTTCATATTGCTTTTTCGCTCCAACGGTTTTGCTCCGGTTGCCATGGAAATCATTTTGGTGTGTCCAAAATAGGCTATGGCAAACCAAATACCAACCACTACCGTCACAATAGGAGCAATATTAAGAAAGCTTTGGTTGATATAATCGAGGTCATAACCGTAATCGGGTTGGTATTGCATCAGAAACACTACCGCATAGACCGACAGCAGTAAAACGGTCGGAAATGCAATGAGTAATAACACCGATTTACGGTTGTTTCTCCGGATTTGTTCCTGTATACCTATGTATTTCACCGGTTAAAATTTAACTTCTGGTGCTTTGTCTAAATTGGCTCTCTCGGTTACACCTAAATCAAACATCGGCTCAGTTTTAAAACCAAACATTCCTGCCAAGATATTGTTGGGAAATTTTTGCACAGCATTATTTAATTCGCGAGTGGCCGAGTTGAAGTATCTTCTGGCTGCAGCCAATTTGTTTTCGATGTCTGAGATTTCGTTTTGCAACTGCAAGAAGTTTTGGTTAGCCTTTAAGTCCGGATAGGCTTCCACTTGAATGCTTAGTCCGCGTAAGGCTCCACTTAACTCTTGTTCAGCAGCGATTTTGTCGTTGATGCCGGTGGCGTTCATTGCTCGGGATCGAGCATTGGTGATGGCTTCCAATGTTCCACGTTCATGTTCCATATAGCCCTTTACTGAACCAATCAGCTGAGGAATAAGGTCATGCCGTTGCTTAAGTTGAACGTCAATGTCTGCAAATGCATTTTCGCGGTTGTTGCGGTTGCTCACCAGTCCATTGTAGATTCCAATGGCCATAAAAGCAAATAAAACGATAATTCCGATAACAATTAATAATCCAGTCATAGTATTTATTTTTTAGTGTATTATAATGCGTTTTTTAAATCAGTTAGTTGTGCTTTTATTCCTTCTAATTTGCTGATAATTTCAAATTTATCCAACGTTTTTTTCTGCCCTTCTTTCAAATGGGTTTTGGCTCCTTCCAATGTAAATCCACGTTCTTTAACCAAATGAAAAATCAATTGTAAATTTTTCACATCTTCGGGTGTAAACATTCGATTGCCTTTGGCATTCTTTTTTGGTTTCAGAATATCGAATTCTTTATCCCAAAATCTAATCAACGAGGCGTTCACGTCAAATGCTTTGGACAATTCGCCAATGCTGTAGTATCTTTTTTCTGGTAAGTTCAAATGCATTAGTCGAGTGCTTGATTTTCTTGGTTAGCAATTTTTGAAATGGCAATATATTCTTCGGCAGAAATGCTTCCGTAGTAAAAATTAATTGGGTTAATCGGTTCGCCGTCTTTATGAACTTCATAATGTAAATGCGGAGCTTCGCTTCTTCCGGTACTACCTACATAGCCAATAATGTCACCACGTTTTACTTTTTGTCCGGCTCTGATTTTGTATTTACTTAAATGAGCATAATACGTAGTATAACCAAAACCATGTTTGATGATGATTAAATTTCCATATCCGGACATTGAATTATCTGCTCTTTCCACGACACCATCTCCGGAAGCATAAACCGGAGTTCCTGTTTTGGCTGTAAAATCCATTCCGTTGTGCATTTTTCTAATTTTGGTAAATGGGTCATTTCTGTATCCAAAACCTGAGGCAACTCTGGTCAAATCTTCATTTTTAACGGGTTGAATAGCAGGAATGGCAGCTAATAACTTCTCTTTTCCTTTGGCAAGCACTAAAATTTCATCCAACGATTTTGATTGAATGGCTAGTTCTTTCGAAATCATATCTACTCTTTTGGTCGTATTTATCACCAATTCCGAATTGTCATATCCTTCTAATTCTTTATATCGATTAACTCCGCCAAATCCTGCTTTTCGTTGTTCAGTTGGAATGGGAGAGGAGTTAAAATAAATACGGTATAAATTGTTGTCACGTTCTTCTATGCTGGCAATTACTTCATCCAATTGATCCATTTTTTTGTTCAAAATTTGGTAGCGAAGTTTCATATTGTCAATTTCTCTGGCTTGTAAACGGTCTTTCGGCGTTTCAAAATAAGGGGTGTTGATTAAAACTACAAAACAAATGAATCCAAATAAGGCGGATGAAAGCAGAAATAACGCCATATAACCAAACTTTCGTCCTTTTTTTGGACTAATTTTTTTATAAGCTAAACTTTCTGTGTCGTAATAATACTTTACTTTCTTCGACATTTCTTAAATTATACTATTTTTGTGCTTTCAAAAGGATTAGACGAACAAATTTAAGAAATGTTTCATTCTAATGCTAATTTAATTTTTTAAAGAAAGCATTCGATTTTAAACAATAAAAACCTTTTTTTAAAGTAATTATTGTCTAACCATTTGAAAATTAAACACCGAACAATTTTTTACAATGAAATCACAAGATATCCGCAAGCAGTTTCTCCAATTTTTTGAAAGTAAAGGACATTTAATCGTTCCTTCGGCACCCATTGTTCTAAAAGATGATCCAACGTTGATGTTTAACAACTCGGGAATGGCTCAATTTAAAGAATATTTTTTAGGAAATGCCGAACCTAAAAGCAAGCGAATTGCCGATACTCAAAAATGTTTGCGTGTTTCCGGAAAACACAATGATTTGGAAGATGTTGGGTTTGACACCTATCATCACACCATGTTTGAAATGCTGGGAAACTGGTCATTTGGTGATTATTTTAAGAAAGATGCTATCAATTGGGCTTGGGAATTGCTGACGGAAGTCTATAAAATTCCGAAAGAAAATTTATATGTTTCAGTTTTTGAAGGAAATCCCGAAGAAAATGTGCCGTTTGACCAAGAAGCATGGGATATTTGGAAAGAATTGATTGATGAAGACCGCATTATTTTAGGAAATAAAAAAGATAATTTTTGGGAAGTGGGCGATCAGGGACCGTGCGGACCTTGTTCTGAAATTCACGTTGATTTGCGTTCTGAAGAGGAAAAAGCAACCGTTTCCGGAAAGAGTTTGGTGAATAACGACCATCCTCAAGTAGTGGAAATTTGGAACAACGTATTCATGGAGTTTAACCGTAAAGCCGATGGAAGTTTAGAAAAATTACCCGCACAACATGTAGATACCGGAATGGGATTTGAACGTTTGTGTATGGCTTTGCAAGGAAAAACATCCAATTATGATACCGATGTTTTTACGCCACTAATTGAAAAAGTGGTACAAATTACAGGTCTGAAATATACTTCTAACGAAGTTAAAAACATATCAGAAGAACAAAATAAAATCAACATTGCGATTCGAGTAATCGTTGATCATATCAGAGCTGTTGCTTTTGCAATTGCGGATGGACAATTGCCTTCGAACACCGGAGCCGGCTATGTGATTCGTAGAATTTTACGTCGTGCGATTCGTTACGGATTTACATTTTTGAATACAAAAGAACCATTCATCAATAAATTGATTGAAGTTTTGGCAAATCAGATGGGTGAGTTTTTCCCTGAAATTAAATCGCAACAAAATTTAGTTACGAATGTGATTCGAGAAGAAGAAGCTTCCTTTTTGAGAACGTTAGATCAAGGTTTACAATTGTTGGAAAATGTAGTTTCAGAGACAAAAGGAAATGAAGTTTCAGGAGCAAAAGTATTCGAATTATATGATACGTTTGGTTTTCCAAAAGATTTGACGGCTTTAATTTTAAAAGAAAAAGGTTTCAGTTATAAGGAAGAAGAATTTGAAGTTGAATTGCAAAAACAAAAAGCCCGTTCTCGTGCCGCTTCAGAAGTTTCAACCGAAGATTGGTCAGTTTTAATTCCCGGAAATGTAGAAACATTTGTTGGTTATGATCAAACAGAAAATGAAGTAAAAATCACTCGAATTCGTAAAGTAGATTCAAAAAAAGACGGAATTTTATATCAAATTGTTTTAGATGCAACTCCTTTTTATCCGGAAGGTGGTGGACAAGTTGGCGATAAAGGAACTTTAATTTCAGCCAATGAATCCATTGAAATTATCGACACCAAAAAAGAAAATAATTTGATTTTGCATTTTGCGAAACAACTTCCTGAAAATCTTAATGCTGCTTTTGTGGCGAAAGTGAATACCGATTTAAGAACTTCGACTTCTAAAAATCACTCGGCTACGCATTTGATGCATTTGGCTTTGCGAACGATTTTAGGAACGCACGTGGAACAAAAAGGTTCGTTGGTGAATCCGAATTATTTGCGTTTTGACTTTTCGCATTTTTCGAAAGTTTCGGATGACGAAATCAAACAAGTAGAAGATTTCGTAAACGAACGAATTGAAGAACAACTACAATTAGTTGAACACAGAAATATTCCGATTCAGCAAGCAATGGAACAAGGTGCAATGGCTTTGTTTGGCGAAAAATACGGCGATTCAGTTCGTATGATTGAATTTGGCAACAGTAAAGAATTATGTGGTGGCATTCACGTGAAAAACACAGCAGATATTTGGCATTTCAAAATTATTTCAGAAGGTGCTGTGGCGGCGGGAATTCGTAGAATCGAAGCGATTACAGGTGATGCAGTGAAAGACTTTTACAAAAATCAAGAAAACACATTAGCAGAACTAAAAGAAACATTAAAAAATCCGCAAGATATTTTAAAATCAGTCGTTTCCTTACAAGATGATAATGCCAAATTGAAAAAACAAATTGAGCAATTATTACGTGAAAAGGCAAAAAACTTAAAAGGCGAATTAGCATCAGAACTACAAGAAATTAACGGCATAAAATTCTTAGCCAAACAAGTCGATTTGAATCCGGAAGGAGCAAAAGATTTGGCGTATGAATTAGGAAATTTAGGCAATAATTTATTTTTAGTTTTGTCTACAGCCGAGGATAATAAACCGATGTTAACGTGTTATATTTCAAAAGAATTGGTTGCTACACATAATTTAAATGCCGGACAAGTCGTTCGTGAATTAGGAAAATATATCCAAGGCGGCGGTGGTGGACAACCATTTTTTGCAACAGCTGGTGGTAAAAATGTGGATGGAATTAAAGAGGCTTTGGAGAAGGCAATTGATTTTATTAAATAAAAAATTACGAATTACAGAAATGAAAAAATTTATATTATTTTTATTTTTTGCAGGATTAACAATTTCTTGCAATACCAGTGATGACGAAGGATCAGCAATTTCTGAACCAACTATATTAGGAAAATGGTATATAAAAGGCGGAACTTCTAATGGTGGAGAATTTCAAAATTATAATCATGATTGTGAAACAAGCAGAGATTTTCAAGAGTTTTTTACAAACGGAGAACTTACTTTTAATGGTCACAATACAAGTTGTGAGTTAAACGAGGTTGAATCAGCTGCATGGATTTTAAATGGTAGTATATTAACTATATCTAGCTCTCCATTTGATCCAATACTTTATGAATACACTTATATTGTTGAAAGTTTAACTAATGATGAGTTGATATTGAAACAGACGGTTAATGATCCTGAAGGGATAATTGTGTATAGATCAACTTTTACAAGAAACTAAATTATTATAAAGCTCAATAGTATTTCAGTTTTAGTATGAATTTCCGAACCCCAATCAACATTCCAAAAAGCAACCATCCCATCGATTATTATTCGAAAGTGGTTACCCTGGGTTCGTGTTTTTCAGAAAATATTAGCACCAAATTCGAGCAGTATAAATTTCAATATTATAACAATCCGTTTGGGATACTTTTTCAGCCGGATGCCATTGAAAATGTATTGTTACGTGCTGTAGAAATGCGATTATTTACCGAAGCCGATTTGTTTTTTGAAAATGAATTGTGGCATTGTTTTGAAGTACATTCCGAATTGAACAATCCCGACAAAGACGATATGCTCATCAATTTGAATGGCATTCTAACGTATTTAAACGGACAACTTCAAGCCTGTACACATTTAATCATTACGTTGGGAACTGCTTGGACGTATCGTTTTTCGCATACACAAAAAAGAGTCGCCAATTGTCATAAAATACCACAAAGCAATTTTACAAAAGAATTATTATCAGTTGATGAGGTTGTATCTTCTCTAAAGAATATCCAATCAAAATTAATCGAATTCAATCCGGAAATAAAGTTTATTTTCACTGTTTCACCCGTTCGTCATTTAAAGGATGGTTTTGTAGAAAATCAATTAAGTAAGTCGCATTTAATTTCGGCAATACATTCTTCCATCTCCCAACTTCCAACTTCCAGCTATTTCCCAAGTTATGAGATGATGATGGATGATTTACGAGATTACCGTTTCTATTCCGAAGATATGTTGCATCCAAATCAAACGGCAGTGGATTATATTTGGAAGCATTTTGTGGAATCACATATTTCATACCATGTTTTTCCGATTATGTCGGAAATTGAAAGCATTCAAAAAGGATTAACGCATCGACCTTTTAATCCAAACACAGAACAACACCAGCTTTTTGTTCAAAAACTTCATGAACGAATTGAGCAACTTCAAGAAAAATATCCTTTTTTAAATCTGAGTTAATTTTCTGAACTTCCTTTACTTTTAGCTGTTTTAAATATAATTTTCCTTCTCAATTTAGTGACCTATTTTCAAAATACGGCATTTGCCTTATTGTACTCCTTCCTCAAAAGCAGCAATTTTGTTTCGAATTATTTAACCAATTAAATACAATAATTATGAAAACAATTAAATTTATCTGTGCGTGCTTTTTAGTAACAACATCTATTTTTTTAACGTCATGTAGTAGTGATGATGATGGCGGAGGTGGAGGTAGTGCAGCGGCAGGAACAATTACTGCAAAAGTTGATGGGTCTTGGGTAACAAGTATGGAAATGACAACGTTTGCTTATCAAGTAGGATCTATGCTTTCAATTCAAGGAAATACAGGAGGTACTTCTAGCAAAGCGTTTGTTTTTAATATTACAACTTTTGACGGTGTAGGAACCTATGATATTGGAGGAACTTTAGGTTTAGGACAAGCAAATGCAAGTTACACTGAAATTACAGTTGATATCTCTAACCCAACTGCTTTTGAATCAAAAATTTGGTCTGCTCCTTATGAAGGTGGCGACAAAGTGGGTGAAATAAAAATTTCTGAAATTACCGATACGCACATCAAAGGTACTTTTAGTTATTCGGCAAAAAACACGGATGATGGAAGTATGAAAGAAGTAACAGAAGGTTCTTTTAATGTAGAATTTGAATAAATTTTTTTAGTGGTTTTTTATACTTCCCAATCGAAATATGCTTTGTTTGGGAAGTTTTAATTCTTGTAATTTATAATTAATTTTATATGTATATGAAAGTAGTAGTAAGTATCATAATCTGTTTGGTGTTCTCTTTAATAGTAAAAGGACAAGAGTTCGCAACCAAAGACTTTTCTAAAAATTATATTCAAATGGATAGTAAAAATCCTTTTGGAAAGTCTAACAAAATTTGTTTTATTGGTGCAAATGTGACGTTAAAAACAATGGAATACCAACGTAAGGGTTCACTTAATAAAAACAGTAGAGACCATATTGACCGTTTTGCATCCATTATTGACGGAATTACGTCTGATAACGTTCAAGAGTTGGCAGATTATTTTAAATCAACTTTAGAAAACCATTTTTCAAAGATTGGCTATACAATTATTGATCCATCAACAGTCGAAAATCAAGATGAATATAAAAAGTTACTCACAAAAGAGACTAGTGTAAATGCAGGTGAATTTTTTAGTTAAATGGAAGCCGGTCAGGAATGGGGTGCTGCTGTAACATTTGCAGCGGGGAAAAAACCTATTTTTAAATATCCAAAAATGGCTATGGGAGCACATACTAAATTAGCGTCGAAAAACGATGCTATTATGGTTAATCTTTCCGTTTTGTTAGAGCCATTTTTAGTAAACTGGGATAAAAAATTTGTTTCGAAATTTTATGATTCAGAAGAGTATAAGCATACTTTCTCATTTGACCCTGTTGCCCAAGTAAGTCATTTTTCAAACCTATTTACTTATGATTTACCTATGAATATAGTATCGCCAAATTGGGGAGCTTTGTCTTTTGATCCTATGGCTTACATTGCTAAAAGCAAAATAAAGTATCAATCGGCAAATGATTATGTAAAGGAAATAAAAAAAGGTTCTCCGAGTGGCGAAATAACTTATAAAGAGCAGCAAGGACTCATGCTTTATACCGTTACAGTTGACAGAGATTTATTTCTAGATGCCATGAAAAAAACACTTGATGCTTATGCTTTTCAGTTAGCAGAATATGCAAAGAGCAAAAAATAAGAGTAAAGTCAAGTTATAATTTCCCAATCGTAATCTGCTCGATTGGGAATTTTTTTTATACGGCATTTGTCGTATTGTTTCACAATGTTAATTACCCGAATTTTGTCCTATCCCAACATTCAAAAAGATGAAAACAATCAAAACATTACGAATCGTGCTACTGATTTATTTTATGATATTTCTAGTTTTATTACTCAATTTAATTGTTGTTTTAAAGTAGTTATACTACTTAAAATCAATAATAAGTAAACATTTTTTGTTGACTTAAAAACAAAAGATTAAATTTGAATAGTTCCAAAATTCAAACATAATGACAAAAAAACTAAAAGCAGTTATTTTTTTCGGCTTATTTTTTATGCAAATTTTTGCTCAAGTAAAAGAGCATAAAGTAATTGATAGTTTGAATGTAAAAGCATTGAAAATATATGCTTCCAACACAAACAAAGCGATGGAACTACTCAGCAAAGCTGAAAAAATTGCTAAAGCAGAAAAACTCAATTTATCATTGGCTTACACATTAGACAACATGGGAATCGTAACCCGGGTTAAAGGTAATTATGAAAAAGCAATTGATTATTCTGAAAAGGCACTGACTTTAACTAAAGATTCACTAATAGTTGCTTCAGCTTATAATAATATTGGTTCCTGCAAAAGAAATCTCGGTTTGTATGAAGAATCCTTGAAAGCCTATCTAAAATCAATAAAAATTTACGACAAAAAGAAGGATTTAAATAATCAGGCCATTATTAACAATAACATTGGATTGGTTTACAGGTCATTGGAAATGAATGAGAAAGCTAAATCGTATCATCAGAAAGCGATCGTTGATTTTGAAAAGTTGAAAAAGAAAAAAGGCCTTTCTGAAGCATATAACAACATGGCAATAGTATATGCTTACGAAGATAGTTTAGCGAATGCTCTTCGTTATTTCAAATATTCTCTAAAGATTGAAGAGGAGTTAAAAGACTTTAGAGGAATTGCAGAGTCACTCAATAATGTAGGTGGAGTTTACTATTATATGGAGAAAATTGATTCTGCCTTAATTTACTTTAAACAAGCGATAAAATTAGAACATTCTATTAAAAATTATGCGGGTTTGGCTTCTTCCTACAATAATATTGGTGATGTATATTTGTACAAAGAAAATTATCTTGAAGCTAAAAAGAATTTCGATAGTGCTTTCGTTTATGCAAAAAAATCAAAATCAGCATTTGATATTGAAAACACCTATAATTATTATGCTCTACTTTATGAAGCCAAAAATGATTATAAAAAAGCAAATGAATACCATAATCTGAAAAACCAATTTCGTGATAGTATTCAGAAATTATCCAACATAAAACAGTTGCAAGAACTTGAAACGAAATACCAAACCGCCAAAAAAGATACAGAAATAGCTCAAAACAGAGCAGAATTAGCCGAAAATGAATTAAAGATAAAACAAAAAAACACCATCATTTTTGGTTCATTAGGATTTGCTTTCGTACTGGGATTGCTGGGTTATCTTTTATACAATCAACAAAAAATTAAGAATAATCAACTTATTAAGGAAGTCGAACTCAAAGAAGCTCTCGTTAAAATTGAAACTCAAAATAAACTACAAGAACAACGATTGCAGATTTCCAGAGATTTGCACGACAACATTGGTTCGCAGCTCACATTCATCATTTCTTCCATCGATAATTTAAAGTATTTTGATATAGCGAAAGAAAAATTAGTTTCTAAGTTTGATAACATCAGTGGCTTCACCAAAAACACGATTACCGAATTGCGTGATACCATTTGGGCAATGAACAAAAATGCTATTTCTGTGGAAGATTTACAAATCAGAATCACCAATTTTATTGATAATGCTCAGTTGGCTACACACGGAATTTCATTTGATTTTTCAATCGAAGACAGCGTAAATGCGTCACACGAATTTTCATCTATCGAAGGAATGAATATTTATAGAATTATCCAAGAAGCGGTGAATAACGCCATAAAATATGCCAACGCATCTCAAATTAAAATTTTACTGAAACAAGAAAATAACAAAATGATTTTTTCAATTAATGATAACGGAATTGGTTTTTCAGAATCAGAAATTGAACTCGGAAATGGTTTGAATAATATGAAAAAGAGAGCATTAGAATTAAATGCCGATTTAAAAATCATCTCCGAAAAAGATAAAGGAACCAGCATTTTAATCGAAAAACAAATTTCGTAGAATAAGGCAATTGCCGTATGGAATTCAGTTTTGTTTTTTGCTAAATTTGAGTTCAATCAAAAAATAAAATTGCTATGAATCATTCACTTTTTGTTCTTTTTATTTTTATCAATCTGTTTTTGATTTTATTTTTCAAACGGAAGAATAATGAAAAAGAGAAAGAACATCTTTACCGTGTTTTTTGCATTCAAGATCAATTGATTTCAGAAAAAAACAGAAAAAATCAAATGAATGATTCCATCAATAATTTAGCCGAATTGGAAGAAACTACGCAACGAAAATTAAACGCTATTCAATTGAAACTGGAATTTTTACATTTGTTTAGTAAAACTAATTTATAACAAAATGAATATCAAACTCGCCATAATTGATGATAATAGTTTTTTAATCAAAGCCATTCGGGAAAAATTATCTTTTTTCGAAGATATTCAAATCAAATTTTCTGCACTAAACGGAGCTGAATTATTAACCAAATTAGGCGAGAATCACAACCTTGATGTTTTATTGATGGATATCGAAATGCCTGTTCTCAACGGAATCGAAGCCACTGCAATCATCAAACAAAAATACCCTCAAATTAAAGTCATTATGCTGACTGCTTTTGATAATGATGAAAATATTTTTAACGCTATCAAAGCCGGTGCCGATGGCTATTTGCTCAAAGAAGTCAACCCAACCGATTTGCACCAAGGAATCATTGAAACGTTAAATGGCGGAGCGGCGATGAATCCGTCAATTGCCTTAAAAACTTTAAAATTATTACGAAATCCAATCGATTTTGATGCCAAAACCGAAGAAGAAGAAATCAAACTTTCTCCGCGTGAAATTGAAGTATTGGAACAACTTTCAAAAGGATTAAATTACAATCAAATTGCAGATAATTTGATACTTTCGCCTTCGACCGTCCGAAAACACATCGAAAATATTTATACGAAACTTCAAGTTCACAATAAATTGGAAGCCATTCAAAAAGCCAAATCGAATAAGTTGATTTAAATTTTTATCTTCGTATAAATTTATATGCGATGGCTACAAGAAGAAATCAATCCACAGAAACCCAACTTAAAAATGTGTTAGTTCCAATTATTCAAGCCATTGGACGATCAGGAAAATTGATTTACATCATCATTATTGGTGTTTTGCTTTATCTCGGTTATCAGTATTTTACCAAAGAAAAAGATTCTTCTACCATCGAATACAATTCCGCTTTAATCGAAAAGCAACTGCGAAATGTCTCCAAATTAGTCGTTACCGAAGGAACGTATTCGCAAGTAATGACATACAAAGATCAAAAGAACTATGTTATGGATATGGTTTCTTTTGAAAAGAAAGCCTTGATGGTTGTGAATGCAGAAATAACAATTTCGTACGATTTAAGTAAAATAAAATACGATATCAACGAAACCACGAAAACCATTTCCATCACAAATATTCCCGAAGCCGAAATGAAAATTAATCCCGATATTCATTTTTACAGCATCGACGAAAGTACATTTAATCCTTTTGGTACAGCCGATTACAATAAAATTAACAAGAAAGTAAAAGCTGAAATCGCCAAAAAAATGGAAAAATCAAAACTTAAAACCAATGCCGAAAACCGATTAATCAGCGAACTTTCCAAAATACTAATTCTAACCAACACAATGGGTTGGAAATTGGAGTACAATGGCGAAACAGTTTTGACACAAACCGGTTTATCCAAAAAAATTAAAACCTAAATTTATAATTTTCGTTCCAAACTTTGCCATCCGCCACCATTCATCGATTCAATGCCGTTATTTTTTAAAATTGAATTGGCTTGAGAACTTCGCATTCCACTCTGGCAACAAACAATTACCGGTTTGTTCAGTTTTTTAATTTCTTCAATTTTTGATGAAATCGTGTTCAACGGAATATTTTTCGAACCCTTAATATTTCCTTGTTGAAATTCACCAACCGTTCGCACATCAATAATCACAGCACCTTTTTCCATAAAATCGCTCACACTTTCCTGTTTTCCACCCAAACCCAACATACTCAATAATCCCATATTTTTTTTATTTAAAATTTTTCTTGTTTTCAAATCTGCGTTATATAAACTTAATGCACCTTAATACCTTAATGGTTCAAAAAGACGCAAAATGTTTTTTTTTGATTATTTAGATTTTTTTAATTTTTTAGCTCTAAATCTTCAACAAAAATAACAACAATCTAAAAACCATTCCGTAACAAAAGTTACCCAATCCAAAAAAATCTTTATATTTGAAATTCTATGAAGATTACTGACCGAAAAACCGAAATCATTTCCGTTTCTGCACAACTTTTCAAAGAAAAAGGATACAGTGCCGTGACGATGCGAGACATTGCTCAAGCGATGAATATCAAAGCGGCAAGCTTGTATAATCACATCAAATCTAAGCAAGAAATTCTGGTTTTAATCGTCATTGAAATCGCGGAAGAATTCACGAATGTGATGAACGAAATTGTGTCAGCCGACATTTCTTCCATCCAAAAAATCGAAAAAGTAATTCAATTACACATCGATATTACGTTACGAAATTCCGATGCACTAGCTTGCCTAAACAACGATTGGATGCATTTAACCGACAACGAATTACATTATTTCATCAAAATGCGGGAAGAATATGAACAAAATTTTCGCCAAATCATCAAAAAAGGAATTCAAGACAAAGAACTACAAAACATCAATCCCGAAGTTATTGTTTTTTCAACACTTTCAACGCTTCGCACACTTTACCTTTGGTACAACAAATCCAAAAATCTAAACGAAGCAACCCTCCGAAAAAATATGTCGCAAGTGCTTCTGAACGGCATTGTGTAAGTCATTTACCGTTAACTTTGTTAATCATTTTCAAATCTTTATCTTTTTTTCAAACGTTTTCGTAACTTTAAAAAATAATCATTAAATTTGCATAGTAAACTAACAGTTGTTAGTTTTAATTAATTCGATTTATGGCAAAATTTCATAGCATCAAAGTGGCCGATATCTACAAGGAAACAAAAGATTGTTCCGTCATCACGTTAGATATTCCACAAGAATTACAAACCGATTTTCAATTCACACAAGGTCAACATTTAACGTTGCGAGCCTTGATTGACGGTCAAGATGTGCGTCGTTCCTATTCATTGTGTTCCAGTCCAACGGAGAAAAAATGGAGAGTTGCTGTCAAAAAAATTAGCCACGGTTTATTCTCAAGCTATATCAACGAAAAATTGAAAAAAGGAGATAGTTTGGATGTGATGTCGCCCAGCGGAACATTTTTCACCCAAATCAATCCAACCCAAACCAAAAATTACATTGCTTTTGCGGCAGGAAGCGGCATCACGCCTATTTTGTCCATCATCAAAACACATTTGGCACTCGAACCCAACGCTACTTTCAAACTTTTTTATTTAAACCGAACCGTAAAATCCATCGTGTTTAAAGAAGAAATCGAGCAATTAAAAAACACCTATTTCAACCGTTTTGAAATTTTCCATTTTTTAACCAAAGAGCACCGTCCGGCAGAACTGTTCAACGGCCGATTTTCTTCAGAAAAAATGAAAATCATCACCAGCAAACTCATCCACGTTCCGTCCATCGACGAATGTTTCATTTGCGGACCCGAAGATATGATTCATCTGCTAAAAGACGAGTTGATTGAAGCCGGTTTGCCTAAAGAAAAAATACATTTCGAACTGTTTACCAGCGGAATAACCGAAGAAGATAAACAGCGAATCAATAAAATTATAGAGAAAAAAGTTGAAGGAACCGAAGTCACCATCATCGATGGAGGAAAGGAATTTCACTTTGATATGGACGATGATTTCGACAACATTCTCGACGGAGCTTTAGCAGCCGGTGCCGATCTACCGTTTGCCTGCAAAGGCGGCGTTTGCAGCACCTGCAAGTGCAAAGTCATCGAGGGAACTGTCGAAATGAAAGTCAATTACGCACTCGATCAAAACGAAGTCGATAAAGGTTTGGTACTCAGTTGCCAAGCCGTTCCCACTTCCAAAAAAGTCGTAATCGATTTTGGCGTTTAAAGTTTTTAGAAGCGGAATGGCTCGGGCTTTTTCAGTAAACCATATTCCCGCTTTCCGCAGTAGTCCGCCAAGGCGGAGCTACTTGCTTCAATCGGGGCTAAAAAGGAAACCATAAAAACGAAAGTGCCAAAAACAAAATAATGTAAACCAAAACCCAAGAAATTAAAACCTTAATGTCCCTTAATTTCTTAATGGTTAAAAAAAGAAAAACTTACTTGAACTTATATGACTTATATGGTTCAAAAAGTAAAAAAATAAATTTTAATTGTTAGCCAAAAACTAACCACTAAAAAATTAAAAGCTATGTCAGAACACGAAGTAAAAAACCTAGAAGCAATCTTTGACGCAAAAATTGCCCGCGACGAAAAAATCGAGCCCAAAGATTGGATGCCCGAAAAATACCGTCAAACACACATTCGTCAAATTTCGCAACACGCTCACTCCGAAATAGTAGGTATGTTGCCCGAAGGAAATTGGATAACCAGAGCACCTTCGCTTAAAAGAAAAGTAGCTTTGTTAGCCAAAATCCAAGACGAAGCCGGACACGGTTTGTACTTATATTCCGCTTGCGAAACCCTCGGAATTTCTCGCGAAGAATTATACGAACAACTTCATTCCGGAAAAGCAAAATATTCCAGTATCTTCAACTATCCAACACTAACGTGGGCAGATATGGGAGCCATTGGTTGGTTGGTAGATGGTGCAGCAATTATTAACCAAGTGCCATTAACTACCACTTCTTTCGGGCCTTACGCACGTGCCATGGTACGAGTGTGTAAAGAAGAAAGTTTCCATCAACGACAAGGTTTTCAAATTATGATGACATTGGCAAACGGAACGCCGGAACAAAAAGAAATGGCTCAAGATGCACTTAATCGCTGGTGGTTTCCATCGCTAATGATGTTAGGACCAACTGACGATGCTTCCGTTCACACTGAACAATCAATGAAATGGAAGTTAAAACGCAAAACAAATGACGAATTACGTCAACAATTTGTTGATCAAACCGTTCCGCAAGCTGATATGATTGGTTTAACCATTCCTGATCCAACCTTAAAATACAACGAAGAAACCAAACATTACGAATTCGGCGAACTCGATTGGGATGAATTTTGGCAAGTGGTAAAAGGTCACGGACCCTGTAACAAAGAACGAATCGCCGCCCGAAAAAATGCATGGGAAAACGGAAAATGGGTACGTGACGCCGCCATGGCTTACGCCGAAAAACAAGAAAATAAAGTAGTTAAAGAAGCAATATAAATAGTTAACAGTCACAGTTTTCAGTATTCAGACTGCAAACTGCGACTGCGACCGTAAACTTAAAGAAAATGAAAAACTGGCCTCTTTGGGAAGTATTTATACGAAGTAAAAACGGATTAGAACACCGTCATTGCGGAAGCC
This sequence comes from Flavobacterium sp. UBA2787, assembly GCA_002352205.1. Lineage (GTDB taxonomy): Bacteria > Bacteroidota > Bacteroidia > Flavobacteriales > Flavobacteriaceae > Flavobacterium. The sequence goes on along the minus strand of DEHZ01000008.1, from coordinate 95,185 downwards.
TTCACGCAAGTGATGCAACAATGGCACTTGAAAATGCTCGCGATGTCTACACACGCAGAATGGAAGGCGTAAGCATTTGGGTCGTTCCATCAGCACAAATCACCGCTTCCAATCCGGAAGACAGTGCAGAGCTTTTTGAACCGGCAAAAGACAAAGCCTATCGTCATCCAACTTTTTATGAACTTCCCGACGAATTAAAACACATGTAAAATCAAAGCTTTTAAACTTATATGAGCTTAATTGACTTATATGGTTTAAATTTTTTATGTTTTAGATTGTAAAATAAAAAAATATGAATAACAATTTAGTTCAATATATTTTCAGCATAGCCGACAATTCATTGATTTTAGGTCAACGTCTAGGCGAACTTTGCGGTCACGGACCAAGTCTGGAAACCGACATTGCGATGACCAACATTTCCCTTGACTTATTCGGTCAAGTGCGAAGTTACTATCAGTATGCCGCCAAACTAATTGGAGATGATGCCACCGAAGACACAATCGCTTTTCTTCGAAAAGAACGAGATTACAAAAACGTCCTTTTGGTAGAACAACCCAATCGTGATTTTGCTTATTCCATCGGCCGACAATTTTTATTTGATGTGTATCATTTATTGTTGCTGCAAGAATTGCAGAATAGTTCTGATGCAACATTATCGGCAATAGCAAAAAAAAGCATTAAAGAAGTTTCCTATCACACTCGTTTTTCATCGGACTGGATCAGAAGATTAGGCGACGGAACCGAAGAAAGTCACAACAGAATCCAAACTGCCCTCAATGATTTGTGGGTTTTTACAGAAGAGTTATTTCATCAAACCAATGCTGAAAAAGCAATGGTTTCAGAAGGAATCGGAGTCGATGTAAGTCAGTTAAAAGAAGCTTTTTATAAAAAAGTAAACACCATTTTAGAAGAATCAACATTACAAACACCAAACATTGAATACTTCCAAAAAGGAGGAAAACAAGGAATTCACAGCGAACATATGGGCTATATTCTAACCGAATTACAATATATGCAACGCACATATCCAAATATGACTTGGTAAAAACATAACGACTTTATCGAAAAACCTTTGTATTCTTTGCGGTTAAATAAAATGACAGAACAAATCCAACATATCGACCAAAAACTTTTCGAAATCCTCGAAGCAGTTTCCGATCCGGAAATTCCGGTTCTATCGATAATGGAAATGGGCGTCGTTCGTTCTGCCAAATTACAAGATGGAATCGTCAATGTTCAAATTACGCCAACCTACAGCGGTTGTCCGGCAATGGATGTAATTGGAGATGATATCATCAAAGCCTTTCAAGAAAAAGGATTAGAAGCCAAAGTAGAACTAGTACTTTCTCCGGCTTGGACAACCGATTGGATTACCCCAAAAGGAAGATTAGCTTTAGAAAAATACGGAATCGCTTCACCATTAAACGAAACAGCAGACAAAGAAGCATTATTAGGAAATAAAAAATTAGTAAAATGTCCACAATGTGGTTCATTCAACACAAAATTAGTAAGTCAATTCGGTTCAACAGCCTGCAAAGCATTTTTTCAATGCGAAGATTGTTTAGAACCATTTGACTATTTCAAATGTTTAAAATAGAAACCCATCAAAGTTTTGCGACTCTGCTCCCGATAGCTATCGGGATTGCGAAAAAAGAAAATTAAAATATGACCAATTCAATCGAATTAAAAATAAACAACAAAGTAGCCTTCATCTCCTTGAACAGACCAGACGTATTCAATAGTTTCAACCGTGAAATGGCTTTGTCTTTACAAAAAATAGTAACGGATTGTTCAACTGATAATTCCATTCGAGCCATCGTCATTACCGGAAACGGAAAAGCCTTTTGTGCCGGACAAGATTTAAAAGAAGTCACCGATCCGGATTTAAATCCCGGTTTCAGAAAAATTCTGGAAGAACATTACAATCCAATTATTCAAAAAATCAGAACAATTGAAAAACCAATTATTGCTGCGGTTAATGGCGTTGCAGCCGGTGCTGGTGCTAACATTGCTTTGGCTTGTGATATTGTTTTAGCTTCAGAAAACGCTTCATTCATACAAGCTTTTAGCAAAATCGGATTAATTCCCGATAGTGCCGGAACATTTTTCCTACCACGATTAATCGGATTTCAAAAAGCTTCCGCTTTAATGATGTTAGGCGACAAAGTTTCCGCTGTTGAAGCAGAGAAATTAGGAATGGTTTACAAAGTAATTTCTCCTGAATCATTTTTAGAAGAAGTAACAAAAATAGCCGAAACATTAGCTGAAATGCCAACCAAAGCCATCGGTTTAACCAAAAGATTATTAAATCAGTCGATGACAAATAATTTAGAAAATCAATTGGCATTAGAATCTGATTTGCAAATAGAAGCCAGTTCATCCAACGATTACAGAGAAGGCGTAACCGCTTTTGTTGAAAAAAGAAAACCCGAATTCAATGGAAACTAATTTGAAAATAGCAGTTATCGGTTCAGGCACCATGGGTAGCGGTATCGCACAAGTAGCCGCTACAGCCGGTTGCGAAGTTCATCTTTATGATACCAATCACACCGTATTGGAAAAGAGTAAAATCAACCTTGAAAACACCTTAACCAAATTAGTTGAAAAAGCAAAAATTGATGAAACTGAAAAAAACAGAATCATCAATAATATTTCGTACGCAACCACATTTGCCGAATTATCTCATTCCGATTTAGTCATCGAAGCCATTGTTGAAAATTTAGACATCAAGCGAAAACTCTTTTCCGAATTAGAAAATTATGTTTCACCCGAAACAATTCTATCATCCAATACATCCTCATTATCAATCGCTTCCATTGCCGCATCTTGTCAAAAACCGGAACGTGTAATCGGAATTCATTTTTTCAATCCGGCTCCGTTAATGCAATTGGTTGAAGTCATTCCCGCCATTCAAACCAGTCAAGAAGTGTTAGAACAAACCGTTCAAACCATCACCGACTGGAAAAAAATCGTTGCCATTGCCAAAGATACACCCGGTTTTATTGTCAACCGTGTAGCTCGACCTTTTTACAGCGAAGCCCTCCGAATTTATGAAGAAGGGAAAGCCGATTTCGCCACCATCGACTGGGCAATGAAAACCATCGGCGGCTTCCGAATGGGGCCATTTGAATTAATGGATTTCATCGGAAACGATGTCAATTACACCGTAACCGAAACTGTTTTTACGGCTTTTTATTTCGACCCAAGATACAAACCTTCTTTCACACAAAAGCGACTTTCTGAAGCCGGTTTTTTAGGCAGAAAATCAGGAAGAGGTTTCTATAATTACAATTCAGAATTACCAGAACCAACTGAGGACAACCAATTAGGGCAATATATCGTTGACAGAATTTTAGTGATGCTCATTAACGAAGCTGCCGAAGCTTTCTTTTTAAACATCGCTTCCGCCAAAGACATCGACAATGCAATGACCAAAGGAGTCAATTACCCAAAAGGATTACTCGCTTGGGCAGACGAAAAAGGAATCAATTGGTGTGTCGATAAAATAGACGAACTCTATCAAGAATACCACGAAGACCGCTACCGTTGCAGTCCGATTTTAAGAAAAATGAAGCGTGAAAACACAACTTTTTTCAAATAATGAAACCGAATGAAATTGTAAATAAAATGTTTCAAAACGATGCCTTCAGTCAATGGCTTGGCATCGCCGTAGAAGAAGTTTCCGAAGGAAAATGCATCTTATCAATGACAATCCGTAAAGAAATGACCAACGGTTTCGGCATCGCTCACGGTGGAATCACGTATTCCTTGGCCGACAGTGCTTTAGCTTTTGCCGCCAATTCCCACGGTCGTCAATCGGTGAGCATCGACACGTCCATCAATCACATTGAAGCATTGAAAGAAGGCGATAAAATCATCGCCATCGCCACCGAAAATGCTCTAAAAAATAAATTTGGGTTTTATACCATCGAAATAAAAAAAGAAGAAAAAACAGTCGCACTTTTCAAAGGAACAGTATTCCGAAGTGAAAAAGAGTGGGAATAATATAAAAATAATTAGAAGCGAATGGCTCGGGCTTTTTCAGTAAACCGTTTTCCCGCTTTCGCCTTTAGTCCCGTTTAAAAAACGGGAGCTACCGGCTCAATCGGGGCTAAAGAGCCAACCATAAAAGAGTAAATTATAAAACAAAAGTCAGTTTTCACCAGTCAGCAAAAAAGTGACAACCGACAACCGACAACCGACAACAATATGGAAGCATACATCATAGACGGAGTCCGCACTCCAATCGGAAGTTATCAAGGAACCTTATCAGCCGTTCGACCGGACGATTTAGGTGCTTTGGTCATCAAAACCGTAGTAGAAAAAAATCCAAACATTCCAAAAGAAGCTTATGACGATGTCATTATGGGTTGTGCAAACCAAGCAGGAGAAGATAACCGAAATGTGGCCAGAATGTCGTTATTATTAGCCGGATTACCGCATTCAGTTCCGGGTGAAACCGTAAACCGTTTGTGCAGTTCAGGATTATCAGCTATAATTCACGCCAACAGAGCGATAAAAGCAGGAGACGGTCACATTTTTATTGCAGGCGGAATCGAAAATATGACTCGCGGACCATTAGTTGTCTCCAAACCATCTGCCGCTTTTGGAACTGATAGTAAAATGTATGATTCCAGTTTTGGCTGGCGTTTCATCAACCCTAAAATGCATCAACAATATGGAACAGATGCGATGGGAGAAACCGCAGAAAACCTAGTTGAAAAATATAACATTTCAAGAGAAGATCAAGATGCATTTGCCTACAATAGTCAAATGAAAGCCGCTGCCGCTCAACAATCAGGTCGTTTGGCTAAAGAAATTGTTGCTGTTGAAATTCCGCAACGAAAAGGCGATCCAATCCTATTTTCAAAAGATGAGTTTGTAAAACCTAACTCAACGTTAGAAGGATTATCAAAACTTCGTCCTGCATTCAGAAAAGAAGGAAGCGTAACAGCCGGAAACGCATCAGGTTTAAACGACGGAGCAGCCGCAACCATCATCGCATCCGAAGAAGCAGTAAAAAAATATAACCTCAAACCATTAGCCCGAATTGTCAGCTCAGCAGTGGTAGGAGTAGAGCCTAGAATAATGGGAATCGGTCCTGTTGAAGCCACCAACAAAGCATTAGCAAAAGCCGGTTTAACTTTAGCAGACATGGATATTATCGAACTAAATGAAGCCTTTGCTGCACAAGTTTTAGCCTGCACCAGAGCTTGGGGAATTGCCGACAACGACCCTCGATTAAATCCTAACGGAGGTTCGATTGCTATCGGACATCCGCTGGGTGTGACAGGTGCGAGAATTGCTTATTCCGCCGCTTTAGAATTGCAACTAACCGGAAAACGATATGCCTTAATAACAATGTGTATTGGCGTCGGACAAGGTTATGCAGCCATCATAGAAAGAGCTTAAAACTTAATGAACCTTAATTACTTAATGGTTCAAAAAAAAAATAAATGTTGAAAATATGAACAAAACACAACATTACGTCCTCGGAAAATGGACCACCGGAACCGGCGAAGGAATTCCTTCATTCGATGCCGTTACAGGAGAATTTATCGCTTCCACAACCGTAGAAGGATTAGATATTCATGCCATTTTGCATTACGGAAGAACCAAAGGAGGAGAAAAACTCCGCAAAATGACTTTTCAAGAACGTGGAAATATGATAAAAAGTTTGGCAATGTATTTAACCAAACGTAAAGAACAATTCTACGAAATCAGTTACCGCACCGGAGCAACCCGCGTAGATTCGTGGATTGACATCGAAGGTGGTTTTGGAAATTTATTCGCCAACGCATCCTTACGAAAATTATTTCCCAACCAACCCTATCACGTAGAAGGTGACCCTATCGATTTGTCAAAAGGCGGCCGATTTATGGCTCATCATATATTAGTACCAAAAAAAGGTGTTGCTATTCACATTAATGCTTTCAATTTCCCAATTTGGGGAATGTTAGAAAAATGTGCCGTCAACTGGATGGCCGGAATGCCCGCAGTAGTTTTGCCTGCTCCGGTAACCGCCTATTTAACCGAAGCAGTCGTACAAGAAATCATCGCTTCAAACATACTTCCCGAAGGAGCTTTACAACTCATCAGCGGAACAACTAAAAATATATTTGATACCGTTGAAAGTCAGGATGTAATTACCTTCACCGGTTCAGCCGCAACAGGAAGATTATTAAAAGCTCATCCGAGAATTATTCAAGAATCCGTTCCGTTCACAATGGAAGCAGATTCATTAAATGCCTCTATCTTAGGTGAAGATGCAGTTCCCGGAACACCGGAATTTGACTTATTCATCAACCAAGCCAGAAGCGAAATTACCGTGAAATGCGGACAAAAATGTACCGCAATCCGTCGAATGATTGTCCCAGAAAAATTAATTGATGACGTTCAAATCGCTCTAGGAAAATCATTAGATAAAGTAACCATTGGTGACCCAAGATTGAAAGAAGTTCGAATGGGAGCTTTAGTAAGCAAAGCCCAAGCGGATGTATTGAAAAACAGAGTAAACGAATTGTCTCAAACGGCTTCGGTCGTGTATGGAGATTTCGATAAAATAAACATCATAGGTGCCAATGAAAAAGGAGCTTTTGTTAGTCCGATTGTATTGAGAGAAGACAAACCTTTTCAAAACTTATCGGTTCACGAAACAGAAGCTTTCGGCCCCGTTTCAACGATAATGCCATACAAAACATTAGAAGAAGCAATCGAATTAGCCCAAATGGGTAAAGGTTCATTGGTTTCCTCCATCGTAACCAATTCAGACGAAATCGCCAAAGAATATGTAGTAAATGCCGCTTCTCACCACGGAAGAATTTTGGTCTTAAATCGTGAAAATGCTAAACAAAGTACTGGTCATGGTTCGCCACTGCCACTTTTGATTCACGGTGGACCCGGTCGTGCCGGAGGCGGAGAAGAGATGGGTGGCGTTCGTGGAATCAAACATTATATGCAACGTTGTGCCATTCAAGGTTCTCCAACCACATTAACGGAAATCACCGGAATTTATCAACCGAATTCGGCTTACAAAGAAATTTCGCAACACCCGTTTCAATACCATTGGGAAGATATTCAACCCGGAATGTCGCTCAAAACACATAAACGCACAGTCACCGATACCGACATCATCAATTTTGCCAATTTAACGTGGGATCATTTTTATGCTCACACCGATATCACTTCGTTAGACGGAAGCATTTTTGAAAAACGAACCGCTCACGGTTATTTCATTTTAGCCGCCGCCGCCGGATTATTCGTTTATCCAAACAAAGGACCGGTTGCTGCCAATTACGGGCTCGAAGAATGCCGATTTTTACGACCCATCTACCACAACGACACCGTTTATGTTCGTTTAACGTGTAAACAAAAAATAGAACGCGATGTCGCTTCAGCCGAGCATCCTAGCGGAATTGTAAAATGGTTTGTTGAGGTTTTTGATGCTGAAAACGAATTGGTCGCCATCGCCACTATTTTAACAATGGTTCAGAAAAAGCAAGAAGTTTTTGTCGAAATGACCGATGATAGAATTGCTGAATGCCTGAATAAATTAACCGAAAACACCAAACCACAATGGGGAATTTTAACGCCGCAACACCTTTTGGAACATTTGGAACACGGTTACAGAATTATGTCGGGTGAAATTCAAGATTTCGAAATTGCAACGCCAGAAAAGATTTTGGATAAAGTGCACAATTCATTGTACAATTACGATAAATTCCCAAAAGGAACCGCTTTTCCAACGATGAAAAAAGGAGAATTGGAAGACTTAATCCACCCCGATTTTGCCACCGCCAAACAAAAATTCATCGAAGCCAGAGAAGCCTACAAAACATTTTTCAAAGAAAACCCAGAAGCCGTTCAAAAAAATATGGTTTTCGGAAATTTAAATAAATATGAATCCTATTTACTGGAACGAAAACATTTGAACCATCATTTTGAACAATTTGGAATTTTATAATATATGATTTTTTTAGAAGCTAATCCCGCTATCCGTTCCAAGCTTTTTTGTCTTGTTGCTTTTTTCTAAGGCAAAAAAAGAGCTTCCTCCGGTCGCTTTTTTTTACCAAGAAAAAATGCAACAATCCTTCAAAAGGCTTTCCACTGCTATCGGGGCTAGAACGAGAACTTAATGAATCTTAATCACTTAATGGTTTAAAAATTTTAAGCCTTAATTTTTAAAAAAATATGGACGCATACGTACAACAAAATATAAATAACAACATCGCCACCATCGAGTTTTTTCATCCCGAACAAAACTCATTACCAAGTGATGTATTAAAAGATTTAGCCAACACCATCACCGAAGCCGGAAACAACGACGAAGTAAAAGTCATCATCCTCAAAAGTGGTGGCGACCGAACTTTTTGTGCCGGAGCCAGTTTTAAAGAACTAATCGCCATAAACGACGCCGAAACCGGAAAAAAATTCTTCTCCGGATTTGCCAATGTCATCAACGCTATGCGTAAATGTCCAAAATTCATCATCGGAAGAATTCAAGGAAAGACAGTTGGCGGCGGAGTCGGAATCGCTTCCGCAACCGATTATTGTATGGCCACCAAATTTGCTTCAATCAAACTAAGCGAACTCAATGTCGGAATCGGACCATTTGTAGTTTCTCCGGCAATTGAACGTAAAATGGGTGTTTCAGCGATGTCACAAATCGCCATTGATGCCAACACCTTTTACGAAGCCAATTGGGCAAGAGAAAAAGGATTGTACGCTTCCGTTTTTGAAACCATCGAAGAATTAGACGAAGCCGTTCAAATATTTGCAGAACATCTTTGTACCTATAATCCGGAAGCAATGTTGGAAATGAAAAAGATTTTCTGGCGAGGCACCGACGATTGGGATAATCTATTAGCCGAAAGAGCCGCCATCAGCGGACGTTTAGTTTTGTCAGATTTCACAAAAGAAACATTGAAGAAGTTTAAAAATTAGTTTCAGGTTTCAAGTTTCACGTTGTAGAACTTGAAACTTGAAACCTGAAACTTGAAACAAAAAATTATGATCTACGAATTCAAAGGGTTCATCCCCGTCATACACGAAAGCAGTTTTATTCATCCGCTAGCAGCGGTTACCGGCAATGTGATTATCGGTAAAAATGTGTATGTCGGTCCCGGAGCAGCAATTCGTGGCGATTGGGGTGAAATCATCATAGAAGACGGCTGTAATGTCCAGGAAAATTGTACCATTCATATGTTTCCGGGTAAGTCAATGATTTTGAAAGAAGGAGCACATATCGGTCACGGAGCCATCATTCACGGAGCCAATATTGGTAGAAATTGTTTGGTAGGAATGAATGCGGTCATCATGGATGATGCCAATGTGGGTGACGAATGCATCATTGGAGCATTAGCATTTGTAAAATCAGGAACGCAAATTCCAAATCGCAAAATGGTTGTTGGAAATCCGGCAGTCATTATCAAAGATGTTTCCGATGAAATGATTGATTGGAAAACTAAAGGAACCGCATTGTATCAGCAATTGCCATTAGAATGTTACGATTCATTGAAAGAAGTTGAGCCATTGCGAGAAATACCGGAAAATCGTCCGACGCAGGAAGTATTTTATAAGACATTAGAAGAATTTAAGAAGAAATAATTTTGTTTCAAGTTTAAAGTTTCAAGTTACCGCAACCTGAAACTTAAAACTTGAAACCTGAAACAAATAAATATGTTTGAATTCAAAATGCCCAAAATGGGCGAAAGCATATCAGAAGCCACCATCATCAATTGGACAAAAAATGTTGGTGATTATATTGAAGCCGAAGAAACCCTCTTGGAAGTCGCCACCGACAAAGTAGATAGCGAAGTGCCTTCTCCTGTTTCTGGTGTGATTACAGAAATTCGTTTTCAAAAAGATGATGTAGTAGATGTAGGAACTGTTTTGGCATTAATTGATTCAAATCAGAATGCAGAAGTCAAAACTCAGAATTCGGTGGTTAAGAATGAAGAGAAGAAAGTTGCAGAAAAAATGGTGCAAACGACAACCCGCAACCCGCAACCCGCAATCCGCAACATTGATGCCTTTCTTTCACCTTTAATAATAAGTATCGCCCAAAAAGAAAACCTTTCCATCGAAGAATTACAATTGATTCCCGGTTCCGGAGCAGAAGGTCGTTTGCAAAAAAGCGATGTTTTCAACTACCTAAAAAACAGAAAATACCCGATTCAAAGCAACCCGCAACCCGCAACCCGCAACCCGCAATCAACTTTCCCCAAACCCAAAATTAATTTCACTGAAGGCAAAGATTACATAGTAGAAATGGATCGTATGCGAAAAATGATTGCTGATCATATGGTATATTCCAAGCAAACTTCGCCACACGTAACCTCCTATTTGGAAGCTGATGTGACAAATTTGGTGAATTGGCGAAATGAAAATAAAGACAAATTTCAAGAGAAATACGACGAAAAACTAACATTTACACCCATTTTTATTGATGCGGTGGCAAAAGCGATTCAGGATTTTCCATTAATCAATGTTTCAGTTGATGAAAATAAAATCATTGTACATAAAGACATCAATATCGGAATGGCAACAGCTTTACCAACCGGAAATTTAATTGTTTCTGTTGTAAAAAATGCAAATGAAAAAGACATCATTTCCATTGCCAAAGAAGTGAATCAGTTGGCAGAGAACGCTCGAAATAATAAACTGAAACCCGAAGATATTCAAGGAAGTACATTCACTATTTCCAACGTCGGAACATTTGGAAGTCTAATGGGAACACCTATCATTAATCAACCGGAAGTCGCCATTTTAGCGTTGGGAATCATCAAAAAAAGACCGGAAGTAATTACAACAGAAAAAGGAGATGAAATTGCCATCAGAAGTATGATGTTTTTATCTTTATCCTTCGACCATAGAGTAGTGGATGGATTTTTAGGAGGATCATTCTTAAAAAGAGTTGGCGATTATTTAGAGCAGTTTGATAGTAATACAAAAATATAATTTCTCTTTTCATAATTTGAATCGAGAGCAAACATAAACACAATGCAAGAAGTAATGACAGAAATTAAAGTAACAAAAGCAGCACATTCAACCGTTGGAGAAGTTGATTTAAACAACATCGTGATGGGAAAAAAATTCACCGATCATATGTTTGTTTGCGATTATCAAGACGGCGAGTGGAAAAATCCGCGAATTGAACCGTTACAGCTCATTCCAACTCACCCTGCCGCAATGGCTTTGCACTATGGTCAGGCTATTTTTGAAGGAATGAAAGCCACGTTGGGAAAAGATGGAACTCCTTTGTTATTCCGTCCTTATGAAAATGCAAAACGGTTAAATTTTAGTGCCAACCGAATGGGAATGCCGTCTTTTCCGGAGGAAATGTTCGTAGAAGCTTTGAAACAATTCACCGCATTAGAAAAACAATGGATTCCAACCAAAGAAGGAAGTGCTTTATATCTACGTCCGTTTATGTATGCCGATGAACCGTTCATTGGAATGCGTGCCGCAACTAGTTTTAAATTTATGGTAATTGCTTCACCAGCCGGACCATTTTTTAGTCGAAAAATTAAATTATATGCAGAGAAAAAATATGTTCGTGCCGTGAATGGCGGAACAGGAGAAGCCAAAGCAGCCGGAAATTATGCAGCCGCTATTCGTCCAACCGAATATGCTAAAGCAAAAGCTTATGATCAAGTATTGTGGCTAGATGCTCACGATTTTGAATACATCCAAGAAGTTGGAACAATGAATATTTTCTTTAAAATTGACGGTAAATTCATCACCCCGGATTTGAGTGGTTCTATTTTATCAGGAATTACTCGAATGAGTGTAATTGATTTGTTGCGTTCCAAAGGCTTTGAAGTAATCGAAAAACCAATTAAAATTTCCGAAATCATTGAAGCCTCAAAAAACGGAACATTAGAAGAAGCTTTCGGAACAGGAACAGCCGTTGGAATTGCGATGATTGAAGAAATTGGCAACAACGATTTCACTATCAAATTCCCTGAAAGCAATCCGGTTTCTGTAATGGTAAATGATACACTAAACGCTATAAAACTTCAAAAAGAAGAAGACCGATTCGGTTGGATTGTTGAAGCGAAGTAATAAACCTAAACCTTTCAGGTTTAAAAAAGATTAAAATGTTAGAAAAAAATATCCTGAAAAAAGCCTTTTCAACAATGGCAACCGCCAAAACGATGGCTGAATTGTATGAAGATAATTTCAAAATTGTTTCCAAATACGTTCACGCCACGTCACGCGGTCACGAAGCCATTCAAATTGCGATGGCGATGCATTTATTGCCACAAGATTATGCATTTCCCTATTACCGTGACGATGCAATGTTACTCGGAATCGGAATGCGTCCGTATGATTTAATGTTGCAATTAATGGCCAAAAAAGACGACCCGTTTTCAGGAGGTCGGACCTATTATTGCCACCCAAGTTTAAAAGATGTTGACAAACCGAAAATTCCACACCAATCTTCTGCAACCGGAATGCAAGCCATTCCTGCCACCGGAGCTGCGATGGGTTTCTGGTATAAAGAAAATACAGGAATTCAAGAGAACAATAAGCTAAAACCAATTGTCGTTTGCTCGCTAGGCGATGCTTCCGTAACTGAAGGCGAAATTGCCGAAGCCTTTCAAATGGCAGCTTTAAAGCAATTACCTATTTTATATTTAGTACAAGATAACGGCTGGGATATTTCTGCCAATGCGGCAGAAACCCGAGCTCAAAATGCCTTTGAATATGCCAAAGGTTTTCACGGAATCGAAGCCATATCGATAGACGGAGCAAACTTCACCGAAAGTTATTTAGCTCTTGAAAAAGTGGTCAAAACCATTCGTGAAGAACGTCGTCCGTTTTTGGTTCACGCCAAAGTTCCGTTGTTAAATCACCATACTTCCGGCGTTCGGATGGAATGGTACCGAGACGATTTGGAAGAAGCAAAATCCCGTGATCCTTATCCGGTTTTGATTCAGCAAATGGTGGAAGCGGGAATCACACAACAAGAAATTGAAAATCAATTGGCGGTGGCTTCAGCCACTGTCCAAGAGGATTTTATCAAAGCACAACAAGCAGAAGACCCAAAACCCGAAGATTTATTCACACACGATTTTGCACCAACGCCCATCACTGAAGAAGGAGGCGAGCGAAATCCATCCCGTGAGGAAAAAGTCGTGATGGTCGATTGTGCCTTATTTGCCGTAGAAGAATTAATGAAAAAACACGCTGAATGTTTGTTATACGGACAAGATGTGGGCGGACGTTTAGGCGGCGTTTTCCGTGAAGCAGCAACTTTAGCACAGAAATTTGGCGACGAACGCGTTTTTAACACCCCAATTCAAGAAGCCTTTATCGTCGGTTCAACGGTTGGAATGTCAGCCGTTGGTTTAAAACCAATTGTTGAGGTGCAATTTGCCGATTACATTTGGCCGGGATTAAATCAATTGTTCACTGAAGTCAGTCGTTCGTGTTATTTATCCAACGGAAAATGGCCTGTAAGTATGATTTTGCGAGTGCCTATTGGTGCCTACGGAAGTGGCGGCCCTTATCATTCGTCCTCGGTAGAAAGTGTGTTAACCAACATTCGCGGAATCAAAATCGCCTACCCAAGCAACGGTGCAGATTTAAAAGGTTTGATGAAAGCAGCTTATTACGACCCGAATCCGGTGGTGATTTTGGAGCACAAAGGTTTGTATTGGAGCAAAGTCAAAGGAACCGATTTTGCCCGCGTAAACGAGCCAAGCGAAGATTATATTTTACCGTTCGGAAAGGCCAATATTGTTCAAGAAATCTGGGAACAAGAAACGGCTGAAACAATGACTGTTATTACATACGGAATGGGCGTACATTGGGCGTTAAATGCTTCATCTGACATCAAAAATCAAGTCGAAATCATCGATTTGCGAACGTTGTATCCGTTGGATGAAGAAGCCATTTTCAAATCCGTTAAAAAAGCCAAAAAGTGTTTGGTTGTCACCGAAGAACCCACCAATAATTCGTTTGCACGCAGCCTAGCCGGACTCATTCAGGAAAAATGTTTCAAACACCTCGATGCACCCGTGATGGTCATCGGGTCCGAAAATATGCCTGCAATTCCGTTGAATAGCACGTTAGAATTTACGATGATTCCAAATGTGGATAAGGTTCGTGCTAAGATAGAAGAGTTGTTGAATTATTAGTGTTCAGTCGCAGTTTTCCACAATCTTGTCATTCCGTAGGAATCTCTTTTTAGTTCTCAGTCACAGTCACAGTTTTCAGTCGCAGTCTCAGTCACAGTTTTCAGTGGCAGTGTCCCCACAATCTTGTCATTCCGACGAAGGAGGAATCTCATACTGTATGACTTTTATTAATTTAACTATAATTCGTGTTGGTATGACAAAAAAGGTAATTCACCCTTTGACCAGGATGCAAGATATTGTTTCGTTAAGCGGATTTTACTGCTATTTGACATAATGTTTTTCATACACTACTCATACACTATCCATACTTCGGATAGGGCGATGGTATAGAGGAAAAGGCAATGTGACAATTTGAGAATGTGTCAAATTGACAATTTGAAAATGTGAAGTGGGATGGAAGATGGTAGGTAGGAGAAAAGCATTGTGAAATTGGGATTACTTGTTAGATTTTGAAATTTTGGTGGGGGTAAAGGTTTGTGTTGAATGAAAAAAGTTTATTTTTGTGTAGACAACCTTAACTGGCTAACAGCTGAATCCTGATGGCTATTTGTTTGATACAAGAGCGATTTGTATTTTACTAACCGGACTTTACTACTAATTTTTATATTTTTGAATTATGAACACGACGACAAAACCAAAACATATTGGCCGAAACATTAGCCGTATTAGAGAATTACGTGGAATGAAACAAGAAGCGTTGGCTATGGCTATTGGCGTGAGCCAACAGACCATTTCAAACATTGAGGGTAGTGAGACTGTAGATGAAGAAAAATTACAGTTAATTGCTAAAGAATTAGGAGTTACTGCTGAAGCTATAAAAAGCTTTTCTGAAGAAGCGGCAATTAATTTCTTTAATACTTTTAATGATAGTAGTCATGGGACTAATTTTTTAAACAATCAATGCACTTTTAACCCTTTAGATAAAGTAATTGCACTTTATGATGAAAAGGAAAAATTATTTGAACGATTGCTTCAAGCTGAAAAAGACAAGGTGACGTATTTAGAAAAGTTACTTAATAAATAATTGAAGGTTTGTTTTTTCTAGGTCTTCCCCTATCGAGATTTGTCGCCTTGTAAAGCCAACAAAACTAATTTTTTTAAAAAGCTTTCCATTGCAATCAGTGCTAGGGGTTGGGTTTAAAAAGATCATCAGATTTATATCCTGCAAGGTTTTTAGAGCCTTTTAGTTAATTTAGTTCGATTAATTTTTTATCAACATTCCATCTATCATCATTTTCAAATTTTAATAACTCTTCTGCATTTATATTATCTTCCAATACAGCAAAGCATAGTAAATGTGTTGGACGAGAAAAACCAACATACATCATTTTAATTGCTTCTTTACCAGTTGGTTTATTACAATCGTGATTTTGAAAGAAAAGAGGATTCTTTTTAGTTTGCTTATTTAATTTATTTGTCTCATAAACAGGTTTTTTGTATGCTGATTCGATATACATTGTTGCACAATGAGTTTGCCCTTTTACAGAGTGCACAGAACTTACTTCAATATTAATTTCGCACTTCACTTCTTTTTTTTCAATTGTTTCTTTTTTATTAATTTCGATAAATTGATAATTCACACTATTAATAAAGTCAGTTGATTTGTTTATGATTTTCGGAATATAATTTTCTTCATTATACCAATTCCATTTAATAAAAATATTTGAAATGTATTCTTTTACCTTTTTGTAAATATTTTCATAATCATTCTTTGTTACAAGGTAAAAGCACCAATGAAATAGATTTGCTTTAAAATTATTATAGACTTCCTCTCCTTGATTTTTTATAAATACAATTAATGTACTTTTTCTAAAGTGCTTTTTTGTTTCTAAATCAAAATAAATATCTTCAAACCTTAAAATTCTGATGAAAGAATTTAAAATAGACTTTCTAACTGCTTCTAAAGTATGTTTTTCTTGGTCAAATAATTGTAGGTGCTTTTTTAGACAATCAAAATCTTCTTTTTTAGCTTTACTTTCTTTGGAATATCCTGTAAACAAATCTTTAAGACGAATTTTATTTATGCCATCTTTACTTTGCTTTTGTTCATCCTTATCCCAAACCGTACTCCAGCCAATTATTTTAAAACCATTTTTAATGTTCTCTTCACATTCTAGCAAATTATTTGCGTTTATTAAATCTTTAAATTTTTGCTGTAATTGTTCTCCCGTTGTGTCTTTATTAAATAAAATCAGATTCGGTTTTATGTTTTTTTCAAGTTTATTCATTCCTTTTACAACAAAACGTGGATTTTTATTTTCATCTTTTTGTGGATCTAATGTAAAGCCATTTACTAAACATGCAATTTCTTCTGTTAAACGGTATGAGCTTTTTAAATACTCTATTTTTCTAGGTTTCCAATCACATTCTACTTTTATTTTTTTGCCGGAACTATAAATAGATTGATTGATATCACCAATTCTTTGAATTATAGTTTTTGAATTTTCACTAAAGAAAATATCATCAATAATTTTAATTTGAGATTCATCCAAATCTTGCATTTCATCTATAAAAACATATTTGAAACGTTTTTGAAGTATTATTTTTATTTGCGGATATTTATTAACATATATTCTAGAGAAAAAGAAGCTATCATTATAATTCAAAATACCATTCTTCAATAAATTCAATTTAATTTTATATAAATTTTCTTCAACTTTAGTCTTTGTTAAATCATCCCAATCTATATAATTTTTAGACCTACCTCTAGGTTTAGAAATTTGTATTCTCTCTTTAGTTTCCAAATTAATAATTTGATTTGGGGTGTTAGATAATTCAAAATTATACTTCCAAGGAATATTTGGTGTTCTATAGATATGTTTAAGATTTTTATTTGCACTAAAAGTCTCAAGAATAACTTCGTTAAGACAGTAATCATGAAAATCATCGTCAATCCTATTTATTCTTTTTTTGTTTTTATTTTCATAAAATGGTATAGCCAAAAAATTATTTACAAAACTTTGTACAGTCCCAATAAAGTTTGGATATTCAAAAAGGTGTGGACAATGTATCTTTAATTTATTTTCTATTTCATCAATAACATGATTAGTGTGTGCTAAAACTAAAATACCCGAACCATCAGTAAAAGGCAATTTTTGAGACAAACAATATAGCTTTGCAATCAAGGCAGTTGTTTTTCCGCTTCCAGGAACTGCAAGTAAATCACAAGTATCAAGTTTTTTTATAAAATTAATACGTTCTTCATCAAAAGGTTTTCCTCCAATAAAAATGTTTTCAGCTTCTTTTATGTGTTTATCATCTATCTCAATTTTCATTGCAAGCATGTTTTATTGCTTTGATTAAATAATCTATATATTCATCATTTTCATCAATTGTTAAATCTTTTGAATTCTCTATTTTTCCTGCTAATGTTGAAGCAATCTTTACTTTGTCAATTCCTTTATTCTTTAATCGTAAAATTAATTCACTTTCAAAATTTACCTTTTCAGCATTGAATATTTGCGGATGAACTTCGGAAACAGATTCTTGAAATAGTTTTGATAAACTTGTAGATTTATGGAGACACCATTCTAGAGTCCATTGTTTAGCAAGTCCTAGAGTAACACTTGTATTTTTTAGTTCTGATTCAAGTAAATTTAAATTCGTTCTTTTTGTTTTAGTTTTTTCATCTCCGTCGTTAAAATCTCCATTTTCATCAGGTTTATTGTCTAAATCGGTTACAATTGCAACAGGAACTTTCATATCTTTAGTGCTGTCATTTCTTAAAAATATTTTTGCAAAATGTAAATATGCAACTGATGCCACATTAACTACTGAAACTTCTTTTTTAGTTAAATCAAGACCTAGATTTTTTGCTATTTCAGGAATTAAAATTTCTTCTGACCAACCTTCAACTATAATTATTCCTTTTGCGAAAAATAAATTTGATTTTGTAACATCCAAAAAGCGTTTTAGATAAATATAATCCTTGTTTTCAAGTTTTGTATTTCCTTCGCCCATTGGAAAAACATCTTTATTTTTGCAGATTATTAAAGATTTTAAATCAATTTTTGATGCAATATTTGGGCTGTGAGTTGTTAAGATAAATTGAATGTTAACTTCTTTGCTTAATTTGTCAATAATTTTCATTTGTGCTTGTGGATGTAAATGAGCCTCAAGTTCTTCAATCATGCAGAGTTTTAAGCCATTCCAATTTTCTTTTCTTAAGTGTAACAATTCGGCTGCCATATACAAACGATTCATTGTGCCAAGCCCTAAACCATTTTGTTCTTCAATTCCTAAAGATAATTTTTCTAAAATGTTTTTTATGTCAGGATTTCCAAAAGAAAATTCTCCTTTATGTTTGCTGTCAATAAAACCTTCTAGAAAATCATCGATAACATCTTTTATTTTTTCTTTATATCCTTTCTTTTTAGGGTCTATTTTGAAATCATTTGTGATTTCATCATTTATTATTTTGAATTGATTTTCAAAGTCATGTTTTATACCTTCAGTCTTTTTAAAAAGCGAATGTTCTTTTAGGACTTGTGAAAGCCTAGAGTTTTTCTTCGCTGTTAATTCGCTATCTGCATCTCTCAAAGCTTTTAGATAGGTGCATTTTAAATAATCTCTTGCGTCTGCATTTAATAAGTGACCAGTTCCATCCATTCCAGCTTTCACATCAGATGGAATAACTCTATTATTTCTGTATTCTGCTTGATAAATCAAAATAAGTTTTGGACGTTTCTCAAATTTTCCTTCTTCAATCTCTTCATCTTCCCAACCCAACCATTCAATAAAATGTTTGGCTTCATCATCAGACATACCTGAAAATTCTAATTCTATTCTTAATTTATCAGTTTCACTATAAAAATCCTCTTTTTCAACTTTAATCCATTCGTAAGCATGAGTTTTGAGAACTAACTTAATAGCATCTAAAATGGCACTTTTACCAGAATCGTTTTCACCAATTAATACATTCAAACCTTTACTAAAAGGTACAGTTAAATCGGGATTATTTAAATCGAAAGGATTATTTGATCCGTACTTTCTAAAATTCCAAAGTTTAAGTTCTGATATGTACATTTGTTTTTGATTTTCAATAATTTGCTAATTTAACATTTCCAAAAGTTATTGTCAATTTTACTTATTAACACTTTTCTGTAAAACTATAAACTAAAAATGCAAAATTTTTACGGAAATCCGTAATTTGAGGAAGTTTTTAAAAAATAAATCAGAAACCTTACAGCATAAAAAAAACCGAAGCATCTCTACTCCGGTTCTATCTATTCAGCGTGACTGAAATCTGCGACTGAAAACTCCCTACTTCTTCTTCGGTGGATATTGAGCTAAAATCTTAGCCACAAATTCATTTACGCGTTCGTCTTTTTTATCTACGTTTTTGGTGAGCACACCAACGCCTTCACCTTGCCAGATTAATTCTTTTTTCTTGTTGTCAATCAAATCGATGAACAAAGTGCCTTCGGTATGTCTTGAAACGCTGGTGTTGGTGCCTCCCCACATCCATGGATTCCAACCCCATCCCCATCCCCAACCCCATCCGGCGTTGAATTGGTTTACGTCCACTTGTTCACGTTCTTTGGTAAAAATATTCACCAACAAATCAGGCGATTCACTTTTGGTAAAACCTTTCGCAGTCATTTGTTCGTCAATGGCACGAAGGATTCTTTTTTTGTCTAAATCGGAAATTTCGACTTTGTCAATGCCGCTTTTTTGAAAAGCATAGGTTTTGTACTGATTAAAATCGGCATTTTTGTCGTAATCAGAATATACTCTTACGGAGCTGCACGAAGCGAGTGTAAAGAGTAGAAGTAGGGGTAAAAATTTGAGTGTTTTCATAGTGTATTTTTTGTTTAAAAGTTTAATTGTTTAGGGTTTAAAAGGGGTTTAAATTGTGCAGAGGTTAACAACCTTAAACAAAATCAAACAATCTTAAACCATTTTAAACAATTCATCATCTACTAAATTAGGGATGGTAACTTTCAATAAAGGTTGCGTCTCCATCGCTCTTTTAATTGCGAAAATAGCACCTTCGTTGCGGGCCCAATTTCTTCGGGCGATTCCATTATTTACATCCCAAAACAACATCGATTTTAATCGTCTGTCGCTATCCTCTGTACCATCAAGAACCATACCAAATCCGCCGTTAATTACTTCGCCCCAGCCAACTCCGCCGCCGTTATGTATTGATACCCAAGTTGCTCCACGGAAACTGTCGCCAATCACGTTGTGAATCGCCATATCTGCTGTAAAACTCGAACCATCATAAATATTGGACGTTTCTCGATAAGGTGAATCGGTTCCGGAAACATCGTGGTGATCTCTTCCTAAAATGACAAAACCAATTTCGTTTTTAGCAATGGCTTTGTTGAATGCTTCGGCAATTTTCATTCTGCCTTCTGCATCGGCATATAAAATTCGGGCTTGGGAACCCACGACTAATTTATTTTTCTGAGCTTCTTTAATCCACTTAATATTATCCTGCATTTGCTGTTGGATTTCGATTGGAGCGGTTTTAGCCATTTCTTCCAAAACATCACAAGCAATTTGATCGGTTTTGGCTAAATCTTCCTGTTTTCCGCTGGCACAAACCCATCGGAACGGACCAAATCCATAATCAAAACACATTGGCCCCATAATGTCTTGCACATAACTCGGGTATTTAAAACGAATGCCGTCTTCTGCCATCACATCAGCACCGGCACGAGAAGCCTCTAATAAAAAGGCATTTCCGTAATCAAAGAAATACGTTCCTTTAGCTGTGTGTTTGTTGATTGCTGCCGCGTGACGAACCAATGTATCTTTCACTTTCGTTTTAAAAAGTTCGGGATTATTTGCGATTAACTCATTCGATTCTTCAAAAGAAATTCCAACAGGATAATAACCTCCCGCCCACGGATTGTGCAACGAAGTTTGGTCTGATCCTAAATCAATATGAATATTTTCTGAATCAAATCGTTCCCAAACATCAACTATATTTCCGAGATAAGCGATGGAAACCACTTCTTTTTCAGCTTGAGCTTTTCGAACACGATTTACTAAATCATCTACATTTTCAATCACTTCATTAATCCAACCTTGCGAGTGACGAATGTGTGTAATTTTCGGATTAACTTCGGCACAAATGGTGATGCAACCGGCAATGTTTCCAGCTTTTGGCTGAGCACCACTCATTCCGCCCAAACCTGAAGTGACAAAAATTGAGCCTTCCGGATTTTTTTTAATTTTTCTAAAACCGTTCAAAACCGTAATAGTTGTGCCGTGAACGATTCCTTGCGGACCAATGTACATATAACTTCCGGCCGTCATTTGACCGTATTGCGAAACGCCTAATGCATTCATTTTTTCCCAATCATCGGGTTTGGAATAATTTGGAATCACCATTCCATTCGTTACGACAACTCTTGGAGCATCTTTGTGGGAAGGAAATAATCCCATCGGATGACCCGAATACATTACTAACGTTTGCTCATCGGTCATTTCAGAAAGGTATTTCATCGTTAGTCGATATTGTGCCCAGTTTTGAAAAACAGCACCGTTTCCGCCATACGTAATCAATTCGTGTGGATGTTGAGCCACCGCATAATCCAAATTATTTTGAATCATTAACATTATGGCTTTTGCCTGTTCGCTTTTTCCGGGATATTCTGAAATTGGTCGTGCATACATTCTATAATCCGGACGAAGACGATACATATAAATTCGACCGTATTTTTCTAATTCTTCTTTGAATTCGGGTAGGAGAGTAGCGTGTTGTTTTGGTTCAAAATAACGTAATGCATTGCGAAGAGCTAACTTTTTTTCTTCATCCGAAAGAATTTCTTTTCGTTTTGGAGCGTGATTTATGTCAATTTCATATTGTTTTGGAGAAGGTAACTCGGTTGGAATTCCTTCTGTGATTTGATCTTTAAATGATTTGGTTTGAATTGCTTCCATTTTGGATAATTAGATTATTCGATTTTTAGATTGTTGGATTTTTTGATTTTTCGAATTATTTTTTTTTGATTGTATTCGTTTTTTTATCAAATCCATATGGACAATGTCGGCATCCGCTTTTGCAGCAATAGCCTCTTTTTAAATGATATTTTTCAGTAAAACATTTATAACCTTCGGGCGTGTAATAGAAATCTTCGCCTTCGATTAATTTATTTTCAGAATTTGGTGTATTCATAACTACAAAATTAGCAACTTTGCAACAAATGTTTGTATTAGTTTTTAAATATTTAACCCCAAAAGGTTTTCGAGGACTTACTTTGTATCCGTTTGTGTTTTTAAAATACAAATCGGACAAAGAAAATGTAGTTTTATTAAACCATGAACGCATTCATATTCGGCAACAAATTGAACTGTTAGTTATTCCTTTTTTGGTTTGGTATATCTTGGAGTATTTAATTCGATTAATTCAATTTAGGGATAGAAATTTAGCTTACCGAAATATTTCGTTTGAACAAGAAGCTTATCAAAACGAAAAAGACCATCACTACTTAAAGCAAAGGTCTTTTTGGAATTTCATTAATTACCTTTAATAAATTACTTTTTCGATGGAAGTTGTTCCGTTTTGCAATTTTATTTTCAACAATAAAGTTGAATTATTTTTCTGTAAAGTAGTTAAAACCAATTGATTTGCGTTGACATTATTGTATTCAGCTAATTTTTGTCCCAACACATTATAAACCAAGATTGATTCCATTAATTCGATGGTGGAATGAACGGTGACATTTTCATTAGAAGTTACTCTGACAATATTTTCAAAAGTAAAATCAGGATTACTGAGCGTTTCATTTTGATAAATCACTTCAAAACGATTGTTGAATGTTCCTTGTTCCGATGTAAATGAATATGGATTTTCTTTGATGTCGTGAATGGTATTCGTCAAATTATCTTTTAAATAAACGGCTTGGTTTTCAAATAAACCATCAATGGCCGCAAGAGCAATCGTGTATTGACCACTAGTTGGAATATGTACGCCCATCGGAACGACATCATTCACATCAAAAGGTAAACTTCTTCCTTGTATGGTTAGTTTTTCTTCCTCTAGAAGGGAATAAATTATCATATTTCCTGCGACAGCCGTATTACAATCGAAGAAACTGTCTCTGCCCATCGTTGCATTTTCAACATAGCCAACTAAAGTTCGATCATTTAGTCCATCTGAATTGATGATGTCAAACCACATTCTGTGTCTTTCTAAATCGGTTAAATTGGTTTGTGTTTCAATTTGATTTGCATTCCTGTAGAACATACTATTGTCATAGCTAGGATTTCGTAAACCGTTATTAAACGACACAACATCTGAAGCTGGAGGACCATCAATCATTTGAACAAAAAAGCCTTGTCCTGCACCAATGAACAAATCGGAGCTAGCAGCCGGACAACAAGTAACACCTGTAAAATTGTATATATAGTAATCTCCTGGTGTGTAATTATAGGCATACGTATCATAAAACGGGCTTGTTATCGCAGCAGGTAAATTGCCGTGCGTCCAAAGTCGCACATTTCCTTCAATTTTAGTGTTATTATTAAACAAGAATTGACTTGCTCTAATTGCAGAAGGATAGGGATTTCCAATTAAATTATAATTATCACTAAGATTGGTTATTTCTGTTCCGTTTGTTCCGTAATGTGTGGCCGTGTTTGTGTCGCTTCCTCTAGTAATTGGGGTTGTAATTGGGCCATTATTTGGAACTCCAATAAAACTACCGTTTAGAGTTGCAGGTGTATTTCCAAAACTATTTGGACCTCGCATGATATATCCAATAGCAGGTTGCATAGTGCTTCCTGCCGCTCCAATCCAATAACCTTGTCCACCATTAGGGTTTGCATAAGTAGTATTCCATGTAAATATTGGACCGGGAGTAATTGGTGCCGGAATATTACTTACATTGAATCCGGCAACAGGGGAAGACCAATAGACATAGTCTAATCTTCTAATGTCAGTGTCTCTTCGGTAAATGATATTTCCGATGTTAGTTGTATTATTTATTTGAACTAAACTGGAATTGTCATGAATATCGAAAGTTCCACTCGGTTGAACATTTACCCAATCCGTTACAGTTATGCTATTGTTTGAATTTACAGTTAAGGTTGCATCATTCAAAATACGTAAAGTTCCTGCTAAACCATTGTAATTTGTTCCTGAAATTATTGGGTCATTTGGTGTAATCGGAATTAAGACACAATCGGTATTGTTTGGAATACCAATAGGCGTCCAATTGTTATCTTTATTCCAATCTGTATCAATTGAACCATTCCATGTTTTATCACCAAAAACAGTAACAATAGTTTCGTCATTTTCTACAATTGTTGAGCCATTGCAAAGAGCATACGTAACTTGTGCGGTGTAGGTAGTTGTCACAGTTGGACAAACATTAATCACGTCAGTATTACCAACAACAGGGCCTGAAGTTCCAGAACCTTCAAACCATTGTATTGAGGTAATGGATGGACCTGAAGGAACAAATCGCCAAGCTTCATTTGTAACAGTCCAATCAGCATCAAGACCATTTCTTCCCGGAGCCACAACGGCTTGTGTTCCTGTTACATCTTGGATACCTACGATTGCATTTCCGCCATTCCAAGTACCACAAACGTTTTTTTCCTTGATATAAACTTCAATTACGTTCGTGTCTTCATATAAAACAATCATTCCGGTGTAGAGTATAGAATTACAAGCGGATGAAAACATGGGTATGTCGTTCCATGAAGCTACAAGAGCTCTACAGCCGGTGTTTAATGTAATTAATTCCCATCCCACAGTTCCACCAACACTCGGGTCAATATCGTGGTAAACACCGTAAATCGTATTTGGAAACAAAGCACCTACCAAACTTGGAAGATTATTGCTGAAAGCATATCCAGAACCACTACTTGCATTAGTAGTGTCAAAAGAAATCATACCATTTGAACCCATGATACATGAATTATACGTATTTCCATAAAAACAGAAATCAAAAGGAATGTTAATTACCGGAGACCAAATGTCATCAATATTAACACTCACAGGATTTTGTAGACAATTAAATTGATAGGGTGGAGCATAAGTAATTGATTCAACTGTATAAGAAGATGTATCGCCTAATTGAAGGTAAGTAGCCTCTAAATCAACACAAGTTGAAACAGAATTACAATCTAACGGAATGGGATCGGCACCGTTTAATCCTAAACCCCCGGATTGAACTGAAGGACAAGCCAATGCTGAAGTACCAGTTCCGGAACCATTAGTACAAGGATTTGTAGTACAGTTTATTATAAAGCTTACATTCCCTCCAGCTGTACTTTCAGGATCTAAGAGAAAATAATATTGAATACCTGCTGAAAGGAAAAAAGTAGAACTGGTTGAGGCACCAAACAAATCGTCAACACAACTCCAACCAATATTATTACAACCATCTGATACCGCTTTATAATGATAATCTATTGTGGCAAAAGAATTTGTTTGTTGAATGGTATAAGTTCCTGATTGTGTGGGTGTAAAAGTATATATTGTTTCCACTCCCGGAGTAGTCCATCCGCAAGGAGAACTAGGATAGCTTCCACTACCGGAAGGCACATTTACATTAATTGTTGAACCACAAGAAGCAATATTTGTTATAGATGAGCAAGGATTAACAGGTGTAGAGACACACATTGTAAAAGTTCCTTGTCCGCTGCCGTTTGAATAACTGTATACTCTAACATAGTAAGTATTTCCGATTGTTAAGCCAGTAACCGTGGCAGATTCGTTTCCGGTTATTGTATTGTCAACGCAAGCTAAACTGGTTAAAGAACCGCATGTTCCGCTGAAAACTTGCAGCACAGCATCGCTTAGCGTTCCGGGTGTTACTGTTACATTGTGAATGGTTGAAGTGGCTACAAAGCTGAACCAAACATCATCATCCGCATTACCTAAACAACCAGCCATGGACTGACTTGCTCCAATGGTTGAACCTGCAGTTGTGGAAGTACAAGTTGTTGTTGGGTTAACAGTTAAATTAATGGCGTTAGAACAATTGTCGTTACCAATTGGGGCGGAACAACTTCTGGAAATTGTGAAGGTTCCGGTAGTTGTACTTCCGGCCAACCAATGTGCAACATAAACATAATAGGTTGTGCCATTTATAGTGCTAAATGAAGCCGACTCAGGAGAAAAATCTGTACATACAATATTGGTCATTGAACCACAAGTTCCCGTGGAAACGGAAAGTTTTATGTCAAAAGAAGGATTTGTTGTAATGGTTGTGTTTTGACCATCTCCAACAAAACTATACCATACTCCGTAGTTAGACATTGAACAGCCTGAAACATTGGCAATATTTGTGGTGCCAACGGTTGTTCCGGCAAGATTCGTTGTTCCGCAAGGAAGCGGTGTTGCATTAGAACATAAATCATTAGATGGAGCAACAGGAGCTGAGCAAGAAGTACACGTTATGGTTGTTGTGCAACAATTTGAAGCTGTTCCGCATGCTGCATTTGTGTTATAGTGCACATAATAAGTACCGGAAGAAGTTGCGGTAAATGTATGTGGTGAATTTCCATGGCTTATTACTGTTCCATTATATGTATTGCTTCTTACGGTTATATATCCGCCACAGCTGTTACTTATTTGATAAGTTGTTCCGCTAACTATAGCTGTAATTGGACTATATTCGGTTTGATAATTACAAGTGCTTATTGTAACAGGAAGTGTGTTTGTTGGAGCTACTGCAGATCCATATTGAACTGAATTTGTGCATTGAGCGTAGTTGTCATTAGTGTATACAAACGCAATGATTAATAAAAGAATACCGTATTTGTTTGATGGAGAAAAGATTCCCAAGAATTTTTTTTTCATGGTGTGTATTAAATTTATTTTCTAATGAAATAATTATTTTAGATTAAATTGTAACAAAATCACAAATATTTGTTAATAAATTGTTGTAATGTTTAATTTAATCGTTAAAAGGTTATAATTGAATAAGTTTTTACTTATAAAAAAACGACTTCATTTAGGAAGCCGTTTTTAATAATAAAATGTAAATTTTGTTAGAACACCTTTTTGGTAACTTTAATATTATCAGCTGTAATAATAGTAACCATTAAAACCTGATCTGCCATTATTTGTGTATCAATTGACAATGTATTGTTGTTGATGTCTTGAATAGTTTTAATCAATCTACCTTGAATATCATAAATTTTCACTTGGTCCATTGTTATGTTTCCAGTAGAAATTTGAATGAATTTTGTTTTGTCTTTATAAACAATAACTTGATTTCCTATTACATCAGGAATTCCAAGGGTTTCATTTTGGTAAATAATTTTAAATCTATTTTGATATATTCCGGCTTCTGTTGAAAATGGATATGGACTCAATTTTAAATCATGAATCACATTTACTAATTCATCTTTAACGTAAATTGATTGATTTTCAAATAGTCCGTCAACAGCCAAAATGGCAAGATGATGTATTCCTGAATTTGCTGTTTTAAAAGTTATCGGAACTTCATCGGCAATAGAAAAAGGCAACGAACGACCTTGAATGGCAAAAGTTTCTTCGTTTATGTTTGAATAAATTCCTAACGAACCGGAAGCTTTTTCGTGAGCATCAAAAAACGAATCTTTTTCATTGGAAGCTCCTTCCACATAACCAATTAAAGTCGTTGTAGATTGATTATTTGCATTAACAATATCTAGCCAAATTCGATGTCTTTCTAAATTTAAAATTGAATTTTCATTCGATGAATTTTCAGCATTTCTAAAGAAATTATTATTAGGGAAAGCATTACTTCTTTGTGAATTAGTAAAGTTTACTTGTGCTGATGCATTTCCGGGGCCATCCACCATCTGAACAAAAAATGCTTGTCCGGTTTTTATAAAATCGGAGGCAGTTGGAATGGTTGTTCCTGTAAAATTGATGAATAAATAATCGGATGATGAATAGTTATATCCAAAACTACCATAAAATGGGTTTGTTCCACCAAAAGTTATATCTGTTCCGTGCGTCCAAAGTCTTGCACTTCCTAAAATAACACTGCTGTTGTCTGATAAAAATTGTAACGCATTGATTGCTGAGGGATAAGGATTTCCTAATAAGTTCCAGTTGTCATCTAAGTTTGAAATTGGTGAACCATTTAAACCTGGATAAGTAACTCCGGTATACATTCCTCTTTCAACAGTATAATTAATTGAACCATTGTTCGGTACACCGGAAAAAGTGCTCGAAATAGTAGTTGGAGCCATTGCCGAATTAGATGAACCTCGAACGATGTAACCTCGACCAGTTTCCATTGTGTTTCCGTTTGCATTCACCCAAGTTCCTTGACTAATATTTCCTAAGTTCCCGTTTCCATTCACTTGAATGGGGTTCCATTTGTATTTTGGACCTTGTGGCGGACTGGTGTAAATTGAATTCAACAATTGATTTGAAACAGGAGATGACCAATAAACATAATCTAGTCCATCTATATCTGTCGCTTCTCTAATATAAGTTATGTTTCCACTATTTGTAACATCGTCAATTTGAATTAAACTCGAATTATTTTCCAAGAGAAAATTTCCGCCGGTATTTACATTTACCGAATTTGTAACAGTTATATTGTTATTTGATTCAATCGTTAAATTTCCACCGGATTTGATGGTTAATAAATAAGCAAAAGCATCATAATTACTTCCTGAAATAATAGGGTTATTTGCAGAAGGTGGAATAACAACACAATTATCATCTGAAGGAATACCTATTGGAAGCCAGTTATTAGCATTTTCCCATTGTGAATTGTTTCCCTGCCAAACTTTTGATTTGTTGGTTATTGTAATTGTTTCCGAAATTGTACAGCCATTTCCAAGCGTAGCACTTACTTCAAACGGATAACTTTCAACTTGCAATTGCGTTAAATTGGGTTTGATGTAAATGGTAGAAATAGTTTGGTTTGTATAAGGAATTGTGCATGCTAAATCAGTAAATGCATCAACCGGTTCTGAACCGTTCCAAGAAAATGTAGTGTTTAAAAGTTTTGTTCCGAACAATCTAATGTTGTCAATGGCCCAACCATCATCCCAAAAACCGGTATATTGGAATCGAATTTGTAGATTTGGAATGTTGATATAACCAGTTAAATCTATCGAATCATCAATAAATCGTGAGGCTGTACCTAAATCAGAATTATAAACTCTTAAATCCGTCCAATTAGCTCCTCCATTTGTAGAAATCTGAACTCTACCATTATCTCCTGAAAAATAGGAATAATAATGCTTGAATGAAAGTGTTAAATCAACAAAATCTGTTGAATTTAGCGGAACATTGGTTGTTAATCGTGTAACCAAGTTGTTGTTTGTATAATCAGATGTAGTAAAAGCGAAGTTATTGTCAATATTTCCAGAGCTTATGGCTGGTCGCCAAACCGAAGTAGTGGTCGGTTGATAGGTGCTTGTTTTAACACTCCATGGGCTATCCACTCCACCGTTTGTATTGGTTGGTGTTGTTACTGAAAATTGACCTAACCCATTTTCAAAATCTTCAAATAATATTTCTTCAATAATAAAATCTCCGGAAGCGTTGATGGTTATTACTTCTTCATCTCCGCATGCAATGGGTGCTGTTGGAGTAAAATTGATGATAGTTGTAGGTAGAATTGTAGCAATAACTCTAGTTCTTTCCAATGATTCACAACTACCATTAAAAGCAGTTACATAAAATATAGTTGTATTGGCTAAAGCAGATGTTGTATAACTTCCCGTTGGAGTAACAGCTATTGGTGTTCCTCCTGTATAAGTCGTGTACCAT
Source organism: Flavobacterium sp. UBA2787 (assembly GCA_002352205.1). Taxonomy (GTDB): domain Bacteria; phylum Bacteroidota; class Bacteroidia; order Flavobacteriales; family Flavobacteriaceae; genus Flavobacterium. The sequence continues at coordinate 65,344 of DEHZ01000008.1, read as the reverse complement.
CTGTATTCTGTTGTATTTCCTAATCCGACAGCTTCAATTGTTACGGGATTATTTGCACCGCAAACCGACCCATTTGTAACGGAATCAATTTTAGCGGCACAGTCTGAAACTACTGTTATGGTGTAATCTTCTGTTTCGCCGCTTGGTAAAGAATTACAGGAAGTTATTGTTGAGCCTGAAGGATATCCTAACGTTCTGATTCTAAATCGATAATTCCCCGGACTTGCTGAAATGGGAATCACAAAGCCAAACGAAGTGTCGCCGGTTGCAATGTTTCCAGTAGTATAAATTTCTTCTCCCGCATCAGTAAAATCGCCGTCGCCATTCCAATCAACATATCCTCGGATGAACTGTGAACCTACAAGATTAATGTCAATATTAATTCCACCTCCAGCAACCTGAGTAGCAATGATTGTTGAGGAATAATTTCCATAGCCTCCTGCAGAATATCCTGTTGGAGCATTGGAAACATCATTTAAATTTCCTTCGGAAGTAATCCCTGAAATATAAACTGTGGAAGAAGTTGAAGCAGGTGTGCAATAACTAACCGTTACGGTTAAAACAGCATTCGCAGATGCCAACGATGTACCACAACCATTTGTAGCAAAAACTCGATATACAAAGCCATTTAAAGCTCCCGTTGGATTTGTAATCGTTAAATTTGCTGTATTTGCATTTGAATAAACTCCTCCATTAGTAATTGAAGTAAAGTTGACTCCACCATCGGAACTAACTTCCCACAAATAACTGGTAGGAAAACCTCCAAAAGAAGATGTGAGTGTGGCCGTTCCATTACTAGCCATTGTGGTGTCAACCGGATCAGTAATAATTACAGGAGGATTAAAACAAGGAATTGCTTCCAAAACTTCAAGTGTGTAATCTTCGTACGCACCTCGATTTCCATCAAAACAGGGTGTTGGATTTTCATTGTTGTTGCCATTTCCTCTTCTGGCAATTCCAACTCGTAAACGATGGTTTCCAACCGACGCATTTATTGGAATGGTAATTACACCATTAATTGTATTTGAAGTAACAATTCCTGAGAAAACTTCTTCGCCGGCATCAGTTAAATCTAAATCATTATTCCAATCAACCCAAATTTTAATATTATACGTATTATTGCCGGTATTGGTTGTTACACTGATTGGCATTGCAGCACCTTGATAAGCACTACCTACTAAATTTGAATAATCATTATAAACTAAATTATTATTTGTTGTATTATTTACTGTACTAAAAGTAACATTGGTAATACCATTGTTGTGAACACCATTTGAAGCGGTAGGAGTACAATAAGGAGCACAAGTTCTGGATATTGTAAAATTACCTGTAGTTGAACTTCCATTGTTATGATGAGCAATGTAAACAAAGTAAGTTGTTCCAGTAGTGGTTTGAAAAGAATAGCTCTCTGTTCCATTATCGTCGTCATCGTTCCTACAAGCAATATTGATTTTTGAAGCACAAGTGCCGCTCGATATAGACATCTCGTGGTCAAATCCTCCCGAAGCTGTTGAAGTAATGGTTGTATGCTGACCATCACCAACAAAAGTGTACCAAACTCCGTAATTACTCATGAAACATCCTGTTCCGTGATTAATATTAGTAGAGCCGTTTGTAAATCCTGCCATATTTATTGTGCCACAAGGTAAAGATATTGCAGTATCACAAGTTGCATTTGGGTTTGTATATGAAATTCTTACTTGACCTCTTCCTCCGCCACCTCCATTTTGATCCGTTCCGTTTGATGTTCTTCCTCCTGCACCTCCTGCACCAATTCCGCCAACTGCACCGGCACCATTGTTGTTTCGTCCATTTGCACCGGCATAACCGTTTGTAGGAGCGTTACCACCATTAATTCCGTTGGCATTGTTAGAAACGGTTGTTCCGGCACTAGATCCTCCGCCACCGCTAAAATTATTACCTGCATTTCCACCATTTCCACCGTAAGTGCTAGTAATAGTTCCTCCGATATTTCCGGTTGTAAATGCTGTAGCACCTATTCCCCAACTATTGTTTGTGGCTATTGCATTTCCGGCACCTCTTCCTCCAATGGCTAAAATAGTTGAGTTATTTATAAACCAAGTAGGTAGTCCGTTTCCGCCGGAATTTCCTGTTCCGCCATTTCCAATATTAAACGAATAGGTGTTTCCTGCGGTTACATTGTAAGTTGTTCTAACATACCCGCCTCCGGAGCCTCCTCCACCGGCAGAAGGATTACCGTTTGCTCTTTGACCTCCGCCACCGCCACCCCAGCATTCAACAGTTATTGTTGTAACGCCTGATGGACATGTCCAAGAGCCATTTCCTGTGTTTGTAAACGTTTCCACTACTTGTGAGTAGCCGGAAAAAATTCCAAAAAGGAATAAAAAGGATATAAATTTTATTGAAGTTTTAAAGTTTTTATCAATTATCTTAAATGATATATTGTAATTGTTTTTCATAATCTATACGGTTTAGATATAAAAAGTAAATAGTTGAATTTGGAACTTTTCAAATCAATTATGATTAGAAAAGCGGAATTGTCATTATGCAATATGAATTGGGGATCACATTGTTTTAATGATTTTTATATGAAAATGGAATTTGGAATAACAATTTCATATCAGATTTTAGTTAAATGGATATATTCAACTAAAATGATTTTTGGGAGGTATTTTTGGAAATTGTTGAGTAAATTTAGTTGATAGTGAGTTGTTTACAATAAATAATCGTTGAATGATTAGTAAAACTCGATGAAAAGTTAAAAATGTTAAATTTGTCAGTGTATCAAAAAAAAACCGCCTGATTTTTCAGACGGTTAAGGTTATTTTAATTTTATCTTTTATTATTCTTAAAAAAGAGTGTTTAATTTTAAAACAAGATTTTTTTGATTGTTATATTATCATTTTCAGTAGTAATTTTGAGTAGTAAGGTTTGATTACTTTTTTGCTCGTTCAGGGCGAATTCATTCACATTAACAGAATAGTAGTGATTTACTTTTCTTCCCAACATATCAAAAACTTGAATTTCTTTAATTTGTTCATTTCCAGAACGAACAACAATTCTGTCATTTGTGATAACTTTTATACCAAAATTTTCTATCTGATCAATCCCCAATGTTTCGTCTTGATAAAGCAATTCAAATCGTTCGTTATAAATTCCTGAATTTGTGGTGAACGAATATGGGTCTACAGATAAATTATGTACTGTATTTAATGTTTTATCTCTTAAATAAACAGTCTGGTCATTAGAAAATATTCCATCAACAGCAGCAATGGCTATAGTATAAATTCCATCCGTACTAACTTTAAAACCAAGCGGTACAACATCATTGTTATCAAATGGCAATGGTCTACCTTGAATACATGCTTTTTCGGTGTCAATTAAAGAATATAAAATCATAGCGTTGGCAGTTTTGGTATAAGCATCAAACATGCGGTCTTTTTCATAAGTTGCACCTTCTACATAACCAATTAATGTTCTGCTCATTGTTCCGCTTTGAGCTACTAAATCTAACCAAATTCTATTGTTTGCATTTTCAGATTGCGTTTCATCTGTATTTGAATTTCTATAAAATTGACCATTGTTATTTCTAACCCTCATTGAGTTTGTGAAATTCGCATTGGATGTTGTTGCTGCTCCGTCTAACATAATAACGAAGAAGCTTTGTCCGGCAGGAATATATCCGTCATACGTTTCAGGTCCGCTGATTGTTCCAGTACCGTTATGTATGATATAATCCGCTGAGGTATAATTATATGCAAAACTACTGTAAAAAGGATTTGGAGTGGAGTTATTTGGAAGTGTTCCATGTGTCCATACTCTTATAGAACCTTCTAAATTTGGGTTTGCAGCCATAAAATCAGTATAACGTATAGCAGACGGATAAGGATTTCCGATAAGGTTAAAGTTATCATCTAAATTTGTTATAATTACACCATTAGTTCCCGGATAATCTGGTCCGGTATAGCTTCCGCGAGCAATTGGTACACTAATGTTTCCATTATTTGGTACACCCGTAAAATTGGCTGTAAATTGTTGTATAGTCGTATCAAAATTATTTGGACCACGAATAATATAACCTTTTCCTGGAATCATATTCTCATTGGCACCAGACCATGTTCCTAATCCTCCATTTGTGTTTGCAATAGTTGTGTTCCAGAAAAATCTAAGTGATGCGGAAGTTCCGGGAGATACTGCACTAACATGGAAAGGCGATACAGGAGAAGACCAATACACATAATCTAATTTTCTGATGAATGCATTTCTTCTATATAAAATGTTTCCTGTATTCGTTACATTATTTATTTGAACTAGACTTGCATCATTTTCAATTTCAAAAAGAGCAGTTGGTTCAACTTCAACCCAGTCTGTTACAGTAATTGCATTATCTGATTTTACAGTTAATGATGCTCCGTTTAATACTCGTAGATTTTTAGCTAATCCTTCATATTCTGTTCCGGCTATAACCGGATCATTTGCGGTTACAGGTATAGTTACACAATCTAAACTGGTTGGAATTCCTGCTGGTGTCCAGTTATTTGGTTTGTCCCAATCTATATCAACAGAGCCATTCCAAATTTTATCTTCAATTACAGCTACTTCAGTTTCATCTGTTTCAACTACTGTTGATCCATTGCAAAGTTCATAGGTTACTCTAGCTGTATAAGTTGTTGTTGTAGAAGGACACACTTCAATTGTATCAGTTGTGCCAATCAGTGGACCACTAGTTCCTGATCCTTCAAACCATTCTAAAGTTGTTATTGGAGTTCCAGACGGAACAAATCGCCATGCTTCATTTGTAACAGTCCAATCTGTACTTAAAGAGTTTCTGTTAGGAGCAACCACAGCTTGTGTACCATTGCTATTTTGAATACCTACAACAGCATTTCCGCCATTCCAAGTTGGACATACATTTTTTTCTTCAATGTACACTTCAATTACGTTTGAATCTTCATAAAGCACCATCATGCCTGTGTAAAGAATTGAATTACAAGTATTTGAATACATTGGGATATCGTGCCATGAGGCAACTAATGCTCTACAACCACTATCTAAGAAAATTAACTCCCATCCAACTGTGCCACCTTTACTCGGGTCAATATCATGATAAACACCATAGATAGTATTGTTAAATAATGCACCAACAGTACTTGGCAAGTTATTTGCAAATTGCCATCCAGCATAGCCACTGGCATTTGAAGTGTCAAATGTTAATGTTCCGTTAGAGCCAATTAAACATGAATTGTATGTATTGCCATAAAAACAGAATGAAAAAGGCAAATAGATTTCTTCAGACCAAACGTCATCAATATTTACACTCACAGGATTTGCCAAACATTCATACTGATAAGGAGGTGCATAAGCGATAGATTCAACAGTATAATTGGTCGTTTGCCCTAATTTTAAATAGTTTGCTTCTAAAGTAGTACACGTAGTTGTAGCATCGCATGCTATTGGGTCCGGATTTGCACCACTTAACCCCAATCCACCTGATGTTACGGAAGGACAGCCTAAAGCAGACGTTCCTATTCCTTCACCAGCTGAACATGCAGCGGTTAAACAGTTAATTTGAAAACTAAAATTACCTCCAGTACTATTTTGAGGGTCAACGATAATATAGTAAGTTGTTCCAGCCGACATATAAAAAGTATAACTAGTTTGAGCACCATTTAATGCTTGAATACATGTCCATCCGGTATTATTACATCCCCCTGACGCAGCTTTATATTGATAGTTTATTGTAGTATAAGAATTCAACTGTTGAATAGCAAAAGTTCCCGAAACAGTTGGAGTAAATGAGTAAATATTCTCTAAACCAGGAGTTGAATTTCCACATGTGGAATTTGGATATAGACCTGTTCCAGATGACATTGTTACGTTTGTAAGTGCCCCACAACCACTAATACTTGTTATAGAATCACAAGGGTCTACAGGGGTAGTTACACAAACTGAAAATGTTCCGCGATTGCTGGAATTACTGCCATAACTGTAAACTCTTAAATAATAAGTTGCTCCAATTGTTAATCCGCTAACTGTTGCAACTTCTTGGGAGTTTGATGCGGTTAAATCTTGACAAACAATGCTTGACAAAGAACCGCATGACCCATTAAATATTTGCAAAACGGCATCATTTAATGTATCGGGTGTTACCGTTACTGAATGCAATGCTGAAGTAGCTACAAAACTAAACCAAACATCATCATCGGCCACTCCTGCACACCCACTTTGTGATTGTGTTGCTACAACTGTTGTACCATTTGTTGACGTTGTACAAACTGAAGTTGGATTAACGCTTAATGCAAAAGCAGTTGAGCATTCATCGTTGTATGTTTGAGTAGTTAATGAGATGTTATCTATTGCAGCAGGTGGTTGTGTACCGCTACTGTTATTATTTACCCATTCAAAAACTAAACGAAAAGTCTGACCCGCATATGCAGTTGGTAAATTAATAGATGTATTTGTCCATGATGCTTGATTTTGATAAGAAGCTAATAAAATTCTACCTCCTGGAGCTGAACCTATTGCAGATATTATTGTTCCATAGGTTGGTGTATAAGAAGTAGGTGTCAACCATATTCTCAAATAATCTGTAAAGTTTTGCCCTCTACCTATCCAACTAAAACTTAACTCAATATTACTTTCGCCTGAAGGCAAAGTAACATCTCTATACAAATGTGTTCTGCGGTTTGTTGTGAGTGTATAATTGTGTGGAGGTGTAGCAGCAGATGTGTTGTTGGTAATGTAAGCACATCTTGTTCCAGAAAATCCGGCAGTCGCACCAGTATGACAAACCCATTGGTTTTGAGATGATGTTCCGGTTGTTGCAGTCCATCCATTTGCTCCAAATGTAGTACCACTTTCAAATCCACCGTTTGTTGCAGGATTAATAATTACCGTTTGTGATACGGAATTGTAGTTTATTGTTATGAATAGTACCAATATTAACTTAGTTAAAAGATTAGTACTTAAATCTTCTTTTTTTATACTATTAATTAGTGCTGAATGTTTTTTCATGACTTACTAATTTAATTGAGTTTTTTATTTATTAATTTTTGACACCACAAATATATTTTAAATCCGATAAAGTGTACAAAAAAATCGATGAAAAGCATAATATTTAAATATTTATAAGAAAAATAATACTCAAATGTTAAATTTACTTACACTTTGTCGATTGTTTAGAGTTACTTTTTTTTAAATTGTTAAAAAAAAACGAAGACAAAAAATGATTTTATTAATTATTTAATTAAATTTGGTTTTTTAAGTTTTTAGTTATGAGAAGATTACTAAAGTTTTTTATCGTTATTGGAATTGTTTTTTTCGGATTTCAATCCCAAGCTCAGTTGTTTGTAAGCTCCGGTAGCTTTTTATATGTAAATGACCAATATGTCACGGTTACTCAAGATGTAAATTTGGCTAGCACCGGAAATATTTATTTGCGTAATGAAAGCCAATTGTTGCAAAAAACGACAGTAGGTTCTAACAATACTGGATTAGGAACGTTATCTGCATTTCAAGAAGGTACTTCAAACAATTTTGGTTATAATTATTGGTGTTCGCCGGTAGGAGTGCCCTCTGCAAGTCTTGGCAATTCTAATTTTGGTATTTCTTTATTGAAAAGACCAACCGGATTAACAACTTTTGGAGGCGAAACAATTATAACAGGATTAAATGGTTCAAGCACTAATACTGCCTTAAACATTTCTAGCCGATGGATTTATACATTAACAACAACTAATCAATATTCAAATTGGAATTATATTGCAGCAGCTACTTCAATTGAAGCAGGTCAAGGTTTCACCATGAAAGGCGTTAGCGGTTCAGATAATACCACCGTTTTAGGAGTTCAAAATAACCCAGGAAACAACCAACGTTATGATTTTAGAGGAAAACCAAACGATGGAACAATCAATATCCCCGTTGGAAACTCAGTTGATGGGGGAACTGGATATACAGAAAGTACGTTAACCGGAAATCCATATCCATCAGCGATTAATTTGAATTTGTTTTTGTTAGAAAACAATGGTCGTACAGTTGATTATGTCACGGGAGCTGTGTCTGCTTCAGTTTCACCAATTATTAATGGAAATGCTTATTTCTGGGAACATCAGAAACCTGCTACTTCTCATACTTTATCTGATTATGTTGGAGGATATGGAGTTTATGTCCCCAATAATGTTGATGCATTTTCTCCCGGAACATATACTAGTGCTCCTTGGAATACGTACAATGGTGATGGTTCATTTAATAATACATCAGGAAATTCAGGAATAAACTATCGCAGAATGTTTTCTCCTATTGGACAGGGATTCATAATAAAAGGGTCAGTAGCTGTCGGTACTGCAGTAATGAGAAACCGTTACCGCGTTTTTATGAAAGAAGGTATTCCAAACAATTCTCAATTTGAAAGAAATGCAGAAAATTTTGAAACAAGTTCTGACTCAGATACAAATTGGCCGGAAATTCCAAACTTAACAGGAACAGATTATACTCAATTTTCTAAATTGCAAGTTCCTCAAATTAGAATTCAAACCATTTTGAATAATCAATTTACAAGAGAAGTAGTTTTGGCATTCAATCCAAATGCAAATGATGGTCTTGACAATGCTTATGACGCACCAAGTCAAGGCGTGAATTTGCCAACAGACGTTTATTTTCCTCTAACAGAAGATAATCAGTTTGTGATTTCAACATTGCCATTTGATATTAATAAAAGAATACCATTTGCATTAAAAGCTAATAATCAATCTACGTTTAGAGTTTATGTGGGTGATATTATCAATTTTGATGCTGCAGAAAATATTTTCCTTTTTGATAGTGAAACGAATATCTATCATGATATCAAAAATAGTTTTGTAGATATAACTTTACCAGCGGGAGGAACTACAACAGATCGCTTTGAAGTTACTTTCTTAGATGAAACATTAGGAAATGAAACCATCAAAAGCGAACAGTTTATGATTGTTCAAAACAATGAAAATGAATTGCTTTCAATCAAAAATCCAAATTTAGTTGATTTAAAATCAGCTACATTGTTTGATATAACAGGTAAATTAATCTTCACAAAAGAAAAGTTAGGAGCCGAAGAAATCTATTCTTTCCCAACAATTGGATTAAGTGATAGCATTTACATAGTGAAATTAATTACAGCAGACAATCAGGAAATCAGTAAAAAGGTTTCTATTTATAGAGTGAATTAAAAGTAATTCTAAATCATAGCAAAAGGCAGTTCGTTTGGACTGTCTTTTTTTATTTAATTGCTTTTCAATACCTTTGCAGCATTATGTTTTTAGAGGTTTTTAATCAGAAGATAAAAGAGTTCGATAATGAGATTTCACTTTTCATCAAAAGAGAAGATATGATTCATCCGTTTATTTCAGGAAATAAATATCGTAAACTTAAGTATAATTTGATTCGAGCAAAAGAAGAAGATCAAACAGCTTTATTAACCTTTGGAGGAGCTTTTTCAAATCACATTGCCGCAGTTGCTTTTGCAGGAAAAGAATACGGTTTTAAAACAATTGGCGTAATTCGAGGTGAAGAACTTTCTTTAAAAGTAAATGAAAATCCAACACTTTTATTTGCACAACAAAACGGAATGCAATTCTATTTTGAGACAAGGGAAAATTACAGAAATAAAGATTCAGATGCTTATAAAAATACTTTAAAATCTTTGTTTGACAACTTTTACCTCATTCCGGAAGGAGGAACAAATGCACTAGCTATTCAAGGTTGCAAAGAGATTTTAACAGAAGAAGATAATGCATTTGACTATATTTGTTGCTCAGTTGGAACCGGCGGAACAATTTCGGGTTTGATAAATGCTAGTTCGAAGCATCAAAAAGTAATTGGTTTTCCGGCTTTAGAAGGAGGTTTTTTAAACGATGATATTCGTAAATTTACCCAAAATATAAATTGGGAATTGATAGAGGACTATACCTTTGGAGGTTATGCTAAAACCACAAATGAATTGATTGATTTTATGAATTCATTTTATGATAGCACTAAAGTACCACTGGATCCCGTTTATACAGGTAAAATGATGTTTGGAATTGATGATTTAATCAAAAAAAATTATTTTCCAAATGGCTCAAAAATCCTAGCTATTCATACTGGTGGACTGCAAGGAATTAGTGGAATGAATGTCAAATTAGAAAATAGAAAATTACAAAAAATAAAGTTCGATGGTTAAAAAAATGCTATTCATTTTCGGTTTATTGTTATTGGTCTCTTGTTCAAGTTCAAAGCCGGTTGTGCGAACCACCAAAAAGAGTACTCCCGTTACCCGAACGACTAAGAAACCGGTTGCAAAAACGACTACAACCAACAAATCGAATCAAAAATCTTCACAAGATTCAGCTAAACCCAGTACAGAGGTTTTGGAAGCTACGTCCAATGTAAAGGTAACCACAGAAATGGTGCTAAAATATATCGATGATTTTAAAGATATTGCTAAAGATAATATGCGTCAGCATGGAATTCCGGCAAGTATAACCTTAGCTCAAGGGATACTAGAATCTGGAGTTGGCCAAGGTTCTTTAAGCAAACGAGCTAATAATCATTTCGGAATAAAATGTCATAAAGAATGGACAGGACCAAGCGTTCGCCATGATGATGATTCTGCTCAAGAATGTTTCAGAAAATATGATGACCCGGCAGATTCTTACCGAGACCACTCTTTATTTCTCACAACAAGAAGCCGTTATTCATCACTTTTTGATTTACCTAGTGATGATTATAAAGCCTGGGCAAAAGGGCTTCGAGCAGCAGGCTATGCAACAGATACAAAGTATCCTGATAAATTAATCAGTTTGATAGAACGTTATCAATTAAATCAATATGATACGGAAGTTTTAGGAAAGTCGCCAAAATCTTCAAAACAAGTTGTTTACTCAGGAAAACAAACAGAAAGAGAATATGTAGTAACTAAAGGTGATACGTTATATTCTCTTTCCAAAAAATTCAATATTTCTATCGACGAGATAAAACGAAATAATAACATGAAATCAGACTCACTTTCTGTTGGTCAAGTTATTTATCTAAAATAATTCAAAAAATTTACCAATGCAATATCAAAGAAGCAGCAAGTTGTTTGCTGAGGCTGAAAAAGTAATTCCCGGTGGAGTAAATTCTCCAGTAAGAGCATTCAAAGGAGTTGGAGGAACACCAATTTTTGTAAAAAGTGCCAAAGGAGCCTATTTATTTGATGAAGATAATAATAAGCTCATCGATTACATAAATTCTTGGGGACCAATGATTCTTGGTCACGCTCATGAACCGGTAATAAAAGCCATCACGGAAAGAGCAAAACTAGGAACTTCCTTTGGAATGCCAACCGAATTGGAAACTCAAATAGCAGAACTAGCCGTTTCTATGGTGCCTAACATTGATAAAATCCGTTTCGTAAATTCAGGAACAGAAGCATGTATGAGTGCTATTCGTCTCGCACGCGGATATACCAAAAAAGATAAGATCATCAAATTTGCCGGTTGTTACCATGGTCATTCCGATTCTTTTCTAATTCAGGCAGGAAGTGGAGCCAGTACATTCGGTATTCCAAACAGCCCTGGTGTTACGCAAGGAACTGCAAAAGATACATTGTTAGCGAAATATAATAATCTTGAGAATGTTAGAGAATTATTTGAAAACAATAAAAATGAGATTGCTGCTATAATTATTGAACCCGTTGCCGGTAATATGGGTTGTATTCCACCACAAAGCGGCTTTTTAGAAGGTTTGAGAAACTTGTGTGATGAAAACGGAACATTACTCATTTTTGATGAAGTAATGACCGGATTCAGACTTGCAAGAGGTGGAGCCCAAGAACTATATGGAATTAGAGCCGATATTGTTTGTTTTGGAAAAGTAATTGGCGGCGGATTACCTGTGGGTGCATTTGCGGCAAGAAATGAAATAATGAATTTTTTGGCTCCATTAGGACCGGTTTATCAGGCTGGGACTCTATCCGGAAATCCTTTGGCTATGGCTGCGGGTTTAGCTATGTTAACAGAACTCAATACAGATGTCGAAATTTTTCAACGATTAGATCAAAAGACGGCCTATTTGGAAAATGGAATTCGAAGGGTTTTATCTCAAAACAGTGTTGTTTATACAGTAAATAGGGTAGGTTCAATGATTTCTGTACATTTTAATGAAACTCCTGTAATTGATTTTGAAACTGCTAAGGGAGGAGATAATGAATTGTTTAAGCAGTTCTTTCACGGACTCTTAAATGAGGGAATTTATATTGCTCCGTCAGCCTATGAAACTTGGTTTATCACTGATGCGTTATCTTATCACGACTTAGATTTTACAATAAATACCATTGATAAGGTTTCCAAAAAGTTATTATAAAAAAAATCCCGGTTTTTAAACCGGGATTTTTTTATTGTTTAGCGTATTTTATATTCGTTAACTTATTATATAACTCTTTATTTTCTTTTAATTTCATTGCTTGTTGTTCGCTTAAACCGCTTAGAAGTTTTTGACCAAATCGCTCATAAACTGCTGCTTTTTCTTCATGAGATTTTGCATTATTTATGGCTTCATTTCTCATTATGAACAAGGTAAGAAAATCATTTTTTAATTCAGGTGTTAATTCAACAACGGACGAAAGTTCTCTCAACTCAGCGTAAGCCATTTCTTTAACGTTTTGATCTTTCGAATTCGAATCAGATTCCATTTTCAAATTTGATTGAGCATTTGCAGAAAAGCTAAAAGCAACCATTAGTACTACTATAGAAACAATTTTTTTCATGATAAAGTTAATTATTTGATTAGTTAATAGGCGAATATAAATCAAAATGCCTAATTAACAAAATATTATCTTGAAATTTATTTGCGTTCTTTTAGTTTTTTTCCTTTTGATTCTCTTCTATCTTGCATTTTATCTTTTCTTTCAGCTTGCTTAGCTTCCCATTTTGCAAATTGATCTGCTGTAAGAATTTTTTTCATCTCAGCTTTCATGGCAATTTGCTCATCTAACATTTGATTTTTCATAGCAAATTTTTCGTCCTTACTTAGTGATTTTCCAGCTTCTTTGTTTGCTTTCCATTCCGCTTTTTTTGCTTCTCTTTTTTTTGCTTGATTTAAAAGAATCTTTTTAACTTCAGCTTGCTGATTTGCGTTTAAATCCAAATTAAGTGTCATTTTTTTAACTTGCAGTTCAGCTTGTTGGTCGGGAGAAAGGCTTTCTCTGTTCTCCATTTTAGCTTTTCTGTCTGCTTTTTGAACTTGTTTTTCTTGTGCGAATGTTATCAATCCAAATAACATTACAAACGTTACAATTACATTTTTCATTTTATTTATTTTTTAATGATTATTGTAGTAAGACATGCTCATTTTCAAAAGGTTTAATGAATAGGATATTTTTAACGTATTAAAACTTTAATATAACAAAAATCCCGACACATTGGTCGGGATTAAATTTTGTATTTTAGATTGATTTAGCCTTTAAATTCAACTGTTTTAGAATCTCCGTCAACATTTACTTTTACTAAATTGTGTTTAGCTAAACCTTTCATAGCAGCATCCCATTTTTTTCCACTCAAGGCCGTTTTGTCTTTTAATTCTGAAAGCGGCAAATTATTAGATGCTTTTAATATTTCGATAATTACTTTTTCATCGTCGGTTAGTTCCACTTGTTTTTTCTCAGGTCGCATTTGCGGGAAGAAAAGTACTTCTTGAATCGATTGATTATTGGTTAAAAACATAATTAATCGATCCATTCCGATTCCTAAACCGGATGTTGGGGGCATTCCGTATTCTAAAGCTCTCAAGAAGTCGTTGTCGATGAACATCGCCTCATCATCGCCACGATCGGCTAATTTTAATTGAGCCTCAAAGCGTTCGCGTTGATCAATTGGATCATTTAATTCAGAGTAAGCATTGGCAACTTCTTTACCACAAACCATTAATTCAAAACGCTCTGTAAGTTCGGGATTTGTTCGGTGTTCTTTGCAAAGCGGACTCATTTCTTTCGGATAATCGGTGATGAAAGTGGGTTGAATAAAATTTCCTTCACATTTTGCTCCGAAAATTTCATCAATTAGTTTTCCTTTGCCCATTGTTTCATCTACAGGAATTCCCATTTGTAAAGCAGCGGTTCTGATTTCTTCTTCTGATTTTCCGGAAATATCAAATCCGGTAAATTGAATGATGGCATCGGTCATCGTCACTCGTGCGTAGGGAGCTTTGAAATTGATAGTATGTTCGCCAAACGTTGCATTAGTTGTTCCGTTGACGTGAGTAGCACAATATTCTAATAGATTTTCGGTGAATTCCATCATCCAATTGTAGTCTTTGTAGGCTACGTAAATTTCCATGGCGGTGAATTCCGGATTGTGGGTTCTGTCCATTCCTTCGTTTCGGAAGTTTTTGGAGAATTCATAAACACCGTCAAATCCACCAACGATAAGCCTTTTGAGGTATAATTCGTTGGCAATTCGCATATATAATGGAATGTCTAAACTATTGTGGTGCGTCATAAACGGACGAGCAGCTGCTCCGCCGGGAATGGATTGTAAAATTGGGGTTTCCACTTCAAAGTAGCCTTTGTCGTTAAAAAACGTTCGCATCGCATTGAAAAGTTTTGTTCGTTTTACGAAAACCTCTTTTACGTGCGGATTTACGACTAAATCAACATAACGCATACGGTAGCGAAGTTCGGCATCGTTAAATGCGTCGTGAACGATTCCGTCTTCGTCTGTTTTTGGTAAGGGTAATGGTCGTAATGTTTTGCTTAGAAAAGTAAATTTATCTACGCGAACACATTGTGCACCAACTTTTGTGGTGAATAATTCGCCTTCGATTCCAACAAAATCGCCTAAATCGGTTAGTTTTTTGAAAACTTGGTTGTATAGGGTTTTGTCTTCGTCAGGACAAAGTACGTCACGATTCAAATAAAGTTGAATTCGTCCGTCACTGTCTTGCAATTCGGCGAAACACGCTTTTCCTTGGTCGCGAACGCTCATGATTCTTCCGGAAATGATAACCTTTTTTCCTTCTTCAAAATTTTCTTTTACTTGTTTGGAAGTGTGGTCTACAGGAAATAAATCGGCAGGATAGGGATTTATTCCTAACTGACGAAGTCCGTTGAGTTTTTCTCTTCTGATAATTTCTTGTTCCGAAAGTTGCATAGCATCGATTTTTTAAGCGTGCAAATATAGGGAATTTTTGGATTGTTTGATTGGTGGATTTTTGGATTGTTGGATTTTTCGATTTTTAGAATGAATGATTTTTGAAATGGGATTTTTATATGAATAACTCTTTAGCCCCGATTGAGCCGGTAGCTCCCGCTTTTTTAGCGGGACTAAAGGCGAAAGCGGGAACAAGGATGGCTGAAAAAGCCCGAGCCATTCGCTTCTGAAAAAATGAAGTATATATATTAAGGTATAAATTGTATTTTTGTATTTTATTTTACGATTATGAATAAAGTTGTTTTGGTGGAGGATTTGGGGTCGAAAGATTATAAGGAAACGTGGGATTTTCAGGAGGAATTATTTAAGGATGTGGTTGATTTGAAAATTCGGAATAGGAGAGAGGAAGCAAATTTGGAAACGCCAAATTATTTTTTGTTTGTGGAGCATCCGCACGTTTATACATTGGGGAAGAGTGGCGATTTTAGTAATTTGCTTTTAAGCGAAAAACAGTTGGCGGATAAAGGAGCGACTTTTTATAAAATAAATCGCGGCGGTGATATTACGTATCACGGGCCGGGACAGATTGTGGGTTATCCGATTTTGGATTTAGAAAATTTTTTTACAGATATTCATAAGTATTTGCGTTTATTGGAAGAAACGATTATTTTGACTTTGGCAGAATATGGTTTGAAGACAGAACGTAGTCCGGGTGAAACCGGAGTTTGGTTGGATGTGGGAACACCATTTGCCAGAAAAATTTGTGCAATGGGTGTTCGTGCTTCCCGTTGGGTAACTATGCACGGTTTTGCTTTGAATGTGAATGCAGATTTGGGTTATTTTGATAATATTATTCCGTGCGGTATTCGGGGGAAAGCAGTAACTTCTTTGCAAGTGGAATTAGGTTTGGAAAAAGTGGATGAGGAAGAAGTGAAAGCGAAAATTTTGAAACATTTTGAGGAGCTTTTTGAGTGTGAGTTTAAATCTGCTGTTTTGAGTAGTTCTTTGAATGGAACACGGATTTTATAGATGTAATAGATTCTCGCGGATTCTTTAGTTTGGATTCGCTTTGCTTAAAATGGATTAAAGCGGATGAAGCTTTTTTAATTTTTTTTTGAACACAGATTTAAATAATATAAAAAATTTAGGAAATTTATTTTCTATCTAACAATCTAAAAATCCAACAATCTAAAAATCCAATTTCAATTGTTCGGGTAATAAGCGAAAACTCAGTCGGTGGTATTTTGTTGTACCGTATTTTGCAATAGCTTCCCGATGTTCTTTAGTTGGGTAGCCTTTATTTTTTTTCCAGTTATACATTGGAAATTCTTCATGAATTTTATTCATATAATCATCTCGGTAGGTTTTGGCTAAAATAGATGCAGCTGCAATACTCATGAATTTGCTGTCACCTTTAACAATGCAAGTGTATGGAATGTCGTTGAGTGGTTTAAACCGATTTCCGTCTACAATTATATACTGTGGTGTAGGATTTAACTTCATAATACTTTCCTGCATAGCTTGAATAGATGCATTGAGTATATTTATTTTGTCAATTATGATTGGTTCAAGGTGAGTGTAACTGAAAGAAATTGCCTTTTCTTCTATAATAGGTCTGAGTTTTTCTCTAATTTTTTCTGAAAGTTGCTTAGAGTCGTTGAGTAATGGAAGAGAAAAGCCTTCGGGTAGTATAACTGCGGCTGCTGTTACTGGGCCGGCAAGGCATCCACGTCCGGCTTCATCTGTGCCTGATTCTATGACGAATTGAGAAAGTCTAAAATTTAACATAAAAATAATTTAAATTTAATATTGAAATGAACGCAACCATTTCATTTATTAAGTATCTAAAGTGTAGCTTACAGAGTAGGTTAACAGTTTCTGCAGAATTTTTAACAAAAATAAAAATATTATTCCGAAGTAATATTTGTTTATTTAAGAAATTATTAAGAAGTTTGCGGAATAACTAACTCAAATAAATTTAATATGAGATCGAAATTTAAATGGATTTTTACGCTTTTAGTGGCGTTTTTTATTCAGTTTTCTTATGCTCAAGAGAAAACTATCACAGGTGTAGTAACAGAAAGTGGCTTACCTCTTCCTGGTGCAACAGTTCTTGTGAAAGGAACTTCAAGGGGTACTTCAACTGATTTTGATGGAAAGTATTCTATCCAAGCAAAAGCAGGTGAGGTTTTGGAATTTTCATATGTAGGTATGAAAACTCAAAATGTAACTGTTGCGACTTCAAATACAGTTAATATTGCTTTAGTGAACGATACAGCACTTGACGAAGTAGTAGTGGTTGCTTATGGTTCTTCTAAAAAGAGTGAACTTGCATCTGCTGTTTCTGTTGTAAGTGCCAAATCGATTGAGCAGGTGCCAATTGCATCTTTAGATCAAATCTTACAAGGTAATGTTGCGGGTATGACAGTATCTACAGGTTCAGGTCAGCCAGGTCAAAGTGCTTCGGTAAGGATTCGTGGAACTTCTTCTTTGAGTGGAACTAGAGATCCATTATATGTTTTGGATGGTGTGCCTATTGATGCAAATAACTTTAGAAGTATTAATGCAAATGACATCGAAACAATGAGTGTTTTAAAAGATGCTTCCGCTACCGTTCTTTATGGAAGTAGAGGTGCTGCTGGTGTTATTGTAATTACTACTAAGAAAGGTAAATATAATTCTGGGCTTAAAGTTCAATATAGATCTATGTTTGGTATTTCGTTAGAGCCGGATCCTCAGTTTGAGGTGATGAATGCTTCACAATACTTAACTTGGCAAAGAGATGTTTTAGGTGCGGGATATGGTGCTACGGGTAGTTCTGGTTCAATTATAGGTACCGGTCCATTAACAGATACTGAGATTGCTGCTATATCTAGACAAACTAATACTAACTGGTCTGATATTTTCTTCAGACAAGGAACAACTACCTCGCATGAGTTAAATATCTCATCTGGAAATGATGTTTCGAGATCGTTTACGTCTATTGGTTATTTTGAACAAGAAGGTATTACTTTGAATAGTGATTTAAAAAGATTTACTTTTAGAACTAACCTTGAGTTAAAGCCGAATGATAAATTTCGTTTTGCTTATAACTTAACGTTTAACTACAGTAAAAATAGTTTTGTTGTTGACCGTAACAGAGTTGGTGGGGGTAATACAGGTGGAGAGTTAGATAATCCATTTATTGTTCCTTATTTAGGTATGCCTTATCAGTCTCCTTACAATCCTGACGGAAGTATAAATATCATTGGTACTCAGTTATCAGGAGCTTATAATACAAATCCAGATGGCTCACAAGGTGCATACAATATTTCTAATGCTAATGGATTTCAAAATACGCCTTATCTAGCTTTGAATACTGCACGATTTAATACAGATGATGAAAATGAATTAAAAGCAGTTGGACAAATTAACGCTGATTATAAAATTTTACCAGATGTAAAGTTTGGAGGATCTCTTGGGGTTGATTATACAAATATTGAGTCACTTTTTATTACACATCCTTTGAGTATTAGAGGAGATTTGACTCCTGCTCAAACTTCAGTAAATAAAGGTACACAATTTGAAAGTTTTGCTAGAGATGCAGGTTTCAATATCAATACATTCTTGACTTACCAAAAAACGTTTAAAGAGAAGCATAATTTAGAAGCTTCTATATTTTCAGAATATTATTACAATAGCATAAGAACTGCTGGTTATCAAGCTTATGGTTTAAATCCTGCCTTAGTTGGTTCTGGTTCTGGTTTTACAGCAGGAAATCTTTTAGAAGGTGGTCAAGCAATATATGCACCAAATGCTTTTAGTTCAAACAATGAGTTAGCTATTTTTAGTTACTTCGGAGTATTAAACTATAATTATACAGATAAATATGGAATTCAATTATCAGCAAGAAGAGATGCTTCATCTAGATTCTTAGAAGAAAACAGATGGGGAACATTTTGGTCAGCTTCTGCGAGATGGAACATTTCTAGTGAAAAATTCATGGAGAATTCTAAAGTTTTTTCAGATTTGAAATTGAGAGCTAGTTATGGTACAACAGGTAATCAAGGTGTAGGAGGTTTCTATGTTGGTTATGAAACTATTGCCGGCGGTGACGGATATGGTGCAAACCAAGCTTATTTCCCTGGTATTGCTGATAGTAACTTGAAGTGGGAAACTACAAAGCAAGCTAACATTGGTTTAGATTTTGGTTTGTTTAACCGTTTAACAGGTTCTGTGGATGTGTATGACAAACAAACAGAAGATTTATTTTTCTTAACACAATTACCAACTTCTACCGGATTTGGAGCCGTGAATAAAAACATTGGTGAAATGTCTAACAAAGGTATAGAGTTGCAGCTTAATTATGGTTTAATTAAAAAATCAGATTTAACTGTTGATGTGTTTTTTAATGGATCTTATAATAAAAACGAAATTTTACAGTTGGATGGTCTTTCTGATTTTCAAGGAACTGGAGCAACTCGTTTACAAGTTGGTGAGGCATTTGGAACCTATAATACTGTACGTTATTTAGGAGCAGATCCGTCAAATGGTCAACCATTGTATCTAGATATTGATGGAAATGTTACCAATGTTTATAGTTTAGATGATAGAGTAAGTTCAGGAAAATCATTTATTCCTAAGTATACAGGTGGATTTGGTTTGAATGCTTCTTACAAAGGATTCCAATTGTCTACATTATTCTCATTTGCTGCGGAACAATACCGTTTAAATAGTTCATTAGCAATTATTGAAGACGTTAGTTTGGCAGGTTTTGCTAATCAATCAACTACGATGTTAGATGCATGGCAACAACCAGGCGATATCACTAGTATTCCAAGTGTTAATTTCCCAAGTATAAGACTTCAAAATACAGACAGATACTTAGAAGATGCTTCTTATTTAAGACTTAGAAATATAACGTTGGCGTATATATTAGATGGAAACAAATTCCAAGATTCTAAATACTTTAGTTCTGTGCGTTTATATGTTCAAGCACAGAATATGTTTACTTGGACAAAATACAGAGGTTTCGATCCTGAATCAAATCAGTCAACAAACTTCTTTGATTATCCTACTCCTCGTCAGTTTACTTTTGGTGTAGATATTAATTTATAAAAAAAAAATGAAAATGAAAAAAATAATCTTATTACTCACTTTAGTAATTACTTTTTACTCTTGTGAAGATAGTCTTGATAGATTACCTAATGACTCATTGGTATCTGATACTGCTTATAGAACGGTTGATGATTTAAATCTTGGTTTAAATGGTGTGTTTTCTTTTTATACACAAAGAAACATTATAACATTTAGTTCTATTTTTACTGATGAATCTAAAATTGGTCGTGATAACGGAGGTCAGCAAGTTAATTTGTATAACCAAGTTTTAGAATCTGGAGAAGCTAATGCTAATGCCGTTTGGAATGGTCATTATGCAGTTATTGCACGTGCAAACAGAATTATTGCAGCAGCAGAAGGTATTACACCTGATGCTAGTGAGTTGGTTAGATACAATAACATTGTTGGACAGTGTTATGCGATCAGAGCTTTGTGTCATTTAGATTTATTAAATCATTACACAGTTGATCCTACTGATTTAACTTCTTTAGCAGTGCCTTACGTAGATATTGTTACTGATCAGGGTTTACCTAGAAATACTGTTCAAGAAGTACGTGATGGAATTTTAGCTGATTTGGATGTTGCAGGTACTAAAATTTCTAATACAAGTCTTAACTTTGCCACTGATAATTTCTTAGAGTTTGTTAGAGCAAAATTGTATTTATTTACTGGTAGCTATTCACAAGCTTTAGCAAGTGCTCAACTATTAATAGATGAAGTTCCTCTAGCAACAGCTTCAGAATATGCTAGTATTTTTGATGATACTAGTACTGCTGAAATCATTTTTTCAAGATTACGTACTAATGCAGAGGTTTTCATGGGTGGAACTTGGTATTTTACAGGAACCGGTGGAGCTTTTATGGAAATGTCTAATAAGATGTACAATGCTTTAGATCCTAATGATGTAAGAACTAATGTTTTATTTGATCAGGCAAATAGTGATCCTGCCAATGATTTCCATTTGATTAATAAATATCCAGGAAGTAGTGGTCTTTTGTTTTTTAATCAAGAGAAAAACATGAGAATATCAGAAATGTATCTTATCAAAGCTGAAGCTCAAGCTCGTCTTGGGAATTTTGGAGATGCAGCTCAAACTATAAAAGTATTGAGAGATAATCGTTATGTTGCTGGTACTGAACCTGGTTTAGATGTATATGCAAATATGGCTCAAGCAGCTGTAGCAATTTTGGCTGAAAGAAATCTTGAATTGGGTTATGAAGGTCACCGTTACGTTGATTTAAAACGACTTCGTTTTGATACTAATACTGGTATTGTTAGAAATCCTCTAGATTGCGGCGGATCTGTTCCATGTGAAGTTGGAATTACTGATCATAGATTTGTGTTACCTATACCTCAACAAGAGGTTGATACAAATACTTCAATGATTCAAAATCCTGTTTATTAATAAAAAAATATTGTTCATATGAAAAAAATTATTGCGTTATTGCTTTTTTCGTTTCTTTTTTACTCGTGTAGTAAGAATGAAGCAGCGGTCTATAATCCTAATGGAATAGGTTTAGTATACTTTGGAACATCTAGTTCAAGTTTACCTATCGTTTTGGATGGAGAAGGTCAAGTTAACATCTCAATTAACAGTAGTTCTTTATCTTCTGTTGATAGAACAGTTACAATTGAAATTTTAGAATCTTCAACAGCAGATCCTTTAAATTATTCCATGCCAACAACTGTTGTTATTCCTGCAAATGAATATTCAGGGACGTTGACAATTAATGGTGTTGATGAAACAGCAGAAACAACACCGGAATTAATTATTCTTAGAATAGTTTCGGTGAATGACGATACTGTTTCTATTTCTGAAGCTAATCATGAAGTGAGTGTTTTTCAAAGTTGTCCAGTTGATCCAACTAAGTTCATTGGTAATTATTTAATTGAAGAAATGACTCCTTTTGTAGATGGTCCAACTTTAAGTCATAACACGGTTATTGAGTTAAAGCATGTAGTGCCAGCTTCACCTACAACTGAAAGAGTTTTCAGTACAAAGAATTATCCAAATTATTGTAATCCTGATAGAAATTTTTTCTTCAACTTATTGTGTGGTAATGTTATCGTTAGAGCTAACCAACCAAGTACTTGTCAATGTACTGCTGCTGGTTTGTTTTTCGGTCCAGCAACTACCCCTGAAACTTTTGATGCAGAAGATGACAGTGTCTTTTTTATGACATTTACAAATGATGTAACTGGGGATTGTGGTCCTGCTGTGCAAACAACTTATAAATTTACTAAACAATAGAGATTATGAAAAAAATACTGATATTTGCTGTTCTATTAACCTCAGGAATATTCACATCTTGTTCTGAAGATGATAATGGAAGGTTTGCTAATGATCCTCAAAGTGGGTGGGTTCAATTTAGAAATGCTAGTACTGTTAATGTTTTGTTTAGTGAAGGTGGTACTATTTCAGTACCTGTAAAGCTTTCTGCACCAGTTAACACAGATGGTTTAGAGGTTACTTATTCGATAACAAACATTGTTGGTTCTACAACAGGTGTTGTATCTGCTGATAATGTTGTTAGATTTGATGGTAACGTAGAATCTAATATTGTAATGAATCTTCTAGGTTCTTCACTTGCAGAAACTATTGAATTTGATGTAACTTTAACAGCTACTTCAAGATCTAATGTTACTGTTGGGTTAACAGAAGAAGGTACTGCTTTAAAACCTATAGTTAAGAGAATCAAAATTTGTTCAAATCAATTTTCTACGAGCTATACTGGGTCTTCGCAAGCTACAATTGATGGGGCTCCTGCTTTTGAAAATTGGTCTCCAACAATTACTGCTGTTCCGGGTTCAACAAATACATTCCAATATAGCACTCTTTGGGGAGCAGGATTGGTACCTTTGTTAACTGGAAACCCTGCCTTGAATACTTTTTTATATCCTGGGTTTTTAACCATCAATGCTGATAACTCGGTAACAGTTGTTGGAATCAATGATCCAGCTTTTCCAAACAGATATCCAGGCGGTTCAGGGACATATGATCCTTGTACAAAGGTTATTACTTACAGACTAAGTCAAGGGTTGTTTACAAATCCTTTTCAAGTGGATGTAACTTTAACTCCAAATTAATTAGATAAAAATAAAGTTAAAAAGCTGTCTTTTAGACAGCTTTTTTTTTATTTTTGTTTTTTAAAATAAAATATATGAAAAAGTTTTACGTGTTTTTATCTTTCCTCTTTTTTTCTGTGTCTATTTTTTCTCAGGAATCAAGTCGTTCTAAAGTTTTAAGTTCTTATGATACTAAAAAATTAAATGAATTAAAGCAGCAGTATGAAATAAGTTATTTAAACGAAATACAAAAAGCTATTAGACTTGCTGATAGTTTGGGTGTTTCAAAGAATATTCTAAATAGTAATGGATTTGAAGATCAACTCGTAGGTTTAATTGGTGAGAATCAATTGAAATATTATTCTATAGACAATAATACTACAGCTGCAGCTACCACAAGAACAAATTATTTAAATACTACATATAATTTGTTAGGTTCAGGTCTTACTGTTGGTGTATGGGATGGCGGGCCAATGAGAACAACTCATGTTGAATTTGGAAGCCGTGCCTCAATAGGAGATGGTACATTTGCTTTAAATAGTAATAGTTTTCATGCTACGCACGTTGCTGGAACAATAGGTGCTACCGGTGTTAATCCGGCAGCTAAAGGTATGGCACCTTTGGCTACTATCAAAGGTTTTGATTGGTTTAATGATATCTCGGAAGTCATATCGCAAGCACAATCAGGAATGCTTGTATCAAATCATTCTTATGGGGTACCACTCCAAAATTCACCTTCTTGGTATATGGGGGCTTATTCAAATGACGCAAGAGATTGGGATGAAGTAGCTTTTAATTTACCCTATTATTTAATGGTTGCATCTGCAGGAAATAATGGTTCGGATAATAATCCATCACCACTTGCGGCTGGTTTTGATAAACTTACAGGTAATAAAGTTTCAAAAAATAATTTAGTCATTGCAAACACTCAACAAGCTACTATTGATGCAAGTGGAAACCTTGTGAGTGTAGCAATTAATTCTGGAAGTAGCCAAGGTCCGGCAGATGATAGAAGAATTAAGCCAGATATTGCCGGTCAAGGTTCAGGACTTTTATCAGCGGGTGACGCAACAAATTCGAGTTATTTAACTCTTTCAGGAACTTCAATGTCTGCTCCAAATGTTTCAGGCTCTTTAATACTTTTACAAGAGTATTTTGAAAGAGAAAATAATAGATATATGAAAGCAGCTACTTTAAAGGGGCTTGTTTGTCATACAGCTGATGATGCAGGTAATCCAGGGCCAGATGCGGTTTTTGGATGGGGTTTAATGAACTCTAAGAAAGCTGCCGAGTTAATTCTATATAACGGATTAAGTGCTTCAATAATAGAAGGAAATATTAATCAGGGTCAAACTATAACCTATACATTCAAAGCAAATGCGAATGAACCATTTAAAGCTACTGTTTGTTGGACTGATCCTGCAGGAAATGCAATTAATGGTGTTCTTAATAGTACAATTCCTGCTTTAGTTAACGATTTGGATGTAAGAATAACTAATGATTCTCAGACTTTTTTTCCTTGGAAATTACAATCTAATCCTTCATTACAAGCTGTCAGAAATGGTGATAATAATGTTGATAATGTAGAAAGTGTTTTAATCGATTCTCCTATTCAAGAGGAATATACTATAACAATTACTCATAAAGGAACATTACAGAATAATTTGCAAAATTTTTCGTTGATTGTTAGTGGTATAGATGCCACATTTTCACTTTTGCCTTTGAATTCAGTTGAAGAAGTTTGTTCTAACGAAAATGCAGTTTATAATTTAGATTTTAAAAATGTAGATTTTTCTAATGTAAGCTTGCAGGCAACAAATTTACCTTCGGGGGCGACAGTATCTTTTAGTGAACAAACAGTTGTAGTTGAAACAATTGTAGTTATGACTGTCTCTAATCTTACAAATGTGCCAGCTGGTGAATATTATATTAATGTTGTTGCCACGAAAGGTCAAGAAGAAAAAATTATAAATTTGACTTTAAAAGTTTTTAATGATGATTTTGAAAATATGGATTTGTTGTATCCTTTAAGTAATTCCAATAATGTTTCCCCAAATTCTGAATTTTCATGGAATGAAAACTCAAATGCAACATCTTATAGACTACAAGTTTCTCAAAATGCAGATTTTCAAACTCTATTAATAGATCAAGTTGTAGAATCAACGTCATATTTAGTTGAAAGTCTATCTCCTAATCAATCTTATTATTGGAGAGTTTTACCAATAAATTTATGTGGACAAGGAGAAAGTAATAACACAGGTTTCTTCAAAACTGCTAATTTAATTTGTGATAATAGTTATACTGCTACAAATTTTTCGAACAGTTCTTTAAGTGCAACAAGTTTTTCTGAAGCAATTATTCCAATTACTATATCAGATAGTTTTATTATTGGTGATGTCTCAGTTAATTTCAATGTTTCTCACACTTCCGTGCAAGAACTTAAAGTTTTTTTAGAAGGACCGGCTTCAATTGGAAGTCCTCTTATTCTTTTAATCGATCAAAGTTGTGGCGATTTTCCTGATATTAATGCTACCGTAAATGATGGTGGTAGTGATATTACATGTAGTACTGCCTCTCCTGCAATTTCTGGAACATTTAGTCCTGTTGATCAATTATCTTACCTTAACAATAAATCTGTAACAGGAGAGTGGAAGTTAATTGTTAGAGACGGAATTATAAATAATGGAGGACAGGTTAATAGCTTTTCATTAAATTTCTGTAGAGCTGAACAAAGTTTAGGGCTTAATGATTTTTCTCAAAACTCAGTTTTCATCTACCCAAACCCATCAAACGGAATTTTCAATGTAGAATACAATTTTGAATCTTCAGAAAGATTAATTCAGGTCTATGATATTCAAGGAAGAGTAATTTTACAAACTAACCCAGTTGAATCTAAATCAATTCTCGATTTGTCATCACATTCTAAAGGACTGTATTTTGTTAAATGTATTGATGGTGCCAAAACATCAACTAAAAAGGTAATTGTTAACTAATTCAATACGTTTGATATTAAAAATAGTATAAAAATTAAAAAGCACTTTCTTTTGAAAGTGTTTTTTAGTTTATTTGAGCATAATTTAATTAAAATGAAAATAGTATATTATCTCCTTTTTATGTTTCTATGCAGCCATGCTTTTGCACAGGTTGACACTACTATAAAAAAGAGAAAATTATCTTCTGATAATATGTTGAATATTAATAGTGATACGCTAAGAAAAAACAATACAACTTCGCCAAACGATAAAGTTTATAAATCTGTTGCTGAAATATCCGAATATAAAATCATAACTATCGAGCGAGACACCACTCATTATGACACTTCCTTAACCATTCAAAAAGAATACAAATACAACTACCTTCGTAAAGATAATTTCGGATTACAACAATTTGCCAACGAAGGACAGACGTACAATACATTAGATTTTGGAATCAATCAATTTAATCCCTATCCGGAAATCGGTTTTAGTGGTAAACATTTCAATTTTCTAAAAGCAAGTGAAATAAACTATTATCATGTTCCAACTCCTTTAACAGAGTTGTATTTTAAAACCGTAATGGAACAAGGGCAAAATCTAGATGCATTCATTACATTAAATACATCTGAAAGACTCAATTTTTCAATTGCTTATAAAGGACTTCGTTCATTAGGAAAATATACAAACCAACTTTCGAGTACCGGAAATTTTCGTTTCACTACCAGTTATCAAACAGAAAATAAACGGTATCAACTCAAAGCTCATTTCACCGCTCAGGATATTCTGAATGGAGAAAATGGCGGAATTGTTAACATTGAAGATTTTGAAGGTGGAGAAGAAGATTTTAAAGATCGCATTCGTTTACAAGTTTATCTTAATAATGCAGAAACATTTTTAAAGGGCAATCGCTATTTCTACGATCATTATTTTCGGATAAATAAAAATGATTCGCAAAATAATTTGTACTTGCACCACCAAATCAATTACGAACATAAGTTTTACAATTACAAACAAGCAACCGTTGCAACTACTATTATTTCAGATGAAGGAAATAGGGTTTTTAACCGTTTCGGCGACTCTTATGTATTGAGCAACATCAATGATGAAACACGTTATAACCGAATGTACAATAAAATTGGAGCGTTGTATGAGAACAAATTACTCGGAGAATTTCAGTTTTTTATAGAAGATTTCAGATTCAATTATTATTACAACAGAGCAATTGTGCAAGGAGATCAATTGATTCCAAGCAATTTGAACGACGAAATTCAATCCGTTGGCGGCCAATATACTTATCAAAAAAACAAATGGAATGGAAAATTCAGTTATTCAACTTCCATCACAGATCAAAGTTTGTCAAATCTTGATGGAAAATTAATTTTTAATTACAACGAAAAAAACAGCATCGATTTACGTTATCAAAACCTAAACCGATTGCCAAACCATACATTTTCGCTGTTTCAAAGTAGTTATGTCAATTATAATTGGGTAAATAATTTCAAAAACGAAAAAATTAATAACATCGAAGTAACCGCAAAAACCCAATGGATAGATGCTGCACTTCAACTCACGACACTCAACGATTATCTCTATTTTAGTCAAGACGAAGCACCACAAGATCAACTTTTAGTTACTCCAAAACAATACGATCAAACCATAAATTACCTTAGTATTAAAGCAGGAAAAGACTTGAAATTCTGGAAATTAGGTTTCGATAACACCGTTCTTTACCAAAAAGTTGATCAACAAAATGATATTTTAAACGTACCCGAACTCACACTTCGAAGTACTTTATACTTCACCGGACATTTCTTCAAAAAAGCATTATTTCTGCAAACCGGCGTAACGGTCAACTATTTCAGCAAATACAAAGCAAATGATTATAATCCGGTGATAGCCGATTTTTATGTTCAAAACACACAAGAAATTGGCAATTTTCCAATGGTCGATTTCTTCATCAACGCCAAAATAAAAACTGCTCGAATCTATCTCAAAGCAGAACATTTCAATGCCGCAATGACTGGGTTCAACTACTATTCCGCACCAAATAATCCCTACCGCGACTTTATTGTTCGGTTCGGAATGGAATGGAATTTCTTTTTATAAGAAGCGGAAAGGCTCGGGCTTTTTCAACCCTCCATATTCCCGCCATCCGCTCTATCTTTTGCTTTGCAAAAGGATGCCGCTCCTGTCGGGGCTAGCAGCCAACCATCAAAAAATACCATTTCAAAAGTCCAACCATCCAACAATCGAAAAATCCAACAATCGAATAATCCAAAAATCCTTATCTTTACACCCGAAAAACAAATAGAATGAAATTCGCAAAAAATATATTAGAAACAATCGGAAACACACCGCTTGTTAGAATCAACAAAATTACCCAAGAATTAGATTGTTTAGTGCTTGCCAAAGTAGAAACATTCAACCCCGGAAACTCCGTAAAGGATCGCATGGCAGTCAAAATGATCGAAGATGCAGAAGCAGACGGTCGTTTAAAACCGGGCGGAACCATCATCGAAGGAACTTCAGGAAACACCGGAATGGGCTTGGCATTAGGAGCAATCGTTAAAGGCTATAAACTAATCTGTGTAATTACCGACAAACAATCCAAAGAAAAAATGGATATTCTTCGTGCTGTTGGAGCCAAAGTAATCGTTTGCCCAACCGATGTAGAACCAACTGATCCACGTTCGTATTATTCCGTTTCCAAACGATTAGGAACAGAAATTCCAAATTCATGGTACGTGAATCAATACGACAATCCATCCAATGCAATTGCACATTACGAACAAACCGGTCCCGAAATTTGGGAACAAACCGAAGGTAAAGTAACACACTTTGTAGTTGGAGTAGGAACAGGCGGAACCATTTCCGGAGTAGCAAAATACTTAAAGGAACATAATCCAAACGTGAAAATTTGGGGAGTTGATACGTATGGATCAGTCTTTAAAAAATACCATGAAACAGGAATTTTCGACGAAAACGAAATCTATTCCTATATCACTGAAGGAATCGGAGAAGATATTTTACCAAAAAACGTTGACTTTTCGCTCATCGATGGTTTCACCAAAGTAACCGATAAAGATGCCGCTGTTTTCACCAGAAGATTAGCTTTAGAAGAAGGAATTTTTGTTGGAAACTCAGCTGGATCTGCAATAAAAGGTGTTTTGCAATTAAAAGAACATTTTAAACCTGAAGATGTTGTCGTGGTTTTGTTCCACGATTCAGGAAGCCGTTACGTAGGCAAAATGTTCAACGACGATTGGATGCGTGAACGCGGATTTTTAGATGAAGAAATTACAACAGCCATCGATTTAATCAAAGGACACAAAGATAAATCATTAGTTATTGTTCGCACAGAAGAATTAGTTTCGCATGCAATCGATCGATTAAAAAAATTCAATATTTCGCAAATTCCTGTTATTGATACTACTGGTTTTGTGGGTTCCATTGACGAATCAGATTTGTTCAAAAGCTACTTTTCAGATAAGAATATTGCCGAAAAACCAATTCGCGAAATCATGGGGAAACCGTATCCGATTGTGCAAGAAAACACACCGGTAGAAGAAGTTTCCAAGCTTATCAACAAAGACAATCAAGCCGTTTTGGTTCAATTGGAAAACGGGAAATACCATATTATTACCAAGCACGATATCATTAGTTCTATAAAATAGATTATTTAAAATCATAAATTTCAAAATCCAATCTTTTTCAGGTTGGATTTTTTTATTACTTTAGCATTACCATTTACGCCATAATTTTTAAATACACGCCATGAAAGAAGATTTTCTCCATTATGTTTGGCAATACAAAAAGTTTGCCTTTACCAATCTCAAAACCGTTTCCGGTCAAGAACTCACAATTATTCACTCAGGTTATTATATTCAACAAGCCGGCCCCGATTTTTTTAATGCTCAGATTATCATCGATAATCAGAAATGGGCTGGAAATATTGAAATTCACTTAAAATCTTCCGATTGGTATGTGCATCACCATGAAACCGATGGAAATTATGATAACGTAATTCTTCATGTAGTTTGGGAACATGACACCGATGTATTTCGAAAAAATAATACGGTTATTCCGGTGCTAGAACTTAAGCAACATGTTTCGAATGAAGTTTTACAGCAATATAGCCAATTGTTCACTCAAAAAGCGTGGATAAATTGTGAAAATCAATTATCAACTATTGATGGTTTTACGATTTCCAATTGGATTGAACGTTTGTTTTTTGAACGTTTGGAAAAAAAAGCCAATGAAGTTGAAATTCTTCTTCAAAAAAATACATTTGATTGGGAAGCGACCTTCTTTCAATTGTTGGCAAAAAGTTTTGGACTCAATACCAATGGGGAAGCTTTTTTAAAAATGGCTGAATCTCTGCCTTATTCTGTTATTAAAAAGGAAAGAGTTAAAGTAGAAAATATTGAAGCACTTTTTTTCGGTTCAACCGGACTTCTTGAAGAGGATAATGAAGATTCATATTATAATGATTTGAAAAAGAGATGGGATTATCTCAAACATAAACATCAATTAGATAGTAATTTTTTTCAACCGGTTCAATTTTTTAAACATCGACCGGATAATTTTCCATCCATCCGATTAGCTCAGTTGGCTCATTTAATAGTGCAGCACCAGCACTTTTTTCAATTAATTGTCAAAGCTAATTCTACACAAGAAATTTATCCTTTTTTCAATTCTACTATTTCTGAATATTGGAAATCACATTATGTTTTTGATAAACCACATCTAAAAAAGAACAAAAAATTGTCTAAAAATTTTATAGACCTACTTATATTGAATTGCATTCTTCCTATTAAATTCGCGTATGGTCACTCAAACGGAAATATCAATCCGGAAGAACTCATCGCTTTAGCATCTGAAATTGCATCAGAAAAAAATACAATCATTGAAAAATTTGCTCATTTTGGTTTAGTTTCAACAAATAGTTATCATTCACAAGCAGTTCTTCAACTAAAAAAAGAATATTGCAACACAAATAGATGTCTGAATTGTGCAATTGGACAAAAGTTGATTAACTTTACTTCTTAAAAAAAAAATAGCTTTATGGAAAATAATACTGTTAAAAAATCCTTTGGACAAAAAATGAAAAAATATTTTATTCGCTTTATTGTTTTATTCGTAGTCGCTTTCTTCGGATACTTTGCATTTATCTATTATGTCCCTTATTCAGAAGGTGTTCGTTCTGGCGAATTAATCAAATTCAGTAAAAAAGGAGTCACTTTCAAAACATGGGAAGGAGAAATGAGTCAAGGAATTTCCGGTGCACAAATCTTTCAGTTTACTGTTCCATCCAAAGAAAAAGAAGTAATCACAAAAATGGAAAATCTGCAAGGTAGATATGTTAAACTCACTTATGTTGAACGATATAAAACGTTTTCATGGTGGGGAGACACGCGATATTTTGTTACTGCAGTTGAAGAAGAACAATCACCTTTTGTTAATCCAAAATAATTTTTTTGATGAATTGGATCACTTCCATCAGACTTTTTTTTGAAAAACACGGTTTTCATGTATCTTCAAGATTAGCCGATAGATTAGGAATGAGAGCAACAAGTGTGAGATTGTTTTTTATTTACATTTCCTTTGTTACTGTCGGACTTTGGTTTGGAGTTTACTTAACATTTGCTTTTTGGTTAAAATTGAAAGATATGATATATACAAAGCGAAGTTCAGTATTTGATTTATAGCAAATTTCAAAAAAAAATGTGCGATGCTTTTTTTAAACGCAATTTTTTTTGCATCTTGCTTAACTAAAATTTTAACCAAAATTAACTTTATGAAAAAGTTACTCTCAATTTTCACTTTATTATTACCAATTATTGCTTTTAGTCAAGAAAAAGGATTAGATGAAAAGATAAATGACGTTATAAAACCTGTTGTAGATTTTATGTCAGGAATTTTCTTCTACAAACCGATGGAAGCATTTGGATTTGACATGCCCTTGGTAGTTTTATGGCTTGTTGTTGGAGCTACTTTTTTTACTATTTATATGGGTTTTATTAACCTGAAAGGTATTAAACATGCATACCAATTAATTAGAGGCGATTATGATAAACCGGGTGATGAAGGAGAAGTTTCGCACTTTCAAGCTTTAGTTACTGCACTTTCCGGGACAGTTGGTCTTGGTAATATTGCCGGAGTAGCTGTTGCGATTTCATTAGGTGGAGCAGGTGCAACATTTTGGATGATTTTGGCTGGATTTTTAGGAATGTCTTCCAAATTTGTAGAATGTACTTTAGGGGTTAAATACAGAAAGTTAAATGATTTAGGCGAAGTCTCAGGAGGACCAATGTACTATCTTTCAGAAGGTCTACGAAGAAAAGGATATGCCGGTTTAGGAAAAGTTTTAGCAGTAGCTTTTGCAATTCTAGCTATAGGTGGTTCATTTGGAGGAGGAAACATGTTTCAAGCGAATCAATCTTTTGCACAATTGTCCAATGTTTTTCCTGTTTTTGAAGGAAAAGGATTTTGGTATGGTTTGGTTGTGGCCTTTTTTGTGGGGATAGTAATTATTGGAGGTATCAAGAAAATTGCAAAAGTTACCGATAAAATTGTTCCCTTCATGGTGGGAATATATGTCATCACCTCATTAATAATTATATTCGTAAATTTTGCTCATATAGGTGATGCTTTTGGTGATATAATTTCAGGAGCATTTACTGCTGATGGTATTACAGGAGGTGTTGTTGGTGTTTTAGTCGTAGGATTTCAGCGTGCAGCTTTTTCAAATGAAGCTGGTGTGGGATCAGCCGCCATCGCTCACTCTGCTGTAAAAACAGATGAACCTGTAAGTGAAGGTATTGTTGCTTTATTAGAGCCTTTTGTAGATACTATAATTGTATGTACTATGACAGCTTTAGTGCTAATTTTTACCGGTTATGCTGAAGATACACAAGGAATGACAGGATCTGCATTAACATCAGCGGCATTTAGTAGTGTTTTGCCTTGGTTTAAATATGTTTTATTAGTTGCAATTGTACTTTTTGCTTTCTCAACGATGATTTCATGGTCTTATTACGGAATGAAATCATGGACATTTTTGTTCGGAAATACTAAGAAAATGGAAAATCTATATAAAGCTCTTTTCTTAGTTTTTGTCGTTTTAGGAGCTTCCGCGAGTTTAGGAGCTGTGATAGATTTTTCAGATATGATGATTTTAGGAATGGCGTTTCCAAATATATTAGGTTTATATTTCCTTTCCAGTGAAGTGAAAGATGATTTGAAAGATTATTTCAAAAGGCTAAAGTCCGGAGAAATCAAAAAATATGAATAATATTAATTTCATCTTATGAAACTTAAATCCTATTTCCGTTTGTCAAAACAACAGCGAAATGGGATTTTTTCGTTGTTTCTCCTCATAATTATAGTTCAGTTAAGTTATTTTTTTTGGATTTCAAAACCAAATCCAAAAACGAATGACGTTAATCAAGAATGGTTGGCAATGCAACCCGTTATTGACAGCTTAAAGAATTCAGACAATAGTACGAAACCAGTTATTTATCCATTCAATCCAAACTTTATTACCGATTATAAAGGATATAAATTAGGAATGTCAGTAGAAGAATTAGACAAACTTTTTGCCTTTCGAAAAGAAAATAAATATGTTAATTCAGCTAAAGAATTTCAAACTGTAACCGGTGTTTCAGATAGTTTGCTAAATGCAATTTCGCCTTATTTTAAATTTCCAGATTGGGTAAATCAACCCAAAAAGCAATATACTTCTTATTCAAATAATAAGTTCGAGAACAAAAAGCCAATTGTAAAAGTTGATATTAATCTGGCAACGCAAGAAGATCTAATTAAGGTTTATGGAATTGGTCCGGCTTTGTCTGAAAGAATTTTAAAACAAAAAGAAAGTCTTGGTGGTTTTGTCTCGATGGAACAAATGCAATTTATTTGGGGATTAAGTCCGGAAGTTGTAGAAAACCTCAATAAACACTTCATAGTAACAGCTGAACCTAAAATTAGTAAGGTTGATATTAACAATGCTTCGGTTAAAGAACTTGCTAAATTCCCCTACTTTAATTATTCCATTGCAAAAGAGATTGTAACGCATCGAAGTATGAATGGTGAAATTAAAAATATTGAGGATTTAACAAAAATTAAAGGTTTGCCTAGCGAAAAAATCAAAATTATAGCCTTATATTTGGAATTCTAAAAAAATTAGACATTTTAAGCAAATAATTTTATTTTATGAATTCAGAATACTTTACGGAAGAGCATCAATTATTTAGAGCAACTTTACGCGATTTTTTACAAAAAGAGGTTGTTCCTCATATTGAAAAATGGGAAAAAACAGGAACTATTGAGCGATTTATTTGGAAAAAATTTGGCGACATGGGTTTTTTCGGATTAACTTATCCTGAAGCGTATGGTGGAATGAATTTAGACCTATTTTACACAGTTATTTTTTTAGAAGAACTACAAAAAATTAAGTCATCCGGTTTTGCTGCT
Organism: Flavobacterium sp. UBA2787; assembly: GCA_002352205.1. Lineage (GTDB taxonomy): Bacteria > Bacteroidota > Bacteroidia > Flavobacteriales > Flavobacteriaceae > Flavobacterium. Next base: position 30,612 of record DEHZ01000008.1, on the reverse strand, counting down.
GCCATGTGGGCACATTCCTATTTAGCAATGACGCATTTGAATGCAGAAGGCGATGAACAAATTAAACAAGATTATTTAGCACCAAGTATTTCCGGTGATAAAATTGGAGCCTTATGTATTTCTGAACCTTTTGGAGGTAGTGATGTAGCAGGAATGAGAACAACAGCTATCAAAAAAGGAGATAAATATGTAATTAATGGATCTAAAACATTCATTACCAATGGAATTTATGCTGATTATTATGTGGTATGTGCTAAAACAAATCCAAATCTTGGCAACAAAGGAATTAGTGTTTTTTTAGTAGATACCAAAACACCAGGTATTTCTGCAACTAAATTAGATAAATTAGGGTGGAGAGCATCCGATACTGCAGAAATCTCTTTTGATAATGTTGAAATTCCTTTGGAAAATTTAATGGGAGAAGAAGGAAAAGGTTTTCCATACATCATGCAACATTTTGCGTTAGAACGATTAATCATGGCGATCAATGCTCATGCACGAGCTGAATATGCCATCGAATATACTATAGAATATATGTCGCAACGCGAAGCTTTTGGACGCACAATCGATAAGTTTCAAGCCTTACGACACACCATTGTTGAACATGCTACAGATGTTGAACACTGTAAGATTTTTAATTATGCTGCAGTTGCTCGATTGAATAAAGGCGAATATGTGGTGAAAGAAGCCACCATGGCTAAATTAAAATCAACTAAAGTAGCTGATGAAACCATTTATAGTTGTCTTCAAATGTTAGGTGGTTATGGTTACATGGAAGAATATCCTTTAGCTAGATTATTGAGAGATAGTCGTTTGGGACCAATTGGCGGTGGAACTTCTGAAATCTTGAAAGAGATTTTATCAAAAATGATTATTGATAAACAAAATTATAAACCCGCAGTGGAATAATTTCAAATAGTTTACAGCAAATTTAAAGCCTTACACTATTTTTTGTAAGGCTTTTGTAATAAATTAGTAAGTTTAGTCGTTGTGTTATAAAATTTAACTTATATGAAGACTAAACATTTTATTTATCTTTTTGTTTCAGTATTTTTGATTTTCTCTTGTTCAGAAGAGAATGGAAATACTTTAAATCAATCTACTGATCAGACGATTACAGGTTACACATTTGTGACAGAATCAATTTATGAAGATCATCCGGATATCCAAAGCTACAAAAAGATTAATACAGGAATTATTGTAAATAACAAAATAACAACAGTGACTTCTGAAACGTTTGTTAATGGAACTAGTAATGGAGTTCATTTGGCTTACGAATACATTTATGATAATTCAGGTAGAATAAAGAGTTATATTATTTACGGTGGTCCAGAAATCGATGTAAAATATGATTTTTTTTATGAAAATAATTTAGTGGTAGCTATGGATAAACATTTCTTAGGAGGAGTTTTAAATTATAGAGTTGTTAATCCATCCCAAAATGTTGTTTATTTTGAGAAGTTAACCGAATCGCATCTAAATCCTTCCGCCCAAGCACTTTTTAGGCATATAGTTCATTTCGATCAAAATCAAAATATCATAAAAGCAGGAAGAGATAATAATTTTGATGGTGTGATGGATAATGAAAATAATTTTGTTTATCAAAATAATAATTTAATATCGGCACAATTTCCGGATGTGACCACTACTTATGAATATTCACCAATTATCAACACAGGCAGTTTTTTGCATCTTTCATCTTTTGGGAAATTAAATTATTTAGTAATGTGTGCCGAACAATTTTCGACCCCAAATTACAATTCTTCTTATTTTAATGCGGAGAGTTATGGTCGTTCAAACAATAATTTCAATTTGTCGGTAGGTCAGTCGTTAGAAGGAACTATAACTGTGAATAATCAAAACTTCATTCAAAGCAAAGTAAAAACTACACAAATTAGTACAGAAGAATTTACCGGTCAAAATACTGAAACCACTACTTACTTTTTTGAATAACTAAAAATTATTTGGTTCAGGAAAGCGAAAATCAATCACGGTTATCGCTTTTTTCATTTTTGCCATTTTGTATAATTTCATTGATTTCTTTGTGTTCTCCATTTTCAAGTTTTTCAACCATTTCTTCTTGGTCGTGATTTTTTTTGTTGATGTAAAACGAACTAAATATCGGAAAATGATCAGAACCGAAATAGTCCAACGTTTTTAATTCATCTACAAAAACATCGGTAGAATGAAAAAACAAATCAATCGGAAAGCGGAAAAACCAATATTTCGCGTGAAAAGTAGAAAACAATCCTCTTCCCACACGAGCATCAATTAATTCACTGGTTTTTCTAAATAGTAAGGAAGATTTTGCCCAAGCAACATTATTAAAATCACCAACAACCACACAAGGTTCTTTCTTTGTCTTGACAACTTTTGCCAAACTTAAAAGTTCTCCATCACGTTCTTTGGCAGTGTCTTCTTCGGTTGGACTTGGCGGTGGAGGATGAACTCCGTAAAAATTAAAAACGTATCCATCTTTAGATTTCATGCGAGCTTCAATACACGGAATATCATCAGCTACAAAATAATGAACTTTGTGCGAAAGAATTTCAAATTGTGAAAACAAATGAATTCCATACGTATTTTCCAAAGCAACTTTTACGTGAAAAGGATAGGATGTGTCAAAATGTGAAAGTGCATTTTCCCAATCTTTATTCGATTCCATCGTCAAAAATAAATCGGGATTGTGTTTTTCAATCATTTTAATAAATTGAGAATAATCATTATTTTCTTGATAAACATTAGCCGAAACAATGCTAATTGTGTTAGAACTTGATTTCGTCTTTCTGTTTTTTGGTATCGAATGAAAAGTAGAATAAGGATATAAATCTTTGATATGGTATATTATGGTCAATGACGTAAGACAAATAAAAAGTATAGTTGTGCTTGTATATTTTTCGACAAAAAGTAATCCGCCAATTAAAGTTAAAGTCAACAAGAATAATAATTGCAATTTTCCAAATTCAAAAAACCTGAAGAACCAGTGCGGATTTTGAATTAATGGAAGATAACTGGAAACAATTAAAATAGAAGACAAAATACAAAACCACATATTTTTTTAATTTTAAAACTGAAAAATACTAAAAAAAGTCCGGTTAACTCTAATCGAAGTAATTTTTGTTTGGGAATTATATATGGCCCGTCTATTAATAGGTAAGCAATTCATTTTATGTACCTCTAAAAAAATAAATCAATTAACTTTATTTCTATTTCAAATAAATTGTTACTTTTGCACCCTAAATGAGAGGAGGTGTCTAGATTATGTTAATTATACCAATTAAAGACGGAGAAAATATCGACAGAGCGTTAAAACGCTACAAAAGAAAATTTGATAAAACAGGAACTGTTCGTCAGTTAAGAGCACGTCAGGCTTTTATTAAACCATCTATTGTCAAAAGAGCACAAGTTCAAAAAGCTCAGTACATTCAAACATTGCGTGACAGTGTAGAAATGTAATAGCATTTTTTATAAAAACAAACCGTTAGTTTGAGAAGTTTTGTAACTTTGAGGCTAACGGTTTTTTTATGCAATCCAATCAACAAGCTTTTCGCGATTATCTTCAAATGCAAAAGAATTATTCTTTGCATACTGTAAAGGCTTATTTAAATGATATAGCAGAATTTGAATCATTCAATAAAATTCATTTTGAACAAGATTCTATAGACAAAGTCGTTTATCCACAAATCAGAAGTTGGATCGTTTCTTTAGTCGATGCTAACATTTCCGCTTCATCTGTAAACCGAAAAATTTCTTCCTTAAAAAGTTATTATAAATTTTTGTTGCGAATCAAGCAAATTGAACAAAGTCCGTTATTAAAACACAAAGCTTTAAAAACACCAAAAAAAATTCAAATTCCCTTTTCGGAAAAAGAAGTAGATTTGGTTTTGAATCAAATTGTTTATCCGGATGGATTTGAAGGCGTTCGCGACAAACTCATTATCGATTTGTTTTATACAACAGGAATAAGAAGAACCGAATTAATTAATCTGAATTTAAGCGGAATAGATTTTTCAAATGCAACGTTAAAAGTGTTAGGTAAGAGAAATAAAGAACGAATTATTCCTTTGTTGCCGATCATTACCAACCAATTGCAGCGTTATATTGTTCAACGCAATCAGCTTCAGGAAATTAAAGATTCGGACAAATTATTTTTAACACAAAAAGGTGTTAAATTGAATGATACACTTGTGTATCGATTAATAAATATGTACTTTAGTAATGTCTCCGAGAAGGTAAAAAAAAGCCCTCATATTTTGCGGCACACGTTTGCAACGCACTTATTAAATAACGGAGCAGATTTGAATTCGGTTAAAGAATTATTAGGACATTCGAGTTTGGCCTCAACTCAGGTTTATACGCATAGTAGTTTAGCAGAGTTAAAAAAAGTATATGGAAATGCTCATCCTCGAAACCAAAAATAATTCTTTAAGTTTGTTTAACCTTAAAAATTAGATTATGAAGGTAAATGTTAATGCTGTAAACTTTAATATTGACGGAAAGTTAGTAGATTTCATTCAAGAAAGAATGGATAAATTGGAAAAATATTATGACAAAGTAGTTGTAGCCGATGTTTTTTTAAAGGTAGAATCTACCAGTGAGAAAGAAAATAAAATTGTTGAGATTAAAATTCATGTTCCGGGAGACGATTTTATGGTAAAAAAACAATGCAAAACGTTTGAAGAAGCAGTTGATTCTTCTACCGAAGCATTAGAACGTTTGCTTTTAAAAAGGAAAGAAAAAATCAGAACACATATATAGTATAATTTTTTTTAAAAAATGTTTTGATTGACAAATAAATTCTATACATTTGCAGTCCGTTAGAAATAGCGGACTTTTTTTATTGAGTAACGCCGGTGTAGCTCAGCTGGCTAGAGCAGCTGATTTGTAATCAGCAGGTCGTGGGTTCGAGTCCCTCTATCGGCTCAATTGAAAGATTGATAAGAAAATGTTTTGTAAGAATAAGATTCTAAAGCATTTACGTTCATTTAAAAGTTTAAAAATTTTGAGGGGAGATACTCAAGCGGCCAACGAGGGCGGACTGTAAATCCGCTGATTACATCTTCGCAGGTTCGAATCCTGCTCTCCCCACAAATTTTAAATTGAAAAGATTAATTTCTTGCCGGTGTAGCTCAGGGGTAGAGTGCTTCCTTGGTAAGGAAGAGGTCACGGGTTCAATTCCCGTCATTGGCTCAAAATTGTAAGAATTAAACACTATTATATAACTAAGATTTAAATTAATTAAAATGGCAAAAGAAAATTTTAATCGTAACAAGCCACACCTTAATATTGGAACTATTGGGCACGTGGATCACGGAAAAACTACTTTAACTGCAGCAATTACGAAAGTATTGTCTGATAAAGGTTACTGTCAAGCAAAATCGTTTGATCAAATTGACAACGCTCCTGAAGAAAAAGAAAGAGGTATTACTATTAATACTTCACACGTAGAGTATGAAACTGCTAACCGTCACTACGCACACGTTGACTGTCCAGGTCACGCGGATTACGTTAAGAACATGGTTACTGGTGCTGCTCAAATGGACGGTGCTATCTTAGTAGTTGCTGCTACTGATGGTCCAATGCCACAAACACGTGAGCACATCCTTTTAGGTCGTCAGGTAGGTATTCCAAGAATCGTAGTATTCATGAATAAAGTGGATATGGTTGATGATGCTGAGCTTTTAGAGCTAGTTGAAATGGAAATCAGAGACTTATTATCTTTCTATGATTATGATGGAGATAATGGTCCAGTTATCCAAGGATCTGCTTTAGGTGGATTAAATGGAGATGCTGCATGGGTTGACAAAATCATGGAATTAATGGATGCAGTTGATGCTTGGATCGAAGAGCCAGTGCGTGACAATGCAAAACCATTCTTGATGCCTGTTGAAGATGTATTTACAATTACTGGTCGTGGAACTGTTGCTACAGGTCGTATCGAAACAGGAGTTGCGAACACTGGAGATCCAGTTGAAATCATCGGTATGGGTGCAGATAAATTGACTTCTACAGTAACTGGAGTTGAAATGTTCCGTAAAATCCTTGATAGAGGAGAAGCTGGAGATAACGTAGGTCTTTTATTGAGAGGTATTGACAAAGCTGATATCCGTAGAGGTATGGTAATTTGTAAGCCAGGTTCAGTAAAACCACACGCTAAATTCAAAGCTGAGGTTTATATTTTGAAAAAAGAAGAAGGTGGTCGTCACACACCATTCCACAATAACTACCGTCCACAGTTCTACGTAAGAACAACTGACGTAACTGGTACTATTTCTTTACCAGCTGGAGTTGAAATGGTAATGCCAGGTGATAACTTAACTATCGACGTAACTTTGTTGAGCCCAATCGCTCTTAACCTAGGATTACGTTTTGCTATCCGTGAAGGTGGTAGAACTGTTGGTGCTGGTCAGGTTACTGAAATCGTTGACTAATTCATATATTATATAAAGCCAGTTCATGTTCTTCGGAGTATGACTGGCTTTTAACAAACGGGTGTAGTTCAAGGGTAGAATAGCGGTCTCCAAAACCGTTGATGGGAGTTCGAATCTCTCCATCCGTGCAAAAATCAATTATAATGACAAAAGTTGTTAACTATATAACAGAAGCATTTCAAGAACTTAAAACTAATGTAACGTGGTTACCTTGGGCTGAAGTACAACGTCTAACAATTATTGTAGCAGTATTTACAATTGTATTTTCACTTGCTACATGGGGTGTTGATGAAGTTTTCAGAAAAGCAATATCAGGATTTTTTAATTTGATAAAAGGATAATATCTGTTATGGCTGATAGTAGTTTAAAAAAGTGGTATGTAGTTAGAGCTGTAAGTGGCCAAGAGAATAAGGTTAAAACTTACATCGAAAACGAAATTAATCGTCTTCAATTAGCAGATCATATTGCTCAGGTTTTAGTTCCTACCGAAAAAGTAGTGCAAGTAAGAGATGGCAAAAAGATAGCAAAGGATAAAGTTTATTTTCCTGGCTATGTGATGATTGAAGCTAATTTGATTGGTGAAATTCCACACATTATTAAATCTATTACAGGAGTAATTGGTTTTTTAGGTGAAGTTAAAGGTGGAGACCCTGTGCCTTTGCGTTTATCTGAAGTAAACAGAATGTTAGGAAAAGTAGATGAATTGGCTGTTACTGCCGATACTCAAAATATACCGTTCAATATTGGTGAAACAATAAAAGTTATTGACGGTCCTTTCAACGGTTTCAACGGAACAGTTGAAAAAATAAATGAAGACAAGCGTAAACTTGAAGTAATGGTGAAAATTTTCGGAAGAAAAACACCTTTAGAATTAGGTTTTATGCAAGTAGAAAAAGTATAATTTGTTACATTATTATAAACCGCATCTTGCTTCCAACTGAGATGTGCTAAATTTTTTAAAACACAATGGCTAAAGAAGTTAGTAAAGTAGTTAAACTACAAGTAAAGGGAGGTGCCGCGAATCCTTCGCCACCGGTCGGACCTGCTTTGGGAGCTGCTGGAGTTAACATCATGGAGTTCTGTAAGCAATTTAATGCGAGAACTCAAGATAAACCCGGCAAAGTTTTACCAGTACAGATTACAGTGTACAAAGACAAATCGTTTGATTTTGTTGTAAAAACTCCACCCGCTGCTATCCAGTTATTGGATGCAACAAAGCTAAAGTCAGGTTCAGGTCAACCAAATCGTAAAAAAGTAGCAAGCGTTACTTGGGATCAAATTAGAACAATTGCCGAAGACAAAATGGTAGATTTAAATGCATTTACTATCGAGGCTGCTATGAGTATGATAGCAGGAACAGCTCGTTCTATGGGTATAACAGTATCAGGAGTAGCTCCTTTTTAATTAAAAGAAAGACATGGCAAAATTGACAAAAAAGCAAAAAGAGGCTGCAGCAAAAATTGAAAAAAGCAAATTGTATTCTTTAAAAGATGCTTCTGCATTATTAAAAGAAGTTGCTTCTGCAAAATTTGATGAGTCTGTTGATATCGCAGTAAAATTAGGAGTTGATCCTAGAAAAGCGAATCAAATGGTAAGAGGTGTGGTTGCATTACCACACGGAACTGGTAAAGATGTTAGAGTTTTAGCACTTGTTACCCCAGATAAAGAAGCGGAAGCTAAAGCTGCTGGTGCAGACCATGTAGGTTTAGATGAATATCTACAAAAAATCAAAGACGGTTGGACAGATGTTGATGTAATCATCACAATGCCTGCTGTTATGGGTAAATTAGGTCCATTAGGTCGTATATTAGGACCTAGAGGTTTAATGCCAAACCCTAAAACAGGTACAGTAACTATGGATGTTGCAAAAGCTGTTCAAGAAGTGAAAGCTGGTAAAATCGACTTTAAAGTTGACAAAACCGGAATCGTTCATGCCGGAATTGGAAGAATTTCTTTCAATGCAGACATGATTGTAGATAATGCTCACGAAATTATTCAAACATTAATCAAAATGAAACCAACTGCAGCTAAAGGTACTTATATCAAGTCTATTCACTTGTCAAGTACTATGAGTCCTGCAATTGCTTTAGATCCTAAAGCAGTTTAATTGGTAGTTAAACAATTATATTATGACTAGAGAAGAAAAATCAAGAGTTATTGAAGATTTAACTGCACAGTTGGCTGATAGTAATGTTGTCTACATTGCAGATATTTCTAACCTTAATGCTGAAACTACTTCAAATCTAAGAAGAGCATGTTTCAAAGCCGGTATTCAATTAAATGTTGTAAAAAACACTTTGTTGGAAAAAGCAATGGAAGCTTCTGCTAATGATTATGGAGATTTACCTTCAATATTAAAAGGAAATACTTCAATAATGATTGCTGAGAACGGAAACGCTCCTGCAAAAATCATTAAAGAATTCCGTAAGAAATCTGATAAACCTCTTTTAAAAGGAGCTTATATTTATCAAGCAGTATTTATTGGTGATAACCAATTAGATGCACTTGTAGCTCTTAAATCAAAAGAAGAAGTTATCGGAGAAATTATCGGTCTTCTTCAATCTCCTGCTAAAAATGTTGTATCCGCTCTTAAATCAGGTGGTGGCAAAATTGCAGGAATTGTTAAAACCTTATCGGAAAGATAAGAACCCCGCGAGAACGCACTTAATAAATTATATTTTACAAACTATTTAAATCGATAGAAAAAATGGCAGATTTGAAACAATTCGCAGAACAATTAGTTAACTTAACAGTTAAAGAGGTTAACGAATTAGCAACAATTTTAAAAGATGAGTATGGAATCGAGCCTGCAGCTGCTGCTGTAGTTGCTGGTCCTGCTGCTGGTGGTGGTGAAACTGCTGCTGCTGAAGAGCAAACTGAATTTACAGTAGTATTAAAAGATGCTGGAGCTTCTAAATTAGCTGTAGTTAAAGCTGTTAAAGAATTAACAGGTTTAGGTCTTAAAGAAGCTAAAGATTTAGTTGATGCTGCTCCTTCAAATGTAAAAGAAGGTGTAACTAAAGATGAGGCTGAAGGTCTTAAAAAATCTTTAGAAGAAGCTGGAGCTGTAGTAGAGCTTAAATAAGCTAACTTAGGTTTTAAGAACTAGGTTTAGGTCTTGGATTAACCTCCAACGGCCTAAACCCTTTTTCGTATAATAAAATTAAAACAAGTTTTATTATCATATTAGTTTAATATACGAAAAAATTTTTGATCGATACGAAGAAAAAAATGTAAATGAATTATACCATTTATTTTTAGAGATGTATCGGTTTTAAAAAAGAAAGTATAAGTTAAACAGTGTAATTACACAAAAAATTACTTTTTTTTAATCAAAATTTTGTCCATTGATGATAACAAATCAGACTGAAAGATTGAATTTTGCCTCAACTAAAAATATACCACAATATCCTGATTTTTTGGATATTCAGGTAAAATCTTTTAAGGATTTCTTCCAATTGGAAACGAAATCCGACGAAAGAGGCAACGAAGGTCTATACAACACCTTCATGGAAAATTTTCCAATCACCGATACAAGAAACAATTTCGTACTTGAATTTTTAGATTATTTTGTAGATCCTCCTCGTTATTCTATTTCAGAATGTATCGAAAGAGGTTTAACCTACAGCGTGCCATTAAAAGCCAGGCTAAAACTTTATTGTACAGATCCTGAACATGAAGACTTTGAAACTATAGTACAAGATGTATATTTAGGTACTATTCCTTATATGACGCCTAGCGGTACTTTTGTAATCAATGGTGCTGAAAGAGTTGTTGTATCGCAGTTACACCGTTCACCTGGTGTTTTCTTTGGACAGTCATTCCATGCCAATGGAACCAAATTATATTCTGCCCGTGTAATTCCTTTCAAAGGTTCATGGATAGAGTTTGCTACCGATATCAATAACGTCATGTATGCGTATATCGATAGAAAGAAAAAATTACCTGTAACCACTTTATTCCGTGCAATCGGTTTTGAAAGAGATAAAGATATTCTTGAAATCTTTGACCTTGCAGAAGAAATTAAAGTATCAAAAACAGGACTAAAAAAATACATCGGACGTAAATTAGCCGCACGTGTGTTAAACACTTGGCACGAAGATTTCGTTGATGAAGATACTGGAGAAGTAGTTTCTATCGAAAGAAACGAAATCATCTTAGATCGTGATACCATTATCGATAAAGATAATGTGGAAGAAATCATCGACTCTAATGTGAAATCTATTTTGTTACATAAAGAGGATAATAATCAAGCAGATTATGCAATTATCCATAACACGTTACAAAAAGATCCAACCAACTCAGAAAAAGAAGCCGTTGAGCACATCTACCGTCAGTTGCGTAATGCAGAACCGCCTGATGAAGAAACCGCTCGTGGTATTATCGATAAATTATTCTTCTCTGATCAACGTTATAACTTAGGTGAAGTTGGTCGTTACAGAATGAACAAAAAGTTAGGTTTGGATATCCCAATGGAAAAACAAGTGTTGACCAAAGAGGATATCATCACTATCGTGAAATATTTGATTGAATTAATCAACTCTAAAGCAGAGATTGATGATATTGATCACTTATCAAACCGTCGTGTTAGAACAGTTGGAGAACAACTTTCTGCACAATTTGGTGTAGGTCTTGCTCGTATGGCGAGAACTATCCGCGAAAGAATGAACGTTAGAGATAACGAGGTGTTTACACCTATCGATTTGATTAATGCTAAAACATTATCATCGGTAATCAACTCTTTCTTCGGAACAAACCAGTTATCTCAATTTATGGATCAAACAAATCCATTGGCTGAGATTACACACAAAAGAAGATTGTCTGCCCTAGGACCAGGTGGTCTTTCGAGAGAGAGAGCCGGATTCGAGGTGCGTGACGTTCACTATACACACTACGGAAGATTATGTCCGATTGAAACACCTGAGGGACCAAACATTGGTTTGATTTCATCGCTTGGTGTTTATGCTAAAGTAAACGGAATGGGATTCATCGAAACACCTTATCGTAAAGTGACGAATGGTGTGGTTGATTTAAAATCTGAACCAATTTACTTAAGTGCAGAAGAAGAAGAAGGCAAAATGATTGCTCAGGCAAACATTGAAATGGATGCTAATGGAAAAATTACTGCCGATAAAGTTATTGCTCGTGAAGAAGGTGATTTCCCGGTAGTTGAACCAAATGTTGTTCATTACACAGACGTTGCTCCAAACCAAATTGCATCGATTTCAGCTTCGTTAATTCCTTTCTTGGAACACGATGATGCGAACCGTGCATTGATGGGATCAAATATGATGCGTCAGGCCGTACCATTATTACGCCCTGAAGCTCCAATTGTTGGAACCGGTTTAGAAAGACAAGTTGCTTCTGATTCCAGAGTATTAATTAATGCTGAAGGAAGTGGAGTAGTAGAATATGTTGATTCTGAGAAAATTACCATTAAATATGATCGTACTGATGCAGAACGAATGGTAAGTTTTGATACTGATGATAAAACATATCAATTAATTAAGTTTCAAAAAACGAATCAAAGTACGTGTATTAACCTAAAACCAATCGTAAGAAAAGGAGATAGAGTTACTAAAGGTCAAGTACTTTGTGAAGGATATGCAACGCAAAACGGAGAATTAGCAATCGGAAGAAACCTTAAAGTAGCATTTATGCCGTGGAAAGGATATAACTTCGAGGATGCAATTGTAATCTCTGAAAAAGTTGTACGTGATGATATTTTTACTTCTATCCACATCGATGATTATTCATTGGAAGTTCGTGATACCAAATTAGGTAACGAAGAATTAACCAATGATATTCCAAACGTTTCAGAAGAAGCGACAAAAGATTTGGATGAAAACGGTATGATTAGAATTGGTGCCGAAGTTAAACCTGGCGACATTCTTATCGGAAAGATTACTCCAAAAGGAGAATCAGATCCAACACCGGAAGAAAAATTATTACGTGCCATCTTTGGTGACAAAGCGGGTGATGTAAAAGATGCTTCGTTAAAAGCTTCTCCATCATTACACGGTGTTGTTCTTGACAAAAAATTATTTGCAAGAGCCGTTAAAGATAAGCGTAAGCGTACAAAAGATAAAGATGATTTGGCTTCATTAGAAATGGAGTTCGAAGTGAAATTCAACGAATTAAAAGATAAATTAGTTGATAAATTATTCAACATCGTAAATGGAAAAACATCGCAAGGTGTAATGAACGATTTAGGAGAAGAAGTTTTACCAAAAGGTAAAAAATATACTCAAAAAATGTTGAATGCGGTTGAAGATTTTGCTCACTTAACAAAAGGTCAATGGGTAGCCGATGACGAAACTAATGTATTAGTTAACGATTTGATTCACAATTACAAAATCAAATTAAACGATTTACAAGGTGCGTTAAGAAGAGAGAAGTTTACAATTACTGTTGGAGATGAATTACCAGCCGGAATATTAAAACTAGCTAAAGTTTACATCGCTAAGAAACGTAAGTTGAAAGTAGGTGATAAAATGGCAGGTCGTCACGGAAATAAAGGTATTGTTGCTCGTATCGTGAGAGACGAAGACATGCCATTCTTAGAAGACGGAACGCCGGTTGACATCGTATTAAATCCTCTAGGTGTACCATCTCGTATGAACATCGGTCAGATTTATGAAACTGTGTTAGGATGGGCTGGAAAGAATTTGGGAAGAAAGTATGCAACGCCAATTTTTGATGGTGCTACAATCGATCAAATTAATGAATTGACAGACGAAGCAGGAATTCCAAGATTTGGTCATACCTATTTATATGATGGAGGAACCGGAGAACGTTTCCACCAAGCTGCAACAGTTGGAGTAATCTATATGTTGAAATTAGGTCACATGATTGATGATAAGATGCACGCACGTTCTATCGGACCATACTCGCTTATTACGCAACAACCATTGGGTGGTAAAGCTCAATTTGGAGGTCAGCGTTTTGGAGAGATGGAGGTTTGGGCTCTTGAAGCATACGGAGCTTCCAGCACTTTAAGAGAAATATTGACGGTAAAATCAGATGACGTAATCGGTAGAGCAAAAACTTACGAAGCAATCGTGAAGGGTGAGCCAATGCCGGAGCCGGGATTACCAGAATCATTCAACGTTTTAATGCACGAATTGAAAGGTCTTGGTTTAGACATCCGATTAGAGGAATAATAGTATTGTTTCAAGTTTCAGGTTTCAAATATTGTAACCTGAAACTTAAAACTTGAAACAAAAACAACAAAATTTTATTGACTATGATGAATAATAGAAATAATAAAGATAAAAATCCCGTTAAAAGGTTTAATAAAATTACAATCGGATTGGCTTCACCGGAATCTATTTTGGCTGAATCAAGAGGAGAAGTTCTTAAACCTGAAACAATCAATTATAGAACCCACAAACCAGAACGTGATGGTCTTTTCTGCGAACGAATTTTCGGTCCGGTAAAAGATTATGAATGTGCTTGTGGAAAATATAAAAGAATTCGCTACAAAGGAATCGTATGTGACCGTTGTGGTGTGGAAGTTACTGAGAAGAAAGTACGTCGTGATAGAGTAGGACACATCAATTTAGTGGTGCCAATCGCTCACATTTGGTATTTCCGTTCGCTTCCAAACAAAATTGGATACATTTTAGGTTTACCATCTAAGAAATTAGATATGATTATCTACTACGAAAGATACGTAGTAATTCAAGCAGGTATTGCCCAAAATGCAGAAGGAGAATCATTATCAAGATTAGACTTTTTAACTGAAGAAGAGTATTTGAATATTTTAGATACACTTCCGATGGAAAACCAATATTTAGATGATAATGATCCAAATAAATTCATCGCCAAAATGGGTGCTGAATGTATTATGGATTTATTAGCTCGTACAAATCTTGACGAATTGTCGTATGATTTACGTCACGCTGCGAATAATGAAACATCTAAGCAAAGAAAAACTGAGGCGTTAAAACGTCTTCAAGTTGTTGAATCTTTCCGTGAAGCAAATCTAAACAGAGAAAATCGTCCGGAATGGATGATTTTAAAAGTAATTCCGGTTATTCCACCAGAATTACGTCCGTTGGTGCCACTAGATGGTGGTCGTTTTGCAACATCAGATTTAAATGATTTATACCGTCGTGTAATTATTCGTAATAATCGTTTAAAAAGATTAATGGAGATCAAAGCTCCTGAAGTTATCTTACGTAACGAAAAACGTATGTTGCAAGAAGCAGTAGATTCATTATTTGATAATACGCGTAAAGCATCTGCTGTTAAAACTGAATCAAACAGACCATTAAAATCACTTTCAGATTCATTGAAAGGTAAGCAAGGTCGTTTCCGTCAAAACTTATTAGGAAAACGTGTGGATTATTCTGCTCGTTCAGTAATTGTCGTTGGACCGGAATTGAAATTGTTCGAATGTGGTTTGCCAAAAGATATGGCTGCAGAATTGTATAAACCATTCGTTATTCGAAAATTAATCGAAAGAGGAATTGTTAAAACAGTTAAGTCGGCTAAGAAAATTATCGACAAAAAAGAGCCTGTAGTATGGGATATCCTTGAAAATGTAATCAAAGGTCATCCGGTATTATTAAACCGTGCTCCTACTTTGCACCGTTTAGGTATTCAAGCATTCCAACCAAAATTAATCGAAGGAAAAGCAATTCAATTACACCCATTAGTGTGTACGGCTTTTAACGCGGATTTTGATGGTGACCAGATGGCAGTTCACTTGCCTCTTGGACCGGAAGCTATTTTGGAATCCCAACTATTAATGTTGGCTTCTCACAATATCTTGAACCCTGCAAACGGAGCTCCAATTACTGTTCCTTCTCAGGATATGGTTTTGGGTCTATATTATATGACCAAAGAACGTTTGTCTACACCGGAACATAAAATTTTAGGTGAAGGTTTAACTTTTTATTCTGCCGAAGAAGTAAATATTGCTTTAAACGAAGGAAGATTAGAGTTGAATGCTCGTGTAAAAATTAGAGCAAAAGATTTCAATGAAAATGGCGAATTAGTATTCAAATTAATTCAAACAACTGCCGGTAGAGTACTATTTAACGAAGTAGTACCCGAAGCTGCAGGATATATCAACGAAGTTTTAACCAAAAAATCTTTAAGAGATATTATTGGTAGAATTTTATCGGTAACGAATGTGCCAACAACCGCTGCTTTCTTGGATAACATGAAAGATATGGGGTACAAATTTGCATTCCGTGGAGGGTTATCATTCAGTTTAGGTGATATTATTATTCCTCACCAAAAACAAGAATTGATTGCGGATGCAAGAGAAGAAGTAGATGCAATTACCATGAACTATAACATGGGATTGATTACTAACAACGAAAGATACAATCAAGTTATTGACGTTTGGACTTCTAAAAATGCTTTATTAACAGAATTAGCAATGAAAAATATCCGTGAAGACCAACAAGGTTTCAACTCGGTTTATATGATGCTTGACTCTGGAGCAAGGGGTTCTAAAGAACAAATTCGTCAGTTAACCGGTATGCGTGGTTTGATGGCTAAGCCTAAAAAATCGACTGCTGGTGGTGGTGAAATTATCGAAAACCCGATTCTTTCTAACTTTAAAGAAGGTCTTTCAATTTTAGAATACTTTATTTCTACTCACGGTGCTCGTAAAGGTCTTGCCGATACGGCTTTGAAAACGGCCGATGCCGGATACTTGACAAGAAGATTACATGACGTTTCTCAAGATGTTATCGTAAACACAGAAGATTGTGGTACGTTAAGAGGAATTGAAGTATCAGCTTTGAAAAAGAATGAAGAAATCGTTGAAACATTAGGCGAAAGAATTTTAGGTCGTGTAGCTCTTCAAGATGTGATCAACCCATTGAATTTAGAAGTGTTGATTGAAGGTGGTCAAGAAATCACCGAAGCAATCATGAAAGCTATCGAAGCTTCTCCTTTAGAAAGAGTAGAAGTAAGATCACCATTAACGTGTGAAGCCGCTAAAGGAATCTGTGCAAAATGTTACGGAAGAAACTTAGCAACCGGTCGAATGACCCAAAAAGGTGAAGCAGTTGGTGTAATTGCAGCTCAATCAATTGGTGAACCAGGTACACAGTTAACACTTAGAACGTTCCACGTTGGAGGGGTTGCTGGTGGTATGTCTGAAGAATCAAGCATTGTAACACGTTTCAAAGGTAGATTAGAATTAGACGATTTAAAAACGGTAAAAGGAGAAGATGCTGATGGAAAAGCAATTGACATCGTTATCTCTCGTTCAACAGAATTGAAATTAGTTGACGAAAATACCGGAATCGTTTTAAATACACATAACATTCCTTATGGTTCTACCATTTTTGTAAAAGATGGTCAAACTGTAGATAAAGGAACAACAATCTGTAAATGGGATCCATATAACGGAGTTATTATTTCTGAATTCACTGGAAAAATTGCTTACGAAGATTTAGAACAAGGACAATCGTTTCAAGTTGAAATTGATGAGCAAACCGGTTTCCAAGAAAAAGTAATCTCTGAGGGTAGAAACAAAAAATTAATTCCAACTTTATTAATTTATGGTAAAGACGGCGAATTAATTCGTTCATACAATTTACCAGTTGGAGCTCACTTAATGGTTGATGATGGAGAGAAAATTAAAGCAGGTAAAATTTTAGTAAAAATCCCAAGACGTTCGTCAAAAGCGGGCGATATCACCGGAGGTCTTCCTAGAATTACCGAACTTTTAGAAGCTCGTAATCCATCAAACCCGGCAGTAGTATCAGAAATTGATGGTGTTGTTTCGTTTGGTAAAATTAAAAGAGGTAACCGTGAAATCATCATCGAATCTAAATTTGGTGAGATTAAAAAATACTTAGTAAAATTATCTAACCAAATTTTGGTTCAGGAAAATGACTTCGTAAAAGCGGGTATGTCGTTATCAGATGGTGCAATTACGCCGGAAGATATCTTAAGAATTCAAGGTCCATCTGCTGTTCAACAGTATTTGGTAAACGAAATTCAAGAGGTGTATCGTTTACAAGGTGTAAAAATCAATGATAAACACTTTGAGGTAGTTATCCGTCAAATGATGCGTAAAGTAAGAGTTGAAGATCCGGGAGATACTTTATTCTTAGAAGAACAATTAGCTCATACAAAAGATTTTATTATCGAGAATGATAAATTGTTCGGTATGAAAGTTGTTGAAGATGCCGGAGATTCTCAGAATTTGAAACCAGGTCAAATGATTACGCCAAGAGAATTGCGTGATGAAAACTCATTGTTAAAACGTGAAGACAAAAACCTTGTTGTAGCTCGTGATGTTATTACAGCTACTGCAACGCCGGTTCTTCAAGGTATTACAAGAGCTTCTCTTCAAACAAAATCGTTTATTTCTGCGGCATCGTTCCAGGAAACAACAAAAGTGTTAAACGAAGCAGCTGTAGCAGGAAAAGTAGATACGTTAGAAGGCTTGAAAGAGAACGTTATTGTTGGACACAGAATCCCTGCCGGAACTGGTATGAGAGAATATGACAACAACATCGTTGGATCAAAGGAAGATTATAACGAATTAATGGCTGCAAAAGAAGAATATAATTATTAAAAACATGAGCGATAACAATCAACAACCAGGGCAAATCAATATTGAATTGGATGAAAAAGTAGCAGAAGGAATTTATTCCAACTTAGCTATCATTAATCATTCTGCATCAGAATTTGTATTGGATTTTGTAACACTAATGCCGGGTGTTCCCAAAGCAAAAGTGAAATCGAGAATTATCTTAACGCCTCAGCATGCAAAACGCTTGTTGAAGGCAATTGGAGAAAACATTCACCGATTTGAAGTAGCTCATGGCGAAATAAAAGACTCCGACCAACCACAAGTTCCTTTGAGCTTTGGTCCTACAGGTCAAGCATAATAATTTTTAAAAGTTACTTAAACCTCCGAGAAATCGGAGGTTTTTTTTGCTCTTAATCTCTGAGGTTTATCCAAAATAATACCTCTTGGTTGAGATGATTTTATAAATCTTTTTAAAAAATACCTATTTGTAGGTATTTTTTAGCACTGTTTAAAAGTATAATTTTGCTTTCAAAATAGATTTATCTCCCCCAAATCTTTAAAGAGCAAATTATATCGATTTAATACTACAAGAGTGCATTTCATCGATTTTTTTAACATATCATCGTCAAATATTTATTAGTGCATACAAGTGGCGTAATTTTGACAAATAAATTAAGATTTCCAATAAATCAGGACAGGTGTAGTTGTAAAATATTAATTTACAATTAATTAACATTAGTTTAGAATGCTTCTAAAATGTGTTATTCTTGTTTTTATTAAGAATTTAGTAACAATAATTTATTAAAAAATGTTAAATAAACCTACATTTTACATTTATACAATAAATAATGTGAGCTAACCAAACAAATACCACAAAAGTTATATTGTTTTTTAGTATTACTGCTAAGTAAAAACTTAGCTTAACAAGATTGTTATAATTTTAAATAAAGAAATATGAAATTTTAATACAAGCCCTATAATATGAAAATGATAAATAAATTTAATTCGATTCAAAATCAGTGCATTACTTTCAAAGCACTTTTTCTTCTACTACTCGTGCTTTTTTCAGCGAATACTACAAGCGGTCAAGATGGTCAGTTTGTTTTAGAAGGTATTGGGGGGGCTCCTCAAACAATCGGAACCAATACACTTGACATGTATACGGCACCTTTTTTAGCTAATAAAAAGGATACAAGAGTGCAATTTTTATATGAAGCTGCTGAAACTGGACTTTTCTTAGCGAACGATTCTGGTTACAATGTTATTACTTCACTTGCTTTTCAAGTTACTGGTTTTTCTGGACTTTCATCATTGCAAAGTTATCAAATGGAAAATATTAAGATTAGCATGGGACACACTATTGCTACTTATGATGGCTATGGAGGAACTGAGATATGGGGGATAAAAATGCCACCAGAGGGTTATTGTACATGGGCAGGATCTTCTGATCCTTTCGCAGAGCCTCTTCAGTTGGTGAAAAATTCATTTAACTTAGTGATTAGTGAAACAGGCTGGGTGGAATTAGTTCTAGATATACCATTTGTTTGGGATGGTATTAATAGTATCGTTGTAGAATTGTGTAAAGCGGATCCGAAAATTGGAGCAAGTCCCGCTTTTAACGGAGGTAGATATCAATTTGCTGGAATTAAACATACAACTCCATTAGGAAGTAATGATTATACTTTAACTAGAAGTTTGTATAGTGTTAATAATAATGGAACTGGTTCTAGCTATACTTCAGGTTGTGAAATGACGGTTTCTGGACCTGCTACTACATATAACACATCAAGTGCTCTTTCTGCGTCAATTAGAAAATACAGACCTAACATTCGTTTTACTTTTCAATGTGCCGGAGCACCGGCAAGTGGTCAAGCAATTATTTTCTCAGAGAATTATTGTTTGGGTGGTAATGTCAATTTACAAGTAATTAATGATGAGAAATCAACTGGGTTAAATTATCAATGGTTGTATTCATATGCTGATGATGATAATTTTTTACCAATACCAGGAGAAACCAATGCCAACTTAGTTGTAGAAAGAGCAGAAGTTGATATTTGGTATAAAAGAGACGTAGGTTGTGATTTTGATGCTATTGTTGGAACAAGATCATCTTTTCCTGTAAAAGTTAAAGGAATTAATACGTGGGATGGTACATTCTGGAGTTTCGGAAGTGAGCCTTTGCCAACAAGTCCTGTTCGGATTCATGGAGATTTTGATACAGCCGTAAACGGAAGCGATGTTTTAGAAGCTTGCAGTCTACAAATTTTATCAGGAACATTTACCGTAAGAAGTGGTGATGTTATTTCTATAAAAGAAAAGTTATTTGTTCATGAAGATGCCTCTGTGATTTTTGAAAATAATGCAAGTTTAATCCAAGAAAATGATGCTGCTGTAAATGAAGGAAAAATATCTTACAAAAGAGACTCACAACCTGTTCGGTTATTGGATTATACCTATTGGTCATCACCGGTATCAGGGATGACACCAAGTGAGTTTTCATCAGGAACGCCAGTAAATAGAATATATCATTGGAATCATTTAACCACTGGTTCAAATCCGCAATCATGGGTTGGTGGTATAGCAAATACCCCAATGGTGGCAGGAAAAGGATATATAATTCGTGCACCTAACGGTTATCCAGCATCAGGAACCGGAACTGTATTTTCAGGAACCTTTGAAGGAGTGCCAAATAATGGTTTAATAACTGTTCCTGCCCAAGGTGGTTCAGGTAATTGGAATTTAATTGGGAATCCATATCCTGCAGCTATTGACGCAGACAAGTTTTTGATAGAAAATAGTAGTATTTTAGATGGAACTATTCGTTTTTGGACACATAACACACTTCCAAGTGCAATTCCATCATATCCTGGATTCTCACCACAAGCATTAAATTATAGTTCTGATGATTATGCTACTTACAATTTATCAGGCTCGATTGGTTTTCCAGCTGATAATATAGGTGCAAATAATACTGAACCAGGAAGATTTATTGGTGCTGGTCAAAGTTTCATGATTGAAGGTGGGGCATCGTCAGGCAACGTGACATTTAACAATGAAATGAGAAAAAAAGAATCGGGATATGATAATTCTCAATTTTTTAGAAATAGTGAAAGTAGCCTCAGCCAGGAAGAAGTTGAAAAAAATCGCTTATGGTTAGAAATAATTCATCAAAGCGGAAAATTTAATCAAGCTATGGTGGGTTATATTCAAGGTGCAACCAATGATGTAGATTGGGGATATGATTCAAAAATTAGACCTTCTGGAGATGTAAAGATTTATACTTTAGTTGGAGAAAACAAATTAGCGATTCAAGGAAAAGCTTTACCATTTAATTCTAACGATAGTATCCTATTAGGATTGACCACTAACTTGTCAGGTGAATTTTTATTGAACTTATATCAGTTTGATAGCTTCTTTGTAAATCAAGAAGTTTATTTGATGGATAAATACACCAATACTTTTCATGATATTAAAAATGGTATGTATGCTTTTACAAGTTTATCAGGAACCTTTGACGATCGTTTTGAACTGCGATTTACTAATGAAACGCTTAGCCTGAATCCAATTTTCAATACAAAAAACAGTATTCTTTGTTATGCCAATGATTCAGATATTGTTATTAAATCAAAAGATATTCATATACAATCTATAATGATTTTTGACGGTTCCGGACGATTATTATTTGATAAAAATAAATTGGGTATTTCTGAAATAATTATTTCTGATGTTACTAAAAATAACCAATTGCTATTAGTTCAAGTTGAAACAGAAGATGGCATAAAATCAACACAAAAAATTATATTCTAAATTAAAAAAAATTAATGCTTTAAAAATTTGCTATGATAAAAAAGTACAATATCCTGAATCAATCATCTAAAATAGATGTTTTATTATCCATAAAAAAACTTAATACAATAAAATACATTGTTGTTCTTTTTGTGCTTATGTTTAATGACCTAAAAGCTCAAGAGACTTATACATTAGGAGATGGAGAGGAGTCTTACAATACATTAGGTGTTTCGCCTTTTGCTACGATAAACCGTAATAACAGGTCTCAATATATGTATTACGCGGAAGAATTATATAATGCCGGGTTTAATATTTCCGGAAATGTAGTTTCATTGGCAATTAATATAACTGAGCTTGGTTTGCCTACTAGTTTGAAGCCTGAAAATATTAAAATAAAAATGGGGATGACTACCTCTTTTGAAATGGGACCAAATCTAGTTAACAATTTACCAGTGTATTATGAGTCTTCAGTTGAAAATATAACTGAATTAGGTTGGTATACATTTGAGCTAGACACACCGTTTGCATGGGATGGCTTCAGAAATATCATTGTTGAGATTTGTAGAAGTAATGAAGATTTTGGTACAAGTTTTTCTATACAAGGAAAGAATTTTCCAATGGGAGAGATTGTTACTGCTGCAAACTATACTAACGATTCTGAATTAAATGGGTGTAGCTTACCAAACGAGAATCTATTACCTGAATTATTTACACGAAGAAGACCTAATATGCAGTTTACAATGACAAATCCTTGTGAAACTACTCCATCAGGAGGACAAACAATAGTTACACCTGGCCCTTATTGCTCAGGTGAATCGTTTACACTTTCAGTTCAAAATGGTTCTATAGAATCTGGTTTGTCATACCAATGGCAATCATCACCAAACGATAATGGACCATGGTCTGATATTCCTGGTGCTACAGATGCGTTTTATGTAACTTCACAATCTATATCAACCTACTACCGTAGAGCAACAACGTGTGATATCGCTTCTTCAACAGTATTTGATTTTCCATTACTTGTTGGAGGCGAAGGTTGTTATTGTACTTCTTTAGTAGTAAATGAAAATGCAATTGGAATAACGAATGTGACAATTGGAAGCATTAATAATTCATCTCCTAGTACTACTGCCTACACAAATTTTACAGCCGTACAAACAGAATTAGAAAGAGAAAGCACAGTCAACCTTTCTGCAAATGTAAATACAGAAGGAGGAACTAACTATACTATGGCTTGGATTGATTGGAATCAAAATGGTGAGTTTGAAATGAACGAATCATTTGTTTTAGGTTCGGTAACAGGTGGGAGTAATGTTAGTTCAGGTGTTGTTGCAAGTTTTCAAGTGCCTGCCGATGCATTATTAGGTTCTACCATAATGAGAGTAAGAACAAAGCAATCTGATACATCAGATTATCCTACACCTTGCGATTCTATTGAGAATGGGGAAGCAGAAGATTATACTGTGATTGTAACAGAAAATTTAAGTATTGGTGAAGTTACAACTTTAGATAGTATCCTAATAATTGCAAATAATACAGCTGGTATACATTTCAAAGTTACAGAAGAAGCTATGCAACAGATTGATATATTCGATTTGAGCGGTCGATTAATTATGAATAAAAAAGTGCAGAACGAAACGGAATTAACAATTTCAGAATTTCATCCGTCAAATCAGTTATTCATTATAAAAGTGACTTTGTCCAACGGACAAAAAATTGCAAAAAAAATAATTTATTAAAAAATAAAAAAAACCTACTAATATATTCCTAAATTATAACTATTATGAAATTTCCATTTAATTCTAAAATACCTTTTTTGATATTGAGTTTACTCGTAACAATGTTCAATTATGCTCAATGTAATCAACCAACTGGAATAGTGGTTGATGATATCACTGCTATATCTGCAGTTCTAAACTGGACTGAATCAAGTTCTGCTCCGGGTGTAGCCTATAATTTTGAAGTAAGAACTTCAGGTTTACCGGGAAGTGGAGTTACTGGTTTAGTAGATAGTGGTTCCGTGAGTGATGGACTTTTTACTTCACCGGTTTCCGGATTACTATCAGACACAAACTATTCAGTTTATATGCGTTTTCAGTGTACGGCTGCTCCTTTATTCAGTGATTGGACAACTGAAATTACTTTTTCAACTAGCGTTTTATCTGCACCAGTTGCTGGAGCACCCGCTGGTCTTTCAGACACTTTTTTTTCAGCAAGATGGATTGCTGTTCCTGGAGCTACAGGATATCGCCTAGATGTAAGTGAGTATAGTGATTTTTCAGTGATGTTAGCGGGTTATGATAATCTATTCGTTTCAGGAGGTTTAACAAGTAGAGTTGTTTCCGGATTAAATCCTTCTACCGAATATTATTATAGAGTAAGGGCAGAAGGAAATAGTGGGAGTGGACCGGTTACTAGTAGCAATTCAAATGTAATTATGGTTACTACTTTCGCTGAACCAACTTTCGTGGCTATTTGGTCAGAGGGTGCATGGCTTAATGATATTTTCCCATCTGCAGATCATGATGTAATTTTAGATGATCATTTTATTTCTGACGAAAATAATGAATACATGTTTGAAGTTAAAAGTATCACCTTAAATGAAGGATATACCTATACTTTGGCTTCAGGTTATAATCTTATTGTTTACGAAAACATAATTAATAATAGTACTTCAGGTTCATTTGTAGTGCAAAATAATGCGAATTTATTCCAATTAAATGATGATGCACTTCCTAATGAAGGTGAAATAACTGTAAAACGTAACAGTTCTGAAATTTTTCGATTGGATTATACTATGTGGTCTTCACCCCTTACTGGATCTCAAACGTTAAAACAGTTTTCTCCCCAAACGGTGGACAGTCGCTTTTATGAATATAATACTTCATCCGATATTTACTCACCAATTGACCCTTTAACAACAACTTTTGAACCTGGAAAAGGTTATTTTATTCGATCACGCAATAATCATGTGGTTAATAATGGAACGAATTTACCACAACTTTGGCAAGGTAGTTTTGTAGG
This sequence comes from Flavobacterium sp. UBA2787, assembly GCA_002352205.1. Classification (GTDB taxonomy): domain Bacteria; phylum Bacteroidota; class Bacteroidia; order Flavobacteriales; family Flavobacteriaceae; genus Flavobacterium. Next base: position 5,856 of record DEHZ01000008.1, on the reverse strand, counting down.
GGTTCCCACCAATGGTGTAGTAAATGTTGATCTAAATACTAGTGGTCAAGGGTTTAACTTGGTCGGAAATCCTTATCCAACAGTTGTTAGTGCCGAAATTTTTATGGGTGAGAATATTGACAATATTGAAGGTACGCTTTATTTTTGGAGAAGATTAAATGATTCTTCAGGTGAAGGGCCATTAGGATCTTTTTATGCAACATATACAGAATTTGGAGGTACAGGTTCACAAACTAGTGATGATCCAAATGGTTTTATTCAAGTAGGACAAGGCTTTTTAGTAAAAGCATTATCTACTGAGTTGTTTTTTAACAGCGATATGAAAGTGTCTAATGAGTTTAATAATCAATTTTTTAGATTTTCCAATCCTACTCAAATTGAAAAGCACCGTTTATGGTTAAATTTAACAAATGATAGTGGAGTATTCAGTAGAATTTTGGTTGGATATGCAGAAGAAGCATCAAATGATAATGATCGTTTTGACGGTCGTTATATTGATGATTCTGAAGTGGCGTTAACTTCGTTAATTAACAATGAAGAATATGCAATACAAGCAAAAGCATTACCATTTACTATTGAAGATACAATTCCGCTTGGTTTTAAAATTGTTTCAGCCGGAGAATATACTATTTCTTTAAATAAAATAGATGGCCTATTTGAAGAAGGTCAGTTAGTTTATTTAGAAGATACTTTTGAATCAACAATACATAATCTGAGTATTTCGGATTATACTTTCTCTGCTGAGGCAGGTGATTTCAAAAACCGTTTTGTTTTGCGTTTTACAAACGAAACTATGAGTATTGATGAATCATTAAATGCAAATGGTGTAGCAGTTTTTGTTAGAGATAATTCTATCCTAATAAATACAGGTAATGTCGAAATGCAATCATTGAGTGTATATGATGTTCAAGGACGAATATTGTTCACCCAAGATCAAGTGAATACTTCTGAATTTACTATTGATACAATGGAAAAAAATAACCAAGTTTTGATTCTAAAAATTAAAGACCAAAACAATAATTTAATTTCAAAAAAATTAGTGTTTTAAATATTTTTAAATTACCAAAAAAATAAGAACTCCTCAATTTTTTGAGGAGTTTTTTATTTTTTTATTATTTTCTATAGTTGTTTTTTGAGGATGTTGTTTTTTGAATGCATTTCGTCGATGATTTAAGATTTTAATCGATTTGTAATATTTTGTTAACGGTTATTTTAAGAATCGTCTTAACTTTATGTATTAATTTAATTTTATTAACTATTTATGAATTCAAACTACAATTTTTTGAACACGGGATTGGGGTCGCTGTTCGATCGTAAGAAATTGGAGCAAAGTGAACGCAAGAGCTCATTTTCTTCCAATTCTCTTTCGTTAACATGGCTATCGTCATTTATATTGACGATGTTTTTATTAATTGGTCAAGAGACTTTTGCTCAAGTGGCGAATTATACTTTTGCTACTACATCTGGAACTTACACGCCAATCACTGGAGGGACCTTACATGGTACAGGCGTTGATGATTCGAATTATTCTTTTGTAATACCTTTTACATTTACCTACAATGGAACCGGTTATACGACAGCTAGACCAACATCAAATGGATTTTTAGTTTTAGGAGCAAATGCACCATCAACAACTAATTATACTCCGTTATCTTCAGGATCAACAAATTTTGCAATTGCCGCATTGGCAAATGATTTAAATTCCACCATTAGGTCTGAGGTTTTAGGAACAGCACCTAATAGAATATATGTATGCCAGTGGTCTAGTGCTTTTCGATATTCAGCAGGAGGAGGAGATGTATTAAATACTCAAATTAGACTTTATGAAGGTTCTAATAAAATTGAAATTGTATATGGATCATGTACAACAACTAATACGACTTTATCGACACGTCCTCTTCAAGTTGGTTTAAGAGGAAGTTCGACATCTGATTTTAATAATAGAACCACAACGACGAATTGGGCTAGTACTACTACTGGGGGAACAAACAGTGCTAGTTGTGCATTAACAACAACAGTCTTGCCTTCAAGTGGTTTGACTTTGACTTGGACACCACCTGCACCACCTTCTTGTGGTGCTCCTACTACTTTAGCCGTTACAGATATTCAAACAACAACAGCTGATTTATCATGGGTGGCTCCAAGTACAGGTACACCTGCTTCATATGATTGGGAAATCAGAACTTCGGGTGCAGGTGGTAGTGGTTCAACCGGCTTAACAACATCCGGTAATGTTACAGCTCCTACAGTCTCAGTAAATGACACTTCAGGTTTAACTGAAGGAACAGCCTATAATTTTTACGTAAGAACAAACTGTACTGGTGGCGATGGCTCTTCTACGTGGGCGGGTCCAATCGCCTTTACAACAAGAAAGTCATGTCCAACTGGTTTAGGAGGCGGTTCAATCACTATTACGACTTTACCATATTCTGCAACTGGATTAACAAATTCTGGAGCTGGTAACAACGTTACAGCAACTAATGTTTCATGTGTGGCAGGAAGTGCAAGTTATTATGGTGCTGAAGATAAAACGTATATTTTTACACCAACTGTTTCAGGAGTATACACAATATTACTAACTACTGCGACTGATGATGATTCGGGTATAATGCTATATCAAGGCTGTCCTTTTACGACAGGAAGTGTATGTGTAGCAAATGCACAATCCACATCAGGTTTAACAAGAACGTTAACACCAACATTAACAGCGGGATTGACTTATTATTTAGTTGTAGATAATTTCCCTGCTCCTGCATTCATTACTTCTTATAGTTTAAGTATTAGTTTGCCACCCACTTGCGGTGTTCCAACATCCTTAGGTGTATCTGATATAACACTTTCAACTGCTGATTTGTCTTGGGTTGCACCGATTGTTGGTACTGCCGCTTCATATGATTGGGAAATTAGAACATCAGGTGCTGGTGGTTCTGGAGCTACTGGCCTTGTGAATTCCGGTAACGTAACTGCACCAACAGTGACGGTTGACAATGCTAGCGGATTATCTGCTGGAACTTCTTATAATTTATACGTAAGAACAAATTGTACAGGTGGAGACGGATCTTCTACTTGGGCTGGACCATTCGCCTTTTCGACGCCGGTAGCAGGTGAGTCATGTTCAACTGCTGCTACGATTGCAGTTGCTCCTAACGTAGGTTCTGCAGTAAATACATTACTAACAACAGGAGCAACTGCTGACGGACCCGCCGGAACGTGTAGTGATGCTACCGGTAATCCTAACAAAAAGGACCGTTGGATAAAATTTGTTGCTCCAAGTAACGGAAATAGAATTGTTATTTCAACTTCTTCAGGTTCAATTACAGATGCCGTAATGCAATTATGGTCATCTTGTCCTGCTACTGGAGGTGCTTTAGGTTGTAGTGATGATGTGAACGGACTCATGCCTGAACTTTCATTATGTCAGAATCAATATACTCCCGGAGAAACCTATTATGTACAGGTGTGGCCATGGAGTTCAACGGCAACAGGAAACTTCAATTTGAGAATTTATGAAGAAACTGCTTGTCCAGAACCACCTGCTAATGATGAGTGTGGAGGTGTTGAGACCTTAACTCTTCAAGCATTTGGTAACTGTCCAGCAAATGCTACAACAGGAACTACTATTGATGCAACAGCTACACCAGGTGTGGTAAAAACAACTTGTGATGCATTTGGAACCTACTTAGATGTTTTCTATAAATTCAATACAGGAAACAATTCAGCAGTAAACATTGCATTTACCAGTTTAACAGGTACTTGTGAGTTTGGTTTATACAGCGGATGTGGAACAGGTTACTTAGAAATTTGTTCTTCTAGTTCACCTTATTCAAATTCAGTTTCAGGATTAACTCCTAATACAGATTATTACATCGTTGTTTGGTCTAATTCAATTGCGACACAAGGAACTTTTACTTTATGTGTTTCTGAGCCTGCAAAACCGGATTATGTTAATCTACAGTTCCCTGGTAATGCTACTATTCAAGCAGGTAATTCTGTAACGGTTTATGCACAGGTATATGAAGGTGGATTAACTGATGTTGAACCTGGTATTTCCGGTCAAGCTTCAGGTATTGAAGCTTGGATAGGTATAAGTCCGCAGGGTCAAAATACAAACCCAAACACATGGACAACTTGGATTCCTGCAACTCATAATGCCGGACAAGTTTCTAATAATGATGAATACCAAGCTAATATTGGATCAACTTTAGCACCCGGTACATATTACTATGCATCTCGTTTTAGACTATCAGGAGGTCCATTTGTTTATGGTGGTTATGAATTTAATGAATGGAATGGAACTTCAAGTATTAGTGGCGTTCTTACAGTTAATCCAAACCCATCTCAATGTGCAGGTTTAGGTGCACTGGCTAATGCTTCAAGTGATGTTACCGTTGGAACTGTTGCTCTGTCATGGACTGCTCCTGTATCTGGACCGGCACCAACTTCTTATGACGTTTATTTTGGAACTACTTCAGGAAGTTTAGCTTTAGTTACAAATACAACATCCTTAACTTATAATGCATCAGCTCCGGCTTTCTCTACCACATATTATTGGAGAATTGTACCTAAATCAATACAAGGTGGTGAAGCAATTGGCTGTGCTGAGTGGAGTTTTACCACTCAAGCTGATCCATTTGCTCCTTATTGCTCTAATGTTAATTATGGTACTAACAATGGTGGAGTTGAACCTATTACTTTAGTTAATTTTGCTGGAATAAACAATCCTTCATCAAGTACTTTGGATATCAACTCTCTAGAAAATTTCATCTCCATTTCTGGAAATGTGACCGCAGGTAATTCCTATTCAATGACTTTAAAAGGAAATACTGATGGTTCATTTACTAATAATTTTAGAGTATTTGTGGATTGGAATCAAGATGGAGATTTTAATGATGATGGAGAAACATATAATGCCGGTTCAATTAATAACTCTACAGGTCTTGATGCTATTCAAGCAATTTCAACCATTGAAGTACCAGCAAATGCTTTAGCCGGAACTACTCGTATGAGAATTAAAAAGTTATTTCAAACCACTGATATTGATAATGCCTGTTCAGGTGGTGGTTTTGGACAATCTGAAGATTATACTTTAGTAGTTAGCCTTAAATGGTATCTTGATTCAGATAATGATACTTATGGTGATTCTACTATGATGATCGAGTCTGTTACTCAGCCTGTAGGAACCTACGTATTAGTTGGTGGCGACTGCAACGATAACAACAACACCGTTTATCCCGGAGCTGCAGAAATCTGCTACGACGGTTTAGACAACGATTGTGATGGAACAATAGACAATGGCTGTACACCAATTGTAACCGTAGTTCAACCATCTCAATGTGGACAAACGTTAGCTGCTATCGACAGTTATGTTTTTGCAAATATAGTTCCGGGAGCTCAGGGTTATCGTTTTAGAGTAACCAATGTGGCTACGAACGAAGTACAATCGATTGATAGATTTTTGCGTCAATTCAGAATTACTCAATTGTCAAACTATGCGTTTAACACAGAATATTCGGTTGAAGTATCCGTGAGAATTAACAACGTATGGCAACCGTTCTACGGAACACCATGTAATGTATTTACTCCTGATACAACCACACAAATTCAGGCTTCTCAGTGTAATTCAACGGTGACCAATATCAACAATTCAGTTTTTGCAGTGAATGTTCCGTTTGCAACAGGTTACCGCTTTAGAGTAACCAATACGTTGAATCCTATCGATGTTCAAACTACTGATCGTCCGATTAGAGAATTCAGAATGACGTATTTGTCAAACATTCAATACAACACTACTTACAATGTTGAAGTGGCGGTTAGAAATACAGATGGAACGTATTTATCATACGGACCGGTTTGTAA
>DEHZ01000007.1 GCA_002352205.1 Flavobacterium sp. UBA2787 | reverse complement strand
CAGATTTCTGCAGCTCCGGGATATACGGTGTTGTTGTTATCGTTGCAGTCGCCACCAACGGCTACATAACCTACCGGTTGTTCAACAGCTAAAATTGTATCATCATCATCTCCAAAACCATCGTTATCCGTATCAGCATACCAAAGAGTAGGATTTAAAGTTAAAACCGTGATTTCATTAGAATTTTCAGAAGTTGAAACAGCATCAACAGCACGAACAACATAATAATAAGTAGTATTTGCTTCAAGTCCCGTTACCACTTGTGAAGTTCCGTTGACTGATAAGTTTTGATAACCCAGAACATATACCGTGTTATTTCCATTTCCATCAAAACTATGTGAACCTAAGGTGGCAGGTGTACTTGTATCAACGGCACTCCAAACTCTTGAAATAATCCACTCAGAATCTTCTGTTGAAGTTCCCGCTGAAGTAGACCAATTTGTATTTCCTGCATTCACCGATGATTTTCTAACAAGTATTCTATCTACTGTTGCATTGTTAGTTCCGGCAACGCTCCATCCTGTTCCCGGATTACTATCAGGTGTTCCAAACACATCAATCAGTACATCATTTTTAAACAATCCTATGGCATCATTTCCATTCCAACTTGCAAAACCTACGTTATAAATATCTGCACCAGTTGTCTCACTTTCATTATTTGCTACAACAAGTGTTTCACCGTTTGCTAATGTACCGGACAAAGCTAAAATTGCTGTTCCGGTTGTTGGCCATCCTGCACCGTTTGTAGCCCTTACTAGTTCATATTGAGACAAATTTACATCGGCACCTGTTCCGTTAAAAATTTCAACAAATTTTCTACTTCCCGGAGCACCTTCACCATATTCTGAAATAAATAAATCAGCGGCCGGACTTCCTCCTTCAATTGAATAAACATCTAATTGATAACTTGTTGCTCCCTCTACAGCATCCCAATTGGCAACAAAAGAGTCAGACCCAACCGAAGAAGCTGCGGTAGCAAGTGGTGCATCGATAATTGGATTTACACCTGTTCCGCTTACAGAAACAATTTGAGTTGTTGCTCCGGTTGAAGATATTTCTATATCTCCACCAGTAGTACCTGCGAAGGAAGGTTGAAAACGCACATAAACGGTAACCGGTTGACCATTAAGATTTCCGCCGGTTTGGCCTAAATTTAAGAATGAAGAGAAGTTAGTATCATCAGTACTTAATACAAAATCTTCAGGTGCTACGATCAACGTATTTGAAGTTAAAAAAGAACCTGAAACGGTGAAAGATTGACTTGTCGATTGTTCACCTATCGTAATATTACCAAAATCAGGTAATGAATTAACAGACGCTGTTAACTCAGGTGTTGGAATATATCCGGTTCCTAAAACAGATACTGTTTTATCGTCAGCACCTACTGAAGTTAAGGTAATTGTACCATTATTTAAACCTATCGAAGTTGGTGAATAACGAACATAAACCGTTACCGGCTCACCATCTAACACTCCTGCTGTTTGTGTTAAGTCTACTGTTGACGAAAAAGTAACATCATCTAAACTTACTGAAAAATCAGCGGATGCCGTTACTACTACCACTTCATCTAAATTCTCTGCAGTTACTGTAAAACTTTGCGATGTTGAGTCCGTACCAACAATTACTTCACCAAAATCAGGTAAAGAGGTAACAGAAGGTGTGATAATTGGATCCGTTTCAGGTAAAGTTGTAACAGCAATTACGTTTGAATTTTCAGAGGTTGTTCCGTCGAATGCTCTTACTCTGTAATGATATTCAGTGTTTCCTAATAATCCACTTACTGTTTGAGACAATCCGTTTACTGTCAAATCTTCATATCCTGAAACAAAAGATGGTACCTCTGTTAAGTTTCTGGTAAAACTTAAATTATCAATAGCCGGACGTGCTGTAGTGTTATTATCAATTCTAATAATAAAATTCCCAGTAATGTTCAATACGCCACTAGTAAAAGTAGAAGCAGTTTCAGAATAAGGGAATGTTCCTAAATTCGTTTCTGTTGCCATACCTGCTCCATGAAATACTCGAATCGTTAATTGCCCTCCTGATCCTGCGAAATTTTGTTTTACATCAAAACTTAAAGCAGTTAATCCGTTCGCAATTTCATCTGAAATAAGATACGAATCTGCTTCATTTCGTAATGTAATTGCCTCATCTCCTGCATTAACTTCTTGATCTGTTCTTGATTTAAAAGCTGTCCAATTAACACCATCTACACCTGTCCAAGAACGAGTTAAATAAGAGGTAGCAGTTCCACCTCCAATAGCCGTAAAGGTTTCTACTGTAGTTGAACCTGCAACAAGTTCTGAAAAGGTAGCACTTGTTGACACATCTAGGCGATACGATGCTGCACCACTCACTTCTTCCCAATTGGCAATAAATGAATTGGTTTGAATGTCGGTTGCATCAATGGCAATTGGAGCACCGATAATAGGGTCTACTCCTGTTCCACTTAAAGAAACAATTTGCGGAGTGGCTCCTGTTGATGAAATTTCAATATCTCCACCGGTAACTCCCGTAAAAGAAGGTTGAAAACGAACATAAATTGTAACCGGTTGACCATTGATATTTCCGCCGGTTTGACCTAAATTTAAAAAAGAAGAAAAAGCAACATCATCAGTACTCAACACAAAATCTCCAGGAGCAACAATTAAAGTATTAGCATTTAACAAAGATCCTGAAACCGTGAAGGACTGACTAGTTGATTCCTCTCCTACAATGACATCTCCAAAATCAGGTAAGGTGTTTGTAGAAACAAATAATTCCGGTGTTGGTTCTACACCGTTTCCGGAAACGGTTACTACTTTATTATCTGCTCCAGCTGAGGTTAATGTTATTGTTCCATCATTCAATCCACCAGAAGTTGGTGAAAAACGCACATATAGTGTTACCGGTTCACCATCTAATGTTCCACCGGTTTGTGATAAGTTTAATCCACTTGAAAAAGAAACATCATCTGTACTCACTTCAAAATCTGAAGAAGCTGTAACTGCCACAACATCCGTTAGATTTAAACCGGTTACAGTAAATGTTTGACTGGCAGAATTACTTCCGTTATTAACATCTCCAAAAGAGGGTAAGGAAGAAACAGAAGGCGATATCGTTGGGGTAGTTCCTCCGGTAAAATCGGTTAATTCAATTGAATCAATATTTAATCGTCTATTTGAAGAGCCTGTTTCTATAACTCTTTTGATTCTAATCCTAACATCGCCAATTACATTAACGGTTTCGCTAAATGTTTGCACATCATTGTTATCTGGAGCTGTAAAATTTGAACCAACTTGTGTCCAATTGCTCCCATTGTTAAGGGAATATTCTACTTTCCAAGCTTCTTGAGCATCTGTACCATATCTTCTGTACTGAAAAGAAAGTGTCCCCAAACCATTACTTTTGTTTTGGGTCATTGAAATAGCAGAAGCACCATAACCTCTCATACGAGCAGACCTAGCCCCAACTTTCCAATCAGCAGCATCAGTCCCAATTAATGCCTCTGTCATGTTCCAAGTTATGCCTGACAAGGTAACCGAACCTGAGGCATAACCCGTTTTAGTGGCATCTTCAAATCCAGTGGTATACTGTGCTGAAAGAGTGTAACCGCTCAAACAAAACAATAAGACCATGAATTTAAATACATTCAATTGTAAAATTTTTTTCATGTTGTAAATAGTTTTTAATTTTTGACAATCACAAATTTACACATAATGTAAAAAATGACCATCAATTTAAGTTATGAATATGTTAACATTCGGTAAATCAGTTACGAACAAATCTGTTTTTTGGATTAAAAAAACCGGACAAATTTGCCCGGTTCTGTAATTATATAGTTAATGTAAATTAAAAGATAATTTTTTTAGTGATAGTTTGACCGTTATTCATTTCAACTTTAATTAAAAGTGATTGGTTTTGAGGAAGTAATCCCGGAATCACAAACGATTGATTTTGTATTGCATCGTGTTGAAACAACCTTCTTCCCAACACATCATAAATTTGAATTTTTTGGATTAATTCGGAAGTTGATTGTAGTTCAATTTGTTGATTTCCGGTGGCTACCATTAACGAATTGATTAATTCAGGATTTTCAATTCCTAACGTATCATTTTCATAAATGATTTCAAAACGAGAATCAAAAACCCCAGCTTCTGAGTAAAAAGAATAAGTGCTGGTTTTTATTTCATGTACTATTCCTGCTAAATTATCTCTTAAATAAATTAATTGATTTGCTTCAAACAAACCATCAACATTTGAAATTGATACAGAATAATTTCCCGCTGTATTAGTTCTGAATACTAACGGAACCACATCTGAAATTTCAAATGGTAAAGCTCTTCCTTGAATGACATATTCTTCAGAGTTAAGTAATGAAGATAGTGCAATTTGGCTGTCACCGATGAATTTCCCATCAATCAATTGATCAACTTCATTGGTTGCATTGCTCATATATCCTACCATCATTTGACTGAAGAAGCCGTTTGAATTGGTAAGATTTAACCATATTCTATGGCGTTCCATTTCGCTTTGTGTTGCATATGGTAATCCGAAATTTGAACGGAAAAACTGATTGCTATTATTATCTACACGCAAATCATTTGTAAATCTTGCTGTTGGATTGGTCACATTTTGAGCCGCAACAATAAAACCTTGTCCGACTTGAATGATTCCGTTTGGAACTGGGCTTGTTGGCGAAGTTGTTGTTCCTCCTCCCAACGTATAGGAGGCATAAGCAGTGCCGGCGGCATTGTTAGTCTTTCTCCAAAAATAGAGTGTTCCTTCTATTTCAGTCGTGTTTGATTGCAAAAAAGCCTCCGCACTAATGGTTGATGGATAAGGATTTCCGATAGCATTGTATTTTTGTGTATTACTTATAAAAGTTAAGTCAACATCGATATCGCCATTTTTTGGAACACCAGTAAACTCTCCTGTCCAGATAGTTGGATTAGTCGGATGATTATCCGGCATTCGAATTAAATATCCTATTCCTTCTTCAAAATTTGTGTTTAATGGATTTACAACACTTGTGTAAATATTACTTGTAGTAATATAATTGTAAAAACGGTTGTTCATTGTTAAAGGAGAAAAATCTTTTAAACTCTGATTACCGGTCACTGGAGAAGACCACATAACATAATCTAGACGCATCAACGGATTGGTATTTCTAAACTGATTAATATTTCCTGAATTAGCAACATTATTTATCTGAATCAAATTAGCATTATTCTCTATTGTTAACAATGCAGTTCCGGCAATGGATACTTCATTTTCTACAATTAAATTGCTTCCTGATTCAACAACCACTTCTGCAGCATTGTTTATGGTAAATGAACAACATTCTAAATCACTTGTTAAAACTAAATTATCATTCACAACTGCGGCAACATTATTTACTGGAAACCCATTACTCCAAGTAGTACCGTTCCAGACTGAAGTAATATCTCCACAACTCAACGGCGTTTCATCAATTGTACAAAAGTTAATTCCCCACGAATTTAAAGTCCCGCCATCTTGATTTGCAGAATCAAATACTCTTAATGTCCATGTTCCTTCCGTATTTTCACCTATTAAAGTAGAAAGCGGTTGCGAAGGAATTAATGTACCTGTTATGGTGGGTGTTGTTCCTTGACAGGTTAACGTTACTCCTTCATCATCAAAAGTGGCAACGGCATTGTCACGATTGGTGCATTGTGCTGAAAACAATTCAATTTGTGTCCCCAATGGACTGATTAAAGTCACTGTTAAATCACTAACCCACGTATGAGTAATATTCAATGTAACAGTAATTTTATCAATGATTTGATTTTCATTGGATGGAATTGTCAAAGTAGAATTAATTGTTGGTGTTCCAGAAGCAGAAATAGCAATTGGAACATTTGTTGAATTAACTATCGGATCACAAGAAATTCCACTTCCTGTAGTAAAACGATAGACAGCACTTAATTCCCCTTGACAACCACTGTTTTTTGGTAAAACTCTCCAAAAATAATTGGTGTTTTCGTCTAAATTAGTGGCTGTATATTGATTCGTATTTACGCTTTGAGTAACTATAACCGTATTAAATTCTACATCTGTAGCCAATTCAAAATCGTAATTTGTTGCACTCGGATCGGCCACCCATTCAATAACTACTGAATTATTTACAACTCCAATTGCTAAATCCAATGGATTAATTGGCGAAACCACTTGAAAAGTTGAATTTAAAACCTCAACATATAAATTTACTGTTTTGGTAATAGAACCTGATGTTCCGGTAACAATCATTTGATAAATTCCGGGAACAGTATTTTCTGTATCTGTTAAACTCAATTGAATGGTGCCATTTGATGAAATGGAAGACTGGGAAAAACTCACCGTAGTTCCCGATGGATTTCCACTAACTGACAAGACTGTACTTGCGGAAAATCCACCTGTAGTAGAATAGTCTAATTCAAATGTTGCTGATTCTCCCTGACAAATGGCTTTATTCTGTCCATCGGCTTGACCATTAAAAGCCAAGGCAAAGGTTGGTGTGCTACTTGCAATGGTAAAGTTAGTATTGGAAACGTCTAAAAAAATATGATTATGACCTTTCACCATGATACGGTTTTGAGTGCCAACAGCATTAGGCATTGTCACGTTTTCCGAACCATCATTTGGAACTTTACTAGCTAATAAAACCGGGAAACTACTTCCTCCATTGGTGGACAAGAAAATATCTACATAAGGAGAGTTGACCCCATTAGCAGTTGTTCCTGCCACATTCCACGTTACTGTTTGATTACTTCCGGCTAACCAAGAAACGTTAGTATTAGGAGAATTTACTAGAAATGGCCCTGCAGCTGCATTCACTGTTACCAACATTAAATCTGAACTAGTCTGACCGTTTCCGGCAACATTATCACGAGCAACGACAGAAAAGTTCATGGTTCTGGAAACAGATGGAACAACTTCCCAATCATTAGCAGTCGCACCGGACAAAATGGTTGTCATGACAGGAAAATACCTTTCGGGAGAAGTAGTACCTGTAATCGATCTAAACATAGGTCCAACTGCTCTTGTAGGCGTAGGAAAGCCATTTGAAACCGGGTTTTCAGGATCGCGTTGTTCCCAAGTGTATAATAAAGCGTCATTATCCGGGTCTGAGCCTTCTGCAGTTAAAACAAAAGCCGTGCTTCTAGGGATAATATAATCTAAACCAGCAGATACGATAGGTGTTTGATTAGCTATTGGCGTATTCACCGAGCAACTTCCATTGGTCGATTTCACATAAGCCATGATGTCTCGAATATTTACATAAGCAAAATAGGCATCACTGTTTGGTTGTACATCGGCTTCACAAATTCCCGCATATCCCATAATAGTAGAAGCACTTCCGGGTTCTACTTCTGTTTGACCACTACCTGAACGACAACTTTGATTACTTTGTGTATGGTATCCTCCAAATTGATGGCCCATTTCATGTGCAACATAATCAATATCAAAAGCATCTCCTGTTGGGTTCGCTCTTCCTGTATATCCTCTTCCCTTGTGTGTGCCTGATTGAGAAACCGCACGACAAACACATCCAATACATCCGGCATTTCCTCCCCCTGTTGTGTTAAAATTGTGTCCGATATCATAATTATTTACACCTATTACACTATCTAATGTTTGAGCTGTGGTTGTGTTCCATTCATTGCTCCAAGGATCGGAGTTAGTTGCTCCTAAATAAATTACATCATCATTGTCTGCAACAAAAATCATAGTTATACCAAGATCTATTTCATACACACCATTCACTCTAGTCATGGTGATTGCCATTTGAGCTTGAATATTGGCTTTCTGTTGAGCTATTGTTCCTGTGCCGGCAAAAATATTTCCATACTCTGCTGTACAAGACTGGGCTAAACGATAGGTTCGCAATACATTATCATCTGTGTTAAAGATATCATGTTCAAAAGCATTTCTATCTAATTCCGTTGACGGCAGAGAAATACCTTCGTCAGTCAAACACTCAAAATTAGGTTCATTTGACACTAAATCTGACTTTTTGTACACCATGTAATAAAGTTGATTCTCTGTTAAAGGATCAATAAAAGAAGTACTTGTTTTGGATGAAAAAGTCATACTGTGTAAACCAAATTGTGTCACCGAAAAACGTGCAACTGCAGTTGGATCATCTACACCTTGAGCAGCATACGATTTAATCATAGGAAACTTCTCTGCTAGTTCCTTTTCCATGATAGGAGTTTCCATCACATGATATCGCTCTACTACACCATCTGCATTTGGCAAAAGAATTTCATGGCTGGATCGTCCGGTAAAGTTACCTCTAATGGGAGCACCTTGCAATTGCTGTTTAAAAAGAGTGATGTTTAAAGAAAAAACTTGAAAGGTTTTTGGCGTACTGCTCCTATTGACTTTTGGCAGCATTTCTGTGGTCTGTTTGTTTTCAATTTGCCATGGATTTTGGCGTTGGGCAGTCATTTTCAACGAAAAAACAACCACTACTACTAAGAGTAGAATTTGTTTCATTTTAGGCATTCTGTTGGTATTTTGGAAATTAGTTTCCCAAAAATGATAAAAAAAATTGAAACCAAAATAAGAATTTAAAAATATTACTGCTTTTTTTGTTAATTTATCGATAAAATACATTGAAAAACAAAAATCCCAACCATAAAATGGAAGGGATTTCTTAATTTATCTTTTAAAAATGTTATAAAACTAACTTCTTAGTAACAATTTGACCGTTTTCTAATTCGATTTGCACAATAACTGTTTGTTTCGAAAAGTTTGTGTTTGCAACAAATTCGTTTGTACTTTGTTCTTTTTGAGAAAACACTACTCTTCCTAAAACATCATAAACCAAAACGCTATTGATTTTTTCTAACGAAGATTTTATATGAAGTTGTCCGTTAGAACCAAACGCTATCACACTCGAAGCAATTTCGCTAAAGTTTGGATTGGATAATGTTTCATTAGTGTAACGTAATTCAAATCGATCATTAACTACACCGGCATTTGAATCAAAAACATACGGACTTGCTGTTAAATCATGAATATTATTTAACAATTTGTCTTTCAAATACACTCTTTTATTATCTAATCCCATCACATCTGCTATCGCTACCGTAAATGTTCCTGCAGTTGTTGTGTTATAACCCATCGGCACAATGTCATTTTCATCAAATGGTAACGATCTTCCTTGGATAATATATGGTTTGTTATCAATCAACGAATACATTTTTGAAGAACCATCAATTTTGGTAGAAGCATCAAATAATCTGTCTTTTTCATTTGTTGCTCCATCAACATATCCCAGTAAAGTTCTTACCGGAGTACCGTTTTGAGGAATAAAATCCAACCAAATTTTAAAATCACTTTCACCATTTAACTCACTTGCATTTCTAAAAAATTGATTGTTTGCATGAGTAATGTTTCGCATTGAATTTTTAAATGTAACAGTTTCTGTTGTTGCAGCTCCATCGTTCATCAATACAAAAAATCCTTGTCCGGAAGCGATAAAACCGTTAAACCCAAGTGGACCACTAACCGTTCCCGTTCCATTATGAACTATATAATCATTTGGACTGTAATTGTATGCGAAATTATTATAAAAAGGATCATTAAACGCTACGTTTGGCAATAAACCATGAGTCCAAATTCGAACAGAACCCTCAATATTTGTATTTTCATTTAAAAAATCTAATGCTCTGATAGCAGAAGGATACGGATTACCTATCAAATTGAAATTATCGTCATTTGCAGTTACGGTTATCAACGGATTGGTTGGACTTGGATAACCGCCTCCTGTATATCCTCCTCGCTCGATTGTTGGGGTAAAAATACCATTGTTGGGAACTCCTACAAAAGCAGCATTGAAAGGTTGAATTGTATTATTAAAAGACGATGGCCCACGAACAATATACCCTTTTCCTTGCACCATGTTTTCATTGGCCGTTGTCCAGTTTCCAAAATTTCCTGAAATGGTTGGCAACCACTTAAAAACATTAGAAGCCGGCGTTCCTGTAGAAATACTTAGCACAGGAAAATCAATGACCGGGGAAGACCAATAAACATAATCCAGACGACGAATATTGGCTGTTCTTCGAACGGATGCGTTTCCTATATTTACTGCATAATCATCTAATTGCACTAAACTTCCATTATTTTCTACTATTAAAGTTCCATTATTGACAATTCTTCCGGATGATTGAATGTAATTTCCATCGGTGATTGTTACAGTTCTACCTCCATTAATTTGACATTCGCATGCTGTTACATCGCCATGAGTGTTAGTGTTATAATTACCTGCAAAAATTGCTCTTTCTATAGAAGTTGGTGGGGTTCCACTGGTCCAAGCGGTTCCATTCCATGATTTAGACAAAGGAGTTCTTCCTCGTAATCGGATATCATCAATAACCCAAACTTCCGTGTTAATGTCATTTTCTAATTCTACCTTCACACGTAATTGAGAAGACAATGGAAGATTGCTAATACTTAAAAATCGAACTCCTTGGTTAATAGAACCACTGGGAGACTGAACTTCATTTGGAATGTTAATACCTTTATAAGCTCCACTATAGGAACCAGAACTAGTATTAATGTTCCAAATTGAGTTGCTCAATCCTTTTACTATTAGTTCTTTAGACCAAGTCAATCCGCCATCAACACTTACATAAATTGAAACCCAATCAGAAATATCAAGTCCTTGAGAAGGGTTTGCTGTTGTTGAATAAGCTCCAATTTTCATGTCAAAATCAATCTGACTATATTGTGAAACATCAACCGTATCAAATGTCACAATCACTTTGGCTTTTGGATCGTTATTGGATGGAAAAGGGCCGGTTACTTGTAAACTATTTCCACTCGCTCCGGCATATTTTATTGAAGTTGAAAAACGACTGTCTCCATGAGCACTTCCACCCGTTACCACCGGAGGATTTGCTCCTAACTCGGTTGCAGTGGTATAAGGCCAAGTGGAACCTGCATCAAAGTTTTGAATTCGAACATTAGACAAACCACTTAACTGACATTCATCAAAATCAATTCCAACACCTGAAATAGCAAAAACATAAGGACTTTTTCCAATAACATCATTAATAATAGTAACTGTAGCCTCTCGTAATCCTAACGCAGAAGGATTAAAAGTAATTGATAATGTTGTGCTATTATTGGGTGCTACAGGACTAGATGGAACAGTTGTAACCGTGAAATCGGCAGCATTTGGCCCGGTGATTGTAACCGGCAATGTCAATGTTAAATTCTCTCCTCCAAAATTGGTGACATAAAAATTTCGAACTTTAGTTCCGGCAGTTTCATTTACATTGCCAAAATCAGAATGATTTAAAAGATCCGGTGTTGTACTTCCATTTGGGATTTCTAAACCATTACCAATCACACTAATATCAGGAGCAGAACCCGTTCCTTGAATAGTGAATGTATATGGATTTTCGTCGGAATCATTATTAGCTATCGATACAACCGCAGTTCTTACTCCACCCGTTGAAGGTGTAAATCGAATTTGAAAAACCACATTATTCCCTGCCAAAATTGGGGTTGCCGGTTGAGCAATAACCGTAAAATCTGAAGCATGAGGACCGGTAATAACCACTCGTGGAGTTCCTGTTAAATTCAAATTTGAAACACCAATATTTTGAATACGGTAGTCTTTTATTTGATTATTTCCAATAAGGACGGAGGCAAAAAGTGTATTGTTAAAGGCATTTGGAATTGTATTCCCGCTTACAATCGGATTGGTTCCTCCGGTTGCTCCTCTAATATTTATTTCAGGTCCGGGATCGGTAATTGTTATAACTAACGTTTGTTCATCAATTCCTCCTGCATTTATGGCAGAAATTGCTACCAAAAATGTTCCTGTAACTCCGGGGGTTGCGGTAATAATTCCGGTTGCAGTATCAATACTAAATCCGGCCGGTAAAAAGTCAGCATTGAACGATGTTGGAGCATTGGTAGCCGTAATCGTATAGGAAAAAGGCGAACCAACAAAACCGGAAGCCGTTAAATCACTAGTAATAACCGGAGCACTCGGTGCACCAAACGAAGCTGTCATCGAAATATCGTCTAAACCAAATTCGTCTCTTGAACCTGAACCGCCAACATCTTCACTGTTCCATCGTATATAAAAATAATCGCCCGGAGCAATTGACAAACCGGTTATTGATGTTGAACGTGAAGGAGAAGTTCCTACTTGAACCCAAGCTGTACCTGTAGAAGCTGCCGGAGATGTGTAATCTAAAGCACTAACAGCTGTATAAGTTGAGTTATCTGATGAATATGAAAAATTAAAACTGCTACTTCTCGCCTGATCATTTCTAACAAATAAATTGTACGAAACATTTACTTGATTCATAAAACCGGCTCCATTATTTCTAATACGAAGTGTTAACGTTCCCGGTGCAAAATCACTTCCTCCCGGTTGAATCATAAAACAAGGATTAGCCACACTATGAGGTGCTGCTCTGTAAGAATAAAAACCGCCGGTTGTAACTGCCACTGTTGCAGCTCCTCTAGCATAATCGCCCATAGTTCTTGTTCCTCCAAAAACTAAAGCTCCATCACTCCAACCTGTCACTGCCCACGCATCCGAATCCAATTGTCCGGCTGATGGTGTTGCTTGAAACCCTGTTCCTGTGTATGCTCCGTTTGAAACTCCGGCTATAGTTGAAGAAAAATCAATCGTTTGCGAGGGTGTTCCTTCACTTAGTTGAACTTGCCCCCACGAAAAAGCACTCATAAAAAGTGCTAAAAAAAGTAATCTTGTTTTCATTTTTGGAAATGATAAGTTTTTATAGTTTTTTTGGCTTTTATAGTTGAATTTTTGGTGGGTACAAATTTACAGCTAAATTGCAGAATTTCAATACCTTTGCGTTACTAAATTATTAACAAAAAACGACTAAATTTCTATCATTGAACTCACAATCAGCTACTTCACTTTCAGAAATCGTTCAAAAGATGGAATACTACTGCTCTTATCAGGAACGTTGCCATGCCGAAGTGGTTCAAAAACTGTATACGTTATCGGTTCCTCAAAACCAGCATGACGAAGTGATTGTGCATTTAATTAATCATAATTTTCTGAATGAAGAACGGTTTGCTAAGTTGTTTTCCATTAGTAAATTTCACCAAAAAAAATGGGGAAAAAAACGCATTTCAAGCGAATTGAAACAACGAAACCTTTCTGATTATTTGATTAGAATTGGTTTAAAAGAAATTCCTGAAGAAGAATATGAAAGCACATTTTCGGAACTAGCCGAAAAAACATGGGACTCAATTACTGAAAAAAACATCCTCAAAAAAAGAAAAAAATTCTGCGACACATTACTTCGTAAAGGTTGGGAAAGTGATTGGGTGTATGAAACTTCCAAAAAATTGAATCGTTTATCTTAAACTTCAAAAACTACTCTTCTTCCAACTTCCATCTTCCCTCCAAAATCCAACAAAATAAAGCTATTCGTTAAAATTTGTTAAGGTTATCGACGTACAACACCAAAACTGTTAAATGATGTTACTCATCGTTTTCTCCTACAATTCAGCAGATTTAGTTTCAAAGCGAAAACCACAGCAGTACTTTTGCCGTAAATATAAAAAGATGAAAACCTTTTTAATATGTTTTTTCTTTCATTTATTGATAAATATTGCATTTAAACGTTAAAATTAAGCACTTTGTCGATTATTTATTTTGATATATAAATTATAAGAAATAGTTTTGACAACGAAAATTAGTACAAAAAAGGATTACTCCCTTAAAAAATTATTTAACCTGCTATGAAAAAAATTTTATTTTTTGTTTGTTTTTTCCCTCTTTTCACATTTGCTCAAGCTTTAAACGGAACCTATGAAATTGGCACAGGACAAGCCAGTCCGTTTAACAATTTACAAAACGCTATTAATCGACTAAACACAAATGGTGTGAGTGGTCCGGTTGTGTTCAAATTGTTGAACAATGAAAGTTATACTTCCACGCTTACAATCAATTCCTTTGCAGGTTCAAGCACTACCAATACGGTAACGATTGAACCGGCAGTTAATAAAAATGTAACGATTTCTGTCAACAGTCCAAACAGCTACACAGGTATTGCTGCGGTTTTAAAAATCAACGGTGGAGATAATATTATTATCAATGGAAACAATACTAACGATCAGAATGTTCGCAATTTAATCTTGCAAAACAACAATTCAGTTAGTTATGTAAGCCAAACCGTTTTTTGGATTGCCAGTAACGGAACAAATGGAGCAACAAATATAACATTGAAAAATACTGTTTTAAGAAATTCCAACCGTAATCAAGACGGCAGATGGTTAAGTGGTGTTTTTTCAGGCGGAAACGGAAGCAACTCCGATTTATCAAATGGTGTAGCATCTGCTAATAATATCAATTCACAAATTATTAATAATGAATATGTGAATATTCGTCAAGGAGTTCATGTGAATAGTAACACCAATTCCAACCGAATTACCAACCTTTTGATTAGTAGAAACAGAATGGTTTCAACGGTAGACAGTCAAAAACCGGATATGGGAATTTACGTCAACAATGTTAGTGATTTTAGAATTGAAAATAATATAATCGATGGAATTCGTCACCTCAATACCGGAAGTTCAAACATCTATGGAATGAATATTTTAAATGGATTGAATTATACTATTGTAGGAAATCAAATTTTAAATTTTTCACATCCTTCCAACAATATGATTGGAGCAGCGATGTATATTCAAGGAAACAGTACTAGCAATGCCACAATTACGAGAAATATCATCAGAAATATCAAAAATAGTGGTGGCGGAATTGTTCGCGGAATTGACGTAAATATTTCAACTTCAACTAACACCAATACAGAAATTAGCAACAATTTCATCAGTGATATTGCCACAAACGGAACAACCACAAATAATGCAAATGGTATTTATGTGCGAAACGGAAGAGGTATAAAGCTGTATCACAACACAATTGTGATGAACAACAATCAAAACAACATTAGTGCTGCTTTGCGTATTGATTCCGGTAATCAATTTAGTGTAGTAAATAACATTTTAGGAAACACATCTACTACCGGAACGCGTTATGCTTTATATTCCGGTGTGAATAGAAATGCATACACAGTTATTGATTACAACAACTATTATTCTGTTCAACACATTGGTTACTTGAGTTCTAACCAATCAACGTTGGCTAATTGGAAATCGGCTACACAACAAGATGCTAATTCGTTAGATTTAATACCAAACTTCGTTTCTTCAACCGATTTGCATTTAACGGAAGAAAACCCTGATTTAGACAACAAAGGAACATTTTTGACAGACGTTACCATTGATATTGATGAAGAAATAAGAAGTACAACAACTCCCGATATAGGTGCCGATGAATTTATGGCTCAACGATGCGGAACTACAACGGTTTGGAATGGTACTTCATGGAACAATGGAACACCTGATGAAAATGTAAAAGCTATTTTAAACGGCGATTATAACACAGAAATTAATGGAAATCTAATTGCATGCGAATTGCTTATTAGTGCAAATGTAGAAGCAATTATTGCCGAAAACAATTACTTTAAAATTGAAACAAATGTAAAGGTTGACGGTAATTTAACCATTTTAGACAGCGGAAGTTTAGTGCAAGTGGAAGACGAAAGTGAAAGCATCGGTGAAATTTTAGTGTACAGAAACACAACACCAATGAAAACCTTAGACTATAGTTATTGGTCGTCACCGGTGGATGGATGGAAATTAAATCAATTATCGCCAAACACCAATCCGTCACGTTACCATAGCTACAATCCTGTGGCTGGAAGTTGGACAACGCTTTCCGGAGGAAATCACGTAATGCAAGCCGGGAAAGGATATATTGTTCGTGCTCCAAACGGATGGAGTTTAACGAACGCCACTAACGGTGTTTATGAAGGACATTTTATCGGTACTGCCAATAACGGAATTATTACAGTTGATGCATCAAAAGGTACTAAAACGAATAACTTGATTGGAAATCCTTATCCGTCTGCCATTGACATTGACAAATTTATTTTAGATCCAACAAACAGTGCAATTTTTGACGGAACTATTTATTTATGGACACACAATACGGCAATCAGCAATAGTATTACGGGCAACCAAGCGTATAATTACACAGCTGACGATTACGCTTCATATAACCTTACGGGTGGTGTAAAAACATCTCGATCTGCCATTACAGGTGCGGTTGCTCCAACAGGGAAAGTAGCATCGGGACAAGCATTTTTTATTAATGTGAAAAGTAACTTAGCGAACGGAACCTACCAAGCACAATTTAACAACAGTATGCGAGTAATTGAAGATAATAATCAATTTTTTAGATTTTCTTCACCATCTATAGCTTCTGAAACAACAGAAAAAAATCGTTTGTGGTTGAATATTTCTAATGATAATGGAGCTTATCACGAAACTTTGTTAGGTTATTTAAACGATGCAACGAACGGATTAGATTATGGTTTTGACGGAAAACATACGAACGGCGGAAATTTTGTTAGCATTTATTCTATTTTGGATGAAAATAAACTATCCATTCAAGGAAAAGCGTTGCCATTTGAAGAAACTGAAATTATTCCGATTGGATATGTAAGTACGATTTCGAGTGTAATGTCCATTGCGATTGAACAAGTTGATGGATTTTTTGGAGAACAAAATGTGTATTTATTTGATAACACAACCGGATTATACCACGATTTAAAAGTAGCTCCTTTTACTTTTGAAGCCACTCCCGGAACATTTGACGACCGTTTTGAACTACGATTTACAAGCGAAACATTAAGTGTTGAAAATCCAGCATTAGCTGAAAATAATCTGCAAGTAATTAAAACGAATAAAACAATTGAAGTTAAATCCCCTACTAATTCAATTGAAGCAATTTCAGTTTTTGATATAACAGGAAAAGAGATTGCTTTCTACGAAGCTATTAATCAAAATACATTTAGTTCAAATCAATTAAACATTTCTAATCAAGTTTTAATTGTAAAAATAAAATTGGAGAATGATGAAATCGTGACAAGAAAATTGGTTTTCTAAGAAAATAAAAATACTATCAAAATCCGCAAGAACACTGCGGATTTTTTTATGCCTTACACAAAACAATACTCACCGCGTTTCCTCCAAAACCGACCGCATTTACCATGATTTTTCGCAACGAACGAATTTGTTGCTGAGATTTCAAAAAAGGAACTTGAATAAATTGATTGTGTTGCATCATCAACAAAGCCATTTCCACACTCAACATACCGGAAGCTCCAAACGTGTGTCCGATTTTCCATTTGTTGTTGGTTAGTAATGGAATTGAATTTCCAAAAACAATTTCAATTGCTTTCATTTCGCTCAAATCGCCTTGAATCGTTCCGGGTGAATGCGTCACAATAACATCAATTTCTTCCGGATTCATTTTCCCTAAAGCCATTTTCATCGATTTCTGAAAACAAGTTGCTTCAGCAGAAATGGAAATCGAATGTTTTAAATTTTCAGTAGCATAGCCAAAACCTTCTACATAAGCAATTGCTTTTTCGTTTTCACCGCTTTCTAAACAAATTGTGGCAGCGGCTTCTCCCAAAACCATTGTGTTTTTTGTTTTAGAAAAATCAAAGGTTTTGCAAGGATAAGCATCTGAACTTTCTGCCGAAGAATATATTTTTAACGCTTGCATTTGAGCAATCGTAAATGGCGTAAGTGGAGCTTCACTCCCACCCACTAAAAATTTATCAGCCATGCCCGAACCAAGCCAAGCAATTCCGTTAAGCAACGCATGCAAAGCAGTGGAACATGTAATAGAATGTGAAATTTCCGGACCGTTGTTTTGCAAATCTTGAGCCACCCAACTGGAAATGTTTCCCAATGTGGTGGTTGGCGAAGCTAACGTTTGAGCTTTTCCGGTGGATAAAAATTCGGCATGATGTTTTTCAAACAATTGTGTCGCTCCTCGTGAAGAACCAATGTTTATTCCAAATACTTCTTCCGATTTCCATTCGGCTACTGCAACAGCTTGTCGCGAAGTTAAAATGGCAAACAATACTGAATTGTCTAAAAATTTATATTTTGAATCAGATAATCGCAACGCAGCTACTTTTTGTTTATTTTCTTCCGATAAAGAAGAAGCAAAAACAGTAGAAGTTCCTATCTGATTGGGTTTGATTAACGATTGTTCCGATTGATAGGCTTCCCACACAGAAACAGCATCATTTCCTAAAGGAGAAACCGAAGCAAAAGAAGTTATGGCAATTTTTGAGTTCAAAAAAGAAAGTTGAATGAAATTTATAAAATACAAATTTACACTATCTCCAACGCTTTTTCAATGGTTTTATAAATTATTTCCAATTGTTCATTGGTGGTAACATAAGGTGGAAGAATGTAAATTGTGTTGCCCACCGGACGAAGAATGATGCCGTTTTCGATAAAAAAAGCATATAATTTATTTCTGAAATCACCATAATAGCTTTCGGAAGTTTCTCTTTTAATTTCAAAAGCTAAAATTATGCCTAAAACTCGTGTATTTTCAACATTTGGAAGAAGCTCAATTCGTTTTTTAAATTGCAAATGTTGCTCTTCAATCCGAACAATATTTTCCTGCATTGTTGCGGAAAAAAGTAACTCAATCGCTGCCAAAGCCGCTGCACATCCGGTTGGGTTTCCGGTAAAAGTGTGTCCGTGGAATAAGGCTTTGTTTACGTTTTCCGATAAAAATCCATCAAAAATTGGTTGCGAAAAACTCGTCACTGCCATTGGAATAGTTCCTCCGGTTAAGGCTTTTGATAAGCACATCATATCGGGTTGCTCAGATAAATAATCGCAGGCAAAGGTTTTTCCTGTTTTACCAAATCCGGTCATGACTTCGTCAGCTATCGTGAAAACATCATTTTTTTTGCAAAGCGAAATCAGTTTATCTAATTCTTGTGGTTCATACATCACCATTCCGGCAGCACCTTGCACAAGAGGTTCAAAAATGAACGCGGCAAATTCATTGGTTTGCAGTAAATTTTCCAATAAAGTCAAACTATTGTTTTCTGATGTTGGAATCGGAATCCGAACCACTTCCAACATCGATCCTTGAAAAGCTTCCGTAAAAAAACTAATGCCACTAGCTGCCATCGCTCCAAACGTATCACCGTGAAATCCGTTTTCAAAAGCAATGATTTTGGTACGCTTTTCTCCTTTATTATAAAAAAATTGCAAAGCTGCTTTAATGGCAATTTCCACCGCAGTTGAACCATTGTCAGAATAAAACAATTTTTTTTGGTTGGATGGTAAAATAGAAATCAATTTTTCTGCTAATTCTACAGCGGGTTTGTTCGTAAAACCACCAAACAAAACATGCTCTAACGTAGTTAGTTGTTTATAAATCGCATCGGCAATAATCGGGTTGGAATGCCCAAAAGGATTGACCCACCAACTGGAAATGGCATCGATGTATTCTTTTCCATTTTCATCCCACAAATAAACACCTTCACCTTTTACAATTGCCGGTAAAAGTCCGGTGGTTTGGTGTTGGGTGTAAGGATGCCAGTTGTAGAGTTTGTCTTTTTGAGAAAGGTTCATGAGGGGATTTTTGGATTGTTCGATTGTTGGATTGTTGGATTTTTAGACGAGGTTTTGAAGGTTTTCTTTAAACTTTTCGGCGTAATAGGAAATTACATTTTGGTCAAAATAGGGTTCGTTGTCAATTCTTCCTAAAAAAGTTACTCCTGTTTTGGATAGAATAATAGATTCTGTGGCTTCGTTTTCATCTCCGGAAAAAATAATTCCGGCAATGGAAATTTTTCTGTTTTGAAGGGCTTCAATCGTTAACAATGTGTGGTTTATGCTTCCCAAATAATGACGGGAAACGATTATTACTTTGTAATCGGGTTGAATTAAATCCATCACAGTTTCTGTTTGGTTTAACGGCACAAAAATGCCTCCTGCTCCTTCAATTACCAAATGATTTTTAGTTGTAGGTTCAGTGATTTTTTTTATATCGATGGAAATTCCGTCCAAAGCTGCAGCATAATGTGGACTAGCAGGCGTTTGCAGAGCATAACTATTTTCGTGAATTTTAGTTTTTGAATTACTGATGAGTGATTGCACTTTATCTTTATCTGAAAAATCTAATTCTCCGGCTTGAACGGGTTTCCAATAATCGGCTTCAAGGGCTTCTGTGATGATGGTGGAAGCGATTGTTTTTCCTACGTCGGTTCCAATTCCGGTGATGAATAATTTCATGGTAGTTGTTTAACCGCAAAGTT
The DNA here is from genome assembly GCA_002352205.1 of Flavobacterium sp. UBA2787. Taxonomy (GTDB): domain Bacteria; phylum Bacteroidota; class Bacteroidia; order Flavobacteriales; family Flavobacteriaceae; genus Flavobacterium. Next base: position 24,648 of record DEHZ01000007.1, on the reverse strand, counting down.
CGCAAAGAATACGCAAAGTTTGCAAGGATTTTTGAAAAGATTATAAGTATGATACTGCTTTTAGCTCGCCTTTTTTCAACGACTACTAAAATAATGTCATTCTATTTTTAACCACGGATAATATGGATTGAACGGATTATTGCTGATTTTAAATGCTCGTTTTTCTATTATTTGTGTAAATCACTCTTTTAAATTCCGGTTCTTCTCCAAAATTTAATAACATACCTACTTCAATGGGTGTTGCTTTTAAGTAATTTATTATTTGTGCTGTGTGAATATCCATGAGAAACTCAGTGGCTTTTAACTCAACAATTACTTTGTCTTCTATTAATAAATCTGAATAAAAATCTCCAACAAGTTGGTTTTTAAAATAGACTTTAATTTGCTTTTGAGCTTCAACTTTAAGTCCAAACGATTTTAATTCAAAAAACATGGAATTTTGATATACTTTCTCAAGAAAACCGGAGCCTAATTCATTATATACGTTGTAATAGGCTTTTAAAATTGCATCTGTAATTGATTTGTGTAATAAATTTGTCATATCATCTGTTTATATCTGTTAAAATCAGTTTTATCCGTGGCTTAAAACACAAATGTACTTAACAAATCTAAAACAGTAAAAATTTCTTTTTGAGAATTATAAGAGTGCAAACAAAACCGCAATCTTTCCTGGCCTTCAGGAACGGTTGGTGACAAAATAGGTTTTACATCAAAGCCATTTTGTTGGAGTTGTTGTGCAATGATTTTTACTCGCTCGTTTCCAGGAATTATGATGGAATGGATGGTTGAGGAGGATGAAAGTTGAGGGTTGCGGGTTGCGGGTTGAAAGTTGCGAGTTGAAATAGATTGCTTAAAAAAGTTTATGTTTTGAAAAAGTTTTGCTCTTTCTTGCTCGCTTTTAGGCAAATGCTGATAGGCTACAAAAATAGTCGCAACCGAATGGGGCGATAATCCGGTGGTGTAAATAAAACTTCGGGCAAAATTGGTTAAATAGGTTTTAAGTTGTTCACTGCCCAAAACGGCTGCACCGTGACATCCTAAGGCTTTTCCGAAAGTGATGATTCGGGCAAAAACGTTGTTATGTAAATTTAACTGTTGCACTAAACCTTCTCCGTTTTTTCCAAAAACTCCTAAAGCATGGGCTTCGTCGATGACTAAATAGGCGTTGTGTTTTTCGGACAACTGTACCAATTTTTCTAAATCGGGTGAATCGCCATCCATGGAGAAAATGCTTTCTGTGATGATGAAAACTGTTGTCTGTTGTCCGTTGTCGGTTGTCGGTTGTCTGTTATCTGTTTTCGGTTGTTGGTTGTCGGTTGTCGGGCAAAACTTAGTCAGTAAATTTTCTAAATCAACTAAATCGTTGTGTTTGAATTTGAATGATTTGGCTAAACTCATTTGAATGCCGTCACGGATGGAGGCGTGGCTTAGTTCGTCATATAAAATAATATCATTTCGCTGCGGAACAGAGCTAAAAAAACCGACGTTGGCATCGTAGCCGGAATTAAAAATTAAGGCTGCTTCGGCCTGATGAAATTGGGCAATGAATTCTTCTGTTTCTGAATAAATCGAATGGTTTCCAGTGAGTAATCGCGAACCGGTGGCTCCGTTTACTTTGTAATTTCTGGAAACTAACAAGTCATGTGTTTGCTGAAAAATTTCTTCGTTTTTGGCAAAACCTAAATAATCGTTAGAGGAAAAATCGACTAAGTGATTAGGTGAAACTAACTTTCTGAGAGCATTGTTTTGTTCTCGTTGGAGGAGTTTTTGGTGAAGGGATTTTGGGAGGGATTTCATTGAGTAACTAAATGAGTTGTAATTTTTCTTTTGTTGGAAATTGACTTTCAAAGGTACGAATTGAAAATGAAATTGTGCTATTTGATTGAATTTGACATGAAGTTTTGGAGGTTGCGGGTTGAAAGTTGTTTTGAACACAGATTAGAAAAATGGGAGAAATTTAAAAAAAATTGGTTCGTTATTGATAATTTGGATTCCTATGGAATGAAATGATTGTTTGAAAACTGTGACTGATGATTGAGATTCCTACGGAATGACAAGATTGTGGCAAAACTTCGACTGATGACTGCGACTGAATACTTTTTTCTCACAGAAAGCACAGAATACACAGAAATGAGATTGCTTCGCAAGTTCGCTATCGCTCGTGTCCTACTTCGTCGGACTGACAAAATTGTGTGAAAACTGGGACTGAAACTGAGATTCCTACGGAATGACAAGATTACGTGAAAACTGCGACTGAAAACTGCTAAGTGAGCACTGAAGCCTAGCCCCGATTGTAATGGAAAGCACGGCTTGTTGGGTTTGTGTAAGGCTTGCTTTGCCAAAGCGACCAACGGAAGCTCTTGGCAGAGCTTAGCCGAACCAAACCCAACAAACGGACTTGGAATGAAAAGCGGGAAATAGCTTCAAAAAAAAACAGCCATTTACCGAAGTAAACAGCTGATTTTCTATGCTCTATTTTCTTTATTCTATTCTCTTTTACGATCCGCACATTTCACAATCTTCCGGACCGGCGTTTTTGGCCATTTCGATCATGGCTCGGTATTCTTCTTGCGTCATTTCGACCGGTTCGTTTAAAACCGCGATTGATTCTAATTTTTTGGCCACAATTGGTTGCTCGATTACTTCTACCGGCTCTGCTTTTTTGTCGTTGTTTAAGGTGAACTTAATGGCATCAACCGCTGATTTTGTACGCAAATAATACATTCCGGTTTTTAGACCCGATTGCCAAGCATAGAAATGCATTGAGGTTAATTTGGCGTAGGTTGCTCCTTCCATAAACAAGTTCAGGGATTGTGATTGGTCAATGAAATAACCACGTTGACGTGACATATCGATGATATCTTTCATACTCATTTCCCAAACCGTTTTGTATAAATCTTTGATATCTTGAGGAATAACGTCGATGTTTTGCACCGAACCATTGTGACGCATGATTTCTTGTTTCAACGTATCATTCCACAAACCTAGATTTACTAAGTCTTCTAACAAATGCTTGTTTACGACAATAAATTCACCTGAAAGTACTCTTCTTGTGTAAATATTGGATGTGTAAGGTTCGAATGCTTCATTGTTTCCTAAAATTTGTGACGTGGAAGCGGTTGGCATTGGAGCGACTAACAATGAGTTTCTTACACCGTGTTCTACCACTTCTTTTCGTAAACTTTCCCAATCCCAACGACCGGATAAATCACTATCTTTTAATCCCCAAAGGTTGTATTGGAATTCTCCTTGCGAAATGGGCGATCCTTTGAAAGTGGAATACGGTCCTTCTTCTTTTGCCATTTCCATGGATGCGGTTACGGCTGCAAAATAAAGTGTTTCAAAAATATCTTGATTCATTTGTTTTGCTTCGTCGCTGGTGAACGGTAAGCGAAGTAAGATGAACGCATCTGCCAAACCTTGTACTCCCAATCCAATTGGACGGTGACGCATATTTGAATTTTCTGCTTCGGGAACCGGATAGTAATTTCGGTCGATTACGCGGTTTAGGTTACGAGTTACACGTTTGGTTACATCGTATAATTTTTGATGATCAAATTTGCCGTTTTCGATGAACATTGGTAGCGAAATAGAGGCTAAATTACACACCGCTACTTCATCAGGAGCTGTGTATTCCAAAATCTCCGTACATAAATTTGACGAACGAATGGTTCCTAAATTTTTCTGGTTTGATTTTCGGTTCGCTGCATCTTTGTACAACATATACGGTGTTCCGGTTTCGATTTGCGATTCGAGGATTTTTTCCCAAAGTTCACGAGCACGAACGGTTTTTCTACCTTTTCCGGCGGCTTCATACGAAGTATATAATGTTTCAAATTCATCGCCGTAAACGTCACACAAACCAGGACATTCGTTTGGACACATTAAGGTCCACGATGCATCATCTTGCACGCGTTTCATAAATAAATCAGACGTCCACATCGCAAAGAATAAATCTCTGGCACGCATTTCTTCTTTTCCGGTATTCTTTTTCAAATCTAGAAATTCGAAAATATCAGCATGCCAAGTTTCTAAATAAATGGCAAAACTTCCTTTTCTTTTTCCTCCACCTTGGTCAACGTAACGAGCTGTATCGTTGAAAACACGGAGCATTGGAACTATTCCGTTAGAAGTTCCGTTTGTGCCACGAATGTAGGATCCGGTTGCACGAACATTGTGAATAGAAAGTCCGATTCCGCCCGCTGATTGCGAGATTTTAGCGGTTTGTTTTAATGTATCATAAATTCCGTCGATGCTGTCATCTTTCATAGTCAATAGGAAACATGATGACATTTGCGGTTTTGGTGTTCCGGCATTGAATAAAGTTGGTGTTGCGTGCGTGAAGAATTTTTTCGACATTAATTCGTAGGTTTCTTTCACTGCTTCGATGTCATTCAAATGAATTCCAACCGAAACACGCATCAACATATGTTGTGGTCTTTCAACAATTTTTCCGTTTATTTTTAGTAAATACGAACGTTCTAATGTTTTGAAACCGAAATAATCATAATTAAAATCTCTGTTGTAAATAATCATAGAATCCAATGTTTCTGCATTGGCCATGATTGCTTCGTACACCTCATCAGAAAGTAACGGCGATTTTTGTCCTGTACGTGGGTTCACGTAGTGGTACATATCAGACATTGTTTCTGAAAACGATTTTTTGGTGTTTTTGTGTAAGTTAGAAACAGCAATACGAGCTGCTAATTGTGCATAATCGGGATGAGCAATCGTCATCGAGGCTGCGGTTTCTGCCGCTAAATTATCTAATTCTGATGTAGTTACACCGTCATACAATCCTTCTATCACTCGCATGGCGACCTTTACAGAATCGACCAAATCATTTAATCCATAGCATAGTTTTTTAATTCTATCTGTGATTTTGTCAAACATTACCGGTTCTTTGTGACCGTCTCTTTTTACTACATACATACTGTTACATGTTTTTTAAAACAGAAAATCCCTTTTCTATTTTAGGTTATTTGTTAGTTGATTTTTGGGAAACTAATCCCGGTATTTTTATATTGAATCTTTGTCAAAGTTTGAAACTTTGACAAAGAAAATATAGTATTTACTATGTTGGCTAAGATGAAACTTTGTGTCTTACCTTCTTAGTGGCAATCTCTAAAAATCGGCGTCGAAACTAATTTTTTGTGAATCTGAATCCGTATTCATCACACCTGCTTTTTGGTATTCTGCTACGCGTTTTTCAAAGAAATTGGTTTTTCCTTGTAGCGAAATCATATCCATAAAATCAAATGGGTTAGAAGAATTGTACACTCTTTCGCATCCTAATTCTACTAATAATCTGTCGGCTACAAATTCTAAGTATTGTGTCATTAATGTGGCATTCATTCCAATTAAACTTACAGGAAGTGATTCGGTAATAAATTCTCTCTCAATGGTTAACGCATCGGTAATGATTTCTTTGATTCTTTCTTTTGATACTTTGTTCACCAAATGATGATTGTGCAAGTGAACGGCGAAATCACAGTGAACACCTTCGTCACGTGAAATTAATTCGTTTGAGAAAGTCAGTCCCGGCATTAAACCACGTTTTTTCAACCAGAAAATCGAACAAAATGCACCGGAAAAGAAGATTCCTTCTACAGCTGCAAACGCAATTAAACGTTCAGCAAATGAATCGGAACCAATCCATTTTAATGCCCAATTTGCCTTCTTTTGAATAGCCGGAAATACATCTAATGCGTGAAATAATTGGTCTTTTTCTTTTTCGTCTTTCACATACGTGTCAATCAACAACGAATAGGTTTCACTGTGGATGTTTTCCATCATAATTTGAAAACCGTAGAAAAATTTTGCTTCCGGATATTGTACTTCGTTTACGAAGTTTTCGGCTAAGTTCTCATTTACAATTCCGTCAGAAGCAGCGAAAAATGCTAAAATGTGTTTGATGAAAAACTTTTCATCTTCATTCAATTTTGTATTCCAATCGGATAAATCTTGGTGTAAATCGATTTCTTCTGCGGTCCAGAAACTCGCTTCCATCTTTTTATACCATTCCCAAATGTCGTGGTGTTTGATTGGAAAAATTACAAATCTGTCTTTATTTTCTTGCAAAATTGGTTCTACTGCTGCCATCTTTTCTATGTTAAGTTATTTTTGAGGATTATTAATTGGTAATTAAGAGTTACAAAGATTGCAATTCAAATTGGTAAATGAAAGTCAAACTTATTCACAATCGGGGATAGTTTTTAACAACGGTTAGTTTTTTTCCTACTTTATAATTACTTGATTAAAAACCTGTTAATCAGCAATTTAAAAACCAACTCATTAGCGGTCGCGAGGGAAATTTTACTATTTTAAGAAATTATTGATAAGGAAAATTAGCGGAAAATTTACTTCCCTTTTTGATATTCTTCGCCCACTTTTTCGAGTTCGTGATACCATTCTTCGCCAAATTTTCGAACCAATGCTTCTTTAACGAATTTGTATACCGGAACTTCCAATTCTTTTCCAAGAGAGCAAGCCGGACTACAAATATCCCAACGGTGATAATTCACAGCAGCAAAATCGGAGAAGTCTTTCACTCTAATTGGATAAAGATGACAGGAAACCGGTTTTTTCCAAGAAACAATTCCTTGGTTATAGGCTTGTTCGATTCCGCATAAAGCGGTTTTTCCGTCAAAAATAACGTAGGCACAATCTTTCCCGTCGATTAATGGTGTTTCAAATTCGCCGTCTTCACCTTTAATCCAGGTTCCTTGGTTTTCTATGGCTTCGATTCCTTCTTTTCGAAGAAAGGGTTTTACTTTCGGATAAATTTCTTCTAAAATTTTAGTTTCATCTTCACTTAAGGGTGCACCGGCATCGCCGTCTACGCAACAAGCTCCATGACAAGCGGTTAGATTGCAAACGAATTCTTTTTCCAGAATTTCTTCTGAAACGATGGTTTTACCTAATTGAAACATAAATTATTGTCAGAATGATGATGCAAAGGTACAAAGGAATGTTTGATTCTTCGGTTGAAATGCGTTAAATAATTAACTCAATTTTCACGAAGATAGTGATTAAAAAGGCTATTTTTGCCGCAGAAAACTGAAGGTCATGGAATTAGATTTAAGAGAAATTTTTACAGCAACAATGGTGCTTTTTGCCGTAATTGATATTGTGGGAAGCATTCCGATTATTATCGATTTACGTCAAAAAGCAGGTCATATTCAATCTGAAAAAGCATCGATTGTAGCCGCTATTATTATGATTGCCTTTTTATTTGTGGGAGAAACAATCTTGAAATTAATTGGTATCGACATTAACTCTTTTGCCGTTGCCGGTTCATTTGTGCTTTTCTTTTTGGCTTTGGAAATGATTTTAGGAATTAAATTATACCGTGATGAAGATCATGGTTCCACTTCAATTGTACCGATTGCTTTTCCGTTGATTGCCGGTGCAGGAACGATGACAACTATACTTTCAATAAGAGCAGAATTTCAAACAATTAATATCATCATCGCCATTATACTGAATATTATTTTGGTGTATGGTGTATTAAAATCTTCTGCCAGAATTGAGCGTTTTCTTACCAAAAACGGACTTAGTGTAATTCGAAAAGTGTTTGGCGTTGTGCTACTTGCCATTGCTGTTAAATTATTTGCGGCTAATGTTAAAGGTCTTTTTGAATAGTTTGATTAAACTTACCTTTGTATTATTATTTTATTATAAATGAAGATTTTCACTTACATCATTATTGCATTGGCTTTCGGATTAATCATCTTTAATGTGACTCAATTGGATTTTAGTAATCTTTTTGAACAAGAAAGTATGATTGCCCTAATCGGAATTGTTGCTGCGTTTTGTGCGATTATTATCCTTCTTATTTTTAGAATGTCTAAGTCGATTGAAGACAAACTGAAAGATCAATAAATATGTTGGATGTACTCATCATTGGCGGTGGCGTTTCAGGAGTTTCTTGTGCTCTTTTGCTTGGTTCCGCTCATTCAAAACCATTTGCTTCCGACAAAAAAATCGCATTGATTTCACACCAAAAAGCTTCTTCTTTACAAGATGCTTTGTTTAATAATGCGTATGGCATTGAAGCCGGAAAGTTAGGGAGTGAATTATTAACAGAAAGTTTAGCTCATTTATCATCGATTTATCCGCATATTCAACAAATTCCAAACGAAAAAGTGCTGAAAATCGAAGGTGAAAACGGAAATTTTTCGGTAACAACCAACAAAAATGTATATTACACAAAATTAGTTGTGATTGGCATTGGAGCAGGAAATCCTTTTACAATTGAAGGTTTGGAAGAATTTGTGATACCACATCAAAAAGCAAATCCTGAGAAAAACCGCATTCAATTGAAAAACCACGATCATTTAGTAAAAGACGGAATTTATGTTTGTGGCGTTTTGGCCGGGTGGCGAAGTCAGTTGTCTATTGCTGCCGGAAGTGGTGCTGCTGTGGCGACCGATATTTTAACGTTGTGGAATGGTGGTGTGCACGTTCAGGTGCATGATAGTACGAAGAAATAGTTGTTGGTTGCAAAACTTGAAACTTGAAACAAAAAGTTTACTTCTTCAAAACCTCCTGAATCATCAAATCGTTTTTCAATCGAATTTCAAAGTATTTTTCTTCATCAAACAATTGACGAGCAAATTCTGCCATCAAATAATTTTTCACCATTGGTTTGTGGCTTTCTAAATTGAGTGAAACTCCGTTTGATTTGAGGTAATTTTCAAATTTATCAACATATACGTTAGTTGCTTCGAACTTCTTTTTAAATGATTCAAAAGACAATCCTCCAAATTCTTTTCGGTTTTGGTCTAATTGTTCAAACACAAAATAGCTTACAATTCCTGATTGCATTAACATTTCGGTGGCTTCATCACCGTGTTTTCCGTTTAATGGTACAAAAACATCGGGAATAATTCCGCCACCGCCATACACCGTTCTGCCTTTTAGAGTTTTAAATTTTAAACTGTCGGCAACTTTAATGCTGTCTTTTTCGTATAATTCTCCGCTGTAAAAACGCTTTTCAAATTCGTTGAAATAATCTTCATTTCCTTCTACATACGGTTTTTGGATAGAACGCCCGGAAGGTGTATAATATCTGGCAACAGTTAAACGAACAGCCGAACCATCTCCTAAATCCATTTCGCGTTGCACCAACCCTTTTCCGAAGGAACGTCGCCCGATAATCTGACCTCTGTCGTTATCCTGAATGGCTCCGGCTAAAATTTCGGAAGCAGAAGCTGAATTTTCGTTGATTAAAACAATTATTTTACCGCTTTCAAAAAGTCCGCCACTCGTTGCTTTTGTTTTATCAACTCGTCCTTTTTTATTTTTGGTGGAAACAATGGGAGCATCTTTTACCAGAAAATCATCGGCAATTTTAACGGCTTGGTCTAAATAGCCACCGCCATTGTCTCGCACATCAATCACGATGGTTTTTGCTCCTTTTGCTTTGAGTTTTAAAAGCCCCTCCTTGTATTCTTTGTATGTTGATTCGGCAAATCGATTGATTTTTATATAGCCAATAGCAGGTTCAATCATCAAAGCAACATCCACACTTTTTATCGGAATGACATCGCGTTTTAATTTGACTTTAAGTTGTTTGTTTTCGCTTTTTCTAAAAAGTGTCAGCGTAACTTCTGAACCTACTTCGCCTTTTAATTTTGGAAAAAGAGAATCGTTTGGCAATTTTCTTCCAAATAATTTATACTTGTCGGCATACAAAATTCTATCTCCGGACTTGATTCCTGCTTTTTCTGAAGGTCCGCCATGCAGAGGTTTGATTACAGCTACAGAATCTTTATACATATAAAAATTCACGCCAATTCCCACAAAATCACCACGCATTGATTCTGAAACTTCATCAAATTCACTTTTTGAGATGTAAACGGAGTGAGGGTCTAATTTTTCCAAAATTCCGTTTACGGTTAAATCAACAATGCTATCCGTATCAACCTGATCTACATAGTCTCTTTCGATAAAATCGATTAAACGGTTGAGTTTACTTTTGTGACTATTTGGCGAATAAGAAGCCTGAGGAGAAAATGTGTTTAATTTCCCTCCCACAATCACTCCTAATGCAATAGCAGAAAAGAGTACAATTGGCCAATATATTTTTTTGATTTTCACTGTCTGTTTTCTTACTCAAGAAAAGATTATTCTAATTCTTCAATTAATTCTACTTCCACACCTGCTTTTACTAAAAATTGAATTCCGCTATCATCTTTGTAACCCGCGTGATACACCACTCTTTTTATTCCGGATTGATGAATGAGTTTACTGCATTCTTTACACGGAGATAAGGTGATGTAAAGTGTGGCTCCTTCACAAGATTGGGTTGAACCGGCAACTTTTAAAATTGCATTTGCCTCTGCGTGAAGCACATACCATTTTGTAATATTATTTTCGTCTTCGCAACAATTTTCAAAACCCGACGGTGTTCCGTTGTAACCATCCGAAATAATCATTCGGTCTTTCACGATAATGGCACCTACTTGCTTGCGTTTGCAATACGACAAACGACTCCATTCTTTAGCAATACGAAGGTAGGCTTTGTCATATTTATTTAATTTCTTTTTATTCATTTTTTAACATCCATTGTATAACTTTATCCTTTCCAAATGTCGCTGCCGATGATCATTGGAAGAACTACTCCAATCACGAAGGACGACATAACCAATGTCCAATCCCGCTTAGAAAAACGGAAAAATGTTTGAACAATATACGACAAAAGTAAAACAATTAATACAACTATGATTTGAGCTACTTCAATTCCGAGTGCAAATTCTAAAAGTGGCACTAATTTATCAACTTTTTCACCGGGTAAAATGGATTTAAAATAGTTAGAGAAACCTAATCCGTGAATAATTCCGAAAAACAAAGTGACAAATGCAACGAACGTAATACTCTCTTTTTTACCCGATTTTCCGGCTGTAAAAAGATGAAAAAATGCAGTAATTAAAATAGTAATCGGAATAAGAAATTCGACCAAACTAGCTTTAATAATGACAACTTCAAAAACGGAAAGCATAAGAGCCAACGTATGACCTAACGTAAAAAGTGAGACCAAAATGAGCACACGTTTCCAGTCTTTAAAAGCATAAGGAACCGTTAGGGCGATGAGAAAAAGCACGTGATCGTAGCCGTCAATATCGAGGACGTGTTGAAGACCAATGTTAAAGTATAACCAGAATTCTGACATAGATTAATAGATTTTAAAACTTAGGGTGTTCAAACTTACGATTTATTTTGAAACTGTTGGAATTGAAACCTTTAAAATGATGTTAAAGAAAAAGAATTTTTGAAAAGAATTTTTGCGGATTTCATAAAAAAAATTGGAAATAGAATTATATTTGCACAATAATTTAAAGCAAACTTATGTCAATTTCAGATTTATTTGATAGCGGATTTAAAAATAGAAATAAAGGTCACTTTTCGGCCATTGTACGTGTGGCGTTAAGCGATGGTGACATTACCGTGGAGGAAAGAGAATTTATTGATAAATTGGCCAAAAACTTGGAAATATCTAAGGATGAATATGATGAAATTATGGATAATCCTATGAAATATCCAATTAATCCACCTTATTTATACATTCACCGTTTAGAGCGTTTGTACGATTTGGCGAGAATGGTTTACACCGATCATATACTAGGGCCGAAACAAAAAGAAATATTAATCAAATTTGCTTTGGCATTAGGATTTACGCCAGGAAACGTGAATTATATTGTTGACAAAGCTTTATCACTTTTAGTACTCAATGTAGATTTGGATACGTTTTTGTTTGAAATGCAAAACATGAATAAATAATAATAAAGCCCTGAAATTTCAGGGCTTTTGTTTTTAAAAAAGCATTTTTAACATCAAAAACCAAAAGAATTACATTTTTATTGTTTAAATTTATTTTCATTTTGTTTCAAAAATTTAGTAACTAAAAACTTAAAATTATGAAACCAATAAACAAACAATTCAAAGTATTAATTCTTTTTTATTTTCTTTCCTCTTTTATATTCTTTACTAATTGCTCAAGTGACGACAAAAATCCAAAAGTTGAAATTTGCAACAATGGTATTGATGATGATGGTGATGGCTTTATTGATTGTGAGGATCTTGATTGTGAGGAAAGTCCAAATTGTTTAACTGAGATTTGTGATAATGGTATTGATGATGATGGAGATGGTTTTATCGATTGTGCCGATTTCGACTGCAATGATTTTCCAGGTTGTAATTAACTAATAGTATAGTTATTCAACAAATTGATAGATGGTGTCACTTTTATAAAACTGTACCGGAAATCTTTGTTTAAATTTAAAAACGTAAGATCTTAAATACTTAGCAAAAAGCCCTGAAATTTCAGGGCTTTATTGTGACTAAGTGGTATACTTTTAAACTCTTAAACAATTTTAAACTTTTAAACCAATAAGAGTAAGAAGTTATCTATATTTCGCCATAAACTCTTCTGCCTTTTCTACCATTTTTCGGCTACCGCAAAAGAAGGGAACACGTTGATGTAATTCGGTGGGTTGAATTTCCATAATTCGGTTGAAGCCGTCAGACGCTTTTCCACCGGATTGTTCTGCTAAAAAGGCCATTGGGTTGCATTCGTATAATAAACGAAGTTTACCATTTGGAGCTTTTGAACTTGTTGGGTAAATATAAATTCCGCCTTTAATCATGTTTCTATGAAAATCGGAAACCAAACTTCCGATATAACGGGAAGTGTACGGACGATCTTCTTCTTCCAACTGACAATATTTTAAATAATCTTTTACACCTTGCGGAAAATGAACATAGTTTCCTTCATTAATTGAGTAAATATTTCCTGATTCGGAATAACGCATATTTGGGTGGGAAAGGTAAAATGTACCAATCGCCGGGTTTAACGTAAATCCGTTTACACCGTGACCTGTGGTATATACTAACATTGTTGAAGTTCCGTAAATTACATATCCGGCTGCTACTTGACTCACGCCGGGTTGAAGAAAATCTTCAATTGCTACAGGTGTTCCCATAGGAGTTTTACGGCGGTAAACGGAGAAAATAGTTCCAACAGAAACGTTTACATCAATATTAGATGAACCGTCAAGTGGATCCATTAAAACGACATATTTGTTGTTATGACTATTGTCGCTACCGGCCACAGTGATAAAATCATCGTTTTCTTCAGACGCGATTCCGCACGCAATTTCTCGGTTGATAAGGGTTTGAATAAAGACTTCGTTAGCATAAACATCTAGCTTTTGTTGGTCTTCTCCTTGAATGTTTTGTTCGCCTGCTGCTCCTACGATATCAACCAATCCGGCTTTGTTTACTTTGTAGTTCACTACTTTGGCTGCTAGTCTGATGGAGTTGATGATTCGTGATAATTCTCCTGTTGAGTATTGAAATTCTTCTTGCTTTTCGATGATGAACTCACCCAGTGTTTTGTTTCTTTCTTCCATTTCGCAAACGTTGTAGTTGTATTAGTGGCACAAATATCGAAATTTTTGTGATACAAACCAGATTATTATTGTGTTATGTTAAAGAATTGTACTTTTGTGCACGATTAATAGCCCTGACAGTAGCGGTAAGCCCGCAGCAACAGAGCTTTAAAATGCTTAAAGCGGCAAAGCGACCAGCGGAAGCTCTTGCCGGTTTATAGTATTTTTAGCTCTGGGGCGAGGACTTGTAGCGGATGGCGGGAATAGCTTCTGAAAAAAAATGAACATTAGAAAAGGAGAACTAAGCGATATGACGGCGGTGTTAGGATTGATTCAGGAACTCGCTGTTTTTGAAAAAGAACCTGATGCAGTAGTCGTTACGGTTGCCGATTTAGAACGTGATGGTTTTGGAGAAAAGCCACTGTTTCAAACGGTTGTGGCCGAATTGAATGGTGAAATCATTGGAATGGCGTTGTATTATTATCGGTATTCGACTTGGAAAGGGAAGACGATTCATTTGGAAGATTTGATTGTGAAGGAAGCTCATCGTGGCACCGGAGCGGGTTTGGCATTGTACACCGAAATTATGAAGCAAGGCAAGAAAGACGGGGTGCGACGCATTGAATGGAATGTGCTGGATTGGAATGAACCGGCGATTCGATTTTATGAAAAATCGGGTGCGAAGTTGTTGGATGATTGGCGAGTGGTGCAGATGGATGAGGAAGGAATCGAAAAATTTTTGAAAAATAACTAATTGACTAATTGCCACATAGGCAAATTGACTAATTGAACTCATGAAAATATTCAAATTTGGAGGAGCATCCGTGAAAGATGCCGAAGGTGTAAAAAACGTATTGTCTGTGTTGCAAAAAGTGGGGCACGATGATGTATTACTCGTGATTTCTGCGATGGGAAAAACCACGAATGCGTTGGAAGTTGTGATTAAGCATTATTTTGAGAAATCGGCTGAGTTGAAAGCATCGATTCAGGAAGTGCGAAAGTACCATAACCAGATTTTGTTGGAATTGTTTGAAGACGATAAACATCCGGTTTATAGAGCGGTGAATGCTCATTTTGAAGAGTTGGATTATTTTTTGAGTCACAATAAATCGCCGAATTATAACTTTGTGTATGATCAGGTGGTGAGTTATGGGGAGATTATTTCGACGACGATTGTGAGTCATTATTTTAACCATAGTAACTTGAAAAACAATTGGTTGGATGTTCGTCAGTTTATAAAAACCGATGCGACGTATCGTGATGCGATTGTGGATTGGGAGCAAACGCAAAAACTAATTTCGAAGAATGTAAAACGAAAATCGTTGAATATCACGCAAGGTTTTTTAGGTTCGGATGAAAATAATTTTACTACAACATTGGGTCGTGAAGGTTCGGATTATACGGCGGCTATTTTTGCGTATTGTTTGAATGCGGAAAGTGTGACGATTTGGAAAGATGTTCCTGGTGTTTTGAATGCCGATCCGAGGTATTTTGATAATGCTATTTTGCTGAATCAGATTTCGTATCGCGAAGCGATTGAGTTGGCGTTTTACGGAGCTTCGGTTATACATCCGAAAACGCTGCAACCTTTGCAAAAAAAGGAGATTCCGTTGTTTGTGAAGTCGTTTGTTAATCCGCTGTTACCGGGTACGAGAGTGTATAAGGGAGCGGATTTGGAACCACAAACGTCGTGTTTTATTGTGAAAAAGAATCAATTGTTGATTTCGCTTTCGTCGATTGATTTTTCGTTTATTATGGAGGAAAATATCAGCGAGATTTTTGCGTTGTTTCACGATTATAAAATGAAAGTGAGTTTGATTCAGAATACTGCGATTAGTTTTTCGGTGTGTATTGAGGATAAATTTGGGAACTTTCCTGAGTTGAAAACGGTTCTTTCTAAAAAGTTCAAGGTTTCGTATAACGAAAATGTTTCGTTGTACACGATTCGTCATTTTACAGAAAAAGCAGCTCAGACTGTAGAAGAAAACAAGGAAGTTTTGGTAAAGCAGATTAGTAGAGAGACGTTGCAGGTGGTTACGAGGGAGTAGTTTTTTTTGTTTCAGGTTTCAAGTTGCGGGTTGCGGGTTACCCCAATCTTGTCATGCCGACGAAGGAGGCATCTCAGGAAACTAAATTGTAAATAATTAATTACGACCGATAAACTTTGTTTAATCTTTTGTTAAATATGTTAAACAAAACTAATTAATGCTCTACATTTACAATCTAATTATAAAAAAAACTAAAATGAAATTAATCAAATCACTAACTATCTTGTCACTCGTTGGAATGCTTGTAACCTCATGTGGCGAAGCTAAAAAAGAAGAAGCTGTAGAAGAAGTTGTAACTGTAGAAGAACCGGTTGAAGTAGTTGAAACACCAAACATTGTTGGCGTTGCTTCGGGTAATGCAGATTTCAGCACCTTAGTAACTGCTGTTGGAGCAGCAGAATTAGCAGAAACTTTAAGTGGCGAAGGCCCATTTACCGTATTTGCTCCAACAAATGCTGCATTTGAAAAACTTCCTGCAGGAACTGTAGAAACTCTACTAAAACCTGAAAATAAAGAAAAATTAGCTTCTGTGCTAACCTATCATGTTGTAGCCGGAAAATTTGAAGCTGCTCAGGTAGTTGAAGCCATCAATGGAAACAATGGAAAATTTGAAGTTACAACCCTTCAAGGGGGAAAAATCACATTAAGTCTAACCGATGGAAAAGTAATTTTGACTGATGCAAACGGAGGAAAAGCTACAGTAGTAATTGCTGATGTAGCTGCTTCAAACGGTGTAATTCACGCCATTGATACCGTAGTGATGCCAAAATAAAAGTGTTACTGTTTTTTCATTAAAAGAGCTGTTTTGTAATTAAACAGCTCTTTTTTTATTTCAATTCTACCGGAATAGAATTGAATGGTCTAAGGTATTTTTCTTTATCGGGAACACCACCCCACTTTTTGATGTAATAGGATCGGTTTTTCAAAAAATTCTCATTAAGTGTCTCATCTTTATCGATCGTCATCGAATTTCGAAAAATAACCGGATTGAGTTTTTCCGTATAAACCATATTCATATCAAGTAGTTTCATGCGATAGTGAGCATCATTATCTTCAAAATAGGCAGGAAAAATATTTTCATCAAATTTTCCAAATTCTTTCCAAGCCTTAACAGTAAGAATATAAGAACTCCATTGTTGGTAGGAATTGATAAAGTCCATGTTTTTCCAAATTTGTAAAACAGATTGAATTTGGATTTCTGTTTTGCCTAAATAAATATCATCGTTAAGCATTAATACATGCGTGGCTTTTTGTTTTTCGGCAAATTCCATCAGCAAATTCCAACTTTTGGCTACTCCTAAATTGGTTTCAGGTCTATGAATAACAAAATTATGTTCACGGCTGACAATTTCCTGATTTCCGTTATCGCAAATCACGATGAGTGTTTCTTTAAAATCAGTAAAATAGTGAGCAAGAGCTTCGTTCAATAAATCTGCTCGATTGATGGTCGGAATAGCGACCACAAAACGAATTGGTTCTTGGTTGATTATTTTAAAATGTTTAAACATTCTGGCTTTATTGAAATTTCAAAAATAGGGAAATGGGTTCTGAATTTGCAAACGATAAAACTTAAAATTGCAAATTTTATTTATGCTTCCTTCGATAAAAAAGATTTTATGCTTAACTTTATATTTAAACCAATTTAGATTTTTCTTAAAATGGCAATGAATATCAAAAAAATCTTTAATTTTTCCAGCAAGTTTGAAAATCGTGACGAAATCATTCTCCGTGATTATTTGGCGATGGAAAGAACCAAGCTGGCCAACGAAAGAACCCTACTCTCTTACATCAGATCTTCACTTTATTTGTTACTAGGAGGAATTGCAATTATTCAGTTAGAAGGTTTTGAAAGCATTAAATTTATAGGATACATTTCTTTAGGACTAACTATTTTATTGGTTATTATTGGGATTTATCGTTTTCAAAAACTTAATCGACAACTGAAAAATTATTACAGTCAAATTGAGTTGATGTTTGAAGAAAAAAAAGAGTCTTAGTTTTTTTTAATGCTTAGTTTTCATTCTAAAAAGTACAAAGTAGATGAACAGATTATAAAATGTATATTCAAATTTGAAATAGATAGAAGTACTTTAAAAATGTATCCAAATACAGATCACTTATTATAAAATGGAAAGTAATGCCACCTTAAAAGACATAGCTAAACTTTTTTTGAAACTCGGTGTCATCGGTTTTGGTGGCCCAGCGGCTCATATTGCCATGATGCAAGACGAAGTGGTCGTGAAAAGAAAATGGCTAACCGAACAACATTTTCTTGACCTTATTGGAGCAACAAACCTAATTCCGGGACCCAACAGCACCGAAATGACCATGCACATTGGCCACGAAAAAGGCGGTTGGAAAGGATTGGTTGTAGCCGGACTTTGTTTTATTCTTCCGGCGGTTTTCATCACCGGAATTTTTGCTTATTTATACAAACAATATGGCGAGCTTCCTGCTGTGCAACCTTTTATTTATGGTATAAAACCTGCGATTATTGCCATTATTTTAGGAGCTATTTTCCCTTTGGCAAAAAAATCGCTCAAGTCAATAGAATTAATCATCATTGGAATAATCGTCTTGATGGCTTCACTATTCAAAATAAACGAAATTTATTTGATGTTTGGAGCCGGTTTTTTTGCTTTGTTTTTGGCCTACATTCGAAGTAATAAACAAAATAGTCTACCGAGTTTTCTACCATTAACTTTATTGCAAATTACCAACACTACTTTACTTTCGGCAACTAACGCAAATCTATTTTGGATTTTTCTGAAAATTGGAGCAATTCTTTATGGAAGTGGTTATGTATTGTTTGCTTTTTTGGATACGGAATTAGTTTCAACAGGGCTTTTAACCCGTCAGCAATTAATTGATGCCATAGCAGTTGGGCAATTTACCCCCGGACCCGTTTTTTCTTCGGTAACGTTTATCGGGTATCAAATTAACGGATTTACCGGAGCTGTTGTTTCTACGATTGCCATCTTTTTACCATCCTTCCTATTTGTTGCTTTGCTTAATCCGATTGTGAAAAAAATGCGAAATTCCACATTATTCTCAGCCTTTTTGGATGCTGTTAATGTCGCTTCAGTAGCCATTATTGTGGCTGTTTGTTTTGATATGGGAAAAGATACAATTACCGATTGGCGAACAATTCTAATCGCAATTCTAAGTATTGCTATTGCTTTTGGCTACCGAAAAATAAATAGTGCTTTTGTTGTTTTGGGTGGATCTTTCTTGGGATATTTGCTGAGTTTTGTATAAAATTTCAAATTCTAAAAACTTCTGATTGATTTTCATTTTATTTTAATTGACTATTTTCAATCAACTATTCCCAATTTATTCCATCCCAAACCACACTTTTAACCCCTAAAAAATACTACTTTTGAATTTTTAGAGTTAGTATAACTATGTTGAAAAATTGCTTTTTAGGGATGTTGCTGCTGATGGTTTCCGGGTTGTGGGCTCAGGAAAGCGAAACACCTTATAAAAAGAAAAAAATTACCGTATCAACAGATACGATTTCGCTCGAAAAAGTGAGTATTAACAAAGAGTTTTTTAAAGTTTTAGATGGAAATGGCAATCCGATTGACACTACTTTTTACAACGTCAACTTTCAAAAAGGAACGCTTGTTTTTAAAAATAATTTTCAATCCAACGATACACTAACAGTTCGCTACCTAGCTTTTCCTGAATATTTAACTAAAACGTATAGCGTTTACGACGAAAGTAAAGTGGTTCCCAACTCCAGAGGAAACGGTCAATTATATTCGCTTTCCAAAGACCGAATCAACAGCTTCAAACCGTTTGACGGACTCACCACTTCGGGAAGTATTACAAGAGGCGTAACTATTGGAAACAACCAAAATGCAGTAGTCAATTCCAATTTAGATTTGCAAATTGCCGGAAAACTTTCGGACAAAGTAAGTTTGCGAGCTTCTATTCAAGACAGTAATATTCCATTGCAAGAAGGCGGTTATTCACAAAAATTAGATGAATTTGATCAAATTTTCATCGAATTATATTCCGAAAAATGGAACATTCGTGCCGGTGATTTATTTTTGGAAAATCGGCAATCTCGCTTTTTAAATTTTAATAAAAAAGTGCAAGGTTTATCCACACAATTTCGTCTGGGCGAAGAAGGAAATAAAACCACAATTTTTGCTTCAGCAGCTCTCGTCCGTGGACAATATGCCAAAAGCACTTTTGTGGGTCAGGAAGGAAACCAAGGTCCGTATAAACTTCGGGGTAATAATGGAGAATTATATGTGTTAGTTATTTCCGGTTCCGAACGCGTTTTTGTCAACGGAGTTCTCTTGCAACGTGGCGAAAACAATCAGTACACTATTGATTACAATGCAGGAGAAGTTACATTTACTTCGCTTTTTCCCATCAATTCTGAAATGCGGATTAACATTGAATACCAATATTCCGACCGCAGTTTCACCCGATTTGTCACCTATGGCGGCGTAACACATGAACGCGAAAAATGGAGTATTGGCGGATTTATTTATTCTGAAAATGATGTCAAAAATCAACCTTTGCAACAAGATTTATCTGAAGAACAAGTTGAAATTCTCAAAAACGCAGGCGATAATATCAACTTAATGAATGCTCCTTCTGCTTATGAAGATACGTTTTCGGAAAACAAAATTTTATATCGAAAAATACAAATTTCAGGTGTTGAAATCTTCGAATTTTCCAATAATCCGGAAGACGTTTTATACAATGTTCGTTTTTCTTTGGTGGGAAATAACCAAGGAAATTACGTTTTAGCCAACAACCAAGCTGTGGGACGAATTTATGAATATGTGGCCCCGGTAGGTGGCATTCCGCAAGGAAATTATGAACCCATTATTCGACTCATTGCTCCGACCAAAATTCAAATTGCTACGGTGATGGGAAAATACAATCCGTCTGACAAAACGAATGTTGATTTTGAAGTGGGAATCAGCAACAATGACTTGAATTTATATTCCAATTTAGATAACGACGACAACCAAGGAATTGCAGGTAGACTTAATGCCAGCCAACGTCTTTTTTCCAAAAATTGGACATTGGATGCGTTTGCCAATGTGCAATTTGTGGACAGAGATTTTAGAACCATTGAACGTTTGTTTACGATAGAATTTGATCGCGATTGGAATCTGACTTCTCCAATAGGGAATCAAAGTTTGGTAATTTCCGGTTTGCGATGGAATCATCCTGAAAAAGGTTTTGCCAATTATCAATTAGAAAAATTGGACTTCTCAGATAATTTTTCAGGAATTCGGCATGTTTTGAATGGTCGCTTCCGTCACAAAAATTGGACACTTGTAAACAATAGCAGTTTGATGAAAAGTGATGGTTCATTTGCCAATTCCACTTTTGCCAGAAGCGAAACCCAAGCGAAATATGATTGGAAAAAAAATTGGATTGGAGGAACACTTCGGTTGGAAGACAATAGCGAAAAAATAATCGCTACAAATACTTTTTCTCCCCTTAGCCAACGCTTTTTGGAATATGGCGGATTTGTGGGAAGAGGCGATTCTACGAAAGTTTTTATGGAAGTAGGTTATTTACATCGTGTAAACGACAGTTTACAAAATGGTTTTGTACAGCGAGTTAATCGGTCACATTCCTATTACTTGAAATCACGTTTACTGCAAACTGAAAAAAGCGATTTAAGTGTTTTTATCAATTACAGGAACTTGCAATTTGAAGATGAAACCCGACCAAACGAACCTTCGTTGAATTCACGCATTTTATATAACGATCGGTTTTTTAAACAATTACTTTTGCTCACAACAGCTTATGAAACCGCTTCGGGAACTTTACCACAACAGGAATTCACCTATTTGGAAGTAGAACCCGGTCAAGGTGTTTTTATGTGGAATGATTACAACGGCAACGGCATTCAGGAACTACAAGAATTTGAAATTGCTCCGTTTCCCGACCAAGCCAAATATGTGCGGATATTTTTGCCGAATCAAGTGTTTATTAAAACTCATCAAAATAAGTTTTCAGTTTCGCTGACATTGAATCCTTCGATTTGGCAGAATGAGACGGGATTTAAGAAGTTTTTGTCTTATTTCTACAACCAAACATCGTATTTAATTGATAGGAAAATTGAACGAAATTCGGATAACTTCAACCTCAATCCGTTTGAAAGTGATGAATCGGAACTACTGGGACTGAATTCTAGTTTTATGAACAGTTTCTTTTACAATAGAGGAAAACAAAATCATTCGGTAACTTATTCTATTTTAAATAGCAGAACCAAAAATTTGCTTTCCATCGGTTCACAAGAAAATAAAAATTTTGCTCATCAAGTGCAATATGCTCATTTATTAAAGAAAAGTTGGTTGTTCGCCTTATCGGGGAAAACGTTTACCACCGAAAGCATTTCAGATAATTTTCCGGCACGGAATTTTGATATTTTAGGCTATCAAATTGCTCCGAAAGTGA
Source organism: Flavobacterium sp. UBA2787 (assembly GCA_002352205.1). Taxonomy (GTDB): domain Bacteria; phylum Bacteroidota; class Bacteroidia; order Flavobacteriales; family Flavobacteriaceae; genus Flavobacterium. The sequence continues at coordinate 2,765 of DEHZ01000007.1, read as the reverse complement.
GTTATTTATTTTCAAAAAATACGAGTTTGGATGTGTTTTATGAAATTCAAAACAAAGAAAATCAACTGGGAAACAGCGAAACGCTAAATCAAAGTAGGTTAGGAACGTCCTTCACGTATGCAGGCGAGAAAAAATTTACGATGAACGGAGAGTTTTCGCTATACAACAATGATTTTACTGGTGATGAATTATCTGCGGTAGGCTTTCAAATGTTGGAAGGACTTCAACCCGGAAGAAATCAAACGTGGCGATTACTCATCCAAAAAAACCTGACGCAATATTTAGATGTGAATGTGAATTACCAAGGAAGAAAGAGCGAAACCAGTGATACAATTCATACCGGAAGTGTTCAGTTGAGAGCATATTTTTAAGACAATTTGTTAAAATAAAAGCCATTCATTTTTAAATTATTATATTTGAAATTGAAAAAAATAACCTTATGAAATCAAAATCGATACTACTTTTCCTTTTGGGAAGTTCACTTTTCTTTACTTCATGTAAAAAAACAGAGGAAGCACCTGCTTCTACAGAGCAAAAAACAGAAACAACGGCGACTGAAACACCTGCTGCAAATGATGTTTCAAATATAACCACAACTCCCGCTCCGGCTGCCGCCGCTACACAAACGGCTACTCCGGCAGGACAACCACCAAAATTAAATCCGCCCCACGGACAACCTTTTCACAAATGTGAAATTGCAGTTGGAGCACCTTTAGACGGTTCTGCTCCCGCACAAGGAACTACTCCTGCACCGGTTCAGCAAAATGCACCAAAATCATTTTTCAAAACAGTTCAGAGCGAACAACAAGCTAATCCAACTCAGCCAGTAGCGGCAGCACCTGCTCCTGCAAAACAAGTAACGCCAACTCAACAAGTTAAACCTACAGCAACACCGGCTTCTACAACAGCCAATGCTACGGGTCCAAAACCAAAAAATAATCCGGCACATGGTCAACCGCATCACCGTTGTGATATTAAAGTGGGTGATCCGTTACCGGATGCATAAAAAAAAATTATTCTACTGATTAGTGTATATATAATTATATAAAAAAACTCCGTGAAGGCCTTCTTTACGGAGTTTTATTTTGAAAATAAATTCAAAAAAAATAGTTTAAAAACTTTCTGAAAATTTAAATAATCCTTTCAGACTTTCTTCTTTTTCTTTATACACAACCGGAACTTTTTGGTTGCCTAATCTAAATTCATTAATTTCGCTTTCGGATAATTTTTTATACAATTCCGGTGTCAAGATAATGCTTCCCATTAAATTAAATCTTCCTGCTTCCAAAGTTGTACAATTGATTTCTAAATTATCAAATTTCAATACTTCTCCATCTGAAAGAGTTAAATGAATCCCATTGGAATCCGGACATTTTTTTGCTTCAGTTTTTAAAACCAAACTAATTTCGTTAATAGTAGAAGATTTATATTTTGAAATGATGATGGAACTATTTTCATACACTAATTCAGATTCATAATCGTTTTGATACAATGGGTCTCTCTGCTCTTTTGCAGTTTGGCTGTAACCTATTAAATTCATAAATAAAATAAGAAAGATATAATTAGATTTCATTTTTTAAGATTTTAGAAGTTAAATAATAAACAAATTTTAAATAATCGTTTAAAATGTGAAACGTATATTTACGATATTTATTATGGGAGAATAAGGCTATTTATAATACTCAAATTCAGTGACAAATATTTTGTGAAATTTAGATGAGGTAAGAATTTTATGAAACAAAACCTCGTAAAAAAAGACTTTACGAGGTTATAAGTGGAGAAGATGGGGCTCGAACCCACGACCTTTTGGCTGCCAGCCAAACGCTCTAGCCAACTGAGCTACATCCCCAAAGTGACGGCAAATTTAATTAAATTTATTTTAAATCAGACCTTTTCCTTTTTAATTTTTTAAAGTCTTTTCGTGTCCCTAAAATTCATAAATTTGTTAGATAAAATTACTTTATTCATTTAAAAATGAAATATCTTTTTTTCCTGGTTCAAACTGTTGATTTAAAAGAAAAACTTGAAAATGCACCTGATGATTCCTACCAAATCGGATTAATTATTGGTTCTTTTGTGCCTTTTGTGGCATTGGTTGCAATTGCCTATTGGATGTATTATGTCGCTAAAAAAAGAGAAAAAAACCAGTAGCATTACTTATCTTTGTGCCGAAATAGAAATGAAATGGCAAAAATTAGAATTACCAAACAATTTAGTTTTGAAACCGGACATGCTCTTTATGGCTACGATGGAAAATGTAAAAACGTGCATGGTCATAGTTATAAACTTTCGGTTACAGTTATTGGAACACCAATTATTGATTCTACGAATGTGAAATTTGGTATGGTCATCGATTTTGGCGATTTGAAAAAAATTGTGAAAGAAGAAATTGTTGATTTATTTGATCATGCCACAGTATTTAATCAAAACACACCCCACATTGAATTGGCAGATGAACTGAAAAATAGAGGTCATCATGTCATTCTGGTTGATTATCAACCAACAAGCGAAAATATGGTTGTTGATTTTTCTGAAAAGATTAAAAATAGACTTCCTAATTCAATTGAGCTTCATTCCTTAAAATTACAAGAAACGGAAACATCATTTGCAGAATGGTATGCTTCTGATAATGCTTAAAGTAATATTTTTATATACTAAAACCCCGGATTTTCATTAGAAAATCCGGGGTTTTTATAGTTTATTAATTAAATCTTACTTCTTCACAATCAAGAACTCACTTCTTCTGTTCTCTGCGTGTTGTTCTT
>DEHZ01000016.1 GCA_002352205.1 Flavobacterium sp. UBA2787 | reverse complement strand
TGTTTTCTAATCTTTAATCAAACCACAACGTTACTACCCAGAAATAACCATATAAATCAATATCGTGTTTTCTAATCTTTAATCAAACCACAACCTTAGGCACTTGTAAATTGTTCATCATGCAAATATCGTGTTTTCTAATCTTTAATCAAACCACAACTTAGAATCGTAAGTTTCTAAACTTGCTCTCAATATCGTGTTTTCTAATCTTTAATCAAACCACAACTTGTTTATTTTGTCAAGTTGAATCGGTGTCAATATCGTGTTTTCTAATCTTTAATCAAACCACAACTGTAAGGTTTGTTCAATTCAAAAGTACCGTAATATCGTGTTTTCTAATCTTTAATCAAACCACAACATTCCTAATATACCTGCAACTTGTCTAGCTAATATCGTGTTTTCTAATCTTTAATCAAACCACAACTTGACCGTTTGATTCTGCTGTGCTTACAAAATATCGTGTTTTCTAATCTTTAATCAAACCACAACGTAGTAATTGTACCTAAATCGATTAATGTAATATCGTGTTTTCTAATCTTTAATCAAACCACAACTCACAAAAACGAAACAACAACGCAAATGAAAATATCTTACCCTATAATTTTTAATTAAACTACAGAATAAAGCCCCTGCTTCTCTGCTGATTCTATCCGTTCTCTTCAGTTGTGATTTGGCTGTTTAACGTTACAAAATCTTTATGTCAAAGAACAATGAATAAGTTATTTCAAAATTATTTTGCCTGAAGCTGAAATTGTAAAATCATAATCTTGAACTAAACAATCAAACGAATTTACTCCAACCTTAATCCAAGGATATTCTTTATGATTCCCAATATTTTTTCCACCTTTCATTCCTGTTTTTAATCCCATAGCTTCTGTAATTTCCTTCTTTTCTCTTGCTTCAATGTGATGTAATAATTTTATTTCCGCAGATTTTTCTACATCAATTTGGGTAATTTGAAATAATCTCTCTAACAACATTTTTGATGACATATCTATCAATTCATCTTTTGATTTATTATAAATCAAAACCATTTTACCCTTTGTTAAAATATATTTTAAAGGTAAATTTTTATTGTCTTTTTCTGGTGCTATTGGATACATATCTTTATCCGAATTACTCAATTTGAAGTAATCAGCAGCCCCCATCATATTTATTAATAAATGACTTCTCTTGACTTTACCTTTTGAATCATTTCCCTCGTATAATGCCATACAATAGTTTCCGTCATTTTGGCCATATATTTTTTGCTTATGCTCGTGTCGAGATTTTGATAATAAACTATGCTCTTTTATTTCTAAAGGATTTTTTACAGAATTAGCATAAATTCTAACTTTATTGATTGGAACTTGTTTCTCTTCGTTCATCCAAACTATTCCATCAATTTTATTTTTTTGTTGTGCATTTGAGGAAAGCAACAGCACTTTATTCGCAACTGCTTCTTTTACTTTTTCTTTAACGGTTTCATCAACAATACTTTCAATATCATTGGCTTTTAAACTTTCTAAATCTTTACGAATAACATAACGAATTTCTTCTGTATTTAATGGGTTTTTGATTGCACCATAAATACTATCTTGATGCAAAGAACCTCTAATAGTGTCGCCTTGTTGAAATCTTGGAATTTTTTCTCCTTTTTCGTTTAACTTATAGATCACTTTTCCATTAGCATCTTTTTTTGGTATTGCCTTTCCTTTTTCATCTCTTTCTATTTCTGCTACATATTGTTTTTTCCCACGAACTCTAAGTATCTTTTTGGATTGCTTTTTAACATTATCGGGCGTATAATGTGAAACCAAAATTTCTTCTTCTATTTTTTCTAAATCTTCTTTAAAGGTTTTCCAAGGTTTTGATGCAGCAAGTATTTTTTTAGCCTCAGGAATTTGCTCTTTATCTTCTAATGTCCAAGCGTGAGCCAAAACATCATATTTGTCTTTGGTCATACAGGCAATAGTAATCGCATCAATAGTATGATGTGTGTGTTTGCTTCTGTCTTTATTTTTATAATGTTTGAATCCGTTTTCATCCTGATAGCTTTCTTGTATTCCCCATATTTTTCTAAATTCTGCTACCATTCCACCTTTTACACTTTCTACTCTTTTGAAATAGGATTTCAAATAAGCTTGCGAATATTTCGTTATAATCCCAGTATCTGGAATTTGGCTGTTCTTAAAGCCTACTTTTGGTTCTGTCCAAATAAAACGGTCGTACTTTCCTTGAAGATAATCTCGTTTTAATGATAAAAAATGTCTTTTTCTAATTTTTCTGTCTTTGTCTTCTTTGGTTGATGCGGACTTTATAGAGCGAGACAAACCCTCTATAAGATTGTCTATTTCTTTTGCTTGATTTTCCCAATGCTTAACTCTTTGTAATATTTCAGAATGGTTTGATAATTCAATAGGCATTTTTTGTTTTTTAATCTCCCTATTAAAATGCGGACTACAAAGCGTTTTGTTCATTTGTGAATTATCTTGAGAAATACTTCTTGGAATAGTGTGTTCAATGTCATAAGCAGGATTACTTCCTATAATATCACAAATACTAATGTTTTTTCCTTGTTCATAAATTTCACATTTCCCTTGTTCAATCCACAATTGATATCTTAAAATATCATCTTCAGTTGGTTCAACTTCTTTTTTACATTCTTCGAAATATAGTTTCTTAATTTCTTTAATGGCTTCTTCTCTGAATTTTTTATTTTCATTTTGATAATCCTGAATTCCTTTTCTTTTGTTGGCATCGTTTAACTCACGGGCCATTTCTATATGAATTCGTGTATTTTCATCAACATGACCATCAAATATGAGCGTGTTCAGCACTTTTCTCAACTGGTGCAAAGCTCGCATTGCCATTGGGTTTTTAATTGAATTTGTCAATGGACTTCCTAAAACCACTTTTTCATTTCCAAATTCATCTTTAATAATTTTCCTTTTAAAGACTTCAATATCTGAAGGATGATAAAGCTTTTTCAGTCTTTTTGGATTACTACAAAAAACTTCACCGTCTTGATTTTCTCCTGAAAGAAATTCCAAAACTTTTTCATCCAATCGTTTTACTTTTATGAATTCCTGCTTTTTTAATTGCTCAATAAAAATTGGAAATACCTCATCAAGAATAGCTTTTTGTTCAGATTCGTTTTCAATGGTTTGATTTTTATAAAATAAAACTAATTTGCTGGCTAAATCACTCTTATAAATGGATTCTGCTTCTTTGGAGTAATATTCTTCTTTTAGTTTACAATCTTTAATAAGTCCATTAATTATTTCTAATTGACTTTTTTCAAACGTATAATTTTCAACTATTTCAGCAATTTGAGTTTGAATGTATTTTCGTTGAAGTTTATCATTCCAAATATCCTCGTCAACAATGTTTTCGATGTTTGCCATAAAAACAGCGTGAGAATACAACAATCCTTCTTTGATGTAAGGAAGAATTTTATTAATTGCAGACAAACTTAAACTTGCAAAATCTTTTTTCAATTTGATTTTGCTGAAAGCTTTTGCGTTTTTATCATCAAAACCTAGTTTGCCTTTTGCATATTCATATAAATAATCATCCGAAGTTGCTACTGATAGTAAATGCCACAAATCTTTGTAATCAACTGATTTTATTATCTCTTCTTTTTTAGCATTTAAAGTTTTGTAAGTGAATGTTTTTGTTTTCCAATCTTCTCCGGTCACATTTTTTAATGATGCAGAAACTTGACAAGCAGAAACTGTATCAGTTGGTTTGTAATTGAACCAATAAAAATAATCGCTCTTTTTAGAAGATTTATAAAATCCAAAACTCGCACCTTTTTCAATTAATTCTTTAGCTAAAACTTCAAAATTGAAATCATTTTTTCTGTAAAATTTCGGAACTAATTTTAATTTTTCTTCTTGTGTAAGAAAACGCAATGTTTTTTCGCTTTGAGTTCCAATTTTAATCGTATTCAAATAGGTCCACATTCTGTATTCTTCAAAATCAGGATGTGAAATTGCACAACGAGATTTACTTGTTTCAAAGGAACATTTTCCAATCAATCCTTTTTGAGATTTCAATGGTCTTTGAAAAAAAATAGCTCTGTACAAGTCTTTTGCTAAACCAGTAAATTTCTTTTCTGGAAGTTTTTCATTTTCATCAATTCTTTGAATTCCTTGAACTTTACAAATTGCTATAAATTCACTCAAATAATGTTCTTCTCTTGAAGTATATTGATTTCTAATTTTTCCTTTGTTGTACAGACTAAAAAAATACTGACCTAAAGTTTTAAAGTTTCCATCAAGCATAGCTTGTGAAATATCTTTAATTTCACCTTTCACTTTTCCTAAATCTTCTTTCTTATTTAATCTGGTAATAAGTTCTTCTTTACAATTCACAATGTCACTTTCATTCTTTTTAGCAATTGCTACCAAAGAATTATAAAGAGATTTCAGCTTTTTCTCGCCTTCATCCAACTCTTTTTTAAAACCTCCTTTTTCTGTTTCATCAATAATTCCAAGATTAATAAAGTAATCCTTTAAATCATTTAAAATTGAACTTGAATTATCTAAATCCTCAATTAAAATTTGTATTTGAGGATTATGCTCTTCAAAAACTCCTTCGGCTGTTTGATCTAAACGATTGCTCAAAAAACCTCTTCGTTGAGCAATATGATACAAAGCTCTTCCAAGTTCATACAATGCAACTTTTTGTTTACTTGCTTTATCTCTGAAAAAATAAGGATTAATATTTTCATCTTCACTAGTTCGCAGCCATTTTATAAATTCAGGTTTTAGCGGATAATTTTTAAAACTAGATTTTTTCCATTCTTCAACTTCTTCAATCGATAATGGACACATTCCGTTTGCTGAAAGAACTTTCAAGGTTTCATATTTTCTTAACTTTCTGCGATACTTAATTTTTCTTGCACTTCTATAGCCGGTTCGCTCAGCTGCACGAGAACTTTCAATACCCTTTTCAGACTTTACTCCCTCAGAAAATATCCTTACACCTTTCTCAACAAGAGAAAAATCAACACCTTCTCTATCCACAATAGCCCACCCAATACTATTAGTCCCCAAATCCAATCCTAAAATTCTTGCCATAATAACCTGTTTTTATACAATTTCTAAAAGTAATAAAAAGAAAATTAACAATTTTACGGAAATCCGTAATCCAACTAAAAAAAGTTATTGTTATATTTGCAATAGATAATTTTATTCTAATCTTTAATCTTATCACAATAAGGCTATATGCCGTAGATGAAAATCTTTAGTCCTGCTTCGGTGGGACTTTTTTTGCATAAAAAAAACACCCATTATGGATGTTTTTTTTACTATTACTCCCCTTCATAAATCCCAACCGTCTCCAACAACTCCTTCTCAAACAAATAAATATCATCAATGCTTTGCAACGGTTGTTTGGTTTCGGTTTTGTTTTCATGAAACAGGCCTATGTATTTTTTGCTTCCGTTGAGGTGTAAACGGCATAAAGGTTTGCGGTTATTGTCGTCTAACAGAATACCAAAATAGGATTGCGTGTCGCGGTGAACAATGCGTTCTACAGAAAGTTTTCGGCGTAAAATGGCAATCACAATGCGGAAAGCATCCAACTCTTCCTCTGTGGTGGTGATACGGTTTTCATCTTCAAGAGCTACCTCAATTTGCTCTTCTTTTTGTTTTTGAGCTTCTTTGTTAAGAGCGGCATTCAATCGGTCATTGATCTTTTCACTGATAAATTGGTTAAAACCTTTTTGAACCAATTCTTTAAATTCTTCTACTACTTTTTCAGTCAGCCTTCCGGAATAGACTTTGTTAGCAAACAATTTGACAAACTCCGCAGACGGATTTTCAAGTTCGTTGTCTATTTGCTTTTTGATTTCTTTGGTATATTTGAGCGAACTTGCGTTGTTTACAATCTTGTTCACATCAAAAGTCATTTTGTGAAACTTGGCGATTTCGCTCACTACATTGTCTTTTAAATTGGTGATTTCAAATTCTAAAAATGGCTTTTCATCCATTTTGTTTGTGTGCTCTAAATCGGTAAAAAATTGATAGTGAATGCCGTTTGTTAATAACGAGAATCGTGTTTTGGTGACATGAAAATAGCGAAACAATTGCGAGTTGTGCACCGTTAGTTTTTCTTTCCAATTTTTACATTCGATAATCAAAATCGGGTCGCCATTCTGAAAAATAGCATAATCTACTTTCTCGCCTTTTTTTAAACCTAAATCGGCAGTAAATTCAGGAACAACTTCGGTCGGATTGAATGAATCATACCCTAAAATATTAATAAAAGGCAATACAAAAGCGTGTTTGGTCGATTCTTCCGTATCAATTTTGTCTTTTAGCAGATTGATTTTTTCGGCTAAAGCTTTGAGTTGTGGTTGTATTTCCATCATCATCTTATTTTTTATTCTCCAAAATACTCGATTGGTTCGTCTCCACTTGTCTAATCACTGCGGGTCTGATTTCAATTAATTTCAAATCTTTTTCTTCGATGGTGCGGAAGTTTTTGTAATAAGCTAACCAACCTGTTACGGTTAATTCGGTTTTACCGTTTTTGGTGGTTGAGTCAAATTTGGGTTCCACCAATAAATCGGCGTTGTTTTCATTTAATAAAATTCGGATAATTTCATTTTTGGCATTAGACAACAACTCCATGTTTTTAATCACCATCGTTTTGGTTGATTTCTGCGGAGCAATTTCTAAATCAGCGATAACGGGTTTGTGAATTACGCCAACGCCGGAAATATCAATTGATTTTGATGTGCCTGATTTAATTGTTTTACAAGAAACAATAGCGAATGAGCTTAATACAATAAGTAATAATTTTGATTTCATTTGATAATTTTTAAAGATTAATTAGCCAAACTTAAACACATTCAAAATCACTATTTTACGGATTCCCGTAAAACAGCTCAATTTATTTCACTTTCGCTTTTTCAACGTACTTTTTAATTTGAGTAATGGCTTTTTCGCAACCTTCAGGATGGCTGTACATTTCGCTCACGCCAATTACTTTTTCACTTCCCATCGAACGAAGGATAAAAAAATAGTCTTTGCTTGGCGAAACACGAAGTTCATAACTTTCTGCATACACGCCATTCATTCGTACAGATAGAATTTCTCCAAGGCAACTTTGTTTAAAATCGTGTTTAGTACCCGTGAGCAATACGCTTCCTTCTTCAGATACCAGTTCATAAAACCATATTCCGGACTCGTTTTGTTGAATAATAAAGTGTGGCATTTGTTGGGGTTTGGGTTAAATTTCTCCAAAAATAAGCCGAAAAGAAAGAGGTGTTTTACGGGAATCCGTAATTGAAGATTTTTTTGTCTCTGTAGGTTGTTGGTTATCTGTTATTCGATAGCTAGAATTTGAAGTTTAAAATCTCAATTTTATATAGAAAAATTATTAATTTCTGTGTTTTCTAAGAGAACCATAAAAGTCGCAGTCACAGTTTTTCAGTCAAAGTTTAATTAAAAGTTGTTCAGATGAAAATGTTTTCCGAACGAATCACTTTTAATCCATTATAGCTAAGCAATCAAAATCTGTAAAAATCTGCGTTTAGCTTTAGCTAATCCGTTCGATCCGTGTTCCCATACCAGTTAGTGTTCAGTCGCAGTCTCAGTTTTCAGTCTCAGTTTAGCAAAAAAAGTTATTCAAATGAAAATGTCCTCCGAACAATCCCTTTTAATCCAATATAGCGAAGCTATCAAAATCTGTGAAAACCTGCGTTTAGCTTTAGCTAATCCGCTAAATCCGTGTTCCATTGAGAGTAAGTTGTCAGTCGAAGTAATCAGGAACAGACAACAGAAAACCAAATCAAATAATCCCCAAATCCTTAGCAATCGCTACCAAGTGCACAGGATTATTCGCTTTGAAAAGGATTTTTAGTTTTCCTAATCGTTTTTCAATAGTGCTTTTGCTACAGGGTTTGATGCCTTTTTCTTTAAACACGTTTTCCATTTCCTCTTGAGCGATTCCATAAGAAAGGTACTTAAGAAGATTAATGTCAAATTCGTCAATTTGCGAACCGGTTTTGTTTTGTAAAACATGATGCACTTCCGGTGAAATATAGGTTTTGTTTTGGGCTACCGTTTTAATGGCTGTTTTGAGTTGGTATAAACTTTCTCTGCCTTTGAGTACAAATCCATCAATGGTTAATTTTTCAAATAATGATTTAATACGGTATTCTTTTTCTTCTACAGAATACACAATCACTTTAATGTTAGGTTGAATGGCTTTAACGGCAGCAATCAACTGTTCTCCCGAAGCCAATTTGCTTTCCCGACCATCTTCTTTGAAAGATAAATCGGTAATCAATAGGTCGAATGGCTCGTTATCAACCAATCCTTTTTTGATTTTTAAGAATGCTCCTTCGCAATATTTGTCGTGTAAATATAAGTTGAGATGAAGTTCGTTCAACACATGTTGTACCGCTAGGCTAATTGAATCGAGATCTTCGGCTATTAAAATCTTTTTGAACATACGCAATTATTTAGGAATGACTACTGTTACTTTAAATCCTTTTTGAATAGTATTGTCAAAAGTAATATTTCCTTTAACGGCTAAAATACGGTTTTCCGCATTTTGTAAACCTGACTTGCGTTGTTGCGTGTTTTTTAGTCCAATTCCATTGTCGGTGTAGGTTACCGATATGTTTTTCCTATCCTCCGAAAAGTCAATAATCACAACGGTTGCTTCACTATGTTTTTTGGTGTTGATTAAAAATTCCTGTAGCACTCGTTGCAAGGTGATCTTTTTCTCGGGGGTTATTTTTTGCCAATGGATTGGCTCGTTTACTTTTCGGATTACATTTAAATTAGTATCGCCATATCCGTCAATCATTCCAAATAAATCGGGTTCATAATTTTCATCGGTTCGGATGTCGCTGTTTTCTTTTGAAATATCACGAGTACGTTGGTAAATGTGTTCAAGATTGTCTAGAAGTGCCTCTTTTGAAATCGGATTTTCCAAGTTTTGGGTTTGTGTAAAGGTCATCGCAGTAAAAACATCGTTGGCTAATTCGTCGTGGATGCGTTTGGAAATTCGGGTTTCGGTGCGGTAGGATTGCTCTTGGATTTGTCGCTTTCTTTTTTGATTGAGTGCATAAATATAATAGGTTGCACTTAGTACTGCAAACGAAAACACAAACCACATCAACAAGTTTCTGTTTCTGGTTTTTTCCAGTAATAATTCTTTTTCACTATTCGCTTTTTCAAGCTTTAATAGGGCTTGATTTTTACGAAAGAAATCATATTTAATTGAGGCAAATTGGTTTTTTGCAAGTTGTCTCACTTTACTAATGCTATCCGATAATTGTACATAGTTTTCTAAATGTGATTTATCGTTTTCAATTTGATACAAAAGTTTTAATACAACCAATTGGTCATCGGGATTGTTGATTTTTTTAGCTTCCTTTAGGGCAGTTACCAAAAATGAAATAGCTTTATTTTTGTCTCTTTGGGCGTAAAATTCTCCTAAATTATAGTTGCTGGTCACTAATCCATTGTGGTCTTGAATGGAGGTGCGAATTGAAAACCCCTGATTTAAAAAATCGATCGCATTAAGGTTTTTCATTTGCCATAATGTGAAGCCATAATTATCTATCACCCGAGCTTTTGTTTCCTGATTTTGTTTTACAGCATCGAGACTCATGAGTGCTTCAAATTCACTTTTCGCAATCGTATGTTCATTCATCAAATTGTACACTACCGCCCGATTATTTTTATAGATGGACTGGTTGAGTTTGTCGTTTGACAAAAGAATGGCTTTGCTGAAGAATTCAATGGCTTTTGCATAATTGAAAAGTTCTTGATGACACATTCCAATTAAATTGTAAGCTTCCGGAAGATAAGTTGTGTCATCAGCTTTTAAAAACGGCAGGGCTTCGGTGGTAGTTGCTTCACATCCATTATAGTCGCCGGAGATTTTTTGCAGTTGAGCCATCATGAGTAAATTGTACGCAACATTTAGGCTGTCTTGCTTTTGTAAAAAATCTTCTTTGGAAAGGTTGAAATAATAAAAAGCACTGTCTTGCATTTGCTTTTCCAGGAAAGTTTCTGCTTTTTTTCTGTTTTGATAACCCTTTTCAGAATGGTTCTTTTCGGTTTTATTCATTGCAGTTTTTTCGCAGCCGTTAAAAACAAACAAGACTGCAAATAAAATCGGGAAACAAAAAGATAGTTTTCTTTTCATTTCCCGAATTTACAAATTTCTATTTACAAAATAAGATTGTCTAGAAATTAACCTCCAACTCCCGGTGGTGGAGGTGGTGGTGGTTTAATTTGACCAAAACCACTCTGACCTCCGGTGTCATCTGCCGCTACAGACATGCTTTGTTCTTCTACATCGTCTGCCGAGCAAGAAGTAAAAAGACCCAATGCTGTACAAAATAGTGATATAAAAAGTATTTTTTTCATGATACTGAAATTTAAAATTGAACATGGATTTTGCTGTTCGGTTTTTTAAACCAAATGAGCGTTTCGGATTTTATCCGATAAGAAATGAGTACTCAATGAATTGTTGGGAAGTAAAGTGTGCTACAACAAAACCGTCTTGGTATACTTCCCTGATACAATTTCAGTTCTGTTGAGCGACACTTTTTTTGAATCTGTTTTGTACATTTGTTCCAATTGCAGGTTAGAACAAAAACAAATTCTGAAGCAAAGGAATGTGGTTTTTGTGGTAGTGTTGATAAGGAATTCCGATAATTCCGATGAATTCCGATAGTTCCGGAAAAATCTAAAAAAATCCGAAATTCAATTTCCTTTTTTATGAGAAAAAATACTTTTAAGGATTACAAATTAGCCATAAAAGAACAGTATGGTCTTTGTAAAATGGATGATGTCAGTGGTATTTTGGCAAATCCTACACCTGCTCAGTTGCGTACATTGTGTTTGTTACTAAGTGATAAAGGTTTAAATAAAAGTGATGAAGAAGTATTTCGAATTTTCTTTGAACAGAATGAAAATGAAGCGTTGAAAAGAGCGATTAATAGAATAAATATTGATAAGTTTAAGACGATAATTTCTTTTTTAAAAGGAGAAAAAGATATGGATAATCCTACTCGGATTGAAATAGCGGCCATACTTGTCAGTTTTATTGAAAGGCCTTATAAAGTATTTTCAACAAGCGAAAGTTATAAATTTTTAGAAGGTGATTTAATGGAGCCTGATAAACCAACTGTGCCTGAGAATGGCGGAAAGAAGGAAAATGGGAGTTACAAGAAGAGAGGTTTCATTTTTTGGATAGGAAAAAATAAATTCATCACCATTTTTCTAATTATCGCTTCGCTTTTGGGCGGATTTTCGTTATCCAAATTTGTGTTCACTGATAAGCAATGCATGCAATGGCAAGTGGATCATTATGAAGTAGTAGAATGTATGGGTCATAATAAAAATTCCTCAAAAAATCCCGTTATTCCATTGGATAAAAGTTTATTGAATTTTAGAAAAATAGAAGTGAATGACACAACAACTTTTTTTAATAAACAGGGAAAGCCTTTGTATTGGTATTGTAAAGTAAACGGTAAGCCGGAATTTTTTAATTCGCTAGGGGATGGTTTTCATCCTGAGACTGGCGGGCAATTGAAAAAGGTTAGTGCATATATTATTTCAAATTATGTGGAGCGGAAAAAATAGTAACAATTTTATTTTCAGAAACTTATTTGTTTGTTAAATATCAAGCAATTCAGCAAGCAATTTTGAAGTGATATAGAAGTTTTAATTACTATTATATTTTGGAAAACGGTATAGTTGGGATATGATAAGTTTATTAACTGGATTAGATATTCTAGGTAAAGCTAATGGTAAAAATTAGAATTAATAAAATTTCAATTCCAAAGAACATAATGGCTTATGATTACGAAAGCTGTTTTTGAATTTTAAAAAAGTCAATGAAAAGCGTTTCCATTATTGGCAGCTTATCGCCTTTGGTAGTGTTAGAGTTTTTATCAACTGGTACTAGATTTCATATTAAATCATTCGAAACAAAGGCATGGTGATGAAATGATCTACTGTATATTTATCTGTTATTGTAAGAATGCAATCTCTCGTTCTGAATTCTTTAAAAACTATAGTACTGAGGAAGATATTTTTTTTTAATTGTGTGTCATTACGAAATCCTCACCCTAATTTCCATCACATTATTTTGAAGTTTTCTGATTATTCCTTCTAAACTCTCCGAAGTATAATTTGTGGGTTTTTAAATTTAATCTTTACAAACTACCAACACATTTCCATATTTGTGAAATTCTGGAAAATTTGACTTTATAGGGTTTATAATTTTCTCTTCTTTTTTGTCGTAGAATGGCTATCCGCTATATTCAAACAGGTAATGCATTGTCGAAGCAAAATCCTTTGAAAGTGAAAAAGTTTAATTGCTTATCTTTACGATAGTTCTACTAATTTAATAAATCCGAAAGTCATGAAAGAAACACACAAAATAACCTTCCAGTTTATTAGCGAACCTACCGACGTGAATTTTGGCGGTAAAGTGCATGGCGGTTCGGTGATGAAATGGATCGACCAAACAGCGTATACCTGTGCAAGAACATGGTCTGAAACCTATTGTGTGACAGTTTATGTGGGCGGAATCCGTTTCTACAAGCCCATTAACATTGGTGATTTGGTAAAAATTGATGCATACATTATATTGACCGGAAAAACGAGTATTCATATCGCTATTGATGTGTACTCGCGAAAACTCAACGAAGAATCATTTACCAAAAAAACACATTGTGTGATTGTTTTTGTATCAGTTGACAGCGATGGAAAACCATTACCGGTAAAAAAATGGGTTCCAAAAACCGATCATGAAAAGCAATTGGAGGCGTATGCGTTAAAATTGAAGCAACTTCGTGTGAATATCGAGAATGAAATGCAGACTTTTATTAAGTAAATTGTATTATACGAAAAAGATTTCCGTCTCAAATTACTAGAAGTAATAAGATATTGAAAATTTTATGATTATGAAATCCTATCTTTAATTTCCATTACATCATTTTGAAGTTTTCTAATTATTCTTTCTAAATTTTCGGAAGTATAATTCTCCGGTTTAAAATTCTCCCGTTCAATACTACCCACATATTCCCAGATCTCAGCAATCTCCGAAAATTTCACATCATACGGTTTATAAAAAGTATTATCGGAATTTAATGTAAAGATATTTTTCCCATTCTTATTCAATCGCTTGTAAACCATTTCATTATTAGTAGTAATCACGATATACGTTTTTCCATCTACTACATCACCCAACTTTTCAACATATTTTGCAATGATAAACGACTTACTGTTGTGTGGTGGCATAGAATCACCATCAACAGGAAACGTGCGGTATTTTTCGTTTTTATTGAGCCAAGGAAGTGAAATGTGTTCGAGTTGCGACATAAACGTAAAATCAGCATAACCGCCTGCGGCATAACCGGCTTTGGCTTTGTGAGTAATTATTTCAACCAAATTTTGTCCGTCACTATTCACCGTAATAGGCAACACTATACGGTTGTCTTCTAACCGAACTAAATCGTCAATGGAGGTTTTTCGTAAATCCACCGTTAAAAGCAAATCAATACTAATGTGGTAATACCTCGAAATAATTAGCAACGTTTCTGCCGGTGGTGTGTTCTTACCGTATTCGTATTTCTTATAACGATCCAAAGGCAACTTCATTCCGTCCGCAGCTTCCTGTTGCGACAAGTTCTGCTTACTTCGCAACCATTTTAAATTGTCGGAAATATACAACATATGTTAAAGGGATTTTAAGTCACTACAAAGATAATTATTTTAGGGATTAAACGTCCTAATTTTGTAAAATAATTTCAACTTCAAAAATTCAAAACACTATGTCACGTGCCATCGTTCACATGGATTTAGACACTTTTTTCGTCTCTTGCATCCGATTAGAAAGCCCACAATTAAATGGGATTCCACTAATTGTAGGCGGTGGCGAAAGAGGAGTCGTGGCTTCTTGTTCGTATGAAGCTCGTTATTTTGGAGTACGCTCTGCCATGCCAATCCGAATGGCAATGCAACTATGTCCACAAGCCAAAATCGTAAAAGGCGACATGGAATTGTTTTCAAAAAAATCACATGAAGTTACCCAAATCATTGAAGAAAATTCACCACTGGTCGAAAAGGCAAGCATAGATGAATTTTACCTCGACATTACGGGAATGGATAAATTTTACGGCTGTTACAAATGGACGAATGAATTAACCCAAACCATCACCAAAGAAACCGGATTACCTATCAGTTTTGCGTTATCCGTAAACAAAACCGTTTCTAAAATTGCCACAGGTGAAGGCAAACCCAACGGCAATTTGGAAATTTCGGAAAGTATGGTAAAGCCGTTTCTAAATCCGTTATCCATACGAAAAATACCCATGTTGGGCGAAGTGACTTTTAATTTACTTTCCCGACTTGGCATTCGCAACATTGAAAAATTAGCCGAAACACCTGCGGAAGTACTGCAAAGTATGATCGGCAAAAACGGATTGGAAATCTGGAAAAAAGCCAACGGCATTGACAATGCACCGGTGGAACCGTACCGAGAAAGAAAATCACTTTCCACCGAGCACACCTATTTGCAAGATATAATTGATATTAAAAAAGTACAATCCTTAATTTTAGGAATGGTAGAAAAACTAGCCTACCAAGCCCGAGCAGAGCAATGGTTAGTTTCAACGGTAGTAGTCAAAATTCGCTATGCCAATTTTGATACGGAAAATGTACAACGTAAAATTGCCTACACGTCTTGTGACCATGTTTTAAGCAAGATAGCCATTGAGTTATTCAACAAGCTGTACAATCGTCGTATGCGAATCCGATTGGTTGGCGTTTCCTTTGCCGGTTTAGTGCGTGGAACCTATCAAATCGACATGTTTGAAGATACCGAAGAAATGATCGCCTTATACCAAGCGATGGATAAAATCAAAAACCGATTTGGCTATGATGCAGTGACCCGTTGTGGCGGAAGAAACATTACCTCCAAAGCAGGTAACATCATTTCTAATCCCAGAAGTCAATCAATCATTCCAAAATCAAACAATACAGACTAATGTACCTCAATTGCCATTCCTATCATTCGTTGCGTTATGGTACAATTCCACTACAGGAATTAGTGGAACAGGCAGTATTGTTTGGTGTGACGGCTATGGCATTAACGGATATTAATACGGTAACCGGCATTTATGATTTTTATAAAGCCTGCCAAGCAGTAAACATTAAACCGCTCGTTGGAATTGATTTTCGCAACGAGGGAAAACAACTCTACATCGGTTTAGCCAAAAACAAAAAAGGCATTGCAGAAATGAACCGATTAGTAACCAAACACAATTTCGACAACACGCCACTACCGGAAAAAGCACCTGATTTTGAAAATACAATAATCATTTATCCGTTTGATTCCATTCCGGAAACGTTGAATGAGAATGAATTTATTGGGATTGCACCGGAGCAACTTCCCAAGTTATACAACTACGTTTGGAAGCGAAGATTGAACAAAATGGCCATCTTGCAAACCGTAACATACAGAACTAAAAAAGAATACAATCTGCATAAAATCCTTCGAGCCATTGACCTAAACATACTTGGTTCAAAACTCACCGAAACCGATTATTGTAAAGTAACTCAAGTGATGATTCCGTTAGAAAACCTTATCGATAAATACACTGATTATCCACAAATCATTGCAAACACAAAAGCCATTATCGACGCTTGTAATTTTGAATATGATTTTTTCACACCAAAAAATAAAAAACACTTTACCAACAACCAACAAGAAGACAGTGCCTTATTGATCAAACTGGCTTACGAAGGAATGATTCGAAGATATGGCTCTAACAATCCCGAAGCCAAAGCCCGAGTAGAAAAAGAATTGAAAGTCATCAACGAATTAGAGTTCAGCGGTTATTTCCTTATTACATGGGATATCGTTCGCTACAGCATCAGCCGTGGATTTTTACACATCGGGCGTGGGAGTGGAGCCAACAGCATCATTGCTTATTGTTTAGATATTACTAATATCTGTCCACTCGAACTTGACTTGTATTTTGAACGTTTTTTAAATGTCAATCGAAAGTCACCTCCCGATTTTGATATTGACTGGTCGTGGCGGGAAAGAGATACGATTCTAGATTATATTTTTTCAAAATATGGTGCAGACCATGTGGCATTTTGTGGGACGAATGTAGAATTTAAATACCGTTCCATTTTTCGTGAAGTAGGGAAGGTATTTGGTTTACCCAAAGAAGAGTTGGACGAATTAGCCAAAAATCCAATGAAAACCCATCATAAAAGTGAAGTGGTGAAGTTAGTGCAAGAATACGGTATCTTACTCGAAAAATATCCTAACCAACGCAGTATGCATTCGTGTGGCATTCTTATTTCCGAAGAACCGATTACCAATTTTACTGCTTTGGAAATGCCACCTAAAGGATTTCCCATTGTTCAGTTTGATATGCATGTGGCGGAAGACATTGGTTTTGATAAATTTGATATTTTAAGTCAGCGAGGTATTGGTCACATCGATGATACGGTGAAACTGATTAAGCAAAATCAAGGCATTGAAGTTGATATCCGAGATACGTCGTTATCCAAAGACGAAAAAATTTGTAATGAACTATTGAGTGAAGGCAAAACCATTGGCTGTTTTTACATAGAAAGTCCTGCCATGCGTGGTTTACTGAGACGATTAAAATGTGATAATTATAAAGTATTAGTGGCCGCTTCCTCCATCATACGTCCGGGAGTTGCCCAATCAGGAATGATGAAAGAGTATATTTTTCGCCATAATTATCCTGACCGTTTTGAATACTTTCATGAGGTGTTTAAAGAACAGTTGGGAGAAACCTACGGCATTATGGTGTATCAAGAAGATGTTATTAAAATTGCTTTGCATTATGGCGGACTTCCGGCTGCTGATGGCGATATTCTTCGTCGTGCGATGAGCGGAAAGGGACGTTCTAAAGCCGCGTTGCAAAAAGTAAAAGACAATTTTTTTGATTGTTGTAAAAAGCAAGGACATCCTGAACAATTAAGTCAGGAAATATATCGTCAAATTGAATCGTTTGCCGGTTATTCTTTTTGTAAAGCACACTCTGCTTCGTATGCGGTTGAAAGCTATCAAAGTTTATATTTGAAAACCTATTATCCGATTGAATTTATGACGGCAGTTATTAATAATTTTGGAGGGTTTTACAGAACCGAAGTGTATGTGCACGAAGCTCGAATGTCCGGTGCTAAAATCCATAATCCTTGTGTCAATACAAGTGAGTATCAAACCACGGTATATGGTAAAAATATCTATTTAGGCTTTCAACATTTGAAGAGTTTGGATTTAAAAACAGCTGAACTTTTGGTAAATGAACGCATAGAAAATGGTTTGTATATTTCCTTGGAAGATTTTATCAATCGAGTTCCGATTGGTATTGAGGGAATTCAAATCTTGATTTTTATAGGAGCATTCCGATTTACAGGAAAACCCAAAAATGAATTGCTAATCATTGCAAGATTAATTTTAATTAACTTTAAACCCGAGCATCGTCATTTACTTTTAATTCGGGAACCAGTTAAAGAGTATAAGTTGCCGATTGTGGAGCGTTCGCCTTTTGAAGATGCCTTTGATGAAATTGAATTGCTTGATTTTCCGGTCTCAGTTACGCCTTTTAATTTGTTGCAAACTAAATATCGAGGAGACGTTATGGCACGGGATTTGACTAAACACCACAAGAAAACCGTTCGGATGTTGGCGTATTTAATTTCCCGAAAACACGTGCCCACCAAACGAGGCGACATGTATTTTGGAACGTGGATAGATGCAGAAGGCGATTTTTTTGACACCGCTCATTTTGCTGATTGTCTTCAAAAGTATCCTTTTAAAGGGGGAGGATGTTATTTGCTTCTTGGTCAGGTGGAGGTGGATTATCATTTTCCCACCATCACCATTTCAAAAATGGAAAAGATGCCATTTATTCCCGATTCTCGTTATTCGGCAACGGATGAAAAACGTTTTCAAACACAGCAACAAATTCGGGAAGATGTAAGTATGACGCACCGAGCACCGTATCCTCAGGAACACGAAATTAATTTGCCACGACAAAAGATGAAGCAAAACTAAACAATGAAAAAACAAGAATTTGCCATAGTAGATATAGAAACCACCGGTGGTTATGCTGGTGGTAGTCGTATAACGGAGATAGCCATTCGGATTCACGATGGCGTTAGTGTCATTGAGAGTTGGGAATCATTGGTAAATCCGCAACAACATATTCCGCCTGCTATTTTTGCGTTGACAGGGATTGATAATGAATTGGTCAAAGATGCACCTATTTTTGATGACATTTCAGAAAAGGTGTTGGAACTATTAACCGATAGAATTTTTGTTGCTCACAATGTCAACTTCGATTATTCCTTTGTTCGTCATCAACTACAAGAATCCGGATTCAAATGGACGGCTACAAAATTATGTACGGTTCGAACCGCCCGAAAAATAAAACCAGGATTGCCTTCATATAGCTTAGGTAAACTTTGTTATTCGCTCGGAATTCCACTACTCAACGCTCACCGTGCCGGAGGTGATGCCGATGCGACTGCTATCTTATTTTCAAAATTAGTAGAATGGGATAGTGAAGGTGAAATATCAAAAATGATAAAGAAGACGGCGGTAGATCAGCGTTTGCCTCCGAATTTACCACCTTCCGATTTTGAACAATTACCGGAAAAGCCGGGCATTTATTATTTTTATAATTCCGAAGGAAAAGTAATTTATGTTGGAAAGGCTATCAATCTAAAAAAACGGGTGGCGTCGCACTTCACAGGACATAAAATTACAAAGCAACGACAACTTTTTATGCGGGATATTTGCAGTATTTCGTTTGAAGTTTGTGCAAATGAATTAATGGCGTTGATTTTGGAATGTACAGAAATCAAGAAGTTGTGGCCAATTTATAATATGGCTCTCAAACGGTTTGAACCTAAATTTGGATTGTATCAATATACCGCTCGCAATGGTTATCATTATTTAGCCGTTGGGAAATTACCTAAATTTCATTCTTGTCTTGAATCCTTCAGTAGTTTATATGATGGTTTTAACGTATTGCGAAAGTTAGCAGAACAATTTGAAATCGACCATCGCTTTTGTAATTACGGTGCGATTAATGATGGAGAGATGCATTCTAAATTCAGCACCACAGATTTACCGGATATGGAAACACACAATGTCCAAATTGAAAATGCGGTAGATTTTTTAATCAGTAACCGACCCACTTTTGCCATTATTGATAAAGGACGAACTAACGAAGAAAAAAGTTGTATTTGCATAGAAAAGGGTCACTTTTATGGTATGGGTTATATTGCTACTGAGGTAGGAATAACTGAATTATCTGAGATCAAAGAATATGTGACGCAGTATAAAAGCAATAGTTATATTATGCAGTTGATTTATGGGTTTGTGGAGAGGTATCCGGGGAAGGTGAAATTAATGTGACAATTAATCAATGTGGCTATGTGTCAATTGGTTGGTGTGTCAATTTGACTAAATAACTTGACCCAAAAAAGTGTCTTCATAAATTTGAATCTTATAATTAAAAATTTATAAATAAAATAGATAAAACCTTTGTAAAGTGATGAGCTTGACAAAGGTTTTTTTCTTATTTTAATCTTATCCGATTTTAACAGATGTCATCGTTAAAGAACCAGCAACAGCTTTATCATTAAACAGACTTATATTGTCGTTTTCCTCTTTTAATGCTAATGAATAAAGCAATGGTAAATAATGTTCAGGTGTTGGAATGGCTAAGTTGAAGGCTTTCCCCTGCGAGCGAAAGTTGATAAGTTGTTTGTGGTCTCCATCCAAAATGTATTTTTTCATTTTTTCGTTTGCTTCAATCGCCCAATCAAATCCGAACTCTGGAGCATTTAGTTTGTCCCACGCCAACATCCGGAGGTTGTGAACCATATTACCGCTTCCAATCACTAGAACTCCTTTGTGACGAAGTGATTTTATTTGTTGTGCCAATTCATAATGATATTGAGGAGATTGACTATAATCGATACTCATTTGAATTACCGGAATCTCTGCATTGGGATATAAATGTTTGATTACACTCCACGCACCGTGATCCAGTCCCCATTTATCATCCAGACCCACTTCTGTTGTGGTAATGAGTGATTTTGTCTCTAATGCCAAATCAGGGCTGCCCGGAGCAGGATATTGTACGGCAAACAATTCTTTAGGAAAACCACCAAAGTCGTGAATCGTGTTTGGGTTTTCCATTGCGGTTACAAATGTTCCTTTTGTTTCCCAATGTGCTGAAATACATAAAATTGCATTTGGTTTTGGAATTTGCTTTGCAATATTTCTAAAACCTGTTACAAATTCATTTTCTTCAATAGCATTCATCGGACTACCGTGACCTAAAAACAACACGGGCATTTTAGCCGTATTGCTCAAGGGTTGTGTCATTTTATTAAGTTCGTATAGTTTCATGGCTGCGGCTGTTAATGGCACTGTTGCCACTATTTTTAAAAATGTTTTTCTGTCCATTTTACGTTGAGTATTCGTCTTGCACTTTCTGAAGCACATACTAAACCTGCGGCAAGCATTATGATGTCTTTGATGACAAGTCTTCCCGCACCTGATAAATAAGGGAAACCATAGTGTGGAGTTGGAAAGTCTCCACCCAAATTAGGGACATACACTTCGGGCGTAGTAATTAAAAAGGTTAATGTCACTATTGACATTCCGAAAGTCAATAGACCACCAATTAAACCAATTTTTGCGAACCAAATACCAAGAAGAGTGAATATTCCAATGATGACAATGACAGTTCCTAAAACGTAAGAGAAGAGGTAAGTTCTGTTTTCTTTATGCCAATCAATGTTCTTTTGCACAGTTTTCCCTTCAGGGTTTTTATAATCAATGTACTCCGGAGCTTCTTTTACATAGAAGAAAGACATTAAAGGACTATTTGCCACAAAAGGAACAATGCCGTCTGCTTCGTATTGATAAACTTTTAATCCGCCAATCCAAGCCATCACAACGAAAATCGAAATTCTTGTTAGATTGATGAATTGCGACTGACTATTAGCTAAAAAGGTAAGTAGGTTTTTCATATAGTTTTAAATTATAGTGTTTTGGTATTCTATTATCAGTTTTGATTTAGTTTAATTATATCTTGGGTCTTTCACTTTATATGCCGGTATTAATGCATCAGAAGAAAAAACCATAGCTTGAACGATGAGTAAAATGATGATGATGATCGCAAATGTAAATTTTGAATAGGCTTTCATAGATGCATATTCTGATTTTGAATTTTCTATAAGCAACTTGGATTCTTCCACTTGCACAATAGAGAGTTCATTCAATAATGTCAGTGCCTTATCTGTGTAGAAAGACGGGTCATAATTGATATTTAGTACATTTTGCTCAAGCGTTTTAATATAATTAATCAACTCAATGGTAGTAGCTTGTTCTTTGATGGTCAGTTGCGTTTTGCTGTAAATAGTGTACCATCTATTAAAATCATCCAACAACGCATTCATCGTTACAGACTTTGAACTCCAATTAGCTTCAGACCGTGCAGTTTCTCTAATTTGATAAAGAATACTGGTCATTTTTAATAGGTAATCTTCAGCAATTAATCGGTCTTCATACATCGTAACTAATGAATTATTTACTTTTTCGGTATGACTTCTATCGCGATAGTGACTCGCAAAGACCAACAGGCACAATACAAGAAACATACCCGATGCCCACAATTTATTTTTTATGCCGTATATCCATTTCATCTTTATTTCATTTTAAGTTTCCAAATAGAGCCATTTTTCGTAACCCATTTCTCTAGTTTCCCTTTTTCTGCAAGTTCATTTAATAATTGTTCACTTTTATTTCTTGGTGTTCCTGATAACTCCGTAAATTCTTTGGCAGTAATCGTTGGATATTTGTCAAATAATGCCTCCCAACTCAAATCATATTCTAATTTTTTTGCTGTTGGAGCCAGCGTAAGAAGAGCTTTTTCATAAACGCTGTAGGGTTGTGACCCATAAACAAATTCTTTATTGCCTGTTTCATCTACAAAAAACAACGATGGAAATCCTCGCACACCCAGTTCTTTAGCCAATTCTAAATCTTGATTAAAAAGTTCTTTTGCTTTGCCTATGTAATCATATTTAAACTGATCTAAATCAAGTCCGATACGTTGAGCAGCCAGTTCCAAATGTTCTCTTCTGGTGATGTTTTTCTTTTGCAAGAAAACCATTTCCCTAATTTCACGAAGAAAAGAAATTGCCTTTTCTTTGTCTTGCATTTCCGCAGCTTTGAAGGCCATTGACGGAGGGTAGGAGGACACTAAAGGATCTTCTAACCAAACGTCACCATCAATAGGCATATCATAATAAACGCTCACATCATCCCAATGTTCAGCTACATCAGAAGGTTTGCTGATAGTACCGTTGTTGTAGTTCCAGTTGGGTAACAAGCCACCCATTCGGTAGTCAATTTCAAAAGTGTCTCCGTATTCCAACTTGAGTTTTCTAAGTTGTGGTTCAATTCCCCAACAAGAGGAACAAATTGGGTCGGTGAAATAAATCACCTTAACCGGCTTGGATATTGTCTCACTATTCAATTGAACTGCCTCATTACTCTTTACTTGAGGCATTTCGCATATTCCTGTTTGTATGTCGCATAAAAGCGGATTATTTTGCTCTTTCATAATTATCTAGGTTTATAATTGATAGTTTGAACTATCCTAAGTTACTGCTGATAAGACTTTTTTTCCTACTCAATTCATAGTAGATTGACTAGCATTAATTGTAATTGATTAGAATTGTTTTACAAATTGTATTTCGGCGAATATTTTCACTTCTTCACTAACTAATACACCTCCGGTTTCCAGGGCGGTATTCCAGTTAAGTCCCCAATCTTTACGATTGATTTTTCCCTCAATAGAAAAACCTGCTTTTTCATTTCCCCAAGGGTCTTTATTGACACCTCCAAACTCAACATCAAGTTCAATTTCTTTGCTGATACCTTTGATGGTTAAAATTCCTTTTAATTTATATTCATCGCCTTGTTTTGGTGTGAGTGATTTGCTTTTGAAAGACAGTTCCCTATAATCATCAATGGCAAAAAAATCAGATGATTTTAAGTGATCATCTCGTTGCTCGTTGCTAGTATTAATCGATGATGCATTCACTACTACTTCAAAAGATGATTTTAGAATATCATCGCCGTCGAGTTCTATAGAAAAGTCTTTAAATTCTCCTTTTACATTGCTAATCATCATATGCTTTACTTTAAAAGTAAGCTCACTGTGCGTTGGGTCAAGAGCCCATTTTGCTGCTGTTGTTTCCATAATTTATTTGTATTAAAATCATTCATAATTTATATACTACAAAGATGCAATCATTTAAAACACAAGAGGTAACACTTTCAGGAAGATGTGTTGTAATTTCAGGAAAGGAGTGTTTTCATTTCGTCTCTAAATTCTGAGGGAGTTTGACCGGTACGTTTTTTAAATACATTTGTAAAGTAAGCTTTTTCATTATATCCCAAATCAAAACCAATTTCTGAAATGTTTTTGTCACTATGTGTCAATTGGTTTTTAGCTTCAATGAGCTTTCGGGTTTCAATGATTTCACTCACGGTTTGCTGTAGGATGCCTTTGCAAATTAGATTTAGATTTCTTGCCGACATAAATAACTTCTCTGCATAAAATTCTACACCTAACGGTCTGTGGTAGTTCTCTTCAAGAATTGACAAAAAGTTTTGTAAAGTAGTGTTTTGAGTCTTTGCTAATACGTTTTCCTCTACCGAAGTTTTGTTTCTTTCCGATTCAATCATTCCAAATAGAGCACTCAGCAGATGTTTTACAACGCTCAAATCGGGGTCTTCTTGTTGCATTGCTTCATACATAATTTCGCATAGCGTAATTAATCGGTTAAAGCAGGCTCCCTGTTGAAGTTTGATTGTAGCGTGATCGTGATAGTAGGAATACAGTTGAAAAGTTGTTTCCGGTATAAACTCGCTTTTAAAGCGAAGTGCCCACATTTCACATTTACCGTCTTTTAATTTCGGAATTACTCGGTGAACCTTGCCCTTTGTTACGAAACTTATAAATGGTGCATCAAAGGTGCTGGTATTAAAGTCAATAAAATGATCCAGTTGACCGTGAATGCCGATGATTAACTCCTCAAAATCGTGTTGATGAGGCTCATCGGGTGAAGCACTTATTCTAGTGGCTTCTGCTTCTTCTACTTTAAATATTTTGAATAGCTCATTCATAGTTTCAAAATTATGAATTTAAGTTGGTATCAACAAAAAAGAGATTTTAGTGTAGTCAATTAAGGCAGTTCACTCCTCATCTATTTCACTTTTTAAACTGCGTAATAGGATAAGCAGCTTTAATTCTAAAAGTTAAGGATAAGTAATGAAGATATTGAATACATTTTCGAAAGTGATCTATTGTTTTCTACTTTAGCTATGCTTTACAACAATCGTCGAGACCTTCATAAGCTTCAGGATCTGCCTTTACTTCATCTGCATCATAACCTAATTTAGAGATGACTAATTTAATCGTTTGCAAATCTATTTTCTTTTCATTGTAAAAGATTGTTAAAGTCATATTCTCATCATCCAACTGATATGCTTTCACACCTTTTATTTTCAGTATTTCAGTTTTGAATTTCATACCACAAGTTTCACATACTTTGCAATGATCACAATGTAATACAGTTTTGATTATTGCTTTTTGATTTGTATTTTGAGCAGATACCGTAAACATTATAAAAAGAGTAAATACAAGTAGAAACAAAGTTTTAGAATTGATTTTTTTCATCTTGAAATTGGGGGTTTTTTCAAAGATAATTAAAATGTTTTTAGGTATTTAATAAATAACAAGTATAAATGTTTATTAACTTATTAACAAAATAATATTTAACTTGTTGATATTAATGTATTCAAATAGGATTATTTTATCTTATTTGAATTAAATTTGAACAATCAATCTTCACATTAATTCTTCAAAAACAAGTCTTATGGAAAAATATGTTATCAAAAGAAATGGAGTTTTTAGACCATTTGAATTGTTTAAAATTGAACAAGCAATCGAAAAAGCATTCCAAAGTGAATCACAAATCTTTAATCCATTAGTGGTCAAAGAAGTAATGCAACAATTAGACAGCAAAGAAACTTGGGCGGTTGAAGAAATTCAAGATAGCATAGAAAAAGTGCTGTTTAATATGAATTATTTTTCCGTAATGAAATCGTTCATGGTCTATCGGCACACCCGAAAAATGCAACGTGAGCATGTTTTGGGGTTAAATGAAGATACGACTTATGTGGATAGCACGCAAACCATCGAAGAATATATTTCGCAAACTGATTGGCGAATTAATGCTAACGCAAATACTTCTTACTCCAATGCAGGTCTAGTAAACAACGTAGCCGGGAAAGTTATTGCCAACTATTGGTTGGACAAAGTGTACTCCAAAGAAGAAGGTTTTGCACACCGCAATGGCGATTATCACATTCATGATTTAGACTGCCTAACTGGTTATTGTGCCGGCTGGAGTTTGCGGGTTTTGTTAAATGATGGTTTCAATGGTGTTCGTGGCAGAGTAGAAAGCAGACCACCTAATCATTTTCGGGAAGCTTTAGGACAAATGGCTAATTTTTTAGGTATTTTGCAAAGCGAATGGGCAGGAGCACAGGCTTTTAGTTCATTTGACACCTATTTAGCTCCGTATGTTTTTAAAGACAATTTGAGTTTTGATGAGGTGCTAAAAGCTGTTCGAAGTTTTGTTTATAATCTTAATGTTCCGGCTCGTTGGGGACAATCGCCTTTTACCAATATCACACTCGATTGGGTGGTTCCAGATGATTTGAAAGTGCAAATTCCAACCCGAAATAATGAGCATTTATTTTCAACAACAAAATCGGAAGAGTTTTTAAACCGAGCAAAAAGTAGAGGAGTAGAATCGCCACTGGAGCTTCGGTATGAACATTTTCAACCCGAAATGAATTTAATCAATAAAGCCTATTATACGGTTATGACCGAAGGAGATGCCAATGGACAACCTTTCACATTTCCAATTCCAACTGTAAACATTACCGAAGAATTTGATTGGTATGGCGAAAATACCGATATTCTCTTTGAAAATACGGCTAAAATTGGTTCGTCCTATTTTCAAAATTTTATTGGTAGTCAATATATTTATGATGAAAATGGTGAAAAAGTTGAAAACCCAGACGCTTATAAACCCAACGCTGTGAGAAGTATGTGCTGTCGCTTGCAACTCG
The DNA here is from genome assembly GCA_002352205.1 of Flavobacterium sp. UBA2787. Taxonomy (GTDB): domain Bacteria; phylum Bacteroidota; class Bacteroidia; order Flavobacteriales; family Flavobacteriaceae; genus Flavobacterium. Next base: position 131,061 of record DEHZ01000016.1, on the reverse strand, counting down.
ATTTGCGTGAGTTGCTCAAACGAGGAAATGGTCTGTTTGGCAGTGCAGAAATGACCGGAAGTATTGGTGTTGTAACAATTAATATGGCTCGTTTAGGCTATTTATATTCAGAAAATAAAAAAGATCTTTATCATCAAGTTGATTATTTAATGGAATTGGCGAAATCCACTTTAGAAAAAAAGCGAGTGTTTGTGCAAGACATGTATGATCGAGGATTATATCCATACACCAAGCGTTATTTACCACATTTTAGAAATCATTTTTCAACCATTGGAGTTAATGGAATCAACGAAATGATTCTCAATTTTACGAAAGGGAAAAAAGACATTACCTCCTCATTCGGAATGGAAATGGCGTCTGAAATTTTAGAACACATTCGCAATCGAATGAAAGAATTTCAAGAAGAAACCGGAAATTTATATAATTTGGAAGCTACTCCGGCAGAAGGAACAACCTATCGTTTTGCTAAAGAAGATAAAAAACGTTATGATGATATTATTCAAGCAGGTGAGGGCGAAAATATTTACTATACCAACAGTTCGCAAATTCCCGTAGATTTTACCGAAGATCCATTTGAAGCTTTATTAATGCAAGACCAATTGCAATGCAAATATACCGGCGGAACGGTTTTGCATTTATATATGAATGAAAAAATTAGTACACCCGAAGCTTGTAGAAATTTTGTGAAAAAAGTAATAACCAATTTCAAATTACCCTACATTACAGTAACTCCGGTTTTTAGTGTTTGCCCCGTTCATGGTTATTTAAACGGCGAACATGAATATTGTCCAAAATGTGATGAACAACTTTTAGAAAAATTAAAATCAGAAAAACATGAAAACACAAACAATTAATTCCACTTTAGAACAACACAATGATTTGCGAACCAAATGCTTAGTGTATACGCGAGTAATGGGCTATCATCGTCCGGTAGAAAGTTTCAACATCGGAAAAAAAGGAGAACACAAACAACGAACTCATTTTAATGAATGCAAATGCTAAAAAAATAATTCACAGCATAACACCATTCACGTTATTGGACTATCCGGATAAAACAGCCTGTATTCTATGGTTTGCCGGTTGCAACATGAAATGTAGTTACTGCTATAATCCGGAAATTGTTTTCGGGAAAGGGGTATTTTCCATTCCCGAAACATTGGATTTTTTAGCCAAACGAAAAAATTTATTAGATGCAGTTGTTTTTAGTGGTGGCGAATGTTTGTTGCACAAAGAATCGCTCGATTTATTGCGAGCTATAAAAGAAATGGGTTTTTTGGTAAAAGTTGACACAAATGGAAGCATGCCTCATCGATTAAATGAAGCTTTAAAACTCAATTTTATTGATTATATCGCTCTTGATTTTAAAGCCACCAAACAGAAAACAAAAACAATAACCAAAGCCAATTTTTATCACCATTTTTTTGAATGTTTATCTCTAATTCAAAAGAATTCAGTTGCTTATGAAGTGCGAACAACCATTCATTCCGATTTGTTATTGGAAAATGATATAGCAGAAATGATTCATCTTTTAGAAAATAACGGGTACAACGGAAGCTATTTTTTGCAACATTTTAGAAACAATTCTATCACCTTGGCACCACTTCAGTATTCAAGTTCAGTTGATTATAAACATTTATCTACTGCAAAAATTAAGGTTTGTATGCGTTAACATGATTAAAATCATACTATACAACGTGAGTTGTTTATAAATTTGCTTAAGAATTGTAGAAATATCGCTATTTTTGAAATAAAAAATGCTGTCTAAAACTTGTGAATATGCCGTTCGGGCAACCATTATTATTGCGGCGGAGACCCAACAAGGCAACCGAATCAGTTTGCGAGAAATTGCTCGAAAAATTGATTCACCGGAATCGTTTACAGCTAAAATACTTCAAAAATTAGCCAAAAATCAATTGGTAGATTCCAGTAAAGGAAACGGCGGTGGTTTTTATGTTCCTCATGAAAAGCTCACAAAAATAAAGTTAGGCGATATTGTTTTAGCCATAGACGGCGATGCTATTTACAAGCGTTGTAGTCTGGGTTTAAATGATTGTTCGGAAGTAAAACCTTGTCCTTTTCATCATCAATATAGACCTATTAGAGAACAATTGAAATTAGCTTTAGATAGCACTTCATTAGCCAATTTAATTGATGGATTAGATACGAAAGAAACTTTTTTAAGAATTTAAAAAAAATTGATTTTTAATGAGACAAATAAGTCCGATTACGATAAGAAAAGAAATTCTACTTCAACAAAAAATAATCAAGCTAAAAAAGCAAAAAAATGCTGTGATTTTGGCGCATTATTATCAGTTACCTGAAATTCAAGAAATAGCAGATTTTGTGGGAGATAGTTTAGAACTTTCGCGAAAAGCAGCAGAAACTGAAGCTAAAATTATTGTGTTTGCGGGTGTTTATTTTATGGCAGAAACGGCTAAGATTTTAAATTTTAATAAAAAAGTTTTAGTTCCTGACGTAAATGCCGGTTGTTCACTAGCAGATGGTTGTCCGCCGGATAAATTTCGAGATTTTTTAAAAGACTTCCCCAATCATAAAGTGGTAACCTACATTAATTGTTCTGCCGAAATAAAGACCATGAGCGATTATGTTTGCACGTCTTCAAACGCAGTAAAAGTAATTAATTCTATTCCAAAAGAAGATAAAATTGTGTTTGCACCAGACAAAAATCTTGGCAATTATCTTATCAAAGAAACAGGAAGAGACATGGTTTTATGGAATGGTTCCTGCGTGGTTCATGAAGCTTTTTCGCTAGAAAAATTAATCGATTTGTATAAAAAAAATCCAGATGCTGTGATTGTCGCACATCCGGAATCGGAAACTCATATTTTAAAAACGGCTCAATATATTGGTTCTACTTCGGGAATGATTAATTATATTAAATCTTCACCGGATGCAAAATTTATTATAGCTACTGAAAGTGGAATTCTGCACAAAATGCAACAAGAAGTTCCTCATAAAATACTTATTCCTGCACCTTCAAAAGAAGATAATTCCTGTGCTTGCAGCGAATGTGCTTTTATGAAAATGAATACGTTAGAAAAAATTTATAAATGTCTACTAAATGAATTCCCTGAAGTAAAATTGGATAGAAATTTAGTTGATAAAGCTCGAATTCCCATAGAAAAAATGCTTCAATGCTAAGGTTATGAAAAAAAGCGATGTAATTATTGTTGGTACCGGTATAGCCGGTCTTTCATTGGCTCTTCATTTAATTGAAAAAAATAAGGCTCTAAAAATCGTTTTATTGGCCAAAGGTTATCCGTGTGCCACCAATACATCATTAGCACAAGGCGGATTAGCAGTAGTTTGTGATCGACTAATCGATAGTTATGAAGAGCATATTCAAGACACATTAGCAGCAGGTCAAGGAAAATGTAATCCGGAAATTGTTGAAATGGTCATTAAGCAAGCTCCGCAACGACTTCAAGAACTCATTAAATGGGGAGCAGAATTTGATGCAGACCGTGAAGGAAAATTAGATTTAGCATTAGAAGGCGGTCATAGTCATGAACGCGTAGTACATTACAAAGATAAAACAGGTTGGCATATTCAGGAAGTTTTATGGAATAAAATCAAATCTCATCCTTCTATAGAAATCATAGATAATGCGTTGGCGGTGGATATCATCAAAGAGAATATTTATAATACAGAAAGAGCTGTAGGACTCACTTTTTTCGATAGAAACAACCAATTTTCGGCAGTTTATGCTCCGCATATTGTTTTGGCAACCGGTGGTTCGGGACACATTTTTAACTATACTTCCAACCCTGAAAATGCTACAGGAGACGGAGTTGCAATGGCACTTAGAGCAGGAGTTTCTGTAAAAGATATGCAATATGTTCAATTTCATCCGACGGCTTTATTTGAAAAAAAGAAAGGCAATTTGTTTCTTATTTCAGAAGCTTTACGAGGATTTGGTGCTCATGTGGTTAACTATAGAGAAGAAAGATTTTTATACCATTATGATGTTAGAGGAGAATTGGCTACGCGAGATATCGTTTCCAAAGCAATTGCAACAGAAATGATTATTTCAAACGAAGAAAATGTGTTTTTAGACCTTCGTCATTTGAATAATAAGGGTTTCGAAATACATTTTCCAACCATTTTTTCCAATCTCAAAGAAAAAGGGTTTGATTATAAAATCGATTTAATTCCGATAGTACCGGCAGCCCATTATCAATGTGGTGGAATTGAAGTGAATGAAAACGGGCAAACTTCACTCAAAAATCTATATGCTTTAGGCGAATGTTCTTGCACAGGATTGCATGGTGCTAATCGTTTGGCTTCTAATTCATTAATAGAAGCCTTAGTTTTTTCTCACAATGTAGCCGAAGTTATTGCTCATGACGAAAACAATGATGTTTTGTATTATGAACATTCACATAACCATAAACCGGAATTTATTGCACCTACCATATTAAAAGATTTTAATTTGCAAGTTAAAAACTGGATGACTTTTAGTTTGCTTACTAATTCGTTTGAAAGCAAGCAAATTGTTTTATCAAATCTACATAAAATTCATTCTGATTTAATGGAATGTTTAGGCTACTACAACCGATGCAAAGAATGTTGTGAGCTCGAAAATATGTTGGATGTTGCCATGTTGATTTTAGAACATTCGTGTCATTATCAAGGCATTGAATCTGAACAATTTGCTTGATTTTTCTTATTTTTTAAAATTGTAAATCAAATTAACAAATACATTTCGTCCCATTCTGGGAATGTTATTCCAGTCGGTAAATGTAGAATAATAAGTGTCAAATGCATTTTCTACACCTACATTCAGCATTAATTTTTGTGAATTCCATTTAAAATTATATCCTGCCGAGGCATTCAAAATAACATAATCAGGCGTGCTGTTTTCTCCGTAAAAAGAACTGTAATTAGATTGTGTGGCATTTCCTCGTATTGTAACTTCCGTTTGAAATTGATTCTTTTTATATTGTAATTGACTTTGGTATTGTAACGGACTTATAAATGGCAGATTTCGGTTTTCGGAATCTTTTCCATAACTATATTGCAGTTGATTATTCCAAAAAATATAATCGGTTAAACGATAATCAAATTTTAATGAACTGTGAATCAAATTGGCATACGTTAGTTGATTATACACTTTCACACCACTAGCTCCAATGGTCATCGGGATAAAATTTTCATCGGGAATTCCTATCATAAAATCTACAATATGAAAGGCAGAAAAAGTGATTCCTGTTTTTATTTTTTCGTTTTTAAACCAAACATCAAAATTTCCTTCAATTGATTTTTCGTTGGATAAATTTGGATTTCCGATATAATCAAACAAATCAAAACTATTGAAAATATAAAACGCATAACCTTCTGTTACGGAAGGTGCCCGTTCTCCATATCCTGAACCTACTGAAAAGTTCCAGTGTTTGATTTGATGTTTGTATTGCAACGAAACACTTTTTAAGAAGCGATTTTGTTGGTCTGCCATTTCCGGATAGAAAATTTGTAAACTTTCCAGTCCAAATTCATTGGCTACTTTGTTTTGATGAAAGCCAACAGAACCATTTAATTTTAGAGAGTTTCTAACCGAAAATTCAATTTCATCTTCCAAATAAATACCGTTATAAAATGTTCGAACATCTGGCCAAGTGTACATAAACATCGCATTTTCATTGGGATCGTTGGGATACATAGTCATTTCAGCAATAGAACGATTGTAAAAACCATTCAAATTAAATTGGATATGGTGATTTTCTTTTGTGATTTTTCCTTTTGAATAATAACCATATGTATCACTCCAACCAGGCATATCCATTCTGATGGGAACATCCGGCCGTTTGGAATCATCCATAAAGTGAGTGATGGTATTAAAATACAGCTTATTTTCCCAATGATTTACTAAACCGGATGTTGGAGCAACTTCAAATTTTAAAGAAGTTATTAGTGCTCTAGCCAGCGAAATATCCATTGGTAAGGCTGGATAACCAACATCATTTGCTTCATCAAAAATAATGGATCCTTCAATCAATTTGTTTTGAAACTGATAACCGGAAATTATAGAAGCATTCATTTTTTGGAACTGAGAATAAAGTACTTCCTCATTATCACCTGCAAAATAATTGTCGGCTTTTCGAAAGGTTAGACTCGCATCAGCATATAACGAACTGTCTTTGTAATGCACCATTCCGCCCAAAATTCGTTGCTTGTTATTGAATTCAAAACCACTGCTTAAACTTCCTGACCAACCTAAATTTGCTTGATTGCTGCGAAGTCGTTTCAAATCTAAAGCTCCGCCAATCGTTGGTCCGTGACAACTTCCTCCTTGACCGGATGAAATTGTAGCTTCCGAAAGATTCGATATTTCTACATACGAAGTCACCGGATCCATTTTATCGGTACAAGCACCAAAAATACGCATGCCGTCAATGGTAATGATTGTTCGCTCTGTTGCCATGTTATTAATCATAGGTTCCCAAGCATAATTTCCGCGTTTAATCATATCGATTCGTCCGGATTGTTGTAAATACTCATCCAACGAAGCTAGTGGTTTTACTTGTTTTTGGTTTAATCGAGAAGGTTTCCCAATAAGAATGACTTCATTCAGTCTAACAGGTAAAATGCTGTCTTTCAATTGTTCTTGTGCCAAACAATAGGTTGTAGACAAAAGAACAAATAAAACATAAAATTGTTTTTTCATAATAAATAGTAAAAGGCCAAAAGTTTAAATAACCTTTGGCCGTTAATACTGTTTTTAGAATTCTACTTCAAAGAAAATGCTACTTGCTTCATTTGATTCGGTAACTGTTTCTCCTTTTAAAACATCATTGGAAGCGTTAACCAATTGAAGATTAATTTTCCAATAACCAGTCATGGTTAATGATAATTTTCCGTGATAAAATTCATCAGAAGTTGATTGGGTTAAATCTACATTATTAGGTGAGCCGTGATTTCCCATACTTGGCATTCTCGGATCAATCATCAGTTTTAGATCGTTTACAACCGGAAAACTCATCATGTTTTCCATTTTAAAAATCCCTACCGTCATATCATTGAGAGCTACTCTTGGTGTTTTTGGGTCAATTAAGGCAACAATATACCTTATGTTGTCTGTACCCATAAATGAATTCACTACTCTTTTTGACGAAGCAGGAACATCAATTATATCTGTTACAGTGTAATTAGTTCCATTTATGGAATAATCAACCTTTAAATCCCAATATTCAGTAGAATTTTGTGGCATTTGAAAAACGATGTAGCCGTTGTATAACGTTTCTTTTCCTGCTACTTTTTCAACCATTGAAAAAGGACAAGAGTGACTCATCATGGTCATGTGCATAACAGGCATCCACTCTATTGTTGCGTTTTGTATGTAGTTGTTAGTGGTTTTGTCTTTGATTCGCAGTGTGATATCATTGTATCCTTGTTGAGTAATGCCTGATGTTGTATATAATTCAACAACATGAGTGTCATTGGTAAATTCTTTGACTTTTAATAAACCATCTAATTCGTTAACAGGTGTTGAGTCATCATCAGAAGTACAGGAAACAAATAAAGCTAGAGCTAAAAGGAAAAATATTTTATAAATTTTCATTGTAAATTTAATTTTGAGTTATAGAAATAGTAACCACAAGCCCATAAAGCTATGAGTTGGAATTCACCGATTTTATCGGCTTATGGTAAAAATAATGTACTAGTAGTGTAGTTGGATTAGAATTTAATCCAGTTTATAAATTTAAAATACTAAAAGGAAGATTAAACAGTGGGTGGATGAAAAATGCTGGTATTATGTAATCGAAAGTATAGTCTGGAATAAGAAATAGAAACCTGATTTTTTTCAACATAAATTCGATTGAATTTAAATTCAGGAATGGTTTCTAAGAATAATAATTCTAAGGTTATATTACTTTTTGATTCATGGGAAGCCGGCGTGCTCTCTTCTGATGCATTGGCTAACTCAGCTTTTAAATGACATTTACCATTACATTCCAATTCCGGTTTTGCCTTGTTTTCACACAATTCATTAGAAATATAATCATAATTCACCACATAATTCATCACCGGAAAAATAGGTCTGAATAAAAAGAAGAAGGTTACTATGGCTATAAAATATTTCAAAACGAGATAGTAATTTATTGTGCAAATATAAGGGTTAAAAAAACATGATTTGTATGATTGCAATCATAAATTTTCGAATAATTACGCTGGAAATTTGTGTCATAATTTTAACCTAAATTAATATGAACAAAATGTATTTATTAGCAATTGGTTTGCTCTTATTTGTTTCTTGTGGAAAAGAAAAAACCAATGCTGGAGAAGACTTTACAAAGGCTTCTTCAACTGAAACCTCATCAGACCCATCTTCTTATGATCCAAAAAGAGGAGAAGGAAAATTTACCACAGTAGACTTGGGAGCCGGTTTAGATGTAGCAATGGCTTCAGAAGGCGAAAAAGTGGCCGGCGTAAAATGTATGTCTTGCCATAAATTAACCGACGAACGTTTAGTTGGACCCGGTTGGAAGGGTGTTACCGAACGCAGAACTCCGGAATGGATTATGAATTTCTCAACAAATCCTGATCCAATGATAGACAAAGATCCAGAATTGCAAGCTCAATTGGAATTGTGTTTGGTTCGTATGCCTAATCAAGCTCTAACCGATGATGATGCTAGAAATATTTTGGAATACATGCGTCAAAATGATGGTGTGAAATAATTTTTGAAATAAACATTTTATTATAAATCGAAAGTATATGAAAACAAATTTTTTAAAAATTACTTCTGCAGTAGTTTTGATTGCAGCATTTATGGGGTCTTGTAAACCTAAAAACACAAGTGATACAGTGAGTGGGGATGCAGCTCAAAAAGCATACGTAGCACCAGGTAAATATGACGAATTTTACAACTTTGTTTCCGGTGGATTCAGCGGACAATTAAGTGTGTACGGACTTCCAAGCGGAAGATTGTTCAGAGTAATTCCTGTTTTTTCAGTGGATCCGGAAAAAGGATGGGGATATAGTGAAGAAACAAAACCGATGTTGAACACTTCACACGGATTTGTACCTTGGGATGATTTACATCACACAGAAATGTCACAAACCAATGGAGAAGTAGATGGACGTTGGGTTTTTGGTAATGCCAACAATACACCTCGTATTGCTCGTATTGATTTAAAAACATTTAAAACAGCTGAAATTATTGAGTTACCTAACAGCGGTGGAAATCACTCTTCTCCTTTTATTACAGAAAACACAGAATATGTGGTTGCCGGAACTCGTTTTAGTGTGCCCGGTGATTATGAAAATGGTGATGTGCCAATTAATACCTACAAAGAAAACTATAAAGGTCATATTAGTTTTGTAAAAGTTGGTAAAGAAGGCGAAATGGATATTGCTTTTCAAATTATGACGCCAGGTGTAAATTTTGACTTGTCGCACGCAGGTAAAGGCAAATCACACGGTTGGTTTTTCTTTTCTTGCTATAATACTGAACAAGCAAACACATTGCTGGAAGTAAATGCTTCGCAAAAAGATAAAGATTTTATCATGGCTGTCAACTGGAAAAAAGCAGAAGAATATGTGAAAGCAGGAAAAGGTAAAAAACAAAAAGTACGTTATGCTCATAACACTTGGGACGAACATACACATACTGCAAAATCAGAAATTAAAACAGAAGTTTTAGTTTTGGATGCTTCTGAATTAAAAGACATTTGTTACATGATTCCTTGTCCAAAATCTCCTCATGGTTGTGACGTAGATCCAACAGGGGAATACATTATTGGTTCAGGAAAATTGGCAGCTTTAATTCCGGTATTTAGTTATGATAAATTACAAAAAGCCATCAAAGACAAATCATACGAAGGTGATTATGGCGGAATTCCGGTATTAAAATACGAATCGGTTTTACATGGTGAAGTTCAAAAACCGGGACTTGGACCATTACACACCGAATTTGATGGAAAAGGCAATGCTTATACAACCATGTTCGTTTCTTCAGAAGTTGTGAAATGGGACATTAAATCGCTAAAAGTGTTAGATAGAGTTCCAACTTATTATTCTGTAGGTCACTTGTGTATTCCCGGTGGCGACAGTAAAAAACCATTTGGTAAATATTTAGTTGCTTATAACAAAATCACAAAAGATCGTTATTTGCCTACCGGACCAGAATTGTGTCAAAGTGCTCAGATTTATGATATTAGTGGTGATAAAATGCAATTAATTTTAGATTTCCCAACCATTGGAGAACCGCACTATGCTCAAGCCGCACCGGCCGATTTAATTCGTAATAACGGACAGTTGAAATTTTATAAACTGGAAGACAACAAACACCCATATGCCACAAAAGGTGAGAAAGAAGCTAAAGTGGTTCGTGAAGGAAACAAAGTGCACGTTTATATGACTTCTATGCGTTCGCATTTTGCACCCGATAATATTGAAGGTGTATTTTTAGGTGATGAGGTTTATTTCCACGTAACAAACTTAGAACAAGATTGGGATGTGCCCCACGGATTTGCTGTAAAAGGTGCCGATAATGGCGAACTTTTAATCATGCCGGGTGAAACCACAACTTTAAAATGGGTTCCGGACAGAGTGGGAACATTTCCATTCTACTGCACCGATTTCTGTAGTGCATTACACCAAGAAATGCAAGGATACATTCGTGTTTCTCCAAAAGGAGCTAATGTTCCTCTTCATTATAGCTTAGGAACAAATTTTCCGGCTGGTAAATAATTAAAATTATGGGGAGCACCTGTTTCAGGATGCTCCCTTAATTCAAAAAAAATGAAAACAGTAAAAATATCTTTACTTTCAAAAGTGCTACTTTTGATTGTAACAGGCTTGTTTTTGGGTTCGCTCTATTTTCCAATGTGGCAGATTGATTTAGATGCACCTCAATACCCGGAAGGTTTAAATTTAAAACTGTATGCCAATAAAATTGGAGGTGATGTAGAAATTATCAACGGTTTAAACCATTACATTGGCATGGCTACTTTGCATACCGAAAACTTTATAGAGTTTAAAATTCTACCATACATAATTGGTTTTTTCGGTCTATTTGCTTTAGTATCTGCTTTAATTGCGAAAAGAAAATTTGTAGCGACTTTATTTATTTCGTTTATACTTTTCACCATTCTTGCTGGGGTCGATTTTTATCGATGGAATTATGAATACGGACACAATTTAGATCCCAATGCAGCGATTAAAGTACCCGGAATGTCTTATCAACCGCCATTGATTGGGTACAAACAATTATTGAATTTTGGAGCTTATTCAGTTCCGGATATTGGTGGATGGATGTTAATTGGTAGCGGTTTGTTAATTTTTATTGTGTTGACATTGGAATACAAATGGTACAAGCGTTTTATGAAACCAAAAGCTGCTTTGTTACTAATGCCAATTTTTATTCTAACAGCTTGTAGTGGCAATGAGCCAAAACCAATTAAATTAAATGTAGATGCATGCGAATTTTGCAAAATGCCGGTATCCGATGGAAAATTCGGTGCAGAAATTCAAACCCAAAAAGGTCGCTATTTTATGTTTGATGATATATCCTGTTTGGTGAAATACTGTGAAGAAAATGAATCAACAAAAGTTAAAAGTTACTACGTGCATGACTACACACAGAATAATCAATTGATTGATGCTACTAAAGCTTTTTACATTAGTGGTGGCGACATCAATAGTCCGATGCATGGAAATATTGCCGCTTTTACCACTTTTTCGGATGCTCAGAATTTTGGTGATAAACTAAAAGCCAAAGCCATTAGTTGGAACGAAATTTTAAAATAAATAAACTTTCTAATGCGATTACTTTTTATTTTAATAGTTTGTATTACTTCCCTTCAGGCTCAAAAACTGGAAGTAGGAATCAATAAACCGTATAAAACCATCAAACAAGCTTTAAAGGCTGCGAATGATGGCGATACTGTGTTGGTTTACAAAGGAATTTACAAAGAAGGTAACCTTCGAATAGATAAAAAAATTGTTTTCCTAGGAAAAGATTTCCCGGTTTTAGACGGGCAGAAAAAAGTAGAAGTCCTCTCGATTCATGCCGATAGTGTGGTGGTTAAAGGATTTAAAGTAATCAACTCCGGATTTGCAGCTTTAGAAGATCCATGTGGAATAAAAGTTTACAACAAATCATTTGTTCTCATAGAAGGAAATCAATTGGATGATAATTTCTTTGGTATTTATATTCAAAATGGAAGAAATTGTGTCGTTAAAAACAATATCATTATTGCCTACGGAAAAGAAGAACAACAAATTGGAAACGGTATTCACGCATGGAAAAGCAATGATTTGCAAATCATCGGTAACACAATTAAAGGTCATCGCGACGGAATTTATTTTGAATTTGTCTACGATTCTGTAATCTGGCGAAACATCGCAACAAATAATATTCGTTACGGATTGCATTTTATGTTCTCTTCTAATGATTCATATCTAACCAATATTTTCAGAAATAATGGAGCTGGAGTAGCAGTAATGTTTTCTAAAAATGTAACGATGATCAATAATTATTTTGATGAAAATTGGGGAGCTTCTTCCTATGGACTTTTATTAAAAGAGATTTCAGACAGTTATATTCATTCCAACCATTTTAAAAATAATACGTCCGGCATTTACATGGAAGGAACAAACCGCATCAAAATTGAAAAGAATGTCTTCCAAAGCAACGGTTGGGCCATGAAAATTCAAGCCAGTTGCATGGATAATGAAATTGTAAACAATAATTTTCAAGGCAATACTTTCGACATGGGAACCAATGGAAGTTTGGTCTTAAACACGTTTAACAATAACTACTGGGACAAATATGAAGGCTATGATATTAACAAAGATGGTTTAGGCGATATTCCTTATCATCCGTTAAGTTTATTTGCAGTTTTAGTAGAAAAAAATCCATCTGCCATGTTACTCTTTCGGAGTTTTATGATAACATTATTAGACAAATCCGAAAAAGTGTTACCCAGCATCACGCCCGATAATTTTGTAGATAAAGCACCACTGATGAAGCCCCTGAAATTATGATAGAAATTAAAAATTTAACTAAAAAATTTGGAAAGTTAAACGTGCTCAGCGATGTTTCACTTTCCTGTAAAAAAGGTGAATGTATTGCTTTAATTGGTCCAAACGGTTGTGGAAAAACAACATTGATTAAAACTATTTTAGGAATGGTTTTACCAGACAGCGGCTCTATTGATTTTAATGAAAAAAGTATAGTTAAAGAATATCTATACCGTGAAAAAATTGGATACATGCCTCAAATAGGACGATATCCGGACACAATGACCATCGGTGGTGTAATTGAAATGATTAAAGCAATTCGAAATTCAAATCAAGAATTGGACGAAGAATTATGGCACAGTTTCGAGTTAGATAAAATGGCAGATAAACAAATGCGTACGCTTTCCGGCGGAACCACTCAAAAAGTTAGTGCTACGTTAGCTTTTTTATTCAATCCTGATGTGTTGATTTTAGACGAACCAACGGCAGGTTTAGATCCGTTGGCTTCTGAAATATTGAAAGAAAAGATTATCAAAGAAAAAGAAAAAGGAAAGTTGATTTTAATTACTTCGCATTTGTTGAGTGAGTTAGACGATTTGGTCACCGAAATTATTTTTATGCAAGAAGGCAACATTCATTTTCATAAAAAAGTAGCCGATTTGAAAACGGAAACCAATGAAACGAAAATTTCTAAAGCAATTGCGAGTATTCTAAAACAGAAAAAATGAACAGAATCATCAAAATTATATTAACCGATATCTTAAAAAACAAAATTGTTTTAGTCTATACCATTGTTTTAAGTCTGTTGTCTTGGAGTGCTTTTGGTTTAGAAGACAATAGTGCCAAAGGACTGTTAACCATTTTAAATGTTATTTTGTTTACGGTTCCGTTAGTGTCTATTTTGTTCACAACAATTTATCTATACAACAGTTCCGAATTTATCGAATTACTATTGAGTCAGCCCATCAAACGAAACAAAATCTGGCAAAGTTTATTTTTTGGTTTGAGTGCTTCGATGGTTTTGGCATTTTTTATTGGAGCCGGAATTCCGTTGTTAATCAATGCATCGAATGCTGTTGGGTTGATGATGATTTTAATTGGATGTTTGATTTCCGTAGTGTTTATTGCGTTAGCCTTTTTATGTTCTATTCTAACTCGCGATAAAGCAAAAGGAATTGGATTTGCCATATTAACTTGGTTGTATTTTGCGTTACTTTTTGATGGATTAGTATTGTTTTTGTTGTTTCAATTGTCCGAATATCCTATTGAAAAAGCAATGGTAGCTGTCACAGCATTAAGTCCGATAGATTTAGCCCGAATCCAAATATTACTGCATTTAGATATATCGGCTATGATGGGTTATACCGGTGCTATTTTTAAAGATTTTTTCGGAACAACGGTCGGACTTTTTGCTTCCTTCGGCTTGTTGGTACTTTGGGTGGTAATTCCGTTTTATTGCTCATTGCGAAAATTCATCCGAAAAGATTTGTAATAACCTAATTTGAACTGCGATGAAAAAAGATATACACAACCGAAATGACATTATCCTGTTGGTGAATGCATTTTATGAAAAAATAAAAACAGATCAAGTTATTGGTTTCTTGTTTACTGAAATTGCTCAAATTAATTGGGAAAATCATTTGCCAAAGATGTATGATTTCTGGGAAAACGTATTGTTTTTTACCGGAAACTTCGACGGAAATCCGATGCAAAAACACAAAGAACTGCATAACAAATGCCCGCTTTCGCATGCTCATTTTAATCATTGGAATGAAATTTTCAGACAAACGGTAAACGAACTTTTTGAAGGTAAAAAAGCCGAAGAAATAAAAATGAGAGCCAAGAATATTTCGGATGTTATTATGTATAAAACCATTCAGTAATTAAAATTCAGTTAAATAAGCTTACTATGATTTGAATCATAAACAGACGGTTGTAAAGCTTTTATCTTTGATGAATAATTTAAAAAAATAACTTCCAATGAATACAGTAGAACAATTAACAGTTGGTGAATATGTTGCCAACGACTTTAGAACGGCAGCTTTATTTTCTAAATATGGTATAGATTTTTGTTGCAAAGGCAATCGAACTTTAGAAGAAGTTTGCATCAAAAAAAATATTAATCCGGCTGATTTAGAGAATGAAATTAACTCTGTTTTAGAATCAAAAAACGATAATGCAATTGACTTTAAATCATGGTCACCCACATTACTAATCGATTATATCATAGAGAAACACCATTCGTATGTTGAAGAAAAATCAGTAGTATTGCTTCAGTTTTTAGACAAATTATGCAAAGTACATGGCGAACGACATCCGGAACTTTTTGAAATCAATTCTTTGTTCAAAATGAGTGCGGGAGATTTAGCTCAACACATGAAAAAAGAAGAATTAATCCTTTTCCCGTTCATCCAAAAAATGGTAAAAGCACAAAAAGATAATCAACCCATTCAAGAACCACATTTTGGCACAGTTGAAAATCCAATTGCGATGATGAAAGATGAACATTCAATTGAAGGTGAACGATTTGATAAGATTGCCACTCTCACAGATGGATTTACACCACCCGAAGATGCTTGTTCTACCTACAAAGTTACCTATCAAATGCTAAAAGAGTTTGAACAAGATTTACACAAACATATTCATCTGGAAAATAATATTTTGTTTCCAAAAGCAATTGAATTACAATTACAATTTCAATAAAAAATAGCGATCTACGAACCCTAATAACTGAAATTTGGCTGCTTATTAAAGGCAGTCAATTTTCAATTTATAAATAGTAAAACATGAAAATAGCATTTCAATTTGTAATAATTCTATTTGTTATAGGATTGCATTCTTGTCGACAAAAGGACAATCAAAAAGGAACTGTAGAAAAAACAGAAGTTGAACAAGAAGATGATTTTCAATTCTCAACAGTTTCCTTAAATGAAGGTCAATTATGGGAAGCTAATGCAGAAACAACCCAAGGCATCAAAAACATGCAACAATTAATTGCAGATTACTCAACTGAAAACGGAAATACGGAAGAATTAATTACAAATTTACAAGCTGAATTTGTTATGATATTTAAAAAATGTACAATGACTGGTGAAGCTCACGAGCAACTGCACAATTATTTAATTCCATTAAAATTCAAAATAGAAAATTTTTCAGAGGGAAAAATTGATAAAAATAGTGATGATATTGAAAAGTATTTAAAAGAT
This sequence comes from Flavobacterium sp. UBA2787, assembly GCA_002352205.1. GTDB lineage: Bacteria > Bacteroidota > Bacteroidia > Flavobacteriales > Flavobacteriaceae > Flavobacterium. Next base: position 114,868 of record DEHZ01000016.1, on the reverse strand, counting down.
TATTTCAATTATTTTCAATAATTATCAATCGATGAATTAAGAAGCCTGTATTTGTCAATAATTAATTAATATTGCATAAAATAGCAATCATGTTTTCAAAGTCGTGTGAATATGCCATAAAAGCCGCAATTTTTATTGCAATTAATTCTTTATTGGATAGGAAAGTAGGCTCTGTTGACATTGCAAAAGAAATTAATTCTCCCGAAGCTTTTACCGCCAAAATTCTTCAAAAACTATCAAAAGATGGCATAATTCATTCTGTAAGAGGAGTTAATGGAGGTTTTTTTATTCCAAAAAAATTAATTTCTGAAATTAAATTAGCTCAAATTGTCTTCGCTATTGATGGCGATGTTGCGTTCAAAGGTTGCGGATTAGGCATGGAAAAATGCAATGCAATTCATCCTTGTCCCTTACATGAAAAATTTATGTCTATTCGTAATAACCTAAGACAAATGCTGGAAACCACAAATTTGGAAGAATTGGCAGTGGGTTTAAAATCCGGTGAAACTTTTTTAAAGCAATAAGTTAAAGGACTACTTCTTTTTCATTTTCTAGTTCCAATTCAAAGTGGTTTAATTCTTCAATAATTTTATTTTGAAATTCACTAAAATAAAGCGTGGTTTCAAATAAATTTTTATAATAAGTTATTCCATTTAGTAAATTCATTTTAAACTGATTCATTTTTTTTTGTTGTTGGGCAGAAGCTTCTTCTAAAACATCGATTTCATTTTTAAAATAATTTACATATAGAGAAAGTTCTTTGATAAAAAAGTGTGGTCGGTTTGCAGCTACTAGTTCGTTTGTTTTTCCATAAATATGTTGCACCATTTGAAATAAAGAAACTTCCTTGTCAAAATAGGCTAAGTTTGGTCCCGGACAAATCACAACGCCTTGCGACTGACCTTTAATTGGTATTCCTAAATCTAAATAACCGGCATTGGCCAAACCAACACAAAGACACGATTTTTCAGTAATTTGGTTGAATTCTTTTTGAAATTGTTCTACAGAAATTTCATTTTTACGATCATTCAATTCATCTAATTTGATATCCTGGTATTTTTTAGAAGCGGTGCAACTTCCGGTAGGATCATATTCTTTACTCAAAGCCAAAAACTTTTTAGGACATGAACTTCCGGCTTTTTCTGCGATGATTCGTTGTGTTTTAAAAAAGTCGTTTGTTGTTCCTCTCACCGTATTGAATGGCACACCTAAAGGTGAAATATTACTTAAATAGAAATCAGACTCTTTCGCATTTGCTAATAAATCACGCGTTTCCTGATCTACCGAGGTGGCTTCCGGAACTAATAAAAATGGTGAACCCCAACCTACTGAATCTACTTGATAATAATCCAGCAAAAATTGATGTTCTACTGCTGTTCCAACTCCACCTTGAACTGTAATTTTTAAGGGTAGAGGTTGTTCCGGAACTACTTTTTCTTTGGCTAAGAGAGCTTTGTTGAGCAAATCGGTAGTTGATTGAATTAATTCTGATTTTTTTTGTTTGAACTCTTCCAAAATCGGACCTAACAAAAATCCATCGGTTGCAAAGGCATGACCGCCGCAATTCAGCCCGGATTCTATTCTATATTCGGATACCCAAATTCCTTTTTTTGCCAATAAATTACCCTGAATCAAAGCAGAACGGTAATCACTTACTTTCAAAATAATTTTCTTGTTCAATTTTCCTTCCAACGAAGGAAAGAAAACATCAAACTGTTCCATATAACTGAACAATCTCGGATTCATTCCGGCAGAAAGTACAAGTGAAGAAGTTACAGTGCTGTTCGCAAATCCTCTTAAAGCGGCATGAGCATCATTAAATTCAACGGGCAATTGTTCCTTTTTATCAAAATTATCTTTGTCTAATTTGGTCATGATGTTTACATCAATACTGCCTGGAAACAAATTTTTTTCTAAAAAGTTTTTGAGCTGTGTTGGACAAGAAATTCCTTCGGATAAAAATGTATCTAATTTGATTTTTAATTCCGATTTAGTTGGTAACATAGCAATAAAATGTTCCAAACTGTTTTTACTGTTGGCTAATTCTAATTTGTATTGTTCAAATTTTTCTTTTACAACTGTATCCACTAAATTTAAGTAGGATGTGATTCTTATGGCACGATAATCATGCATTTTTTTTGAAATCTCTTGATAAGGAATTTGAAATTTTTTAGCGTAAAAAGCGTTCATTTTTTCAATTAGTTCGTCATCTGCTATAGAAATAACAGAATCAATTCCGTATTGAGCCACACGAATTGGACTGTCAATTGTAAAGGCTAATCCCATGACTGGAATGTGGAAGGTATGTGTTGGAGAATGCGTTGTCATTAAATAATGTTTTTAGTATAAAGTCACAAAGATGCTTTTTGTATAAAGAGTAGAATATGATTTTAATCATGTTCATTCATTTTTAACATAACTATAATTACCATTACAAAAAAAAGCGTGAATACGACCATTCACGCTTTTTACGAATTAATAATTAAAATAGAAAAAAAATTATTTAGGCAATAAAACATCACCAATAACATGAATAATTCCATTTGATGTTGGAATACTGGCAACAATTTCAGAACCATTTACAAACGTTTTATCACCTTGTTTAGTAATTTTAACTTTTCCACCATAAACCATGTCAAATTCTTGATCGTTTTGCATGTATTCGGCCTTTAAAACGCCAACATAGGTGTGATACCCTAATATGTTTTCTAAATCTCCCTTTTTTTCAGGTTTTAATAAACCATCTACAGTTCCTGTCGGAAGTTTATCAAAAGCAGCATTAGTTGGGGCAAATACGGTAAATGGACCTGCGTTGCTCAGAGCATCAACTAATCCTGCGGCTTGAACAGCAGCTACTAATGTAGAATGATCTTTACTTCCCACAGCAACTTGCACAATATTTGGATTAGAAACATCATCTTGAACACCGGATTGACCTACACTTAAATCTACACCATTTTCTGGAGTAGCAGTTGGAGGAGTTTCATTGTTTTGCTTACAACTTAACACCAGTATAGAACCGGCTAAAACGAGAAGTTGAATTGTTTTTTTCATAATTAGAGTTCTTTAAAATTTCTGAATCAAAGTTCATGGTTTTAACAAATCTATTTTATGAGTGAAATCATAAGAACGTACTTTTTTAGATTTTTTTTTGATTAAAAAACACGATTCCTGAGATACCGGTTAACAAAACAATTGCCGAAACAAAAAGCAATTCATTGGCATATGGAATCAATACATATTCAAATGAAAATATTCCCTGAAGGGCTAATAAAAATTCATTTAAAAATAAACCAATGATAAAAATTACCAAGAAAAACATTGTTTTGGTGGAACGATAAATTAATTCGTTTGTGTATAAATAAGTGAGTAAAAAACCGGAAATAATGGCTAATAAAACTAAATGAAGATAAGCAATAACGATAGGTCGAAATCCAAAAGCCAGCTTGCTTAATACAGGAAAAACAGATCCAAATTGCAAAAGTAATTTGAGTGTTACACAAAAAGCAATTCCTTTAAATAAAACCTTTAAAAAAACTGATATGCGTGGATTTATCTTGAAAATTGAAAATGATAATTTTACTAATTTAAACCATGCTATAACTTGAATAATTGCTGAAATTACTGCTAAACTATAAACCCAAGCGGGTAATTTTAACCACAAGACAGATAATAAATAGGCGGGCAGGCAACTCAACGCAAAAAGTTTGAAAATAATAGCATTTTCTCTGGCAATTAAATGATTGGTTTGTAATAAACTCATGAATAATCCTGTGCAAGCAAACCAAAACCAACCGTTATATTGAAAATGCAAATAGAAATAAATCGAAGATAAATAAAAATCCTGCGGCACATTTTTGGTCGCCATCATATAGGCCAAAGCAAAAGTACCAATTGATGAAATTATACCAAAAAACAAGGAAGCTAAAAACCATTTTTTACTTAAAGAATGGGTGGGAATTTCTTTAGAATCTTTATAAAACCAAACGGCAAACCAAACAAATACAAAAATACTGATGGTAGAAAATAAGATAGAAACAAAGCCATAACCTTGAATTATAAAACTAATTAGCATAACATATGCTCCAATTATATTCACCCAAAAAAGAATGTTGTATTTTGAAATTTTTGATTCTGAAGTATATTGAGACAAATACCTTACCATTAAAACCATCAACAATTGTGTAACCCAACCAGAAAATGCAAAATGAGAATGAGCGTGCTGAATGTTTTTTTGAGCTAAAAATGGTAATTCAAAAGCTATTTTATAACGCATTAGAGTTCCTAAAAGAGCGACAATAAATAAACTGAAAAGTGAAATTTTTATCCAATAGGTTAGGCTTATCTTTTTCATTAAAAATATAGTTTGTGCTTGTCAATATTTACTTTTTTTGTTTTATTCATTTCAGAAAGTGTGCGAATTACAGTTTCAACCCGTAAACCTGTAAAATCGGCAATCTCTTGTCTAGTATACGGAATAAGTTGTTTTTCTGAACAACAAAGTTGGTTTTGTTTTTTATAATTCTCTAAAAATGATTTTATGCGATGTTCCGGTTTTTGATTGATAATTTGTTTACTTGAAACAGTTTTATCATAAATTCGTTTCGCCATTAGTTCCAAAAAAGATAACTTCACTGAAGGATAATCTTCTAATATTTTCATTAATTTTTCTTTTGAAAGTTTGATGATAATACTGTCTTGGGATGCTATGGCAGTTGTTGGATATACTTCATTTATAAACAACGGTGGTTCACCAAAACTATTTCCTTCACAAAAAACACCTTGCGTAAATTCTTTACCTTCATCATTCGAATTATACATACGAACGGAACCTTCCATAATTTGATAATAAAACAAAGCCATATCATCTTCATAAAAAATGACATCGTTTTTTTTATATTTTTTGGCGATAGCACCCCAAGTAAAAAGTAAATTTATGTCAATTTGCATCGCAATTTTAATTAAAGATACAAATATCTTTAATTGAAAGACGAATAATAATGATAAATGTCATAAAACAAGGAAATATTGTATTTTATAGAATAGAAAACACTTATAATCAAATTTAAAAAGTTCTCTAAAAGACTTTTAATCATTTTTTTATAAGTGATTTCTCTTTAAATATATTTTAGTTTAACAAGGTCTACTTTTTGGAGTTTATTAACTTTGGAAAGTGGACGAATTACTGTTTCTACACAAAGATTGGTCGAATTGGCTATTTCTTTTCGGGTATTCAGGATAAGAAATTTTTCTGAACAATAAAGCTAGTTTTGTTTTTTGTAATTTTCCAAAAAAAACTTAATTAGGTGTTCATATTTTTGACTTTTAATTTGATTTATGGCCGCAGTTTTGTTAAAAGTACGTTGAGCCAATAATTCATGAAATGATAGTTTTACTACGGGATAATCTTCAAGTATAATCATCAATTTTTCTTTAGAAAGTTATATAATCACACTATCCATAGTGACAATGGCAGTAGTTGGGGTATAATTCATTAATAAATAGTGAAGGCTACCCAAAACTATTACTTTTATTGAAAAATTATTGAGTAAAATCTTTACGTTGACAGCTTAAATTATACATTTATGTTGAGCCTTTTAAGATTTGATAATATAATAGAGCCCACTTATCTTCATAAAAAACAACATCATTTTTTTTATATTTCTTAACAATAGCTCCCCAGGTGAAAAGTAAATCTAAATCAATTTGCATCATTATGTGCTATTAAGGTTCATATTTTTTGATCTTAGTTATCTTTCAAAGGTATTATAAGACTTTAGAAAGATATATACAATAACATAATTTGTTGGTTTATAAAAATTTCTTAAATTTTAAGCTTATATAAAAAAAATAGTTTTCTCTGTGTATATCCCAACAATTATAATCCCTTATATCTTTTTAAATATATTTTATAATGTTTATAATACTTTTCCAATTGATAAATTTCTTCGGATATTTCACCTGCTTTTTTAAAATCCCAGTCTTTTAATGCTTGATCTTTCAATGGTAATAATTCATTTATTTTATCTTGAACACTGAACAAAAAAGTTTCATCAAAATCTTTAAACAAAAGTAGCATATTAGATAAATATTGTAATTCATCTAAGTTTTTAGAATTTAGCTCTAGACTAGCATACCTTATTCTTAAATCATTTTCAAAAGCATCTAATTTTTTATCTAATTCTCGAGCTTTAATGTTGAACCTTTTTGCCTCTTCTACATAACCATGCTTTCTGATATAATACATTTCTTGCTTACTATTTTCTATTAATTGCATTTGTAACAATAAAATTTGATACAAAGTGTCTTTTTTCATACTTATCATTGCACTATTATTTAAGAGGTTCTTCCACCAAATTTACAAAATGAAATAAATAAATTTCAATTCATTTTTTTTATATTTAAAAAAAGAGGAACATTTTAATTATTTACTTTTCATAGAAAAAAATATAATGATAATTCTCGCTGAATTAATAGTATTTATATATAAATATATTAACCCATTTATTATAAAAGTGATAAATACTTAATTAGTTATTTAATTAATTAATTTTCGTAATTATTATACACCAGATTTCAAACTATTTGATTAATTTTAAACATATTAAATTGAATTTAATATTAATTCAAATGAATACATAAAGAATGTCAATCTTAGTAATTCAAATTAGTTCATTTCAATGCATATTAATACGGAATTGAAATTAAAAAAATATTTACTTTTCTTTATTTTCTGACTGATTTATATAATTATAGGAATAAATAGTAACTGCAACTACTAATAAAGAAATAAGCAAAATACTTAAGTTTTTAAGTTTATAATTATTCTCAATCAAAGTCTGTCTTTCAAGGTCGGGTGTGACCATTTCAATGTTTCTAATATCGATCATTTTTTAAAAGTTTAATTTGTTCATTATTTATTTTAATAATCATGAATTCATATAGACAATGAACCATTTTACCTTCCCACATATCAGAATGAGTTGTTAAATGAAAATCGTATCCTCTACCACGCAGGAATTCTTGATGAATAATTAATTCTTTTTTAGTTCCTAGCAAATCAAGAAGTATGGTTCGATTGTGGTGCAATGGCTTGTCTATAAAAGCTCTTTGAAGCCTCATTTGACTTGCTTTTTCATTATTATATTTAATTCTGTTTTGAGGAGTTGCAAAACGCTGAGAAGATTTTTTTGGGACAAACTCTTCGCCAGTAAGCAAATCTTTTCGGATATCTTTTTTCATAATTCTACCTTATTTTGAATTAATATTGCCTCCAGGCTTTCGATTTCATACAAATAGATATCTCCTATTTTTGTATACGGCAAGATTCCTGTTTCACGGTACTTGATGATGGTATTATTGGATAGTCCGAAAATGGATTTTAAATCCTGATTTCGGTAGAATTTTTTCTTTTCAGCTTTCGCTGTGTGATTTTTAATAGACGACTCAATATTTTCAAGACGTGAATATATTGGTTCTAAAAGTTTTCTAATGCTTCCGAGGGTTGGAAGCATGATTTCTTCTTGACTGCTCATAATTTAAATGTTAAAATGAGCAGTAAAATTGAAACAAATTGCCAATCGAGAAAGGTAATTTAAGCGAACTTTTAGCGAATCTTTTCTAATCAATATTCTGTTTTGCTATTTTCAATTTTATTTTTTCGTTGTTGAAGTATTGAAATTAATTCATCTATTAAAGGCAACTGAGCTTTCATCTTAGGTGAAACCAATTCACTAAATACCTGTTTCATATTTTTAATTACACGTCTTGTATTTCCATCGCCAGTATAGCTAAAGTTATTTTCAATGAACTTTTCCATTGCAACTTTATTTTTTGTTTTGTTATGTGAATTAAATTTAAAAATCCCTTCTTCCATCAAAATTAAAAATAAAACTCCAGCATCTTTTTTACTTAAATTTATATGGCACGTTTCTTTTACGTTATAATCCGGTACCACTTCTGAAAAGCCATGTTTTGCCAGGATTACAGAAAAATCAAAAAGGGAGGGCTTAATAGCATGAATATTCACTTTTATAATATCAATATACTGAAACAATTTCAGAAGGTAACTATGGTAAATAGTTATAACATAATGTAATTTTACATACTCTATATCAAGTGGATTTATATACATCTTAAAAACAGGTGCGTACTCCCGAATATTTGAGTAATAATTTATCTCTTCATCGAGAGTTAGATCGCCATCTAAAAGAAGTTCAACTGAATATTTTTCAGCCTTTGGAGCTAAAATATTATCGTTTGAAACATGTTTAATTGTTTCTACGTATTCGCTAATAAAATTGATGTCAAGGATTTTGTCTTCTTCGATAGTACTTAATTTCCGATTAATTGATTTAGCTAAATAGTCAAGAAATTTATAATTATCATTACCCACTACAAGATGGGCATTTACTTTGCTTAGAATATCTTGAGCTTCATTTTTAAAATAGTTTTCATCTAAATCTATAAGCCAGTTATTATTAAAACTAAACTGCGAATAAATAGTATTAAAAACAATTTTAGGCTTTAAAAAAGTAATTAGCTGATATTCAATTTCGTGTGGTAAAGGCATACTATTTTTAATTACAATTAATATTAAATGTAATAAAAAATATTATTTATAATAATAATTATTATCTATTTGTATTTTTCCATCAGTTTGCTCATATCTTCCATAATATTGAAGTCAAGAACTTTTGCGTAATGTTGGGTTTGTTTGATGTTGGAATGTCCCATCATTGAGGAAACATTTTCAATCTTTACCCCATTACCTAAAGTTACGGTAGTTGCAAAAGTGTGCCTAGAAACATACCATGTTAAATATTTATTGATACCGCATAAATCAGCCAATTCCTTTAGGTAGGAATTCATTTTTTGATTGGATAATTTAGGTAATAATGTTGGCTGTTTTCCATCATATTTATCTATAATCTTTTTGCAGGATGGTAGTACAGGAACATTTGCTTTGATGCTTGTCTTGGCTCTTTGAGTCTTTATCCAAAGATTGTCATAACCATCTTTTATAATATTGTCGCGAGTTAACTTACACGCATCAACAGGGGCATAACCCGTATAACAACTAAACAGAAAAATATCTCTTACGCGGTCTAATCGTTCTACTGATAGTTTAATGTTTTCAATAGAATTTAATTCCTTTTGAGTTAGAAATATTGCCTCTTTGGTCTTTATTTTCCCATCATATTTTTCAAAAGGATTTTTTTGGATTAGCTCTAGTTTGATGCCATAATTACAAATCGTCTTAAAATTTTTGAAATACTTTACTACTGAATTATTGTCAATACCCACTTTTCCTTTATATACGCTTTCATACTTCAGAAATGATTCCAAATTATAAATAAATGCATTGTTAACTTTTTCGATGTCAATATCCTCTAGGCCATATTTGCTCTTTAGAAAGGATTTCACCAAATCTTTAGATCGATTGTACTTTTGCAAAGAAGCAGGAGTGCGTTCGTTCTTTTCAACACGCTTTTTAAAATCTTTATTATGCTTATCAAAAATTGGAAGAAGATAAATGATATTATCATTGGAAGATATGTTTCCATTAATAGCATTTTTGATTTCTTCTAATCGTACTTCAGGATTGAATTTTAAAAATTCATTGTAAGTACGTTCAATTTTCAATTGTAAAACTTCTAAAGATTGTTTTGCTACTTTTTCTTTCTCGGTTCGTAGTGAAACCCTTAGCTTATTTGTCACATCCCATCGTTCTTTGGTAATATTTTTACCAGTACTAAGTACAGTTGTTTCTCTGCCTAATGAGAGCTTGCAGTAAATAGGGCATTCACCAGTTAATTTAACTTTAGTGGTTTTCAAAAAAAAGATCACTTTAATCATGTTTTAAGTATTAGAAATTAAACTTCAAATTTTGCTTAAAACATCGGTAACCCATTATAAAATAAGCGAACCTTTAGCGAATCTTTCTAGTTTAGTGTACCTATAAATCTTCAAAATCAATAGGTACACTCATAGGTACACTTTACTTTGCGACTTTATGTGCTTTTTAGAAAAACACTAAAAATTAAAAAACCCTTTAAACACTGATGTTTAAAGGGTTTTGAACTTTTATGTTTCTTTTGAAACATCCATTCCGCGGAGAAAGAGGGATTCGAACCCCCGGACCTGTTACAGTCAACAGTTTTCAAGACTGCCGCAATCGACCACTCTGCCATTTCTCCAATAAACTACAACCATTTTCTGATTGCGAGTGCAAATATAGAACGATTTTTGGTTTAAACAAACCTTTTTTTGCTAAAAATATATACTAATTAAAAAGAATGAACTAACCGTTTCATTTTCCATCATTTAGACAGAAAGATTTGTTGAAAACTCTTTAAAATAGTGGACTAATACTTTACGTATTCCATAATTTCCAAACCATAGCCAATCATTCCTACTCTTTTTGTTTGTTCAGAATTAGACAGTAAACGGATTTTTGAAATATCAATATCGTGAAGAATTTGTGCTCCAATACCAAAATCTTTAGCATCCATTCTAATTGGTGGAGCTTTCATTTGACCTTCTTCCTGCAAAACTTTTAATTCGCTGATACGGTTGAGTAATTCAATCGATGGAATTTCCTGATTAATAAAAATAATAGCACCGCGACCTTCTTCGTTAATACGATTGAACATATCTTCTAAACGTTTATCAGAATTGTTCGTCAACGTTTCTAAAATATCATTATTCACTTGTTTCGAATTGATTCGGGTTAAAACGGCATCACCATTATTCCAACTTCCTTTCGTTAAAGCCAAATGAACTTGTTTGTTAGTTGTTTGTAGATAAGCTCTCAATCGGAAAGAACCAAAACGAGTAGTGATTTCAAAATCTTCTTTTTTCTGAATCAGACTGTCATGTTGCATGCGATAGGCCACCAAATCTTCGATAGAAACTAATTTTAAATCGAATTTTTTGGCAACTTCAACCAATTGTGGTAAGCGTGACATTGAACCGTCTTCGTTCATAATTTCACAAATAACACCAGCGGGAGTGAAGCCGGCAAGTCTTGCAAAATCGATAGCCGCTTCGGTATGACCTGTTCTTCGAAGAACACCACCTTGCTTAGCAATTAATGGGAAAATGTGTCCCGGTCTTGCTAAATCAAATGGTTTTGTATTTTCGTCAACCAAAGCCAAAATGGTTTTTGCTCTGTCTGCTGCAGAAATTCCTGTAGAAACGCCATGTCCTTTTAAATCAACAGAAACCGTAAAAGCTGTTTCCATGTGATCGGTGTTGTTACTCACCATTGTGCGAAGTTCTAATTCTTGACAACGTCTTTCGGTTAGTGGAGCACAAATGAGTCCGCGACCGTACATTGCCATAAAGTTGATCATTTCGGGTGTAACCTTTTCGGCTGCAGCCAAAAAATCGCCTTCGTTTTCACGATCTTCATCATCCACCACAATGATTACTTTTCCTTGACGGATGTCTTCTATGGCTTCTTCAATAGTATTAAGTTGTATTTTTTGAGACATGATTTATTATTATTTTTGTTCAGTAGAACGCTTTTTGAATAATTTAAGAAATGGTTGCAAAATTACATCCATATTAACCAAACCAATATCATTAGTCGCTCTGTAGGTTAATAAAATGGCAACCGGTGTAAGTATAATTGATGACATCCAAGCACCAAAAAAAGGTGCAATTGCGTCTTCTTGTGCTAATTTTTTACCAAACACATTAATAAAATGGTAAACAATAAAAACAATCATCGCAAAAACAATTGGCAAACCTAATCCACCTTTTCGGATAATAGCACCAATTGGGGCTCCAATAAAAAACATAAGAAGGCAAGCATAAGCAATCACAAATTTATCATATAATGCCAACCAATGGTTATTGATGTTTTTTATTTTTCCTTCCAATTCAAATTTTGAACCTTCGATTGAAAATTTTGCATTTGAAACATTTGCTTTAGCAATATCATAAACTCCATTTATTTGATGCGGTTGGAGTAAACTGATTAGATCTTTTATATTACCTTTTTTTGCAGCTTTTTCTTTTGCAATAGTATCTTTAATAATTTTTTTTATAGGTTCGGAATAAAATGAAACATAACGTTGCTTCATATTTTCAGTGTAAGAAATGATGTCTTTTTTATGATTATTTTCTAATGAATCAAGTGTGTATCTTAATTCATTGATATTTAGCATATTATTAGTATTGGCAATTTGATCTGCATCCATATCCGTTTTTTGTAATGGAGCCAAATCAAAATTGATAATATACTTTTTAAAAGCACTTTTTGCAAATGGTACTTTATTCTTTTCCGCATAATTTTTTACCGGAACATCTTCATAATAATTTCCATCAAACAAAATTAATTGAAGAAAATTAGAATTTTCAGTGCTAACTAATTCCCCACGTTTTGCTTTGATAACCACATTTGTGCCTACACCCAAATTGGAAAGTTTATGAATGGTTACATCGGTCAAAAGATTATCGTTATCACCGTATTTGTCTGCCACTTTAATGGTGTAGCTTCCAACTGTACTAAACTGTCCTTCTGCTATTGCCATGGAAGGTTTCTGTTGAACGATGCTTTTGCGAAGATTAATGAATTTATATTCTGCTTGCGGAATGATATTATTTGCAAATAAAAATGCCACAAAACTTAATCCTAAAATAAAAACTGCCAAAGAATGCATAGCACGTCTCAGTGAAATTCCGGATGATTTCATGGCAGCGAATTCATAATTTTCGGCAAAATTACCAAAAGTCATGATGGATGCTAAAAGCACTGAAAGCGGTAAAACTAATGGTACAACCTTTGGAGAATAGAATGTTAGAAACTTGATAATTAAAAAAGTATCCAAATCTTTTCCAGCCAAATCGGCTATAAAAAGCCATATTCCCTGAAGTATAAATATAAAAAAGAGGATAACAAATACCGTAGCAAATGTGCTCAAAAATGAAGTCAGGATATAGCGATCAAGAATTTTCACCTTAAAAATTAGTCTATTCTATTGATGTAGTAATTTTTGAATTTACTCTCGTCAAAGGTAAACTGATTTTTTGATAATGGCTGATTGGTTTTGAAAGAATTAACAGTGAGTGTTGTTTTAGTTCCTTTTTTACCAACTTCAATCAAATTATAAATGTTTTTAGTTTGCACATCAATCCCCAAAAGAATTTCTTTTCGTTGGTCTTTTGAACTAATAGGAACTAATTTGATGTATTGAATTTTTCTTCCTTTAATATCTTGAGAAATATCCCAATAATACTTATATCCTTGATTAAAGAATGTCAACATTTTGGAAGGTGTAATGGCATTTTCATCTTTTTCATCCACTTTCGAAATTGTCACTTCTTCATCCTCAGGAACAATGGTATAGGTTTTTTTACCATCAAAAATTTTAGTTGTTCCCATAAAATTAAGGTAGTATAGATTTCCTTTTAAAATTACACTTCCTTTACTGTCTTGGTTGATATTTTCTTTGGTATTTTGAAGACTGTATTTAAAATCGATTGAAATGTTTTCGTAGCTTTTTACTTTGGCAGTTACTTCATCCAATAAATCTTTTGCTTTTTTATCCTGTGCTTGTACACTAAATACAGATAAAAACAGAATTGAAATCCAGATAAATTTTTTCATTTTATGCATTATTTTGTTCGTTGTTAAAAAATTCGTTTAACGAATTCAAGTCAGGAATATTCACCGATCGGGCTTTGCTTCCTTCAAAAGGTCCTACAATTCCGGCAGCTTCCAATTGATCTATCAATCTTCCAGCACGGTTGTAGCCTAATTTTAATTTCCGTTGCAATAATGAGGCAGAACCTTGTTGTGCGGTTACAATCACCTCGGCAGCATCCCTAAACATTGAATCACGTTCGGATATATCTATATCAAGCATTGTGCCATTCTCTTCTCCAACATATTCAGGAAGTAGATAAGCATTAGGATACGCTTTTTGCGATCCAATGAATTCAGTAATACGTTCAACTTCCGGAGTATCTACAAAAGCACATTGCACACGAACCAAATCATTGCCATTTGTATAAAGCATATCTCCACGACCAATTAACTGATCAGCTCCTTGTGTATCTAAAATTGTTCGCGAATCGATTTTAGAAGTTACTCTAAATGCTATTCGAGCAGGGAAGTTAGCTTTAATTAAACCTGTAATTACATTCACCGATGGTCGTTGTGTAGCAATAATCAAATGAATCCCAATGGCACGAGCTAACTGAGCTAAACGGGCGATAGGAGTTTCAACTTCTTTTCCGGCGGTCATAATCAAATCGGCAAACTCATCCACTACTAAAATAATGTATGGCAAAAATCGATGACCTTCGTTGGGATTTAATTTTCGGGCTTTAAATTTATCATTGTACTCTTTGATATTTCGAACCATTGCATCTTTTAAAAGTGTATAACGGTTATCCATTTCAATACATAACGAATTTAAAGTGTTGATAACCTTTGTGTTATCTGTGATAATTGCATCAGAATCGTCTGGCAATTTAGCTAGATAATGACGTTCAATTTTATTAAAAAGCGTAAGTTCAACTTTTTTAGGATCCACCAAAACAAATTTTACTTCTGCCGGATGTTTTTTGTATAATAAAGAAGTTAAAACAGCATTTAATCCAACCGATTTTCCTTGTCCTGTTGCACCGGCCATCAAAAGGTGAGGCATTTTAGCTAAATCAACCACAAACGTTTCGTTGGAAATTGTTTTACCTAGTGCTAATGGCAATTCCATTTCTGCTTCCTGAAAACGAGACGAACCAATGACAGATTTCATCGGAACCATCGTTGGATTTTTGTTTGGTACTTCAATACCAATTGTTCCTTTTCCTGGAATTGGAGCAATAATTCTGATTCCTAAAGCAGAAAGAGACAAAGCAATATCATCTTCTAAACTTTTAATTTTTGAAATACGAATACCGGCTTCAGGAACAATTTCATATAAAGTAACAGACGGACCAACAGTGGCTTTGATTTGAGCAATATCGATTTTATAGTTACGAAGTGTTTCTAAAATTCTGTTTTTATTTTCTTCTAATTCTTCTTGATTAATTGTAATTCCGCTTGAGCCATAGTCTTTTAATAAATCTAATGTTGGGAATTTGTATTTTGATAATTCTAATGTTGGATCAAATTCTCCAAAATCGGCCACTAATTTAGCAGCTAAATTTTCTTCAATTTGTTCTTCCTCAGGAGCTTTTTCTATTACAAACTGTTCATCATCCGTTTTTATGATTTCCGGTTCTCTGGAAATTGGAAGAGGATTTGGTTCTAATGTTTTAATCTTTGGTTCGAGATTAATTTCAGAAGCATTTTCAATAGTTGGTTTGAGATTTTCTTTATTTATTTCGAAGGATGAAGCCGGTTTTTTTATTGAAATTACACCATCTTCTAATTCTTCTTCCTTTTTAGTTTCAATAGGTTGATCAAATGGATTGATAGCAGCGGCTTCTTCTAAATCTTCTTTAATTTCATTTTTCTTTCTTTCAAATAATTTTTGAAACGTTTCAGGCGAAACATTTACTTTAAAAATCAAATAAATTAGAAAACTAAAAACCAAGACTAAAAGCGTTCCTGGTTTTCCCATGAAATCTTGAATATAGGAATTCATTTCAAACCCGACAATTCCGCCTAATTCAGGAATATAATTGGAAAAGAATCCAAACATTAAGGAGAAATTTACCATCGCAAATAAATCCCAAAACCATAAATTCTTTAATTTTTTTAGAGGTAGGCTCAGAATCATGTAGATTCCCGACATAAAAAACAGACGAACGAGTAGGAAGGAAGCTATTCCAAAACCTCTATACAGAAACAAATCAGCTAAGTAAGCACCCACTTTTCCCAACCAATTTTTTACATCAACAGAACGGTTACTTATGCTGCTAACGGCACTTTGGTCTTCTTGCCAATGAATAAAAAAGGAAACCATCGACAGAAACAAAGCTACTGAAAAAAGCACCAAAAAACAGCCAAACAAGAATCGATGTTGTTTAGAAAATTTGAATATTTTTTTATTTTCAGATTTTGCTTCTGCTTCTTTTTTGGCAGAATTTGTCGAAGATGTTTTAGCCATTAACTCCCTTAATTTGTTGTAAAAGTAACTATTTTTAGATTATTTTCAATATAATTTGACAAGGTAAGGAACATAAATTATCATTCCTACAGCAATTGCCGTTAAAGCTGCAAAAAATACCGCACCGGCTGCAATATCTTTGATAAATCCGATTTTTTCATGATAATTGGGATGAACAAAATCAGCTACTTTTTCAACCGCAGTATTCAATCCTTCAATAGATAAAACCAAACCGATGCAAAGGGTTTGAATTAACCATTCGCTTTTTGAAATATCAAAATAAAATCCGGCAAGTGTAACAATAATTCCTAAAGAAAACTGAACCATTACGCTGTGCTCTGTTGACAAAAGTTTATATGCACCTTTAAAAGCGTAAACGATACTTTTTAAACGTCCGATAAAAAAACTATTGTCTTTTTGAAATTCCATAATTTATTTAAAGTGCAGCTAATGCCGTTTCATAATTTGGCTCGTCTGCAATTTCAGGAACTTGTTGAGAATGAGTCACCACTCCGTTTTCATCTACTACAATTACTACTCTTGAGTGAAGCCCGGCCAATGGTCCGTCTGTCATAGTTAAACCATAATTTTTTCCAAAATCTCCTTCTTTGAAATCGGATAAATTTTCAACATTTTCAATTCCTTCTGCACCGCAAAAACGTTTTTGAGCAAATGGCAAATCGCGAGAAATGCAAAGCACTTTTGTATTCTCTAAAGTTGATGCTTTTTGGTTAAAAGTTCTAACGGAAGTTGCACAAACTCCGGTATCAACGCTTGGAAAAATATTTAGAACTAATTTACTTCCTGCAAAATCACTTAATGAAGCGACTGATAAATCTGTTTTTACTAATTGAAAGTCAGGTGCTTTTGAACCAACTTTTGGTAATTCACCATTGGTATGAATAGGATTTCCTCCTAAAGTTATTGTTGCCATGTTTTTACATTTTTTAAGATTTCAAAAATAGGAATTATTTAATAAAGTTTCTCTTATACCACCAACAAAAAAACGCTTCCCGAAAGAAGCGTCTTTAATAGGTATTTGTATGGAAATTATTTGTCTATTGAACCCAAAACCCGTTGCATGAAACTGTTTAATGCCTCTTTTTTCTCCATTCCGTTTTGTATGGATTTGTGCACTTCAAGAGCTCCGTACATATTTGAAATTAATTCACCAATTACATCCAATTCTTCGTCTTTTAGTGAAGGAACTTCGGTTAAAGCTTCCAAAACTTCGATGGTTTCAACGAGATAATCTTGATCGTTTTCCTCAATAAATTGAGTTAACTGTTTGATAACGGGTAGTTTCATTAGTTTGCTGAAATTTCTGAAACTAATTCAGCTAAAACTTCTGCTTTATTAGTTTGGGTTTGATTAACTAATTCGCCATTTATGAAAGTTGCAAACGTTGGTAAGTTGGAAACATTGGCTAATTTTCTCGATTCAGGAGAATTTTCTGCATCAACTAATACAAATGTAATTCCGTCGTTTTCTGAAGCTAATTTTTTAAATTTCGGTTTCATTATACGGCAATTTCCACACCAAGAAGCAGAATATTGAACGACTACTTTGTTGTTTTGATTCACTAAATCTTGAAGTGTATCTTCGGTTAAATCGATTAACATAGAAATTAGAATTTAGAGTTTAGAATTCAGAATTTTTAGTTTTGACTTAAATAAGCAGCAGTGCTTAAACGGTCAGCAGCCATTGCTTCTTTTCCTTCTTCCCAGTTGGCAGGACAAACTTCACCTTTGGTTTGAACGTGCGTATAAGCATCAATTAAACGCAAATATTCGTTTACATTTCTTCCTAACGGCATATCGTTTACACTTTCGTGGAAAATTTTTCCTGTTTCATCAATTAAATAAGTAGCTCTGTACGTTACGTTTGATCCTGAAATTAAATACGTTTCAGTATCTTCATTGTACTCTCCGGCTTCAATATCTAAAATTCCTAAAGCAGAAGATAAGTTTCTTGTTGTATCTGCAATTAAAGGGTAAGTTACACCTTCAATTCCACCATTATTTTTTGCTGTATTTAACCATGCAAAATGTACTTCATTTGTATCGCAA
Organism: Flavobacterium sp. UBA2787; assembly: GCA_002352205.1. Classification (GTDB taxonomy): domain Bacteria; phylum Bacteroidota; class Bacteroidia; order Flavobacteriales; family Flavobacteriaceae; genus Flavobacterium. The sequence continues at coordinate 96,729 of DEHZ01000016.1, read as the reverse complement.
GAAGCACCAATTACAATTGTATTTCTTTTTTCAAATTCAGGTAAAGCTGTCTGAAAAGCGTGTAATTCAGTTGGACAAACAAAGGTGAAATCTTTTGGATACCAAAACAAGATCACTTTTTTGTTGTTTTTAACCGCTTCGTCCAACACGTTGATTCTCAAATTGTCTCCCATTTCTGAAATTGCATCAACTGTAATGTTTGGAAATTTTTTACCTACTAATGACATAATTATTTATTTTTTTTAATTGTTAAATTCTGATGCAAATTTAAGCTATTAAACGGGTGTGAACTATGATAAATGTCATTCAAAATTTTAATGAAGCCATTGATTTTATTGATGCTGACAGAGGATTGCGTTTAAATCTTGCAAGTGTGCAATTTTAGTTTGCTTTTATTTATGTATTCGTAATTTTCTTATTAAACTATTGTATAATTAACAATTGTTAAAGTTAAATTAAAATAAAAAACTGCCGATTAAAGCAGTTTTTATGATTTATGATAGACAAACCTTATTTAGAAGTTAATTGTTTAATTTTAATGTTAAACGCAGCAAACAACAAAGTCATAAATGGACTAATGATGTTGAAGAAAGCATACGGTAAATAGGCCCAAGTTGAAACACCTAAAACTCCTGCCTGATAAGCTCCACATGTATTCCATGGAATTAATACGGAAGTTACCGTTCCTGAATCTTCCAAAGTTCTACTTAAGTTTTCAGGTGCCAATCCTTTATCTGCATATGCTTTTGAAAACATTTTTCCGGGAACAACAATAGCTAAATACTGATCGGAAGCTGTTAAGTTCAATGCTAAACAACTAGCAACTGTACTTGCAAATAATCCAAATGTAGTATGAAAAAGTTTCAATAAAGAATCGGTAATTCTTGTTAAGGCTCCAATGGCTTCCATAACACCGCCAAAAACCATCGCACAAAGAATCAACCAAATGGTGCCTAACATTCCTTTCATTCCTTTGGAAGAAAAAAGATTTGAAAGCATTTCGTTTGTCGTTTCAATCGAAGTTTCTACGGTAATGGCATTCATCACACCTTTATAGCCGGAAATAAAAGAGAGCTTATCACTTCCGCCAATTTTAGCAACTAGTTCAGGTTGAAAAAACAATGCAAAAAGACCACCTAATAACGTTCCAATTAACAAAGCAATTAATGGTTCTGTTTTCTTTATAATCAATAAAATAACAACTCCGGGAACTAAAAATAACCAGGGAGAAATGTTGAACGTCTCTTTGATAGAAGTTAAAGTTTCAGCCGTATCACTGCCACCACTAGTGGTTTGAGCTAAACCTAAAAAGATAAATATGATCAAAGTAAGTACCATTGTAGGAACGGTCGTTAAAGTCATATATCGTATATGCGTAAACAAATCTGTTCCCGCCATTGCTGGTGCTAAATTGGTTGTGTCTGAAAGTGGAGACAATTTATCACCAAAATATGCTCCCGAAACTACTGCTCCGGCAACCATACCTAAAGGCATTCCAATGGTGCTTCCTATACCAATCAAGGCAATACCTACCGTTGCAGATGTTGTCCACGAACTTCCGGTAGCTATCGATATTACAGAACAAATAATCACGCAAGCAGGAAGAAATATTGCAGGATGAAGGATTTGAAGTCCGTAGTAAATCATCGTTGGAATAACGCCACTCAACAACCAAGTTCCAGAAAGAGCACCAACCATTAATAGAATTAGAATTGCTCCTGAAGTTGATTTAACGTTTTTAGAAATGTCTTCCATCATCGCAGAATAAGAAACTTTATTTCTAAAACCAACAATAGCTGCAATAGCCGCTCCAATAATCAGAGCAAATTGATTTGGGCCTGAAGTCGCACTATCACCGTAAGCATAAACATTATACCCTAAAATTCCAATCAGTAAAAAAATAGGTAAGAGAGCTTCTAAAAGCGATAAATTTTTATTCTCAATTAGCTCTTCATTTTTTGGGTCGAATGGTTTGATGTCTTGACTTTCCATGTATTTTGTTTGTGGATGCAAGATATAAAAAAATCATTATTTAATCTTAAAATAAAAAATCCGACTCGCTAAAGTCGGATTAAAATATTTTTTATGCTTCTTGAAGTTCTTTTAAAACGCCAATTTCTTTCATACACAATTTCATCATCTGATACGTTCGTTCGATATCATTGTCTAAACCAATTGAAAAGCGAATCAAACCATCAGTTAAACCCATTTCTTTTTGTTCGTCAAGCGGAATTTCAGACGAAGTAGAAGTTCCCGGAGCACTGAATAACGTTTTATAAAATCCTAAACTTACAGCTAAGTAACCTAAGTTTCTGTTTTGCATTAATTCCATCAACTCGTTGGCTTTGTCCAGCGAACCTACATCAACCGTCATCATACCACCAAAACCATATTCTTTGTTAATCATTTTAGAATAAATTTCGTGACTCGGATGGCTTTTCAAACCCGGATAAACGACTTTTAAACCGTCATTTTCGAACTTTTCAGCCAAATAATTTGCGTTGTAACTGTGTTGTTTCATTCGAATATGAAGCGTTCGCAAATTCTTTAAAATACTCGCCGAACGAAGACTATCCATCGTTGGCCCAAGTAGCATACTTGCTCCGTTATTCACATTTTTCAAATCATTGATAAATTCTTGTGAAGCACAAACCACGCCACCAACAGTATCACTACTTCCGTTGATGAATTTAGTTAAACTATGAATTACCACGTCGGCACCTAATTTTGCCGGAGCAACTGAAAGTGGCGAAAAAGTATTATCAACAACCAATTTAATATTGTGCTTTTTTGCCAATTTAGCTAAGCTTTCAATATCAGCGACTTCTAATAAAGGATTACTTACGGTTTCGCAATATAACACTTTGGTATTGTTATTGATAGCTGCCTCAACTGCATCTAATTTTGTAATGTCAACAAAGTTAGTTTTGATGTTCCATTTTGGTAACATATTTTTCATAAACGCATACGTTCCGCCGTAGATTGTTCTGCTTGAAACGATTTCGTCTCCGGCAGAACACAATTGCATTAAAACCGGTGTAATTGCACCCATTCCGGAAGCGGCAACATTGGCACTTTCTGTTCCTTCCATAGCAGCTAAGGCTTCACCTAAATATAAATTCATTGGCGAAGAATGGCGAGAATAGAGATAGCAACCTTCGGCATTTCCTTCAAACGTATCAAACATTGTTTTGGCAGAGAGAAATGTATAGGTTGAACTATCGGAAATTGACGGATTTACACCACCGAATTCTCCAAAATATTGTAAGTCTTGAATTTGATCGGCCGGATTAAATTGATTGCTTTTCATATTTTTTCATTATACTATTAATAGTACAAATGAATAGATTAATAGTAAAAAAATCAACCTTAACAATAGAATTTAGATTATTTATCTATTTAATGCAAGTTATTTAGATTTTATTATTATTTTTGATATAATAAAGTAAATGAATTAGAAAATATAAAATTAGATAAGATGAGTTTAGATTTAATCGACAAAAAATTATTGATGCTTTTGCAAGCTGATAGCAAAAAAACAACAAAAGAACTTTCAATGAAATTGAATCTTTCTGTAACTGCGGTTTACGAAAGAATCAAAAAATTAGAACGTGAAGGAATCATTGAAAATTATGTAGCACTTTTAAATCGTTCAAAAATAAACAAAAGTTTTGTGGTTTTTTGTCATATCAAATTGGTACAACATACCAAAGAATATTTGAATACTTTTGAAAATGAAGTGGTTCAACTTCAAGAAGTTTTAGAATGTTTTCACGTAAGTGGCGATTATGATTACATCCTGAAAGTTTGTTTGAGCAGTATGGAAGAATACCGCGAATTTATGGTGACCAAACTCACTAATTTAAAGCATATTGGCAGTACGCACAGTTCGTTTATGATTTCCGAATTAAAAAACAGTACACAATTTGAACTGATTTAAATTTATCAGTAGTTTAATTTTTAACGATTTCTTACCAAAACAAAAAGGTAAAGCACGTAACTTTGTTAGACTAATTTTTTTACATGAAAATTGCAATAGTTTGTTACCCAACCTTTGGTGGAAGTGGAGTAGTAGCCACTGAATTAGGCTTAGAACTCGCACATCGCGGACACGAAATTCATTTTATAACTTATAAACAACCGGTTCGTTTGGCGTTGTTAAACCCAAATGTGCATTACCATGAAGTAAATGTACCTGAGTATCCGTTGTTTCATTATCAACCGTATGAATTGGCACTTTCGAGTAAGTTGGTAGATATGGTGAAACTGCACAAAATTGAATTATTACACGTGCATTATGCCATTCCACACGCTTATGCAGGTTATATGGCCAAACAAATGTTGAAAGCAGAAGGCATTTATATTCCTATGGTGACGACTTTGCACGGAACCGATATTACGTTAGTTGGAAAACATCCTTTCTATAAATCGGCGGTGACATTTAGCATAAATCATTCGGATGTGGTGACTTCGGTTTCCCAAAGTTTAAAAGATGATACGTATAAACATTTCGCTATTACTAAAGAAATTGAAGTCATTCCTAATTTTATCGAAATAAATAAAGTAAAAGTAGAAGAGGGGACCCCTTGTTATAGATCGCTCATGGCGAATGATGGAGAGCGTATTATTACCCACATAAGTAATTTCAGAAAAGTAAAACGAATTCCCGATATTATTAAGATATTTTATAAAATACAACAGCAAATTCCTTCCAAGTTGATGATGGTTGGCGAAGGTCCGGAAAAAGAAAAAGCCGAATTGTTATGTGAAGAATTAGGAATTTCCAACAAAGTCATCTTTTTTGGAAACAGTAACGAAATTGATAAGATTTTATGTTTTACTGATTTATTTCTGCTTCCATCCGAAACCGAAAGTTTTGGTTTAGCGGCATTAGAAGCAATGGCATTACATGTTCCTGTAATTTCAAGTAATACAGGTGGTTTGCCGGAAGTTAATATCGACGGTATTTCCGGTTATTTAAGTGATGTGGGCGATATTGATGCAATGGCGGCAAATGCAATTAAAATAATTCAAGACGATTCAACGTTATCTACTTTTAAAACGAATGCTTTTGAAACTGCAAAACAATTTGATATAACTAATATTCTTCCTTTGTATGAGGCGGTTTACGAAAAAGCAATTCAAAACCAATTTAATTCAATTTCCTAAGATGAAAAAAATCATTGCAATTACCGGAATTTGTTTGCTACTTTTTTCGTGTTCAACACAAAAGAATACTGATGAAAAACCACCACTTTATGAAATTTTAAAGCAAGAAGAGCAGGGTGGAGCCAATTTTCGTTTTTTTGAAATTATTACCGAGCAAAAAGAATTTAAAATGTTGTTGAATGATTCAGATTTGAAGAATAAAGTCAAACCCTCAGATATCAATACAAGTAATTTTTTATTGTTGAATATGGGTGAGAAAAATACCGGAGGGTATTCCTTTTCAATTGAAAACATAGAAGAAACCGAAAATGACATTATAATAACCATTAAAGAGAATGGTCCCAAAGGAATGGCTACTATGGTAATGACCTATCCGCTTTCAATTGTGAAAATAAATTCAAAAAAGAATATCATTATAAAATAAAAAAACGTCCCAATTGGGACGTTTTTAGTATACTTATTTCTAGAATTGATAACGAACACCTAAAGCGATATCCGGACCAAAATTTCTGTCTCGATATCCATCCCCGACATATAATTCGGGTCTAAAATCAAGAGATAATAAAAGCGGAAAATCAAAATTATATTCTATTCCAATGTCTCCGGCAGCTAAAACGTAGGTACCACTGTCTTTGTAGTCACTATTACCCGGTCCATCGTATTTATGGTTCCAGCTTCCTACACCGGCACCAACTCCGGCATACCAATTAAATCCTCCTTCAATGTTCCAAACCCATTGATAAAGACCAACTAATTTGTAACCATCCCAATTCTTACTGTTACGCCAGCCTAAATCAAATTCCAAGCGATTGTTTTTTGAAAGCCCTCTTTGATAGGATATTTCACCGCCAAAACCATCATTGTCACCAAGTCGTAAACCAATTGCATTCTTAGAGATTTCTTGAGCATTAGTACTCAAGACAAAGCCGAAAACCATAATGGCTGATAAAAGTACTTTTTTCATTTTATGTTAATTTAATATTTCTACAAATATAACGCTCAATTTCTAAAAATCGTATTTTAACAAGTTAAAGTATGTTAACAGAAGATTATGTAAATAAAACTATTTTTTCGAAAAAAGTAGTGACGCAATGAGTTGTTCGCTTAGTTTGGTTTCCATTTCAAAGAAATCTTCTTCAATCATGTTAGAATCTTTATCGTATCGGTATAATTTCCATCGCTTTTTGTTGTATTCCAAAGCGGTTAAATTCTCAACCCAATCACCTGAGTTTAAATAGAAAGTAGTTCCTTTTTTATTGACTTTTCTGGTCATTTTTGGTTCATGGATATGTCCGCAAATCACGTAATCGTAATTGTTTTCGATTGCTAATTCGGATGCCGTATGTTCAAAGTCTGATATGAATTTGATGGCTTCTTTTACATTAGCTTTTATTTTTTTTGAGAAGGAATAGGGCTCTTTCCCCATTTTTTGCAGAATCCAATTCACAAATCGATTGGCTACTATCAATAAATCATAACCCCAACCTCCTAATTTGGCAATCCATTTTGTATGTTGCACAGATGCATCAAAAACATCACCATGAAAAATCCATGCTTTTTTTTCATCTAATTCTAAAACCAATTTATCTACAATTGAAAAGTTTCCTATTTTAGTATCGCTGAATTTTCGAAGCATTTCATCATGATTTCCAGTGATGTAATATACTTCAGTTCCTTTTGAAGCCAAATCGATAATTTTTTTGATAACTTTTAAATGTGATTTTGGAAAATAGGATTTGCGAAACTGCCAAATATCAATAATATCTCCGTTTAAAATTAAAGTTTTGGGTTTAATAGTGGAAAGATAATGACATAATTCCTTTGCATGGCAACCAAATGTCCCGAGATGCACATCGGAAATTACAACCACTTCAACTTTTCTCTTTTTAAGCATACATAAATGAGGTTTAGCAAATTAACACCCATTTTTTCAAGTTTACTTTATCTAAAAGTTAACGAATTAAAGATTCATATTATATTAATGTGAATTCAAATTAATTTTAATGGTACTTTTTTATCGAAAAAACTTATTTTTGTTGAAACATCTTCACACAATGGCAGGAAATAGTTATGGAACTTTATTCAGACTCACCACTTTTGGAGAATCGCACGGCGAAGCATTAGGAGGCATAATCGATGGTTGTCCTCCAGGAATTTCAATAGATTTTGATGCTATTCAACAAGAAATGATTAGACGAAAACCCGGACAATCAGCCATTGTAACGCAACGAAAAGAACCAGACGAAGTTCAGTTTTTATCCGGAATTTTTGAAGGAAAGACAACCGGAACACCAATCGGTTTTATCATTCCGAATACGAACCAAAAATCGGATGATTACAGTCATATTAAAGACGCTTTTAGACCAAGTCATGCCGATTTTACGTATGAAAAAAAATACGGAATCAGAGATTATCGCGGTGGCGGAAGGAGTTCTGCACGCGAAACGGCCAGTAGAGTAGTGGCTGGAGCAATTGCAAAACAAATGCTTTCTAATATAGAAATTAATGCTTTTGTTTCTTCAGTTGGTGATATTTTTATTGATAAACCCTATCAAGATTTAGATTTTTCAAAAATTGAAAGTAATCCCGTTCGTTGTCCGGACGAAGTTACAGCAGCCAAAATGGAAGAATTAATTCGTTCTATCCGAAAAGAAGGTGATACGATTGGTGGAACCATAACGTGTGTAATTCAAAATGTTCCAATTGGTTTAGGTGAACCTGTTTTTGATAAATTGCATGCCGAATTAGGAAAAGCCATGCTATCCATTAATGCCGTGAAAGGATTTGAATTTGGTAGCGGTTTTTGTGGAGCAAGAATGCGAGGAAGCGAGCACAATGATTTGTTTAACGAAGACGGAACTACTCAATCCAATTTATCAGGCGGAATTCAAGGCGGAATTTCAAACGGAATGGATATTTATTTCAGAGTTGCATTCAAACCCGTTGCTACAATTATGCAAAAGCAAACAACAATTGATAAGGAAGGTAATTCTGTTGATTTAGAAGGAAAAGGACGTCATGATCCTTGTGTTGTTCCAAGAGCTGTTCCTATTGTGGAAGCCATGGCAGCGATAGTTTTAGCCGATTTTTACTTATTACAAAAAACATACAAAAAACAACTATGAAATTAGCTTTACATTGGAAGATTCTTATCGGAATGATTCTCGGATTAGTTTTTGGGTATCTGATGAAAAATCTGGAACTAAGAGAAATTGTAGTAGATTGGGTAAAGCCTTTCGGAACAATTTTTATCAATTTATTAAAAATGATTGCTGTTCCATTAATAGTAGTTTCATTGATTGTTGGACTTTCTGACCTAAAAGATATAGCGAAACTATCTAAACTTGGTGGAAGAACAGTTGCTTTGTATTTGTTTTCAACAGTATGTGCAGTTTCTATTGGATTAGTTTTAGCTAATTTAATTAGACCTGGCGATTATATCAACGATGAATCACGTAAAAGTTTGTTAGAAAGCTTTGCAGGTGATGCTGCTCAAAAAATCGAATTAGCCGAAAAAGCCAAAAATAGTGGACCTTTACAACCTTTGGTTGATGTTGTACCCGAAAACTTTTTTATGGCAATGACGGACAATGCTTCAATGTTGCAAGTCATTCTTTTTGTTATTTTACTTGGAATCGGCTTAATATTAATTGACGAAAATAAGGCCAAACCTGTTGTCGATTTTTTTAAAGGTTTGAATGATGTGATTTTAAAAATAATTGACATCATAATGCTCGGAGCTCCAATTGGTGTTTTTGCCTTAATGGCTGCTTTGATGGTAGAAATACCTGATTTTTCTACTCTTAATGCACTTTTGATTTACGCGTTAACAGTTGTAATTGGACTCTCGGTAATGGTTTTTGTTTTATATCCAACTTTGTTAATCGTTTTGGCAAAATACTCTCCGGTTAAATTTTTTAAAGCTATTTCTCCGGCTCAATTGTTAGCTTTTTCAACAAGTTCAAGTGCAGCAACTTTGCCTGTTACGATGGAAAGAGTCACTGAACATGTTGGTGTTGATGAAGAAGTTTCAAGCTTTGTTTTACCTTTGGGAGCAACCGTAAACATGGATGGAACCAGCTTATATCAAGCTGTTGCTGCGGTATTTATTGCACAAGCAATGGGAATTCCGTTGGATTTACAAACGCAACTAATGATTGTGGTTACAGCCACTTTGGCATCCATTGGTTCCGCTGCAGTTCCTAGTGCGGGAATGGTGATGCTAGTAATTGTTTTAGGTCAAGCCGGAATTCCGGAAGCTGGTTTAGCCTTAATTTTTGCGATAGACAGACCGCTTGATATGTGTAGAACTGTTGTAAATGTAACTAGTGATGCAACAGTTGCAACGGTAGTCGCAAAATCTGTTGGAAAACTGCATGATGTTGATGATTAATTTTTTTTCAATTTTAAATAACTAAAAAAGGTTTGTTGGGATTTAATCAACAAACCTTTTTTAATTTTTATCAGATTCTTATTCTATTCTAAAGCCATCCGGTAAAACCGCACCTTTTTTCACAACAATAATTCCTTCTTTGATAGTATATAAAGGTGTGTTGCTATCTTTTAAATGTTTTCCTCCGTTTAAGTAAACATCGTTACCAATTCTACAATTTTTATCTACGATGGTGTTGTTGATGTAGCAACGCTTTCCTATACCGATATTTTTGACATTATGGGCAATATTTTGGTTTAATTCATCTAAATTTTGATAGTAATCACTACCCATTACATAAGAATTTTTGATGATGGTATCTTCATCCACACGAGCACGAATTCCAATAACGGAATGTTCGATAATGGCTGAATTCAAAATACAACCTTCGGCTACAATCGATTTTTCAATCGTTGTTTTTCCTAGTGTTTTTCCAGGTGGTAAAACCCTTGCACGAGTGTAAATCTTACTATTGTTATCAAATAAATTGAATTTCGGAATATCATCGGTTAAACCTAAATTGGCTTCAAAAAACGAATCGATATTTCCAATATCTGTCCAATATCCTTCGTATTGATAACTTAATATTCGTTGATTTCCAATGGCTTGCGGAATAATTTCTTTCCCGAAATCTTTCGTGTCAGGATTCTTCATCAAATCAATTAATAAATCACGATTGAAGATGTAAATTCCCATCGAAGCTAAATAATGTCTTCCTTCATTTTTCATTTCATCACTCACATCAGAAGTCCATTGTGGTAACAATTCTGCTGAAGGTTTTTCTATAAAAGAAGAAATAAAACTATTTTCATCTGTTTTTAAAATTCCAAATTCCGGAGCTTCTTTTGCCGAAACAGGAAGTGTGGCAATAGTGATAGAAGCACCACTTTTTTGATGAGCATCAATCATTTGATTAAAATCCATTTGATACAATTGATCACCTGACAAAATTAAAGCATAATCAAACTCATGATTCAAAAAGTGTTGCATACATTGACGAACCGCATCAGCCGTACCCTGAAACCACGTTGGATTGTCGGGGGTTTGTTCAGCAGCTAAAATATCAACAAATGCTGAACTAAAATAACTGAAATGGTAGGTGTTTTTGATGTGTTGATTTAAGGAAGCCGAGTTAAATTGAGTCAATACAAACATTCGTTTAATATCTGAATTGATACAGTTTGAGATTGGAATATCTACCAAACGATATTTTCCCGCTATCGGAACGGCTGGTTTTGATCGACTTTCGGTTAGCGGATACAATCGGGAGCCTTGTCCTCCTCCTAAAATGATGGCTAATACTTCTTTTTTCATGTGGTTAATTTTTTAATGATTGATAAACATCTATATATTCTTGTGCAACTTTTTCCCACGAGTGGTCAATTTGCATGATTGTTTTTCTGGTTGAGTCAAAAAGTTTCGTGTCGTTATACAAATCTATTGCTCTCGTAACGGAATGATTTACATCAAAAACACTCGTATGATCATGACAAATTCCAAACCCGCCGTCGCCAATATCAAGTACAGTATCTTTTAAACCGCCGGTTCTTCTTACAATCGGAATTGTGCCGTATCGCAACGCATACAATTGATTTAATCCACACGGTTCAACGCGAGACGGCATCAATAAATAATCTGCTCCGGCATAAATTATGTGAGCTAATTTTTCGTTGTAGCCGATATAAGCATTATAATTTCCGCTGTAAAAATGGGTTAACTGCGTCAAACTATTTTCCACATTTGTATCACCTGAACCTAAAATTAGGATGTTAATTTCGTTGGGATTTCGGCTCAAAGCAATGCTGCAAATTTCAGGTAATAAATCGGCACCTTTTTCGCCAACTAATCTTCCAATAAATGTGAAAAGTGGTTTGGTTGGGTCTAAATTAAATTGTTCGCATAAAAATTTCTTATTCTTCTCTTTTCCGACTTTTAAGGTTTTTACATCATAATTAGATTCGAGCATTTCATCGGTTTTCGGATTCCAAACTTCGTTGTCAATTCCGTTTAAAATTCCGAGGCTTTTTGGTCGTTCAAATCGCAATAAATTTTCTAATCCATTGGCTTTTTCGCTCATTTCATCTAAATAACTTGGTGAAACAGTGGTTACTTTCCAAGCACATTTTATGGCTGAAGCAAGCGGATTGATGATTCCGTTCCATTCTAAAAATCCTAAACGCGACGAGCTTACTTGCGGTAAATAGTGTAATTTATCAAAACCAAACCACCCTTGGTATTGTCCGTTATGAATAGTTAAAACCGTTGGAACTCGATTCAAATGTTGATAAATCGGTGCGTGCGACATCATAAACGGAATCAATCCGGTGTGATGATCGTGGCAATGAATTATATCAGGAACTTGATTGGTTTCGGTTAGCCAATTCAAGAAAGCAACTTGAAAAGCAGTGAAACGCTCAGTGTCATCTTGATAAGAATATACATTGGGACGATCAAATAATTCAGGAATGGCTATCAAATATAACTCAAATCCTAGTTTATTGGTTTTTTCTTTTAGAATTGTATATGAAAATTGAAACCATCCCAATCGCAATAGACCTTGATGAATAGTTTCAAATTCGTTTTCATTTGTAAATTTATTATCATAACCAGGTACAACCACTTTTGCATGTTGACCTAACTTGTTTAAATATTTTGGTAATGCTCCAACCACATCGGCTAAACCGCCCACTTTTGCTACCGGATAACATTCTGCACTAATATGAATAATTTCCATTTATTTTTTCCATTTAATATTACAACCGATACTTGGTTTTTGATTTGGGTTGACGGTTCTGTTGTACAAAACGCTATCAATCGCTCCTCGTAAATCGCTTCCGCTGAGTGGAATGCCGTTTCCTGGACGAGAATCATCTAATTGTCCACGATAAACCAATTTGTCCTGATTATCATAAAGAAAGAAATCGGGCGTGCAAGCTGCTCCGAAAGATTTGGCAACTTCTTGTGTTTCATCATATAAATAGGGAAATTCAAACTTGTTTTCAAAAGCAAATTCAGTCATTAATTGCGGACTATCTTCTGGATATTGTTCAACATCATTGCTCGAAATGGCTACAATTCCGATACCTTGCACACGGTAATCATTAGCAACCAAAATAATTTCATCAATAACGTGATGTACAAACGGACAATGATTACATATAAAAAAAACTAACGTTCCTTTTTCGCCTTTGCAATCTGAAAACGTAAAAAAATCATTGGAATTGGTGTCTTTTAAATGAAAATTTGGAGCTAAAGTTCCTAAAGAAATCATGCTTGATTCTGTTCTTGCCATTACTGCGGATAATTTTTTTAAGTTAATGCTTAAAGTTAAGAATTTTTAGATTGATATTCTTATTTTTGAGTTTAAATTTTTAAGAATAAATTATTATGTTGAGTTGGGAAGAATTTGAAAAGGTAGAAATGCGAATTGGAACTATTTTAGAAGTAAATGATTTTCCTGAAGCTCGAAAGCCGGCGTATCAATTAACAATTGATTTCGGTAATGAAATTGGAATTAGAAAAACATCTGCTCAAATCACGAAACGATATAATAAAGAAGAACTAATAGGAAAGCAAATTGTGGCCGTTGTGAACTTTCCCAAAAAGCAAATCGGGAAATTCATGAGTGAATGTTTGGTGCTTGGTTCGGTGGGTGAGGACAATGATATTGTACTTTTATCATCCGATCAAAAAGTAGCAAACGGTTTGCGAATTGGATAAAAAAAATCCCTTCGAAAAGGGATTTAAGTTTTAAATATCATCAAAATCAATGTCGGTAAAACTCGCTTTTGGAGCATCTTCACTTTCAACTGTTTCTGAAGCATATTCTTTTTTGAAATCTTTTTGATGTCTTTCTGAAATAACTTCTTCGCCTTTATGGTCTAAAACATAGGCAGTCATATCGTCTAGAATTTCTTTAAAGGCAACAAAATCTTCTTTGTATAAATAAATTTTGTGTTTTTTAAAGTGGAAGGAACCATCTTCTTCTGTAAATTTTTTACTTTCTGTGATGGTAATGTAATAGTCGTCTGCTTTGGTTGCTCTAACATCGAAGAAATAGGTTCTTCTGCCTGCTCTTAAAACTTTAGAAAAAATTTCGTCTTTTTCTAACATTTCGTTTTCTCTCATAATCTTTCTGTCAAATTTAGTGTTGTAAGTAGTAACCAAAAATCTAAAAAATAATTGAATTATCAAAAAATTACGACAATTCTTTTTCAGAAAGTTGTTTCAAATACAATTCCTTATAATAACCTTCTTGATTTAATAATTGAAAATGAGTGCCTTGTTGTATAATTTCTCCTTCTTCTAAGATGATAATTTTATCTACATTTTTAGCTGATGAAACTCGATGGCTGACAATTAATGTAGTTTTATTTTTACAAATTTCAAATAAGTTATTCAGAATTTGTTCTTCTGTTTCTGTATCAACGGCTGATAAGCAATCATCAAAAAGTAAAATTTCAGGATCTTTTATGATTGCTCTAGCGATGGAAACACGTTGTTTTTGTCCGCCGGAAAGTGTGATTCCTCTTTCGCCTAAAACAGTATCATATTGATTTTTAAAGTTGATGATATTGTCATGAACAATAGCTTGTTTAGCCGCTTCAACCACTTCTTCGTCTGTAGCATCTTCTTTTCCGAATTTAATATTATTTTTAATACTATCCGAAAACAAAAAAGCATCTTGAGGAACAATTCCGATACTATTTCGTAAATCGTGCAGGTTGAGAGTAGCCAATTTTTTTCCATCCATAGTAATCGAACCGTTTTCTACATCATATAATCTGCAAATCAAAGAAAGAATTGTCGATTTTCCTGAACCTGTTTTTCCTAAAATAGCTAAAGTTTCTCCTTTTTTTACTTCAAATGAAATATCTTTTAAAGCCTGAATATTGGTGTCTTCATACGTAAAACTCACATTTTTAAAAGCAATTGAGCCTTGAATCGTATCGTTATTTGGATTATGGTTTTTAATTTCCGGTTCAATTTTTAAAAATTCATTGATACGTTTTTGAGAGGCTTCGGCTTCCTGAACCAATGAAGAAACCCATCCGATAGAAGCAACTGGCCAGGTGAGCATGTTGACATACAAAATAAATTCCGCTATAGTTCCAATGTTTTCAATGGTTCCGTCCACATACATCATCCCACCAAAATAAATCACAACTAAATTACTCAATCCAATCAACAAAATCATTAACGGTCCAAATAATGAATTTACTAATGCCAAACTCATATTCTTATCACGACTTTCTTGTGCTAAACCGTTGAATTCTTTTTTGTTTTGTCCTTCCAAAGCATAAGCTTTTATTACTCTAATTCCGGAAAACATTTCCTGTGAAAAACTGGAAAGTGTAGATAGATTTTCTTGATAAATGCGACTTCTGTTATTGATTTCAACACTCAATTTAAAAATGAAATAGGAGAGAAGCGGCAAAGGAAGAATCGTGTACAAGGTCAGTTTTGGCGAAACATTATACATATATATGATTACAATGGCAAAACGGATGAAGGTATTAATGGTGTACATAACGGCTGGGCCAACATACATGCGAACTTTTCCAACATCTTCCGAAATGCGATTCATCAAATCTCCTGTTCGGTTTCTTTTATAAAAACTTTGCGATAAGCGTTCGTATTGTTGAAAAACTTCATTCTTTAAGTCGAATTCAACATGACGAGACATTACTATCAATGTTTGTCGCATTAAAAACGTTAAAAACCCTGCAATTACAGTTGCTCCAATAATTAATCCTAAACTAATGAGAAGTTCTTTTTTGATTATACTGGTGTCGCTTATTGGATTTTTAATATAGGCATCAATGATATTCATCGATTTACTAACCAGTTTTGGAATAAATAGTGAGAATATTTGTGCAACAATTGTAATGATAATACCTAACAAAAAACGGTATCTATATTTAATGAAATATTTATTTAAATAATGTAGTTCTTTCATGTTATTTAATTCGGATGAGAGGCTATGGATTAAAAAATGTTAAAAAATTGCGAATTATGTTATTTTAAGATTGTCTTCAAATGGCGGTTGTTATTAACAGATTGCTAAAATTATTAAATTTTATTGCGTTCTTTTGATTTTAGTGCTACTTTTGTTATGTCTTTTTGACAAAGTCATAATTTTACCAATTAAATATTCAACTATGATAGCTGAAGTAACAACTCCTAAAGAACTTCAAAAAATGGATCCGGTTTTTGGACAAGTATCCTTTGATAATCATGAGCAAATTGTTTTTTGCAATGACAAAGATACTGGTTTAAAGGCAATAATTGGAATTCATAACACAGTTTTAGGACCAGCATTGGGTGGAACAAGAATGTGGAACTACACCAATGAATGGGAAGCTTTGAACGATGTTTTACGTTTATCACGCGGAATGACTTTTAAATCTGCTATCACTGGTTTAAACCTTGGTGGAGGAAAAGCAGTAATTATTGGCGATGCTAAAACGCAAAAAACGCCTGAATTAATGCGAAAGTTTGGTGAATTCGTACATTCATTAAGCGGAAAATATATCACCGCCGAAGATGTAGGAATGCAAACGGAAGATATGGATACTGTGAGAGATGTAACACCTCACGTAACCGGAATTTCTGAAGCAAGAGGCGGATCAGGAAACCCTTCGCCAGTAACTGCGTTTGGAGTTTATATGGGAATGAAAGCAGCTGCTAAATATAAATTTGGTTCAGAATCATTAGCAGGAATCAAAGTATTGGTGCAAGGAATTGGCCATGTTGGCGAAACTTTAGTTGATTATTTAACAAAAGAAGGAGCTATTGTAACCATTTCTGATATAAATGAAGCTCGTTTAAACGAAGTTGGTGCTCATTATGGTGCAAAAGTTTTCAATGGTTCTGATCTATATGCAGCCGATGTTGATATTTATGCTCCATGTGCGTTAGGTGCAACCATTAATGATGATACAGTTTATAAATTGAATGCTTCCATTGTAGCAGGTGCGGCAAATAATCAGTTGGCGAATGAAAATATTCACGGAAAAATTCTTCAAGAAAGAGGTATTTTGTATGCTCCTGATTTCTTAATCAACGCAGGAGGAATCATAAATGTTTATGCAGAAATTGAACATTATGACAAAGCAGAAGCAATGAGAAGAACAGAAAATATTTATAACACTACGTTGGAAATCTTTGATTATGCTGTGAAAAACAATATCACAACACATCAAGCAGCTTTAACAATTGCTCAAAATAGAATAAATCAACGTAAAAAAGAAAGCGGGAAATAATTTTTTCCGATAAATAATACTATTTTTGTGACGTCCTACGGGGCGTCACTAATTTTTTAAAAAGTTCTTACAACGTGTTAAACAGGAGACATATTCGGGTAAAAGTATTGCAAAC
Source organism: Flavobacterium sp. UBA2787 (assembly GCA_002352205.1). Classification (GTDB taxonomy): domain Bacteria; phylum Bacteroidota; class Bacteroidia; order Flavobacteriales; family Flavobacteriaceae; genus Flavobacterium. Next base: position 79,748 of record DEHZ01000016.1, on the reverse strand, counting down.
CATTTATGCAATGCATCAAAGCGGTTCTGATCAATTGGAAAAAGAAGAAAAATTCTTATTCGCAAGTATCGAAAGTATTCAGGATTTATATTTGATTGTGGTTTCTGCTTTAGTTGAAATCAGAAAAAAAGAAGAAGATTTTTTGGAGAAAGCTTCCAAAAAACATTTAGCAACAGAAAAGGACTTAAAGCCAAACAGAAAATTTATTTCAAATCGTGTCTTACTTGCTTTGGAAGAAAATAATTCGCTTTCCATTGCATTAGAAAAACGAAAAATCAACAATTGGAGTCAGAATGATGACCTTATTTTGATTCTATTGGAAGACATCAAAAAGAGTTTGCTTTATCAAAATTATTTGTCCGACAAGACAGATTCTTTTGAAAACGACAAAAAATTCTTGGCAGATATGTTCACTGAATTAGTTGCTTCTAACGAAAAATTGTATGATTATTTAGAAGATTATAAACTCACTTGGGTAGATGATATTCCGTTGGTCAACACAATGATTCTGAAGCAATTGAAACACATGGAGGAAGGTGTTGAAAAATCCTTTGCCGTTTTACCACTGTATAAAGATGCCGAAGACAAAGATTTTGCACGCGATTTGTTTAGAAAAACAGTTTTAAATGAAAATGAATTGGCCAAAGAATACATCGACCGAACTCCTAATTGGGATCCGGATCGTATTTCTGAAGTAGATACTATCATGTTGAAAATGGCTATTTGTGAGTTTTTAAGATTTCCTTCTATTCCGGTGAAAGTAACCATCAACGAGTATTTGGAAATAGCCAAAGAATATGCCACACCAAAAAGCAGTATTTTTATAAACGGAGTTTTAGACAACTTAGTCAAAGACTTCCAAAAAGCAGATAAATTAAAGAAAACCGGTAGAGGTTTAATGTAATTTTTAAATTCAACTAACTATGTTAAGAAAATCAATTTTTGCTATGTTTGTTTTTGCATCATTACTTTCTTGTAAAAAAGAAGATGCACTTTCTAAAATCGATCCAAACAGTAAAGATATTCCAATCAATGAATATGTTGGAAATCCACAAGCAACACCAACACAAGAAAATCCGGTTAAACAAAATACAAATCCGGAAGCAAATTCAGTAACTCCACCGCCGGCAGATGGAAAATATCCGGCCATGACGTTCAACAAAAAAGAACATGATTTTGGTGTAATTAGTGAAGGTGCTAAAGTGGAAACAACTTTTACTTTTACTAACACAGGAGAAGCCGACTTAATTATTGCCAATGCTTCAGGATCATGTGGTTGTACTGTTCCTGAATTTCCGAAAGAACCAATTAAACCAGGTAAAACAGGAAAAATGAAAGTTTCTTTCGACAGTAACGGAAAACCCGGAATGCAACAAAAATCCGTCAATATCACAGCCAATACAGCGTCCGGAAAAGATGTTTTAACCATCAAAGCAAACGTAACACCAAAACCAAAAGCAGAAACCCCTGCAGTAACTAATCAATAATATGGAAAATATTCAGTCGTTATTACCGTTTTTATTAATGTTTGTGGTCATTTATTTTTTTATGATCAGACCGCAACAAAAACGTGCAAAACAAGAAAAAGAATTTGAAAGTAATTTAAAAGTAGGCGATAGAATTATCACCAAAAGTGGACTTCATGGAAAAATTGCTGAAGTATCTGAAGGTACAGTTGTGATTGAAACAATGTCCGGAAAATTAAAAATGGAACGCTCAGCTATTTCTATGGAAATGAGTGCCAAATTAGTAGAAAAGAAATAATTATTTTCGATACTTATCATTTAAACCGATGTTTGCCAAAAGCATCGGTTTTATTTTTTCAAAACGGTCAAGTTTTGTTTTTTCCTGTTTGGCAGAATCAATGTATTCTATAAATTCTTTTTGTTTAAAGGGTGAAAAAGCATTGAATTTTTCTACTAAATTCTTATCTTCATTCAACTTTGAAAGAAAAAAATCAGATGGTTTTACTTCTTTCTTCTCCGGTTTAATTGATAATCCATTTTTTTCATTTTCTATGGCTTGTTTCACGTAGTGAAGAACTAATTTTTCGTTCACTTCTTCTTTTGAAGTAAATCGCCATTGTCGTAATCCTTTGGTAACTCCTTCTCCGGCATTTACCAACACATTTTTTTCATCTGAAAGAAAGACTCCATTAAAAAACCAAATCGTGAAATAGTCTTTAAACCCTCCAATTCCAATGATGTTGCGGTTATTCCAAGTATAAACAATTCCGCCCCATTTGGTGGTTTCAACTAAATCGGTTTTGACTATAATCGATTTTAAAAGTTCAATTTCTTCAAGCCATTTCTGATTTCTGTTCCAAGTTTTTTTGTCTTCCATAATTATAAAATAAAATAGCCGCTGATTTACAGATTAAAAATAAATAAAATCAGCAAATCAGCGGCAACTTAAAACATAAAATTTATTTCTTCTCCGCAGTTAACTCAGCGATTTTCACAATCACTTCCACCGCTTTTTGCATACTTTCCACCGGAACATATTCATATTTTCCGTGAAAATTGTGTCCGCCCGCAAAAATATTCGGACATGGCAAACCTTTGTAGGAAAGCTGGCAACCGTCTGTTCCGCCACGAATAGGTTTAATAAGCGGTTTGATATCTAATTTTTTCATTGCTTTTTCGGCAATTTTTACAATATGAAAAACCGGTTCTACCTTTTCTTTCATATTATAATATTGGTCTTTGATTTCAATAATGGCTATATCTTCACCAAATTGTTTTTTAAATTTTTTATTGAATTTAGCCGTCAAATCATGCAAAAACTCTTTTCTCTTTTTGAATAATTTTTTGTCATGGTCACGAATAATTAACGAAACCGTGCTTTCTTCAATGCTTCCGGTAATTCCGGTTACGTGAAAAAATCCTTCATAATCTTTCGTTTCCTCAGGCACTTCTTTTTTTGGTAGTTTAGATATGAATTTGGAAGCCAACAACATCGAATTAATCATTTTTCCTTTCGCATAACCCGGGTGAACGCTTTTTCCTTTGAATGTAATTTTTGCTCCGGCAGCATTGAAATTTTCATACTCCAATTCACCAATCTGACTACCATCCATCGTATAAGCCCAATCTGCTCCAAATTTTTCAACATCAAAATGATGAGCACCACGACCAATTTCTTCATCCGGTGTAAAACCAACCCGAATTTTTCCGTGTTTAATTTCCGGATTCTTGATTAGAAATTCCATTGCGGTAACAATTTCCGTAATTCCGGCTTTGTCATCAGCACCTAAAAGCGTTGTACCGTCTGTAGTGATAATGGTTTGGCCTTTGTATTGTAATAAATCTTTAAAATAGGAGGGAGATAATACGATATTTTGCTCAGCATTCAACACTATATCTTTTCCATCATAATTTTGTATGATTTGCGGTTTCACGTTTGCACCTGTGAAATCTGGCGTCGTGTCATAATGCGAAATAAAACCAATCACCGGAACTTCATGTTCTACATTGCTTGGTAAAGTAGCCATAATATAGCCATTTTGATCGATGGTGACATCAGAGAGACCAATTTCTTTGAGTTCTTCGACTAATTTATTGGCTAAAACCAATTGTTTTTTTGAACTTGGTGTCGTTTCTGAGTTCGGATCAGATTCAGTATCAATGATGACATAGCTGATGAACCGGTCGATGATATGTTGCATAAAATAAGGTGATTTAATGTAAAATAATTACAACAAAGATACGCATTGATGGGAATTTAACAATGGTAAGTTTTATAGTTAACGTTTCTCATGTATGAGCCGTTGCGTGTCTCGTCACAAACCATTAAAAGTACAAAACTTCTTTGGAAAATCCGCGAGGATTTTCCAAAGAAACACAGACCAAGCAATGGTTTATACACGGTGTTGCCAACAAGCTTTTATTCCGTTTTATATTTTTTTCCATTCCGATATTGGAATCGGTTCGTATTTTATTTTTTTCGCAATATTAGTAAATTCAGTCAGAATTTTTTCTAATTCTTGAATTGTGTTCAATCGCTCTTTCTTTGTGTTAATTTTCTTTGTAAATCCCAAATAGCTAAAATCAATATTGTGCGATTTGAGTTCTGCTAATTTTTTAGAAAATTCCGAACTGTTCAAATGGTTAGTAAATCCATAAATCTGAAATTCCGCAATTTTTGATTTGTTTATGTCTATGTCGAAAACCATTTCGCAACCATTAATTTCACCAACTGCGACATAGTCAACTAAACTATTGTGATTTGGTTTAATCGTTTTTTTATTAAATCCGATTTTTTCCAGTTCAGAGTAGGGTTTTTGAGTTAAAATACGATTTTTATATTTCCTTTTTCTAAACCAATCCATTGTCCAAGTTCCAATAACAATTAATGGCAAAACAACTAAAGTCAGTGAATAGATTATAAAAATCAAATTAGCTGAAATTTCAGAATGAAAGAAGTAAAGAAAGATGGAAAATCCGATTGTCAGAATTCCGCTTATCCATAAATAGCTTTTAATCAGAAATTTTCTATTTAGTTCTAAAAGTTCGTTCATTCAGGTTGATGGTAACGTTTCGCGGCTTTGCGAAGGCGGGGATTTCTAGCACTTACTTTCTTGATATTCCCAAATTATAAATATAGCACAAAGCTTTCTAAAAAAGCACAAAACCCCCGCTTTTGCAAAACCGCTGTTAGCAGTAGTAGTTTTATGATATAAAGTTATTTCCACCAACATAAAGGTCAAAACTGATTGAAAGTCCTAATTCGTTCATTCTCCTTATGTCGTTAATGTCAATTGTATGTCCGCCAATCATTCCGTTGCCGTTATGAATGTCCATTGCAACCGATATAAAACCTTTTGCTTTTTCAGCAAGTTGTTTTATGCCAATCTTATCTTGCTCCAATAAATTAAGCAGTTTTTTTAATTTGTCTTCAAATTCGTCAGGTTCTGGATTAGGTAAAAATTTTAGACAACTAAACGTATGATTTGACTTTCCGCTTTTTCTGAGGTCGCCTTTACTCCAATATTCAGTTGGTTTCAAATGTGTCATTGCTTTTAAAGTGTCCGCAGATAATATTTCTGAAGTCGCTATGAAATAAACACGATGATATGCTTCAGTATCAACACCAGTAACTTCGTTCGTCTTTGTGTCAATATAAACTGCAAAATAAAATCTTTCGTCAAGTACAGGTAAGTATGCAATAATTATTTCGTCTTTTCTATCACGGTCAATACGGTCAACTTTCAATTTGTTGTCGGCATAAATTGGACTGTGAATTTCAAGATACTGCTCTGTCACTCCAAGTGTCTTTTCCTTGAATTCCTTTTCAATAAGTTCTATGGCTTGTTGGTCTGTCATACTATTACTGCTAACTTATTTATACGTCTGACAAAATCAGACTTATCTACCCCAAATTGGGTGTATATGTCTGATATATCGTCAGATTTATTTTTTCAAATTTAATAAATAAATCTTACAAATTATCAAAGCGACTTTATTCATTAATTCTTGTTTTGAAATACAATCTTTTAGCCCCGACCTTGCCTACCGGCAGGCAGGTTGCAGCGGAAAGCCTTTTGGGAAGAAAACCTATTTTTTCTTGGTTTGGCAGAGCGACCAACGGAAGCTCCTGCCGAACCTTAGAAAAAAAGGTTTTTGAGCAAAAGCTTGTAGTGAAAAGCGGGATTAGCTTCTAAAGAATTGACTAATCGTCACATTTCCATACAAACTTCTTGTGCGTATGCGGAAATCCTTCACGTTCATAAAATGCGTGGGCTTTTTCTCGTTTAAAGCCGGAGGTGACTTCAATTTGAAGGATATTTTTTTGCTTGGCAATCGTTTTTAATTCATCGAGCAATTGTTTACCAATGTGAAGACTTCTGTAATTGGCATCTACAAACATTTCCTGAATTTCGCCTACCAAACCACCGTGATGGATGAGGTTTTGCACATGACAACTGAGGAAACCAACCGCAATTTGATTGATTTCGGCTAGCAGAAAAATGTGTTTGGAATTGGCGAGGTTTTCGAGAAAGATGACACGTTGCGATTCTTTTGGAAAAACGCAGTCTTCTAATTCGTTGATGAATTGATAAACGGCCTCAAAATCGGTTTGGGTAACGGGACGAATGAGGCAGTTCATGTTCGCTATTTTTTGATGGATTTTAAAACGGCTTTTTTCTCAAAGTTCAGCACTTCTAACGTAATTGGAACTTGGTTGACTGTTTTGCCTTCGATGACATATAATTTGGCGGCTCCTTCTTTTACGTTGCTTAAGTCAAAATCTACATCGCCATGCGTTAGTGTGTTTTTGATATCAATCGTATCAATCCACGTTTCCGCCAATACTGCTGAGGCTTCTTCGGAGTAATGAAACGGTTTTGTACGAATGTCTTTCAACACACGACAATTGGGTAAATAACAGAATGTTACGCCTCTTGCATCGGCTTTAGCCCCTAGAAAATAAATAAGAAAAATGACTCCGATTAATAAACCGAACAGGAAAAAGGCAAGACGTTGATAGAATTTCATTTCTAAGTTTTAATGCGGCAAAAGTACGAACAAATTCGCTAAAACACAATCAAATTAATATCGCTGTTGGGTAAATCAAACCAATCGCCAATAGATTTGTTGGTCAAAATGCCGTGATAAAAATAGAGTCCGTTTTTGAGTCCTCGGTTGCAACGAATGGCACTTTCTACACCGCCGTCTTCCGCAATTTGAATTAGATAAGGAGTTAAAATATTGCTAATCGACAACGATGCAGTTTTAGAATAGCGAGATGGAATATTCGGTACACAATAATGGATTACGTTGTTTTTAATGAACGTAGGTTTTTCGTGTGTTGTGATTTCTGACGTTTCAAAACAACCTCCTGTATCAATGCTCACATCGACAATGACAGCTCCTTTTTTCATGTGTTCCACCATGGTTTCGGTGACCACAATAGGAGTACGGTTTTGTCCACGCATGGCACCAATGGCTACATCGCAACGACGTAACGCTTTTAAAAGTCCTTTCGGTTGAATGGTGGAGGTAAAAATCGGATGTTTTAAATTGTTTTGTAAACGACGCAGTTTGGTAATAGAGTTGTCGAAAACTTTTACATTTGCTCCCATGCCAAGAGCGGTTTTGGCGGCAAATTCGCCTACGGTTCCGGCACCGATAATAACCACATCGGTAGGAGCAACGCCAGTAATATTTCCGAAAAGCAAGCCTTTTCCGAATTGGTTGTTAATCATTAGTTCTGAGGCAATGAGAATTGAGGCTATTCCGGCAATTTCACTTAGTGATTTTACGGCAGGGTAAGAACCATCGTCATCTTTGATGAATTCAAACGCAAAAGCGGTGATTCTTTTCTTAGCTAGTTTTTCAAAATATTCTTTTTTACGAGTTTTTAATTGAATGGCAGAAATAACAATTGTATTGGGATTAATCATTTCGATTTCTGCAGAAGTAGGTGGTTCTACCTTCAAAATCATCGGACAACTAAAAACTTTTTTTGGATCTTGTGTAATTTCTGCTCCTGCATCGGAATATTCTTTGTCGGAATAACTCGCACTTTCTCCTGCTCCGGCTTCCAACATTACTCGATGACCATGCGACACTAGTGAATTTACTGCATCCGGTGTCAAGCAAATTCTACGTTCTTGATAAGAAGTTTCTTTGGGAATTCCGATAAATAATTCGCTTTTATGTCGGGCAATTTCCAATTTTTCTTCCTGCGGAAGTAATTGCTGTTTGGAGAAAGGTGTTATGGGCATAAATCAAATTGTAAAAATTAGTGTCTAAGTTAGGAATTATTTTGGAATTTAAAAGAGATATTTTTTTTCTGAAAAGTTTAAGGTTTCAGGTTTCAAGTTGATTCGTGCTGAAAAGAAAATGTTTCACCGACGAATCCGTTTTTTATCTATTATAGAAGCTCTCAAAATCTGTGAAAATCCGCGTTTTGCAAAGCAAATCTGTTTAATCCGTATTCTATTTTTAAGTTTTAAGTTTCAAGTTTCAAGTTGAGTTGAACTATAAATTAGTTTAAAATTAATTTTCGATAACCGTTTTCCAAAATTTCTATAGTAATGACATTATGTTTGTCAGGAATTAAGTTCGGAATTTTTTCTGCCCATTCGATAAAACACCAATGTCCGGAATAGAGATAATCTTCGATACCGAAATCAAGGGCTTCCATTTCATTTTTTAGACGATACATATCGAAATGATAAACCAATCCTTCATTAGCTTCATATTCGTTAACCAACGAAAAAGTAGGACTGGAGGTTGGATTTTTTACACCTAGTGCTTTGGCAAGTGCTTTGATGAAGGTAGTTTTTCCGGCACCCATTTGCCCGTTAAAAAGGATTACTTTTTCGGGGTTTGAGGTTATTATTTTTTGAGCGATGAATTCTATTTCGCTTAAATTGAATTGGTATTGCATTTTAGTTTTCACTTTTTGTGGTACACAGAATTTGATTCAAATTGCAAAATTAGCAAATTTTATGGGTTCCAATCACCCTCTCCTTTGGAGAGGGGTTAGATAATAGCACACAGATTTTCACTGATTGAACTGATTTTCACAGATTTTTGATAGCTTCACTATAACTGATTTAAATAGATTTGTTCCTGCTAAATTTCTACTGTTTTCAACCGACAACTGACAACCGACAACTGACTTTACCTCGGATTAAAAACCAAAAACGGCACAATCATTTCCTCCAATGAAATTCCGCCATGCTGATACGAATTTCGATAATAACTCACATAATGATTGTAATTATTTACATATGCCAAGAATAAATCATTTTTGGCAAAAATAAAAGAACTACTCATATTGATGGAGGGTAAACCGATTTTTTTCGGGTCTTTTACCGCATAAACATCTTTGTCTTCGTAGGTTAAACTTCGTCCGGTTTTATAACGAAGGTTCAAACTTGTGTTTTTATCACCAATCACTTTTGATGGGTTTTTTACATTTATGGTCCCGTGATCAGTGGTTAAAATGAGTTTGAAACCCATTTGTTGAGCCATTTGAATCATTTCCAACAGAGGAGAATTCTTGAACCAGCTTAGTGTTAACGAACGATACGCTTTGTCATTGGAAGCCAATTCTTTAACCACTTCCATTTCGGTTTTGGCGTGCGAAAGCATATCTACAAAATTATAAACAATGGTAGTTAAATCGTTGTTTTTTAAACCTTTGAAATTATCAACTAACTTTTTACCGTCTTTAAAATTGGTGATTTTATAGTATTCACTTTTAATGTGTAGGCCTAATCGTTTTAATTGAGCTTCTAAAAATTCGCCTTCGTAAAGATTTTTTCCACCGTCTTCTACATCATTTCGCCAATATTGAGGAAATTGTTTTTCCATTTCCAATGGCGTTAAACCTGAGAAAATAGCATTTCTTGCATACTGTGTAGCAGTTGGCAACATGGCGTAATAAGCGGCTTCTTTTTCGGGTTTGTAATGATTATTAACTACACTTTCAAAAGCTTTCCATTGGTCATAACGCAAATTGTCTATCACCACAAACAAAATAGGTTTATCTTTTTTTACGATTTCCGGAACAACATATTCTCTGAATAATTTGTGTGATAAAACCGGTTTATCTGCTTTATCTTCAAACCATTTTTCGTAATTTTTTTCAATAAATTTTCCGAATTGAGTGTTGGCTTCCACTTTTTGAGATTCTAAGATGGAAATTAATCCTTGGTCTTCTATGTTTTCTAATTCAATTTCCCAGAAAATTAATTTTTTATACAGTTCAGTCCAATCTTCAAAAGAGTTTACCATCGCTAAGTCCATCGCAATTTTTCGAAATTCTTTCTGATAATCCAACGTCGTTTTTTCGGTAATTAAACGGGAATGATCTAAATTTTTCTTTAAAGCCAACAAAATTTGATTGGGATTAACCGGTTTTATCAAATAATCAGCAATTTTAGAACCAATGGCTTCTTCCATGATATGTTCTTCTTCGCTTTTGGTAATCATAATCACAGGAACAGCCGATTTTTTCTCTTTCATTTCCGAAAGGGTTTCTAAACCACTCATTCCGGGCATGTTTTCATCCAAAAAGACAATGTCAAACTGGTTTTCTTCAAATATATCAACCGCATCACGACCATTATTGCACGTGGTCACGGCATAATTTTTATTTTCTAAAAAAAGAATATGTGGTTTAAGTAAATCAATTTCATCATCTACCCAAAGAATTTTTATTTTGTCCATAAAGGTGTTTTTTATTTGGTGCAATTTAACAATTATCGAACGTAGGAAGTATTAAAGTTATTGTAAAAAAATCGTTGATTAATACAAAATCAAAATCAGTATATTTGCAATCCAATTCTAACTTTGTGAGTCGAACCAATAAATTAAAAATCTTTAACGATCCAATCTACGGTTTTATTAGTATTCCGAATGAATTGGTTTTCGATTTAATTCAGCACCCATACTTTCAGCGATTGCGAAGAATTTCTCAAATGGGATTGTCATATTTGGTCTATCCCGGAGCTCATCATACTCGTTTTCATCATGCTTTGGGAGCGATGCATTTGATGCAGAAGTCGGTTGAAGTATTGCGGTTTAAGGGAATTTCAATTTCGCAAGATGAAGAAACAGCACTTTATGTTGCCATTTTGCTTCACGATATTGGTCACGGACCATTTTCGCATGCTTTGGAGCAAAGTATTGTTGAAAATGTGCATCACGAAGAAATTTCCCTGTTATTTATGAATCAGCTTAACGAGGAATTTGATGGGAAGTTAAGTTTAGCAATTCAGGTTTTTAAAGGCGAATATCATAGAAAATTCATGCTTCAATTGATTTCAAGTCAGTTGGATATGGATCGGATGGATTATTTAAAAAGAGATAGTTTTTATTCCGGTGTGGCCGAAGGAAATATCAATTCCGACCGATTAATTCAGATGTTAAATGTGATTGATGATGTGTTGGTTGTGGAAGAAAAAGCCATTTATTCCATCGAAAAATTTCTTATGGCCAGACGATTGATGTATTGGCAAGCCTATTTGCATAAAACCAGTTTGGTGGCAGAACTAATTCTTACTAAAGCATTAAAAAGAGCCAAAGAACTTTCTCAAAAAGGAATTGTTTTGGATGCATCAAAACCACTTTCATTTTTCTTGAGTAATAAAATTGAAAAAGAAGATTTTACTACTGAAATTTTAGAAAAATTTTCGCAATTAGACGATTTTGATATCATGAGTGCGATGAAATCATGGCAATATCATGACGATTTTGTACTGAGTTGTTTAAGTAAAATGATTATCAACAGAGATTTACTGAAAATTAGAGTGAGCAATGAAAAGTTTGATAGAGAAGTATTAACAACATATAAAGAACAGTTATTGCAACAATATCCTATCTCTATGTCAGAAATGGATTATTTTGTTTTTAAAGGAAAAATAAAGACACTAGGTTACAATAAAGAGTCGCAACCAATTAAAATTGTTAAAAAAGACAGGACTGTAGAAGATATCGTAATTTCTTCTGATCAACTTAATTCGAGAGCATTCTCAAAACCCGTAACCAAATACTACATTTGTTTTCCAAAAGTACTTGAAGAAATTAACAAATTTTAGGTAGTTTTTTATATTTTTGTCAGAATGAAATTCACTGCAGCACAAATAGCAAACATATTAGAAGGCGAAGTCGTTGGTAACCCCAATGTAGAAGTCTATAAATTGTCTAAAATTGAAGAGGGATCCGAAGGTTCGCTTACTTTTTTAGCCAATCCAAAATACGTAAATTACATATATAGCACCAAGGCATCCATTGCTATTGTAAATAATTCTTTTGAGCCGGAACACGAAATTTCGGCAACATTAATAAAAGTAGAAGATGCCTACAAGTCTTTTTCAAAATTACTGGAATATTATAATCAAGTAAAATTAATGAAATCCGGTATCGAGCAACCTTCCGTTATTTCAGAAGGAGTTACCTATGGTGAGGGATTATATTTAGGGAGTTTTTGCTATATAGGTAAAAATGTAAAAATCGGTAAAAACGTAAAAATATATCCCAACAGTTTTATCGGAGATAATGTTTTAATTGGTGATAATTGCGTATTTTTCGCCGGTGCAAGAATTTATTCGGAAACGGAAATAGGAAACAATTGCACTATACATTCAGGAACAATAGTAGGTTCTGATGGATTTGGATTTGCACCCATGGCAGACGGTAGTTTTGATAAAATTCCACAAATAGGCAATGTTATAATTGAAGATGATGTAGAAATTGGAGCTTGTTCAACAATTGATAGAGCAACGTTAGGTTCAACAATTATAAGACGAGGTGTAAAATTTGATAATCAAATTCATGTGGCTCACAATGTCGAAATTGGTGAAAACACTGTAATTGCAGCACAAACAGGAATTGCAGGATCAACTAGAATAGGAAAGAATTGTTTGATTGGCGGTCAAGTAGGAATTGCTGGTCACATTGTTATAGGTGATGGAGTACGTATCCAAGCTCAATCCGGAATAGGTAAAAATCTCAAAGACGGAGAGACAGTACAGGGTTCACCATCCTTCAATTATGGAGATTACAGCAAATCATATGTACATTTTAGAAATTTGCCAAAAATTGTAAGCGATTTAGAAGTATTAAAAAAAACAATAACTAAAGAATGATGGTACAATCGGTTAAACAAAAAACCATAAAAAACGAAGTTACTTTAAAAGGAGTAGGATTACACACCGGTCAGGAAGTTGTTATGACATTCAAACCCGCTCCGGTTAACAACGGATTTTCATTTGTAAGAGTGGATTTAGAAGGTCATCCAATTATTGAAGCAGATGCAAATTATGTGGTAAATACACAACGTGGAACCAATTTAGAAAAAAATGCGGTTAAAATTCAAACTTCAGAACATGTTTTAGCAGCTTGCGTTGGATGCGATATTGATAATCTTATTATTGAGCTAAACGCTTCTGAGCCACCAATTATGGATGGTTCATCCAAATATTTTGTTGAAGCACTTGAACAAGCAGAAGTGGTTGAACAAGATGCGGATAGAAAAGTATATGTTGTTAAAGAAGTTATTTCATATACAGACGAAGCAACAGGAAGTGAAATTCTAGTAATGCCTTCTGATTCGTATCAAGTAACTGCAATGGTTGATTTTGGTACAAAAGTATTAGGAACTCAAAATGCGACATTAAAAAATATTGGCGATTTTAAAAAGGAAATTGCTGATGCCAGAACATTCAGTTTCTTGCATGAGTTGGAATCCATGTTAAATAATGGATTAATAAAAGGAGGTGATTTAAATAATGCTATCGTTTATGTTGACAAAGAAATTTCAACAGAAACTATGGAAAATTTAAGAACTGCTTTCGGAAAAGATAAAATTTCGGTAAAACCAAACGGAATTTTAGACAATTTGACATTGCATTATCCAAATGAAGCAGCTCGTCATAAATTACTGGATGTTGTTGGTGATTTAGCCCTGATTGGAACAAGAATTCAAGGAAAAGTAATTGCCAATAAACCAGGACATTTTGTAAATACACAATTTGCAAAAAAACTTGCAAAAATTATTAAAATAGAGCAACGAAATCAGGTTCCAACATATGATTTGCATCAAGAACCATTGATGGATATTCATAAAATTATGGCCATGTTGCCACACCGACCACCGTTTTTGTTGATTGATAAAATTTTTGAATTATCAGAATCACATGTTGTAGGTTTGAAAAATGTGACCATGAACGAACCATTCTTTATAGGTCATTTTCCCGATGCTCCGGTAATGCCGGGTGTTTTAATTGTAGAAGCAATGGCTCAAACAGGCGGAATTTTGGTATTAAGTACTGTTCCGGATCCTGAAAATTACCTTACTTATTTTATGAAGATCGATAATGTAAAATTCAAACATAAAGTATTACCGGGTGATACATTGATTTTTAAATGTGATTTAATTACACCAATTCGTCGCGGAATTTGTCACATGCAAGCCAATGCGTATGCCAATGGAAAATTGGTTGCAGAAGCCGAACTAATGGCACAAATTGCCAAAAAGAACTAACAACTAAACTATGAATCAACCTTTAGCATACGTACACCCAGGAGCAAAAATTGCACGAAATGTAGTAATTGACCCTTTTACAACCATTCATAATAATGTAGTTATTGGCGAAGGAACCTGGATTGGATCCAACGTAACCATAATGGAAGGAGCCAGAATTGGTAAGAATTGCAATATTTTTCCCGGAGCTGTAATTTCAGCGGTTCCGCAAGATTTAAAATTTGGTGGAGAAGATTCACTTGCAATTATTGGTGATAATTCTACTATTCGAGAGTGTGTAACCATCAATAGAGGAACCATTGCTTCAGGCCAAACCACAATTGGAAAAAATTGTCTTATTATGGCAACTGCTCACGTAGCTCACGATTGCCATATTGGTGATAACGCCATTATTGTTAACGGAGTGGCTTTAGCCGGCCACGTTACCGTAGGTAATTTTGCAATTATTGGCGGATTGGCTGCTGTTCATCAGTTCATTAACATTGGTGATCATGCAATGATTTCAGGAGGTTCGTTGGTAAGAAAAGATGTTCCGCCTTTTACAAAAGCGGCAAAAGAACCACTTTCTTATGTTGGAATTAATTCAGTTGGATTACGAAGAAGAGGATTTACATCTGAAAAAATCAGAGAGATTCAAGAAATATACAGAATATTATACCAAAAAAATTATAATACATCACAAGCAGTGAGCATTATAGAAGCAGAAATGGCAGCTTCGCCGGAACGTGATGAAATTCTTCAGTTTATCAGAAACTCTTCACGAGGTGTAATGAAGGGTTATACAGGAGTTTATTAAAAAGGTAATAGGTAAATGGTGATAGGTAATAGTATTTCCTAACAAAAAATAACAAACAAATTAAAATTAAAATAAAACAAGAATGGCAAGTACTTCAGATATTAGAAACGGATTATGTATCAAACACAACCACGATATTTATAAAATTATTGAATTTCTTCACGTAAAACCAGGAAAAGGTCCTGCTTTTGTTCGTACCAAATTAAAAAGTTTAACCAACGGAAAAGTGTTAGACAACACATTTTCTGCAGGACATAAAATTGATGTAGTTCGTGTGGAAACGCATACATTCCAGTTTTTATATTCAGAAGGAACTGAGTTTTATTTCATGAATACAGAAAGTTTTGAGCAAATTACATTGAATAAAGATGTGTTAGATGCTCCGGATTTATTGAAAGAAGGAACAAACGTAATGGTTCAAATTAATACAGAAACCGATTTACCTTTGTCAGTTGATATGCCGGCTTCAATTATTTTGGAAGTAACTTATACAGAACCGGGTGTAAAAGGAAATACCGCAACAAACGCAACAAAACCAGCTAAAGTAGAAACAGGTGCAAGTGTAAACGTTCCTTTATTCATCAACGAAGGCGATAAAATTAAAATTGATACAGCTTCGGGTGCTTATATGGAGCGTGTAAAAGAATAATTTTAAAAATCAATATCAATTTCAATAACAAATTTCAAGTTTTATGAAATTTCCAAAAACGCATTCGCTCAAAGAAATAGCTCAAATTATTGGAAGTGAATTTGTGGGAGATGAAAATTTTCCGGTTCAGGGAATGAATGAAATTCATGTGGTTGAACCCGGGGATATTGTATTTGTTGATCATCCGAAATATTATGATAAAGCTCTTCAATCGGCAGCAACTATTGTTCTAATTAATAAACAAGTGGATTGTCCTGACGGAAAAGCCTTGTTGATTTCTGATGATCCCTTTCGTGATTTTAATAAGTTAACGAATCATTTCAGACCGTTTACCTATTCAAATGTATCGATTTCATCTTCTGCTCAAATTGGCGAAGGAACTGTAATTCAACCGAATTGCTTTATTGGAAATCATGTGAAAATCGGTAAAAATTGTCTCATCCACGCAAATGTTTCCATTTATGATCATTGTGTAATTGGCGATAACGTAATTATTCAAGCAGGAACTATTTTAGGTGCCGATGCTTTTTACTACAAAAAAAGACCAGAAGGATTTGATCAATTACTTTCCGGAGGTCGAGTAGTGGTTGAAGATAATGTTGGAATTGGAGCCTTGTGCACCATTGATAGAGGCGTAACAGGCGATACAACCATTGGTGCCGGAACAAAAATTGATAACCAAGTACATGTTGGTCATGATACCGTTATCGGAAAAAAATGCCTAATTGCAGCACAAACCGGAATTGCAGGTTGCGTAATCATCGAAGATGAAGTAACTTTATGGGGGCAAGTAGGCACAACAAGCGGAATCACAATTGGTTCTAAGGCTGTAATTATGGGACAAACCGGCGTGACAAAATCAGTTGATGGAGGAAAAACCTATTTCGGAACACCAATTGAAGAATCACGTGAAAAGTTGAAACAATTGGCTAATATTAAACGAATACCGGAGATAATTGAAAAACTAAAATAAGATGAACCCAAAAGAATTAGTTCAATCGTTTTATAATTCGGATGCTTTGTATAACAGCAAAACATTAGAATCTTTTTTACACCCCGAAGTTGTTCTGGAATGGAACAGCAGCAAGGGTTTTTTCAAAAAAGACCGTGACGGATTATTACAAATGGCGAATGATTTAAAGATTGGATATGAAACATTTGTGGTTCAAATTCATCAAATTTTAGCGGAAGATAATTTAGTTTCTGTGCATTACACTCATTTTGGGACTACTATTGAAAATCCTAACCAAATCAATCGATTAGCTTATTTTTTTGTGATTTGGGAAATTGTTGACGGAAAATTGTTTCGAGGTTATCAAATGAGCCAATTACCTTAAAAAAATAAATTGTATAGTAATTTTGCAAAAAAAAATATAAAAAAGCATAAAAAAAGTAATCGAAAGAATTACTTTTGTAACTCGAAAATTAAACACAAACAAACACAATCATGAGCGTTTTAGTTAATAAAGATTCAAAAATAATTGTTCAAGGATTTACAGGAAGCGAAGGAACATTTCATGCTTCACAAATGATTGAATACGGAACAAATGTAGTTGGTGGAGTTACTCCGGGTAAAGGAGGAACAACGCATTTAGATCGTCCTGTTTTCAACACAGTAAAAGATGCTGTTGAAAAAGCAGGAGCAGACACAACTATCATTTTTGTACCACCCGCTTTTGCTGCCGATGCCATTATGGAGGCTGCCGATGCCGGAATTAAAGTAATTATCACTATCACAGAAGGAATTCCTGTGGCAGATATGATAAAAGCATACGCTTATATTAAAACTAAAAACTGTCGTTTAATCGGTCCAAACTGTCCGGGTGTAATCACTCCGGAAGAAGCAAAAGTTGGTATTATGCCGGGCTTTGTTTTCAAAAAAGGAAATGTTGGAATCGTTTCAAAATCTGGAACGTTAACCTATGAAGCAGCTGACCAAGTTGTGAAACAAGGTTTGGGAATTACAACTGCTATCGGAATTGGTGGAGATCCAATCATTGGAACCACAACCAAAGAAGCAGTAGAATTATTAATGAATGATCCTGAAACACATTGTATCGTAATGATTGGTGAAATTGGTGGTCAATTAGAAGCAGATGCTGCAAAATGGATTAAAGCTGACGGAAATCGCAAGCCGGTTGTTGGTTTTATCGCAGGTGAAACCGCTCCAAAAGGAAGAACAATGGGTCACGCAGGTGCTATCGTTGGTGGTGCAGATGACACAGCAGAAGCGAAGAAAAGAATTATGAGAGAAAGTGGAATTCACGTAGTAGATTCTCCGGCTGAGATTGGTAAAAAAGTAAAAGAAGTTTTAGGATAATCATCCAAAAAATATAAAGTTATGATAAGCCTTGATTAGTCAGGGCTTATTTTTTTTCAATATAAAATAGAAGAATAAAAATGTATAAAGAAGTAAGCAAATTTAAAAATAGTGGAAGTTTTCAATTTTCATCAAACGATGATTTGGAAATGGTTTGCAATGCACCAAATGATGCCAGTGGCGTTTTTTTGGTTTATGCTATTCAAGAAGAGAATAAAGAATTAATCATGGTTGGTTCTACCGGAACAGTTCAAAATGATGGAACTTTGAAAACCAAAAACGGAGGCTTGTATGATAAAATCGTAAACGGACATCAATTTGCTAAAACCGCTCGTAAATATTCTTGGAAAACACAATTACAACTAGAAAAAATAGAAGCAGTGGAAGTGTTTTGGTATGAAACCTATAACAACAAAACCAAAGTTATTCCAACTTTTGCGGAAGCTCAGATTTTGCAATTATTTTTAAAGGAAAATGGAAAGTTACCGAGGTGGAATGTGGCTTTTTAAAAGATTTAGTCAAAATTGATAAAAGGTTTTCTGAGTAAGAAAACTTTTTTTGTTTAAATCAGCTTGACAAAATCCATTAATTTCATATCAAATTTAAAAATAGAATTACTATTTTTAATAAATCTACAAACAATTCAAATGAAACACTTAGCACTATTAAGAGGCATCAACGTATCCGGTCACAACATGATTAAAATGGATGCTCTCAAAACCATCCTTGAAAATAGTGGATTTCAAAATGTAGAAACCTATGTTCAATCCGGAAATGTTTTTTTAGAATCGGAAGATGAAAATTCGCATAGTGTTGGTTTTACCATCAAACAAGAAATAGCGAAACACCTTGGTTTCGATGTTCCGGTTATAGTAATTAGTAAAGCTGATTTAGAAAAATGCCTGACTAATAATCCGTTTTTAAAAGAAAAGGAGGTTGATACTAAAAAACTATACGTTGCCTTTATTTCAAAAGAATTAAACAATACTTTTTTGAACGAATTAAAAATAAGTCAATTCAAACCCGACGAAGCCTTTATAGATGGAAACAGAATCTATATGAAATTAGAAACAGGTGCAGGAAATACAAAACTGACTCAAAAATACATTGAAAAAAAGTTAAATGTAATTGCCACAACCCGAAATTGGAATACAGTGAATAAGTTGATTGAGTTGTTTTAGGAAGAGGTTAAAAGGTTAAAAGTTTATAAAGTTAAAAGGGGATGAGATTTACATTTGATAGTTCAAGTAGTCGGGTTTTAACTTTACTGTTAAATAATTAAAGATGCTTAAGTCTTTCCGTTTTTTGAAAGACATTTTTTATATATTTGATTTTCAATTACTTTTTATGAAAGAAATTTACACTTTAGCTTTATTTGTCACTACTTTTTTTATTGGTAATGCTCAAATAATTAATATTCCTGATGCTAATTTTAAGGCAAAGTTGCTGGAGGCAAGTCCGAGTAATCAGATTGCGTCAACACAAACACCTAATGCTAATGGTTATATTGAAAGTTATATTAAAATTGATACAAATAATAATGGTGAAATTGAAGTTAGTGAAGTTAGCGGTATTAAATATTTAAATGTTCGAAATTCAAACATTAATAGCCTAGATGGAATTAGCTCCTTTTCAGCTTTAGAATATTTAATTTGTGCAATTAATGACTTAGAATTTCTCAACATTTCTCAAAATTTAAATTTAAAAGAACTGGATTGTTGTTTTAATCAATTGGAAACACTCAATGTTTCACTAAATCCACAACTTACTTCGCTAACTTGCTTTGATAATCATTTGACAACTTTAGATGTATCTCATAATCAAAGTTTAGTAGAGTTAACATGTTTCAATAATCAATTGACAACTTTAGATGTATCTCAAAATCAAGAATTAGAAATTCTATTTTGTTCAGGTAATCAATTAACAAATTTAGATGTTTCACAAAATCAACAATTAAAGCAACTTTTTTGTTCACTTAATCAATTATCTACATTAGATATTTCTCAAAATCCTATGTTACGTGATTTGGGTTGTGCTAATAATCAAATAACAAATTTGGATGTATCGCAAAATAGTATGTTATTTAATTTAAAATGTGAAAACAATCTATTGACAACGTTGGATACATCAAATAATATTATTTTGAGCTATTTAGAATGTTCCTCTAATCAATTATCATCTTTAAATGTTTCACAGAGTGTTGGTTTAAATGAATTAAGTTGCGGCTCTAATCAATTAACAACTTTAGATCTAACGCAAAATTTAAATTTACTGTCAGTAAATTGTCCTAGTAATCAGTTAACAACTTTAGATATAACGCAAAATTTAAATTTACAGTCAATAGATTGTTCTGCTAATCAATTATCAACTTTAGATTTTTCTCAAAATTTACTATTAAGTGGTTTAAATTGTTCAGATATTCCCTTAACAACACTAGATGTTACTCAATATCCATTATTAGATGTTTTAATATGTAAAAATAATCAGTTATCAACTTTATTTTTAAAAAATAACAATCAATTAGATTGGATATTGTTAGATTTTAATGATAATCCAAATTTAGAATATATTTGTGCAGATGAAGATGATATAGCATTAGTTCAGCAAAATATTAGTAATTATGGTTATGCCAATTGCCATGTAAATAGTTATTGTTCATTTGTGCCAGGAGGATTATTTTACACTATACAAGGAAATACAAAGTATGATAGTAACAATAATGGTTGTGATGATTTAGATATTATTATGCCTAATCAGAAATTTACCATTACTTCCGGTGCATTAAGTGGTTCTTTTATTCCTGATGAATCTGGTGATTATACCTATGATGTTCAATCAGGAACTCACGTAATTACTCCTGTTTTAGAAAACCCAAACGACTTTATCATTTCGCCAACTTCTGCAAGTGTTACTTTTCCAACTACAACCAGTCCATTCACACAAGATTTTTGTATCACTCCCAATGGCATAAAAAATGATTTAGAAATATCAATCATTCCAATTGAAGTGGCTCGTCCCGGATTTGATGCTGAATATAAAGTTATTTATAAAAACAAAGGAAATCAAGTGGCAAATGGAACTCTAACATTTAGTTTTGATGATACAATAATGGATATTCTTTCATCAATTCCATCAGTTGATGGTTCAGGAACAAACACTTTAAATTGGAATTTTACTGCCTTAAATCCTTTTGAAACCAGAGAAATTGGTTTAATTTTCAATATCAATTCGCCAATGGAAATCCCTGCGGTAAATGATGGTGATGTTTTAGTTTATACTGCTACTATTGCTAGTGCAACGGATGAAACACCAAATGACAATACATTTACGTTAAACCAAACAGTAGTTAACTCCTACGATCCAAACGATAAAACGTGTTTAGAAGGAAACACAATTTCCCCCGAAATGGTTGGTGAATACGTGCATTATGTCATCCGTTTTGAAAACACAGGAACATTTGCTGCCGAAAATGTTGTAATTGCTGACGTTATTGATGCGACAAAATTTGAAATTAATACATTAATTCCACAAAGTAGCAGTCACAATTTCTTTGCCAGAATTAATGGTAATAAAGTTGAATTCATATTTGAAAACATCAACCTTCCTTTTGATGATGAAAATAACGATGGTTATGTGGCTTTCAAAATTAAAACGAAACCAAATTTGGTTTTAGGTGATGAATTAACAAACACAGCAAGTATTTATTTTGATTATAACTTTCCAATCATAACCAATACAACTTCCACAACAGTAGAAGAACCTTTAAGTAATCAAGATTTTGATTTTGAAACTAATTTTATATTGTATCCAAATCCGGCAAAAGATGTTTTAAATATTAAGGTTAAAAATGAAATGGATGTAAAATCGGTTTCCACATACAACACACTCGGACAAATTATAATGACAACCATTCATGCTGAAAATGGTGAGATAAATGTTTCAAACTTACAAACTGGAAGTTATTTTATAAAAGTGTTTACAGATAAAGGTAGCTCAACAGCAAAATTCATTAAACAATAAAAACGCATGTTCTATACAAAAAGGCTCTACTTCGATAGGGCTTTTTTTTATTTCCATAATTTTTTGTAATTTATAAAAAACTCCAAATGGCAAACATTAATTTAATTATAGAATAATCTAGCTAGATTCATCTAGTTGATTCATTGGCTGAAATTGGTAGAAAAGTAAAAGAAGTATTGGGATTGTTATCTAAATATTATTTTAATACAATTGTTAAAGTCTTTCCATTTTTTGAAAGACTTTTTTTATATATTTGATTTTCAATTACTTTTTATGAAGAAAATTTACACTTTAGTTTTATTTATTTCTTTTTTTATTGGTAATGCTCAGATTATTAATATTCCTGATGCGAATTTTAAAGCGAAGTTGTTGCAGGCAAGTTCATCTAATAATATTGCGTTAGATACTGATGGTCAATACATTAAGATAGATATTAATAATGACGGGGAAATACAGGAAAATGAAGCTCTAAATGTCTTTGAACTCGATGTGAGTTACTCTAATATACAAGATATGACGGGAATTGAGGCATTTATAAATCTTACAAGTTTAAAATGTTCTACTAATCAATTAACCAGCTTAGATATTACACAAAATACAGCTTTGACTTTTTTATCATTAAATCAAAATCTAATAACTAGTTTAGATCTTTCACAAAATCTAGCACTAGAATTTTTATTTTATGATAAAAATCAATTAACTAATTTAGATGTTACACAAAATACAGCTCTGACTTATTTATCATTAAATGAAAATCAATTAACTAGTTTAGATGTTTCACAAAATCTAGCTTTGACAGCTTTATCATTAAATCAAAATCAATTAACGAGTTTAGATATTTCACAAAATATAGCTTTGGATTATTTATCTTGTGGTAGCAATCAATTAACTAGTTTAGATGTTACACAAAACATAGCTTTGGAAACTTTATCTTGTAGTAACATTCAATTAACTAGCTTAGATGTTACACAAAATGTAGCTTTGGAAAATTTGTTTTGTAATGGCAATCAATTAACTAGCTTAGATGTTACACAAAATATTGCTTTGAGGGGTTTATATTGTATTAATAATGAATTAAATAGTTTAGATTTTTCTCAAAATGTTGATTTGGAGACTTTATATTGTAGCAACAATCAATTAACATATTTAAATATTAAAAATAACAATCAATTTTGGAATAATCTAAACTTTGATGTAAATCCAAATTTAGAATATGTTTGCGTAAATGAAAATGATTTAGCAATGGTTCAACAAAAAATAATTGATTATGGTTATACAAATTGCCATGCAAATACTTACTGTTCTTTTGTGCCGGGAGGTTTATTTTATACTATACAAGGAGATACAAAGTATGACAGTAACAATAATGGTTGTGATGACTCAGATATAAATTATTCAAATTTGAATTTTACAATCTCAAATGGAATAGAGTCTGGGACATTAATTACTAATACTTCTGGAAATTATTTAGTTCCAATCCAAGAAGGAAGTTATTCGATTACACCAGTTTTAGAAAGCCCAAGTTATTATACTATTACTCCAACATCGGTATCAACAGATTTCCCTTCCGAAACAAGTCCTTTTATTCAAAACTTCTGTATTACACCCAACGGAATTCATTATGATTTAGAAGTTACTGTCTTACCTATCACTCCTTCTAGACCTGGTTTTAATTCTACTTTTAAAATTCTTTACAAAAATAAAGGAACGCAAATACAATCTGGAAGTATTCTATTTACATATGATAATACTTTAATGGATTTTGTGAGTTGCTCTCCAAATAGTTATAATCAAACTACAAATTTTATTAATATGAATTATCTCGACCTGATGCCAACAGAAGTTCGTGAATTCATAATAATTTTGAATATAAATTCTCCAATGGAAACACCTCCAGTAAATGCGGGTGATGATTTAGGTTTTGATGCGATAATTTTACCAATTGAAAATGATGAAGTACCAGCAGATAATCATTCTCAAATAAAGGTTACCGCTGTGAACTCCTACGATCCAAATGACAAAACCTGTTTAGAAGGAAACACAATTTCCCCCGAAATGGTTGGTGAATATGTGCATTACGTCATTCGTTTTGAAAATACAGGAACTTTTGCTGCCGAAAATGTAGTAATTGCAGATATAATTGATGCGACAAAATTTGAAATAAATACGCTAATTCCTCAAAGTAGTAGTCATGATTTCTTTACCAGAATCAATGGTAACAAAGTGGAATTCATATTTGAAAACATCAATCTCCCTTTTGATGATGAAAATAACGATGGTTATGTAGCGTTCAAAATTAAAACGAAATCTAATTTGGTAGTAGGTGATGAATTAACAAACACAGCAAGTATTTATTTTGATTATAACTTTCCAATCATAACTAATACGACTTCCACAACAATAGAAGAACCTTTGAGCAATCAAGATTTTGATTTTGAAACCAATTTCACACTCTATCCAAATCCGGCAAAAGATGTTTTAAACATTAAAACAAAAAGCGAAATGGATGTAAAATCGGTTTCCATTTACAACACACTCGGACAAATTATAATGACAACCATTCATGCTGAAAATGGTGAGATAAATGTTTCAAACTTACAATCGGGAAGTTATTTTATAAAAGTGTTTACTGATAAAGGTAGCTCAACAGCAAAATTCATAAAACAGTAAAAACACATTTTCTATACTAATAAGCTCTACTTCGATAGAGCTTTTTTTATCTCACAACTTTTCTTTATTTTTATAAAAAACTTGTATCATGTCAAATATCGATTTAATTATAGAAGAACGCAGTCGCGATATCGGCGACTTTTTAGTTGGCAGAATTCTCCCTTTTCGTAAAAAAAGAATGGTCGGACCGTTTATTTTTATAGACCACATGGGACCAACAGAATTAGGTCCCGAAAAATACATGGATGTCGATCAGCATCCTCACATCGGTCTCGCAACACTGACTTTTTTGTTAGAAGGAGCCGTTATGCACGAAGACAGTTTAGGAACCAAAGTCAAAATCCAACCCGGATCAGTCAATTGGATGGTCGCCGGAAGTGGCGTTACACACACCGAACGAACGCCTCAAGAACTCAGAAACGGAAACATTTTCACCATGCACGGCTATCAAATTTGGGTCGCTCTTCCCAAAGAAAAAGAATTTATGCAACCCGAATTCCATCATTTTGATTCGAATGAATTACCGCAGTGGCAGGAGGGAAGCACCCAGTTTAAACTGGTAGCCGGAACCGCTTTCGGAAAAACTTCTCCCGTTCCTGTTTTTTCAGATATGTTCATGGTGGAAATTAAAACCAAGGAAGAATACCAACTTCAAATCAACGGACAAGTGCGTGGCGAAATCGGAATTTGCATCGTCGAAGGATCCATCCAAGCTTGCGACAACCACGTAGAAAAAGGAAATATGCTGGTTTCCAAAGTGGAAGATGCGTGTTCATTAACCATTCACCCCAACTCACACATCATTCTTTTTGGCGGACAACCGTTTGAACAAGAACGCCAAATATTTTGGAATTTTGTAGCTTCCGATGCATCAACCATCGAAAAAGCAAAAGAGAATTGGAAGAATAAAACCTTTCCAATGGTTAAAAATGATGATACTTATGTGCCACTTCCGGAAGGATTTTAATTCATAAAAAGATGAACAACAACCAGCTTATCCAAAAGGTTTTTGATTTACAAAAAAGTAAAGCCTTAAACTATCAAATTGATAAATTATTAAATTCCAGTAATTTATCAGAAGAAGAAATAATCCATATTAAAGAAGAAGCCAATAAGTTATACGCTCAATACAAAAGAGAATTCATCATCAAGAGAAATAGAATTGTGTTTTTTTCTGCTACAGCATTAACTGTAGTGACACTTTTAGTTTTCTTTATTTTACTTCCAAAACAAAATATTGTTACAAACGTTGGGATTCTTTCCATTTTCGGAACACTTTTATTGTGTTTAGGACTTTACTGTATGATATTTTTTTACAATTCATGGAAGCCAGAAAAAATTGATGAAAATCCTACTTTGGATTTCGATTTAGGAAATTTCTTTTCCTTTTTTGGTTTATTAGCAGCTATTCCGGCTGTAATTTTCTATTTTTTAATCTCTTGGCTCATCGAAAGTGGTGCCGAAAAAACATTACTTGCAACCAAAGTTGAAGCAAAAGCACTAGTGGTAAACGGAAATTATTACGAAGGTGGAGGAATCCGACGAAGACGACCCGATGAAGCGGAAATAACCGTAAAATTTAGAACAAAAGAGAATAAAGTCATCAGCAGAACAATCGAAATTCCAACATATCAATTTCAACATTTTTATAAAGGACAACAGGTTGACATTATTTATTCAAGCGAAAATCCTCACAACATTATGCTTCTCAATTCTAAAGAAAGTTTGCAACAAGTTTATAAAACGGAAGAACGAGAAGTGATTTTTAAAGACTTATTCGCTTTTTTAGAATTATCAGACAATCAAATTCAAGACAATTTAAATAAAATTTCAGCAGGTTGGGTGTATGACAAACAGCAACAAGGTTGGGTTAATGCAAGTAGACAATGTTATATAAAAAAATCTGAAGGAGCAATTTTCTATATTCCAAAACGAGAACTCATTATGTCTTTGGATCATGATATTCGAAAAAATAAATTCAGAAGAATTGTTGAAAACCAAGGTCAGCTTTTGGCTCAATATGAAAATGAAAAGTATGTAATTCAGAAGATTTCAGAAAGATCGGGCAACAACGTAACTGTTTTTTATTTAGTTACGCAAAACATTACTAATGGTTCCTCAAAAGAGTAGTCAACATCAAAACTTTAATTTTCTTTTAACAACAAAAACACGCTAATTCCATTCTATTCTGCCAATAGAATTACTTATATTTGTCGTTCAAATCAAACAAAACAAACAAACATAGCATGAAATTATTAGAAGGAAAAGTAGCCATTATCACCGGAGCCAGTCGCGGAATTGGTAGCGGAATCGCTAAAGTTTTTGCTCAACATGGAGCAAATGTGGCATTTACATACAGTTCGTCTGCCGAATCAGCTTTGGTTTTAGAAAACGAACTAAACGCTTTAGGAATCAAAGCCAAAGGATACAAATCAAACGCAGCCGATTTTAACGAAGCTCAAAAATTAGCCGACGATGTGTTGGCAGAATTCGGCACCATCGATATTTTAATCAATAACGCCGGAATCACGAAAGACAACTTATTAATGAGAATGTCCGAAGAAGATTTCGACAAAGTAATCGAAATCAACCTAAAATCGGTTTTCAATATGACCAAAGCCGTTCAGAAAATTATGCTGAAAAACCGCAAAGGTTCTATCGTTAATATGAGTTCGGTTGTAGGTGTCAAAGGAAATGCCGGTCAAGCAAATTATGCGGCTTCAAAGGCGGGTATGATCGGTTTTACAAAGTCAATTGCATTAGAATTAGGTTCACGAAACATCCGTTGCAACGCCATCGCACCCGGATTTATCGAAACCGAAATGACTGGAAAATTAAACGAAGAAGTCGTGCAAGGCTGGAGAGATTCTATTCCATTAAAACGTGGAGGAACACCGGAAGACGTTGCCAATGCTTGTCTTTTCTTAGCCTCAGATTTGAGTGCCTACGTAACCGGACAAGTAATGAACGTGGATGGGGGAATGTTGACGTAGTCAGTTTTCAGTTGCACTTTCCAGTCGCAGTTTTCAGTCACAGTCGCAGTTTTCACACACAGTTTGTCAATTCGCAAGATGACGAAGTCGAAATAGAATTCTCCTGCGAAGCAGGCTAGAAAACAGACAACAGAAAACCGACAACCGATAAGAAGCTATTCCCGCTTTCCATTACAAGCTTGTTTGCTCAGGCTGTTTTTTCAAAGCTGCCCCAAGAGCTTCCGTTGGTCGCTTTGGTTCAGCAAGAAAAAATCAGCCCAAGCTGCACAAGGCTTTCCATTGCAATCGGGGCTAGAACGTGCCAAGAAGAGAGTTAATGTAAAATAAAAAACAGAAGAAAAAAATGACTACCAATGCCGTTCTTTTACTCATACTTTCAGTATTATTAGCCGGAGGAGTATCATTTTTTCAATATTTCTATAAAGCCAAATCCAATTCAAAAATCAATTGGTTCTTGGCTTTTTTGCGTTTCATTGCCATTTTCGGATTATTAGTTTTATTAATCAACCCAATTCTCACCCGAAAATCATTTGAAACCATCAAAATTCCGTTGCCGATTGTTGTCGATAATTCGTCATCAATTACTGAATTAAATTCCAAAGAATCAGCGTTAGAAGTTTATAAAAAACTGACATCCAATTCCGCTTTACAAGAAAAATACGAAGTACAATCCTATCAATTTTCCAGCGAATTGGAATCGTCTCAAACTTTCGAATTCAAAGGAACACAAACCCGAATCGATGGGGTAGGAAAAGGGCTGAAAAGTATCCACAAAAGTGTCAATCATCCCACCGTTATCATCTCCGACGGAAATCAAACCCAAGGAAGCGATTACATTTATTCATTCGATGAAAGTAAAGCCGTTTATCCTGTTGTTTTGGGAGATACGACTTCTGTTTTAGATTTAAAAATCAGTCAACTTAACGTCAATAAATACGCTTTTCTGAAAAATAAATTTCCGGTTGAAGTTTTTGTCAACTATTCAGGAAATAAAAATGTGAATGCTACTTTCTCCATTTCACAAGGAAATTCAATTTTGAGTAAACAAAATGTGAGTTTTTCATCCAGTCAAAAATCACAATTAATCACCGTTTTATTACCAGCCGAAAAAGTGGGTGTGCAAGTTTTTAAAGCAACGATTTCATCCTCTGAACTGGAAAAAAACACCTACAACAACATTAAGAATTTTGCAGTTGAAGTCATCGATCAAAAATCGGAAATTGCGATTGTTTCATCTATCAATCATCCCGATATCGGAGCATTAAAACGTGCCATTGAAACTAATCAACAACGTAAAGTAACAGTTGTTAAGCCAAATCAAATCAATTCGTTACAAGATTTTAATGTATTAATTTTATACCAACCAACTTCCGAATTCAAATCAGTTTTCGAAAAAAATATCCTAGCCAATTTAAACACTTGGATTATCACCGGATTACACACTGATTTCAATTTTTTAAACCAACAACAATCGACGTTTGATTTCAAAATGAGTGGTCAACAAGAAGATTATTTGGCTACTTTTTCATCACAATTTAATCTTTTTGCCATTGATAACATTGGTTTTGAAAACTTTCCTCCGTTGCAAAATCCTTTCGGAACCATAACTTCAAAATCTAATTTCGATAAATTAATTGGAGCTAGAATTCGTAATGTTGAACTCGATTCTCCACTATTAGCTTACACAGAAAATCTAGGAAAACGATCGGCTTTCTTATTAGGTGAAAACATTTGGAAATGGCGTTTACAAAGCCACATCGATCAACAAAGTTTTGAAAAATTTGATATTTTTATCGATAAAACAATTCAATTTCTATCGTCAAATAATGCTCGAAAATCATTGGTTGTTACGCACGAAAATTTCTACAATTCAGGCGATGCCATCGAAATTAATGCTCAATATTTCAATAAAAATTATGAGTTTGACGACAATGCTCGTTTATCCATTACGGTAAAAAACAAAGCAACTAATCAAACCAAATCGTATGATTTATTGAAATCCACCAATTCATATAAGGTAAATTTAGACGGACTCTCTGCCGGAAATTATTCGTTTACCGTGACCGAAAACAACTCTAAAACGTCCTATTCCGGCTTTTTTGAAGTCTTAGATTTTGACATTGAAAAACAATTTGTCAATCCGGATTATGCCAAATTAAATCAATTAGCTAATCAAACTAAAGGAAAAACATATTTAGCTAATCAAGTTGATGAATTAATAAAATCACTTTTGGCTAACGAAAACTACAAACCCATCCAAAAAGAAATAGTTAAGAAAACACCAATTATCGATTGGGTTTGGTTACTTATCATCATTGCTCTTGCTTTGGTTTCAGAATGGTTTATTAGAAAGTATAACGGTTTACTATAACTTAAGATTTACTTAATTGAATTCCTCTCACTAATAATGTGATTCCATTTGCGTTAATTTTACATCAAAATAAAGCAAATGAAAAGTTACATTTCCATCGTATTCCTTTTTACACTTAATTTTTTTTATGCTCAAAACTGGCAAACCAATTTTGAAGAAGCAAAATCTCTTGCCATCAAGGAAAACAAAAATATTGTATTGGTTTTTTCCGGTTCCGATTGGTGTGCACCTTGTATGAAATTAGAAAAGAACATTTGGATGTCTGATGAGTTTAAAGCTGAAGCAAATAAAAGTTGGGTCACTTATAAAGCCGACTTTCCAAAGAAAAAAGCCAATCAATTAACTCCTGAATTAACAGAACAAAACAAAGAATTGGCTGAAAAATATAATAAAGGAGGAAGCTTCCCTTTAGTTGTTTTGTTGGATAAAAATGGGAAAGTGCTCGGAATGACAGGTTTTAAAAATGTATCACCTGCAGAATACATAGCGATGATTAAAAAATTCGAAAAGTAAATGAAAACTATTCTTTTATATTGTAGTCTTTTCTTTTTGTGGAATTCTTCCGCACAAATTGTTCACACTAAAAAGACATTTATGCTTGGCAGTCCTTTTGAAATGACTGTAGTTGCAACTGATACCGTTCAAGGAAATCAGTTTATCAACCAAGCAATTGATGAAGTTAAACGCATTGAAAACTTAATTTCCGATTGGATTCCAACCACACAAATTTCCAAAGTCAATCAAAATGCAGGAATTGCTCCGGTAAAAGTGGATAAAGAAGTTTTTGAATTGATTGAAAGAGCCATTAAAATTTCAAAACTAACCAACGGAGCTTTTGATATCTCGTATGCATCCATGGATAAAATTTGGAAGTTTGACGGAAGTATGAAAGAAATGCCAACCGAAGAAGCTATCAAAAATTCAGTTGCTAAAGTTGGCTATCAAAATATCATCTTAAACGAATATGAATCGACTATTTTTCTAAAGAATAAAGGAATGAAACTCGGTTTAGGCGGAATTGGTCAAGGTTATATTGCCGATAAAGTCAAAGCTTTATTAATCGAAAACGGTTGTAAATCCGGAATTGTAAATGTTTCAGGCGACATTTTTGCATGGGGTAAACAGCCTGATGGAAAACCGTGGACAGTAGCCATCGTGAATCCGATGAATAAAAATAAAGTGTTTGCAACTTTCCCTTTAGAAGACAGTGCAGTAGAAACTTCCGGTAGTTATGAAAAATTTGTCACTTTCAACGGAAAGAGATATTCACATATTATAGATCCAAGAACAGGTTATCCTGCCACCGGAATAGTTAGTGTATCGGTTTTTGCAAAAACCACAGAACTAGCCGATGCACTGGCTACCGGAATTTTCGTTCTCGGCATTGATGTCGGACTCGATTTAGTAAACCAAATCAAAGGAATCGAATACATTATTGTGGATGACAAAGGAGTAGTGCACAACTCTAAAAATATTGACTTAAAGAAATTTGATAAACAATAAATTTGAAATGAAAAATATAATAATTCTTGCCCTAATTCTAATCGCATTACAATCCTGCAATTCAGTTAAAGAATACGAAAAAGAAAAAATCAATGATCCTGATATGAAATTAGCAGCTCGTTCCTCTGAACGTTTTGAAACCAATTTTCAAGTCTATCGCGAAGCAGCAGCCGGAGCCAATGGTGGCAAAACCGGTGGTGGTTGTGGTTGTAACTAATTACCCAAATTAATAATGAAAAATTATTTTTTTCTTTTACTCTTTCTTTGTTCTTTTTCGCTTTTTGGACAAGAACAAGATTCTACGCTCGTATTCAAAAAACGTGTGCTCGAATCGGTTGAAGTCGATTTTTTAATGAGTTATTATAAACAAGACGGAATTCATTCAGCTGTTTCCGGTGGAAGTGGGATGGAGGAATTAACCGATATTACACCAACTATTGTTGTAGCTGTTCCACTAAACGACGATGATGTTTTAACTGTAGATATGGGGATTTCTGCCTATTCTTCAGCTTCATCAGGAAACATAAATCCGTTTGATAGTGCAACACCAAGTCCGTGGCAAGCGAGTTCGGGTGCTTCTGCAAAAGATGTTTTAACTACGTTAGTAATTAATTACAGTCATAGTTCCGATGATCGAAATACGATTTGGAATGCACATATTTCCGGTTCTGTAGAATATGACTATTCTTCCATTGGTTTTGGTGGTGGTTTAACAAAATTATTTAACGACAAAAATACCGAAGTGGGAATTGCTGCCAATTTTTATTTAGATACTTGGAAGCCCATTTATCCTAAAGAATTACAAGATTTTGCCGATAATGGTAATACACTAAACGGTGGAATTTTTGATGATTTTACAATCACAGGAAATACCAATTACAACCCAACCAATTTTGTTTTTCAACCGGAAAAAAATAGAAATTCTTTTGCACTTTCTTTCAGTTTTTCGCAAGTGCTGAATAAGAAAACACAACTATCCATTTTTGCTGATGTTTTACATCAACAAGGCTTACTTTCTACACCGTATCAACGGGTTTATTTTGCCGATGTGAGTGATTCGTTTATTAATGAATTTCAATTAGCTGATGATATTGAACGTTTGCCTGATAGTCGATTTAAATTGCCAATTGGAGCTCGTTTGAATTATTATATCAACGAAAAATTTGTGTTTAGAACTTATTATCGTTTTTATACGGATAATTGGGGAATTAGTTCACATACAGCAAGTGTTGAATTGCCTTATAAAATAACGGATCGTTTTACCATTTTTCCGATGTATCGTTTTTATACTCAGTCTGCATCAAAATATTTTGCTCCGCACGAACAACATCTTTCTACCGATGAATTTTATACTTCCGATTATGATTTATCAACATTTGATGCACATCAATACGGATTTGGAGTGAATTACACCGATATTTTCACCGCTTCTAAAATCTGGAAATTTGGCATAAAAAATATTGATTTCAGGTATAATCATTATTCCAGAAGTGATGGGTTAGAGGCAAATATCGTATCTTTCGGAATTAAATTTGTATTAGACAAATGAAACTTTTAGTCGTTGAAGATGAAATAGGAATTGCCAATTTTCTAAAACAAGGTTTAGAAGAAGAAGGCTATGAAGTGTTGGTTGCTAATGATGGTCAATCAGGATTAGAAATGGCAATTAGCCATAAACCCGATTTAATTTTATTAGACTGGATGTTACCTAAACTCTCTGGGTTAAAGGTTTGTGAATCCTTTAGAAAAACCAATGCTACAACGCCAATTATTTTTTTAACAGCCAAAGATACCGTTCAGGAAACTATTGAAGGTTTAAAAGCCGGAGCCAATGATTACATCAAAAAACCTTTTAGTTTTGATGAATTGTTAGAACGAATAAAAATTCATTTTAGAACCACCAAGGAAGTTGATGTTTTGAACCTAGGAAAGATTAAAATTATTCAATCTAAACACCAGGTTTTTTCAGAAAATAATGAAATTTCATTGACACAAAGAGAATACGAACTTTTGATATATTTAATCAAAAACAAAGGAAAAGTGTGCACTCGAAATCAAATTATTGAAGATGTTTGGGATATTCATTTTGAATATGATACCGGTGTAATTGATGTGTTTATGAATGCTATCAGGAAAAAACTCAATCTTTCTAAAGAAGATGAAAGTATTAAAACCATTCGAGGTGTTGGTTATATTGCTAATGATTAATGTAGTTACAATTTATGCTTAAATTCTCTTTTAGAAATAGAATTGCTTTTTACTATATTATTAGCACTGCTTTGCTGATAACCATAGTTTTTTTAGTAATTTATCAAATGGTGAGTTTAAGTGTTTACAACCATATAAACGATGATATTCAAAATGAAGTTGAAAAACATTTACAAGAAATTGAAATAGATCATAACAACACTTATCTCATTCAAGTGGATGAATGGCGTGAAAGAGAACACAATACAGTGGATGTTAACCCTGTATTTGTTGAATTTTTTGATAGCAATAACGAACTAATTGATAAATCACCCAATTTAAAAAAACTCAATTTAAAGCTTTATCCGGAAAATAGAAAAAACGAATTTATTGATACATATTTAAACAAAAAACCTATTCGTCAGATTCAGGTTCCGCTTTATGATAATCAAAAAGTGATTGGTTATCTCGTCGTAGCTATGTCGTTGGATGATGCTATTATGGTTTTGTCTAATTTGCGAAACATTCTATTTATTTCATTGCCAATTATTTTGATAAGTTTATTTCTTATCGCCAGATTTATTGTAGGAAGAAGCATCAAACCAATAAAAACAATTATTGAAACTTCAAAGCAAATTAGTCGCGAAAACCTAAGTTCGCGAATAGATTTACCCCAAAATAAAGATGAATTATTCGTACTTTCAAAAACAATTAATGACTTGTTAGACCGAATTGAAAATGCTGTAGAACGCGAAAAACAATTCACATCTGATGCTTCTCATGAATTGCGAACACCTTTGGCTGTAATCAAAGGAACATTAGAAGTTTTAGTTCGTAAACCTCGAAATCAATCGGAATATGAGGAAAAAATCAATTACAGTATCAAAGAAGTTGACCGATTAAATCAATTGGTTGACGAATTATTGTTATTGGCTCGTTTTGAAAATCAAAAGCAAAATACTAAAAAAGAACCTGTTTTTCTCAATGCATTGATTTTAGATGTATTAGCTCGATTTTCGCAAAAAATAAATGATAAGAATATTAAAATTGAAAATTCATTTGCAGATGATTATACCATTGATTCTGATAATTATTTGGTTTCTATAATCATCAGTAATCTAGTATCCAATGCAATTAAATATTCCAATCCAAATGGAAAAATTTCTATTGCTTTATGGAAAGAAAACAACCAAATTATTTGTAAAATTCAAGACAACGGAATTGGTATCTCTTCCGAAGAATTGAACAAAATAGGAAATCGTTTTTATCGTTCTCAATCCGTTCTTCAAACTAATACAAAAGGCACAGGCTTAGGTTTATCTATCGTAAAAAGACTTACTGATTTATTGAATATTGACTTTCAAATAAACAGTAAATTAAACGTTGAAACTATTGTAGAATTAAGGTTTAACTAATGTATTCCTAAGTCAATCTTAAGTCAATTTCTTTATTTTCAGATTAATTTTACTGAAATTAAAAGTTGCCAAAATGCTTGAGAAAATCATTGCCTTTAGTTTAAAAAATAAACTCATAATCCTTTTGTTTACACTTGGTGTTGTTGGATTTGGTTTGTTTTCAGTTTTCCAAATTTCAATCGGTGCTGTACCTGATGTTACTAATAATCAGGTACAAGTAATTACAACATCTCGTAATCTTTCTACTCAAGATATCGAGCAATATATTACGTATCCTGTAGAAATTGAAATGGCGAATTTGCCTAGTGTAACCGAAATTCGTTCTATTTCTAAATTCGGATTATCTGTGGTAACCATTGTTTTTGAAGACGAAATCGGAACGTATTTACCTAGACAATTAATAGCTGAAAAAATTAAAACTGCTACCGAAAAAATTCCAGAAGGTTTTGGAACACCAGAAATGGGACCAATTACCACTGGTTTAGGCGAAATCTATCAATATACTTTAGAAGTAAAACCCGAATTCAAAAATCATTATTCAGTTACCGATTTGCGAACTATTCAAGATTGGGTCGTAAAAAGACAATTATCTGGAATTAAAGGTGTGGTTGAAATCAATACTTGGGGTGGCTTTTTAAAACAATATGAAATTGCTATAAATCCAGCAAGTTTAAAGGCAATGAACATTTCTACTACTGCTATTTTTACAGCGTTGGAAAAAAATAATAGCATTGCCGGTGGTTCGTATATTGAAAAAACCAATCAAAGTTATTTCATTCGTGGCGAAGGAAAAGTAAATTCCGCTCAAGATATTGAAAATATTGTCGTTAAAAACGATTCTGGTTTGCCAATATACATTAAAGACATCGCCAAAGTACAATTTGGTCATGCCAATCGTTTTGGAGCAATTACAGGAAATGGAGAAGGTGAGAAGGTTTTAGGTCAAGTAATGATGCTAAAAGGCGGAAACTCAAAACAAGTAATTGAAGATGTAAAACATAGAGTTACCGAAATTGAAAAAACATTACCGGAAGGCGTTTACATCAACGGATTTTTAGAACGAAGTGAGTTAGTAGGTAAAACTACATTCACCGTTGCTGAAAACTTGATTTTAGGTTGCTTAATCGTAACTTTTGTTGTGGTTTTATTACTCGGAAATTGGCGTTCAGGATTAGTTGTGGCTTCCGTAATTCCGCTTTGTTTGTTATTTGCGATTTCCTTTATGAATATTTTTGGAATTGATGCCAATTTAATGAGTTTAGGGGCGATAGATTTCGGAATCATCATCGACGGAGCTGTGATTATCGTTGAATTTATTGCTTTTCAAATTGCTCATAAATCAAGACATTTAGTTGGTTTAGCCAAAGAAGAACGTCAGTTAGAAATAGACCAAATTACCTATAAAAGTGCTTCAAAAATGATGAATTCGGCTATTTTTGGTCAGTTAATCATTCTTATTGTATTTATTCCAATTCTTTCCTTATCAGGTGTTGAAGGAAAAATGTTTAAACCTATGGCAATGACATTTAGTTTTGCTTTGGTGGGTGCTATGTTATTCTGTTTTACTTATGTTCCTGTTGCGGCTTCATTGTTTTTAAAACCGCAAGAAGAAAACCCAAAATCAATTTCAAATCGGTTAATTAACAAACTGAATTCATGGTATTTACCTGTGATTACTTGGGCTTTAGGAAATACTAAAAAAGTACTTTACGGAGCTGTTGGGTTATTGTTTTTAGCTATTGGATTGTTTGCAACCATGGGTGGGGAATTTATTCCAACATTAGATGAAGGTGATTTCGTAATTCAACCCGTTTTAAAAACAGGAACTTCGCTTTCTAAAACCATTGAAACGACTACCAAGATTGAAAAAATAATTCTTAAAAATTTTCCAGAAGTTTCTCAAGTAGTCAGTAGAATTGGTGCTGCCGAAGTGCCAACCGATCCAATGAGTATGGAAGAAAGTGACATTATCGTAAAATTAAAACCAAAATCTGAATGGGTTTCTGCCAATTCTAAAGATGAATTAGCCGATAAAATCAAAGCGGCTTTAGAAGAGAAAATTCCAAACATGGAAATCGAATTTACGCAACCTATTGAAATGCGTTTCAACGAATTAATTTCGGGTTCTCGTTCCGATGTGGCCATTAAAATTTTTGGTGAAGATTTAGATATTTTAGCCAAAAAAGCACATGAAATCGAAAAAGCAATTAAAAATGTGGAAGGTGCATCGGATATTATCATCGAAAAAACGGAAGGTTTACCACAAATGATTGTTGATTATGACCGAAGTAAAATTGCTCGTTATGGCTTAAATATTGCCGATTTAAACGAAATGATTGCTTTAGGTTTCGCAGGGAAAACCGTTGGGAACGTATTTGAAGGTGAAAAACGTTTTGATATGGTCATTCGATTAGATAAAACCAACAGAACCGATATTGAAGACTTACGAAATTTATATGTTTCCACTCCAAATGGCGAGCAAATTCCGCTAAGAGAATTAGCGTCTATCGAATATACAGAAGGTCCGGCTAAAATTTCAAGAGACAATACCAATCGAAGAATTATTGTGGGAATCAACGTAAGAAACCGTGATTTACAAAGTGTTGTTGATGATGTTCAGCAAATTATTGAAACCAAAATCGATTTACCAACAGGCTATCGTGTTACTTATGGTGGTCAATTTGAAAACTTACAAAGTGCAAAAGCCCGATTGTTAATTGCTGTACCAATTGCCTTATTTTTAATTTTTATCTTATTACATTTTGCCTTTGGTTCCATCAAAGAAGCATTAATGGTATATTCTGCAATTCCTTTATCGGCTGTTGGTGGTGTTTTATTTTTATGGATGCGAGATTTACCATTTAGTATTTCGGCAGGCGTTGGATTTATTGCATTATTCGGAATTGCAGTGCTAAACGGAATCGTACTAATTGAACATTTTAAAGAATTGAAACACAGTGGCATGAAAGATATGAACGAACTAATTTTAAAAGGAACCACCGATAGACTTCGACCAGTTTTATTAACCGCCGCCGCCGCCGCTTTAGGATTTTTACCAATGGCAATTTCATCATCGGCAGGAGCAGAGGTTCAACGCCCGTTAGCAACCGTAGTTATTGGCGGATTATTCACGGCAACTCTGTTAACCATGATTGTATTACCTATTTTATTCAAAGTTTTTGATGAGAAAGAATTCAAAAAACCAAAATTCAAAAAACATCTAAGCGGAACTTATATTTTACTATTTTTATTTGCAACAAGCTTTGGTTTTGCACAAGAAAATAATGCTGAACTAGATTCAATTATGAATAAAGCTTTGCTAAACAATAAATTAGTAAAAGCTGGGCAATTGCAAATCGACAAAGCAAACGCAAACGTAAAAACGGCTTATTCTTTTGATAAAACGAATGTGTATTATAGCTATGACCAAAATAATTTAGCGTTAAATAACGAACCCTTAAAAGTATTTGGAGTACAGCAATCATTTGCTTTTCCAACGGTTTATGGTGCTCAAAAAAAGGTCTATAAAGC
Organism: Flavobacterium sp. UBA2787; assembly: GCA_002352205.1. Classification (GTDB taxonomy): domain Bacteria; phylum Bacteroidota; class Bacteroidia; order Flavobacteriales; family Flavobacteriaceae; genus Flavobacterium. The sequence continues at coordinate 41,289 of DEHZ01000016.1, read as the reverse complement.
TGAATTAGAAAGTCAAAAGGCTTCCTTCGAATTACAAAAAAACAAACTCAAATTGGAAGTTTCAAAAGTATATCATCAAATTGTATATGTGCAACATCAGGAAAAATTATATAAATATTTAGATAGTTTGTACCAAAATTTCTCTAAAGCAAGCGACCGAAGATTTGAATTAGGCGAAACCAATTACTTGGAAAAAATAACTGCCGAAGCAAAATTTAGACAAATTAGAACCAAACTTTCACAATTAGATAAAGAGAAAAAAGCACAATTAGAAGTATTACAAGCTTTAGTACAATCGGAGGAAAAAATTAGAGTAAAAACGAATGAGATTAAACCTATAAATAACACATTAAACACTTCAAGTAAAGAATTGTATAGTTCTTATTTAGAAAGTGTTACAAATAAATATAAATCTACTGAAAAACTCCAAAAACAGAATTGGTTACCCGATATAAATGTGGAATATTTTCAAGGAAGAAATAGCGGAATTTCACAATCTTTATATGGATTTCAAGTAGGAGTTGCTGTTCCAATTTTATTCAATGGGAATGTTGCTAAATCTAAAGTAGCCAAGTTAGAAACACAAGCTTGGGAACAACAAAAACAACATGAATTAATCAAAATTGATGCACACATTAACCAGAAAAACAGCGAATTAGAACAATATAACCAAGCCATCGATTACTATAATCAATACGGAAAAAAAGTTTCTCAAGAGATTATTAAAGTAGCCAATATGAGTTACAAACACGGTGAAATTGATTTTTTCCAATTCATACAAAGTTTAGAAAATGCAACCACAATTCAAGTTGATTATTTAGATGCCGTAAACCAATACAACAAAACACAATTAGACTTACAATATGTTAATATACAATAATTTACAAATGAAAAAACTATTCTACATAGCAACAATAACAACACTTTTATTTTCATGTAAACAAGAAGTTGCTGAAGAAAAAGTAATTGATGACGGATTGATTACAGTAACAGAAGCTCAATTTCAATCTTCAAAAATGGAAATAGGTTCACCTATAGAACAAGATTTTGAAGTTATAGTCAAATCATCCGGAAAAATTGATGTTCCACCACAATATCGAGCTAAAGTGACCACGTTTTTAGGCGGCTATGTAAAAGCTACCAAATTATTAGTTGGTGATAAAGTTGCAAAAGGACAAGCTTTAATAACATTAGAAAACACAGATTATCTTGATTTACAAAAGGATTATGTAGAAGTTGCTGAACAAATTAACTATTTAAAATCTGAATTTGAACGCCAGACAACATTATACAATGAAAAAATTACTTCACGAAAAAACTATCTAAAAGCAGAGAGCGATTACCGCCAAGCAAAAGGAATATATCAAGGCTTACGTGAAAAATTAGTGTTGTTAAACATCAATCCGGCCAATGTTGAGCGTGGAAAATTTACCTCACAAATTACAATTTCGGCACCAATTTCTGGTGATGTAACAGTTATGAACGCAAATGTCGGCATGTTTATGTCGCCTTCGGATGTAATTTTAGAAATTGTAGATACCAATTACTTGCATTTGAATTTAAGCATTTTTGAAAAAGACATTTTACATGTAAAACAAGGTCAAAAAATCAATTTTAAAGTACCCGAATCAAGCAAAGAACAATTCATTTCTAGCGTACAATTAGTCGGAAAATCGATAGAAAATAAAGACAGAACCATTTCGGTTTTTGGTACACTATCACCAGAAATAAAAGGAAAATTGTTATCTGGAATGTTTGTAGAGGCTAACATAATTACAGATGCTAAAAAAGGATTTGGAGTTCCTTCTGATGCTATCATTACAGAAAATGACAAACATTATGTATTGGTTTTAAACAGTAAAACATCAGATTATAAATTCAAAAAAGTTGCTGTTACGGTAGGTGAAAAATCAGAAAAATTCATTGAAATTATGCCTGATGATAATGTTAATACTGAAACAAAATTACTCACAAAAGGTGTTTTTGATATAATTAATTAAAATTTCAATTTATATTATAAATTTTAAAATCAAATCAAATGATAACAATAGATAATTATTTAGACAATCATTACATACACAGAAGCAATTGGTTACGAGCCGCAGTTTTGGGAGCAAACGATGGAATAATTTCTATTTCCAGTTTAGCAATTGGTGTTGCCGCTGCAAGTTCAACTAGAGAACCTATTTTATTAGCAACAGTTGCCGGACTAGTTGCAGGTGCATTATCAATGGCTGCTGGGGAGTATGTTTCTGTTAGTTCGCAAACAGATACAGAAAAAGCGGATATTGAAAGAGAAATTAAAGAATTAGCAGAAATGCCTGAAGAAGAGCTAAGAATATTAGCTCAAATATATGAAAAAAGAGGTTTAAAAAAGGAAACAGCAATGCAAGTTGCCATTGAATTAACAGAAAAAGATGCATTAGCGGCTCATATTAGAGATGAATTAGGAATTAATGAAATAAGCCAAGCAAATCCAATACAAGCAGCTATTTCATCTGGTGCAGCATTTACCGTTGGTGGTGTTTTGCCATTACTAGTGATACTTTTTACACCAATAAAAAACATGGAATATTGGTTGTATGCTTTTACAATTATTTTTCTAATAGTATTAGGAAGTATTGCTGCAAAAACAGGAGGCTCAAGTATTAAAACAGCAATTTTAAGAATAACAATTTGGGGAACAATTGCAATGGTTTTATCAGCACTTGTTGGCTATCTTTTTGGGGTTAGAGTATAACAAAAACTAATAAACTTTTAAAACATTTATATATGAACGACGCACATTTACACATGGTTGTAAACCACTTTCCAATTATTGGGATAATTCTTGGATTTGGTATTTTAGTTACAGGATTATTTTTAAAAAATAATTCCGTAAAAAACACAGCATATTGCTTATTTATTGTAGGAGCAATTTTTGCCGCAGTTAGTATGGCTACAGGAGAAGGAGCAGAAGAAATTGCAGAAAAATTGCCGGGAGTAACCGATCAAATTATTGAAACACATGAAGAAATGGCCGAAAAATTGGCAATCGTTTTGTATGCATTAGGTTTTGTTTCCTTGATTGGTTTGTTTTTAAACTTCAAAAAGCACTCAAAAGCTGTATTTGTATCATATATAGCAGTTATTATTGCTGTAGTTTGCATTTTTTTGGGAAAACAAACCGGAACAACCGGTGGCGAAATCCGTCATACAGAAATTAGAGAAAATACCACATTCCAAAATAATGTGATTTCTGTTGAAAATGAAACTAAAACCGATGATGATTAACTAACTCTTTTGCGATTAAATTTCATTTTGTATCTTTATCAAAATCAAAAAAAATAATAATGCAAAAAGAATTCAATTTCAAATTAATCCCATTGATTGTTGGAATAATTATTTTAATAATTATACTTTTTAAATCAACTGTTACCATCGAGTCAGGTCAAGCTGGCGTTCTTTACAAAACGTTTGGGGGAGGAGTCGTAACTGACGAACCGCCTTTAGGTGAAGGTTTTCACGTCGTAGCACCTTGGAACAAAGTGTTTATTTATGAAGTTCGTCAACAAGAATTATCAGAACAAATGCAGGTGTTGTCATCTAATGGTTTGGAAATCAAACTCGATGCTACCGCTTGGTTTCATCCGCAATATGAATTTACAGGAAAATTACACCAAGAAAAAGGCGAAAATTACATCGAAAGAGTGATTCGTCCGGCAATTCGTTCTGCCGCCAGAAGTGTGGTGGGAAGATATACTCCGGAACAACTTTATTCCACCAAAAGAGATGCCATTCAAGACGAAATTTTTACAGAAACCAAGAAGATTTTAGCCAATCAATATGTTCAATTGAATGAAATTCTTGTGCGTGATGTCACGTTGCCATCCACAATTAAAATTGCCATTGAAACCAAATTAAAACAAGAACAAGAAAGTTTGGAATACGAATTCCGTTTGGAAAAAGCTCAAAAAGAAGCCGAACGTCAACGAATTGAAGCAGAGGGAAAAGCTAGAGCAAACCAAATTTTAAGTGCATCATTAACAGACAAAATTCTACAGGAAAAAGGCATACAAGCCACCATTGAGTTGTCTAAATCCGCTAATTCAAAAGTAATTGTTATTGGTTCTGGTAAGGATGGAATGCCGATTATTTTGGGAAATCAGTAACTTATAAAAACACATAGTTATTTTAAACCGTTTGAATTTCAGACGGTTTTTTGTTTTAAAAAAATATATTTATAAAGAACAGAATGACATAAACTTTTGTTAATCACTTTTCACTTTGTAAGATAATTTACTTCATTTACGATGTAAAAATAATAATCATTCATTATTGATTTTTAAATTATTGAATCAAATTATCATTTTAAAAAGACTTAACACAGCTATTTATGAAAAAAAGTTACCTGCTTTCGATTTTGTTTCTATCATTTACAATGATGATTTTCGCTCAGAAACAACCACCCAAATCAGTATTTAATTTTGATTTTGAAACCATAGAAAATGGAAATCCAAAAGGTTGGGAAATCTTTGGAAATGAAACATATCAAAAAGCATTAGATTCTACAATTGTTAAAAATGGAAAATATTCAGTTTCTTTAGCTTACACAGATGGAAATCCAGGTTTCAAAGCATGGGCATTTACATTACCGGATAATTACAAAGGAAAATCAATCACGCTAAGCGGATTCATTAAAACAGAAAATGTTTCCGAAGGTCATGCCGGATTATGGATGAGAATTGACCCAAGTTTAGGCTTTGATAATATGAACGATAGAGGAATTGTCGGAACAACAGATTGGACTAAATACGAAATTACCTTACCATTAAGTCCGGATAAAACTGATAGAATAGTAGTAGGTGGATTATTGGTTGGAAAAGGCAAAATGTGGTTAGATGATTTTCAAGTTACGATTGACGGAAAAGAAATTCAAAATGCTAAAACATTTATTAAACCCTTTTTTCCGGCTCAATTAGATAAAGAATTTGATGAAGGTTCAAAAATAACATCGTTTGATTATACTTCTACTCAAATTACAAATCTCAAAATGCTCGGATTGATTTGGGGATTTTTAAAATACCATCATCCTAAAGTGGCATCGGGCGATTTAAATTGGGATTATGAATTGTTTCGTATTATGCCAAAAATACTTTCTGCAAAATCAACAAATGAACGCGATGCTATTTTTACTGCATGGATAGCAAGTTTAGGTGATTTTAAAACAACAATTCTTAAAGAACCAAAGGATAAAATTAAATTTAAACCTGATTTAGATTGGATTACTACTTCCAATTTTTCAAATGAATTAACTACAGCACTTAACAATGTAAAAATTGCTAAACGAACAGATAATCATTACTATTTAGCTTTTCATTCGGGAGTTAATAATCCGGATTTTAAAAATGAGAATGCCTATCGAAAAATGGTTTATCCCGATACAGGCTTTCGTTTATTGACTTTGTTTCGCTATTGGAACATGATTCAATATTATTTTCCCTATAAAAATTTAATTGAAGAAGATTGGAAAATGGTTTTAGAAGAATTTATTCCCAAGTTTATTCAAGCAAAAGACGAAACAGAATATACACTGACTACTTTAGAAATTATCGCTAGAATTCATGATACGCACGCCAATATTTGGGGTGGAAATGCTGTTTTAAATAAATTTTATGGATCAAAATTCGGTGTAGCAGAAATTAAATTTATCGAAGATAAAGCAGTAGTTACACGTTTTTATGATGATAAATTAGGTGAAGAATCAGGACTAAAAGTTGGAGATATTATTGCTTCGGTGAATCAAAAACCAATGGAAGAGTTTGTGAAAGATAAATTACACAGAACTCCTGCATCCAATTATCCTACTCAATTACGAGACATTGCTAATTTAGTTTTGCGAACAAATGACGATGAATTAACGATTGAATACATTCGAGATGGGAAAAAATTTCAACGAAAAATAGCAACGTATACAACAGATGAAATTAATATTTATAAATTTTATCAAGACCAAGAACCCTCCTTCAAATTTGTTGAAAAAGATATTGCATATATTAACCTTGGAACAGTTAAAAAAGATAATTTACCTGAATTATGGCAGCAATTTAAAAACTCAAAAGGATTGATTCTGGATATTCGAAACTACCCATCTGATCATAATGCAATGTACATACTAGGTAGTTATCTTGTGCACAAAAAAAGTCCATTTGTTAAGTTTACAAAAGGTAGTTTAAAGCAACCTGGTATGTTTTCTTTTTACACTAGTTACAATGTGTCTAACAATAATGGAAATAATTATCAAGGGAAAGTTGTGATTTTAGTTAATGAAATAACTCAAAGTAGGGCTGAATTTCATGCAATGGCTTATCAACAATCTCCAAACGCAATTGTGATGGGTTCAACAACTGCGGGAGCCGATGGTAATGTTTCCGATATTTCACTTCCAGGAGGAATTTCTACGATGATTAGCGGAATCGGAGTTTATTATCCAGACGGCAGAGAAACCCAACGCATCGGAATTGTTCCCGATATCGAAGTGAAACCGACTATCGAAGGTATCAAAAACGGTCGCGATGAAGTGCTTGATAAGGCAATTGAGTATATAAATAAAGATTAATTTAGATTAGATTTGACAAGCAATAAAAGTTCAACAAATCACAAAGTTTCTAAATATTTTGTTTTATAAAAATTTAAGTCGTTACATTTGCAACATCAAAAAACAACAAAATGTTTTCAATTCAATTACATCATCATCATCACACCTCCGCTCAAGCGAAGTAATGATGCTATGTAATTAATTCATATATCTAAAACCCGTTTGAGTACATCAAACGGGTTTTTTGTTGCTCTCCGCTTTGGTGTACTCATTTAAAAAAAACAAAAAATGGACACCTTAAAAATTGCGATTCAAAAATCAGGTCGACTCAACGAAGAAAGTCTTCAAATTCTAAAAGATTGCGGAATTTCCATCAACAACGGAAATGACCAACTCAAAGCCGAAGCCTCCAATTTCCCATTAGAAATTTTGTTTTTACGAAATTCAGATATTCCGCAATATCTCATCGATGGAGTAGTAGATGCGGCAATTGTCGGAGACAATCTCTTGGTTGAGAAAGGTCAAAACATCGCCGTTGCTGAGAAATTGGGTTTTTCAAAATGCCGAGTTTCAGTGGCGGTTCCTAAAAATTTTGAATACAATTCCATTCAAGATTTGAATAATTTGCGAGTGGCTTCATCGTACCCAAATACGGTTCTGAATTTTTTTAAGTCGAAAAACATTGCCATCGACATTCACCAAATTTCCGGTTCAGTTGAAATTGCTCCTAATATAGGTCTATCCGATGCAATTGTCGATATTGTTTCCAGCGGAAGCACCTTATTCAAAAATAACCTGAAAGAAGTAGAAGTAATTCTGAAAAGCGAAGCAGTTTTAGCTGTTTCTCCTACGATTTCAAATGAAAATCAAGAAATTTTAAATAAACTTCGATTCCGAATTCAATCTGTACTCAGAGCCAGAAAGTCAAAATACATTTTGATGAATGTACCGAATGAAAAAATTCAAGAAGTCAGCCTAATTCTTCCGGTTTTAAAAAGTCCAACTATAATGCCTTTAGCAGAATCGGGGTGGAGCAGCCTTCATTCCGTCATCGAAGAAGACACCTTTTGGGAAGTCATCGATCAACTCAAATCCGCCGGTGCAGAAGGAATTTTGGTTTGCCCGATTGAAAAGATGGTTTTGTGATAAAGTGATTAGTAATTAGTGAATAGTAATTAGTCTTAATGAAACTTAATGAAAACACCCTTAATACCTTAATGTTAAAATAAAAATGAAAAAATATAAAAATCCACCCCAATCCCAATGGTCGTCCTTAACCCAACGACCAACCCAATCATTCGCTGAAATTGAAGAAACAGTTAAATCCATTTTCAAAGAAATTCAAACCAAAGGCGATACAGCAGTTGCAAAATATACTTCGTTGTTTGACGGAATTAAATTAGAAAATTTTCTCGTTACGGAAAATGAAATCAAAGAAGCAGAAAAGCAAGTTTCAACCGAAATAAAAGATGCAATCGCTTTAGCAAAATCAAATATCTACAAATTTCATTCAGCTCAAAAAACAAGCAAAATTGAAGTAGAAACCACCAAAGGAGTTGTATGTTGGCAAGAAAAACGGCCCATTCAAAAAGTTGGTTTATACATTCCCAGCGGAACAGCTCCGTTATTTTCAACGGTTTTGATGTTAGCTATTCCCGCTCAAATTGCAGGTTGTGAAGAAATTATTTTGTGCTCACCACCGGATAAAAATGGAGAAATAAATCCCGCTATTTTGTATGCTGCCAATTTATGTGGTGTTACAAAAATTTATAAAGTGGGCGGAATCCAGGCCATTGCAGCTCTGACATTTGGCACAGAAACAATTCCGAAAGTTTATAAAATTTTCGGTCCCGGAAATCAATTTGTCACGGTGGCGAAGCAAGTAGCAACGCAATTCGGGACCGCCATTGATATGCCGGCCGGACCAAGTGAGTTATTGATTTATGCCGATGATTCAGCAATTCCTGCTTTTGTTGCCTCCGATTTATTGAGTCAAGCTGAGCACGGAATCGATAGTCAAGTAATCTTGGTTTCCAATTCTCAAAAATTAATTGACGAAGTAGAAAAGGAAATTGACCACCAAATTCAAGTTTTACCTCGCAAAGAAATTGCTCAAAAAGCAATAGATAATTCAAAATTAATTTTTATTGAAAAGGAAAGTGATGCATTGGATTTTATCAACGATTATGCTCCTGAACATTTTATTATTTGTTCCAAAAACGAAGAGTATTTCATCAACGGAATTCAAAATGCAGGTTCTGTTTTCATTGGAAATTTCACTCCCGAAAGTGCCGGTGATTATGCCTCAGGAACCAATCACACCTTGCCAACAAACGGATTTTCAAAGAATTATTCCGGTGTAAATCTCGATAGTTTTTCAAAAGCCATTACGTTCCAGAGAATTTCTGAACAAGGTTTAAAAAATATCGGAAATGCAATTGAAATTATGGCGGAAGCCGAAGGATTACAAGCTCACAAAAATGCGGTTACATTACGACTAAATGCTTTAAAAAATGATTAAAAATATAGAAATAAACAGTTCGTTTTCGGTTCAGAATTTAGTTCGAAAGACTATTTTGAATATGAAACCCTATTCGTCCGCTCGTGATGAATTCAAAGAATTTGAAACCAATTTGATTTTTTTGGATGCCAATGAAAATCCGTTTTCCAACAGCTATAATCGCTATCCCGATCCGCAACATAAACAATTGAAAACACTTTTAGCTAAACAGAAAAAGGTTTCGTCAAACCAAATTTTATTAGGAAATGGAAGCGATGAAGTACTTGATTTACTTTTTCGTGCGTTTTGCGAACCCAATCAAGACAACATCATCACGTTGCCGCCAACGTACGGAATGTATGGTGTTTTAGCTAATTTGAATGCCATTGAGAACAAAGAAATTCTGTTAACCAATGATTTTGAACCTAATGTGGATGAAATTTTGAATGCTGTTTCAGAAAACACAAAAATCATCTTTTTATGTTCGCCAAATAACCCAACCGGCAATTCATTTTCAGATGAAAGTATTTTGTATTTGCTGAAGAATTTCAATGGTTTGGTAGTCTTGGATGAAGCGTACATCGATTTTTCGTCAAAAGAAAGTTGGTTGTCGGAACTAAATGACTTTCCCAACATGGTCATTACACAAACCTTATCAAAAGCCTATGGTTTGGCCGGACTCAGAATCGGAATTGCCTATGCTTCGGAAGAAATTATTTCGATTCTTAACAAAATTAAACCACCATACAATTTGAATACGGCATCACAGGAAATTGCAATGAAAAAGTTAAGTCAAAATACCTTAACCGCACAAGTAAAAAAGATTGTTTCGGAGCGGGAAAACGTCATTAAATCATTAAAAACGATTAATTTTATTAAACAAATTGTTCCATCCGATTCGAATTTTATTTTGATAAAAGTAGATGATGCAAATTTAAGGTATAATCAACTAATTCAAGCCGGAATTGTAATCAGAAATCGAAGCAATCAACCGCTTTGTGAAAATTGTCTTCGAATTACAGTCGGCACAAAAGAAGAAAACAATCAATTAATTACAACTTTAAAATCACTTTAAAATGGCACAAAAAATTCTATTTATTGATCGTGACGGAACCATCATCAAAGAAACGGCTGACGAACAAATTGATGCGTTTGAAAAAGTGACTTTCTATCCAAAATCATTAACATATTTAAGCAAAATTGCCTCAGAATTAGATTTTGAATTAGTGATGATAACCAATCAAGATGGTTTAGGAACTGATTCATTTCAAGAAGAAACTTTTTGGCCTGTACATGATTTCATTCTAAAAACATTTGAAAATGAAGGAGTTGTGTTTGATGAGGTTTTGATTGATAAAACGTTTCCACACGAAAATGCTCTTACCCGAAAACCCGGAACTGGCTTGTTAAAAAAGTATTTTTCTGCTGACTATGATTTAGAAAATTCATTCGTTATCGGCGATCGTTTAACCGATGTTGAACTCGCTAAAAACTTAGGATCAAAAGCGATTTTCATTAATGATAATACCAATTTGGGTACGAATGAAATTTCCGTTAAACGCGAAGAATTAAATTCAATTATTGCTTTAGAAACTAATGATTGGAAGCAAATTTATGAATTTTTGAAATTGGAAAACAGAACCGCTTCAATTTATCGCAAAACGAATGAAACCGAAATCGCCATCACTTTAAATTTAGATGGTACGGGAAATAGCAACATTCGAACCGGATTAGCATTTTTCGATCATATGCTAGATCAACTTTCCAGACACGGTCAAATGGATTTGGATATTCAGGTCAAAGGCGATTTGCAAGTGGATGAACACCACACCATTGAAGACACGGCCATTGCATTAGGCGAAGTTTTTGCAAAAGCATTAGGAAACAAATTAGGCATCGAACGTTACGGATTTTGTCTCCCCATGGATGATTGTTTGGCTCAAGTAGCTATCGATTTTGGCGGACGTTCTTGGTTGATGTGGCAAGCTCCTTTTAAACGAGAAAAAATCGGAGATATGCCAACTGAAATGTTTTTTCACTTTTTCAAATCGTTTGCCGATGGTGCCAAAGCCAACCTAAACATCAAAGCGGAAGGTTTTAACGAGCACCATAAAATTGAAGCGATTTTTAAAGCTTTCGCTAAAGCTATCAAAGCAGCGGTTAAAAGAGATTCTGAGAAAATGATTTTGCCAAGCACAAAAGGAATGTTATAATTTTTTTGACATTAAGGTATTAAGGTTGATTTCATTAAGATTCATTAAGCAAATGAATGATTTAATCTTAATGAAAATCCTTAATGAAACTTAAAATCTTAATGGTTCAAATTTTTAAATCTTAAATTTTCGTATGAAAATGAAAATAGCAATAATAGACTACGGTGCCGGAAATATAAAAAGCATTCAATTTGCCTTGAATCGATTAGGTTTTGAAGGTATTTTGACAAACAACCCAAACGAAATTTGTTCTGCCGATAAAGTCATTTTTCCCGGTGTTGGCGAAGCAAGTTCGGCGATGAAGAAACTTAAAATTAGTGGTTTAGATGAATTAATCCCTACACTAAAACAGCCGGTTCTAGGAATTTGTTTAGGAATGCAATTAATGTGCAATCACACAGAAGAAGGCGATACCAAAGGTTTAGGAATTTTTGATACGTATGTTGTTCAATTTTCCAACCTAGTCAAAGTGCCACATATGGGATGGAATGATATAAAAACTGCCGATGAAAAGCAGTTTTTCTGCCGAGTTTCAACAGGTTTTATGTATTTCGTGCACAGTTTTTATGCTGAAATCTGCCAAGAGACCATTGTAACGACACATTATTTAACTGATTTTTCAGCGGCTTTGCAAAAAGATAATTTCTATGGCGTTCAATTTCACCCTGAAAAAAGTGGACTTGTCGGTGAAAAGCTATTGCAAAATTTCCTCAATCTAAAACCCGTAACTCGCAACTCGCAACCCGAAAACCTAATAAAATGAAAATAATCCCAGCCATAGACATCATCGATGGAAAGTGTGTCCGACTAACCAAAGGCGATTATGCCACACAAAAAATATACAACGAAAACCCGCTAGAAGTCTCCAAATCATTTGAAGCACACGGTATAACCAATTTGCACTTGGTGGATTTAGACGGAGCAAAATCAGGTCAAATTGTGAATTACAAAATTTTAGAAGAAATAAGTACAAATACGACTTTAAAAATCGATTTTGGAGGTGGGTTAAAAACCAACAAAGATGTTGAAATTGCTTTTGAATGCGGTGCGAATCAAATTACCGGAGGAAGTATTGCGGTAAAAAATCCTATTTTATTTGAAGAATGGATTCAGCGTTTTGGCAATGAAAAAATCATTCTCGGTGCAGATGTTTCTAATGGGAAAATTGCTGTTTCGGGTTGGCAAGAGGAAAGTAGTGAAGAATTAATTCCGTTTATTGTAAACTATCAAACCAAAGGTATTCAATCGGTTATTTGTACTGATATTTCTAAAGACGGCATGCTAGAAGGACCAAGTTTTGAGATTTATAAAACGATCTTAAAAGAAATTAAAAATATAAAATTAATTGCTTCCGGAGGAATTTCAACGTTTGATGAATTACCCAAATTAGCTGAATTAGGTTGTCACGGCGTTATCATCGGAAAAGCCATTTACGAAAACCGAATTTCTCTAAAACAATTAGAAAAATTCATCACAAAATCTTAATACTTACTACTCCAATGCTAACAAAAAGAATAATCCCATGTCTCGATATCAAAAACGGAAGAACCGTAAAAGGCATTAATTTTTTAGAATTGAAAGATGCCGGAGATCCGGTAGAATTGGCTTTGAAATATAGTTTGGAAGGTGCCGATGAATTGGTTTTTTTAGATATTTCTGCCACGGAAGAACGCCGAAAAACGTTAGTTCAACTCGTTCAGAAAGTGGCTCAAACGATAAATATTCCGTTTACAGTTGGTGGCGGAATTTCTTCTATTGAAGATGTAGAACTATTGTTGAAAAACGGAGCAGATAAAATTTCCATTAATTCATCCGCAGTAAAAAATCCCAAATTAATCTCAGAAATTGCCAAAAACTTTGGAAGTCAATGTGTTGTGGTTGCCATCGATGCGAAATTAATTAATGAAAATTGGAAAGTACATTTAGTTGGCGGAAAAGTTGCCACGGATTTAGATTTATTTGATTGGGCAAAAAAAGTGGAACAATTAGGAGCAGGAGAAGTTTTATTCACTTCGATGAACAACGATGGCACAAAAAATGGTTTTGCAAATGGAGCCTTAGCTCAATTATCCAAAACAGTAAATGTTCCCATTATTGCATCTGGTGGAGCAGGAACAATGCAACATTTCGAAGAAGCTTTTTCCATCGGAAATGCCGATGCAGCTTTGGCAGCCAGTGTTTTTCATTACAATGAAATTTCAATTCCGGAATTAAAAAATTATTTAAAAACAGCTGGAATTCCAGTTAGAATTTGATATTTATGAAACTAGATTTTACAAAAAGTACCGACGGATTAATCCCAGCCATCATCCAAGATGCAACAACCAAAACCGTTTTAATGTTGGGTTATATGAACGAAGAAGCCTATCAGCAAACCATTTCTTCGCAGAAAGTAACGTTCTTCAGTCGAACCAAAAATCGGTTATGGATAAAAGGCGAAGAAAGCGGAAATTTTCTCAATCTTGTTTCAATAGAAGCGGATTGCGACAATGATACACTTTTAATTCAAGTCAACCCAACCGGTCCGGTTTGTCATACTGGAGCTGATACTTGTTGGCAACAGCCCAATAAAACAAAATTTGGTTTTATATCAGATTTAGAAAATACGATTCATCTTCGTAAAGAAAATGGTGAAGCGGAAACAAGTTATGTCGCTTCTTTGTTTGCGAAAGGAATTAATAAAATCGCACAAAAAGTAGGCGAGGAGGCGATTGAAATGGTCATTGAAGCCAAAGATTCCAATGATGAATTATTTTTGAATGAAAGTGCCGATTTGCTTTTTCATTATTTAATTTTATTGAACGCGAAAGGTTTTAAATTGAATGATGTTGTGGAAATTTTGAAGCAAAGACGCTAATTACTATTCACTATTTACCAATTACTAAAAATTCGTATATTTAGACCTTTAAAAAGTAAAATCTATGCTCAAAAAATCCGCGGTTGCTCTTAGCACCATCGTCTTATTCTCAACTTTATCCTGCGAACAAAAAAATATGAAGGCCCAAACAGAAACGGTAACTGAATCCAATTCAGAACATAAAATTGTTGTATATCAAGTTTTTACACGATTATTTGGAAACACAAATACTACTAATAAACCGTGGGGAACAATCGAAGAAAATGGTGTTGGAAAATTCAATGATTTCACTGATAAAGCTCTTCAGGAAATTAAAGATTTAGGGGTAACACATATTTGGTACACCGGTGTTCCGCATCACGCCTTGATCAATGATTATACAAAATATGACATTTCTAATGATGATCCGGATGTGGTGAAAGGTCGTGCGGGTTCGCCGTATGCCGTAAAAGATTATTATAACGTAAACCCTGATTTGGCGGTTGATCCTTCCAAACGATTGGAAGAATTTGAAGCGTTGATTGAACGCACTCACAAAAACGGTTTGAAAGTCGTAATTGATATTGTTCCCAATCACATTGCCAGAAAATATGAAGGAAAAACTAATCCCAAAGGCGTGAAAGATTTTGGAGCCGATGATGATAAATCCGTTGAATACAAACGAAATAACAATTTCTATTACATTCCAAATTCGAAATTTGAGGTACCAACCGATGCTAATTATAAACCGCTTGGTGGTGAAAAACACCCGTTGGCTGATGGAAAATTTGAAGAAGTCCCTGCAAAATGGACTGGGAATGGTTCTCGTTTAGCCAAGCCGGATATCAATGATTGGTATGAAACAGTTAAAATTAATTATGGTGTAAAACCGGATGGAAGCAAAGATTTTCCAACGTTACCCGAAGGTTTCGATAAAAAAGATTACAAAGCTCACGCCGATTTTTGGAAAGGAAAAGACGTGCCGGATTCTTGGAAAAAGTTTAAAGACATCACCCATTATTGGATTGATAAAGGTGTGGATGGTTTCCGATATGATATGGCCGAAATGGTACCTGTGGAATTTTGGAGTTATATGAATTCATCCATCAAAGTGAAAAATCCGAATGCGTTTTTGTTGGCAGAAGTATATAATCCGGGTGAATACAGAAATTATATTCATATAGGAAAAATGGATTATTTGTATGATAAAGTGCAAATGTATGACACATTGAAAAACATCGTGCAAGGTCGCGGTTTACCGAAAAATATCTCAGGAATTAGAGAAGATTTGAAAGATATCGAACACCATATGTTGCACTTTTTGGATAACCACGACGAACAACGTTTGGCAAGTCCGCAGTTTGCTGGTGATGCAAAAAAGGGGAAACCGTTGATGGTTGTTTCGGCAACAATCAGTTCGTCGCCAACGATGATTTATTTTGGTCAAGAAGTGGGTGAGCCTGGAGCTCTTGATGCCGGTTTCGGAAAAAATTCACGCACATCAATTTTTGATTATGTTGGAGTTCCGCATCATCAACGTTGGATGAATGACGGAAAATTTGATGGCGGACAATTAAAACCGGAAGAAAAAGAATTACGTGATTTCTATAAACGTTTATTGAATTTTACCTTAAAAAGCAGTGCTTTGATGGGTGAATTCGAGCAAATTCACGATGCTAATTTGAATGCGGGTTCCAATTATGATTTCGGATTGTATTCGTATGTGCGTTGGAGTGATGACGAGAAATTGGTGATTGTAACTAATTTTAATCAAAACACACCCGTTCAATGTGAGGTGATGATTCCCGCCGATGTGGTGAAGAAAATGAATCTGAAAGACGGAAAATATAAATTAAAAGATCAATTGTACGGAAAAAGTTCAACTGAATTACTTATCGAAAATGGAGTAGGGAAGTTCAAGTTGAAGATTGGGGTGAATGAGAGTTTTATTTATAAGATTTAGATGCAACATTTACACCTGACAGGTTTCAAAAACCTGTCAGGTGTAAGTTATATAACTATCAAAACCTGCTCAATCAAGCAGGTTTTTTTATGTTTTTATTGACAGTAATTCGTCAATAAGTCACTATATTTAAAAATTAAACATTTTCTATGGTTTGGTGGAAAAAAATAGTCATTTTCGTTTTAAGTTTACTAGCTCTGATTTTCGTTTTGAATATCGGATTGAGCTTTTGGATTAAAAAAGAACTGCCTAAAATCATCAACGAGAATAACGATTCGCCTTACCATATTGTTTATAAAACGATTGATATTACCTTGCTGAGCGGAACGATTTTAATCAATGATATAACGATTGTTCCCAAAAAAGCGATGAATGAAACAGCTGATAAATCAGGTTTGTTTGCTACAATTTCAGACGTTGATATTAAAGGAATTAGTATTTGGAGTTTTCTTTTCAATAAAAAAATAAAAGCGTCAAAACTTATTATTTCTCAGCCGGAAATTATTCTCTATAAAAATGATAACAAAGCATTAAATAATCCGAAAAGTATTAATGAAAGTGTCGTAAAGCCTTTTAAAAACACCATTTCGGTTTCGGATATTGAATTGGAAAATGCTAATCTGAAAATCATTTCAACTAAAACAAATTTGCCTTCATTAGTCGTCAGTAATCTTTCCTTAGAATTGGATAATGTTGTTTTGGATGATGAGACAATCAAAGAAAAAATTCCATTCAATTACAAAGATTTTGATTTTTCTTGTGATAGTATTTATTTCAGAGCCAATGAATTTTATCATTTGAAAGCAGAGAATATTCAAAGTACAAAATCGGAATTAAAAATTGATAATTTTAAATTATTTTCAGAATACAGCCGAGCTGAATTTGTTAGAAAAATTCTTGTCGAAAAAGATATTTATTCAACATCAATTAAATCCATTTCATTAAAAGATATGGATTGGGGTTTTGACGAAGAAGATTTTTATTTTCATTCAAAAAGTATCGTTTTAGATTCGGTTTATGCTAATATTTATCGATCAAAAATTCCAAATGATGATCTTTCCAAAAAACACTTGTATAACAAATTATTGCGAGAAATTCCGTTTAAATTGCAAGTTGATTCGTTGCAAATTCGTGAATCCATTTTAGAATACGAAGAAGAAAAAACATTTGAAAAAGGAGCGGGATTATTATCATTTCATCGATTTAATATGGCTGTAACCAATGTCAACAGCGGCTATAAAGAGCAAAAATTATCAGATGTGAAAATCAAAGTCGATTGTCGTTTTATGAATGTTTCGCCGATGAAAGTCGATTGGCAATTTAATGTACTAGACAAAATGGACGGATTTACAATAAAAGGTACGATTTTAAACTTTCCGGCCGAACAACTTAAACCGTTTACCAAACCATATATGAATGTGGATGTGGAAGGAATGTTGGACGAAGTCTATTTTAATTTCGCCGGAAATGATCTAAAATCAAAAGGTAATTTTGCCATTAAATATGAAGATTTGAACGTCACTGTTTACAAAAAAAATAGCCGAAAAGAGAAAAATAAATTTCTTTCGGCTATTGGTAATTTGTTTGTCAAAAAAGATTCGAATGAAAAAGTCAAAGAAGTTGAAGTAGAAGTTGACAGAATTCCTGAAAAATCGTTCTACAATTTTCTTTGGCGAAACATTGGTGAAGGGCTTAAGAAAACCTTACTTTAAACTATTTTACTTGTTTTTCGGACAGCACTTTTTCTCTGTTTTCTTGTTCTTTCATAATTTCAGAAAGGTGGTTGGAAACTAAATTTTCTAATTCTTTTTCCGAAATATCATTTGCCTTAGGTTCATCAACTAATTTTAACCAAGGGGATTTTCCATCAAAATCATATTCACCAAAAACTAATACAGGAATTCCTTTGGCTTCAACGGTATTGGCATCTTTCAAAATCCATTCGTCTGCCCAATCATACATCCATTTGGCATCGTTTTCTAACAATCGCAAGCACGAATGCGAAGCCGGATAACCAGGCAATTCATATTGATGCCAACCCACGCCTTCTGTATTTTCGATGTTGAAATTCCAACGTAAAATCCACTCATCATCCACGGTGCTTTGTACTTCTTCACCTTTCCAATTCGTAAAAAACAATCCTGTTGGTGTTTTATGAGCTTTTGATCCTAAACTAGTTGGACCCCATTTGACCAATTCGCCATATTCATACAAACCATAAGCTTGAATAGGATAGGAGAAGATGGCAATTTTTGGTACATCATTTAATTTTTTAATAGTATATGGAAAAGCAGAATAGGCCAGAAAATCATCGTCAAATTTGTTTGGAATGATTAAAGTATCTGCTTTTTGAAGTGTGTTTTTATCAATTCGATTTAACGAAACGATTGTTGTTATTTCACTACTTGAAAATTTAGATTTGAAAACTTTACGAACCGAATCATTTTTTAAAGACCAAATCGTATACGTGAAGTCTTGTGGTTTGTCATATTTTCGGGTTGGTTTTGGTCGTTCGGTAGTTGCTTTTTCTTTTGATTCTTGGCAAGAAATTGCCACTGCGAATATAAATAAGAAAATTAGCTGTTTAAAATGTGTCATCATTAAGTTGTATATTTTGGGGTTTTACTTTTTTTTACAAGATAGTAGTTAGAATTGAAACATGCCATTTATAAGGAAATTTTTAACTTTTTTAAAAGAATTTCGTTGTTGAAAATGAGTTGTTTAATTGAAGAAATTATGAAAACTTACTATTTATCTTTCAATCAATGAAATTTCATTCTAATTCCCTCAAAAATAGTTTTGTATATTCAAAAAAGGTTCGTAATTTTGCACACCTTTTGGCGGAGAAGAGTTTCCATTGGGTATAAACAATTTATGTAAACACTTCTGCTGTTTTCTATCGCATTAAGAAACTCAAGAGAACACAGAATACAAATTTTTATTCAGAATGTCTGAAATTTTAAAAGAACAAGAAGCGTTTTTAGCAAACTTTAACTGGCATAACTTCCAAGAAGGAATTGATGCTGTAGATGAGAAAAACCTAAGAGAATTTGAAGAGTTAGTTGCTAAAACCTTCATTTCAACTGACAGCGACGAAGTAGTAATGGGAACTGTTGTTCGTGTTACTGATCGTGATGCTATCGTTGACATTAACGCGAAATCAGAAGGAGTTATCTCTTTAAATGAATTCCGTTACAACCCAGGATTAAAAGTGGGTGACAAAGTAGAAGTTTTAATCGATGTTCGTGAAGACAGAACCGGTCAATTGGTTTTATCACACAGAAAAGCTAGAACTATCAAGGCTTGGGACAGAGTTATTGCTGCTAATGAGTCAGGCGAAATCGTAAACGGTTTTGTGAAATGTAGAACTAAAGGAGGTATGATTGTTGATGTTTTTGGAATTGAAGCATTCTTACCGGGATCACAAATTGATGTGAAACCAATCCGTGACTACGATCAATATGTAAACAAAATGATGGAGTTTAAAGTGGTAAAAATTAATCACGAATTCAAAAACGTGGTAGTTTCTCACAAAGCTCTTATCGAAGCTGATATCGAAGTTCAGAAAAAAGAAATCATTGGTCAATTAGAAAAAGGACAAGTATTAGAAGGTGTTGTTAAAAACATTACTTCTTATGGTGTGTTTATTGATTTAGGTGGTGTTGATGGATTAATTCACATTACTGACCTTTCTTGGTCAAGAATCAATCACCCAAGCGAAGTGCTTGAATTAGACCAAAAATTAAACGTAGTAATTCTTGATTTTGATGATGAGAAAACAAGAATCCAATTAGGTTTAAAACAATTAAACGCTCACCCATGGGATGCCTTGAATGCAGACTTGAAAGTTGGTGACAAAGTGAAAGGTAAAGTAGTAGTTATCGCTGATTACGGTGCTTTCATTGAAGTTGCTGAAGGTGTTGAAGGTTTAATCCACGTTTCAGAAATGTCTTGGTCAACGCATTTACGTTCAGCTCAAGATTTCATGAAAATTGGTGATGAAGTAGAAGCTGTTGTATTAACATTAGACAGAGACGAAAGAAAAATGTCGTTAGGTATCAAACAAATGTCGCAAGATCCTTGGACTGATATCACTTCTAAATATCCTGTTGGTTCTAAACATAACGGTATCGTTAGAAACTTTACAAACTTTGGTATTTTCGTAGAATTAGAAGAAGGTATCGATGGTTTAATTTATATTTCAGATTTATCTTGGACTAAAAAAATCAAACATCCATCAGAATTCATCAATGTTGGTGAAACGTTAGATGTTGTTGTTTTAGAATTGGATGTTGACGGACGTAAATTATCGTTAGGTCACAAACAAACTACTGCAAACCCTTGGGATAAGCACGAAGATGCTTTTGCTGTAGGAACTGTTCATAACGGAACTATCGCTGAAATTGTTGACAAAGGTGCAACAGTTGATTTTGGTGATGATGTTGTTGCTTTCGTACCAACTCGTCATTTAGAAAAAGAAGATGGTAAAAAATTGAAAAAAGGTGATGCTGCTGACTTCAAAGTAATTGAATTCAATAAAGAATTTAAGAGAGTTGTTGCTTCGCACACATCAATCTTTAGAGAAGAAGAAGAGAAAAACGTGAAAGCTGCTTCAGAGTCTGTTGCTGCTAATAACAACACGAATGCACCTGCTCAAACTCTTGGAGAAAACAATCAAATTTTAGCCGACCTTAAAGCTAAAATGGAAAAAGGAGAGAAATAATATTTCTTAACTTCATAAATTTAAAATCCCTCTTCGCAAGTTGAGGGATTTTTTTTGTATAATTTCAACGTTTGTAGCTAATCACTAGTTATAATATTTACTCAACCAAATATCTTCATTAAAATTTTTACCTTGCCATAAGCAATAATAAATTGCAATTCCCATAATAGATTTAAGCATAAATAAAAAAGTAACTAAACCCATGACATTTTGCGGCGATTTGCCAAATAGGTTTTGCGGTAATAAACTAGTTAAAATTAAACTGATAAGTACTAATAAAATTATAAAATTGCCCATTGTTTTAAATGGTTTCATAGCCAATTTACGTAATGGATGTAAATCATTTCCCCATTTGTGAATTAAATAATAATAGCCATTTCCAATTGGAGCAAATAGTAAAGGATCATCATAATTTTCTAATTTAAACAATTTTGATGGAGCAATAATTCTGAAACCTTCAAGTTTTGTTTGATGTTCTTTTTCCAGTTGATGAATTTTCGTGATAGCCTCTTCAGGAATTTTCCCTTTAAATAAGTGACTATCTAAAAATCGTAATCGATAATCAACACATATTGATTTAATTTGTTCCAAATGAAATATTCTATCCGATTCTAAGCAATCATAAATGAATGTATTATGTTTTGTTGAACTTTTTTCTGTTAAGGTTGAAAGAATTTCAGTTCTTTTGATTTCATTTTCGTTTAAAATTGAAAAAACTTCATTTAAAATAGCTTCTTCTGTTTTAAATTTATGTCTCTCCAATCGTAATTCATTTAAAAGATTCTTCTTTTTCAGTAGCATTTTAAGATGTTTTTATAAGTTATATAAAATAATTACAATACGTTCTAAATTAATTATTTATCATATAAAAATGAAATTTTTATGAATTTATTTTCCGAAAAACATTCACTAAACTAATGTTAAATCGAAAGTAATTGAAAACCAAAATTATTGTATCAGCGTAACTTACTTTATAACTTAAAAAAAGCTATTATGAAAACACAAAGAAATTTAGTAACGTTAGTAGTTGCGTTTGCAATGATGATGGGAACATCAATTTTTGCACAAACCAAAGAAAAAACGGTTCAAGTGGGTGGAGCTCCAATGTATCCGAGTAAAAACATTGTTGAAAATGCAGTGAATTCAAAAGATCACACCACATTAGTTGCGGCAGTTAAAGCAGCAGGTCTAGTTGAAACTCTACAAGGAAAAGGACCATTCACCGTTTTTGCACCAACAAATTCAGCATTTGATAAATTGCCAAAAGGAACTGTTGAAACCTTACTTAAACCTGAAAATCTTAAAACATTACAAACTGTTTTAACTTACCACGTTTTACCTGGAAAGTTTAGTGCTGCCGATATTATTGCAGCCGTTAAATCAGGAAATGGAAAAGCAGAATTTAAAACCGTAAGTGGTGGAAAATTGTACGCTTCAATGAGTGGAAAAGATGTTATTTTGATGGATGAAAATGGAGGAAAATCGAAAGTGACAATTGCCGATGTAAATCAATCCAATGGCGTGATTCACGTAATTGATGCAGTTGTTACTCCAAAGTCATAAAAGTTTGTTGATTTGATTTTGTTTTAAATGGAAAAGACCACAATTTTTAAAGTTGTGGTCTTTTTTTATTATCTCAAAACAGCTCCTAACTCTTTTTCAAAATTCTGCTGAAGCTTGTACATTATTTTATCAATTTGATCGTCAGTCAGTGTTTTGGTTGTGTCTTGAATAACGAAACTCAACGCATACGACTTCTTTCCTTCCGGAAGATTTTTTCCTTCATACACATCAAAAAGATTAATGTCTTTTAGTAAAACTTTCTCTGTTTGACGGGCGATTGAATATAATTTATCAAACGTAACATTTTGATCTAATAACAACGACAAATCTCTTCGAACTTCAGGATATTTTGGAATATCTTGAAATTTAATTTTGTTGGAAATCATTTTCAATATCAAATTCCAATTAAAATCGGCATAAAAAACTTCTTGTTTTATGTCGAAATATTTCAAAATAGATTTCTTCACTGTACCAAATTCAACCAAAATGTCATTTCCAATGGCAATGGCTATTCCTTCATTAAATACATCACTCGAAACGGGAACAGTTTGTGTTTTTCCAAAAGAAAGTCGAGTCAGAACGGATTGAACATATCCTTTAAATAAAAAGAAATCACTTGATTTTTGTGGAGTTGTCCAAATTTCACCTTGACGATTACCGGTTACAAACAAAGAAAGATGTTTATTTTCTTCATAACCGGATGGCATTTTATGATAACTTTTACCAAATTCAAATAATTTTAAATCTGAATTTCTACGATTAATATTATACGAAACCGCTTCTAAGCCTGAAAATAATAATGATTGACGCATCGCTGATAAATCATTGCTCAACGGATTAAGCATCATTACATTAAATTCCTCTTTTAAATTTTCAGATAATTTCACATAATCAGGAGTGGTAAGAGAATTGGCCATCATCTCATTAAAACCTAACGAATTCAATTGTGAAGCAATAATGTTTTGCACTTTGTAATCTTCGGTTCTACCTGAATTGGCAACGGTTGCATTCAATTTTTTAGAAAACTGAATATTATTATAACCATACACTCGAAGAATTTCTTCAATTACATCTATTTCTCGCTGAACATCCACACGATATGCAGGAATCGTTAATCCTAAACCTGCATCGGAAACACTGTTTACTTTTATATCTAAGGAAACCAAAATTTTCTTGATGATTTCTTTTGGAATCTCCTGACCGATGATTTTATTTACTTTATTGAAGTTCAATAAAACCGTAAAATCCTCAATTTTCTTTTGATAAATATCGATAATATCAGATGTAATTTCACCACCGGCAATTTCTTTGATTAAAATGGCCGCTCTTTTCAAAGCATATTCTGTAATTGTTGGATCAATTCCACGTTCAAATCGGAAGGAAGCATCGGTACTTAATCCATGTCTTTTCGCTGTTTTCCGTATAGAAACTGGATTAAAATAGGCACTTTCTAAAAATATATTGGATGTATTTTCAGTTACGCCTGAATTTTTTCCACCAAAAACACCGGCAATGCAAAGCGGACCTTTTTCGTCGCAAATCATTAAATCTTCTTCGTGCAAAATTCGTTCTACATCATCTAAGGTTTTGAATTTTGTTCCACTTTCAACCGTTTTTACGATGATTTTTCCGTTAATTTTGTTGGCATCAAATGCATGAAGTGGTTGACCTAATTCGTGTAAAACATAATTTGTAGCATCAACAATATTATTTTTTGGCGTTAAACCAATGGCTTTTAAACGGTTTTGCAACCAATCCGGCGAAGGTTTCACCGTAATTCCGGAAATTGTAACTCCGCAATAACGAGGAGCAAGTTTGATGTCTTTTACTTCCACATCAATTTTGAGCGTTCTTTTATCTACTCTAAAACTGGTTACTGAAGGCGTAATTAATTCAGGATGAACATTTTTTTGAACCAAACCTGCACGTAAATCTCGAGCAACTCCCCAATGCGACATGGCATCGGCTCTGTTTGGTGTTAAACCGATTTCAAAAACTTCATCATCTTCAATATTCATTACTTTAGAAAATAGCGTTCCAGGTTGCAAAGAATCATCTAAAATCATAATTCCGTCATGATTTTCGCCAAGACCTAATTCATCTTCGGCACAAATCATCCCATGACTTTCTTGTCCGCGAATTTTTCCTTTTTTAATTTGAAATTCGTTTCCGTCTTTATCAAATAAATTGGTTCCAATGGTTGCTACAGGAACTTTTTGACCAGCCGCAACATTGGGAGCACCACATACAATTTGAATTGGATTTCCGTCGCCTAAATCAACTGTTGTTATTTTAAGTCTATCAGCATCAGGGTGTTGGACGCATGTTTTTACTTCACCAACCACAATTCCTTCTAAACCACCTTTAACAGATTGATATTTTTCGACTACTTCGACTTCTAAACCTAAGTCGGTTAAAAGAGCTGCTGTTTCTTCAGAAGTTGAATCTAATTTAATAAATTGCTTGAGCCAATTGTATGATATACGCATTTTCTATGAGCTTTTAAAGGTGGCAAAGATAATCAATGAATT
Organism: Flavobacterium sp. UBA2787; assembly: GCA_002352205.1. Lineage (GTDB taxonomy): Bacteria > Bacteroidota > Bacteroidia > Flavobacteriales > Flavobacteriaceae > Flavobacterium. The sequence goes on along the minus strand of DEHZ01000016.1, from coordinate 16,383 downwards.
ACTTTTTGCATAATTTTAAATAAAAAAGGTCACTTAATTTAGCGACCTTTTTGAAACTTTTTTATTTAACTTGATTAATTGATGCAATACAGAAAATAGGATAATTTTTCACTTCCGGGTAAAACTTGGGAAACACTATTTGCGGACTTACTTTCTTGTGAAGTAGTATCAGTAAATTTGAAATGTGTTGACACATAGATGCATCCGTTTTTATCAAATTTTAAGTCCGCTTTTTCTATTCTAAAGATATTTTCAGTTTGTTGTGTAGTAGTTTTGAAATTATAAGAAGGAATTGTTTCAACATCATCAATACTTTTACGAATTTTAGAATAGGGTCCGAAATATAAATCAGTCTCCGAAATAGAAATATTAGCATTTGATTTACAAATCATATAAATAGTAGTTTCATCGTGATATATAGATAATTCACCAATCGATTTAGATTGATTATCTTCGATTTCATAATTCACTTCAGATTTTAAAGCAGAATCTTCTTTGGAGGAAACCAGTGCAAGATTTGTTTGTTCTTCGTTAAAAGAATCGTCTTTACTACAATTAATAGTCAAAAATGCAGTAAAAATTACTAGTGTAATTTTTTTCATGTTGGTTAAGTTTTTTGTGTTAGACTTGGGATCTATTCAAATAAATGCCGGGCAAGCTTTTAGTTGATGGTGCTAAGCTAAGTGCAAGATTTGTGATACAAAAATAAAATCGTTCAAAAACACTGTTTTATCGTTAACTAACTCAAAATTAGTGTAATTATTATGAATTAAAGGATTTCTTCTACGTGTTTTTTTATATTTGAAGCGATTTTTTCGATAGGTAAATCATTGGCATCAAAACCGAATGGATCTTCAATTTCTTCTGCAATTAATTCTAAACTTGCCAACACATAAAAAATAAAAATAACCACAGGTATCGAATAATAACCTAAACTGAAAACATAACCAAACGGCAAAGTCATGACATAAAAAAAGATAAATTTCTTAATGAAAGCACTATAAGAGTAGGGAATAGGCGTGTTTTTGATTCGCTCACAAGCACCACAAATATCAGTAAATGATTGTACTTCGCTGTTTATTATAATGAGTTGATCTCCGGAAATTTTCTTTTGTTCATATAAATCATTGACCTTCTGAAACAACATTTTTGCCACTTGATTGGGTTTATGTTTGTGATGATCAATTTCTAAATCAACATTTCCATAGAGTTGTTTGCTGGTTTCTTCGTCAGTTAAGTGTTTACTTAAAATGGATGCATAACCCGGAATCAATTTTCGAAAGTACTCTCGATCGCTTTCTTCTTTTAAAATTACTCGGAGTTTAATGGCTAAATTTCGACTGTTATTGACTAACCCACCCCATAATTTTCTGCCTTCCCACCAACGGTCATAGGCTGTGTTTGTTCTAAAAACCAACAACAACGAAATCACAAATCCCAACATATTGTGCATAATCGTGATATTGCTCAAATGACTTTTCTCAGACATTTTCCAATATTCTAACTCCAAATAACCAACACCAGAAGTGTAAAGACCAATAAAAATCATCATCGGAATCAGTTGTCGAAATGTATCGGATTTATGGAATTTGAAAATAAAAGTAATCCAGTCTTTTGGGTTATATTGAACCATTTTTTTGGGTAATGGGTTAAAGGTAATGGGTGATTGGTTTGAAAGTGTAAATGTAGAGAAGAAATTTTAATTTTTGATTGATGAATTTAAATTTTCATTTTTCAACCCGCAACCCGCAACCTTCATCTAACTAATATAATTCCAAATATTCTTCTTCTTACTCATTTCCATAAAAACCACTCGCAACGTTTGGTGTTCCGGTAGCGTCATCGAAGCATCTTTTTTCAAGAGTTTTATGGCTTCGTGGCGAGCAACTTGTAAAATATCTCGGTCGCGAACTAAATCAGCGATTTGTAAATTCAACACGCCACTTTGTTGCGTTCCCATAATATCACCGGGTCCGCGAAGTTTTAAATCGACTTCGGCAATTTCAAAACCATCGTTAGTTCTACACATGGTTTCTATACGTATTTTAGAATCATCACTCAATTTGTGACTCGTCATCAAAATACAATAACTTTGTTCGGCACCACGTCCTACACGACCGCGAAGTTGGTGCAACTGTGATAATCCAAATCGTTCCGCACTTTCAATGACCATTACACTTGCATTGGGAACATTTACGCCAACTTCAATAACTGTTGTGGCGACCATAATATTGGTTTTTCCGGCAGCAAAACGTCGCATTTCTTCTTCTTTATCAGCCGCTTTCATTTGTCCGTGAACGATGGAAACGCTATACTGCGGCAACGGAAAATCCCTTGAAATGCTTTCATAGCCATCCATCAAATCTTTATAATCCAATTTTTCACTTTCATTAATCAACGGATAAACAATATAAATTTGACGACCTTTTGCAATTTCATCTTTCAAAAATTTCCAAACTTTCAATCGATTGGAATCGTAACGATGCACAGTTTGAATGGGTTTTCGTCCCGGAGGCAATTCATCAATCACAGAAATATCTAAATCACCATACAAACTCATCGCTAATGTTCTCGGAATTGGTGTAGCAGTCATCACCAAAACATGTGGCGGAATATCATTTTTCTTCCATAGTTTTGAACGTTGTTCCACTCCAAATCGATGTTGTTCGTCAATAATCGCTAAACCTAAATTGTGGAATTGTACTTTGTCTTCCAACAAGGCATGTGTTCCAATGATAATATGTAATTCACCATTCTCCAATGCTTCATGAATGATTTTTCGTTCGGAAGTTTTAGTTGAGCCGGTTAGTAGTTTGATTTTGATATTCAAATCTTTAGCTAATTCAGTTAAGCCATTGAAATGTTGTGTAGCTAAAATTTCTGTTGGAGCCATCAAACAACTTTGAAAACCATTATCTAACGCCATAAGCATGCACATTAAAGCCACGATGGTTTTTCCGGAACCTACATCACCTTGCAATAATCGGTTCATTTGAGCATTGCTACCAAGGTCATTTCTGATTTCTTTTAACACTCGTTTTTGAGCATTCGTCAATTCAAAAGGTAAATGATTTTGATAAAAATTATTAAAATAATCGCCCACTTTTTCAAACGGATGACCTTTGATTTTATGTTTTCGAATGAGGTTTTTAGTGATTAATTGCAATTGAATAAAAAACAATTCTTCAAACTTCAAACGAAATTGAGCTTTTGCCAACAATTCCTGACTTTTTGGAAAATGAATATTAAACAACGCTGCATTCTTCGGAATCAACTTTAATTCATCCAACAAATAGGAGGGAAGTGTTTCTGTAAAACGAGCTTGCGTTTCCACAAACAATTGTTGCATCATTTTGTTAATGGTGCGATTGGAAATGCCTCTTTGAGTTAATTTTTCGGTAGAAGGATAAACCGGTTGCATCGCCGAACGCAGACTTTGTTTATGCTCTTCCAACAATTCTAATTCCGGATGAGCCATATTGAACATGTTGGAAAAGGAAGCCACTTTACCAAAAGCGACATAGACGGAATTGAGTTTTAAACTTTCACGAATCCATTTCTGACCTTGAAACCAGACCAATTCCATTTCACCAGTATCATCCACGAAAGTGGCAACCAATCTGCCTCGTCCTTTTTTTTGTTCAATTGTTTTGATGTGAATGATTTTTCCAACGATTTGCACTTCAGTATTTCCTGCTTGTAATTCATTGATTTTGTAATAACGCGTTCGGTCGATATAGCGATTGGGAAACAACGTCAACAAATCACCATACCGATGAATGCTGAGTTCTTTCCGTAGCATTTCACCACGAGAAGGACCAACACCTTTTAGGTATTCGATTGGAGTTTGCAGAATATCATTCATTTCAAAGCGAAGATAGTTTTTTGTGGTGGAATTTGAAAGATGAAATTGTTTCAATTATCAATACTTGAAATTTGTAGTTTTAATTCTACTGAAAAACGAGAGAATTGTTGATAATTTCAAATAAAAATCATATGAAATGTTAAAATATCTTCTTAATTTTATATTTCAATAATTTTTAAAACAATTAACATGGGATCATTTGTAATTAGTAAAAGAAAAAATGGTGAATTTCAATTTGTATTAAAAGCCGGAAATGGTCAAGTAATTTTGGCGAGTGAAGGATATACAACAAAAGCTGCATGTGAAAACGGAATTGAATCGGTTAGAAAAAACTCTCAAGACGATAAACGTTTTGATCGTTTAGAATCAAAAAATGGAAAACCATATTTTAACTTAAAAGCAACAAACGGACAAATCATTGGCAACAGCGAAATGTATGAATCAGTTGCAGCTCGTGAAAACGGAATTGCTTCTGTGACAAAAAATGCTCCTGATGCTGATGTAAAAGAAGATTTAGAATAACCACCGTACATACTATAGCAACCAAGCCTTGAGAAATCTCAGGGCTTCTTTATTTTAAGCTTTGATAGAGTGAAAATAGTCCAATAATTAGAATCAGAAATAGTGAAATTCGTTTGAAATAATCTTGTGAAATATATTTTAAAATTTTTTGACCAATCCAACTACCAACAAATCCGATGATGAATAGAAACGGAATATATATCAATATGTCTTTAGTAATATATCCGTTGCTGTAATAAACAAAAGTCCTTGATAAATCAATCATCATATCAATTGCTGCCGATGTTGCTACAAAAACGCTTTTTTCTAAATTAAAAGCAGCCATTGTTAATCCTCGAATAGCTCCACCGGTTCCGATTAATCCGGCTGAAAATCCTGAAATAGCACCTCCCAGAACAGTTTGTTTGAATTTTGCCGGGATGACAAGTTTGTCTTTAATCAAAAACAATAAACTAAGAGCGATTAGAAAAACACCTAATGTAATTTCTAAAATTTGACTTTCGAAAAATTTACTTAAAAATCCTCCAATAATCACGAAAATTACAGACGGAATTCCAATTTGAAGTATTAATTTTTTGTTTAATCCTTTTCTAAACAAATAGATTTTTGATAAGTTACTGGACAAATGGAAAATTGCTGTGATTCCTAATACGGTATGAAAATCAAAGAAAATATTGGCAAACGGTACAAAAAATACAGAAGAGCCAAAACCACCAATGGTACCAATGATTTCTGCAATTAATGTGAGCAATAAAAACCAAAGGGTTTTGTCAATTTCCATGATGCTGAATATATACTTAAAGGTACAAAAAAAACGCAAAATTGCTTTTGCGTTTCTTGGTTATTTTTAAGATGTAAAATCTATTTCCCGTCTTTATCAACTTTTGGTCTTTCGTCAGCGTTGGCTAATTCCCAAGCTACAGCAAATGATAATTGCGTTCTTTTGGCAAGCAAAGGATAATCAATTTTATCAGGTGTATCAGTTGCTTTGTGATAATCATCATGCACACCATTAAAATAAAAAATAGCCGGAATTCCTTTTTTCGCAAAGTTATAATGGTCTGAACGGTAATAAAAACGATTCGGATCATTCAAATCATTGTATTTATAATCCAATTCCATCCCAATATACTTCGTATTTGCTTCTTCCGAAATACGGTGCAAATCGGTACTCAAACGATCGGAACCAATTACATACACATAATTATTGTTGTCTTCTTTTCCATAGCCTCTTCTTCCAATCATGTCAATGTTGATGTTGGCAATGGTATTGGCAATTGGAAACAATGGATTTTCAGCATAAAATCGAGACCCATGCAAACCGTGTTCTTCACCCGTTACATGTAAGAACAAAATAGAACGTTTCGGGCCATTACCTTCTTTTTTAGCTTTTTGAAAAGCAGAAGCAATTTCTAATAATGCAACTGTTCCTGAACCATCATCATCTGCACCATTATAAACCTCGCCGTTTTTCATTCCAACATGATCATAATGAGCCGAAATAACTAAAATTTCATCCGGTTTTTCAGAACCTTCTACAAAAGCCCAAATGTTTTCTGAATCACCTAATTTTGGACTAAATTGTTTTTTGAAAAATTCAGACGGAATTGGTTGATAAAATGTAGTAGCTCCTTTTGGAAAAGAAATTCCCATCGCTTTGTATTGATTAATCAAGTATTCGCCGGCTTTTTTCTGTCCGGGCGTTCCCGTATCTCGACCTTCCATTTCATCAGAAGCAACAATATAAAGGTGTTTGCTTAAATTTTCGGCTTTAATTTCGGTTAAATACTTTTCAGGTGAAATTTCTTTAGCACTATTTTTATTAGAAGAGCATCCCGCTAACAAAAATCCCAATACAAAAGAACTCAGGATTATTTTTTTCATTTTATATCAAATTATTTCGACAAATATAATAAAGTAGGTTTACAAAATTTCTTTCAAGAATGATAAAAAGTGAACAAAGGAACGTTTGTCCGCCAATTCATTATAAGCCGCACCTTTAGAATTATCGTTTCCCGCTTTTTTATTTGTAAAAGAATGCACAGCACCGGAATAATAAATCATTTGCCAATCGGCTTTGGCATCTTTCATTTCTTTTTGAAAAGCTAGGATTTCTTTTTCGGGAACAAACGGATCATCTGCACCATGAAGCACTAAAACTTTTGGTTTAATTTCAGATATAATTCTGTCTTCCGCCTTGCCTAAACCACCATGAAATGAAACAACTCCTTTCACATTTAATCCAGCACGAGCGGCTTCTATAGCTCCGGTTCCGCCAAAACAATAGCCAATTACTACAATCTTATCTTTATTGGCTCCGGCTTTAATGAGTTGGTCGAGTGCTAATTGAATTCTCTTGTGATAATCAGCAACATTATTTTTATAATTACCGGCCTGTTTTCCGGCTTCAGAGCTATTTTTAGGATAATTTCCTTCACCATAAATATCAGCAATAAAAGTATGATGACCTAAGTCTGCGAGTTGTTGGGCCACTTCTTTGGAATGATCGTCAATTCCCATCCATGCCGGTAAAATCAAAATACCGGAATTGTCAGTATTTGCTTTTTTAGGTTTGGAAGAAAATCCGTTTAGGTTTTGATTTCCGTCTTTATACGCAACAGATTGTATTTGAGCATTCATTGAAAAATGTGCAAATAACAGTAAGCCAAATAGTTGTTTCATAATTAATTTTTTATTTCAAATTTCGTTATTTAATTTTAAGAAAATGTAATAATTAGTGTAATTTTATGATTCAAAATTCAATTAATAATAATGAAAGAACTTTTAAAGACAACGTACGGTTTTATTTTTGAAGATAATTTAATAGATGAAATAGCAGAAGTTTCCTTACTTAGAGATTTTAGTGAAGGCGATGTTTTAATTGATTTTGGTGATTATATCAAAAAAATGCCATTACTCATTGAAGGAGCTATCAAAATTTTAAGAGAAGATTTTGATGAGGGTGAATTACTTCTTTATTTTATAGAAAAAGGCGATACGTGTGCAATGACTATGGCCTGCTGCATGGGCGAAAACAAAAGTGAAATTCGTGCCGTTGCCGAAACCAACGGTAAAGTTATCATGATTCCGGTGCACAAAATGGAGGAGTGGCTAGGTAAATATAAAAGCTGGCGAAATTATGTGTTTAACAGTTACAATAACCGTTTAAAAGAAATGCTCAATGCGATTGATAATCTGGCATTTATGAATATGGATGAACGATTAATGAATTATATAATCGACAAATCAAAAATTAATCATTCTAAAGAAATTCATACTACACATCAGGAAATTGCCTATGATTTGCACACTTCTCGTGTGGTGGTTTCACGACTTTTGAAAGCGTTAGAAAATGGTGGTAAAATTAGACTTCATCGTGCTTCAATCGAATTATTGAAATAAATAATGTATCAAAAGTTACAAAGTAATCGATTTATCAGCTTTACTTTTGATGAAAATTATAATAATGGAAACAGCCCAAATAGTAGGATATTTGCTTGCCATTCTAGTAGGAGTTTCACTGGGGTTAATTGGTAGCGGCGGTTCCATTTTAACCGTTCCAATATTAGTCTATATCATGGCTGTTGAACCTGTTTTGGCCACAGCATATTCTCTATTTATTGTAGGTTCTACAGCTTTGGTTGGCGGAATAAAAAGTGCACTTCTTAAAAAAGTTGATTTTAAAACAGTTTTAATTTTCGGAATTCCTTCAATAGCAGCAGTTTACTTAACAAGAGCATTTCTGGTTCCAATAATTCCTGATGTAATTTTTACTGTTGGAACGTTCAAATTTACCAAACCTATTGCTTTAATGATTTTGTTTGCAATCGTTATGATGATGGCATCGGTTTCAATGATAAAGCCTTCAAAAGTAAAAATTGATGAAAATCTACCATTAATATACAATTTTCCACTTATTTTAGTAGAGGGTATCGCGGTCGGAGTTTTAACAGGTTTAGTAGGAGCAGGGGGCGGATTTTTAATCATTCCCGCTCTAGTTTTATTTGCCAAAATGCCAATGAAATTAGCCGTTGGAACGTCACTTTTTATCATTGCCGCAAAATCACTTATAGGTTTTTTAGGCGATTTAAAAAGTGATCAGCCAATCGATTGGAGTTTGTTATCCTATTTTACAATCGCCTCCATAATTGGAATCTTCATCGGAATTTTTCTCTCCAAAAAAATAGAAGGAAACAAATTGAAAACCGGTTTTGGCTGGTTTGTTCTTTTAATGGGAATTTATATCCTAGTTAAAGAATTAGTATTATAATTGTAGTATGATTTTTAAAACCGCATTTTCAGGAATTCTTTTTACTATTTTAATAGCGGCTTTTGCATTGACAATAAGTACTGTTTTTCCTTTTTTAAACAGCATTTTAATCGGATTGTTGTTAGGAATTGTAATTGGAAATTTCTTTAAACTACCATCAAAATTATCTCCCGGAATAAGTCTTACAGGTTCGAAAGTCTTAGAATTTTCGATACTTTTTTTAGCCTTTGGTATCAATTATTCTTACATGGGAAAAATTGGTTGGCAAAGCTTTTTATTGGTTGCAGTCGTTGTTTTTGCAGTCCTAATTTTCAGTGTTTTTTTATCCAAAAAAATGAATTGTCCTAGCACAGTTGGTTGGATGGTTGGGTTTGGAACCGCCATTTGTGGTTCCAGTGCCATTGCCGCTTTAGCTCCAAGTTTAAATAAAAATAAAGAAGATGTTGGCGTTGCTATGGCAGTAGTTAACTTATTTGGTACGTTAGGAATGCTTTTCTTACCATTAATTCTAACACTTTTTTCTTTTTCAACCACAGAAATAAGTTTGCTTTTAGGAGGAACACTACATTCTGTTGGAAATGTAGCCGGAGCAGCTTTTGCCATTTCACCTGATGTAGGAGATCAAGCCTTAACCATAAAATTAGCTCGCGTTGCATTGCTTTCTCCCGGTTTAATCTTTTTTTCCTTCTTAACCCAAGACAACAAAGGCAAAAATTGGAAAAGCTATTTTCAGCTACCTTGGTATTTATGGGGTTTTATTTTAATAACTGTTTTTGTTTCATTATTTGAAATTCCACAAAGTTTTATTGATTTTTCTTCAGAAATTGGTAAAGTATTATTAACTGTAGCAATGACAGCAATTGGATTGAAAGTAAGTTTTTCAGCCCTAATTCAATCCGGAAAGAAAGGATTATTCTACGGTTTTCTGATTTTTTTATTTCAAATTATATTGATTCTTCTCGGGATATTCTTTGTAATTAACTGATAAATATCATTTTGTATTTTTTTATTGGAGACTATTTTTATCAAAATTTTTAATACAATGAAAATAGAACAAATTTATACAGGCTGTATTGCACATGCTGCTTATTATGTGGAAAATAAAGGTGAAGCAGCTATTTTTGATCCACTTCGTGAAGTTCAACCCTATATTGATCGAGCAAAAAAAGACAATGCTAAAATTAAGTATGTTTTTGAAACGCATTTTCATGCCGATTTTGTTTCCGGACATTTAGATTTAGCCCAAAAAGAAGGAGCAAAAATTGTCTACGGACCAACTGCAAAACCCTGTTTTGATGCTTTGGTAGCAGAAGATAATCAATTGTTTAAAGTTGGTGATTATACTATTAAAGTTCTTCACACGCCCGGACATACGCTAGAAAGCACAACCTATTTATTAATTGATGAAAACGGGAAAGAACACGGAATAATTTCCGGTGATACTCTTTTTATTGGCGATGTGGGCAGACCCGATTTGGCTCAACATGTGATTGCAGATTTAACGCAAGATAAATTGGCTCGAATGCTTTTTCATTCGCTTCGAAACAAAATCATGCCTCTTTCCGATGATTTAATCGTTTATCCTAATCATGGAGCCGGCTCTGCTTGCGGAAAAATGATGAGCAAAGAAACGACTGATACCTTAGGAAATCAGAAAAAAACAAATTATGCACTTCGACCTGATATGACAGAAGACGAATTTGTGAACGAGTTATTAAATGGTTTAACAACTCCGCCAGCCTATTTTCCTAAAAATGTATTGATGAATATTCAAGGGTATGAAAGTTTAGATACAATAATGCACAGAGGAAAAATTGCTCTGTCGTTAGACGATTTTGAAAAACTTTCAGCAAATAAAGATATTCTCTTGCTTGACACTCGTAGAGCTGAAGATTTTGCAAAAGGATTCATTCCAAATAGCATAAACATCGGATTGGAAAGTAATTTTGCCATGTGGGTGGGAGAATTAATTGATAATATTAAACAAAAAATTCTTCTCATAACTTATCCCGGCAAGGTAGAAGAAAGCATCATTCGCCTTTCAAGAGTTGGATATGATTATGTCATCGGATATTTAGAGGGTGGTTTTGATGCTTGGTTAAATGCAAATAAAAAAATAGAGTTAATAAATAGAATTACTGCTCAAGAATTATCGCATGAAATTCAAAATAATAATAAACTTTTAATAGACGTTAGAAAGAAAAGTGAGTTCAATGCAGAACATGTAATTGATGCAATCAATATTCCGTTAAATGAAATTTCTAAACGTCTAAATGAATTTCCAAAAGATAAACCATTCGTTTTAAATTGTGCCGGAGGATATAGAAGTATAATAGCCGCTTCTATTTTAAAGCAAAATGGTTTTTCAAATTTTTCAGATGTTGTCGGAGGTTTTTCAGAAATCAAGAAAACGTCAATACCAACAACAGAATTCGTTTGCCCATCCACCTTATTATAAAACAATCATAAATTTTTGTCAAAGCCTGAATTGATTGATTCAGGCTTTTTTAATTTCTTATCTTTGTAACTATTGTTACAATTTTTTTACTTGGCAATATTTAATTTTACCAAAAATTAGTAATTTATGAAAATAGAACAAATATACACAGGATGTCTTGCTCAAGGAGCTTATTTTATTGAAAGTAATGGCGAAATTGCTATTATTGATCCATTGCGTGAAGTCCAACCCTATATTGATAAGGCAGAAAATGTTAACGGAAAAATTAAATACATTTTTGAAACCCATTTTCATGCAGATTTTGTCAGTGGTCATGTTACGTTAGCCGAAAAAACAGGAGCACCAATTGTTTACGGACCAAATGCTAATCCCAGTTTTAAAGCTCACATTGCTAAAGATGGCGAAGTATTTCAATTAGGCGAAATCACTATTACTGCCGTGCACACGCCCGGCCATACGATGGAAAGTACAACCTATTTATTAAAGGATAAAAACGGAAAAGATCATGCCATTTTTAGCGGTGATACTTTGTTTTTAGGTGATGTAGGCCGTCCCGACTTAGCTCAAAAAGCCGCTGATATGACACAAGAACAATTAGCCGGATTATTGTATGATAGTCTTCGAACCAAAATCATGACATTAGCCGATGATGTAATTGTTTATCCTGCACATGGAGCCGGTTCTGCTTGCGGAAAAAACCTAAGCAAAGAAACCGTTGGCAGCATTGGTGAACAAAAAGCAACAAATTATGCGTTGAGAGCAAATATGACCAAAGAAGAATTTGTGAAAGAAGTAACCGACGGTTTATTACCACCGCCTGCCTATTTTCCAATGAACGTTAAACTAAACAAAGAAGGCTACGAAAACGTAGAAAATATTATTAAAGAAGCTCAAGCATTTGAACCTAATGTGTTTGAAACCGTTGCAAATGAAACGGATGCACTAGTTTTAGATGTTCGTAATCAAGAAGAATTTGCTAAAGGACATATTCCAAAATCAATCTTTATCGGTATCGACGGACAATTTGCTCCATGGGTTGGTGCGTTAATTTTAGATTACAAGCAACCTATTTTGTTGGTAACTACAGAAGAAGGTAGGGAAGAAGAAACTATCACACGCTTAGCACGTGTTGGCTATGATAATACTGTAGGCTTTTTAAAAGGTGGTTTTGAATCTTGGAAAAAAGCCGGTATGGAATACGACACCGTAACTTCTGTTGATGCTGCTGTTTTAGAAGAAAAAATAAAAGAAAATGTTCCCGTTTTCGATGTTAGAAAACCGGGCGAATATGCTTCTGAACATATAGTCGATGTACCATCAACTCCGCTAGATTTCCTAAACGAACATTTAAACAAATTTCCAAAAGAACAAGATTTCTATGTGCATTGTGCCGGTGGATACCGCAGTATGATTGCCGCATCCATTCTAAAAGCAAGAGGCTATCACAATGTTATTGATGTAAAAGGTGGTTATGCTGCTATAAAACAAACCGAAATTAAAAGAACGGCCTACGTTTGTCCGAGTACTTTATAATTTTTAAAATAATTAGTATGAAAAAAATAATTTTGATATTTCTATTCGCATTTGTTGCATTTTCTTGCCAATCCCAAAAAGATTCAAAAATTAAAGTTGTTCAAAAATCAGAATTTCAAACGGTAATTGCAAATGAAAATGTTCAACTCATTGATGTTAGAACGCCACAAGAATATGCAGATGGTTTTATCAAAGGAGCAAAAAATATTAATGTAAATGATGCTAATTTTGAAACCGAAATCCAAAAGTTAGACAAAACCCAACCTGTTTACATCTATTGCAGAAGCGGTGCTAGAAGCCAAACAGCTGCCAAGAAAATGGTAGAATTAGGTTTCACGCAAATTATTGATTTACAAGATGGTTATATGAATTGGAATTAATTTTATTGACATGTCAAATTTTACAGATATCATTAATTCTCCAAAACCCGTGTTGGTAGATTTTTTTGCTACTTGGTGCGGACCTTGTCAAATGTTAGCTCCAATTTTAAAGGAAGTGAAAGATGAATTGGGAGAAAATATTTCAATCATCAAAATAGATGTTGATAAAAACCAACCATTAGCAGCTCAATACCAAGTGCGAGGTGTGCCAACTATGATGCTTTTTCAAAATGGCAAACAACTTTGGCGACAATCCGGAGTTCTTTCTAAACAAGAAATTATCAAAATAATTCAAAATAATAGGTAAGATTGATTTTTTCTAAAGAATAAGTCTAAATCTTAAAATTGCATTAAAAAATGTTGGCTTTTGTCAAAGTATCACAATAAATTATATATTTGTAATAATAAATCGTTAATTCTTAAAATCGTATATCATGAAAAAATTAGTTTCATTATTAGTTGTAGCCGCGTTTTTCGTAACTGCAGATGCTATGGCAACAGATCCAAAAAATAAAGAAAAGAAAAAAGATAAAGCTAAAACTGAAAAAGCTGCTTGCTCAAAAGAAGAGAAAAAAGATTGTGCAACCGGCGAGAAAAAAGCATGTTGTGCTTCTAAAAAAGCAGAAGCAAAATCATAATTATAATTTAAAGTTAATAAAAAAGTGTCAAAGAAATTTGACACTTTTTTTATACAAAATACCTATCTTTCGAGAAAAATTGCTCTATGAAATTTCTTAAGCTTTTTTGCTTACTTTTTGGCTTTTCGTTGACTTCAATTAGTCAAACATTAGAAGAACCAATGATGCAAACAGATATTATTTCTAAAACTTATTCTCAACAATGGGAACTCGATTCCATTCACAAAAAAGGTACATTTCGCTTAGTTTCCTATAAACCAATCTATATTTCAGCCGGAAGATGGTCAAGTAACCCAAATGAAAAACCCTACAGCGAAAATCCTGATTATTCCGCCACAGAAGCACAAGATTTCAACCGTTACGAAGCAAAATTTCAACTGAGTTTCAAAACTAAATTACTTCAAGGTTTGTTTTGGGGAAAAGCAGACATTTGGCTAGCTTATACACAAAAAGCGTATTGGCAGATTTATAACAAAGATTTGTCAAGAGCATTCCGAGAACTCAATTATGAACCGGAATTAATCTTTGTCTATCCATTAAAAATCAAAGCATTCGGCGGATATTTCCGTTCAACAGGTGTATCGATTAATCATGAATCAAACGGGCGTGATTTTCCACTGTCAAGAAGTTGGAACAGAATAATCTTCCATCTGGGATATGAAAACAATAATTGGATTGTCTCCTTAAATCCATGGATACGTTCCGCAGACACCGATGATGAAAATCCAACCATAACAAAATTCATCGGAAATGGTGAAATTACTGCGGCTTATTCGTATAACCGACATGAGTTTTATACCATTGTCAGACATCCATTTGACCGAATCAAAGGCGGAAGCATACAATTAAACTATGTTTTTCCAATGAGAGGACACTTAAGAGGTCATGTTCAATTCTTTCATGGATACGGCGAAACACTTGTCGATTACAACCACAGCCAAACTACACTCGGAATCGGAATCTCATTCGCCAATTGGTAAAATTAAAATTAATTTAAAAAACTACTTTTATGAATTTATCACACATCGAACACATCGGCATTGCCGTAAAAAGTCTGGAAGAAGCAATCCCTTTTTGGGAAAACATGCTGGGACTCAAATGTTATAACATCGAAGAAGTAAAAGAGCAAAAAGTCAAAACCGCCTTTTTCATGATTGGTCAATCCAAAATTGAACTGTTAGAATCCACCGATCTCGACGGACCAATCGGAAAATTCATAGAAAAAAAAGGCGAAGGAATTCATCATCTTGCCATCGCAGTAAAAAACATCGAAGAAAATTTACAAGAATTAGATCAAAAAGGAGTTCAATTAATAGACAAAACACCCAGAAAAGGAGCAGAGGGATTGGATATTGCTTTTATTCATCCTAAAGCTACACATGGCGTTTTGCTAGAACTTTGTGAGAATAAAAACGGATAATCAATTGATTTTTGGTAAAACCAACTTAAATTCACTCAAATAACTGTCTAATAATTCACCTTCTTTAAAAACTTTTTTGAACAGAATTTCTTCCGTGCCAAAATGGAAATGAACCTCTACAAAAAAAGTATTTAAACTGTAGAGTTTTTTAATCACAGGTTTTCCATTGCGTTCAGCAACAACAACGCCTTTGTCAAAAAGAATTTCATATTGTTGTTTTTCCGCTAAGGCCAAAAATTTAATAAGTTTCAAACTAGTTTTATTTTTGACGAAGATACCAAAAAACTTTTTTTAAAGAAATTTTTTTCAAAAGTTCAAAAAACAATTTTTTATATTTGATAAAAAAACAAATATGCTCTTTCCAATAGGCGACGACCAAGTCAAAGGCGGACAATTTCCTCTCTTCAGTTACGTTTTTATTGCGATAAACATTGCCGTATTCTTTTTTCTGCAGATTCCAAGCGAAGTTTTTACCTATTCCTACAGCACAGTTCCTTACGAAATAACAAAAGGAGTCGATTTGGTCGGCAACATCCAAGGCGTTCCGCATTACCCGGGACCAACACCTATATATAGTACACTTTTCACCTCCATGTTCATGCACGGCGGATGGATGCACCTCATAGGAAACATGCTTTTTCTCTGGATTTTTGCAGACAACATCGAATCCACCGTCGGAAGAAAACGATTTATACTATTCTATTTATTAGCCGGACTAACCGCCGCTTTAGCCCACGTTTTTTCCGCACCAAACTCAATAATTCCAAGTTTAGGAGCAAGTGGAGCCATAGCAGGTTGCCTCGGATGCTATTTAGTGATGTTTCCAAAATCAAAAATCAAAATGCTTTTTATCATTAAAATCTTTAGCGTTCCCGCCTTTCTTTTCCTTTTGTTTTGGATTGCTCAACAATTTTTCAGCGTTTACACAGCTTCTCAAAACCCAATTCAGGAAAGTGGTGTCGCTTGGTTTGCCCACATCGGCGGATTCCTTTTTGGCATCTTAAGCGGAATCTATTTCCGTTTCTACTATCCCAAAATGAAACACATCAACCAACAATACATTCCCGTAAACAGAAATGCCAACCGTTACAACAACCGCCAAATCACCAATCATTTTAAAAATTACTCTGATTAGTTGTATTAGAAGCTAATCCCGCTTTCCATTCCAAGCTTGTTTGTCTTGTTGTTTTTTTCTAAGTCAAAAAAAGAGCTTCCTTTGGTCGCTTTTTTTCGCCAAGAAAAAATACAACAATCCTTCACAAGGCTTTCCATTACAATCGGGGCTAGGGGAGCAGAG